>NZ_JABBFW010000028.1 GCF_012927045.1 Azohydromonas caseinilytica | reverse complement strand
CGCCCCGAGGTGCTGGACGTGGCCGAGCTCGTGGCTCAGGCCGTGGAGGTGAAGCAATGATCCGTCGACTCGATCCGCGGCGCCCGGCGCTCATCACGCCGCAGGGGCTGCGCCGCATCGTGCTGGGCAGCACCGAGGGCGAGCGCGACCTGCGCGGTGGCGCCGTCCATGGCAGCGCCGTGCGCCGTGCGCGCCTGCACCAGGCCGTGCCGGGCTGCGTGCTGGTCATCGCCCACCCGGACTGCGGCAGCTTCGACGAGCATGCCCGCGAGGCCATCGCCGCGGCGGCGCTGCTGGCGCAAGCGGACGAGGCCGTGGTCGTCATCGCCCCTGCAACCGACGCGGCGCTGCAGCTCGATGCCGCGGCGCTGGGCATCGACCGGCTGGAGCTGCTGCCCATCACGCCGGCCACGACGGCGCCGGCCCTGGCCACGGCCGTCGCGCGGCGCTGGCAGGCGCTGCGCCCGCGCCTGGTGATCGCCCCGGAGCGCGGCGACGACGCCGACATCGGGCGGCGCCTGGCGGTGCTGCAGGGCCTGAACGTCGCCGCGTCGGTGGTGGAGGTGGCTGACGGCCGGGTGCGCGTGCGCGACCACGGCGGCGTGGGCCGTGCCCCGGGCGACGCCACCACGGCGCTGCAGGGCGTGGACCTGTTGCTCATCGGCCGGCAGGTGGCGCGCACCGAGCTGCCGTTCCTGGGGCTGGGCCAGAGCGTGAGGCTGGAGGCGGTGGCCAGCCGCACCCCGGCCGGCGTGGTGGACCTGGGCCGCACGGCGGGCCAGGCGCAGCAGGTGGCGCTGGAGGAGGCGGACTTCATCCTGGCCGCGGGCAACGGCGTCACGGACGTGGCGCTGTTCCACGAGCTGGCGCAGGCGCTGGGCGCGGCCGTGGGCGCCTCGCGCGTGGCGGTGGACGACGGGCGCTTCCCGCGCAGCCAGCAGATCGGCGCCACCGGGCGCACCGTGCAGGCGCGCGGCTACCTGGCGCTGGGCATCTCCGGCGCGGTGCAGCACCTGCAGGGCATCCGCGAATGCCGCCATGTCATGGCGGTCAACACCGACCCGGCAGCGCCGATGGTGCAGCGCGCGGAGCTGACCGTGGCCGAGGACGTGCAGCCGCTCATGCGCGCGCTGCTGACGCTGCTGCGCGGCGGCCCCGCGGCCGCCCCGGCCGCCAAGGCCGGCGCCGCCACCAAGACCCTGGAGATGGCCTGATGAGCACCACCCCCATCACGGTGCTGGTGAGCACCCGCATCGACCCCGTCAGCGGCCGCGCCACGCGCAGCCGCGCCGATGCCGCCGCGGTGGCGCTGGCGCAACAGGCGCTGGGCACCGGGCGCGAGCCGCAGCTGTGCACGGCGGGCGCCATGCCCGAAGGCGTGGCGCGCGACTACCTGGCGCAGGGCGTGAGCCGCCTCACGCGGCTGGCGCAGCCCGAGCCCAGCCTGGCCGACGCGGTGGCGGCGCTGGTGCCGGTGTGCCGCGAGAGCGCGCTGGTGCTGGCCGGGCCGCGCGGCGAGTCGGGCCTCTCCAGCGGCATGCTGCCGTACCTGCTGGCGCAGCGGCTGCAGCGCGAGCTCATCGGCGAGGTGATCGACCTGCGGCCGGAAGGCGACGGCGGCTGGCGCGTGGTGCAGGCGCTGCCGCGCGGGGCGCGCCGCGCCTGGCGGCTGGAGCCCGGCACCGCGGCGGTGCTGGTGACCAGCCCGAGGCTGGCGCAGCGCGAGGACCTGCCGCAGCGCCACGCCTGGGTGGCCGCGCAGCAGGGGCGCATCGAGGACCGGCGAGCCGACACCGCATCTTCGGGACAGCTCGAGGCCGACCGCTGGGTGCTGGAGCCCGCGCGCAAGCAGCGCCGCGCGCTGGCCGCCGCGTCCAACGAGAGCGGTGCGGCGCGCATGGCGCGCGCCACGGGCTCCGGGGCGCCGGCCAGGCAGGGCGGCCTCGTCATCCGCGAGGGCAGCACCGTGGACAAGGCCCAGGCGCTGCTGGAGCACCTGCGCAAGCTGGCGTTGATTCAGTAACCAAACCGTTGGCATGGCGGGCGTGTGCTGGTTGGCACATGCCCATTCCAGGCGCTGTCGAGGCATCGACGTCCTGCATTCAGGACAACGTGCGTTGGCCCCTCGGCGCCGCGATCGGGCCGGAAGCGTCCTGGGCCGGCTTCTTCGGCATTCGGAGTGAATGAAGGTCGGCTGCCAGACCTTCCAAGGCAGAGGCGCAGCACATCGCCTCGTTCATGTGTCCCAGCAACAGGAGACAAGCTATGAGTTCAAGCAATCGCGGCGTGGTCTACATGGGCCCCGGCAAGGTGGAAGTCCAGGGCATCGACTTTCCCAAGCTGGTCGATCCGCGCGGGCGCACCGCCGAGCACGGGGTGATCCTGCGCGTGGTGTCGACCAACATCTGCGGCTCCGACCAGCACATGGTGCGCGGCCGTACCACCGCGCCCGTCGGCCTGGTGCTGGGCCACGAGATCACCGGCGAAGTGATCGAGAAGGGCCGCGACGTGGAAACGCTGCAGGTCGGCGACATCGTCTCCGTGCCCTTCAACGTGGCCTGCGGGCGCTGCCGCACCTGCAAGGAGCAGCACACCGGCGTGTGCCTGAGCGTGAATCCCTCGCGCGCGGGCGGCGCCTACGGCTACGTGGACATGGGCGGCTGGGTGGGTGGGCAGGCCCAGTACGTGATGGTCCCGTACGCCGACTTCAACCTGCTCCGGTTCCCCGACCGGGCGCAGGCCATGGAAAAGATCCGTGACCTCACCTGTCTTTCGGACATCCTGCCCACGGGCTACCACGGTGCCGTCACGGCGGGCGTGGGGCCGGGCAGCACGGTCTACATCGCCGGCGCCGGGCCGGTCGGCCTGGCCGCGGCCGCATCGGCGCGGCTGCTGGGTGCGGCGTGCGTCATCATCGGCGACGTCAACCCGGTGCGGCTGGAGCACCCGCGCCAGCTCGGCTATCAAACGGTGGACCTGTCCAAGGACGCGACGCTGGCCGAGCAGGTGGCGCAGATCCTGGGCACGCCGGAAGTGGACTGCGCCGTGGACGCGGTGGGCTTCGAGGCTCGCGGGCACGGCCACGAGGGGGCCCAGCACGAGGCACCGGCCACGGTACTGAACTCGCTGATGGAGATCACGCGCGCGGCCGGCGCTATCGGCATCCCCGGGCTCTATGTCACCGACGATCCCGGTGCCGTGGACGAGGCGGCCAAGCGCGGTTCGCTCAGCGTGCGGCTGGGCCTGGGCTGGGCCAAGTCGCACAGCTTCTTCACCGGGCAGACGCCGGTCATGAAGTACAACCGCGCCCTGATGCAGGCCATCCTGTGGGACCGCATCAAGATCGCCGACACCGTGGGTGTGGAAGTGATCTCGCTGGACGACGCGCCCAAGGGCTACGAGGCCTTTGACCACGGTGCGCCGCGCAAGTACGTGCTCGATCCCCACTCGTTGCTGCGCAAGGCGGCTTGATCGGGATGCGGGCCACCGACGAAGCGGCCCGGCACCACCCGGCATGCAACGCGCGCCGGGTGGCGTACCACCTTTTTCGGGCGGACGACGCCGCCGTCCACAAATTTCCGCCGTTCTCCCTGCACCGGCCGGTGTGCCTGAGTGGCCCGGGTTACCACCTTCTGTAGCGCCCGCTCGCCGGATGAGCCGACCGAATCTCTGTTCGGCCAGTGGCCGGCACAGCATTCGACCGGTGCTGCGATGACCGGGTTACCGCGCCTCCAGTTCCGAGTTTGGGCGTGGCCTTGGCCGGGTTTTGAAAAGCTCGCCCGACGCCAGCATTTCATGCCCGTCCCGTTCCGGCTCGCATCTCGGCATGGATTTGCGCAATGGTTTGATGAATCAGTTGCCGCGTCGCATGGCGCAGGTGCCCGGAACAGTTTCTTCTGCGCAGCAGGATTCTCAACGCGGATTCGGCAGTGACGATCATGGTTCAACTCTGGTGATCTCATGAATGTCCTGCGCGCGCTACCTTCTTGACATCCACGCCCCGACTATAGAAATCGCCCATCGGGCGCGGCATTGATGGCGCGACACGGTCTTGTCGGTTTGCGACATCCACGGCGAGGGCCCGAGGCTGGGCAAGGTCGTTGTTGCCGGGACCAATGCTCCAGACCGGTGCGACATCGAGCGAGTCCGACGAGGTGCTTGTCGTCGCTTGGAGGCGGTTTCCGGGGTGGCCAGCGGTCCGCAATGCAGCCGCTCTTCGACACGGTCGTCGCGTCTCAATGCCAGGCGCTGGCCACGGGCGAGGCCACGTCAACCGACGCTTCACCCGCTGCCTGCGCCATGAGCTGGTATGTCCATCCAGGAGACGCGCACGAGAAACGAGCCGGCATCGCCGGCAGGGTGCCTCGGCCGGGTATTCAGGGATGACTCATTGATAAAAACCCACTAACATGTCAGCCAGAAATCAATGACCATTCATGAGGGTTGGTCCGCGTCAGCCTTCTCCACCGGGCGCCGCCGACCCTGCCAGCCATGTCCAAGCACTTCCTGTCTTTGCTGTCGTCCGAGACTTCGCCTGCGCTGGAGCGCGCACTCCGCGCGGCGCGGCCACGAAGCGACATGGGTGTGGCGAACGGCGCCCCCGGGGCGCAAAAGCTGCGGGCGGCAGCTTGAGCACCATGGCGACGCGCACTTCTCGCACCAACGGCGCCGCGCCCAGCCTGCGCATGCAGGCCTATGAAAACTTCAGGCAGCAGATCCTGCAGGCCAACATCCGGCCCGGGCAGTTCGTGTCGCAGCGTGAGCTCATGCAGTTGCTGGACATGCCGCTGGGCGCCGTGCGCGAGCTCATCCCGCGCCTGGAGGCGGAAGGGCTGCTGCGCACGGTGCCGCAGCGCGGGCTGCAGATCGCCCACGTGGACATGCGGCTGATCAAGAACGCCTTCGGCCTGCGCCGCGTGCTGGAGCGCCATGCGGCCGAGCAGTTCTGCGCCACGGTGTCGGATGCCGACCTGGAGGCCATCGAGGAGGCGCACTGGGCGCTGGTGCGCCGCGCGCAGCGCGACGGCATCGACGAGCAGCTGCTGACCGACGCCACCACCGTGGACTGGGGCCTGCACGATCTCATGATCGATGCGCTGGACAACGAGCTGATCTCCGACGCCTACCGCATCAACAGCCTGCGCGTGCGGCTGATCCGGCTCGAAGGCTCCACGCTGGCGCCCGAGATCCTGCTGGCGGCGTTGCGCGAGCACCTGTGGTTCATCCAGGCGCTCAAGGCGCGCGACGTGCAGGCCGTGATCGAGCGCATCGACCTGCACATCACCAGTGCCCAGCACCGCGTGCTGGGCCTGCCCCGACCCGACATCCCGTTCCGGCTGGAAGACCACCCGGAGCGGCTGCACCCCACCGAGGATTCGCACCCGTGACCCAAGCAGCATCCCCCCACGGCGCGGACGTGGTCTGCATCGCCAGCTGGAACGTGGATCTGGTCAGCCACGTGCCGCGGCCGCTGGCGCGCGGCGAGACGCTGCTGGCGCAGAACTTCGACATCGGCCCCGGCGGCAAGGGCTCCAACGCCGCCATCGCCTGCGCCCGCCAGGGCGCGCGCGTGGCGCTGGTGGCGCGCGTCGGCGACGACGACTTCGGCCGCATGGGGCTGAGCCTCTGGAGCGGCGAGGGCATCGATGCACGGCACGTGGAGATCGCGCCCGGCGAGCGCAGCGGCGTGGCGCAGATCCTGATCTACCCCGACGGCGACAACAGCATCGCCGTGGCGCCTGGCGCAGGTGCCGGGCTCGGGGCGCGGCAGGTCGAGGCGGCCCGCGCCACCATCGCCGGCAGCAAGGTGGTGATGGCCTCCTGCGAGGTGTCGCTGGAGGCGACGCTGGCGGCATTCCGCATCGCGCGCGTCCATGGCGTGCGCACCCTGCTCAATCCGGCGCCGGCACGGCCGCTGCCGGATGAGCTGCTGGCGCTGACCGACGTGCTCACGCCCAACGAAACCGAGCTGCTTACCCTGGCCGGCCTGGAAGGCGCCGGGCTGGAGGAGGGTGCCCGGGCGCTGCTGCGCCGCGGCACCGGCGCGGTGATCGCCACGCTGGGCACCGCGGGCTGCCGGCTGTGGCGCGGCGACGGCGCCAGTCTCAGCGTGCCCGGCTGGCGCATGGAGGCGGTGGTGGACACCGTGGGCGCGGGCGACACCTTCACCGGCAGCCTTGCCGCCGCGCTGGCGCGCGGCGAGACGCTGGAGGACGCCATGCGCTGCGCCAACGCCGCCGCGGCGCTCTCCGTCACCGGCCGCGGCGCCACCGGCGGCATGCCCTCGCTGGCGGGCACGCGGGCCCTGCTGGGCACGCAGCGCGCCGGCTGATGCGCAGATCAGGAAGTCTCTGACCCATAGACCCGTTCGCCCTGAGGTATCGAAGGGCGAATCCGCCAGGCTGCAGCGCCCGCTCGTACTTCGATACCTCAGCACGAACGGGCTTTCGAACCTCGAGAGCTCCCGAGAAGCCGAACGAGCCCCGTCCCTTTGCCTGCTGCTTTGTGCGGCGGGCCTCGGTCCTATTTCTTCAACCTTTTTGCGGCCCGGCCCCGGCTGGCCGTGGAGACCCGTCATGTCACGTCCCATCGAAGGAATCATTCCCGTCATGCTCACGCCGTTCACTGACGGCAACGAGATCGACTACGACGGCCTGGAACGGCTGATCGAGTGGTACCTGGCGCACGGCGCCGACGCGCTGTTCGCCGTCGCGCAGTCCAGCGAGATGCAGTTCCTGAGCCTGGACGAGCGCGCGGCGCTGGGCCGCTTCGTGGTCCAGAAGGTCGCCGGCCGCGTGCCGGTGGTGGTGTCGGGCCATGTCAGCGACGACCCTTTCGGCCAGGTGCAGGAGCTCACCGCCGCGGCTGAGAGCGGCGCCGACGCCGTGGTGCTGGTCACGAACCACCTCGACCCGCACCACAAGGGCACCGACACCTTCCTGGGCAACCTGGACTGGCTGCTCCAGCGCCTGCCCGCCGACATGCCGCTGGGCCTGTACGAATGCCCGGCGCCCTACCGGCGGCTGCTGTCCGACACGGAGCTGAAGGCCTGCATCGACACCGGCCGCTTCGTGCTGCTGAAGGACGTGTCCTGTGACCTGGAGACGGTCAAGCGTCGCGTCGCGCTGGCGGCGGGGTCGCCGCTGGCCGTCGTCAATGCCAACGCCGCCATCGCCTACGAGGCCATGAAGGCCGGCTCGCGCGGCTTCACGGGCGTGTTCACCAATTTCCACCCCGACCTCTACCAGTGGCTGCGCACCTCGGGCCCCGAGCAGCCGGCGCTGGCCGAGGAGCTGCGGACCTTCCTGGTGCTGGCGGCGGTGAGCGAGTCGCTGGGCTACCCGGCGCTGGCCAAGCTCTACCACCAGCGCCTGGGCACCTTCGGCTCCATCCATTGCCGCGCCATCGGCTACGACATCCGCGAGAAGTTCTGGGCGCTGGACGAGGTGCTGGACCGCATCGTCGCGGGCACCGAGGCGATGCGCGCCAAGGTCGCCCAGGTTTCGAAGACGGCGTGATCACGCCCAAGCAAGGAGACAGGACATGAAGACGTTTTCGGGCATGCGCCGCGCCATGGTCGCCGCGGCGGCCCTGCTGCTGGCGGCTTCCGCCGGCCACGCCGCCGACATCAAGGAGCGCACGCTGCGCTTCGCCTTCCAGAGCGCCAAGGACCATCCCATCGGCGTGGGCGCCCAGAAGTTCGCCGACCTGGTGAGCCAGAAGAGCGGCGGCAAGATCAGCGTGAAGCTGTTCCCCAACGGCACGCTGGGCGGCGACCTGCAGGTGGTGTCCGCGCTGCAGGGCGGGGTGGTCGATCTCACGGCGCTGAGCTCGGGGCTGCTGTCCGGCCAGGTCAAGGAGTTCGTGCTCTTCGACCTGCCGTTCCAGTTCAACAACGGGCGCGAGGCGGACGCGGTGGTCGATGGCCCCATCGGCCGCAAGCTGGGCGAGAAGCTGGTGGACAAGGGCCTGGTGCCGCTGGGCTACTGGGAGCTGGGCTTCCGCAACCTCACCAACAGCCGCCACCCGGTGGCCAAGGCCGACGACTTCAAGGGCCTGAAGATCCGCGTGGTGCAGTCGCCCATCTACATCGACCTGTTCAACATCCTGGGCGCCAACGCGGTGCCGATGCCCTTCCCGGAGGTGTACTCGGCGCTGGAGACCAAGGCCGTGGACGGGCAGGAAAACCCGCTCAAGAGCATCGAGCTGTCCAAGTTCTACGAGGTCCAGCCCTACCTGTCGCTCACCCGGCACATCTACAGCCCGCTGTCGATCCTGATCGGCCGCAAGGCCTGGGACAAGCTGTCCCCGGACGAGCAGCAGATCATCCGGCAGGCGGCGGCCGAGTCGCAGGCCTACCAGCGCCAGTTCGCCCGCGCCGAGGACGCGAAGTCGCTGGACGTGCTCAAGAAGAGCATGAAGGTGGCGGAGCTGCCGCCCGCCGAGGTGGCCAAGGTGCGCGAGCGCATCAAGCCGGTGGTGGAGAAGTACGCCAAGGACGTCGGCGAGCCGCTGATGAGCGAGCTCAACGCCGAGCTTGCCAAGGTGCGCGGCAGCGGCAAGTAAGGCGCGGCGGCCCGGCCACATCCCGAGCCGGCCGGGCTCCACGCGGTGCTTGCGACGCGGAGCGCATATCCAAGCTCGCAAATCCACTCTGGCCGAATCCTATTCATGAGCGGCGAACACGCCGTCGGCAACGAGGCAGGCTGAAGCCGAGCTCAGAACATCTCGGGCTGATTGCCCGCCGCTGGCGAGGCGGCCGGCTCCTTCTGCGGTGCGTTGGCGATCAGGCAGTCGGTGGTGAGCACCAGGCTGGCAATCGAGGCGGCGTTCTGCAGCGCCAGGCGTGTGACCTTGGCTGGGTCGATCACGCCCATCTGCAGCAGATCGCCGTACTCGCGGGTGGCGGCGTTGTAGCCGTAGCCGGGCGCGTCGGCCTCCTCCACCTTGTGCAGCACGATGGAGGGCTCGTCGGCGGCATTGCCGACGATGCGCCGCAGCGGCTCCTCCAGCGCGCGCATCACGATGCGCAGCCCCGACTGCTGGTCCAGCGCGGGCAGCGTCAGGCCCTGCAGGCACCGGCGCGCGCGCAGCAGCGCCACGCCGCCGCCGGGAACGATGCCTTCGTCCACGGCGGCGCGCGTGGCGTGCAGCGCGTCCTCCACCCTCAGCTTGCGCTCCTTGAGTTCGGTTTCCGTGGCCGCGCCGACCTTGATCAGGGCCACGCCGCCACCGAGCTTGGCGATGCGCTCGTCGAGCTGCTTGCGTTCGTATTCGCTGGACAGCGTCTCGCGCTGGCGCTTGAGCGCCGCCACGCGCTCCCGGATGGCCGCCGCATTGCCCGCGCCGCCGATGATGGTGGTGCGGTCCTTGTCCACCTCCACGCGCCGCGCGCGGCCCAGGTGCTCCATGCCGGCCTTGGCCAGGCCCAGGCCCAGCTCCTCGGAGATCACCTGCGCGCCGGTGATCGCGGCGAGGTCCTGCAGCAGGGCCTTGCGCCGGTCGCCGAAGCCCGGCGCCTTGACGGCGCAGGTCTTGAGCACGCCGCGGATGGTGTTGACCACCAGCGTGGCCAGCGCCTCGGCGTCCACCTCCTCGGCGATCACCAGCAGCGGCGTGCCGGCCTTGGCGGCGGCCTCCAGCACCGGCACCAAGTCCTTCACCGAGGACAGGCGCTGGTCGCACAGCACGATGGCCGCATCCTGCAGCACGGCCGCCTGGCGCTCGGCGCTGTTGATGAAGTAGGGCGAGAGGTAGCCGCGATCGAACTGCAGGCCTTCCACCACCTCCAGCTCGCTGACCATGCCCGAGCCGTCCTCGATCGATACCGCGCCTTCACGGCCGACCCTGTCCATCGCGCGCGCCACGAGCTCGCCGATGGAGCGGTCGTTGTTGGCCGAGATGGCGGCCACATGCTCGATCTCCTGCGCGCTGGCGCAGGGCTGGGCGATGCGCCCCAGCTCGGCCACCACGCGCTCGACGGCCTGGTCGATGCCACGCTTGAGCTCCATCGGGTTCATGCCGGCGGCCAGGTACTTCAGGCCCTCCTGGATCATGCCGTGCGCCAGCACGGTGGCCGTGGTGGTGCCGTCGCCGGCCATCTCGCTGGTGCGCGCGGCCACCTCGCGCAGCAGCTGCGCGCCCATGTTCTCGAAGCGGTCCTCCAGCTCGATGGACCGCGCCACCACGACGCCGGAGTTGACGATCTGCGGCGCGCCGAACTCGCGGTCGAGGATGACCGTGCGGCCCCGGGGGCCGAGGGTCACCTTCACCGCGTCGGCCAGGGCCTGCATGCCGCGGCGGATCTTGTCGCGCGCCTCGTCATGAAACAGCAGTTGCTTGGCAGCCATGGCCATCCTCCGGTGATGCGGACCGTCAATGGGCTCGTCAATCGGCCTGAACGGCGGGCGGGTACGAGCGCGGCGCCACGGGCGCCGCAGAAGACCGTGCGCCAAGGCCCATGCTCGCGCGGCCGACGCGAGCGATGTTGTTCCACGACGTCCCGCGTGGCTTGCGAAATCGCAAGTCCCGTCGCTGTCGCCTGGCGCGAGGCCGCGAACTTGATAGGGCGCAAGAGGCGGCGTGCCGGTCGGCCAACATTCTCTTGACCCGCGCGGCACCGGCGAAGGCAACGGCTGGCCGCTCCGCGGGCCAGACCGTTGCGGCCGTAACACCGTAACGGCCCATGACCGAAGGAGTTTTCCGATGAATGCCCTGAGCGTGGCGGCCAAGCGCGAGGACGGCGTGCTCAAGCTCACGCTGCCCAAGCGCGAGCCGACCAGCCGGCTGCGCATCGCGGTTCAGTGACCCTTGCTGCCGTCGGCCAGGCTGCATCCGTGGCGGATCGCGCCGACACGCTGCCTGCTGGCCCTGGCCGCGCTGCAGTACCTGGACAGCGGCATCGGGCCGCGCAACGAGCTGCTCATCGGCTTCCCCTGCACGCTGGACAAGCCCTCGCCGCAGTTCGCGGGCACTCCGGAGCATCCTGGGGCCGGTTCCGGAAAGCCACGCCTGCGTGGCCGCGGACAGCGGGCGGTAGCGGGTCAGCTCCAGGCCAGCTGCCAGGAGCCGCCGGGATCGGTTTCCAGGCGGGTGCCGAAGCGGCGGCAGCCGGCATCGAGCATCCGGTGCAGCTCCTGCCGCACCAGGGGATCGGGCGGTTCGAGCCTGAAGCGGCGCAGCTGCAACGGCACGATCTCCAGCGCGAGCAGGCTGCCGTTGACGGCCGACAGCGTGGCCGCGTAGAGGCATCCGACATCCGAGCGCAGCGGCCCCGGGGAGTCGATCCCCTCGTAGTCGTTGATCAGGTCGCCGCAGCCGTACAGGATCAGCTTGCCGGCGTGTACCTCCATGGGCAGCGGATGGTGCGAGGAATGGCCATGCACGAGGTCGGCGGCGCCGATGTCGATCAGCCGGCGTGCAAAGACCCGATGCGCGGCCGGCACCTCGTCCACCCAGTTGCCGCCCCAGTGCAGCGAGACGATGACCAGGTCGCCCTGGCGCCGCTGTGCCTGCACGCCCGACAGCACGCGCCGCGCGGCGGCGGCGTCCAGTTCGTGCAGTACGGCGATGCCGGGCGTTTCACGCGTGGCCGCCCAGCCGGCCATCACGCCGCTGTCGGGCGTGGCCCATGCCGACAGCAGCACCCGCCGCCCCGGGTGGCGCAGGGCCAGTGGCGTGGGCGACCGTGCCCGGCGCTCGTCGGCCCCGGCCCCGGCCGTGGCGATGCCCTCGCGCCGCAGGGCGGCCAGGGTGCTGCTCAGCCCCTCGACGCCCCAATCGAGCACATGGTTGTTGGCCAGGGAACAGGCGTCGATGCGCGCCGCGCACAGGCTGCCGGCGTGCAGCGGGTTCATGCGGTAGTGAATGCCCTTGCCGGGCCAGGGTGTCCCGTTCGCGGTGAGCGCGGTCTCCAGGTTGACGATGCGCAGCTCGGGCGCCATGCGGTCCATCACGCGCAGCGCTTCGCCCCACGGATAGCCCAGGTCCACCGGCGCGGGTATCGGGCCATGAGCCCGCTCGGCCAGGCGCACGTACTCGCGGGCGTCGTGTACCCAGGGTTCGTACAGGCGCGGCGGCAACGGGTCCGGCATCACCTGGTCCACACCGCGTCCCAGCATGACGTCGCCGGCAAGCACGAGGCGGACCGTATCCATGTGGCTCAAGTCCTGGTTTCAGCCCGGCACGTCGCGGCTTCGCGCCGCTTCGTCCAGCGGCCGGCACTGCGACACGAGATCGCGCGCTGGGCCCGCCCGTGTTGGGCGCCAGCGGCCAACTCTAGGCCTGCGCCACCGGGTGGACTTGACGCCGATCAGGCCACGCGGCGTTCCGCGCCCTTGACGGCCATCAATGCGGGGTCGGGCAACGCGCCTAGCATCGGTTTCCCGGCGTGGTCGGTCGCCCAGGAAGGCCGGTGTGCGACCTTGGGAGCAGCAGTGATGCGCGATGTGTTCGCGAACCGCACGGAGGCCGGGCGCCTGCTGGCCCGGGCGCTTGCCGCGTTGACGCTGGTCGATCCGGTGGTGCTGGCGCTGCCGCGCGGCGGCGTCCCGGTGGCCGCCGAGGTGGCCGACGCCTTGCACGCGCCGCTGGACCTGCTGCTCGTGCGCAAGATCGGCGCTCCGGGGCAGCGTGAGCTCGCCGTGGCGGCGATCGCCGAAGGGCCGCACAACGAGCCCGTCATCGACCGCGAAACCCTTTATTTTTCCGGCGCCACCATGGATTACGTCGAGCGCCAGGCCGAGGTCGAGCGCCTGGAGATCGAGCGCCGGCGTGCCGCCTACCTGCGCGGCCGCCCGCCGCTGCCGGTCGAGGGCAAGACGGCGGTCCTGGTGGACGACGGCATCGCCACGGGCACCACGGTGCGCGCCGCGTTGCGGGCGCTGCGGCGCAGAAGGCCGGCGCGGCTCGTGCTGGCCGTTCCGGTCGCGCCCGCGGAAGCCGTCGCCGCGCTGCGCGGGGAGGTCGATGACCTGGTGTGCCTGTCCCAGCCGGCGTTCTTCCGCGCCGTCGGGGTGCCCTACGTCGACTTTCATCAGGTGGAGGATGACGAGGTCATCGGCATCCTGGACACGCACTGGCAGCGGGCCTCCCCGGCCACGCCCTGAAGCGCGCTGCTGCGCGGCAGGTTGCGAAACCCTCACCGGTTCCGTGTCTCGGAGGGTGAGGGAGTGGGGTGCTTCACGGAACGCGAGCCGCGCCGGATCAGAAAAGAGATCAGCCGGTCGGTCCAGATGTCGTAGGGCGGCTTGGTCAGGCGAGCGAGCGCCGAGCCTGTCCATTCATGCTGCAACAGCACGCCCTTCTTCTTTGAAAAAGTCTCGAAGCCATCGAACCCGTGGTACGCGCCCATGCCGCTTGCGCCCACGCCGCCAAACGGCAACGCGTGTTGCGGCATATGGAAGATGCAATCGTTGACCACCACGCCCCCTGAAACCGTGCACTGCAGGACGTGATCGATGCGCCTGCGGTCCTTGTCGAAGTAGTACAGCGCCAACGGTCGCGGCCTGGCGTTGATGAAGGCGATGGCCTGATCCAGCGCGCGATAGCCGACGATGGGCAGGATCGGGCCGAAGATCTCCTCCTGCATCACGCGCATGGACTCGTTGGCACCCAGCACCAGCGTGGGCAGGAAGGCCCGGCGACCCGGGATCGGCAGTTCGCCGGTCGGGTTGACGTGCAGGACCGTGGCGCCCTTGGCGCGGGCGTCGTCGGCCAGCGACCGCATGCGCTCGAAGCCGGCCTCATTGATCATGCCGGTGTAGTGGCTGGCCGAGAGAGCACGCTCGAAGCGTCGGGAGATGGCCGCTACAGCCTCGCGCACGAAATCGTTCACCCGTTGCGAGGGCACCAGGACGTAGTCGGGCGCGATGCAGGTCTGCCCGGCGTTCCAGAATTTCGCGGAGCAGATGCGGTCGGCGGCCACCTGGACCGGATAGGCCTCGTGCACGAGGGCGGGCGACTTGCCTCCGAGCTCAAGGGTCACGGGCATGAGGTTCTCGGCAGCCGCCTTCATCACGAGCGTGCCCACTCGCCCGGACCCGGTGAACAGCAGGTGATCGAAGGGCAGCGCCGCGAAGGCGGCGGCGATCTCCGCTCCGCCCGTGACCACGGCGACGTGGTCTTCGGGAAAGAGGCCGTGCAGCATCCGATCGATGACGCTGGCGGTCGCAGGCGCGAGCTCCGAGGGCTTGACCATCACGTGGTTGCCGGCCGCCAGTGCATTGGCCAGCGGCGACAGCGTCAGCAGCAGCTGGTAGTTCCACGCGCCGATGACACCCACCACGCCGAGGGGCTGGTAGATGATCCGGGCGCGGCTCGGCAGGAACTGCCAGTTCACCCGCGCCGGGCGCGGGCGCATCCAGCGTCGCAGGTGGCGCTGGATGTAGCGGATTTCCTCCACCAGCGGGATGATTTCGAGCAGCCGGGTTTCGTGGGCAGAGCGATGGCCGAAATCCGAATCCAGCGCCTGCACCAGCAGGTCTTCATGCTCGAGGACGCCGCTCAGGAGCGCTTCCAGGGCGTCCAGGCGCTGCGCATGGCCGATGGGCTCCTGCGCACGGGATGCGGCGTGCTGCAAGGCAAAGACGGCGCGCAAATGCTGGAGCCAGGGCGCCGTGGCAGGCGCTGTCACGGTCATGGCCCGGTCTCCTCGCCGATGGCATCCCACGACTGATGCTCGACCCGGGGAATATGGCTCATCGCATGCTCGGCCAGGGCCGTGATGGTGAGGCTGGGATTGACGCCGAGGTTGGCGCCGAGCATCGAGCCGTCGCAGATGTACATGTTCCGGTAACCGAAGACGCGGCTCTTGCCATCGCAGACCCCTTGCGCGCGATGGTGCGCCATCGCTGCGCCGCCCATGCAGTGCGCCGTCATGGGCACGTTGAGCAGAATCTCGGGCAGGGAGGTCATGGCGATGCCGCCGGTGGCCTGGGCTGCCTTGACGGCGAATGCGTTTGCCGCGGGAATGAGGGTCGGAATCTTCTTCCCATGCGTGACCAGGGCCTTCGAGAACGGCCAGAACCAGCGCCGCGCCCAACGCATGGTGAGGTGCGCATCGAGCGTCTGCATGCACAGGAAGATCATGGATTCGCGGGCGAACCCCAGCGGCGACAGCAGACGCAGCGTCCGAGCCGGCTGGGTCACCATGAGCCGGGACAGCGTGGCGAGCCACGTGAGGATGCGGGTCGGGCCCGGACGTCCGAGCGTCATCACCGTTGACAGCAGTCCCATGAAGTCCGAGCCGCGGGGATAGCGCACCGCCTCGATGTGCGTGTGCTCGTCGATGTGCACGCTCGAGCCGATGGCAATGCCCTGGGACAGGTCGAGCTTCGACCCCGGAAAGCGGACACCGATCAGCGACTCGGCATTGGTGCGGACGTGGTGGCCCAGCGCGTCCGAAATCCGCGGCAGCGAGCCGCGCTCCTTCAGCCGGAACAGCAGCTCCTGGGTGCCGAGCGACGAAGCGGCGAAAACCACCCCGCGGCAACGGAACCGCCTCGTTCCTTTGCGCCCCGGCGCCGGGGGCGCCACTGCGGTCACGAGATACCCGGCGGCGCCGTCGTCCCGTCCATCGATGGGCCGGACATCCACCACCTTGGTCTGTGCGAGCACGGCGGCGCCTCTCTTTTCGGCGAGGTACAGGTAGTTCCGGTCCAGCGTGTTCTTGGCGCCATGCCGGCATCCCACGAGGCAGCCGCCGCAGCCGACGCACGAGGTGCGCGCTGGGCCTTCGCCGCCGAAGAACGGATCGTCGTACCGGGTGCCCGGCGCGTCGCCGTCCTTGCCGAAGAAGACGCCCACCTCGGTAGGCTGGAAGGTCGCCTGCACGCCGCCTGCGCGGGCCATGTCCCGAAGCCGCAGATCCGCCGGCGCCAGCCACCGGTTCGTCGTCACGCCGAGTATCCGCTTTGCGGTCGCATAGTGCGCGGGCATCACCGCGGCCCAGTCGTTCAGGCCAGCCCAGCTGCCCTGCGTCCAGACATGGTCGGGCGCAACGAGCAGGGTGTTGCCATAGGCGATCGAGCCGCCGCCCACCGCGTTGCCGTGCAGCACGACCACATGCGCAAAGAAGCGCATGCTGAAGAAGCCGTGCAGCCCCAAGCCGGGCCGCCAGATCCACCGGGCCAGGTTCCAGTTCGACTTCGGCAAGTCCGCCGGCGTCCATCGGCGCCCCTGCTCGAGCACGGCCACGCGATATCCCTTTTCCGTAAGGCGAAGGGCGGACACGCTGCCTCCGAATCCGGAGCCGATCACGACGAAGTCGTAGTCGCAGGCCTGGTGCATGTCGCTGCCGGCTCTTCCGGGGCCTGGTGCGCAAGGATGCTCAGCCTCAGGCGCCTGGGCGCGCAGGCTGCTGAAGGCCCCTGGCCACAGTTTGTTCACCGAGCCTTGCGCAGTGTTGCCCATGGTTAACGGGAGGTTCATGCCCTAGGCATAAGTTGAGGTTGAGGGGCTTCGACGGAGACCTGCCATGAGCGACACGACCGCTTCTCCGGTCCGCTACGAGATGCGCTTCCAGTTCCTGTTCAACGCAGGCCGTGCATACGCCTTCCCTTGTGACGCCCAGGGGCATGTGAACCTCGATGCCCTGAGCGAGCGGGCCCGCAACAACTACTTCTTTGCGCGTTCCGTCCTGGGACGGGACGTCGCTACGCCGGTCGTGCAAGCCGTGGCCTTGGATTGACTGCCTCGCGCACCTGCGGCTTGCTGCGGCAGCCGTGTCATGCGGCTGGGCGGGCCCGCTGCAGCATCCTTGGCTCTTCAGGCTCTTGCCGCGTGCGGCGCCAGTCCATGGGCCATGCCGGGTTGTCCATGTCGAAGCAGGGCAAGGGGCCTGCCAAGTCGTGCTGTGCCGCCCGGTACGCTTCAACAGTGCCCACGTCACGCCAATAGCCCGGCTGCTCCCGGGGCGATGCGCCCGGTACCACGTTGTGCGTGAAGTCGTATGCGCAGACGCGATGGTTCTTGACCAGGCGGGGCAGCACATGCCGGCCGAAATCGTATTCGCCGCGCGCCACTGCGGCATGCAAGGCCGCGTACAGGATCTCGGGCTTGAACAAGTAGTTGCCCATGGAGACCAACGCGCACCGGGGACGGCCAGGCATCGGCACGGGCCTGTCCGGTTTCTCCTGAAACTCGAGGATGCGTGAATCGCAGTCGGTGCAAACCACGCCGAACTCGCTTGCATGCTCCAGCGCGAGGGGCAGGCTGGCAACGGTCGCGTCTGCCCGCTTGGCAGCGTGGAAGCTCACCATCTGCCGCACATCCATCCGGTACAGGTGGTCGGCGGCGAACACGGCGATGAGATCCGGGTCGGACGCATCAAGCAGTTCGAGGCATTCGTACACAGCGTGTGCCGTGCCCTTGAACGCGCGACCCGTCGTGCCGCTGCCCGGCACCACCGGTTCGACAAAGTCCTCGGCGTGCAGGCTGGCGATGTTCCATCGCCGCTGCAGGTGCGCAACGAGGATGTCAGGCTTGTACTGAAGCAGCACGAAAATCTGACGGATCTTCGAGTTGTACAAGTTGCTCAGTACAACATCGATGACCCGCCATCCGCCGGCCAGCGGCAGTGCCGGCTTGGGCAGCGCCAGCGTGAACGGGTGAAGTCGGGTACCTTCGCCCCCCGCCAGGATGAACGCGACGATGCGCTGTGCAACCATGTCACCCCCTGCAATACCAAGTCGCAGGTCCTGCAGCGCACCCGCCCGTGAGAGCCATTCACCCCGGCTCAGCTGGTCGTCCCACTCCAGCTCGCATCAGGGCTCGAATCCTTCCTGCCGCACCAGCAGCACGGGCACCAGCGCATGGCGCACGACCAGCTCGGCGTCGCTGCCCATGGTCAGGCGGCTCAGGCCTCGCCGGCCATGCGTGCCCATCACGATGAGCTGGCAGTCCCGGGCCTTGGCCTCCTCGGCGATGAAGGTGCCGATCCGGCCGGAGACGATCTCCTGCAACACGGCTTCCGCGCGCACGCCGGCCTGCTGCGCTTGCCGGCTGCTGCGGGCGAGCAGGTCCTGGCCGTATTTCACGAAGCTTGCGTGCATCTCGGCGGAACTCGTGACGGGGGCCATTTCCACCATCATCGGGATGTCATTGACCACGTGCAGCAACACGAGCGTCGACTTCAGTGCCTGGGCCAGGCCAATGGCTTCGACCAGACCGCGCGCGGCGGTGTCGCTGCCATCGACGGGAACGAGAATCCTGGCGTACATCACCACTCCCAACCGGGCCGCATGAGCGGCCAACGCCTGCCATGTTGGTCGCCGGTGGCCCGCGAGGCTTGCGAAATCGCAAGTTTTGCTGCTGTCGTTGGCGCAGTGGCCGTCCCGGTGCCGCCTGCATGGCGGCCACGGTTGAACGCGAATCTGCGGAGTTGATATCGCGCAAGGAGCGGTGTCCCGCCGGGTCTAAATTCCGCTTGCCTTTGGGCGCCGGCAGAGGCAACGGCTGCCGGCACCGCCTGGACCTGGCCGTTGCGTCAGTAACGCCAACACGGCTCATGACCGAAGGAGTGCTCTATGAATGCCCTGACCCCGCTGTCGCGCTTCGATGACCTGTTCTCCGAGTTCCGCCGCATGCTGCAGCCCCTGGCGCAAGGCGTGGAGCCCATGGGCGACATCCGGCTGGACCTGGACGAAAGCGACAAGAGCTACACCGTGCGCGCCGACCTGCCGGGCGTGAAGAAGGAGGACATCCGCGTGGAAGTCGACGGCAACCGCGTGTCCATCTATGCCGAAATCCGCAAGGACGTCGAGGAGAAGGACCCGAAGGACAAGGCGCGCGTGCTCATGCGCGAGACCTACCGCGGCAGCGCCTCTCGCAGCTTCACGCTGGCGCACGACATCGACGAGGCCGGCGTCGCGGCCAGGCTCGAGGACGGCGTGCTCAAGCTCACGCTGCCCAAGCGCGAGCAGACCAGCCGGCGGCGCATCGCGGTTCAGTGAGCCCGGCGCGGCAGCGGCGACACGGCCCGCGGCCGCACTTGCGTGCCGGCCGCCGGCGGCGCAAGGCCATCCCGGAAGACCAGTGGGCTCGAACCTGCGGGAGCCTGTGATGACAAGCACTTCCCCGGCCCTCGAAGGCGACGTCGTCTTGCCCCCGCCCCCGGCCACGCTGGAAGGCGCACTCATGCGGCGCCACAGCACGCGGCAGTGTCGATGAGCAGCCGTTCCTGGCCGGCGCCGATGCCGGGTTCATCGCGCAGAACGTCTACCTGTATTGCGCGGCGGCGGGCCTGGGTACCGTGGTGCGCGGCCTGGTGGACCGGCGCACCCTGGCGGCCCGGCTGGGTCTCGGGCCGACCCAGCGCATCACCCTGGCCCAGACGGTGGGCCTGCCGGCGCGGTGAACGCGGCGTGGACGCCACACCATCGTGGAGGACTCTTCATGAAGCACGAATGGATACTGACCGCCAACGCCTCGCGGGCCCGCCTGTATGGGCGTGATGCCCCGGACGAAGCGCTGAAGGAAATGCAAACCCTGGAGCATGCCGAAAGCCGGCTGCGTACCAGTGACCTGAGCAGCGACCATGCCGGCCACGAGAACGCTGACCAGCATCACGGCGGCGGCGTGAGCTTCGCGCCGCGCACCGATCCGCGGCGCAAGGAACACCAGCGCTTCGCCCAGGAGATCGCCCTGCGCCTCTCCGAAGGCGTGCGCACGGGCCGATGCACCGCGTTGACCATCTGCGCCAGCAGTCCCTTCCTGGGCGAACTGCGCGCGGCCCTCGACGAGCCCACCCGGCAGGTGCTGCGCGCCAGCGTCGATGTGGACCTGAGCGCCTGCGGTGCGGCGGAACTGGAACGCCGCCTGGCCAGCCTCGCCGCCGGCTGAACCTCGGCCGGATTGGGCGAAGCCCGGAAACAGCCCCATCGGCACGCCTCATCCGGCCCAGGCCGTCAGGGTCACGAGCGCGGCCAGGATCGAGACCAGCATGGTGAGGGCCACCAGATGCCGGCGCAGGAACGGCCGCCAGTGAAAGGCCTGACCCGGCCGGGCGGTGCCGCGCCCGCCCGCGCGGGAGGCCGCCGTTTCCGCAGGGTCGTCGACGCGGCCGTGGGCCTCCGCCTGCCATCCCCAGTGGGCGGCGGCAGGCACGAAGGGCATGGTTGAGGACATGGCGTTCTCCGAGGCGAAGGCGCCGTCGCGGCGGCAACGCGTGGCCGGCCCGGCACTCAGCCCTGCAGGCGCTGCCGCAGGTAGGCACTCAGGGCGTTGAGCGTGGTGATGCGTGCGTAGTCGGCCTCCGGCACCTCGACGCCGAGCCGCGCATGCAGCTCGATCAGCACGTTGAGGAAGTCGAAGGAGTCCAGGTCCAGCTCCTCGCGCAGCGCACGCTCGGGGTTGAGCGCGCCGAAATCGGCCTCGGGCGCCACCGTGCGCACGGTGGCGACGATCGCGTCGCGTATGCGCTCCTGCAAGGCGGATGGGTCTGCCGTCATGGTGTCGTCTCCGGATGCGCCAGCCGCTCGCGCAGCGCCGCCAGGAAGCCGGCACCCGCCAGGGCGTCGCTGGCGCGGTGGTCGGCCGACAGCGTCACGTTCAGGGTGCGCTCGGCGGCGATGATGCCGTCCTCGCGCACCACCGGGCGGCGCTGCACACGGCCCAGGCCCACCAGCGCCACCTGGGGCGGATAGATCACGCCGTACACCGTGTCCACGCCCAGGTCGCCGAGGTTGCTCACGGTGATGGTGGAGTCCGCCAGGTCCGAGCTGCGCAGCCGTCCCCCGCGCGCGCGGGACAGCACCTCGCGCAGCGCGGCCATGAGCTGCGGCAGCGCCAGCCGGTCCGCGTCGTGCACGGTGGGCACCACCAGGCCGCCACCGCGCAAGGCGGTGACCACGCCCAGATGGATGGCCGGCGCGGGCTCGAAGCGACCGGCCTGGAAGCGGCCGTTCAGGGCCGGCGCCTCGCGCAGCGCCAGGGCCACGGCCCGCAGCGCCAGCGCCGCGAACAGCACGCGCTCCGTGATCGGCCGTTGCGCGTTGAAGTCCTCCAGCCACCGGTGCGCGGCCTCCACGCTCAGCTCGCAGCCCAGGTAGTAGTGGGGGATCTCGCGCTTGGAGCGCGTCATCGCGGCGGCGATGGCGGCGCGCATCGCGGCGGCCGCATCGACCGGCGCCGCCGCCGCGGCCGCGCGCTCCACGTCGGCCAGCGAGATCGGCGCGCCCGGCTGCGCCGGCACGAGCTTTCCAAGGTCGAGGCCCAGCTCGGCCGCGCGCTTGCGGGCCGCGGGCGACACGCGCGCTGGCGCCGCGGCAAGAGCGGGCGCCGGAGCAGGGACCGGAGCGGAAACCGGCGTCGGAGCAGCAGCCGGCCGCGGCGGCCCGGGCGCCGCCGCGGCCTCGGCGGCCCGGGCCGCCACGCCCTGCCACGCCTCATCGGGCGAGGCCAGGACGGCCAGCACGTCGCCCACGGGCAGGCGCTGACCGGGCTGGGCCACCAGCCGCGCCGCGGTGCCGTCCTGCCACACCTCCACGTCGATGGCGCCCTTCTGGGTTTCCACCACCGCCACGACCTCGCCGCGCCTGACCGCCTGGCCGGGCTCCATGCGCCACTGCACCAGCACGCCGTCGTCCATGTCGGCGCCGAAGGAGGGCATGCGCAGCTCAAACACGGCCTATCACTCCCCGGGCCGCGGCCACGATGCCGGCGCTCTGCGGCAGCGCGGCGTCCTCCAGGTGCTTGGGATAGGGCATCGGCACCTCGGCGCTGCACACGCGTGCCGGCGGCGCGTCCAGCTCGTAGAAGGCCTGCTCGACGACGGTGGCCATGATCTCCGCGGCCAGGCTGCAGGTCTTCCAGCCCTCGTCCACGACCAGCACGCGCCGCGTGCGCCGCACGCTCGCGGCGATGGCCGCCACGTCCAGCGGGCGCAGGCTGCGCAGGTCCAGCACCTCGGCGTCGATACCCTCGGCTGCCAGCTGCTCGGCCGCGGCCAGGCACTTGTGCAGCGAGCCGCCGTAGGTCACCAGGCTGAGGTCGGTGCCGGGGCGCCGGATGGCGGCATGGTCCAGGTCCACCGCACCCGCGTCCTCGGCCAGCTCCGCCTGCATCGGCAGCAGCAGCGCATGCTCGAAGATGATCACCGGGTCCGGATCGTCCAGCGCGGCCAGCAGCATGCCGCGCGCGTCCTCCAGCGTGGCCGGCGCCACCACGCGCAACCCCGGCACATGGGCATAGAACACCTCCAGGCTGTGCGAGTGCTGGGCGGCGAGCTGGCGGCCCGCGCCGGTGGTCATGCGGATCACCACCGGCACGTTGAGCTGCCCGCCCGACATGTGGCGCAGCGTGGCGGCGTTGTTGATGATCTGGTCCAGCGCCAGCAGGCTGAAGTTCACCGTCATCACCTCGACGATGGGGCGCAACCCGTTGAGCGCCGCACCGATGCCCGCGCCCACGAAGGCCGACTCCGACAGCGGCGCATCGCGGACGCGGCGCTCGCCGAACTCCGCCAGCAGCCCCTGGCTGACCGCGTAGGTGCCGCCGTAGCGGCCCACGTCCTCGCCCATCAGGAACACGCACTCGTCGCGCCGCAAGGCCTCGCGCAGGCCGCTGCGCAGCGCCTCGCGGTAGGTGCTCAGCGTCATGCGAGCTTCCCGTGGAGCTCGGGCAGCGCCTCGTGGCGCAGGGCCTGCACGAAGCGCTCGATCCTGGCCGTGCCGGCGGCGTTGTCGATCTCGGCGTCGGTCAGCGCCAGCGTGGCCACCGGCTCCTGCCCCAGCAGCGTCCGGAGCTCGTCGAAGGCCCCCGTGTAGCCGGCGCCGCCCATGGTGCAGAAGAAGGCCACGCGCCTGGCGGCGCGGCCCTCGCGCCGTGCAAAGGCCCGCACCGGTGAGGACAGGTGCCAGCACCAGATCGGCGTGCCGATGACGAGCAGCTCGAAACGGCCCGGGTCGATGCCGACGGGCTCGATGCTCGGCACGCGGCGGCGCACGGCCTCGTAGCAGCAGCGCATGTAGCCCAGCGGCCCCAGGCGCGAGCGCGTCTCCTCGATCTGCAGCAGCTGCGCATCGAGCGCTTCGGCCAGCCGCGTGGCGACGCGCCCGGTGCAGCCGGTGCGCGTGTAATAGGCAACGAGGATGCGGCTCATGGCGCCTCCAGGGATGGCGCGACGTCGCGGGCATAGACGTCGCGGGTCAGCGACGACACCGGCTCCCAGCTGCCCGCCTCGGCGAAGGCCACGGCGTCGGCGAGTTCGACCGCCACCTCGCGCTCGATGGCCTGTACGTCGGCGTCGTCGAGCAGCCGGGCCGCGCGGGCGGCGCGCGTGAACGTCTCGATGGGACAGCGCTCGCGCCAGCGTGCCACCTCGTCCTTGCCGCGGTAGAGCTCGGGATCGAACATGGAGTGCGCGCGGAAGCGGTAGGTGCGCAGCTCCACGAACGCCGGGCCCTCGCCGGCGCGCACCCGCCGCACCGCCTCGCGCATCGTGTCGCGCACGGCCAGCACGTCCATGCCGTCGGCCGACACCGCGTGCAGGCGGTAGCTGCGCGCCTTCTCGCACAGGTCGGTGTCCGCCTCGGAGCGTTCCAGCGCGGTGCCCATGGCGTAGTAGTTGTTCTCGCACACGAACAGCGCCGGCAGCTTCCACAGCGCCGCCAGGTTGGCCGACTCGTGGAACTCGCCCTCGGCCACCGCGCCCTCGCCGAAGAAGGCGGCGGCGATGCGGTCGCTGCCGCGCAGCGACTCGGCCAGCGCGAAGCCCACCAGCATCGGCAGCGCACCGCCGACGATGGCATTGCCGCCGAAGAAGCGCCGGCCCGCGTCGAACAGGTGCATGGAGCCGCCGCGGCCATGGCTGCAGCCCTCGCGGCGGCCGTACATCTCGGCCATCACGGCGCGCATGGGCACGCCGCGGGCCAGGGCGTGGCCATGCTCGCGGTACGTGGCCAGCACGCTGTCGTCGTCGCGCAGCTGCGGCAGCGCGGCGGCGGCGATGGCCTCCTCGCCGATGTACAGGTGCAGGAAGCCGCGGATCTTGCCCGCGCCGTACAGCTCGGCGCAGCTCTCCTCGAAGCGGCGGATGCGCACCATCTGCCACAGCAGCCGGCGGGCCTCGTCATGCGTGACGTTCATGGCGGCTCCAGCGTGGAGAGGTCGCCCTCGGGCAGGCCGAGCTCGCGCGCCTTGAGCAGGCGGCGCAGGATCTTGCCGCTGCGCGTGCGCGGCAGGCCGGGGCTGAACTCGATCTCCTTGGGCGCCACCGCCGCGCCCAGCCGGGTGCGCGCGAAACCGAGCAGCTCGCGCCGCAGCGCCTCGCTGGCTTCGAAGCCGGGCTTGAGCGCCACGAAGGCCTTGACCAGCTCGCCGATGGTCGGCTCGGGCTTGCCGATCACGCCGGCCTCGTGCACGGCCGGGTGCTCCATCAGCGCGGACTCGACCTCGAACGGGCCGATGAGGTGGCCGGAGGACTTGATCATGTCGTCGGCGCGGCCGACGAACCAGAAATAGCCGTCGGCATCGCGGCGCGCGAGATCGCCGCTGAGGTACCAGTCGCCGGCGAAGCACCTGGCGTAACGGGCTTCCTCGTGCAGGTAGGCCCGGAACATCGACGGCCAGCCGCGCCGCAGCGCCAGCTCGCCCTCGGCGTCGGGGGCGTCGAGCACGGCCACGCTGCCGTCCTCATGGCGGCGCACGATGGCGGCGGTGATGCCGGGCAGCGGCCGCCCCATCGAGCCGGGACGGATGTCCAGGGCGGCGAAGTTGGCGATCATGATCCCGCCGGTCTCGGTCTGCCACCAGTTGTCGTGGATAGGCAGCCCGAAGGCTTCCAGGCCCCAGCGCACGGCCTGCGGATTCAGCGGCTCGCCCACGCTGGCGATGAAGCGCAGGCTCTCGAAGCGGCGCGCGCGCGCGGCCTGGATGCCGCCCTTCATCATCATGCGCACCGCCGTGGGCGCGGTGTACCAGACGCTCACCCGCTCGCGCTCCAGCAGCTCGTACCAGCGCTGGGCCTCGAAATCGGCCTCGTCCACCAGCAGCGTCAGGCCCAGCACCAGCGGCGCGACGATGCCGTAGGAGGTGCCGGTGACCCAGCCCGGATCGGCGGTGCACCAGAACACATCGCCGTCGTGCAGATCCAGCGCGTAGCGGGCGGTGGCCTGGTGCGCGACCACGGCCTGGTGCACGTGCAGCGCGCCCTTGGGCGTGCCGGTGGTGCCGCTGGTGAAGTGCAGCAGCGCCGGGCTCTGCGCGTCGGTGGCGCCGATGGCGTAGCGCGTGGGCGCGCTGGCGAGCAGCGCGTTCCAGTCCAGGGTATCGGGCGGCAATTCGCCGGGCTCGTCGGGCACCAGCAGCACGTGCCGCAGCGCGGGCAGCTGGCCGCGCAGGGCCTGCACCTTGCGCCGGTACAGCGAGGCGGTGGTGACCAGCACGCGCGCCTGGCCCAGCTGCATGCGCGTGGCGATCGGCTGCGGGCCGAAGGCGGCAAACAGCGGCGTCACCACGCAGCGGTGCTTGAGCGCGCCCAGCACGGCGACGTACAGCGCCGGGATGCGGCCGCTCAGCACGAACACCGGGTCCCCTGCGGCCACGCCCAGCCCGGCCAGGGCGTTGGCGAAGCGGCTGGTCAGCTCGCGCAGCTGCGCATAGCTCAGGTCCAGCGCTTCGCCCTGCCGGCCGCGCCAGCGCAGGGCATGGCGCTCGGCGCGCGCGCCGTCGGCGTGGCGGTCCACGGCCTCGTGCGCGATGTTCAGGCCCAGGTCGCCGGGCAGCCCGTCGAGCGCACGGCGGGCCTCGTCCCACGAGAAGTGCGCACAGGCCGCCTCGTAATCGAGCAGATGCGGCTGCACGCGCTGCCCGGCCGGTTGCTTGCGAATGATGTCCACATCCAAAGACTAGGAAGCGCTAAAGAGCCCGGCTTGCGTTGCGTCAACTCGCGAACGTGTCACCGTGGTCGGCGTAGTTGATGGCCGCAGCCATCTCCATCATCAGTGGGTATTCGTTGACCACGTAGAGCAGGACCAGCGTCGACTTCAGGTCCCGGGCCAGCGTGATGGCCTCGCTCAGGCCTTGCGTGGCGGTGGCGCTGCCGTCGGTGGGAACCAGGATTCGCGAGTACATGCCGTACCTCCACAGCGGCCCTCCAGGGCCGCACAGGAGGCATGTTCGACCCCGCCATGCCGAGGTGCTTGACGAAACGCAAGCCGCGAGGCGCCGGCCGCAGCGGCGCGCCCTGGCTTGCGCCAGCGCAAGTGACCGCGCCGGCAGCGCATTACGGTGCGCGAGCCACGTATGGGGGTCAGCATGGAGCCATCCCTGGAGCCCGGCATCGGTGCGCCCGCGCTGCAGCGGCCCGGCGTCACGCCGGCCCGGTTGATGGCGGTGATCGGCTCGCTGATGCGCGAGCTGCACGGCGGCCATGCGCCCGCACCCGCACTGGACGACGACCTGCAGCAGGCGCTGGGCATCGACAGCCTGGCGCGCATGGAGCTCATGCTGCGCCTGGAGCAGAGCTTCGGCGTGCGCCTGCCCGAAGCCCAGGTGCAGGCGGCCCGCACGCCGCGCGAGCTGCTGCACATCCTGGCTGCCGCGCCGCCCGCAGACGTCGTGGAGCGGGCGCCATCGGTGGCGGACATGCCGGTGGCCGAACCGGAGGTCCGGGCGCTTCCACGGCACGCGCGGACGCTCGCCGAAGTGCTCCAGTGGCACGCCGACAAGGCGGGAGCGCGCCGCCATGTGCTGCTGCTCTACGGCAGCCGGGCGGCCGAAACGCTCACCCATGCCGAGCTGCTGGCCGGTGCCCGGGACATGGCCGGGGCGCTGCAACGGCTCGGTCCGGTGCGGGGCGAAGCGGTGGCGCTGATGCTGCCCACCAGCCTGGAGTTCCTGCAGGCGTTCATGGGCATCCTGCTCGCGGGCGGCATCCCGGTGCCGATCTACCCGCCGCTGGGCAGTGCGCGGATCGAGGACCACCTGCGCCGTCAGCTTCACATCCTGTCCAATGCCGGCGCCGTGCTGCTGATCAGCGACCGCCAGGCGCTGGCCGCGGCGCGGCTGCTGCGCGCCGGCGTGCCGCGGTTGCGCGCGGTGCTCACGCCCGAGCGGCTGCGCGCCATGGGCGGCCGGCACGAACCGGTGGCGCTGTCGGGCGCGGACTGTGCGCTGATCCAGTACACGTCCGGCAGCACCGGGCAGCCCAAGGGCGTCGTGCTCACGCATGCGAACCTGCTGGCCAACATCCGCGCCATGGGGCAGGCGCTCCAGGTCGGCGCGGGCGACCTGCTCGTGAGCTGGTTGCCGCTCTACCACGACATGGGGCTGATCGGCGCCTGGCTGGGCTGTCTCTACCATGGCGTGCCGCTGATCCTGATGCCGCCGCAAGCCTTCCTCGGCCGCCCTTCGCGCTGGCTCAAGGCGATCAGCGACCACCGGGCGACGCTGTCGGCGGCGCCCAATTTCGCCTACGAGGTCCTGGCCACCAAGGTGCCTGACGCGGAGCTGCAGGGCCTGGACCTGCGCTGCTGGCGGGCGGCACTCAACGGGGCCGAGCCGGTGCAGGCGGCCACGCTGGAGCGCTTCGCGCAGCGCCTGCGTCCCTTTGGTTTCGACGCCAGGGCGATGCTGCCGGTGTACGGCCTGGCCGAGTGCGGCGTCGGGCTGGCCTTCCCGCCGCCGGGGCGGGGCGCGCGGATCGACGGCATCGACCGGCTCACGCTGCAGTGCCAGGGCCGTGCCGCGCCGGTCGCCGCCGGGCAGCCGGGGGCGCTGCGCGTGGTCGGCTGCGGCATGCCCTTGCCCGGCCATGAGCTGCGCGTGGTGGACGGGCAGGGCGCCGAGGTGGCCGACCGGCGGGAAGGGCGCATCGAGTTCCGGGGGCCGTCGGCGACCGCCGGCTACTTCGGCAACCCGGCCGCCACCGGCGCGCTGTTCCATGACGGCTGGCTGGATTCAGGCGACCTCGGCTATGTGGCCGATGGCGAGCTCTTCCTCACCAGCCGTGTCAAGGACCTGATCATCCGCGGCGGACACAACCTGCATCCCTACGACCTGGAAGCGGCGGTGAGCGCGCTGCCCGGCATCCGGCGCGGTTGCGTGGCCGTCTTCGGCGCCCCCGATCCCGCCACCGGTACGGAGCGGATCGTGGTGGTGGCCGAAACCCGCGCCGGCGAGCCCGAAGCCCGCGCGGCGCTGCGCCAGCGCATCGCCCGGCTGTCGCTCGACTGCCTGGGCCTGCCGGCCGATGAGATCGTGCTGGCGGGCCCGCATGCCGTGCTCAAGACCTCCAGCGGCAAGATCCGGCGCGCGGCCTGCCGCGACCTGTATGAGCGCGGCCTGCTCGACCAGCCGCAGTCTGCCGTGGCTGGGCAGTTGGCAAGGCTCTGGGGCGAGGCGCTGTTGCGGCGGCTGCGCGAGCGGGGCCGGCGGGCCGCGGCCGCGCTGTTCGGCGCCCGGGCCTGGGCGGCCTTCGGCATTGGCGCCGGCTTGGGCGCACTCGCAGCGCTGCTGCCCGGCCGAAGGCGGCGCAAGCACCTGGCCCGGGCCCTCGCGCGCGCGGTGCTGCGCGCCGGGGGGCTGCCCTTGCGGGTTCGCGGCGCCGTACCCGAAGGCAGCGGGCCGTGGATCTTCGTGAGCAACCATGCCAGCTACCTGGACTGGCTGGTGCTGACGGCGGTGCTGCCGGCCCAGGCCTGCCTCGTGGCGAAGCGGGAGCTGCGCCGGCACCTTGCGCTCGGCTGGGTGCTCGCACGCATGGGGGTGCGCTTCGTCACCCGCGATGACAGTCGCGCCGGCGTCGAGGACACCAGGCAGCTGGCCCGGGCCGCCCGGGACGGCGAGTCGCTGGTGTTCTTCCCCGAGGGCACGCTCGGCCGGGCGCCGGGGCTCCAGCCCTTCCACCTGGGCGCCTTCGCCGTTGCGGCGCAGTCCGGCCTGGGCGTCGTCCCGACCAGCCTCACAGGCACGCGCTCGGTGCTGCGTGACGGCTCCTGGTGGCCCCGGGCCGGCGCGGTCGAGGTGACGCTCCACGAGCCGCTGCTGGCGGACGGCCAGACCTGGGAGAGCCTGCTGCGCCTGCGCGATGCCGCGCGCGAGCGGGTGGCGCAAGGCTGCAGGGAGCCGCTTCTCTCGGCGTGATGGCTGCCGCAGCCAGGTCCGTCGCGCGGCAGCGGGTCCGCCAAGCGGCCGTTGCGCCTGGACAGCTCGCGGCCGGGGCGGGTCCTGGACGGCATCGACCCGGCCGACCGGCTGGCCTTGCGCCGTCTCCAGGTAGCGGGCCGCCACATCGAAGAACCGGTCATGGAACTTGGGCGAGACCGGCGTTTCGCTGGCCACTCTCAGCAGGAGCCACGCACAAGTCCACCGCCACATGACTCCTGGCCGCGGACTGGACGCTCTTGCGGCCCCGCAGCCCATCGCCCTGCACGCGGGTGACCAAACCGGCCCGGCACCGGCGCGGTGTCGGCTGCCCCCGTGTTCAGCGGTCCACCGGGCCGGGACCGACCGGTCCGGGCCAAGGCATGCCCGGTGTGCCGGCGTTGAGGAACAGCGGGTGCGACGCGGGACGGGCCAGCACCGCGCGTTCGCTGCGTTCGCGCTCGATGCCCGCGCGCAGCGCCTGGGCGAGCTCGCCCAGCTGCGCTGCCATGGCCTCCAGCAGGTCGTCGCTGGACACGAATCCGGCCAGGCGCCCGTCGGCCGCGTGGACCAGCAGCCGCCGCACGCCGGCCTTGCGCATCGACGTCGCGGCTGCGGCCACGTCGGCGTCGGCGGGAATCGCGGCCAGCCTGCGCTGGGCCAGCTGCCCGACCTTGAGTTCCGCAGCGTCTGCGCCGCGGGCGAGTACTTCGATGGCCAGGTCCCGGTCGCTGAGCACGCCGATCACCTGGTGCATGCCCTGCGGCCCGGTTTCGGTCACCACCAGGGCGCCCACATGCTGGCTGCGCATGAGGGCCGCCGCCTCACGCAACGGCGCGTGCGCGTCGATGCTGACCACCTCATGCCTGCAAACATCGCCGATCTTCATGCTGGGCTCCCGGGCCACACCGCTGCAGCCGCCTGGGGATGATCAAGCGGCTGCCGGTTGGCGGCTTGCGTTGCGTCAAGCGGGAGGCCGGGTTGCGGCCGGCTCACTCGCCGACCGGCGTGTCGATCCATTCGGCCAGCCGGGCCGCGTACCCGTCCAGCCGGTCGGCGCGCTCGAACAAGGCCTGCACGGGCCTGGCGTCGGCGTTGCTGCTGCAGTCCTCCAGGGCCAGGCGGCGCGCCAGCCCGGACTCCTCGATCAAGGCGCCCAGCAGCGAGGCCAGCAGGTCGGCGCGGACCTGCGCCTGCCGGCTCAGCAGCGTGTGGGCGGAGAACGCATGTCCGCAACGGCAGCGAAAGCGCGTGAGCCGGCAGTCCTGCAGCTCATACAAGGCGCTGCGGCAGTCCGGGCAGTTCAGGCCCGCGGCCTGGGCCAGGCGATCGAACAGCTCGCGCTCCGGCGGCCCCAGCCGGCCCTCGGCCAGCGCGTTCTCGAACCGCGCCTGGACCAGATCGCAACCGTCGTGCCGTTGCGCAGGCGCGTCCCTGGCCAGCTCGGCCAGCCTGGACGCCATGACCTCGATGGTGCAGCAGTGGTCCACGCTGACATGGCGCAGGGCGCTGCGCGGCATGGAGGGCGCGAGCGCTTCGTCCGGGTCCTGCACCACGGCGACGCCGCCGCAGTCCTTGATGGTGAGCAGCCCGGCCGTGCCATCGTCGAGGAAGCCGGTCAGCACCACGCCCACCGCCGCCGGTCCGCAGGCCAGGGCCACCGAGCGGAACGTGGCGTCCACGGCAGGGCGGGCATTGTTCTCCCTGGGGCCCTGCGACAGGTGCAGGCGGCCCTCCTTGCGCAACAGCAGGTGCCGGTCGGGCGGGGCCACGTAGATATGCCCGGGCGCCATGATTTCGCCCTCGCGGGCGTGGGCCGCCGGCAGGGGGCCCGCCCGGGACAGGATCTCGGGCAGGAAGCCCGGGCTCTGCGGCGAGCTGTGCTGCGCGATCAGGACTGGCGCGGGCAGGTCCTTGGGCAGGCGGCTCACGAGCCGCTGCAGCGTCTCGATGCCGTGCGCGGACGATCCGATGGCAATCACTCGGCCTTGCATGGCGCTCTCCTGGAATCGCCGTTGCAGTCTGGCAGCGCGCTCGGCGCGCGCGCTTGCGCGATGTCAATTCCGAACCATGGCCGGCGCGCAGGATGGCGGCCATGGCTGGCGCTTGCGAAGACCTCCCCGACCTTGCCCGGAAGCTGCGATTCCTGCAGTCCGCGGCGGCGCACGGCGGTCGCTCCGACCCGGTGGAGCTGATCGAGACCCACATGTCCTGGGTCGTCCTGTGCGGCGACCGGGTGCTCAAGCTCAAGAAGCCGGTGCGCTATGCCTTCCTGGACTTCTCCACGCCCGAAGCCCGGAGCCGCAATGCCTGGGAAGAGCTGCGCCTGAACCGCCGGCTCGCACCGCAGGTCTACGAGGGCGTACTGGCGCTGCAGTGGCGCGGCGGCGAGTTGCTGCTGGCCCCGGGCGAGCATCCGCATCCCGACGCCGTCACGCTGGACTGGCTGGTGCTGATGCGGCGGTTGCCGGCGCAGCGCATGCTGGACCACCTGGTGAAGCAGGCCCTGGTGCAGCAGCCCGATATCGACCGCCTCGCCGACGTGCTGGCGGCCTTCTACCGCGATGCCGTCCCCGTGCCCCTCAGCGGCGGCGACTACCTCGAGCGCATCCACGAGGAGCAGCGCAACAACCGCGCGGTGCTGACCATGGCGCGGTTCGGCGACATCGACCCGGCAGGGGTGCTGGACCTCTACGAGGCCGCGCTGGCACGGCAGGCCCCGGCCCTGGCGCGGCGTGCCGACGGCGGGCACATCGTCGATGGCCACGGCGACCTGCGGCCCGAGCATGTGTGCCTGCTGGAGCGGCCCGTGATCATCGATGCGCTGGAGTTCCAGGCGCGCATGCGTGAGGTCGATCCCTACGACGAGATCGCGTTCCTGGGCCTGGAGTGCGCGGTGGCCGGCGCGCCGTGGATCGGCGAGCGGTTGTGGACCCGCCTCGCGCAGGCGCTGGGCGGGGCACCGCCGCCCGTGCTGCACGGCCTGTACACGGCGCGGCGCGCCGTGCTGCGGGCCCGGCTGTCGGTGGCGCACCTGCTGGACGCGCAGCCGCGCACGCCCGAGGTCTGGCTGCCGCGCGGCCAGGGCTACCTGGCGCGGGCCCGCAGGGCGCTTCAGCGGCTCCAGGAGGCGTGACTGTCGCGGATCGCCTGCGACAGCAGCGGCACGCACGAGGCGATCTCCAGCTTGTGGCGCAGCGCGCCGTCCGGCGGCACCCGCAGCGTCGGCACGCTGTCGGTCACGACCACGCGCTCGATGGCGGGCTCGGCCAGCGCCTGGGGCGCGTCGCCGATGAACAGGCCGTGGGCCGCGAAGGCCAGCACCCGGCGCGCGCCCGCGCCGCGCAGGGCCCGGACCGCGCGCACCAGCGTGCCGCCGGAGGCGATGAGATCGTCCAGCAGCAGCACCGTGGCGCCTTGCACGTCGCCGGCCACCAGGTCCAGGCTGCTCACGATGCCGGCGCTGCGCCGCTTGTCGATCATGGCGAAGCCCACGGGCCGCTCCAGGCGCGCCTCCAGGTCCTCCCGCCACAGCTGGGCCCGCTTGACGCCGCCCGGGTCCGGCGAAGCCACCGCCAGCGGCTCGGCGTGGTGCGGCTGCGCCGCGGAGGCGAACGCGTGGTGCGCCTCCAGGTGGATGACGGGAATGCGAAACGCGTTCTGCAGCGCCGCGACGTTGTGCGCCTCCAGCACGAACACCTGGGCCGTGCCCACTGCCTCCAGCAGCTGGGCCACGTAGCGCTGGTTGACCGGGTCGAAAGGCTTGGTGCGGCGGTCCTTGCGGGCATAGGCCAGGTAGGGCAGCACCGCGCTGACGCGGGCCGCGCCGTGGTCGCGCAGCGTGGCGATGAACATCAGCAGCGCACACAGCTTGTCATGCGGGCTGTCCGTGGCGTCGCCATGCAGGCCGTGGACCACGTACACGTCGTCCCCGCGCGGGTCGCACAGCGGCCGCAGCTTGCGCTCGCCGTCCTCGAAGCGCCGCTCCTCGTGCGGCGCGAGCTCCAGGTCCAGGCCGGCCGCCAGTTCGGCGGCCAGCGTGCCCTCGGTATCCAGGCTGAACATCAACATCACCGTCTCCTCCGCGCGTGCCGTCCCGCCGCGTGTGGGAACCCGGCCCGCGACGCCGCCAAAGAACCGTGCAACGCGCCAGCGGCCGCGCGTTGCGGTGGCGTCAGCGCTTGTTGACGCCCGCCAGGACCGCGTTGCCGCGGGCGTCCACGCCCCAGATGCAGTAGTCGTAGCGCCGCGCCAGCAGCGGGTTCATCCAGCCGATGCTGGACAGATAGACGCAGGACCTCGCTTCGAGCTTTGCCGGCATGGCCGGGCCCCAGCCCGAGCGGGCGTTGCAGCCCATCAGGTCGATGCTGCGCAGGGACCGGATGGAGCGCCCCACGGCCGTCACCAGACTGGTCTTGGGCCTGAACCCGGGCTGTATGCCGTAGGCGGCGAACTGGGTGTTGCACTCGCCGTACAGGGCATGGGGGTCGCCCGGGCCGTTGGCGCCCACCACGCCCACGGTGACGTCGTTGCCCGCGCCATCGTTCGAGGCGCGCAGGCAATAGGCATACGGATGGGGTCCCGCCGGACAATCCGCCACGGCCACCGATGCCGACCCCGGCGCCACCGCCGCCCGGCATGACAGGGTCACGATGCCGTTGATCCGCGTGGGGTCCCGGCCGGCCAGCCGGACGATGTCCAGCTTGGGCTTGAGCCGTGCGCCTGCGGGGCAACCGGCATAAGGCGCGTTGGGGTCGGTGGTGGCGTCGGCCTTGAGGATGCCGAAATAGATGTCGTTGCCGATGCCGTCGTTGTCGTTGGCCACGCAGTAGGCATAGGGCGTTCCCCGCGGGCAGGGCACCTTGAAGGTCGGGCCGCCGCCCGTGTACGGCCGGCAACTCAGCACCTTGATGGCGATGACCTGGGCCAGGGTCTCGCCGACCCCATAGACCTGACCGGACTTGGCGCCCAGCGCCGAACCGCCCGGCTCGCAATAGCCGTACAGCCCGTCCGGATCGGGCGACTCGTTCCATTCGGTCGGCGGGGGCAGAGCCGCTGCGGCACCCGGGGCCTGCGCCGGCGCCAGGGCCAGCAGCGCGGCGGCATGAGCGGCCGCCAGGGCGCCTGTGGACATCTGATGGACTCTCATCGTGACCTCCTCGGGAGTGAGCGGGCTCGTGGAAGCGGATTCATCGACCGCTGGTGTCGTCGCGCCGCGCTCAGGAGGCGGTGAGGTCAGCGCAATGCACGCACAGCCGCCGGCCGTGCGGGCTGGGCTTGCGTGCGCTCGGGCTTGTCCTGGCCGCGGGCGAGCAGCCGCGCGACGAGGCGCCCGCTGATGAAGCCGGCCGCACGCGCGACAAACGAGGCGTGTGCCATGGCCCTGACATGCTCATCCGCTACGTGGTTGCGGACTTGCGTCAGGTCAAGTTTGCGGCCTCCGGGCATGGCCTCTGGAGGTGGCCGCCACCGGAAGCGAGCTGGGTTGAAGGATCAGGCCAGCATCCGAGACTGCCGCATGCCACCTCCTGGCCATGCAAGCCGCATTGATCGGGTACCTACGTCCGGCCAACCAGGCCGCGTTCGACGCGGGCACAGATGAACAAGGCGTTGGAAACCTCCTCCAGGGCCCCTTGCAGATTGCAGAAGTCCAGGACCTGCAGCGAGCGTTGGGAGGCGGCCTGGACGACGCTCTCCCAACTCTCGATGGCCTGGGCGATCTTGCGGCGTGACCACGTGTCCAGCAGGCCGGGCTCCAGGGGGGCCCTGCGCAGAAGTTGCTGGACCTCAGGGATCTTCTGCCGCCACAGCGCCTGCAGCTGCCGCAGGCTGATGGCCTCGCACAGGTGCTGGATGCGGGCCCGGTTCAGCTGCCGTTCGGTCTGGTGCAGCAAGTCGGCGAGCTGCTCCATCTCGGTGACGTGCTGCGCTGTGGTCGGTGAGGGAAACAATCCCCAGCGACCGAGCATCCGCTTGAACGCAGCGGTCCAGGTGTCAGGCTCAAACGTTGCCATGGGCGTCCTCTGGTTTGCGGTGAGAGCTTGGGAGGCGTTACTGGAGCGACATGCCGGTCAAGGCCGGGCCTCGCTCTCTCGGGGGCGGCGCAGCAAGCATGGTTCCCGAGCAGCCCGGGGATTTCACGAGCGCCCCGTGGCTGACGCATGTCCCGCGCCTGCGACCCGGGCTCTCGCGCAGGGCCCTGCGGCGACCTACTTGGCGGCGGTGGGGCGCAGCTTCTTCATGTTCTCCGTGAGCGGCTGGAACGGGCCGTACTTGTGCTGCTCGGCCGGTGCGCCGTCCACATACGGGCCGAAGGCGGCGTCCACGGGCTTGTTCCAGCGGGCCGGGAAGTCCTTGTCCAGGCCGGCCTTGACGGGCCGCGGCTGGCTCAGCACGTAGGCGGCCACGTCGTAGGCCTCCTCGTCACTGAGCTGCGGACTGGCGTGCGTGGTCCCCAGCGGCATGTTGCTCCTGATGAACGCGGCGGCCGTGAGCAGCCGGTTCATGCCCGCGCCGTTGTTGAAGCTGTCCGGCCCCCACAGCGCCGGAAACAGGTAGCCCTGGCCGTCACCGGCCTTGCCCGCGCGCACGCCGGCACCGTCGGCGCCGTGGCAGCTCGCGCACTTGCCCGCGTACACCTGGGCACCGGCTTGCACATCGGCGCGCCGTGCCGGCGGGGCGAAGGCAGGCAGGCCCTGGCCCTCGACGCGGGCCCCGACCGGGACGTCCCTGGAGAGGAAGTGCATGTAGGCCATGAAGGCCTTCATCTCCTGGCTGTCCAGCGGCAGCGGCTTGCCGTTCATGCTGCGCTCCATGCAGCCGTTGACGCGCTCCTGCAGCGTGCTGACCGCATCCTCGCGGGCCCGGTACTGCGGGAAGGTGGCATGCGCGCCGACCCAGGGAATGGCGAAGCTCTTGGTGCCGGCCGCCTGGTGGCACGAGGCGCAGGCGAGGTTGTTGGCGGCGTAGCGCAGCTTCGCGTTCTTCGCCTCGGGGCCGAGGTGCGCCGGCGTCTTCTCGGTGAGCTCCTTGCCGTAGCGCACCAGGCGGCCGTAGGGGTCGTCGGGCAGCTTCGACACGTCGTAGGCCGCGGCGTCCTTGATGCCGGGCGCGGCCGCCAGGGCGCAGGTGCTGGCCAGTGCCAGAGCGGTCAGGCAGGAAAAGCGCTTCATGGTTTGTCGCCTCGTCAGTGAATGGATCTCTTGCGCTGTGACCGCAACCGCCGATGCGATGCATGGCATCAGAGGTTCACGGCAGAAATGCGGGCCGGTTTCGGGTTCAGGCCCGGATGTAGTTCCAGCCATCGCGCTGCATCTCGGCCAGGGCCAGCACGGCGCCTTGCGCCAGCACGGCCAGCGGTGCGTGGGCCTGCCGGCCCAGCCGCTGCAGGGTGTTGCCGCAGACCTGCGTGAGGCCGTCCACCTCGGCATGGGGCTGGTCGAGCGCCGCGGCCACCGCCTCGGCATTGACGACGATGCGCACCAAGGCGTACGGTGCGCCGCGCTGCAGGTTCGTGGCGTTGCTGCGCGCCCGCGCCAGGGCGGCCACCGTGGGGGCATGCAGCACGATGCGCAGTGCCGGCTGGTCTGGGGACGTGGTCATGGGTGCTCCTTGTCGGGTGGGTCATGCCGCCGGACGCAGCGGCGCTTCAAGCCTGCGTCACTGGGGTCCGAGGACCGTGGACAGCGCGCCGTCCGGAATGCCTTGGCGCGCCTGGGCCTGGCCCTTGTCGTCGAGCCAGACCACGGCCGGCGTGGCCTGCAGCCCGTAGGCCGTCATCAGCATCGCGTTGCGGTCGAGCTGCAACTTCAGCGCGGCCGGCACGGTGAACAGTGGTTTCACGCCTGCCTCGCCCAGGGGCCTGGGGCGGCCGCCGGCGGCCAGGGCCTGCTGGGTGGGGCCGGCGTGGGCGCGCTCGTGCGCCGCCAGCGCGGCCACCGGGTCAGAGGCGGCCAGCAGCGCCGCAGCCCGGCCGGCGCTGGTGGGCGTGAGGATGCCCACGATGACGTGGCGCAGCTGGACCTTGCCGGCATCGACCCAGGGCCGGGCGTCGGCCCAGAACTTGGCGCAGAAGGGGCAGTTGGGATCGGTGAAGACGTAGACCTTGCGCGGCGCGTCGTCTCGCCCGTCGGCGATCCAGCGGCTCTCGCCCAGTTGCGCCCACACCTCGCGGCTGGTGTCGGCATCGGCGCCCTGTGCCGCTGCGGTCGTGGCCAGGCCCAGGTTCATCGTTGCCAGCAGGCATGCGCCCAGGAGCCGGAGCACGAAAGAACGGACGTTGCAAAACAGGAGGGTCGTCATTGGCGTGGTGTGTCGGGGTGAGTGGTGGAAGGGGCTTGGCGCAGGCGCTGGAGCGGCTGTGCCAGCGTGGCGGCCGAGAGCTCGCCGACGCGGGTGGCGGCCAGGCGGCCCTGCGCGTCGACCCTGATTCACGAACACGAAGTTCACGTCCGGGTGGGCGTGCTGCGCCTGCTGCAGCACCGGCGTCATGCGGGCTGCTCCTGGACAACAGGCGACCTCTGGCCGACGGTGGCCTGACGCTGCAGCAACTGCGCCGTGTCGAACTCGCCCACCAGCCGCGCCGAGCGCCGCTCGCGGCCCTGGGCGTCGAAGAACAGCACCGTGGGCGGGCCGGCGACCTGGAGCGTGTGCATGAGCGCCTGGTGGCGCGCGTCGTTGGCCGTGACGTCCGCGCGCAGCAGCACCATGCCGGCCAGCGCCTGCTGCACACGCGCGTCGGCGAAGACCTCGCGCTCGATGGCCTTGCACGAGACACACCAGTCGGCATAGAAGTCCACCATCGTCGCGCGCCCCTCGGCGCGGGCAGCCGCCACCCGGGCGTGGAGCTCCTCGACGCTGGCCACCGGCTCGAAACGAAGCTCAGCCGCCGGGTGCGCCGACGCCACGCCCAGCGGCAGCGGACGCCACGGGTCCGAGGCGCCAGCGGCCGCTCCCAGCACCATCGCGCCACCCCAGAGTCCGGCCACCAGCGCCGCGGTGCGCGCCAGCACGGCCCGGGGCGCGGGCGCGGCGGGCTGCGCGGGCGAGCGGTGCAGCAGCGCCGCCGCCACCCCCAACAGCAGCGCGCCCCACAGCAGCAGCGCCAGCGGCGCGGACACGGCGCGCTCGAGCATCCACACGGCGCTGCCCAGCAGCGCGAAGCCCAGGGCGCCCTTGACCCATTCCATCCACGGACCCGGCCGCGGCAGGACGCGCGCCCCCAGCGTGGAGGCCAGCACCAGCGGCAAGCCCATGCCCAGCCCGAGCGAGAACAGCACCAGCGCCCCCTGGGCGACGCGGCCGTCCTGCGCGATGTAGAGCAGCGCTCCGGCCAGCGGCGCGGTCATGCACGGCCCCACCAGCAGCGCGGACAGCACGCCCAGCGCCGCGGCGCTGGCGGGCGCACCGCCGTGCTGGCGGCGGCTGGCCGCACCCAGCCGCTCGCGCAGCGCGGCGGGCAGCTGCAGCGTGAACGCGCCGAACATGCCCAGCGCCAGCACCCCGTAGAGAGCACCCAGCGCCAGCGCCGTCCAGCGGTTTTGCAGCAGCGCCTGCAGGTTGGCGCCGGCCAGCGCGGCGGCCACGCCCATCGCGGCGTAGGTGGCCGCCATGGGCAGCACGAAGGCCAGGGACAGGCCAAGAGCGCGACGCGGCGCGGCCTGCCGGCCCACGACCAGGCTGGACACCAGGGGCAACATCGGCAGCACGCAGGGCGTGAAGGCCAGGGCGAGCCCGAGCGCGAAGAACAGCGGCAGCGTCCAGGCCAGGCTGCGCTCGCGCAGCAGCCGGGCGATGTCGCCGTCGCTGTCCAGGCTCCAGGTGCTGGAGGCTTGCGCGGGCTCCAACTCGGGTGCCGCGGTGCCGGGCGGCACGAACGCCGCAGCGGTGGCGGCGAGCTGCACGGTGCGGGTCTGGGGCGGATAGCACAGGCCGGCCTCGGCACAGCCTTGCCACGTCACGCGCAAGCCTTCAGCGCCTGCGGCATCGAGCTGCATCGCCACGCTGCCGTGGTAGACCTCCATGACGCCGAAGTTCGGATCGTCCTTGCGCTCGCCCGGCGGCAGCGTGGGCTGCAGCGGCTGCCCGGAAGGCAAGGCGCTGACCGCGAAGCGCTCGCGGTAGAGGTAGTAGCCCGGCGCGATGCGCCATTGCAGCCGGGCCTGGCCGGCGTCGAGCCCGACGGCTTGCAGCTCGAAGGCCTGCTCGGCCGCCAGGAACTCCTGCGCGCCCTGCGCGGGCCAGGACAGCGCCATGAGCAGCCCCACGCCGCAGGCGGCGGCCAGGCGCGCGGGAAAATGTCGGACAGCGGGCATGAAGCTCACATGCGCCCAGGGGCGTCGTTGCAATGCCGCGCATGCTTGACAGCACCGATTAACGCGTCGTTAACGCTGCCTTCATCGACCGCGGCAACAGTCGCTCGCCTGTCCCTTCGCTGTTTCCTGGAGTTGCGCTTGCGTGTCTTGCTGATCGAGGACGACCCCCTGGTGGCCAGCGGCATCGTGGCCGGGCTGCGGCTGCTGGGCCTCACGGTCGATCACGTGGACACGGCCTCCAAAGCACGCGCGGCGCTGGCCGCCTCGCAGTTCGACGCCTGCGTGCTGGACTTGGGCCTGCCCGACGAGGACGGCATGGGCGTGCTGGCGCGCTGGCGTGCGCAGGGCGTGCTCACGCCGGTGCTGGTGCTCACGGCGCGCGATGCGGTGCAGCATCGCGTCGCCGGGCTGCACGCGGGCGCCGACGACTACCTGGTCAAGCCCTTCGACCTCGAGGAGCTGCATGCGCGGCTGCATGCGCTGCTGCGCCGCTCCAGCGGGCGCGCCAGCGACGCCATCGAGCACGGGGCGCTGCGGCTGCAGGCCTCCAGCGGCGAGGCCTGGCTCAACGGCCGGAGCGTGGAGCTGTCGCGGCGCGAGCTGGCCCTGCTGAGCACCCTGCTGCACAACCCGGGCCGCATCCTCAGCGCCGACCAGCTGCACGACAGCCTCTACGGCTTCGGGACCGAGATCGAGAGCAACGCCGTGAACGTGCACATCCACCACCTGCGGCGCAAGCTCGGCGCCGGCATCGTGGAGACGGTGCGCGGGCTGGGCTACCGGCTGGGCCGGGCGGAGGACGTGCGGTGAAGACGCTGCGCGCGCGCCTGGTGGCGATCCTGGCGCTGTCGCTGGCGGCGCTGTGGAGCGCGGTGGCGGTGTGGATGTTCCTGGACGTGCGCCAGGAGCTGCGCACGGCGCTGGACGAGCGGCTGGCCGCCTCGGCGCGCATGGTGGCCGGGCTCGTGGCGCAGCTGCCGCCCGAGCGGCTGCGCGGCGGCGGCGCCGATGCCGCGGCCCTGGACGTGATCGGCCGCGATGGGCTGGCCTGCGAGGTGAGCCTGGTGCGCGGCGAGGTGTGGCAGCTGCCGCAGACCATCGCCCGCACCGGCTCCAGCCCGGGCCTGCAGGCTGCGGCGGCGGGCTACAGCACGCAGGTGTTCGGCGGCAAGCTCTGGCGCACCTACGTGCTGGAGGTCGGGGGCTTGCGCATCGCCACCGCCGACCGGCTCGATGTGCGCACGCGGCTGCTGCGCGAGGTGGCCTTGTCCGCGGCCGTGCCCTTCGCGATCGCGCTGGGCGGCAGCCTGCTGCTGCTGTGGATCGGGGTGGGCCGCGGGCTGCGCCCGCTGGAGCGCATGCGCCGGGTGCTGGCCGATCGGCCGGCCGACGCGCACACGCCGCTGCCGCCCATCGACGCACCGGCCGAGCTGCGCCCGCTCATCGGCACCGTGGACCACCTGCTGCAGCGCGTGCAGGACACCATCGCGCGCGAGCGGCGCTTCACCGACGATGCCGCCCACGAGCTGCGCACGCCGCTGACCGCCATCAAGACCCACCTGCAGGTGCTGCGCCTGGCGTGCCGGGGCCGCGACCTCGACGAGACCACGGCCCAGGCCCTGGCCAATGCCGAGAGCGGCGTGGCGCGGCTGCAGCACACGCTGGACCAGCTGCTGCTGCTGGCACGGCTGGACGGCCAGGCCGCCACGCCGGAGGCCGCCCAGGCGGACGCGCAGGAAGCGGCACGGCTGGCCATCGCCGACGCCTCGGCCGCCGCTCCCGGCCGCGTCACGCTGGAGGGCGCACCGCTGCAGGCCTCGGTGCCCGTGCCGCTGCCGCTGCTGGTGTGCGCGCTGCGCAACCTGCTGGACAACGCCTTGCGGCATGCGCCGCCAGGTTCCGCGGTGGTGCTGCGCCTGGCCGGCATGGACACCGGCGTGGCGTTCAGCGTGCTCGACGAGGGGCCGGGGATGACGGCGCAGGAGTGCGAGCAGGCCCCGCGGCGCTTCTGGCGGCGCAACGGCGGCAGCACCGGCAGCGGCCTGGGGCTGTCCATCGTCGAGTCGATCGCCCGGCGCCATGGCGGCGAGCTCCAGCTCATGCCCAGGGCGGCCAAGGGCCTGGAGGCCCGGCTGCTGCTGCCTGCCGTGCAAGCCGCCTAACGCGGCAGCGGGTGCAGCCGCTCGCCCGTGGCGTCGAAGACCTCCACGCCCACCGGGAACGCGGCGCGCACGCTCTGCGTCACGACGCAGAAGTCCTCGAACTGGCCCAGGAGGCGTTCGAGCTGCCTGAGCTGCGCCGCCGGCACTCCCAGGTGCAGCGCCACGTCGATGCGCTGCACGCGCAGCCGCTGGGCCTCGTTGCGCCCCAGGGTCATGCGCGCGTGGGCGCGCAGCGTGCCGGGATCGTTGTGGAACTTGCGCAGGGCGAACAGCAGGCTCGCGCTCAGGCAGTTGGCGACCGCCGCGGCCAGCAGCCGCGACGGGCTGGGGCCGGCGTCGCCGCCCAGCGGGGCGTTCTCGTCCGTCACCAGCACGGGCAGCGCCGGGTTGTCGAAGCGCACCTCGAAGCGGTAGTCGGCTTGCTGTACCAGATCGATGCTGAAGTCGTCGTCCATGGCGGCCGGGGCTCAACGCCTGTGCAGCGGGCAAGTGTCGAGGCCCAGCAGCTTGTAGGCGGGACAGGTGCGCAGCACGCCCGTGAGCAACGGCACGACGCCGATGTAGCCCCAGGCGCCGATGGTGCCCGTGGCGGCCAGGGCGATGAGCGCCAGGCCCACGAGGATGCGCAGGATGCGGTCGATGCCGCCAACATTGGGTTTCATGGTTTCAACCTCCTTCGTGCCGCGCCCCGCCGGTTGCGAAGGCATCGGATAGACACACTTCATCGGTGGACGGCCCCTCAGCCCACCAGCTCCGGCTTGGCCAGCCACTCGCGGCCCTTGAGCATGCCCTGCCAGTACAGCGGCGGCAGGATGCGCTCCTTGAGGTACCAGGCCAGCCGCGACGGCCGGGTGCCGTCGAGGAGCCACTTCGGGAAGCTGGGCGCGAGCTGCCCGCCGTAGCCGAACTCGGCCAGCACGACCTTGCCGCGCTCCACCGTCAGCGGGCACGAGCCATAGCCGTCGTAGCGGGCCTCGCCCTGGGCCAGGCCGCGCAGTGCCAGCAGGTTGTGCGCCAGCACCGGCGCTTGCTTGCGCGCGGCCGCCGCGGTCTTGGCATTGGGGGCGTTGGTCACGTCGCCCAGGGCGAAGACGTTGGCGAGGCGCTTGTGGCGCAGCGTGGCCGCATCCACGTCCACCCAGCCCGCGGCGTCGGCCAGCGGGCTTGCGCGCACGAAGTCGGGCGCCTTCTGCGGCGGCACGGCATGCAGCAGGTCGAAGCCCACGCGGACGGTTTCCTGGGTGCCCTCCGCCGCCGTGCGGCGGAACGTGGCCTCGCGCGCCGGGCCGTCCACGGCCACCAGCGTCTGGCCGAAGTGCAGATGGATGCCGTAGCGCTCGACGTACTCCATCAGCGCCGGCACGTAGGCCGCCACGCCGAAGAGCGCCGCACCCGCGCTGCGGAAGTCGATCTCGATGTCCTGGAGCACACCGCTGCGCCGCCAGTGGTCGGCCGAGAGGTACATGGCCTTTTGCGGTGCGCCGGCGCACTTGATGGGCATCGGCGGCTGCGTGAAGACGGCGCGCCCGCCGCGCAGGCCCCGCACCAGCTCCCACGTGTAGGGTGCCAGGTCGTAGCGGTAGTTGGAGGTCACGCCGTGGCGGCCCAGGCTTTCGGCCAGTCCCTCGACGGCATCCCAGTCGAGCTTGAGGCCGGGGCAGACCACGAGCTGGCGGTACTTCACGACGCGGCAGCCGTCCAGGACCACGGCATCGCGCTCGGGCTCGAAGGCGGCCACGGCCGACTTGATCCAGCGCACGCCGCGCGGCAGCACCGCTCCTATGGTGCGCGCGGTGTCGGCCACGCCGAACACGCCGCCACCTACCAGCGTCCAGCCCGGCTGGTAGTAGTGCACGTCGGCCGGGTCGATGATGGCGATGTCCAGCCCCGGGGCGCGCGCGAGCAGGCTCGATGCCACCGCGATGCCCGCGGCGCCGCCGCCGACGATGACGACCTCGTGCGTGGCGTCCGCCGCCTCCACGGGAGTACGTCCACCGTTGGCGATACGGCGCACCACGCCCTTGAGATCGAAGCCGGCTTCAGCACCCCGTTCAACGATCCGTGGCAGCGGCATGTGCTGTGCCTGTGACAGCGCCCACATCGTGGCCGAGCGCAGGCCGCTGCGGCAGTAGGCCAGCACCGGCTTCGGGCACTCATCCATCAACCGGGCGAAGGCCGCGGCCTGCTTCATGCTGACCTTGCCCGGCTCGGCGGGCAGGTAGCGGGCCTGCAGGCCCAGTTCCGCGGCGCGGCGCTCGATCTCGGCAAAGCCGGGCTGGTCGGGCGCCTCGCCGTCGGGGCGGTTGCAGACGAGGGTGCGGTAGCCGGCCTCGGCCGCGGCGTGGATGTCGTCCAGGGTGAGCTGCGGCGAGACCGAAAGCTCGCCGGTCAGCGTGCGGATGTCCATGAATTGCTTTCCAACAGTGGCGCGGCGCGGCCGTTGCCGGCAGAACTGCGCCGCAGCTTCAGAGGGCGTTGAGCGGGATGCGCAGGTAGGCCACGCCGTTGTCGTCGGGCGGCGGCAGCCGGCCCGCGCGCACGTTGACCTGGATGGAGGGCAGGATCAGCGTGGGCACCTCCAGCGTGGCGTCGCGCGCCTGGCGCAGGGCCACGAACTCGTCCTCGCTCACGCCATCGTGCACGTGGAGGTTCTTCGCCCGCTGCTCGGCCACCGTCGTTTCCCAGGCCGCCTCTCGGCCCTTGGGCGGGTAGTCGTGGCAGACGAACATCCGCGTGGCCGCAGGCAGCGCCAACAGGCGGCGGATCGAGCGGTAGAGCGTGTGGGCATCGCCGCCGGGAAAGTCCGCGCGCGCCGTGCCCACGTCGGGCATGAACAGGGTGTCGCCCACGAACACCGCGTCGTCCACCCGATAGGCCATGTCGGCCGGCGTGTGCCCGGGCACCAGCAGCGCCGTGGCCTCGACCTCGCCGATGCGAAAGGTCTCGCCGTCCTTGAAGAGGTGGTCGAACTGGCTGCCGTCGGGCAGGAACTCGCGCTCCAGGTTGTAGAGCTTCTTGAAGGTCGCCTGCACCTCGCGGATGCGCTCGCCGATGGCAACCTTCCCGCCCAGGCGCTGCTGCAGGTGGCGCGCGCCCGAGAGGTGGTCGGCATGCGCGTGGGTTTCAAGAATCCACTGCACGCTCAGGCCCTGCGCCTGCACATAGGCCGCGATGGCGTCGGCCGACCGGGTGCCGGTGCGTCCGGACTTGAAGTCGAAGTCCAGCACGGGATCGATCACGGCCGCGCAGCCGGTGGCGTTGTCCGAGACCACGTAGGACACCGTCCAGGTGGCCGGGTCGAAGAAGGACTCGATGGTGGTGCGGGTGCTCATGGGGCTCCTCGTTGTTGATCTATTGATTGATACTATGTAAATGAATATAATGTAGTCAAGTAAAACGAGGAAGACAACATGCCCGTCACCCCCATTGCCATCGACCCGGACGTGCTGCGCAGCGCCGCCGGGCGCGCCGTCGGCGCGCTCAAGGTGCTGGCCAACGAGGACCGGCTGCTGCTGCTGTGCCAGCTCTCGCAGGGCGAGATGTGCGTGAGCGATCTGGAGCAGCGGCTGGGCATCCGCCAGCCCACGCTGTCGCAGCAGCTGGGCGTGCTGCGCAACGAGGGCGTGGTCAGCACGCGCCGCGAGGGGAAGAACGTCTTCTACAGCGTCGCCGATCCCGCGCTGCTGGAGATCCTGGCGCTGCTCTATCGCCTGTACTGCCCCAAGGAGTAAGTCATGACCCTGGACTGGAACGCGTTCACGCCCTGGCCCGCCCTGGCCGGCGGCGTGCTCATCGGCATCGCCGCGGCCCTGTTCGTGCTGCTCAACGGCCGCATCGCCGGCATCAGCGGCATCCTGGGCGGGCTGCTCAAGCCGCTGCGCGGCGACATCGCCTGGCGCGTGGCCTTCCTGGCCGGCCTGATCGGCGCACCGCTGGTCTACATGCTTTTTGCCGACGCGCCCGAGGTGCGCATCGACGCCGGCTATGGCGCCCTGGTCGTGGCCGGCCTGCTGGTGGGCGTGGGCACGCGCTACGGCTCCGGCTGCACCAGCGGCCACGGCGTGTGCGGGATCTCGCGCCTGTCGCCGCGCTCGCTCGTGGCCACCGTCACCTTCATGGCCGCGGGCTTCGCCACGGTGTTCGTGGCGCGCCACGTGCTCGGCTTCTGAGGAGGCTTTGATGTTCGCACTGACCGCATTGCTCGCTGGCCTGGTCTTCGGGCTGGGCCTGATCGTTTCCGGCATGGCCAACCCGGCCAAGGTGCTGGGCTTCCTGGACCTTGCGGGCGCCTGGGACCCCTCGCTGGCTTTCGTGATGGCGGGCGCCATCGCTGTCGGCCTCGTGGCCTTCACGCTCGCGCGCCGGCGCACCGTCTCGCTGCTGGGCGCCGAGATGAAGCTGCCCACCGCGCGCGACATCGACCGCCGGCTGGTGGCGGGCAGCACGCTGTTTGGCATCGGCTGGGGCATCGCCGGCTTCTGCCCGGGGCCGGCGCTGACGGCGCTGGGCCTGGGCGAGGCCAAGGCCGTGGTGTTCGTCGTCGCCATGCTGGCGGGCATGGGCCTGTACGAGCTGCTGGAGCGCCGCAGGCACATCCATCAGCGCCAAGCCGCCTGAAGCCGCCATGGATCACGGTGCGTGGGCCTGGGTGCCGGTCTTCGTGACGGTGGGCGTGCTGCTGGCCTACGAGGTCTGGCTGTTCGTGGCGCAGCGGCTGCGGCCCGAGCGCTGGGCGCGCAGTGCCCACGCCACGCTGCGCGAGGCGTGGTTCGCCGCGGTGTCCGCCCAGCCGGGCAGCGAGATCCTGGCGGTGCAGACCCTGCGCAACTCGCTCATGTCCGCGACGATGACCGCGTCCACCGCCGCGCTCGGTCTCATGGGCACGGTGACGCTGGCGGCGCCGTCCCTGCACGAGGCCTTCGCCGGCATGGGACGGGGCGCGGCGCCCTTCACGCCGCGCCTGGCGCTGGAGCTGGTGCTGCTGGCGCTGCTGTTTGCCTCGCTGGTGTCCTCGGTGGTGGCCGTGCGCTACTACAACCATGTCGGCTTCGTCGGCGGCATGCCGGTGAACTCGCCGGCCAGGAAGCAGTGGCACACGGCCGGCATGGCCTACGTGCGCAAGGCCGGCGTGCTCTACAGCGTGGGCCTGCGGCAGCTGGTGCTGGTGGCACCCGTGGTGGCGTCCATCCTCTACCCGGCGGCGGGCCCGGTGGCCGCCATGCTGGTGGTGGCGGTGCTGCTGCGCATGGACCGGTTCCAGGCCACCGACGAGGCCGCCGCCGGGCTCGATTAGCACGGCCCTCGCAAGCCGCTTGCCCGGCACCGCGATGTCCACCCCGTGGCCCGCCATGGCCGATATCCATCAACCGCCGTTTTCGGCAGGAGGCCCACCGTGATCTTCAGGCAGCTCTTCGAACTGGTTTCCAGCACCTACACCTACTTGCTGGGCTGCGAGCACACCGGCCAGGCCGTGCTGATCGACCCGGTGATCAACGCCATGGACCGCGACCTCCAAGTGCTCCAGGCGCTGGGCCTGCGGCTGGCCTGCACCCTCGACACGCACATCCATGCCGACCACATCACGGCCGCCCTGGAGCTCAAGAAGCGCACGGGCAGCCGGATCGCCGCTCCCGCCATCGACCGCCTGCCCTGCGTGGATCTGCCCGTCGAGGAAGGCAAGCCGGTGCAGCTCGGATCGATCGCGCTCGACGCCCTGCACACGCCCGGCCACACCGACGGCCACTTCGCCTACCGCATGGCGGACCGCGTCTTCACCGGCGACGCGCTGCTCATCGACGGCTGCGGGCGCACCGACTTCCAGAACGGCGACGCCGAGGCGCTGTACCGCAGCGTCACGCAAAAGCTCTTCACGCTGGCCGACGAAACCCTGGTCTACCCGGCGCACGACTACAGCGGGCGCCATGTCTCCTCGGTGGCGCAGGAGAAGGTCCGCAATCCGCGCCTCGGAGGCGGCAAGACCATGGAGGAGTTCAAGCGGATCATGGCCGGCCTGAACCTGGCTTATCCCAAGTTCATCGACTACGCGGTGCCGGGCAACCGGCAGTGCGGCGTGTGCCCCGGCCACCTGCCCGAGCAGCTGCAGCAATTCTGCCCCCAGATGGCCCAGAGCCCGCAGGGCTGAAGGCACCCGGCTGGCCTGCATTGACCCATCCCCCGACACCCATGGACAACACCGGCTTCCCCGATGCCCAGCAGACCTGGAACCAGCGCTTCGATCGCGCCGAGTACCTGTTCGGCACCGCGCCCAACGCCTACCTGGCCAGCCACCGCAACCTTTTCGTCCCGGGGCGAAAGGTGCTGTGCGTGGCCGATGGAGAGGGGCGCAACAGCGTGTGGCTGGCCGGGCGCGGCCTGCAGGTCGATGCCTTCGACCTTTCCGACGTCGGCATCGCCAAGGCCAGGGAGCTCGCCCGCCTCAAGGGCGTGCACGTCAACTTCCAGCAGGCGGACTGCGACGCCCGCACCTGGCAGCCCGGCGCCTACGACTACGTCGTCGCGATGTTCGTGCAGTTCGCCAACCCGGCCATGCGCGCGCGCCTCTTCGAGAACATCGTCACGACGCTCAAGCCCGAGGGGCATCTCGTGCTGCAGGGCTACACCCCGAGGCAGCTCGACTACAAGACGGGCGGCCCGCCGTTCGCGGAGCACCTGTATACCGAAGAGCTGCTCGCAGCCTCGTTCAAGGCACTCGACATCGTCGAGCTGCGCGCCTACGACGCGGTGATCGAGGAGGGTGAAGGGCACCGCGGCATGTCGGCGCTGATCGGCATGGTCGGGAAAAAGCCGCCTCTGTAGAAGGCAAACTTGGCTTGACCGGCGCTGCCGGGATGTACGAATGTGCCAGGTCCGTTGCGAAATCGACCACTGGGCAGAGACGGCGTGTCCAGGCCCTACTTCCTGAGCCCGGCGCAGGCGTCGCGCCGCGGCTGCGCCAGCGGCTTGCCACCGCGCTCCTTCACGCGCGCGGCCATCTCCTCGTGGTGCTTGTCCATGTAGGCCTTGCACTCCTCGTAGGTCTTGAAGCCCTGCATGTGCTCGCGGTGCTCCTTGCGCTCGGCCTCGCTCATCATGGCCCAGCCCGGGGTGTAGTCACGTCCCCAGTGGGTCCTGGGGCCGTGCATGGGCGCACTGGCAGCCGGGCCCGGCTGGCTCCAGGACGAAAGCGCAGCGCTGACAAGCGCAGTCGCAACGATGGCGGTGCTCAGGTGTCGCATGGCAGCCTCCTTGCTTGCCTCCACTCCATGCAACGCATGGTGGTTCGGCTACGAATGCCCGGCTTGCGCTGCATCAAGAATTCACCCTGCCGGGCTTGGCCGCCCGGGCATTGCCGGCAAGGAACTGCTGGCGGCGGTCCACGAGCACGCGTGCTGCTGCGCACGTGAGTCCAATTGCAGGCGCGGGAGCCGGGCACTATGGAGCAGCGGCAGCAGGACAAGAGCGCGCGGGGCATACTGAGAGGCATCGTCGGGAGCGCGCTCGGCCGCAGGAACGGAGCGAAGAGACTGCATTGCGGCAGCCCAGAGCGGCTGCGCTGCAACATCTCTGGTCCCGCGCTGAGAATTCCGTAAGCTGCTTTTGCTCACGCTGCAGCGCGTGCGCGGCGCGGCCCGCCGTCTCCGTGCTCTCGCTTCGCCGCTCGATCCAGCGGCTCCTTGTCGCAATTCCACTCGTGAAATCCGTTGTCTTGCCATTGCTGCTGATGGGCAACCTTCTGGCGTGTCCGGCCCATGCCGCGGCCGAAGAGCCTTTGCCCGCCCCGTGCATCGAGCGCGTCTGCGTGGGGGCCGGCCTGGGATCGCTGCTGACCCTGCCCTGGCTGCAGGTGAACCTGCCCGGGCCTTCCACGGCGCGCATGCGTGGCCAGCGCCGCATTGCTCGCGCCCTCAGGGGCGACGCAGGGGCCGTCAACATGGTGCTGACTTACTGGCCCTGGCGCTGGTTCAATGCACCGGCGCTGCAGGCCCTGGCTTCGCTGAGCGCCGTGTGCGAAGACATGGGCTACTCCTGGCGTCCGCGCTCGATGCTCAAGGGGCCCGCAGGCTCCAGGCTGGTGGTGGCCTTCGAGCCCGTGCCCTCCGCCGGACCGCGGCAGGTTTTCCAGGTGGCCACGATCACGGTCCAGTTCGCCAAGGACGCCGATGCCGTGCAGGCAAGCCGCTTGCGCCAGGAGTTGCGTGAACGGTTCGAGCACTATCCCAGTCATCCGACCGAGGACAAGCCCGCGGCACGCTGGCAGCCTGGCAGGGAGGGACAGCCGTCCCTCACGCTGTATGCGCCCTTGCTGGCCCCGGATCAAGGCGGCGGCCTGTACCTCCAGCCGGCTTGCAAGCCCGAGCCCGTTGCGTCTGCAACGCCAGGCTCGTCCTGACGGCCGCCGGACAGCAGCGCGAACCCGAAGGCGGCATGAGTTGAGGCCGGGATGGCCTTCGGCAGGCTGTCACGACCCGCCGGCGTTGGTCCACGGTGCAGCCTCGTGCGCCGTGGGTACGCCCGGAGCGGACTGGCACATGGAGGCTTTGACGACCTTGCCAATGGACAGGCCCTGCACCAGCACGGAGATCACGACCACCGCGCAGGTCAGCGGGACTAGCAGGTCACGCCCGGTACCCGAGGGTATCGACAGCGCCAGCGCCAACGAGATGCCCCCGCGCAGGCCACCCCAGGTCAGCCCCGGCCCGTGCCGCGCGGCAGCTTGAACCACCCGGGCGCGAGCCCGACGGGCAGGCCCACCGTCTGGGCCCGGGCCAGCAGCGTGACGGCCAGGGCCACCACCACCGCGGACCACATGCCCGGGCCGAAGGGGATCAGGATCACCTCCATGCCGATGAGCACGAACAGCACCGCGTTCAGGATTTCGTGGATCAGCTCCCAGAACACATCCACGTACCGTTGCGTGGTCTGCGACATGCCCAGCGTCCGGCCGTGGTTGCCCACGACCAAGTCAGCGGGGGCCAAGCCTGACGCTACAGTATCCGGAACGCCAGCATTGCCACGAGCGTGGGCGGCAGCGCGGCGGCCAGCAGTCCCAGTGGATTGATGGTCTGGTCCTCGAAGCTGTGACGCAGGATGGCCACGCCGGCCGGGTTGGGCGCGTTGGCGATGACGGTCAGCCCGCCGCCCGTGACGGCGCCGGCCACCAGGGCCACCTTGAACTCGTCGCTCAGGCCCTCCACCAGGGAGCCCAGATAGGTCAGCGCGGCGTTGTCGGTGATGGCCGTGAGGGCCGTGGCGCCGAAGAACACGGCGGTGGCGTCCATGCTCATGAGGATCGGCTGCAGCCACCACTGCTGCAAGCCACCCAGGACCACGAGTCCGGCCAGGAAGAAAGCCACCAGCAGTGCCTCGCGCAGGATCAGGCGATCCTGGTGGCGCTGGTAGGCCGTGGCGAAGCCCATGAAGAACAGGAACAGCCCCATGAACGCGGCCGGATGGTGCGCGAACACCACCACTCCGAACAGGAAGGCCAGGTGCACGAGGATGACGCTCCAGGGCACCGGTTGCACATTGCCATTCGTGCCGGCGCTGGCGCCCATGCGGCTGAACTCGCGCCGGAACAGCAGCGCCGCCGCCGCAGCATTCACGACCACGGCCAGTGCCGCCTTCCAGCCGAAGGTCGTGACCATGAAAGCCATGTCCCAGTTCCACTTGCCCGCCACCATCAGCACCGGCGGGGCGGCAAAGGGCGTAAGCGTGCCGCCGATGGAAACGTTGACGAACAGCACGCCCACGGTGGCGTACTTGAGCCGCGTGCTCACCGGCGCGGCGAACACGCCGCCACGCAGCATCAGCGCGGCCAGCGTCATGGCGGCAGGCTCGGTGATGAAGGAGCCCAGCAACGGCACGAAGGCCAGCACCACGAAGTAAGCCGACACACCGGGCGCGAGCGGGATGAGCCGCGTCACCAGGCGCACCACGCCGGCGGCGAACTGCAGGATCGGCCGGGTGCCCGCGATCACCATGATGGCGAACACGAACATCGGCTCGGTGAAGTTGCGCGAGTCCAGATAGGTCGTGGCCTCGTGCCTGCCGGCGAGCATGAGCATGAAGGCCATGAGCACCATGGCCCAGAAACCAAACACCACCTCCACCTCGCCAAGCAGGTGCCACAGCCCGGCATGACGAGGCTGGGTGTGGGCCAGGTGCTCGAAGACCTTGGTCGAGAAGGTATGGACGAGCGCCAATGCAAACAGGACGGCGGCGATCCACTCGATGGTGTTGGTCGGCATGGCAAGGTCGTGAGAAAGCCGCGCGGCGGCCCGACCTGCGCTGAAGACCTGCCGTAGCCCATGCAACCGCTGTGGCTGCTGGCGTCGACACCCGCGCGTACTTTAACCGACGGTGCCACCGGGGATGCCAAGGCGGCAGCCGGTACGAGCGGTCAAACGACAGCCCGGCCGCCAAGCCCGGCCAGGACAGCGACATCGCGGAACGCGCCATCTGCTGCTCGCCCACCCGGCGCACGGTCTCGTAGATGAGTGGAGCACCCTGCAAGGTGCCGCGGAACGCGGTCGGGCTTGCGCAGGGCGACATGCAGTGCGGCCGCGCACAGGCGCGCCGTCCGACCCGCTGGCAACCGGTTGTACATTCGTACAAATGAACACTTGCTTGCCGGCCTTCAATGGCGATGGAGGGCTGTCATGAAGCCCATGGGTCGTGTCCTGTCCGCGGGCGCCATCGTCGCCGCGGCCGCGGCGGCAGCGCTGCTGTGGCGCAGCCATGAGGAGGCCGCGCCGCCCGAGCCCGCCCAGCCCGCTTCCGAGGCGGCGTCCGAGCCGCCGTCCGTGGCCGCCAGTGCCGCATCGTCCGCTGCCGCGGCGGCCTCGCTGCCCGACGTGGGGCAGGGCGCCGAGGTGCCTGCCGCCGCCACGCCGCTGGCGGCGGCGGACATCGGCACGGCGCTGACCGATCTGATCGGCCGCAAGGCCGTCCTGACCTTCCTGCAGGTGGACGACTTCGCGCGCCGCCTGGTGGCCACCGTGGACAACCTGGGCCGCACCCATGCGCCGTCGCGGCTGTGGCCGGTCAATCCGACGCCGGGCCGCTTCATGGTGGAGGCGCATGAGGGCGACACCGCCATCGCCGCCGACAACAGCCTGCGCTACACGCCCTTCGTGCTGCTGGTGGAGACGGTGGACGTGGCGCGCGCGGTGGACTTGTACGTGCGCCTGTACCCTGAGCTGCAGAAGAGCTACGAGGCGCTGGGCTATCCGCACGGCTACTTCAACGACCGCCTGCTGCAGGTGATCGACCAGTTCCTGGCCACACCGGATGCCCAGCAGCCGATCCGCGTGCAGCTCACCGAGGTCAAGGGCCCGATACCGGCCGAGCAGCCCTGGACCCGCTACGAGTTTGCCGACCCCGAGCTGGAGGCACTGTCGGCCGGCCAGAAGCTGCTGCTGCGCACGGGCGAGGTCAATGCCCGGCGCCTCAAGGCCAAGCTGGCGGAGTTCCGCAAGGAACTGCTGCGGCGCATGAGCCCACGGTGACGCGCGGTGGAAAGCTTCGAACAACTCTTCGTCACCACGGAGCTGGGCTGGCCGCTGCTGCTGGCATTGGCCTGGGTGGTGGGCGAGATCGGGCACCGCTGGACGACGCTGCCGCGCATCAGCCTGTATGCGCTGGTGGGCTTCGTGTGCGCGCAACTGCGCGGCACGCTGCTGCCCACGGTGGGCGACAACACCGGCATGCTGCTGGCCAACATCTCGTTCGGGCTGATCCTGTTCGAGTTCGGCTATCGCATCAACCTGCGCTGGCTGCGCACCAATCCCTGGCTGGGCGCGACGGGACTGCTGGAGGCGACGGCGACGTTCCTGGTGGTCTATGCCCTGGCGCGCGCCTGGGGCGCGCCCACGCTGACGGCGCTGCTGCTGGCCGCGCTGTCGATGTCCACCTCGCCCGCAGCCGTGATGCGCGTGGTCAACGAACAACGTTGCTCCGGGCAGGTGACGGAGCGGCTGCTGCACCTGGCCGCACTCAACTGCGTGCTGTCGGTGTTTGTTTTCAAGGTCGTCGTGGGCTTCTGGGCCTTCGAGAGCTCCGGCAATGTCTGGCACGCGGTGTCCAGCAGCGCGCTGGTGCTCGTCGCCTCGGCGCTGCTGGGCAGCGTGTTCGGCCTGGGCATGCCGGCGCTGCTGCGTCACCTGGGCCCGGCAAGTCGGGACTCGACCGTGGCCTTTGCCGTGGCCGTGATCCTGCTGGTCGGCATCACGCATGCCTTCAAGCTCTCGCCGCTGCTGGCGGCGCTGGCTTTCGGCCTGGTGGCGCGCCACCGGCGCATCGTGCTGACGCAGACGCAGCGCAACTTCGGCGCGCTGGGCGAGCTGCTGGCGGTGGCGCTCTTCACCTACACGGCCATGACGCTGGAGTGGCGCCGGGTCGTGGCCGGCCTGGGACTGGCGCTGGCCCTGGTCGTGCTGCGTTCGCTGGTCAAGGTGGTGTGCGTCACGGCGCTGGCGCGCGCCAGCGGCAGCTCCTGGCGCAAGGGCGCGCTGACCGGGCTGGCGCTCACGCCCATCTCCGTGTTCGTGATCCTGCTGCTGGACCAGACCCGTTACCTGGGCATCGACCTGCTCGATCAGCTCGCGCCGCTGGCCGCGGCGACCTTGCTGCTCGAATTCGTGGGCCCGGCGGTGACGCAGCGTGCGCTGCGCCGCGCCGGCGAATGCCGCGACATGGAGGAGGCCTGACATGCCCCTGGAACCTTTCAAGGCTTCCGCGCCACTGACGCTGGGCGTGGAGCTGGAGTTGCAACTGGTGTCGCTCAGCGACTTCGACCTGGTCGAGGCCAGCCCCGACATGCTGGAACTGATGCAGCGCCGGCGCTTCCCCGGCCATGTCGTGCCCGAGATCACCGAGAGCATGATCGAGGTGTCCACGGACGTGCAGGTGGACCATGGCGGCCTGCTGCGCCAGCTGCGCGACATCCGGGACGCGCTGCTGGCGGCCGGCGACATGCTCAACGTCGGCGTGTGCGGCGGCGGCACGCACCCGTTCCAGCAGTGGAACGAGCGCCGCATCTACTCGAAACCGCGCTTCAAGGAGGTGTCGGCGCTGTACGGCTACCTGGCCAAGCAGTTCACGATCTTCGGCCAGCACGTGCACGTGGGCTGCCGCAGCGGCGACGAGGCGCTGTTCCTGCTGCACTCGCTGGGCCGCTACATCCCGCACTTCATCGCGCTGTCGGCCTCCTCGCCCTTCGTGCAGCGCAACGACACGCTCTTCCACTCGGCGCGGCTGAACTCGGTGTATGCCTTCCCCTTGAGCGGGCGCGCACCCTTCGTGCTGCACTGGGACGAGTTCGAGAGCGGCTACTTCGCGCACATGGAGCGCACGGGCATCGTCAAGAGCATGAAGGATTTCTACTGGGACATCCGGCCCAAGCCGGAGTTCGGCACCATCGAGCTGCGCGTGTGCGACACGCCGCTGACGGTGGAGCGCGCGGCGGCGCTGGCCGGCTACCTGCAGACACTCTGCCACGGCCTGCTGGAGCGCACGGACGCGCCGCCCGAGGAGCAGGACTACCTCGTCTACAACTACAACCGCTTCCAGGCCTGCCGCTTCGGCCTGGACGGCACGCTGGTCGATCCCAAGAGCTACGCGTCGCGCTCGCTGCGCGAGGACATCCAGGCCACGCTGCAGCGGCTGGAGGCGCATGCCGACACGCTGGGCTCGCGTGCCGCGCTCGAGCACATCCGTGAGCTGACCGCCGTGGGCAACGACGCCTCGTACCTGCGCGGCCAGTACCGGGAGCGCGGCAGTGCCGAAGGGATGGTGGAGGCCGCCATCGAGGGCTTCAGGCCCTGAGGCCGTGGCGGCCTGGCGTGCCGGCCCCGCATCGCGGTCCGGCCGCCGTGCTCAGCCACGTTGGTCGCTGCGCTGGCTGCCCTGGTCGTTGCCCTGGCGCTCCTCGGTCAGGGCGCCCGTCGGGTCGCCGGCGGGCCCCGTGCGGGTCATGCCGGGCGGGTGTTGCCCCTGGCCGGTGGACTGGCTCTGCTGGCCGCTCTTCGTGCCGCTGCTGGATTGATCCCGTTGCTGCTGCTGGTTGCTGCCCATGTTCGGCTCCTCAATGAGGTTGCAGGGACCAGGGCGCAGCAATGGACATACCGCCCAAGCCGGGCCACCGAAGCCCCTGGCGCAGGGCATCCGCCCCGGGCCCGGGAACCATGCTCGCTTTCCAGGGCGTCCACCGCGAGGCTCACGATGCAACTGTTCGGTTTCCGTCTGGTCGGCATCAACGAGGTCACGGGCCACAAGCTGCTGCTCACGCTGATACTGATTGCCGTGCTGGCGCTGTTGGGCTTGGCGCTGGCGCCCGTGCGGGGCACCGGGTGGCGTTTCGCCTCGGCCTGCGCGCCCCGTACGTGCGCCAGCGTCGAGCCCAGCGCCACCGTGACGATCGGGCCGAAGGCATTGAGCCTGGACAGGGTGCGCTTGCCCGTGACGCGCAGCAGCAGCACCAGCGCCAGGTAGGCCAGCGTGCCGAGGATGAGGATGCGCGCCAGCGGCATCCAGCCGTCGAGGAACTTGTCGTGGCCTTCACGCAGTGGGCTTGCGGGCCGTGACCAGCAACGCGCATACCGCGGGCGCAAGGCTTGCCCGCGCGCGGGGCCATGAGCCCCATCCGCGGACTGTGGTTGCGCCTGCAGGCGAGCCTGTGGTTCGTGCCGACGCTGGTCGTGGCCGGCTGCATGGCGCTGGCGGTGCTGCTGGTGGAGTCGCACGGCTGGGTGGAGGCCGACCTGGCGGCGCGCTGGCCGCGCCTGTTCGGCGCCGGCACCGACGGCGCGCGCAGCATGCTCTCGGCCATCGCCACCTCGATGATCACGGTGGCCGGCGTGGTGTTCTCGGTGACGATCGTGGCGCTGTCGCTGGCGTCGAGCCAGTACTCGCCGCGGGTGCTGCGCAACTTCATGAGCGACCGCCCGACGCAGCTGGTGCTGGGCATGTTCGTGGGCATCTTCGCCTACTGCCTGGTGGTGCTGCGCACGGTGCGCAGCGACGACGATGGGCCGGGCTTTCTGCCCTCGCTGGCGGTGATGGGCGGCGTGGTGCTGGCGCTGTTCGGCGTGGCGATGCTGATCTACTTCATCCACCACGTGGCCACGTCGATCCAGGTGTCCTCGATCCTGCAGCGCATCGCCCGCGACACCGGCGAAGCCATCGACCGGCTGTTCCCCGAAGCGCTGGGGCGGGGGCTGCCGGCTGACGAATCCTGCCTGGACGAGTTGCCGACGCGCTGGCACGACGTGCCTGCGCCGGCCACCGGCTACCTCGTCGGCGTGGATGACGACGGCCTGCTAACCCTGGCCTCACGGCTCGGCCGCGTGGTGCAACTGGCGCACTGCATCGGCGACTTCGTGATCGAGGGCCAGCCCCTGGTGCGCGTGAGCGGCGGGTATCCCCTGGACGGGCCCGAGGCACGGGCGCTGTGCGGGCTGTTTGCCGTGCAGCCGCAGCGCACGGTGCACCAGGACGCGGCCTACGGCCTGCAGCAGATCGTGGACGTGGCGCTCAAGGCGCTGTCGCCGGGCATCAACGACCCGGCCACGGCGCTGATGTGCATCGACCACCTGGGCGCGCTGCTGCTGCGCCTGGGCGGTCGCCGCATTCCTTCGCCCTGCCGCAGCGACGGCGGAGGCCTGCGCGTGGTGGCCCGGGGGCCGGGCTTCGAGGACCTGGCGGCCCTGGCGCTGGACCCCATCGCGGAGCACGCCCGCGGGGAAACCGCGGTGCTGGGCAAGCTGCTGCACACGCTGTCGATGCTCGGTGCCGGACTGCGCGATCCGCGGCAACTGCACGCGCTGCGCCGGCGTCTGGCGCTGCTGTGCGAGGCGATCGCGCACGGCGTGGACACCCCGGCGCGGCGCGAGCCGCTGCTCGAGCGCGCCCGGATGCTGGGGCTGCGGCTGCAGGAGCGCGAAGCGGATGCGAAGGCGCATGGCCCGATTCCGGAGCGGGAGACATGAACGATCCGTTGCGCCAGTGGGCGGTGCGCGCACTGGTGGCCGCCGGCGTCACGGCCTTCGTCGCCGTGCTCGTGCTGCTGTTGTGGCCGGCCATCGACGTGCTGCTGCTGGCGATGTTCCTGCACGGGCAGGGCCTGCATCGCCACACCGGGCTGGGGCAGGGCTGGGTGCTGGCGGCCGTCACGCTGGGGCTGCTGCTGGCGGGGGCGGGTGCGGCGCTGCTGGCCCCGGATGTCGCCGGCCAGATCGACGAGCTGAGGCGGGAGCTGCTGCGGGCCGTCGCCCGGCCACGCAGCGCATCGAGCGCTACGAATGGGGGCGTGCGTTGCTCGAACAGGCCCGGGACCTGGACGGCCTGCCCGGGGACCGGACCGACATCGCGGGAACAGCGACTGCGGTGCGATTGCAGGCACCGTCCTTGCCGTCGGCTGGATCGGCATCCTGCGCCGGACCATGCGTGGCACTCCAGCAGTTACGGTCATGAGGTGCCGGTGCCCGACGACCCTTTCAGCACGAGGACAAGCCAAGCGATGCTCTACAAGTTCAAGTCCAAGGCAGCAGGCGACGTGGTGATGCTGGGCCAGAGTGGCGACCAGATCCTGCGGCTGCTGGGTCGAGAGCCGGCGCCCCAAGGGATTTTCGAAGTCGCCGACATGCCCGCGCTGCGCGCTGCGCTGCAGCAGGCGGTGGATGCGGAAGAAGCCGAACGTGCTCAGGCCCAAGCCGGCGCTGCAGCCGAAGGTCGGCAGCTCCCGGCGCAGGAGAGCGTCGGCCTGCGCCAGCGGGTGTGGCCGCTGCTGGAAATGATGAAGTACGCCCAAGCTGCCAATGAACCGATCGTCTGGGGCGTGTAGCCGTCAGGGCGAACGGCGGCGTTACCGCGCGGGGTGACCTCGGGGGACGGACCCAAGACTGAACGGTGCGTTCGCCCCGCGCGCTCCTTGCTGTCCCATGGCAGTGGGCGTGGCCCGCGTGGGCTTTGCTGGTCGCGCTCCAGGCATGCGGCTCATCGGCTTGTTCGCAGGGCACGCGCTCGACCTGCACGGTGGCGTGGTGGATGCCCCAGCGCTGGGCGGGCACATCGCGCACGCACCGCATCAGCGCGAAGCCGTCCTGCGTGTCCAGGGCACAGACCGCGTGCACGCTCAGGCTGGTCTTGCCCCGTTGCACCGCCGCCTGCAAACCGCTGGGCCGCGTCCCGCGCGGCACCTCACAGCCGCACGGGATGCTCCCGGGTATCCGGGCGCGGCGGAACATGTTTTGCTCGCGTCCGTGTTGTATGGGCCACCATGCATGGGCCGTCGCACCGAGGGCCGCAGTCTGGATGTACCCACAACCATTTGCCGCACCTGACCATGCTGGCCCGATTACGCCATCGCTCCCTGCAGCGCGCGCTGGCCGCGCTGCTGGTGGGGGCGTTGCTGTCGGTCGCCGGTGCGGCGCACGCTTGCAAGACCGTGCAGCTGCTGTCCCTGGCAGGCGTCGCGGCGGCGAGCCTGCATGCGGTGCCTGAGACAGCGCACGCTCACGACGTCGCCATTGGCGCCGCGGCGCACCAGCCGGCCGACTTGCTGCGGCATGGCGGCCCTTGTCATCTCCTGATTGCCGTGGCGCTGCCCACTGGCGAGAGCCAGCTCGGGAATGCCGCGCTGCCCACATCCTGGCCGGCGGCACCGGCCCCGGGCTTCAGCTCGCGCATCTGGCCGCCGCCCAAGCACCGGCCGCGCGCCGCGTGATGTGTCTCTGAAGCTGCCGCGCCGGGGCCTCCCGCGCGGCCCACTCCCCGTGTCAACGGCCGGCGCATGCCGGCCCCTTCAGGAGATTCATCATGGCCCACGAGAAGTACCAAGCCTGCGTCCAGGCCTGCAACGACTGCGCCGACGCCTGCGACCACTGCGCCACCGCCTGTCTGCAGGAGCAGGACGTGCAGATGATGGCGCGCTGCATCGCGCTGGACATGGACTGCGCAGCCATCTGCCGGCTGGCCGCAGGCTACATGTCACGCGACAGCCAGTTTGCGGCCCAGCTCTGCCGGCAATGCGCCGACGTGTGCCAGGCCTGCGGCGACGAGTGCGCGAAGCACCAGCACGACCACTGCCAGGCCTGCGCGCAGGCGTGCCGGCGTTGCGCCGAGGAGTGCCGCCGCATGGCCGCGGCGTGACACGCCGACGGCTGTTTTGTAAGCGCCAAAGGCGCATGAGCATTTGTGCAAATCTTGCCGCAGCAGCTTCCGCGGCCGCGTACCGTCATTGAACGGTACGCGGCCGCGGCCAGCGTCCGGGTCTGCGAGCTGTCAATCCTGCTCGCCTCCCACAGCCCCTCCATGGTGGCAACGTCGGTGGGCTGGTGCTCCGGGGTGTTGAGGCCGTGCAGGTCGCCCGGCACGGTTTGCAGCGGCACGGCCACGCTGAGGAAGTCCAGCGCCATCTTCAGCATCACGCGGCTCTCCGGAACATGACGCCAGCCTGTGCTGGTAGTGCGCCGCCACGCCCAGGATGACCAAGCCGGTGGAGGCCAAAATGGCCGTGCCACGACCCAGGCGAACTGCAGGCGTGACAGCAGCAAGGCGTCCATGGGCGAAGCCCCTTCATGCGGCGACGCACGAAGGGGCAACCCCCGTATCTCAAGCCGCGAGTACATCCAGCGGCCGCACGGCCACCGGCTGCCCCGGGTCGCGGCGCGCAGGCACCGGTTTACCGGGACAATGACGCCGACGGTTCCGCTGCCGCTACCAGCCACTCTTACACCACGTCTCGTCGCATGCCCACAGCACGTAGTCCGAAATCCGCCCCGGTGCAGCAGTCCAGGCACGACGAGCTTGCCGGAGAGGTCCTGCGCCAGTTCCGACAGGTGTTCAACGCCGTCAAGACCCACTTCCAGCAGGTCGAGAGGACGGTCGGCCTGGGAGGCGCGCAGGTATGGGCGCTCAGCGTGATTCGCGACCATGCCGGCATCCGGGTCACCGAGCTGGCCCAGGCGATGGACATCCACCAGTCCACCGCCAGCAACCTCGTCAAGGGCCTCATCGAGCGGGACTTGGTCGAGTCGGTCAAGGACGGCCCGGACAGGCGGGTGGTCCGGCTCAAGCTCAAACCCGCCGGCGCCAACGCGCTCAAGGCCGTGCCGGGCCCCTTCGAGGGGGTGCTGCCCAACGCGCTCCATGCCATGGATGCCGCGACGCTCAAGCGGCTTCATGCGGACCTGAGGGCTTTGCTCGCCGTGCTCCACGCCGATGAGGAGGCGGCCCAGGTGCCCCTGGCCGAGATGTGATCCCTTCGCACAGCCCAGGCAGCAGCGAGACGAGCAGTTCCGCCACATGCTCTAAGTGGAATCCCACCGAGCACCGGCTCTTCAGCCACATCAGCATGAACCGGGCGGGCGAGCCGCTGCGCAGCTTCGAGTTGATGCCGCGCCTACATCGAGGGCACGACGGCTAGCACAGGGCTTACCGTCGGGGCCGATCTCGTGCGTGGTGGAAATGAACTCGGCGAACGCGTCACCAACGAAGAGATGAAGCAGCTACGCCTGCAATACCACTCGTTGTGTCCGCAATGCAACTGCACGCCGGGGCCTCGTCCGCTGCGCCAGGTGGGGCCTTGCTGGCGAACCAGCAGTGCAATCAAGTCCGCTCTGGAACGCCTCACCACTGCAGCCTCTGCGACGGCGTGCGCTGGTACCAGGCGACGCCGTCGCGGATCTCTTTCCTGATCTCGCCCCGGTACGTCAGGTGATTGAGGCACGCGATGGCTTCCCCCGTAGCCAGTTGGAGGCGCATTGCGTCCGAGCCGTCAACGGGCTTGTTGAACAAGGCGGCGAACGTATCGGGCACACGCCGAGGTTGCTCCAGCGCGTCTCGCAGCCGGCTCAGGGCGGCGTTCTGGTCTTGGCGCAACTGCGCGATGCGGGCATGCAGGCCATGGAAGCAGTCGTTGTGAGAAGGCAGCACCAGGACGTCGTCGGGGATGCGCGACTGCAGGGTATCCAACGAGGCCATCCAGTCGCTCATCGGGTCGGCGTCCGGCTCTGTCGGATACACGGAGACGTTTGAAGAAATCCTGGGCAGCACTTGGTCACCCGAGATGAGCAGCCGCAGGTCTGGGCAGTACAGGCAGGCGTGCTCCGGCGAGTGGCCGCGGCCGATCACCACTTCCCAGTCGTGCCGACCGATGCGAATCACTTGGCCATCGACGAGGTGCCGGAAACTGTCCGGCAGGGCATGGACATGCTTGCCGAAGTTGCCGAAACGGACGCGGTAGTGCTCGAGGGCGGCCTCGTCCCAACCGGCCTCCCGGTAGAACTGCAGCGCTTCCGCCGGGGCTTCCCGGCACGTGTCCGATACCAGCGCACGGCAGCTCAGGTATTCCAGGCGAGAGATCCACATCCGCGCGTCGTACCTGCGCGTGAGCCAGCCCGCCATGCCGATGTGGTCGGGATGCATGTGCGTGATGAAGACGCGCGTGAGCGGTCGCTGCAGTGGCCCCGTGCCCAGGAAGCGTTCCCAGACGGCCACCGTTTCCTCGGTGCGAGCGCCTGTGTCCACCAGCGCCCAGCCCTCTCCGTCATCGAGAGCCCAGACGTTGATGTGGTTGAGACGGTACGGCAGGGGCAGCCGCAGCCAGCGCACCCCGGGCGCAACCTCCAGGAGGTTTCCGGGCTCGGGGGTGGGCAACGGGTAGGAGAGCGATGAATGAAGCATGTGATGGCAGGTCGCAGGGTTGGGTAGGAGATTGGCTCGGGTCAGCTTTCGACGGGCACGCCCCAGCGGAACACCGCCTGCGCCACGACGCCGGCACCGACCAGCACCAGCGCGGCGGAAATGCCGGGGTCGCTGCCCCAGCCCGCCAGCGCGCTGCACAGCGCGCCGATGGCCATCTGCGTGAAGCCGTAGAGGCCCGCTGCGGAGCCGGTGAGGCGTGGATCGACGCTGAGGGCCTTGGTGGACACGGCCGGGCTGCACAGCCCGGCGCCCATGGCATGGAAGCCCATGAGCACGGCCACGCCCCACGCCGACGGCTGCGCCATCCACGACATGGCCAGCAGCAGCAAGGTCGCGCTGGCCAGGCTCAACGCGCTGGCCCGGCGCATGAGCCGTGCTTGCTGCACCCGGCCCGCCAGCCGCGCGGCCAGCAGGTTGCCGATCGACATGCCGATGACTGGCGCCATCAGGTAGTAGCCCACCTCGTGCAGCGGGCGGTGCAGCCGCTCGCCGAAGATGAAGGGCGCCGCGGCCACGAAGGCGTAGAAAGCCGTGGTGGAGCAGCCGCCACCCAGGGTACAGGCCACGAACAGGCGCGAGCGCAGCAGCGTGCGGGCATCCGCGAGCAGCGAGGACCGGTGCGCAGGCTCCAGCAACGCCGGCCGGGTCTCGGGCAGGCGCACCCACACGGCCGCCAGCGCCAGTACGCCCAACAGCACGAAGCAGGCGCAGACCCAGCGCCAGCCCAGCGTGTCCGCCACCGCCGCGCCCAGCAGCGGCGCGATGCCGGGGCCGACCAGGGTGATCAGCCCCAGGGCCGCCAGCCGCTGCAGCGTCTCGGTGGGGCCACACGTGTCGCGCACGATGGCGCGCGCCAGCAGCAACCCGGCGCAGCCGCCCAGCGCCTGCAGCAGCCGCGCACCGAGCAGGACCTGCACCGTTGGCGCCCACAGGCACACCAACCCGGCCGCGGTGTAGAGCGCCAGCCCGGCCAGCAGCGTGGGGCGGCGGCCGAAGCGGTCCGACAGCGGACCGTAGAGCAGCTGCCCGAAAGCGAGCCCCAGGATGTAGAGGCTGATGGTGGACTGTGCCGCCGCCGGCGTGGCACGCAGCTCCCGCGCCACCAGCGGCAGCGCCGGCACGAACATGTGCATCGCCAGCGTGCCGCTGAAGGTCGCGAGCACGAGCAGCCACAGCGGCGGGGAAGGGTTACGCAGCGAGGTCATCGGACAATGTGCGGCGTCGCCTCGACGCCGCCGCGGCAGGACAAGACGGCACGGTCCCGGGGGCGGCGCGAAGAGGCCTCAGGCCATCCTGGGCTGCGTTGCCGGGACGGCCAGGGCTGCCTCCAGAGCGGAGAAGACGCGCAGCGTGGCCTCGATGTCGTCCTTGGCGGCCGTCTTGAACAGCTGGCGGCGCAGCAGGACCAGCGCTTCCTCCAGCCCCTGGGCGCATTCGCGCCCCGCCGGCGTCAATCGCAGGATGCGGGCGCGGCGGTCCTGCGGGTCTTCCTCGCGCAGCACGAGCCCTGCTTCCACGAGCTGGTCGATCACGCGCACCAGCGATGACGGCTCGATCTCCAGCGCCTCGGCCACCGATCCGGGGCGCGCGCCGTCCGGGGTGCGCCCGATCACCACCACCGGCCACGCCGTCGCATGCGACAACCCAAAGGCGGACGCTGCCTGGTCTGCCGCAGCACGGTAGGCGCGCGACAGGCGCAGCATGGCCCGCGTCAGCTGGCGCAGCATCATGTCATTATTTCGCATGCTAAATAATAGCCTGCCAAGTTCCAGGGCGTCAGGCCGGTGGCTTGTCCAGGCGCGTCCGACCTGCTGCGGGTGTGCGGCTCCACCGCCGGGCAGGGCGTCGGGCATGCGCGATAGGGTCAGGATGTCGCGATGGTCTCCGGCGGTGAAGACCTTGCCGGTGCCCACCTGGTCCACCGCCGTGGCCCAGGCCTTGGCCGGTGACGCCGGCAGCGGAGAATCGCTCCAGTCCTGGGACCCCGGTTGCCCATCAGATGCTCGTGGGACACGCGCATGCCAATTCGCAGCCGCTGCACATAGCCCGCGCGGCTTAGAGTGCGGCATGCAGGCATCCGCCAGCATTTCCTGGTGCAGCAAACCGTACGGGGACACCCTTGACTTATCCCAACACCCAACTCTTCATCAACGGCCAGTGGCTCGACGCCGCGGACGGCAAGACCCTGGCCGTGTTCAACCCGGCCACCGGGCAGGAGATCGGCCGCGTCGCCCATGCGGCCAAGGGCGACCTGGACAAGGCGCTCGATGCCGCGCAGAAGGGCTTCGAGACCTGGCGCGACATGACGGCCGCCGAGCGCAGCAAGATCATGCGCAGGGCCGCTGCCCTGATGCGCGAGCGTGCCGCCGAGATCGCCCCGCTGCTGACGCAGGAGCAGGGCAAGCCGCTGGCGGAGGCCAGGGGCGAAACCCTGGCCGCGGCGGACATCATCGAGTGGTTCGCCGAGGAAGGCTTTCGCATCTATGGCCGCATCGTGCCGCCGCGCGGCAACCTGGCGATCCGCCAGATGGTGCTCAAGGACCCGGTGGGCCCCGTGGCCGCCTTCACGCCCTGGAACTTCCCGATCAACCAGGTGGTGCGCAAGGTCAGCGCCGCGCTGGCCGCGGGCTGCTCCATGCTGGTCAAGGCGCCGGAAGAGACCCCCGCCGGCCCCGCCGCGCTGATCCGCGCCTTCGCTGATGCCGGCATCCCGCCGGGCGTGCTGGGGCTGGTCTACGGCGACCCGGCCGAGATCTCCGGCTACCTGATCCCGCACCCGGTGATCCGCAAGGTCACCTTCACCGGCTCCACGCCGGTGGGCAAGCAGCTCGCCGCGCTGGCCGGCCAGCACATGAAGCGCGTGACGATGGAGCTCGGCGGCCACGCCCCCGTGATCGTCTGCGAGGACGCCGACATCGCCCTGGCCGTCAAGTCCGCCGGCGCCGCCAAGTTCCGCAATGCCGGCCAGGTCTGCATCTCGCCCACGCGCTTCCTGGTGCACGAGAGCATCAAGGACGAGTTCGCGCAGCAGATGGTGAAGTACGCGCAGGGGCTCAAGGTGGGCGACGGCCTGGCCGAAGGCACGCAGATGGGCCCGCTGGCCAACCCGCGCCGCCTGGCCGCGATGGCGCAGTTCCACGAGGACGCGGTCCAGGCCGGCGCCCAGGTGCTGGCCGGCGGCAAGCGCATCGGCGAGGCCGGCAACTTCTGGGAGCCGACCGTGCTGGCCGACGTGCCGCTGCAGGCGAAGGTCTTCAACGACGAGCCCTTCGGCCCCGTCGCGGCAATCCGCTCCTTCGAGCGGCTGGAGGACGCGATCACGGAAGCCAACCGCCTGTCCTTCGGCCTGGCGGGCTACGCCTTCACGAAGTCGCTCAAGAGCGCCGACCTGCTCACGCGCCGCGTGGAAGTCGGCATGCTGTGGGTGAACATGCCGGCGATGCCCAGCGCGGAAATGCCCTTCGGAGGCATCAAGGACTCCGGCTACGGCTCCGAGGGCGGGCCCGAGGCGCTCGATGCCTACCTGAACACGCGCGCGGTGGCCGTCATGAACGTCTGAGCGCCCGCATCTGAAACAACGCCGCTGCGCTGGGCAGGTAGCGCAGCGGCGGCCCTCCTTGCATCAGTACGGCCCGGCTGCGGCTCCCCATGTACCCCCGCTCACCGACGAAGACACGCCAACAAACACGGCGTTCGATAGGAAAGCGGTCGACCCGGGTCACTGAACAAAAACGCTCTCAAGCGCTGGGCATGCACAGCGAACAGTGAACCGTTGAACGCAGCGCGGCCCTCCCGTGGTGACGGCTGCGCTGACGAAGCTAAGAGAAATCCCCTGTTTTGGATTTAATTTGACTGTTGTCAAATGCGGAATGTGTTTTTGAAGGGCATGGAGCCGCGCAAGCAGTCGCCCTGAACTTTGGTGCCAGTACCATGACCAAATCCCCGGCTGTTCCTTCTCCAACCCGGCGCTTCGGATTTTTGCTGCTGGAGAAGTATTCAATGATTGCCTTCGCTAATGCACTGGAAGTGTTGCGAATGGCAAATCTTCTGAGCCATCAGCCTCTGTACTCATGGACCGTAGCGACGATGGACGGCAGCACAAGCGCCGCGAGCAACGGTTTGACTGTCAACGAACACGGTGGTTTGGCGGAACTGGATTTGTGCGACGTGGTATTTGTCTGTGGTGGCGTGGAGGTGCAAAAGGCCATCACTGCCGAGTTGGTGCAGGACCTGCGCCGCCGTGTCGTCCGGGGGCAACCGCTGGGCGCACTTTGTACGGGTACGCATGCGTTGGCGGCAGCGGGGGTGCTGGATGGCTATCGTTGCGCAGTGCATTGGGAAAACCTGCTGGCTCTGCGCGAGTCTCACCCGCGAGTGCATTTCGCGCTCGAAGTTTATGTGGTGGATCGAGATCGAATCACGGCCTCGGGCGGTATTGCTCCATTGCACCTCATGATCAACCTGGTGAGGAGTCATCACGGCAATAAACTGGCCATGGAGATTTCAGAACAATTTATCGTTGACCGGGTTCGGGACCAGACCGACCAGCAAAAGCTGCCGCAGCCGGAGTTCGTGGGCCCAGGTTACGAGCATCTGGTCGAAGCCGCTGAGCTGATGGCGGCGAATATCGAGGAGCCGCTTTCTCTTTGCGAGATTGCTGCGGCCGCGGGGATTTCACTGCGCCAATTGGAGCGGCTGTTTCACCGTTATTACAACGTCACGCCTGCTCAACACTATTTGGCCCTGCGTTTGCGACGCGCCCGCGAGCTGCTGGCCCACACCAGTGCGCCCATCATGCATGTGACAGTGGCCTGTGGATTCCAGACGGCTTCGCATTTCTGCAAGGCTTATCGTGCCCTTTTTGGCCATTCGCCCAGCGATCATCGGCGGCAAGGCGGAGGGCAGGGCGCCGTGCATCTGGCGGGAGAAAACATCGCACCGCACAGGTTGGTGCCGGAACACCGCCCGCAGGAGCGGCCCCATTGACGGACGTGGCCCGCTCCAAACAGGGAAGTTTCTATACCTTCTTCAGGAGCATTTCAGAATCCGCGTTGATGATTTGCGACAGGCTTTGAGCTGTGCGAGCGCGTTCAGGCAGGGCCTGGGCAGAACCCTTTTTTAGACGGCATTGAGCCAAGTATTCCCGCCGGGCAATGCCACGCTCGATACCAATCAGTCCCTGCCGAGGAGGCGGACCTGCTTCGTAGAGGCCCACCCATGCCGAATCGATGTAGGCGTCCATTTCAAAGCAGCGAGCCAGGACGTCATTGACATGGTTCTCCAGCAAAGGACCACGGGGCCGTCCTGACCAGTCATCTTGCAACCATGCCACGAGTTGATCCCGGTTGAAGCAAGCTGCAGGTGCCATGGGATTTGCCGCTGCACGACCTTTGAGCACCACGCTGAGCAGCACGGGCTGGCGTTTCCCCTGATCAAGCATCAAATCCAGTGCAAGCCGCTCGATACGGACAGTCCAATTGGTAAGCATGAAAAGCCTATGTTTGCTGGAAACGGCATGAAAGGATGCGTTTCCTGGCATTGCGTTTCAGGGTCGCCGGTGCATTACTGTCTGCTTGCGCGGAGATGCACATAATTTCGGCTTTCAATTTCTTGGATACATACTGAGGGTGCGGTAGAGCAGACCTTTTGGTGAGAAGCCAATAAATACTTGGCCGGTACGCCCCGCGGTGTGCAAGTTCGTCGGTCGATCCCGATTTTGAAAAGTCCCGAACGCCGACACTCAAGCAGGCACCGGAAGGTTTGCTGTCCGACGGCGGTGCTCGGCGTGCTCCGGCAGCCGCTCGCGTTCCACCACGATGCCGACCTCGGCGCCGGGGTAGGGCGCCAACTTCATCAGTTCCAAACGCACGCGCGGCAGCCGGAACTCGTGCAGCAGCACGTCGGCCATGGTCTGCGCCATGGCTTCCACCAGTCGATGCGGCCGCGTCAGCGCAATCGTGCGCAGGCGCTCGATCACGGCGGCGTAGTCGATGGTGTCCTCCAGGTCGTCGCTGAAGCAGGCGTCGTCATGGGGCAGATCGAACTCCAGGTCAAGCACGATGGGCTGCGGCGCTGCCTTCTCCCAGGCGTACACGCCAATGCGGGCATCCATGGCCACGCGGCGCAGGACGATGCGGTTACGAAACGGGACGCTCATGGCAATACCAACTGAGGGAGGGCGGCTGCTGTTTCGAAGCAAGATCAGCGCTTGCGGCCGTGCCGACACGCGCTGGCATGTCGGACTTGAAACAACAACCGACTTCAATGCAAACCAAGGTGGGTCTTGGCATTGGTGGATGCCCGCCTTCGCGGGCATGACGTGCGTTGCTTCAGCAACTGTCGAGAGCCGGGTCAAGCCGGCTGCAGCTGCCGGCGCTGCGCTTCCGCGCCGCCCAGCAGCGGCGTGAGCAGCGCATCGGTGCAGGCGCGGGTGTCGGTGAGCTGCAGCCCGTAGGGCCGCGCGGTGCGCTCGACGAGGCGCCAGATGTAGTCGGCAAAGCTGCGTCGGAACACCAGGGTGACGCCCTGCGCGTCGCTGCGCAGCAGCGTGAAGCCGGCCTTGCTCATGACGGTGGAGACGCACTGGCCCACGGCCAGGCTCTCGAAGTCGTAGGGGCTCAGGTGGTGCATCAGCCGCAGGTGCTGCTTGCCGCTGATGCGCAGCGCCGTGAAGCCGCCGCTGTTGTCGGCCACCTGCGCGAAGCAGCCCCGCAGCGCTGCTTCGAGCGCCGCCACCAGGCGGTCGCGCTGCGAGCGTGCGCACAGCAGCCACCACTCGTCGGGCGACTGCCACAGCACCACGCCGGCGGCGCAGCGCAGCGCCGTGCGCGGTTTTGTCGGCAGCGGCGCGCCGATGACGCCGGCCACCGCGCTCATGAAGGCCACGTCGTCGGCGCGCCCGCGCAGCACGAGGTAGCCCAGGTGGGGCAGCTCCGCGGCCAGCAGCCCCGCGTCGCCGCGGCCGGCGGTGGGTTGCAGCTGGCACAGCGGCGAGCGCAGCGCGTCGGCCGCGACGGTGTAGGCAGGCTTAGGCATGTTGACGTTCCCCCTTGGGATCGATGAAGACGGTGGAGACAACCTTGACCGGCGTGACCCGCCCGCGCGCCATGGCGTACAGGCGCTGGCCCTCGCGCTGGGCGCCGCCGCGCACCACGGCCATGGCGATGGCGCGGCCGAGCTCGGGGCTGTGGTAGCTGCTGGTGACGTGGCCCAGCATCGGCGCGGGCAGCTTGGCGCTGGCGATGTTGGGGTCCTCGACGATCTGCGCGCCCTCGGCCAGCACCTGCTGCGGGTCCTCGGGCAGCAGGCCCACGAGCTGCTTGCGGTCGCTGCGCGCGGTGTCGCTGCGCGAGAGCGAGCGCTTGCCCAGGAAGCTGAAGGGCTTCTTCATGGACAGCGCCCAGCCCATGCCGAGGTCGTTGGGCGTCATGGAGCCGTCGGTGTCCTGGCCGACGATGATGAAGCCCTTCTCCGCGCGCAGCACGTGCATGGTCTCGGTGCCGTAGGGCGTGATGTCGAGGTCCGCGCCCGCGGCCATCACCGCCTCCCACAGCGCCTGGCCGTAGCCCGACTCGACGTTGAGCTCGTAGCTGAGCTCGCCCGAGAAGCTGATGCGAAACACCCGGCACTTGAGCCCGGCCACCGTGCCCTCGCGCCAGTCCATGAACTTGAAGGCTTCGCTCGAGAGGTCGATGTCGCTGCACAGGCGCGAGAGCACCTCGCGCGACTTCGGGCCCACCAGCGCCACGGTGGACCAGTGGTCGGTGACGGAGCTCATCCACACCCGCAGCTCGGGCCACTCCGTCTGGTGCCAGCGCTCGAGCCAGTTGAGCACCTTGGCCGCGCCGCCGGTGGTGGTGGTCATGTAGAAGCGCGTGTCGGAGATGCACGCCGTCACGCCGTCGTCCATGACCATGCCGTTTTCATCCAGCATCAGGCCGTAGCGGCACTTGCCCGGCGCGAGCTGGCTCCAGGCGTTGGAGTAGACGCGGTTGAGGAACTCGCGCGCATCGGGCCCGTCGATCTGGATCTTGCCCAGCGTGGAGGCGTCCATCACCGCCACGCCGGTGCGCGCGGCGCGGCACTCGCGCGCCACGGCCGCGTGCAGGTCCTCGCCCTTCCTGGCGAAGTACCACGGCCGCATCCACTGGCCCACGGGCTCCAGCGCGGCGCCGCGCGCGGCGTGGCTGGCGTGGATCGCCGTGGTGCGCACCGGGTCGAAGGTGGCGCCCTCCATGGTGCCGGCCAGCGCCCCCAGCGACACCGGCGTGTAGGCCGGGCGGTACGTGGTGGTGCTGACCTCGGAGACCGGGCGCTTGAGGGCCCGCGCGGTGATGACGAAGCCGTTGACGTTGGAGAGCTTGCCCTGGTCGGTGCCGAAGCCCAGCGCCGTGAAGCGCTTGACGTGCTCGATGTGCTGCCAGTTCTCGCGGATGGAGAGCTCGATGTCGGCGGCCGTGACGTCGTTCTGGTAGTCCACGAAGGCCTTGGCGCCCACGCCCTCGGGCTGGCCGTCGGGCACGCGGAACATGTGGCGCGGC
>NZ_JABBFW010000027.1 GCF_012927045.1 Azohydromonas caseinilytica | reverse complement strand
CTCGCCGGCGAGGTGGAGATGAACCAGGGCGGCGGCCTGCGCCCGCGCGAGGTGGCGCAGGGCTGGTTCCTGCCCTGCTGCAGCAAGCCGCTGAGCAATATCGAGGTCGAGCGCTAGTCCGGCACGCACCCGTCCATCAACAGACAACTTCAGCGCCGTGCGTCACGACGACGGGCGGCTGCATGTCCATGCCCCCGAGCACACCATCGCGGGCCTGCTGTCTGGGCTTTTTGCCGCCACTACATGAGTTGTGTCTCGGGCAAGTCGCTCATGGCCGGGGATTCCCGACGCAACACGAAAAGGCCCGCTTGGGTCGCAAGCAAGGCCTTTGAGTGTCCGGTGCAGAACTACTTGGCAGCGACCAGCCACTGGTCAATCAGTTCACCGTGCGTAGCGACGTAGGCAGCGGCTTCCTTGGCGGGGCTGGTGCTTCTCGCTTTGAGCATCACGGTTTCGAGGTCCGCCAGAGAAACTTTGAGATTTCGTATGAAGGCAGCCGCCTTGGGAAAGTCGGCGCTGAATCCCTTGCGCGCCAGGGCATGAATCGACTCCGTGCCGCCCAGCGCCTGTTTCGGGTCATCCAGGTAACGCAGCTTGTACTGCGAGAACATCCAGTGCGGCGACCATGTCGTCACCACGATCCATTGCTTGCGCTGAATGGCCCGGTCCAGCGCAGAAACCATGGTTGCGTCGGAGGCCGTGAGCAGCTTGTAGTCAAGGCCGTAGGTCTTGACCGCTGTCTCCGACAGCTTCATCAACCCGGAGCCGGCGTCGATGCCCTGAATATGGCCGCCCAGCTTTTCACGCACCTCAGGCTTTTTCAAGTCTTCGATGCTGCGAAGCATCGAAGCCGGGATTTCTTCGGGGACGGCCCATCCCAGCTTGGCACCGGTGTAGAGCGGACCAAGGTCTTCAACCTCACCTTTGACCTTGTCCCAATAACCTTTGTGCGTGCCCGGCAGCCAGGCCATGAGCATGAGGTCGATCTGGCCACGCTGGAGGCCGGCGTACTGCAGCGCGACGTCCGTCATCACCAGTTCGACCTTCTGTGCCAAGCGCTGCTCCAGGATCAGCTTGGCAATATTGGTGACGGCCTCGGCATCAGCCCAGGCGGTCCAGCCAATGCGGATCGGTTTTGCCTGGGCCAGCACGGACAATGGCGTACCAGCCAAAGCCAGTGTGGCTGTTGTGCCGGCAATGAAATTACGGCGATTCAGCAGCCTTCTGTCGTCGCTCATGGAGGTCTCCGGTAACAGCGGTTTAAGGTACCTGCCTCAGATTAATAGCTGCCAACCAGGTTGCTTACATCCAAGCGACGCCAAAATGTCCGATTTCGACATGCTTTTGCAAGATCATCTGCATCAAATTCCAGAATATCGATGCGAAAGCGACGAAGCTTCGGTTAGGACTTCGGGCCAAGCAGTGTATTTTCACCGCCGGTAATGTGCCCCAGTGCTCTCGTACCCATGCTGTACCGGCATCAGTCGGTTCCAGGCCTGACAGCTGCCAACGCCTTTCATTAACCGCCGCCTGCCGCTCAACGACCCAATCTCGGCTGGGCGTCAATCATCAGTATTTTGCATGCAATGCCGACGGGTTGCCCGATCTATTTCTTCAGCCCACCAGGCAACCGAATAACGATCGTGAAGACTGCCGAGCGTCGCAGCGAAAACTATCTTGAGGCGCTCTCAACCATGGCGGCGCAGCCGCTGATTGGCACGACCGCCAGTGGCTACAGGCAATCTTTGAGCGCTGATGAAGCTTGCTGCAACGCCGTAGACCACCCGTCGGTGAAGACCGTGGGGGCGACTGTAGCCTGCGTGCTGGCATGAGCAATTTCGAGCAGGGTATGGGCAGCCCATGGTGAGAATCGCGTGAAAGATGCCGTCGCACCGCGGCATGCTGGCTGGATCACCAGCTTGGTTGCCTTAGGCAACCAGATCGAGCTGGTTGAGTGGTTCAGCCATGCGCCGCCTTGACGCGCCGGCATGCGTCAGAGCAGTACTTCACGTCCGCTCAGTTCTTGGCCCAGCGACGCCGCCGGGTCATCGACAGGCCGCGGGCCGCGCAAGGCTTGCTGGGCAGAGCGGCCTTGTTGCCGCGATGAGATCGCTTGTCGTTCGGCCCGGTCGCGTGCCTGATCCCATTCAGCGACGAGGCCGACGCCATTTCCAAGGCCAACGACATCGCCTACGGCCTGTCCAGCTACGTGTGAACCGAGAACATCGGCCGTGCGTACCGCGTGGCCGCCACCATCTGCTTCGTCAACAGCCAGAACGTGCGCGACCTGCGCCAGCCCTACGGCGGCACCAACGCCTCGGGCACCGGGCGCGAAGGCGGCACCTGGAGCTACGAGGTGTTCCTGGAGCCCAAAGAACGTCGCGGTCAGCATGGGTTCGCACCACATCCCCCGCTGGGGCGTGGCCTGGCGGCCGCGCGGTTCCACGACCTCAAGACCCGCCCGCTTTCGGATCGACGGCAGGCGACATGACCGCAAAACCAAGGAGACTCAGCATGGGCAAGCTCGCACCCGTGGGCAAGATCACCCGCGTCCCGTCGATGTACCTGAGCGAGCTCGACGGACAAGGGCACCTGCCAGGACGCCATCGACGGCCACAAGGAGATCGGCCGGCGCTGCCGCGAGCCGGGCGTGGACACCATCGTGGTGTTCGACGCGCACTGGCTGGTCAACGCCAACTACCACGTCAACTGCGCCGAGCACTTCCAGGGCGTCTACACCAGCAGCGAGCTGCCCCACTTCATCAGCAACCTGCCCTTCGCCTGCCCCGGCAACCCCGGGCTGGGGCGGCTGCTGGCCCGCGTGTGCAACGAGCAGGGCGTCGAGACGCTGGCACACGACAAGACGACGCTCGCAGCCGCGGCGATGGCGCAGCTGCGCCCGCTGCTGCAGATCCACCACGTGGGCGTGACGCTGCAGACCGACGAGGGCCCGGAGGTCTTCGACGCCAAGAACAGCTCGCTGCACCCCCTGTTTCCAAAGGCATGAGCATGCTTTGCCAGGACATCACCGCGGCGCTGGGCGCGCCAGCTCCACCAGGCGCGCAAGACCCGCACGCAGCTGCGCCACTTCTCCGCGCAGCATCCGCAGATGACCATCGAGGACGGCTATGCCATCCAGCGTGAGTGGGTCACGCTTGAGCTCGCTGAAGGGCGCCGCATCAGGGGCCGCAAGATTGGCCTGACCTCGCGCGCAATGCAGCTCTCGTCGCGGATCGACGAGCCCGATTACGCCCCGCTGATGGACGACCTGTTCTTCGAACAAGGCGGCGACATTCCCATCGACCGCTTCATCGCGCCGCGCGTGGAGGTGGAGTCGGCCTTCGTGCTGGGCAAGCCGCTGGCCGGGCCGGGCGTGACGCTGTTCGACGTGCTGGCCGCCACCGAGTACGTGTGCCCGGCGCTGGAGATCATCGCCTCGCGCACGGCGTCCGTGAGCTGCGGCTTCATGCGTCGCTCCGGCAACGTCAAGGTCAGCGCGCCGGCAAGCTCGCCTGCTGCATTCCACACCGGCGCGGAGATGCCGGTGGGGCCCGGCTCGCGTTCACTGGAGAGCACCACGAAGCCGCTCTGGCGGATCTCGTCATAGCCGAGTGGTCACCTTGGCGCAGCCGCTCGCTGAGCTGACGCAGCGAACTGCGCTTGAACTTGTGCAGCGTTGCGGATCACCGTGTCCGGGGCACGGACAATACCGGTCCATCTTGCTGTTGCCGCTGCGCGGCCCGCTCCCATGTCCTTTGCTTCCCTGGGCCTGTGTCCCGCCCTGGTTCGCGCCACGCACGAGCGTGGCTATGCAGCACCCACGCCCATCCAGGCCAGCGCCATACCGGCCGTACTCCAGGGACGCGACCTGCAGGCGCAAGCCCACACGGGCTCGGGCAAGACGGCGGCCTTTGCCCTGCCGCTGCTGCAGCAACTGGTGCAGCGCGGCCAGCCCGGGGCGCGCCCGCTGCACGCCCTCGTGCTGGTACCGACGCGCGAGCTTGCCGTCCAGGTCGGCGCGGCGCTGCGAGAGCTGTCCCAAGGACTGCGCACCCCGGCGCGCATCGCGGTGCTGTTCGGCGGCGTGTCGATCAATCCGCAGCTGATGGGACTGCGCGGCGGTGCCGACATCGCGGTGGCCACGCCGGGCCGGCTGCTGGACGTGGTCGCGCACAACGCGCTCAAGCTCGGCGGCGTGCAGACGCTGGTGCTCGACGAGGCCGACCGGCTGCTCGACCTGGGCTTTGCCGACGAGCTCGCGCACATCCTGGCGCTGCTGCCGCCGCGGCGCCAGAACCTGTGCTTCAGCGCCACGTTCCCTGCGGCGGTCCAGGCGCTGGCCGCACGGCTGCTGCACGAGCCGCTGCGCATCGAGCTGCCGCCCGAGCCTGAGGCCCGGCCTGCCATCGAGCAGCGCGCCATCGAAGTGGACGCTCCGCGCCGCACCACGCTGCTGCGCCATCTGCTGGCACAGCACCAATGGCCGCGGCTGCTGGTTTTCGTGGCCACGCAGCATGCCACCGGGCATGTGGCCGAGAAGCTGCAGCGAACCGGCATCGCCGCGGCGGCGCTGCACGGGCAGCTGGCCCAGGGTACCCGGCGCACGGTGCTGGCCGACTTCGAGGCCGGCCGGCTGCAGGTCCTGGTGGCGACCGACTTGGCGGCACGCGGGCTCGATTTCGCCGCCTTGCCGGCGGTGCTGAATTACGACCTGCCGCGCTCGGCGGCCGACTACACGCACCGCATCGGCCGCACGGGGCGTGCGGGGCAGCCCGGCGTGGCCATCAGCTTCGTCACCCCGGAGTCCGAAGCCCACTTCAGGCTGATCGAGAAGCGCCAGCAGCAGCGCGTGCCGCGCGAGCGCGTTCCGGGCTTCGAGTCCGCTGCAGCACCGGCCGCGCCGCCACCTGCCGCGACGGGTGAAGGCGGCATCAAGGGCAAGCGCAAGAGCAAGAAGGACAAGGCCCGCGAAGCCGCGCACCAGGCGTCGAAGCGCTAGGTTGGCCGTCCTGCCCGGCCAACGCGAGTGTCCCGCACCGGGGTCAGGAGCCAGCGGCGAAAATGCGGGATGAATACCACTGCAGCCCCGCCAGCCCAGCCACGCAATCCACTGCATGGCATCACGCTGGAGATGATGCTCACGGCGCTGGCCGCCCACTACGGCTGGGCCGGCTTGGCTGAGCGCATACCCGTGCGCTGCTTCAGCAGCCAGCCCAGCGTGCCGTCGAGCCTGAAGTTCCTGCGCAAGACGCCCTGGGCGCGGGAAAAGGTCGAAAGCCTCTACCTCTTCATGCTGCGTGAGCGCCGACGCGAGCAGCGGAGTTGAGCACGGCTCGGATACCTCTGTCCTACGCAGCGACGTTGCGCGGCCGGCACCAGCCCCGGGTCACCTGGCGCCGGATCGAAGCCGCGCATGAGGCTCCTGGTCTTCACCCGCGCCATCCGGCGGTAGGGCGGAAACGTCCTGCCTTCTCGTGACGTCCGTCACCAACCAGCCCTGTCTGCTTCAGCGCCGGCTCCGCATTGGGGCGGAGCCTCCAGGGTGGTTGTCGAACCGGAGGTCGCGATGAAATCGTTCTGGGTACCCATCCTATGCGCCGTGGTGGTCGGCGCTTGCGGCGGCTCGGCGCCTGACGACGCCGTGCAGGCATCGATGTCGCTCGCCCAGCAGCACAAGGTCCCGGCGCCGCCGGGCAAGGGGCATGGCAAGCACATCTTCCGCCATGAGACCTTTGGTAATGAAACCTTCTGGAGTGACCAGCTGCGCCTGCATGAGGTGGTTGGAACCACTGTGGACCCCAGGACTGCGCTGTCGGTGGGCCTGAAGGTGGACGTCAGCGCCCTGCCGCATGAGGTCCGGCGGGGTATCGCCCAGGGCACCGTGAGCTTCACGAGTCCGGACACGACCGTGGCGCTGCTCAAGCTCGATGCCGTCGTCGGCCTCAAGGGCCGCGTGGAGAGCGTCGGCGGCCGAGACCGGCTCACGCGGCTGGGAGTGACCTGCGCGCTGTGCCACTCCACCGTGGACAACTCGTTCGCCCCGGGCATCGGCAAGCGCCTGGACGGATGGCCCAACCGCGACCTGAACCCGGGTGCGATCATCGCGCTGTCGCCCGCGCTGAGCGAAGCCACGAAGGCCATCTACCGGTCCTGGGGCAAGGGCCGCTACGACCCGCGCTTCAACCTGGACGGCATCAGCGCTCCCGTGCTCATCCCGCCCGCGTACGGCTTGCAGGGCCTGCACAGCATCACCTACACCGGCGACGGCCACCGCATCGCCTACTGGAACCGCTATGTCGCCGTGACGCAGATGGGCGGCCATGGCAGCTTCACCGACCCGCGCATCGGCGTCACCGTGACCAACGGGACGGACGACCTCGTCAGCGGCAAGCTGCCGGCGCTGGAGCACTATCAGCTCAGACTGCGGCCGCCGGCACCGCCGATGGGCAGTTTCGATGCGGCGGCGGCCGAGCGGGGCCGGGTGATCTTCAACACCAAGGGCAGCTGCGTGAGCTGCCACAGCGGGCCGGCGTTCACCGACGCGAACCTGCGCCTGCACGCCCCCACCGAGGTGGTCAGCGAGCCCGAGCCCAACGGCGCGCCGAGCTTCGCCTCGCGCAGCGCGACCAAGATGTACCGCACCACGCCACTGCGCGGGGTGTGGCAGCACCCGCCCTACTTCCACAACGGTACGGCAGCGACGCTGGAGCAGGTCGTGCAGACCTACAACACGAGAAAGGCGTTGGGCTTGAGCGCCCAGGAGATGGCCGATCTGGTGCAGTACCTCAAGTCGCTCTGAGGCCGATCCGTACTGGCGGGTGGCGCCCTCGCTTCCAACCTTCAACGCACCACCAGCACCGGGACGCCGCAATGCCCGAGCACTCTGGGGGTTTCGCTGCCCCGCAACAGCGCGGCCAAGCCGTGCCGGCCGTGCGAGGCCATGACGATGAGGTCGCAACGGTGCTGGCCGGCATAGTCGCAGATCGCCTCCCATGGGTGCGCCGCCTCGACGGTGCTGGCACGGCAGGGAATACCGGCTTCCTGAGCGGCCTCCATGACGGCCTTGACCCGTTCGGAGGCGGTGCGCTCCTGCGCCTGCAGGAACTCCTGCGGCGGCGTGGGCTGCAGGTCAGAAACGGCGCCGTAGGGAAACAGCTCCTTGGCACTGATCGTGTGCAGCTCGGCCCCGCAGAGCCTGGCCAGATCAAGGGCATAGCGCAGGGCCTTGGGCGTGGCATCGGAACCATCGGTGGGAAACAGGATGCGGGTGAACATACTTTCCTCCTGCCGCAACTGCCCCTCGGGGGACGATACGGCAAGTATGGAGCCTTCCCCCTGCTGGGTCGCCTGGGTCTTGTCAGTAGCGACTGCGGGGGTTGCTGCGCACCATGTCGCGCAGCGCTCACGTCCTTCAGCGGGGCTTGTCACATCGCAACAGAACAAGTGCGAGCACGCTTTGGATGCCCAAACCGGCCGGCGTGCCGTTACAGAAGACCGGGGGCGTGGCGGCTGGCCTGATGTATGAGCTGATGGCTCGAAACACCGGCCGCCACGGCCAGCGCACAGCGGTGGGCCAAGGCAACAATGCTGCTTGGCGTCCACCACAGTTGCCGTTGTGCTGCCCGGCAAGGCCAGTGGGGGCAATCCCGGATGCTCCATGTTTTAGAGGCATGAATGGATTGCAAACAATGCATTGGATTTATTGAACCGGCGTCACTAACCTGCTTTCCAACGGCCGCGCCACAGCGGCAGATCAGGAGACAGCGATGGTGGGATTCGACAGGGGCAGGCGCGCGTTCATGGTGATGGCGGCCGCTGCGCTGTGCGGCACGGCCGCGCAGGCCGACGACAAGGCGGTGACGCTGATGGTGCCCTACCCGGCCGGTGGCCCCTCCGACGCGATCGCCCGCATCGTCAACGCGCCGCTGGGCAAGGCGCTGGGCCAGCAGGTGATCGTGGACAACCTGGGCGGTGTCAGCGGGGCGCTGGCGGCGCAGAAGGTGCTGGCCGCCCCGGCGGACGGCCGCATGCTGTTCCAGGGTTCGCCCAACGAGGTGATTCTTTCGCCGCTGGCCAACGCCGCCGTCAAGCTCAAGGCCGAGGACTTCACGCTCGTGCACCCGATCGGCAACGCCGTGCTGGTGCTCGTCGCGCGCAAGGATCTGCCGGCCGGCTCGGCTGACGAGCTGATCGAGCTGGCGCGCAAGTCCAAGGGCAAGCCGCTGACCTACGGCAGCGTGGGCATCGGCTCGCTCTACCACCTCGTCGTCGAGGATGCCGCCAGGCAGACGGGCGCCGTGCTGCAGCACGTGCCCTACAAGGGCAACGCCCCGGTGCTGCAGGACCTCGGCGGCGGCATGGTGGACTTTGCCGTGCTGGTCTACTCCGCGGCCATGAGCGCGCTGGCCGAGCAGGGCAAGCTCAAGGTGCTCGGGCAGCTCGGGAGCCAGCGTTCGGAGCTGCTGCCCAACGTGCCCACCGTTGCCGAGGGCAGGCTGCTCAGGAACTTCAGCTACACGATCTGGTCGGGGCTGATGGTGCGCAAGGACACGCCCGCGCCCGTGGTCCAGAGGCTGCACCAGGCCATGACCACCGTGTTGCAGGACGCGCAGGTGCGCAGCCAGCTCGCTGCCCAGAGCCAGACGGCGGCTCCGGCGATGTCGCTGGCCGAGTCGGCGAAGTTCTTCGAGGCCGAGACCGCCCGCTACCGGCGCATTGCGCGGGACATCAAGCTGCAGGCGCAGTGACAAGGAGACGACATGGACCTGCTGTCCCTGAGCACCGAGCAGTCGGGCGAATTCGTGCGGCTGCGCCGCGACATCCACCGCCATCCCGAGCTCGGCTTCGAGGAGCACCGTACCAGTGCACTGGTGGCCGACAAGCTGCGGGACTGGGGCTACGAGGTCGGGCAGGGCCTGGGCGGCACCGGCGTGGTGGGCCGGCTGCGCCGCGGCACCGGAGCGCGCCGGCTGGGCATCCGCGCGGACATGGACGCGCTGCCAATCCAGGAAGCCTCGGGCCTGGCGCATGCCAGCTGCCGCGCGGGCCTGATGCACGCCTGTGGTCACGACGGCCACACCGCGATGCTGCTGGCCGCGGCGCGGCTGCTGGCGGCTGCCGACTTCGACGGCACGCTGCACCTCATCTTCCAGCCCGCCGAGGAGGGCCTGGGCGGCGCGCTGCGCATGCTGGAGGACGGGCTGTTCGAGAAGTACCCCTGCGACGCCATCTTCGCGATGCACAACATGCCCGGCATCCCGCAAGGCCGGCTCGTGCTGCGCGAGGGGCCGATGATGGCCTCCTCCGACTACATCACGATCACGCTGCACGGCAGCGGCGGCCATGGCGCGATGCCGCACCGCGCGGCCGACCCGGTAGTGGCCGCGGCCTCCATCGTGATGGCGCTGCAGACGGTCGTGTCGCGCAACGTCGATCCGCTGCAGGCCGCGGTGGTCACGGTCGGCGCGCTGCAGGCCGGCCAGGCCAACAACGTGATCCCGCAGCAGGCCCGCATGGAGCTGTCGGTGCGCGCGCTCGACCGCGACGTTCGCCGGCTGCTGCAGGATCGCATCCGCGCGCTGGTGGCGGCGCAGGCCGAGAGCTTTGGCGTGCGTGCCGAGATCGACTACCGCAGCGGCTACACCGTGCTGGTCAACGACCCCGGGCAGACGGCCCTCGCACGCGAGGTGGCGCTGGAGCTGCTGGGGCCGCAGCAGGTCACGCTGCAGGGCGAGCCGCTCACGGGCAGCGAGGACTTCGCCTTCATGCTCGAGCGCGTGCCGGGCAGCTATGTGCTCATCGGCAACGGCGACGGCGACAGCGCGGGGGCGTGCATGGTGCACAACCCCGGCTACGACTTCAACGACGCCAACATCCCGATTGGCGCGGCCTTCTGGGTAAAGCTGGCGCAGCGTTTCCTCGTCCAGGAGGCCAACCAGTCTTGATGCGGCGTCGGTCCACGGCGCGAGCCGACGCCTGATCGGACGAAACCCACCTGGCTGCCACCGCGGTTCTGCCGGGGGGCAGCCCGTCCTGATGCAGCGGCGAAGGTCGCTTTCGCGTGCTGGTCGGCTGCGAGCGTGTCTGACTGCAAGGTCAGGATGAAGCCGGTGCATGGTGAGCGCCGCTACGATGCGCCCCTTGCATCGCGTGCGCACACCATGACCCTGGTTCAGCTCAGGCACCTCATCGCGCTGGCTGAGTCCGGCTCCTTCACCCAGTCGGCCGAGGCGCTGTGCATCACGCAGCCGGCGCTCAGCCGCAGCGTGCAGGCGCTGGAGCGGGAACTGGGCCAGCCGCTGTTCGACCGCACCGGCCGCCGCAGCGAACTCACGGCCTTCGGACGCGAGGTGGTGCAGCGCGCACGGCAGCTGGTGTTCGAGGCCGACGAGCTCGTGGCCAGCGGTCGCCAGATGAGCGCGGGCCAGGCCGGCGCCGTGCGCCTGGGGCTGGGCTCGGGTCCCAGCGCGATCCTGTCCACGCCGCTGCTGCGCACGGTGGCCACGCGGCATCCGGGCCTGCGGCTGGACATCGTGCGCGGTCCCATCGAGCACCTGCTACAGGCACTGCGTGAACGGCAACTCGACGCGCTGGTGATCGACGCCCGCTCGCTGCCGCCCGCCGCGGACCTGCGCGTGACGGCGGTGACGGAACTGCGGGGCGCCTTCCTGTGTCGGCCGGACCATCCGCTCACGCGCTGGAAGCGTGCGCTGCGCTTCGCGGCACTGCAGCAGTACCCCATCGCCTCCACGCCGCTGAGCGACGAGGTGGCGCGCGTGCTGGTCGAGCGCTACGGCCGTGCGGCCCACCCCGCGAGCTGCGTGACGCTGCGCTGCGAGGACATCCCGGCCCTGGTGGAGGTGGCACGCGACAGCGACACCGTGCTGCTCGCGATCCGCGCCGCGGCGCCGGATTTCGTGGAACTTCCCTTGCAGCCGGCGCTGGACTTCACCGCCCGCTTCGCTGTCGTCACGCTTGCGGGGCGCACCGAGGCGCCCGCCATGCCGCTGGTGCGCAAGCTGGTGCAGGAATACCTGCACGATTGAGTTGAGCGCAGGCCGATTCGGTGATGGATGGCGCCGAGGTACCGTGCATTGCAGCAAGCCAGGATATTGGCACTTGATACCGTCAGCGGGTCACGTGCGGCGCGTGTGGCACCACGCTGGCCTTTATCCGCCATGCCGGTATCGAGCCCACCATCGTCGAGTGCTTGAAAACGCCGCCCGCCAAGGAGCAGCTCCGCGGACTCGTGGCCGCCGCGGGCCGGGGCGTGCGCTGCTGCGCGAGAACGGCTGGGCGATCCGAAATGGACCGACGGCAACTGCCGACCCTGGCCGGTTCATTCGGTCAGAAAGACTCTAGGCTTTCGGCGGGATATTGACGTTGAGGTGGAACACGTTCTCGGGATCGTACTTCGCCTTGACCTGCTGCAGCCGCCGCAGGTTGGGCCCGTACGCCGCCGTCAGAGCCTGGTCTCCCGTGTCATCCTGGTCGAAGTAGTTGAGGTAGCGGCTCGGACCACCGAAGCTGCGGATCGCCGCATACGCATCGCGTGACCATTTGGTGCCAACGGCGTCGTCCGCCGGGGACATCCACTGCGAGAGCACAAGCACATTGAACCCATCCGCGCGCAATGCAAAAGCCGTCTCGGTCGGCGCAATGCGGCTCGCAGCGCCGTGGAAATGCTCGATGAGAAGCTGGCCCATCGGCGAGGGACAGCGCATGAACGCGTCGACAATCGTGTCAATCGCCTCGTCCGTCAGGCTTTCGCAGAAATGCGCCTTCCAGTAATTGCGCGCACCTGCCGGGTATGAGACGTCGAGCATGCTATTGAGCGCGGTGTACGAAATCGGTCCCATCGCATCCTTCACCGGTTGGCCCAACGATTTGATCGGCCATACGGCCTTGTCGCCGCTGGCGGCATCGCCGAAGTATCCCGCTGCGATCGCGACCAGCTTCGTCGTCGCGTCCGGGCCGGTGATCAGTGCGCAGACCAGCATCAAGTCATCGTTGGCCTTCGCGGCCAGCTCGCGAAAGAGCCTGAGCACGTCCGGCGCGCGGTCGACGGGCCAGGCGACGAGCCCCCCGATGACGTCAGGCCCGACGGGATGCAGACGGAATTCGAGGGAGGATGCGATGCCGAAGTTGCCCCCTCCGCCGCGCACCGCCCAGAACAGGTCTGCATTCTCGTGCGCGCCGGCACGCATCACGTTGCCGTCGGCCAGCACCATCTCGACGCTTTCGAGGTTGTCGAGGGCCATCGCGTGCTTGGGCATCAGCCAGCCAACTCCCCCACCCAGGGTAAGACCGGCCACGCCAGTGGTGGACACCACGCCGCCCGTCGTCGCAAGCCCATGAAGCTGAGTTTCCCGATTGAAGTGGCCCCAGAGCGTGCCGCCAGCGGCACGCGCCGCTCGCTGCTCTGGAGCCACGTGCACGTGCTTCATGAGTGACAGGTCGATCATCACGCCGCCCTCGCAGCAGGCCTTGCCGCCGACGTTGTGGCCGCCTGCGCGCACCGCGATTTCGAGTCCGCGCTCGCGAGCAAAACGCACAGTGCTCGCGATGTCGGCACTGCCCAGGCACTGGGCAATGAGCGCGGGATGCTTGTCCACGAGCCCGTTGTGCACGCGGCGTGCCGCTTCCCATTCGGCGCTTCCCGGCATCAGCAGACGCCCGCTGAAGCGGCTCGCGAGATCGCCAACGCTCGATGAAAGATTGGCCATGGCGTGCTCCAATCGTCGGGAAGACAAATATCGCCGCCCGGTCGCCCGAATAGTCGCGGAAACCCTGGCCGCCACTGCGGTTTGCATTGCCTTGATTGGCACGATCGCGCCGCTGGTGATCTTCACCATCATTGGCATGCCGGCCGTGCACGGATCGGCTGGGGACAATCAGCTTCGCCGGTGCCACTCACGGCGGCCAGGACTGGTCACGCCGGCCAGTCACAGCAAGCGCCTACGCAAGCAGCAATGCACAGTGCACCCGCGGCATTCGCTCATGTGATGCGCAGGAGCCAAGCAGGCAAATGCCGGAGCGGGTTGTTGAATCAGAAACGGCCTGCACTGCCTCGTCAATTCAGCGTCTTGAGGCAGCTTGCCCGGCGGCTCTGCACGGATTCAATCCTGCTTATCGAACTGGCTGGCGTAGAAGCGCAGCAGCCAAGAGCGCACGGCGGGCGCCTGCCACTGCCCCGCATCCAACCGCGAGCGCAGCAGCGGCGTGAGCTGTACGCCACGCGCCACCAGGTCCTCACGCAACCGCTGAAGCCAGCGAAACTGCTCCTCGCGCGGCAGCGCGGCAAAGGCCTGCTCCGCTTCAGCCAGCTTTTCCTGCGCCAGCGTGGCTTCGGGCTGCTTGGCCGACGCCACTGCAGGGGTGACGGGAGCGTTCGGCCTTGGCGCGGGCAGCGCGGTGCTGGTGGCTGCGGGTGCGCGCTTGTCCGGCACGCCGCCGAGGAGCCATCTCAGGTGCGAGAGCCGGTTGACGACAGGCGTCTTGGCCGAGGCCACGTGCTGCGCCAGCGTGTCCAGTGCGCGCGCCACGGCCTCCTGGCCGTAGCGCTCGGCCAGAGCATCGAAGTCATGCTCCCGGATATCGAGCGCCAACGCCCTGCCCTGCACGGTCACATCCACCGGCTGCCTGTCCTCCAAGGCCACAGCACGCCGCTGGTCCTTGCGCCTCACCAGGAACTGCACCTCGCCGGAAAACTTGCCGTTCTTCTTGTGCTCGACAAGCTCGATGTCGATTTCAGAGAGCTCGTTGATATTGCGCAAGGCCGGCGTCACGAACTCATTCTTGAACTTGCGCCACTCCCGCAGCTTGGACTGGTCGGTGCCACGCAGCACGGGCAGCCACCAGGTCCAGTCCTGGCGCATCGTCCGGCCCACGCCCTGGTAGCGGGCGCAGATTTCGTAGAGCGCCACGGCGCAGTAGGTGCCCAGCCGTGCGACGGTTTCGAGGTTGATCTGCGCCCAGCGCTCCGGATCCAGCATCTGGCGCTTGATAGCCGGCGGGTACCACCACCGCACCCAGTTCTCGCGCCCGACCTTGTAGAAATCCGCCTGCGACAGCAGCGTGAACACCTGCTCTCGCTCAGCCTCGCCCGGCATCACGTCACCGGGAGACAGCTGGCGCCACTCGATGATGGTCGTCATCATTTCCTTGAGGTAGCGCTTGGCCGAAGCCGTGGCGGAGCTGTCGGTGCCCGACTGGTGAAGGATGGCATGCAAGGGTGCCGCGTAGCCCTCTTCCCGCGTGTCCCCTTCGGCCTGCGCCAGCCGTCCCATCACGTTGTAGACCTTGCGTGCCGTGACGGTGAGTGAGCGGTTGACCGGGACGATAGCCAGCGCAGACACCGGCTTGTGGAACGTGCTGCCCGCTTCTCTTGGCTGCACGGGCGGCTTACGGCTGGACATGAGTGCCGAGTATATGTCCAGTGCTGCTTGGACAGCACGGGGCTCAGAGCACTTGGTTTTAACTTCGGATCTGATTGAAAAACCCGGACATCCTTTGACTGGTCGAGGGAGGCGATGCCAGGAAAAGCCGGACGCGCGTCGCTGCAGCTGTAGCGTGGGTGGTTGAAAAAGCCGGACACTGCCTGGGCCACGGCGGCAAACCCTCACAGAAAAAGCAGGACTTCACGGACCAACAGGGCATCTGGCTTGACTGAAAAGGCCGGACATCCCTACCGGCTCAGGCCGTTATCCGGGTTCAGAAGAAGTTATCCACAGAGCCAGTGCCACAGGACAAGGGCGCGAGAAAAAGACGGACACCCGGGTTGAAAGAGGCGGACCCATTGCTTGAAACCGCCGGACAAGTTGGCTTGAAACACCGGACATGTCCAGCTCATAAGCTGTTGATCTATATACCAAAAATTGACTTATACACAGCCGCAAATGTCTTAAAGGTATTGAAGACTTCTTAAAGAGGTTTTGAAACCGGCAGACGCGTTTCAAGGCTGGTCCTGTCCTTCATCCGATGCCATGCAGATGCAGAAACGCGAAGGTACTGCGATTTCTGCATCTGCCTCTAGAATCGTGCGACATGCGCTGTGATTGCGCTGAAGGAGAAGAAACTTGGAAGTTACCCCGCTCGCTGCCACGGAAGACATCACGCTGCCGTCCATCTTGGAACAGGCGGAGCGCGTGAAGGACGTGGTGGCCTATGCGCGCGAAACGATGCTTGCACCCACACAGCGCAAGAAGCCTCCGGTGTTCTCGACCGCCAAGCTGATGGAGCTCACAGGACTGGAGAAGCCGCAAGTGGACTACCGGTTGCGCCGGGGCGAACTGCCCAGCGGCAAGCTCACCCCCAGCGGCGCGCGGCGAGAGTTCACACTGGCGGAGGCACGGGTATGGGTGCGCGAAATGCGGCGCAACGAACTGCGCCCGCCTGGGTCCACGGCCATCACCATCGCCATCGGCAACTTCAAGGGCGGCGTCAGTAAAACGACCACCGCAGCCACGCTGGCCCAAGGGATGAGCATGTTGGGACACAGCGTGCTGCTCATCGACTGCGATCCGCAAGGCAGTCTCACAACGCTCATGGGCATCCTGCCGGACTCCGAGGTGGAGCTCAACGACACGGTGATGCCGTTGTTCTCCGGGCGCCAGCCGGACATCACTTATGCCGTCCGCGGCACGTACTGGGACGGTATCGATCTGGTGGCTGCAGCGCCTGTCCTCTTCGGCGCGGAATTCGCGCTGCCGGCCAGGCAGACGCAGGAGCCGGGCTTCGAGTTCTGGAGCGTGCTCGACTACGGGCTGGATGCAGTACGCGAGAAATACGACTTCATCATCATCGATACGCCCCCTGCCCTGTCTTACACGACCATCAACGCCTTGATGGCGGCCAACGGGATCATCATGCCGCTGCCGCCCAACCCGTTGGACTTTGCCTCCTCGGCCCAGTTCTGGGACCTGTTTGGTGACCTCACCAACCAGCTCATCACTCAGCGGGGTGGTCACAAGTCTTTCGCGTTCGTGGACGTCTTGCCAACCAAGGTGGAGTCTGCCGACCAGACGAGCCTGCTGGTCAAGAAGTGGATGGCTTCGGCCTATGGCGACAAGCTGGTGAGCGTCGAGATCCCCAAGACCGCTGCGGCCAACGCGTCGAGTGCTGAGTTCGGCACGGTATACGACCAGGTGGAAAGCGGTTCAGCCAGAACCTTCAAGCGCGCGACCGACGCCTACGATCGGCTCGTCGAACTCATCGAGGACCAGGCGCAGATGTTCTGGCGGAAGCAGCTCGGACAAGCCGGAGACGCGTGATGGCAACCAGGAAAAAGGGCCACGACATCGACTGGAGCAATGTCCCGCGCCGTTCGGCAGCTGTACCTGATGGCGCTGCCGACCCTGGCATGACGCCTCAGGCAGCGCCGGCTCCTGCAATCGCTGCCGCAGCGCCAGTATCCGCAGCGGCGGCAGCGCCGCCGGTGGCCAAGCCCAGGACAGGCCCGGGCTACAACGCGCTGCAGATCTTCACTGGCAATGCGCTGCAGGAACGCATTGCCGAGCTTGAAGAGGAAGTGCGGCGTGTGAGTGAGCAACGCGGCGCCGTGGTGCTCGACGCGCGCATCATCCGGGCAAGCCGCTGGGCTAACCGGCACGAGGCCTCTTTCACTGGCAAGGCCTATGACGAGCTCAAGGCCGAGATCAAAGATGCCGGCGGCAACGTGCAGCCGATCATGGTGCGGCCTGTTGCTGGAGCGAAAGAGGGTGGTGCGGCGTACGAGGTTGTGTTTGGACACCGCCGCCACCGGGCATGCTTGGAGCTCGGCCTTCCGGTCCAGGCGGTTGTGAAGGATGTGGGCGACCGTGAACTCTTCGGTTTCATGGAGCGTGAGAATCGGGTCCGGCGGAACCTGTCTGCATACGAGCAGGGTGCGATGTACCGGCGCGCGCTCGACGAGGGACTGTTCCCGTCGCTGCGCCAGCTGGCTACCCACGTAGGGCGCGACCACGGCGACATTTCCAAGGCAATGCGCATTGCCAGTCTTCCGCAGGAGGTCGTTAACGCTTTCGCGTCACCCAACGACATCCAGTTTCGCTGGGCTTCGGTGCTGGCTGAAGCGGTTGAACGGGATCGCGATGCTGTGCTGCGCGTGGCTGCGGACCCCTTGCTCAAGGAATTGCCACCACGCCGCATCTTCGAGGCCCTGGCGGGCAGGGGCAGGGCGCGGTCATCTACAGCTGCGGAAGGTCACGGCGAGTCCGCAGCTACTCCGTCTACCGTTCTTCCTCATAGCTTCGACCTTGGCAAGGGCCAGAGGCTTGCGGTGCGCAGCGAGAATGGTCGAACCGTTCTGGAGCTCGATGCTGCGTTGCTGCCTCCGGAACGCTGGGAAGATATTGCAGTTGAGCTTCGCAAACTGCTGCTTCCCAGATAGACCACGGTGGGGGCAGTGACGGCCATGGAAGGCTTGGCTCGCTGTTCACCGGGTAACGCTTGTCCATTCAGGTGTTCGAGACGGCAGCAGAGTGGTGGACGGTCCACCACCATGAGGCCGTTTCCGTGGCGCCGTCATACGCACATGAGGTGGTGGACGGTCCACCACACCACACCGCACCATCCACGCAGCACTTGGTGACCGGTCTACCACTGGTACGTGCCAGCGCCTCGCCATATTCATTCCCAGGAGCGGCCTTCATCTTCGTACATGCGCGCAAAGGCCGGGAACCTGTTGAGTGAGCGCAGTGGTGGACCGTCCACCACTCGATCCAACTGACTTTTGAGCTGTTCTCAACACGGGCACTGATCCAACAATGCATCAGTTGCGTCGCGCAGCGTTGGGAGAAAACTCACTGCAGCGACGACTCGGGACATTGCCGAGCGGGCCAACTCTGCCGCTCTGTCCAGGAGAACAGTCTGGAGCCGCCCTGCCACCCAAACACTTCGGCGTCACAGTTGTGGCATGGAGGGGTGGTGGACCGTCCACCACCTCTGCAGCCGTTGCACCCGATGAGGCATGAGATAAGGGCGCTTGGCCCAAAAGGTTGGCGAAAGCGCGCGACCTCGTACGTGCCGGGTCAATCACTGCGCCGTTGCGGTACATGACGAGGCGAGTCGTTAGCGCAGGGCGACCGTCCATCCCACCGCTTCGCTGCGATCGTTGCCGACCTGTCCCGGTTGCTGAATAAAGGAGGCGCGGGCTCAAGAAATGGGATGCGGCCGCTGCGGTACACGAAGCCAAAACCCCCTATAGGGTGGACATCACCGTCCCGACTGAGCCTGCCTGTGACCTCTCCCGCGTCCATTCAGATAGAACGTTTTCTGCCGCAGGTGGAGCGACAGCGTCAAGTCAGCCCATGCTCATCTGCACGCGCAGCTGAGGCCCGGTGCGTTTCGGCTCACGTCGGCGAACTTGAGGCCGGTGACAATGCCGAAGCGCTGAGGGCAGCCGCGCAAGGTGGCGTTTTGGGGAAGTGCTGAGCCGTACAGCACCAGGAAGCAAGTTCTTCTCCGAGGCCGCCGGAGACCTCAGCTCAGCTGCTTCCAGAGCTTCTTCATCTCCTTGGCCACGCGGTGCGACTCGGCGTGCACGTACTGCGAGGTGGTGGTAAGGCTGGCGTGCCCCAGCAGCGCGCCCACCACGTCCAGCGGCACGCCGGCGGCCACCGCGGTGCTCGCGCTGGTGTGGCGCAGCCAGTGCGCCGAGGCCTGGCGCAGCCGCTGCGCGCCCAGCCGGTCCTTGCCTTCCAGGCGCTGCGCCACGCGCTCGAAGAGGCGCTGCAGGTCGTGGTGGATGGTCTGCGGCCGCACGCCGTCTCCCCGGTACGCCGGCGTGCCGTCCGGCAGCGCGGTCACGGTCTCGATGCCGCCCGCGGCATCGACCACCTCCATGCGGCCGGCGCTGGGTAGCTTCAGGACCAAGTCGTCCACCTTGCCAATGAGGTACGTCCCCGGCGGCACGTGCTCCAGGTCGTCGGGCAGCCCCCGCGCGGCCAGGTAGGACTGCAGGGCGTGCACCAGGTCCTCGGGCAGCGGCACCTCGCGGTACCTGCTGCGCTTGCCCACCACGTGCAGCACCCAGCCGCCGTCACCCTGTTGCGAGGGCGGAATCCACTCCAGGTGATCACGCCGCGCGGCGGCGAGCTCCGAGATGCGCAGGCCCGTCGACACCAGGAAGCGCAGTACCAGCGCCATGCGGCGGTGCCGTCCGCCCGGCTCAAGGGCGGGCAACTCCTCCAGCACCGCCTTGAGCGCGGCCGTGGGCAGTGTGCGCGCCAGCACCCGGTTGCGCTTGGCGCGATCCTGCTCCAGGCCTGAAGTGTCGGCCGCCGTGGTGGATGCCGCCACCGGCCGGGTGGCGCCCTGGATGCGCACGCCGGCGAACGGGTTGATGGTGGTGTAGCCGGTGGAGATCAGCCACTCGAACAGGCCGTGCAGGATCACAAGCGCCTGCTTCTGGGACGAGACTTTCAGCGGTCCGGCAAACGGGCGCCACAACGGCGCGAAGCGCGGCACCCCTTTGGAGCCGATCCACTGCGCTGCGGGCTGCGGGTCGGCGATGAAATCGCGGTAAGCCAGGGCGTCGTCGAGCGTGAGCGAGGACAAGGCCTTCTTGCGCTGCAGCACGCACCACAGCAGCAGCCGCTCGGCCTCGCGCCGGTAGGACGCCTGGGTGAGCTCGGAGGACTTAGTCGAGAGCCAGGTGTGGACCGCGTCGTAGTCGTTGCGCGCGGCAATGGCGCAGCGCTCCACGGGGGCGCGAAACGCGCCGTCCTCGCCGCTGAGGTCCGAGGGCATGTGCAGCCGCTCCAGCGGCACCACGGCCAGTTCCTTGCGTGCCGGGCTGATAGCCCCCAGCGCGCCGCCCGGAGCGCTGGCCTCTGGGGCAGGCAGGGCAGGGGCTACTGATGCGGCCGCGATGGGCCCCAGGTGCGCCTCGATGAAGCGGCGGATGCGCTGGCCCTTGCCCTCGCCAATGCCGGGGATGCCCGACCACCAGCGTCGCGGCACGGAGCGGATGCGGTCCACGACCTGCGCTACGGTGAACAGGTCGGCCCGGTGCAGCCGGTCGGCGATGGCCGGGGCGAACCAGGCCGCCAGCGGCGAGGACAAGGTCAGGTCCTCGCCGACGATGCCTTCGAGCTCGGTGATGAGCTCCAGTTGCCGCTGCACCAGCCGGGCACGGCGCCGGGCGGCCCGGCGCGCAGCCTCCGCCCCCGGTGCCTGGCCATACTCGGTCTGGTAGAGGTCCAGCAGTTCCTGCTGCGAGTGAAAGTCGGCGTCGAAGCGCTTGGAGAACTCTTCCAGCGAGGGCACGCCTTGGGGCTCCCGGATCAGCGCAGCCTGGCGCGCCAGGGTGGACGCGCCCTTCAGGCCGGCGCGGCGTGCCGCGGCGGCCAGCTCATCGAGCGTGCGCTGCAGCCGCTGGCGTGCCACGCGCAGGTCCGTGCTGTCTTCGCCCTCCATGCCGGCGAGGTAGCGCTCGGAGAGGACGCGCAACTCCAGCCCCTGCACCCAACCGCGGGCCATGGCGAGGTGGGCGCGCGTGAGTCGGTCGCGAAGCAGAGAAGAGGGGATAGCAGCAGACATCGGAAGGCGAGGGCGCTTCGGCGCCCCAGGGCAAGTGCTTGTCGTGTCTCAGTTTAGCGGCTGGATGCCTTGTCAACAGTCATTTGGCTGTTGTTTATGCCGTTAAAGATTATTAACAGTTATCTGCCATAAGCCGCATGCTGGCGGGCCGACAGCGGGTTGCCTTCGCGCAGGCGCTGGGGAGCGAGTTCGTGGAGCTCTCCGGCGGCAGCGCGCTCGGTGGACCCTTGGCCGGGCACGCGGCGCGTGCGGGTGGCCGAATGCACACGCGCGTGCGAGTGCGCGGCCTGGACGCCGCCTGCCGTATGGCCCGCGCTGGGCGCGGGTGTCGCGGTGGTGCCGCAGGCTGCGGTGAAGGAGGGGGACAAGCATGGTGCGCTCGCCGTCGTTCCTCTCGATGATCCATGGGCCGAGCGGCGCTTGGTCGGGGTCGTGCGGTGGTTCGACACGCTACCGTCCCTCGCCCGGCGGCTGGCGGGGCACCCCGTTGCAACAAAGGCGCCGCCGTGAACCTTACCCTTCAACCCGCCTGAGCCGCGAGCGCGCCTGGTGCACGTCGCCGGCTTGACGGTCGAGCACGATCTCGTCGTTGTCGTTCTTGATCTGGGCCGGATTTCCTTGTGTGACGGCATGCCGGAGCCTGCGTCATGGAGCCGCGCTGGAAGGGCCCGTTTCAGCAGGGCCATGCGCCAGGACCTCTTCCAGCGCCAGATGCCGGCGCATGACGTCCAGTGCGGCTTCGAAGACGGCCAGCGTCTGTTGTGCGGTCTCGACATCGCGGCCCCGCCCGGCCAGGGCCGCCACCAGGACCTTTTGACGCTGCAGCAGCCTTTCGGCCTGGGCAACGTGGCGCTGGGCCATCTCCACGTCCGTTTCGAAGAGGTCCATGGGCCATCTCTCCTGCTGTGCCTGACGCTGGCCGGCAAGTCCTGCGACTGCTGTACGAGGCGTCCATGGGCTGGGTATTACTTCAAGGCATTTGCGGCGGCGCTGGTTGCGCAATGACGCTGGACGAGGTGGACGGTGCTTGCGGGAGGAAGAAGCCCCTTGAACCGCAGCTCTCGGCAGCCCGGGCAATAGGCCCAGGGCTTGCCCAGGCATATCCTGGGCAACCTCGTCAGATTGCGTGGAAAAAGGGGGCGAGATGCATTCAGCGGAAGCGGTGCCCGCACAAGTGCGGCGGGCCCAGGCACTGGTGGAGCAACAGCAAGCCCTCGTGCAGCGCCGGCAAGGCCATGTGCACAACGGGGACGAGCTCTGCAGCCGGCTGCTCGACACGATGACGCAGAGCCTGGCGCTGGTCCGCCAGTCCGTGCGCTGCACATCCGAGATCCGCGAACTCGCTCCCCTGGTGGAAGGCCTGAAGGCGGCAAGCGGCGTCGTGAGCTTCCCACCAGGGCCGGCACGGGCTGAAGCAGGACTGCAGCGGGCCAACGCCATGGCCTTGATCGAGGAGGAGCGGCGGCGCATTGCCCGGGAGCTGCACGACACCGTCGGGCAACAGCTGTGCGCGATGCGGCTGGCCCTCGGGCATGCACGGGACAGCCGCCGCCTTGCCCCCATGCGCCAGCGGCTGGTCACGCTGGAGGCGCTGGTCTCGGCGGCCGACACGGAGCTCGACCGCGCCGTCTTCAGCCTGCATCCGCCCACGCTGGGCGACGAGGGCTTGGCCGAGGCGGTGTCGCGGCATGTGGAGAGCTGGTCAAGCCTGTTCGGTGTCCAGGTGGATCTGCTCATCAGGGGACTCAATAAGGGCTGCGCATCTCCTGCCGTGGCTGCGGCGGTCTACCGCGTCGTGCAGGAGTCGCTGACGAACATTGCCAAGCACGCCGGCGCTGGCCATGTCGGTGTGCTCCTGACCAGGCGTGGTCCGCGCCTGAGCCTTTGTATCGAGGACGACGGCGTGGGCTTCAACCCGGCTGCACTGCCGGCAGGACGGCTCGGCCTCACGGGCATGCGCGAGCGCATCGAGGCGCTGGGTGGCGCTCTGGAGCTCGAGTCCGCGCCAGGGCAAGGCACCACGGTGCTGGCGAGCTTCCCGGTGCCGCCCGTCGCCGCGCCCGAGGAAACACCACCGGTCCGCAGGGTTGGCGGTGAAGGTGCGGATCGGTCGCCGCTGCGTGTGTGAGCGCCGGTTCTCGCCAGCCCGGCCCTGTCCGATGGCCTTGCTGCCCGAATGCGCTGCAGCCCAGTGCGCCGGTACACCCGGTGTCCCGGTTCGGATTCACTGCCGGTGTGGCGGCAGCAGCTCGCGCAGCGTCGCCAGCAGCTTGCTCAGCGTCACGGGCTTGCGCAGGTGTGCGGCGAAGCCCGCCGCGATGGCGCGCCGCGCGTCGGCGGGACGCCCCATGCCGGTGAGCGCGATCACCGGCAGCGCCTTGAGTGCCGGGCTCTGATGCAGTGCCTGCAGCAACTGCGGCCCGTCCATGCCGGGCAGCACCATGTCCGTGACCACGAAGTCCGGCGCCTGCTGCTCGGCCAGCGCCAGGGCCGTGGCGCCGTCGCTGGCGCAGCGCACGCTTGCGCCTTCGAGCTCCAGCAACTGGCGCAGCAGGTCCAGGGCTTGCGCATCGTCGTCCACCACCAGCGCCTGGCGGCCGCGCAGGTGGGCCGCCGGGGGTTGGTGCGCGTCCTCCAGCAGCGATGCCTGCCCGGCCAGCGGCAGGCACACCGTGAAGCAGGCGCCGTGGCCCGGCCCGTCGGACTCGGCCCGCACCTGCCCGCCATGGCCCCGCACCAGGTTGCGCACCAGCGCCAGCCCGATGCCCAGGCCGCCCTGGCGCCGCGCGGCCGGGTCGGCCTGCTTGAACATGTCGAACACGTGGGGCAGGGCCTCGGGCGCAATGCCCTGGCCGCTGTCGCGCACCTGCAGCTCGGCGTACCTGCCTTCGCAGCGCAGTCGCACCTCCACGCGGCCCCCGGCGGGCGTGAACTTCAGCGCGTTCCTCAGCAGGTTCCACACCACCTGCTCGATGCGCACCGGGTCGGCGTCGAGCATCACCGGCTCTGCCGGCAACTCCAGCGCCAGCGTGAGGCCCTTGGCCAACACCTCCTCCTGCATCGCCTGGGTGATGGTGCGCACCGTGGCGGCCCAGTCCATGGGCGTGCGGTGCAGCGCCAACTTGCCGGTGTGCAGCCGTGACAGGTCCAGCAGGTCCTCGATGATCTGCGCCTGGCTGTGCACCGTGCGCTGGATGGTCTCGGCCGCGCGCGTGACCACCGGCAGCGCGCGTGCCTCGGGCGCGCGCAGCAGCAGCTCGGCGCTGAGCTGGATCAGGTTCAGCGGGTTCTTGAGCTCGTGCGAGAGCACGGCCATGAACTCGTCCTTCATCTCGCTGGCCGCCTGCGCCTGCGCGCGCCCCGCGGCCGTGCGCTGCAGCAGTGCCTCGCGTTCGGCCTCGGCGCGCTTGCTGCCGGTGAGGTCGCGCGCGATCTTGCCGTAGCCGCGCAGCTGCCCGGCCTCGTACAGCGGCGTGGTCGTGCCGCTGCAGTACAGGCGGCTGCCGTCCTTGCGCAGGTGCCAGCGCTCGTCATCGCAGCGGCCCTGGTCGCGCGCCTTCTGGCGCTCCGCTTCAGGCTGGCCGCTGGCGCGGTCCTCGGGCGTGAAGATCATGTTCACCAACTGCCCCAGCGCCTCGGCTTCGCTCCAGCCGAACACGCGCTCGGCGCCGGGATTCCAGGTCGTCAGGCGGCCCTCGGGGTCGAAGGTGAGGATGGCGTGGTCCTTGGTGCTCTCGGCCAGCAACCGCATCGTCTCCTCGGCCCGGCGCCGGCCGGTGATGTCCACGAAGGTCAGCACCGCGCCCTCGATGCGATCCTCGCTGGTGCGGTAGGGCAGCACGCGCGCGAGGTACCAGCGCCCCTCGTGGCTGCTCACCTCGCGCTCGATCAGGCGCAGCGACTGGAAGGCCTCCACCGCGTCGTCGGCGAGGGTCGGGTAGTCCAGCTTGTGGGTGATGTCCAGCAGCGAGCGGCCGACGTCGGTGGGAATGAGGTTGAAGAGCTTGGTGGCGTGGGGCGTGAAGCGCTTGATGCTCATGGCCCGGTCCACGAACACGGTGGCGATGTCGGTGGAGGCGATGAGGTTCTGCAGGTCGTCGTTGATCTTGCCCGTCTCCTCCACCTTGGTCTTGAGCTCGTGGTTGACGGTGATGAGCTCCTCGTTGATCGACTGCAGCTCTTCCTTGCTGGTCTCCAGTTCCTCGGTGGCGGAGCGCAGCTCCTCGTTGATGGATTGCAGCTCCTCGTTGCTGGCCTTGAGTTCCTCGTTGGAGGCCCCGGACTGCTCGATGGTGGCCTGCAGCTGCTCTTTGACGCGGCGCAGCTCCTGCTCCAGCTGCGTCACCAGCGGGTCCCGCCCCTGCACGTCGGGCGCGTGCGCCTGGCCGGCCATGGAGTCTTCGACCTCGTCGAAGAGCACCAGCGTCAGCGGCGTGCCGGACGCGGCTTCCTGCACCGGGCGCACCGTCATCGTCACGTAGCGGCTGTGGCCGTTGCTGGTGAGACGCACGCGGCGCGCCTCCACGCTCTTGCCCGTCTGCGCAGCCTGGAACAGCGCGGTGCGCAGCTCCAGCCGCAGATCCGGCGGCACCAGATCGAGCAGCTGCAGCGAGGGCACGCCGCCGCCGTAGCGCAGGAAGCGGCCGGCCCGATCCGACAGGTGCACGATGTTGCCCTCGCCATCGACGAGCACCGACGGCGGCGCGTACTGCTGGGCCAGCCGCTGGTGCAGCTCGGCAAAGTCCTGGGCCGGCTGGGCCGCGCGTGGCGCTGCGGCCAAAGGCACGCGGCCGGCTGGCCTGAGCGTGGGCAGCACCGGCACCTGGTGGAGCGTGCGCGCTGCGGGGTTGGCGCGGTAGATGCGGTTCTTCTTGTCCACCACCGTGAACAGCTGCGCCGCCGTGTCGACCGACTCCGAGCTGCCCAGCACCAGGATGCCGCCGGGGCGCAGCGCGTAATGGAACATCTCCAGGAGCCCGCCGTGCACCTCGCGGTCCAGGTAGATGAGCAGATTGCGGCAGCTGATGAGGTCCAGCCGCGAGAACGGCGGGTCGCGCAGGATGTTGTGCGCGGCAAACATCACCTTCTCGCGCAGCTCCTTGCGGATGCGGTACTGGTGGCCGTCCTTCTCGAAGAAGCGCCGCAGCCGGGTGGGCGAGACGTCGGTCTCGATGGCCCCGGGGTAGCAGCCCAGCCGCGCCGTGCCGATGGCGGCCTCGTCGATGTCGGTGGCGAAGACCTGGATCTGGGGCGGCTGCGCCAGCTGTGCCGCCTGCTCGGTGAGCAGCATGGTCACGGTGTAGGCCTCCTCGCCCGTGGCGCAGCCCGCCACCCAGGCGCGCAGTCCCGAAGGCGAGTCGGCCGCCTGCTTCACGAGGTCGGGCAGGACCTCACGCTGCAGTTGCTCGAAGGTCTCGGCGTCGCGGAAGAAGTTGGTCACGCCGATGAGCAGGTCCTTGAGCAGCGCCGGCGCCTCCTCGGCGTGGTCCTTGAGGAACGCGCGGTAGGCCGGCAGGTTGGGCATGCCGTTGACCTGCATGCGCCGCTCCAGCCGGCGCAGCACCGTGGCGCGCTTGTAGTTGCGGAAGTCGTGGCCCGTGCGCGCGCGCAGCAGCACCAGCACGTCGCGCAGCGCCTGCTCGGCTTCCTGCGTGGCCTCGGCGCTGGGGGGCACGTCCACGCGCAGACCCAGCTCGGCCGCCCCGGGCAGCTCCATGACGCGGGCGTTGGCCCAGAGCTCTATGAGCTTGGCGGGCATCTGCGCCACCGGCAGTACCCAGTCCACCGCACCGGTGGCCATCGCGGCCCGGGGCATGGCGTCGAACTCCGCCTCCTGCGGCAGTTGCACCAGCGTCACGCCGCCTTCCTCCTTGATGCGAGCAATGCCCACCGCGCCGTCCGAGCCGGTGCCCGAGAGCACCACCGCGAAGGCGCGCTCGCGGTGCACCACCGCCAGCGTGCGGAAGAACAGGTCGATCGTGACGGTGTGGCCGCGCGCGCGCTCCAGCGTGCTGACGCTCAGGTAGCTGTCGTTCATCGCCAGCATGTTGCTGGGCGTGACGACGTAGACATGGTTGCTTTCCAGGGGCGTGGCGCTCTCGGGTGCCGCCACCGGCATCGGCGTGGCCGCCTGCAGCACGTTGGCGAGGTTGCTGCTGTGCTCGGGCGAGAGGTGCAGCACCACCACGAAAGCCATGCCGCAGTCGGCCGGCATGGCCTTGAAGAAGCTCTGCAGCGCCGGGATGCCGCCGGCCGAGGCACCGATGCCGACCACCGGGAAGTTGAGCCGGCTGGGCTTGAGGTTCGACTCGCTCACGCCGCTGGGGGTTGGATCGTCACTCATGGGCGGACTCCAGGCTCGGCCTGCCATTGTCTCGCTGCGCAGGCCCACGCCGGGAAACCGCTACCGGGAGCCCGGTTTGCTCCCAGGGCGGCATCTTCACAACGGACGCCGCCATGCCCCGTCGCGACATCGTGGTGATCGGCGCCAGTGCCGGCGGCGTGCACGCGCTGCGTGTAGTGGCCGCGGGGCTGTCGGCGGACTTCGCCGCCGCGGTGTGCGTGGTGCTGCACATCGGCGCCCATGAGAGCACGCTGCCTGCGCTGCTGGAGGCGGTCGGGCCGCTACCCGCCGCCCATGCCTGCTTCGGGCCACGCGATCCGGCCCGGGCGCATCCTGGTGGCCCCGCCCGACCACCACCTGCTGCTGCAGGGTGAGATGGTGCTGCTCTCGCGCGGGCCCAGGGAGCACCACACCCGCCCGGCGGTGGACCCGCTGTTCCGCTCGGCTGCGCTGAGCCAGGGCCCGCGCGTCATCGGCGTGCTGCTCAGCGGCGGGCTCGATGACGACACCGCCGGGCTGCAGGCCATCAAGCAGTGCGGCGGCCTGGCCGTCGTACAGGACCCGGACGGCGCCGAGGACCCGTGCATGCCCGGCGCGGCGTTGCAGGCGGTGGAAGTGGATCATTGCGTGCCGCTGGCGCGCATCGCGCCGCTGCTGGTGGAGCTGGTGCGGCAGACTGCCCCGGCCACGGTCGCGGCACCGTCGCCACACTTGGTACACGAGCACTTGGCCGGGCTGGGAGCTGACAACGCGATGGACGAGCTACGGCAGATCGGCGTGCCTTCGACGCTGGCGTGCCCGGACTGCAAGGGTGCACTGTGGGAGATCCAGGGCGCCCACCCGCCGCGCTACCGTTGCCACACCGGGCACGGCTTCTCGCTGCGCTCGCTGGCGGCGGTGCAGCAGGAGGCCACCGAGAATGCACTTTGGTCAGCCGTGCGCGCGCTGCAGGAGAAGGAACTGCTGCGCAAAGTCGCTGCGCTGGAGCGCTCGGCGGGTGATGAGGACCGCGCGCAGCAGGCCGAGGACGAGGCCGGCAGCCTCGGCGATCAGGCGCGGATGCTGCGCAGCCTGGTGGAAAGACCCTGAGCGACCGTCGCTGGGCTCTGCCGGCCCCGGGGAGCCTTCTGAAGGCCCGGGCGTGTCCAGGGGTTAGAGTGCCCAAGCAGTGCCGGAGCCGGTGCACCGTGATCCTGCCGAGCGGCGCGCCCATGGTGCACCGGGCTTGCCACTCCGACACGGTGGCGCTGCCGGATGTCGGCTCCTGATCGGCAGGCCTTGAAGCCAAGGTCCGCGGCAGGCGCAGCATCTGCCTGCCCAAACGGGTTGTTTCGCGAGACGACTGCCATGGAACACGACCACGACACTCAACGCGCCTCTACCGGCGTGCCCGGCCTCGACGACGTGCTGCATGGCGGGCTGATCGAGCACCGGCTCTACCTCATCGATGGCAACCCGGGCGCGGGCAAGACCACGCTGGCGCTGCAGTTCCTGCGCGAAGGCATCCGCGCGGGCGAACGCTGCCTCTACATCACGCTCTCCGAAACCCGCGAGGAGCTGCTCGCCGGTGCCGCCTCCCATGGGATGGGCCTGGACGGGGTCGAGATCGAGGAGCTCATCGGGCGCGAAGGCGAGCTCGACGGCGATGCCGAGCTGACGATGTACCACCCGTCGGAGGTGGAGCTCACCGAGACGACACGCCAGGTGCTGCAGGCCGTGCAGCGCGTCAACCCGAGCCGCATGGTCTTCGACTCCCTGTCGGAGCTGCGGCTGCTGGCGCAGAGCTCGCTGCGCTACCGGCGCCAGATCCTGGCGCTCAAGCAGTTCTTCGCCGCGCGCCGCTGCACGGTGCTGCTGCTCGACGACCGCACGGCCGAAGGGCCCGACCTGCAGCTGCAGAGCATCGCCCACGGCGTGATCGCGCTGGACCAGCGCGCGCCGAGCTATGGGCAGGCGCAGCGGCAGCTGCAGGTGGTGAAGTTCCGCGGCAGCGACTTTCGCAGCGGCTTTCACGACATGGCCATCCGCCGCGGCGGTCTGCAGGTGTTTGCACGCCTGGCCGCAGCCAACCTCGGCACCGACTTCCAGCGTGAGACCGTGCCCAGCGGCGTGGCGGCCCTGGACGCGCTGCTGGGCGGAGGCATCGACCGGGGCACGACGACGCTGCTGCTCGGGCCGCCGGGCAGCGGCAAGTCCACCGTGGCGCTGCAGTACGCGCAGGCGGCCGCGGCCCGTGGGGCCCATGCGGCGGTGTTCACCTTCGACGAGTCGCGCGCCATTCTCCTGGCCCGCTGCGCGGGGTTGGGCATGCCGCTTCCGGAGGGCGCCGGGGCGGGCCAGGTGCACGTACGCCAGATTGACCCCGCAGAGATCGCGCCGGGCGAGTTCGCCGCGCTGGTGCGCGAGGCGGTGGAGGTTTCCGAGGCCCGGGTCATCATCATCGACAGCCTCAACGGCTATCTCAATGCGATGCCCGACGGGCGCCTCCTCACGGCGCAGTTGCACGAGCTGCTGAGCTACCTCAACAACCACGGCGTGGCAACCTTCCTGGTCGCGGCGCAAAGCGGCCTGCTGGGCCCCAACATGCAAGCGCCCGTGGATGCCAGCTACCTGGCCGACACCGTCATCATGCTGCGCATGTTCGAACACGAGGGCCGGGTGAAGAAGGCCATCTCGGTGCTCAAGAAGCGCAGTGGCCGCCATGAGGAGACGATCCGGCAGATCTGGTTCGATGGCGAAGGCGTGCACCTGAGCGCGCCGCTGACGCAGCTGCGCGGCGTCCTGGCCGGCGTGCCCATGGAAATCAGCCTGCACCCCGAGGGCCTCATGTCGTGACGCGCTCGCAACGCGATGCCGACCGACTCGCCAGCATGAAACCGCCCGGACAACGCGTGCTGGTGTTGCCGCCGACGCGCCGCGACGGCGAAGTCACGCTGGCCTTGCTGGCACAGAACGGCCTCGACGGCGTGGTGTGCGCCACCCCGGCCGTGCTGTGCGAGCACATGGCGCAAGGCGTGGGCGTGGTCATGCTCACCGAAGCTGCGTTGTGCGAGCCGGCCATCGAGGCGCTCGTGGCCGCGCTGGCGCTGCAGCCGCCCTGGTCAGACGTGCCGGTGGTGGCGCTGGCGCGCGACCGCCAGCCGCCGCCGGTGGTGGCCCAGGTGCTGGAGCGGCTGGGCAACGTGACGCTGCTGGACCGTCCCGTCTCGGCCCGTTCGATGCTCAGCGCCGTCCGGTCCGCACTGCGGGCGCGCGAGCGCCAGTACCAAATTCGCGATCACCTGCTCCTGCAGGAACGTGCGGAAGTCGAGTTGCGCGAAAGCGACCGGCGCAAGGACGAGTTTCTGGCCACCCTGGCGCACGAGCTGCGCAACCCGCTGGCGCCCTTGCGCACCGGGCTGTCGGTGCTGCGCGCCATGGTCTTGCCATCGTCCGATCCGCGCCTCGCGGGCGTGCTGGGGATGATGGAGCGGCAGATGGGGCTGATGGTGCGGCTCGTCGACGACCTGCTGGACGTGGCGCGCATCTCGCGCGGCAAGATCGAGCTGGTGCGCCAGCCGCTGGAGTTGCGCGAGGTGGTGGACGCCGCCCTGGAGGGCTGTGCGCCGATGATCGGGGCCGCGCGCCACGGGGTCGAGCTCAAGCTGGCACATCAACCCATCTGGGTCGAAGCCGACCGCGCCCGGCTCGTGCAGGTGTTGGGCAACCTCATCGGCAACGCGGCCAAGTACACGCCCGATGGCGGCCGGATCACGGTGGAGCTGCGCTCGCGCGAGGGCAGGGCCGAACTGCGCGTGACCGACACCGGCGTGGGCATAGCGCCGGAAATGCTGACCCGGGTGTTCGACATGTACGTGCAGATCCGGGACGGTGCTTCGCGCACGCAGGGCGGGCTGGGTCTGGGCCTGTCGCTGGTGCGCCGGCTCGTCGAGATGCACGGCGGCACGGTGGCCGCCCACAGTCCCGGCCCGGATGAGGGCAGCACCTTCGTGGTGACGCTGCCGCTGCTGCCCGTGCCGGCGCCAGGAGTGCCGGGCACGCAGCGCACCGATCCGCCCAAGCCTGCCAGTGCGCTGCGCGTGCTCGTCATCGACGACAACGCCGACGCTGCTGACGCGCTGTGCCTGTGCTTGCAAACCATGGGCCACGCCGCATGCGCCCGGTACAGCGGCGGCGCCGGCTTGCAGGCCGCGCAGGCGCTGCAGCCTGACATCGTGTTCTGCGACATCGGGCTGCCCGACATCGACGGGCGCGAGGTGGCGGCACGGCTGCGCCAGGACCCGGTGCAGCGCGGTGTCACGTTGGTGGCGCTCACCGGCTGGGGCGCTGTGAAGGACCGGCAGCTGTCCAGCACGGCCGGCTTCGACGCCCACCTCACCAAGCCGGCCTCCATGGAGGACATTGGCCGGGTGCTGGGCTTGCGGCCGTGAGTCCGGGCCCGCCGGTTCCGGGATCTGCCGCCGCGCTCAGTTGCGGTCGGCTCGCGCAGGGCGGATGGTGGAGCGGTCCGTGTGCACGTCCACCGCCCCGTGGGCGTTGCGGCCGACGTCCACGTCGACGCCGGGCACGCCGCGTGCGGTCTCGTTGCGCGCCGGCGGCGCCTCGTTGGCATTGGCCTTGTTGACGTTGACGTCGATGGCGCCCTTGGCGTTCTTGCCGACGTCGACATCCACGCCCGGCACGCCGCGGTCCATCTCGCGCTGCGCGGCCGAGGTACCGGTGCCGACGTTGGACTGGTCCGCGGCCTGCGCGGCACCGGCAAGAGCGGCCAACGTGATGGCTGCGGCGAAGAAGCTGTGGCGGATGGCATTCATGGTGAAGTACTCCCGATATCGTTGAGCGAAGTTTCGGCCTGGATCATCAGGGGGCGCGGTCGAGTGCCTGCCCCGCTGCAGCCAGCGGCATTCAGAGCTTGTCGATGGCCCGCTTCACTTGTTCCTTGGCATCGCCGACGCCCTTGCGCACGCTGCCACCCACCTGATCGGCACGGCCTTCCTGCTGCAGTTGCCGGTTCCCGCTGAGGTCACCCGCAGCTTCCTTGAGCCTGCCCTTGGCCTGTTTAGCCACACCCTTGACCTGATCCTTGTTCATGCTTGCCTTTCATCGTGGTTCGGCACATGCCGGTGACGTGACTGTGGTGCGTGCGCGTCCTTCGTGCACTCGTCCAAGATCCCGTTGGTTTGTCGGAGGGGGCCGAACGCAATGTCAGACGAGGCTGACCCCAACCAAGGGATTCACCACGCTCGAAACTCAGTGGCCTGCAGCGCCAGCCGCCGGCCGCACGGTGTCCGTTCGAAACGGCAAGTCCGGCGGCTGGGTGCGACGTGTGCGATGCGCAGGCCATGCTCAGCAGCATCCTGGCGCGGCTCAATGAAGCAACTTCCTTCAAGAACGCTATCCACTGATGGACGGCGCACGCACGAGCCATACGGAGGACGATGCGGCCTCAACGTCACTCATGTCTTGTGCTACCATTCCCGGCTTGGCAGGGAACGACGGTGCGGCCTGGTCATGACTTCTTCTGCCGGCTTCAAGCCGGCACCACGCGCCTGTGGCGAAATTGGTAGACGCGCTGTCTTGAGGGGGCAGTGAGGAAACTCGTGCCAGTTCGAGTCTGGCCAGGCGCACCAACACCCGCCACTTGAGCGCGGACCTGCGCGAAGCGGGCCCCTGCACGAAGGCGCGCGGCGCCACGCGGCTGTACCTGCCGTCCTGCAGCGCCGACTTCAATTCCTTCGGGCAGGTCTTTTCCAAGCCCAAGCAGCTGTTGCAACGGGCTTCAGCGCGCACTGTGAAGGCGCTGTGGACCGCCATCGGCGAACTGCTGGATGCCTTCGGCCCAGCGGAGTGTCGCAGCCACTCCCGGCATTGCGGCTATGGCCGGTCAGGATGAAATGGCTGTCAGGTGAATTAGGGCAGCGGCTCTCAACAGGACTGCAATGGACGCCCTGCGCTGTCGTGCTGCGCCGCTCACCTGGGTGCGCGATAGCCGCTCTCGATCCATGCCCAAGCACTGGCCGTGTTGAGCTTGAAGTCGGGGCGCACGCGCACGCTGGCCAATTCCTCGCCAAAGATGTCCTTGGCCGACAGTACGGCATAGGGCTCGTACTCGTCGGGCACGATGTCGAGCTCGACGGTGATGCTTTCACCCCCGATGCTGACCGTGACGTTCTTGTGAAGCAGGGCGTGCCGGTGCTGCTCGGCGCGGCGCAGCACCTCGCTGGCAGTTTTCACGAGCGTGTTGAAGGCCGACACGTCCAGCGGTTTGGGATTCTTCTTGTCGCGGCCCATGGTCCACGGTCCGACCAGACTGGGCTCCGCATCGCCGTGGCGTGTCATGGACACCGCCCAGCCATCGTCATCCTCGTTCTTGATGACCTGCGCCGTCCAACCGTTGTCACTCCACAACCGCTCTTCGTGCACGGCTTCCGCTACCTCGCCAGCCAGTACCGAATTCAATGCCTCAGCTTCCATGTTCCCAGCTCGGAATACTGTATTAAACAACAGTATGCCAGATTGCAGCATCTTTCCCCGCGAGAGAGCACCGACTATCCAGGTCGGTTCAGGCCACTGCCGTCGATGCGAGGCCAACGGCCTGGGTATGCAAAGGATTTCTTCAATTCCACGGCGCGTCCTCGTCAGTCTGCGCCGCGGCGGCAGGCGGCACTGGCGCACGGTCGTCGTCCTGCGACGCGGGAAGCTTCTGCCCCAAAGGCCGGTCCGTGCTGCTCACGGCATCGCGCTTGCGCTTGACTTGGTAGGCCGTGAGGACCTGGCTGGCCACCATGTCGAGTGCCGGGCGCGCCTGGCCTTCCCGATCCGTCCAGACCTTGGGTGTGAGAGTACCTGCCAGCGACACAGCGTCGCCATCGGAAAGCGCCAGCAACGCCGCCTGGGCCGTGGCATCGAAAGCCAGGACGTTGACGAACAGCGTTTCCCCGTTGCTGGTGGCCGCCCGGACCTTGGCCGTCGCGAACGGCTTGCCGCTGTTGGTGCCCACACGCTGCTCAGGCCGGCCATAGACCTTCCCGGAAACCAGACCTTCGATCATGAGTGCTCCCCGGTCAGCTTGTTGCTCACCGCGACAAGGTAGCGCACTTGGCGTGGGCCATGCCATGTCCCTTCCGATGACCGAAGGCTGGCAACCGAGCAGGAAGCAGCGAACACGGCCTCCATAACCGGTGCGAGAGCCCCTTGCTGGCTCGCGTTCAGGACTGTGGTTGCAACGGTGGATCGTCGTCGCGGCGCTCGGACAGCGGCTGCTTGCTCCAAAGTCCGTGCAGCGTGTCGAGTGGCCGGTAGGCACGCCCGGGCAACTGCTGGAGCTCGACGGACGCCGCAATGGCGTCGACCAGGGCCTCGGGCGATACGAGCTGGGCAAACGGATTCATATGCTTCCTTTGGTTGCCGTAAGTCTCAGAATGTATCGATCGGTCGAGGACGCTTGGACCACCGACTTGCAGGGGATGGCGAGCTTTGAAGGGTCGCGACGGCATCCAGCGTGTTGCCGGTTGCGAGCGCGGTGCGCCTAAACGCTCCACCTGCCGGCAGTGCACCGGTGGCTTCAGCGGTTGACGTCGACCACGACGCGGCCGCGCACCCGGCCTGCGAGCAGCGCTTCTGCCGCGGGCAAGGCCTCTTCCAGCGCAATCTCGCTGGCCATCAGGCCCAGCCGCTCCAAATTGAGGTCGGAGGCCAGCCGCTGCCATGCCTGCAGCCGTTCGGGACGCGGGCACATCACGCTGTCGATGCCTGCCAGTGTGACGCCACGCAGGATGAACGGCGCCACAGTGCTGGGCAGATCCATCCCGCCAGCCAGGCCGCAGGCTGTCACGACACCGCGGTACTGCGTCTGCGCGCAGACGTTGGCCAGCGTGTGGCTGCCTACCGTGTCCACGGCGCCGGCCCATCGCTCCTTGGCCAGCGGGCGGGCCGGCGCGGTGAACTCGGCACGCTCCAGCACCTGGGTTGCGCCGAGTTGGCGGAGGTAGGCGGCCTCCTGAGGGCGCCCGGTGACGGCCGCCACGCTGTAGCCCAGCTTCGCCAGCACCGCCACGGCCACGCTGCCCACGCCGCCACTGGCGCCGGTGACCACGATCGGCCCCTTGTCGGGCGTGATGCCGTGCTGCTCCAGCGCCAGGACGCACAGCATGGCCGTGTAGCCTGCCGTGCCGATGGCCATGGCCTGGGCCGGTGTGAACGCTTGCGGCAGCGGCACCAGCCAGTCGCCACTCAGGCGTGCGCGCTGGGCCAGTCCGCCCCAGTGCGTCTCACCCACACCCCAACCGTTGAGCACAACGGCATCCCCCGGCTTGTAGTCCGGATGCGTGCTGCTCTCCACCGTTCCGGCCAGGTCGATGCCCGGCACCAACGGGAACTTGCGCACCACTGGCGATTTGCCGGTGATGGCGAGCGCGTCCTTGTAGTTGAGTGTCGAGTACGCGACGCGCAACCTCACGTCGCCGTCGGGCAGTGCCGTGTCATCGAGCTCACGCACCGTTGCGCGGTAGCCCGCCTCATCCTTCTCCACCAGGATCGCCTTGAACATGCTCTGCTCCTCAGAAAAATAGACTGGTCGTCTAGAAAAAGCCAAAAAAAGACTTACCGAGGCAAGCCGGCAAAAAACATGTCGGCAAAAAGACGCAGCGGTGCCGCGTCGCGCTCGAGCTTGGCGCGCAGTACCGCGCCTTCCCAGCCGATCCAGAAGTACGCCGCCAGCCGCTGGCAGTCGGCTGCCGACGCCAGCTCGCCGCTGGCCCGTGCGGCTTCAAGGCAACGCGCGGTGCGCTGTTGCCAGTCGTCGAAGACCTGCCTGAGCCTGGTGCGGTAGGACTCCGGCAGAGCGCCTGACTCCTGGCCGAGGTTGCCCACCAGACAGCCCCGCTCGAAGCCATGGCGCGCCATGGCGCTCTCGGCGTCGGAAGTGAAGTTGCGCAGGCGCTGCAGCGGCGGCTCCTGCTCGTCGAGCAGGAAGTCGTCGAGCCGGCGGGCAAAGTACTCCGCGTAACGATCGATGAGCTCGGCGCCGAAAGCTTCCTTGCTGCCGAAGTAGTGATAGAAGGAGCCCTTGGGCACGCCCACGCCGCGCAGGATTTCGTCCAGGCCGGTGGAGGAGAAGCCCTTCGTGGTCAGTGCAACCACGCCGGCCCGCACCAAGGCTTCGCGGGTGTCGCCATAGCCCTCGTGCTCTCTGGCCGGGCGTCCGCGGCGGCGCGCGACGGCAGTTTGTTGGCTCATGAGCGCATTATTGGACTGATCGTCTAGACCGGGAAGGGTTCCCCTGCTGGTTGCCGGGCCTAGACCCTGCCGCGCAAGCCGTCGGCTCAACGTGCCGTGATGGCCGCCGCCACGGCGCACACGCCCAGAACGAGGTTCACGGCCACGAGCCGGCGGATGCGGTTGAGGGTTTCGGCTGCCGCCGGCCAGGACGAGGCCGCGCAGTGCCTGCGCAGTTGCGGATACAGCACTCCGTACACGCAGGCAAACACGGCGGTCATGACCAGCCCCAGTGTCATCATGACGTGCCAGCCCAAGGGCGCCTGCCTGAAGCCGACCTGGCCGAGCAGGGCAAAACCCGTGGCCAGGAGCACGGCCACCGCCACGGCGGTGTAGCGCAGGAAACGCGCAAACACCGCCGACCACAGCCGCAGCCGGCCGGGCGGATCAAGTGCCTCGGTGGCTGCGGGCCGGAGACAGAAGTACGCGAAGAACATGCCGCCGATCCAGGCTATCGCGGCCAGCAGGTGCAGGAATATCAGCGGCTGGCGCGGCATGGTGGTGGCGGCAGGTTGCAGTGGAAGCAACAGTCTACCGAGAGGGTGAACCGACGCGCGGGGTGTGGGGTCGGTGGTGGCAACCCCGCATGCCGTCGCGGCTTGGCTGGCGGAAAGCCGCTCCGGTGTCTTTAGCACCGCCGCGCCCCTTGGGGCACGGGTGAGCGCTCAGAAGCTGGTCCACTCGTCCGCGTCGTCCTGGACCTTGGCCTTCGCCGGCGTGGCGACCAGGTTGAGCGCGGGCGCAGCGAGGCGCGGGCTGGGAGCAGGGGCAACCGTCTTCGGTGCAGCGGCCCGAGCCGGGCTTTGCGGGGGTTGCGTCATCACCGGCGTCGAGGCGGGCGCCGGTGCGGACGCCGCGGCGTCGTCGCCGAGCCGGAACACGCTCACCACTCCGGCCAGCCGGATGGCTTGCTGGTTCAAGCTATCGGCAGCGGCGGCGCTTTCCTCCACCAACGCCGCGTTCTGCTGCGTGACCTTGTCGAGCTGCTCCACGGCCGCGTCGATCTGGGCAATGCCCTGGCTCTGCTCACTGCTGGCGGCCGTGATCTGGTTGATCAGGTCGCTCACGCGCTGCACCTGCTCCACGATGCCCGTGATGGTCTGGCCCGCGTCGTCCACCAGTTGCGATCCGACCGAAACCTTCTCCACGCTCGTGTTGATGAGCGTCTTGATCTCCTTGGCCGCCTCGGCGCTGCGCTGCGCCAGGCTGCGCACCTCGCCGGCCACTACGGCGAAGCCGCGGCCCTGCTCGCCGGCGCGCGCGGCTTCCACCGCGGCGTTGAGCGCCAGGATGTTGGTCTGGAAGGCGATGTCGTCGATGACGCCGATGATGTCGGCAATCTTGTGCGAGCTGGCGCTGATCTCCTGCATCGTCGCCACGACACGGCTCATGACTTCGCCACCCTCGGCCGCGGCGTGGCTGGCGCTGCTGGCCAGCTGGTTGGCCTGCACCGCGGTGTCGGCGTTTTGCTTGACGGTGGAAGTGAGCTGGTCCATCGAGGCCGCGGTCTGCTGCAGGTTGGCAGCCTGCTCTTCCGTGCGCTGGCTGAGGTCGGCGTTGCCGGAGGCAATCTGCGCGCTGCCGGTGGCGATCGACGAGCTGTCCTGCCGTACCTCGGTGACGATGCGGACCAGGCTGTCGTTCATGTCGTGCAGGGCCTTGAGCAGTTCGCCGGTTTCGTCATGGCGGGTGACCTCGATGCGCGAGGTTAGGTCGCCCGCGGCCACCGTCTCGGCCACCTTCACCGCCTGGTGGATGGGCTCGGTGATCGTGTGGGTGAGCCACCAGGCGAAGCCCGCACCGACCAACAGCCCCAGCACGCCCAGCGCCAGCATCTGCAGCCGCCCGGAATCGACGTCCTCTAGCAGCGTCTTGGCGCTGGCATCGACCAGCTGTTGCTGCAGCACCGCCAACTGCGTCACCTGCTCCTGCAGCGCGTCCAGCGCCGGCAGCGTCTCGCCTTCGAGCACCTTCACCGCGTCATCGCGTTGGCCAGCAGCCAGCAGCTTGTCGAGCTTGTCGATGGAGGCGCGGGCCGCGTCGTGGCGCTGCCCGATCCGGTTCAACATGGCCTTGCCTTCGGCCGTGTAGGCCAGCTTGATCACGGTGTTCAGGCTCTCGACGAACTTCTGCTGGTCGGCGGCGATGAACTGGCGGGCCTTGTCGGCACGGCCGGAGTCCGTGGCCATGACCAGCTCCAGCGCACGGCGCGCGCTGGAGCGCGTGTAGGCATTAAGCGCGGCCACGGCCTCGGCCTTCACGCCGTCCACGGAGACACTCCTCTCCGATGCCCTGTCAACCTTGTTGAAGTTCAGCACGGCAATGGTGACGCTGAGCAGCAGCAGTGCCAGCACAGCGGCGAAACCCATGCCCAGTCGGGTACCGATTCGAAATTTGTTGGCGAAACCCATGGTCCCAAAATTCGTGTGTTGTCTGGCCGGCCGGTACTGCACCGGTGCTGTGTCTCCATAAAGATTGCGAGTAGAAGGGAAAGGCCTTGAAAAATTGCAGCAGAAACGCTTCAACGGGCATGCAAAACGTGTAGATCTGTGCACAAATTCACAGCCCATGGCGGAATTGGCTTCTTGGTAAAACGCCTGGCGTAAACCGGTGCTGCTGGCTGAGCTCCAGGTGCTCGACAAACCGCTGACAATGCCGCATATCTTCACCGGTTATTTCCGGACGCCACTTTCCTCGCGCATTCTCATCACGCAAGCACAGCGCCGGTGTTCCAAAGGGGTTTGGCAGCGGCGTCGATCTGAAGTGTGTTTTAGCGGATGCCGGTAACTACCGGCCAGGCATGGCGAGTTTGATGCCGTGAAGGTCATGCACGGCCGACTTTCTTTTGGAGCATGTGGCAATGGCCTGCGCTTGCTTGAGCTGGCAGACGCAGCGCGCGACGTGATTTCTTCTGCGGGACTTTCGGTGTCAATTCTTGGAAGCCGACCACAGCGCCACGCTATTTGGCTGTTCTGCTTGGTCATGACGACACCGATATGTCGCTGAAGGTGAGTGGCATGAGGTGCTTGATTGACTCGTCTGGCGCTACGTGTGGTCGCCAAGGGCAACCCCGTGTCTTTCGCCGCACCACGTGTAGCCAGGTGCCCCAGTCGCAGCGCCTGTGGACATGTTTGGCCGGCTCAACGGGCCAAGCTGATCGCAAGGCTATAGAACTGGTGCGCTGATCAGCGAAGTCGGTGGAGCGGGGCACTCCAAGCCGTCGCAGCGGCCTCAGCCCAAGCGTGCATCGCCGGACAGATGGGGGCCGTCCCTCGCTCGACTCGGCTGAAGTGGCTCCGTGCTGTACAGCCTACGGACTCTGAAAAGACGTGACTGCCTGATCGTGCTCACCAGAGGGCCGCGTGCAGCCCAAAAACCGATCTGTGCGTTATCGGCGTTTTCCAGCGCAATCGTGTTGGTTAGCGCGGTGGGCGAGACGATGCGCTATCGGACTTATGAAGCCGCCAGGCAAGAGTGCCTGACCAGGCACTACCGGGCATAAACACATCGATGACCCCGGTGTCAGTGCTGACCGCTCCACGGTCCGGGCCGACATTGGCGACGCACAAGGGTTGCTCGGCCTCATGAGTCCAAGATAGCCAGCGCGCCCCGGCAACTGCTGCGAGGACCGACGCGAATGCGGACGAGGCTTGGACCTCTACCATGATGGTTTTGATTTCTGAAGCTAGACTTCGGGATGCAAGCCTTCTCTTTCACGCATGGCCGCTGCCCTTCCGAGCCCCGGCTTGGCAGTGTGAAAGCCAAGGACTTCGCTGTATCACGGCTCTGGCGGGCTGATTGTGTCAAGCCGATGCGCCCGACTCCGGAGTTTTCTGACTCTTCGCAACTGAAAATGATTGAACAAGAAACCCCAACTGGCTGGGTAAAGCCTGTTGCCAAGCCTACGCGCGAATCTCTCAAGGCCCGCATTGCCGATTTGCGCGCCGAACTGACCGAAGCCGAAGAGCAACTCAAACAAATGGAAGAAGACGCCCGACTCGAGGCGTTGGTGAAAATCCGGAACCTTATGCGCGGCTTTCAGTTGACGCCGGAGGATCTGGGGCTGGAAGCGGCACCCAAGCGTCGCGGCCGTCCACGTAAGGTCGCCGCGTAGACGAAACTGAAAACACCGGCGGGGCCGCCTTCCTCCGAGCCCCGCTCGTCAGGCATGGCAGAGCATTCCCGCTTTGTAACGCGTGTCTGCGTACTGGCTCCACCCCGAGAAACGAGTTAGTGCGAGCGCACTAAGCTCCGTGGCCAATGAACGGTTCGACCAGTCGGTATGGCTGCTCGCAGCGGCAGTAGTTCAGGACTCAAGGCAACGCGACGGCCAGCAAGCAACGCAGCCCTTCACTCTGCTTCATGGGTCGGTGGCTGGACTCAATATTGCCCAGAACTGGTTTATTGTCACGACCGTCACAGAGTTCGGCATTCGATGCGGGAATTTGAATCGCCAGGATGGCGCTGCGCCATATCCGGTGGTTCCCCTGGCATCGCTTATGTTGGCGAGCCCCAAGCCCCCAACCTGCCTTTGCGCGGCGCGTCGGCTCTTGGCGCAAGCCCCAGTAATCAAAAAGCGTGACTACTTTTGGACTGCATCGATGCTGCGGCAGCATCGGCCTCGCATGCGTGAGCACAAGGAAGCAGCCCGAGATGATCGAATTGCTGTTTCGGTCTCTGATATGTGTGACGTGATGCTGTCATTGCCCGAAAATGAATTAAACAACTTCGGTCGAATCATATCGAGCCTTTGGTGGCTTGCTAAATATATTGATAATCGTGTTGCCCTGATGGCCGCTACTTCTGTGGCTTTTGGGTCTTCATGGGGCAGTTATCTCGTATTTCAGCTGGCGCTGAGTGATTGTCCGGAGTAATCCCTAAAAGCCACTCTATTGGCTGCAATCGAACAGGTGATCGGCAATGCACTTCTGGAAAGAGTGCGGTCTGGAGTGACTTGACGAGAAAATGCCGACATGTAGGGCGGCGTCGCCTCAGAAAGTGTGAATCAATTGACCGAGTGCGATTCCGGGCAACTTCAAGGGGTCCTTGAGCCCTTCGGCTGCCAATAAATCGCTCTGTGGTCATTTTATCAGATCACTTCTTTGGGCTCTGAGCGTTTATACGGCGGCTCCCGATTTATTCATGCATTTCTAGGGGTGCCTCTCATGTGCGCCGGGAGAGCAGGCTTTCCTGGAAGTCGTGCAGTGGTCGTCACGCCAATTCAATAAGCGACAGCGCACGGTGAAAATGCACTGACCCGAAGATCAAGTAGTCGAACACCCAAACTGCGGCGATCCAGCACATGACCACTACAAACGAATCGGCGCGCCCGGATTTCCAAAGATTGAGCGAGTGCCGGGACCACAGAATGGGCACGCCTCTGGGGTTGGGCCAGTCGATAAGCAGGTGTATCAGGCCCCCTGCCGCAAACCCGAATAGGGGCGCGCACCACCAGCAGCCTGGGAGCCCGAGATTGCTGCCATAGAGCAGCCCTGCCCAGGCTGGCACCCAATGCGTAATCGTGCGATGCGTGCACCAGCGCTTGCCTTTACGCCAAGGGATGAGTTCCAGCCAATCCGGCGCAGTGCCCCCCAGATAGCCGGCCACTACGGTTACCAATGCCCATACATGGTAAGGACCAGCCGCCTCTCGGTGCAGGATCCACGCTGCCGCTGCAATACCTGCAGCCCACCCTGTCAATTCATGCGCCTGCCGCGAAGCCAAAACTGCCAAACCCGAAATCGATAATCTTTGATTCTAAAGGTAAAGTTAGTAGGCGCCGACCATTGAACCACGGCTCGCGTAGGGTCTGTCTGCTGCCTAAAAAACTTGTTGCGCTTGAGGAGATGCTTTGTGCACTTTCCTGTGTCGGCACTTTCTAAGTGCCGACACCGATGTAAACCTGGCGCTCCCTCAATCTCTGCAGCAGAGCCCAGTTCAGATGCCGCGGGCGAATTCCCATCAGGTCAAGCTCGGCCTTCCCGTCATCTGCCGCTTGAGGTTCTTCAGCCAGTTGACCCGGCCCTGAACCTGCCCGCTGCTCCACATGGAGAACTGAACGCGGCTCACACGGCTGACAGATCAGCCTCAAACCCTGCCGCAACGCGTTGCAAATCTGGCATCGGGCAGGCGCGCGCCTGGGGCAGTCCACGATCGAATCCGTCGAGGTTACGACTCTGCGCGCAAGGCCGAACAACCGAAGCGCCAGTTCACGTGCCGCGGCCACCGTCGGCTCGATGCGGCAGAGGGTCTCGATGGAGCGTTCCCGGTCGCTGCGCTCGGTCTGCATGAGTGGGCCCTCCTACCAGCCCAGCAGCCAAGCACAGACGCGACGTGCAGACGGCGCAGAGAGCATGCGCACGGCGGCCGCTGTCGGTTGCGGCCTGCCGCCAACACTGAAGGCGGCACTGCGGGAGCTGCGGGCAGCCCTTGGACGAGGCGCAGTTGCTGCGCTTCACGCGCCACGTGGGCGACCTGCTGCAGTCAGCGACGACGCGGCGGTGACGCGGTCTGGCTCAATGTCGCCGGCGCTTGCGACCTGATCGATGCCGGGACCAAGCGCGAGATCGGCGCGCTGCAGCTCATCACCGACAACCCCTTCCTGCGCCGGCTCAGGGTGTTGCCCTCGGGGCAGTGAGCGGGCTGGAAGCGACCCGTACGCACTCGGCGGCGGGGGGCAGCGCGCTTTTCCGCAAGGGTGGGGCGCTTCGACTGCGCCGCAGCGCTGCTCGGTTCCACGGCGTACCAAGGATCGCCGCCACCCGGCAACGCCGGTCGCGCAGGCCCGGCCACACGGCGCCGTACCCGTCGCACTCCATGCGGCGGATCGCGCCTCAAAGTTTTGCCGGCTCGCCCCGAGGCGACGGGCCAGGTCGCCCATGCCCATGCAGCCTCGCGCCTTGTCGCGTGACAGCGCCGCCAGGACGGCTCACCGCTGCGTGGTCAGCTCTGCGTTCTCCACGGTTTGCGCGTTGTCATGTGTAAACATGTTGGTATATAGGCAAAAGTAGGGGAACAACGGCTCGATCAGGATTCAGCCATGCTTCCGCACTGTAGCCTTGAATGCCTAGGGAATACCACAGAACGTCGCCACGGCGCTTGGCTTGTTTATTTCTGGTGTGGTGTCTAAGATGAGTAAACATATTGACCGAACGGGGTACGTGATACCCAAGCGTGGGCCTGACCCCGCCACGCAACCGCGTCATGGCGCGCTTTCGCAAGGAAGCACGCCAGGGCAAGCCTCACCCAACGACACGCACCACCCATGAACCCGTACCTCGATGACGACCTGGTGTCCCTGGCCGACCATGCCCGCCGCTACGCGACCGACCGCGTGGCGCCGGGCTTCCAGGAACGCGACAACACCCGCGTGCTCGACCGCCGACTCATGCGCGAGATGGGCGAGATGGGCTTCATCGCGCCCGAGCTGCCCGAGGAGTACGGGGGCCAGGGCCTCGGTGTGCTGGCCGCCGGGGTCATCCATGAGGAGATCGCCCGTGCCGATCTCAGCATTTCTTACATCAACCTGCTGGCCTCGCTCAACGGCCAGATCCTGTCGCAGCACGGCGAGCCCGAGATCGTGCAGCCCTGGCTGACGCGGCTGACGCGTGGCGAGGCGCTGCTGGCCATCGCGCTGACCGAGCCGCGCGGCGGCTCCGACGCGGCCAACCTGCGCCTGCGCATCGAGCGCGACGGCGACACGTACATCCTCAACGGCGAGAAGACCTCGATCTCCGCCGCAGACCAAGCCGACGCGGCGGTCGTCTTCGGCCGCACCGGCAGTGTGGAGTCCGCGGCCCACGGCGTGACGGCGCTGCTGGTGCCCATGGACCTGCCCGGCGTCACGCGCAACCGCTTTGACTGCCACGGCCAGCGCGCCATCGGCCGCGGCTCGATCTTCTTCGAGAACGTGCGGGTGCCCGTGTCGCACCGCCTGGGCGACGAGAACAAGGGCTTCGTGCAGGTGATGCAGGGCTTCGACTACTCGCGCGCGCTCATCGGGCTGCAGGTGCTGGCGGTGGCCCGCGTGGCGCTGGAGGAAACCTGGGCCTACGTGGCCGAGCGCCAGGCCTTCGGCAAGCCGCTGTCGGCCTTCCAGGGGGTGTCGCACCCGCTGGCCGACTACGACACGCAGGTCGAGGCGGCGCGGCTGCTGTGCCTGCAGGCACTGTGGCTCAAGGACAAGGACCTGCCGCACAGCGCGGAAGCGGCGATGTGCAAGTGGTGGGCGCCGAAGCTGGCCTACGACGTGGTGCACCAGTGCCTGCTGATGCACGGCCATGGCGGCTACGACCGCGGCGTGATGGAGCAGCGCCTGCGCGACGTGCTGGGCTTCCAGATCGGCGACGGCACGGCCCAGATCATGAAAACCATCATCGCCCGCACCCGCGCCGGCCGCGGCGCCGTGCCGGCTTGAACGGATCGTTGACCCACCGAGGAAGGAGACAGCCCATGGAATTCGACGCCGTCCTGTTGCCGCCGCGCCGCGCGCACAGCATCGCGCAGGGCCTCTGGCATGACCGCACCATCAACGACGCGCTGGACGCCTGCGTGGCGGCCTGCCCCGACAAGCTGGCGCTCACGGCGCTGCGGGTGGAGACGGGCGAGCTGCGCCGCTTCACCTACCGCGAACTCGGCGACGTAGCCGACCGCCTCGCGCTGGGCCTGGCACGGCTGGGTATCGGGCGCAACGACGTGGTGGCCATGCAGCTGCCCAACTGGTGGCAGTTCACGGCGCTGTACCTGGCGTGCTCGCGCATCGGTGCCGTGCTCAACCCGCTGATGCCCATCTTCCGCGAGCGCGAACTGACCTTCATGCTCAACCACGGCGAGGCCAGGCTGCTGGTGGTGCCCAAGGTGTTCCGCGGCTTCGACCACGAAGCGATGGCGCGCGCCCTCAAGCCGGCCGTGCCCTCGCTGCAGCATATCGTCGTGGTGGACGGCGAAGGCCCTGATGCCTTCGATACCCTGCTGGCGGGCCACGACGCACAGCGCGGCTCGGACGCCGCGGGCATCCTCAGCCGCCACCGTCCGGGCCCGGACGACATCACCCAGCTGCTCTACACCTCGGGCACCACTGGGGAGCCCAAGGGCGTGATGCACTCGGCCAACACGCTGATGGCCAACATCATTCCCTACGCCGAGCGGCTGGGCCTGGGCCAACATGACGTGGTGCTGATGGCCTCGCCCATGGCGCACCAGACGGGTTTCATGTACGGGCTGATGATGCCGATCATGCTGCGCGCCAGCGCGGTGCTGCAGGACACCTGGGAGCCGCGCAGGGTTGCGGAGCTGGTGCGCGCCGAGGGCGCCAGCTTCACGATGGCGTCCACGCCCTTCCTGACCGATCTCACCAAGGCAGTCCGCGAGAGCGGCCAGCCGGTGCCCAGCCTCAAGACCTTCCTGTGTGCCGGAGCGCCTATCCCCGGGCCGCTGGTCGAGCAGGCGCGCTCTGTCCTGGGCACCAAGATAGTGTCGGCCTGGGGCATGACCGAGAACGGCGCCGTCACGCTCATCAGGCTCGACGATCCCGACGAGCTGGCGTTCTCCACCGACGGCTGTCCGCTGCCCGGTGTCGAGCTGAAGGTGGTGGACTCCGACGGCAAGGAACTGCCCGCGGGCCAGGTCGGCAACCTCCTGGTGCGTTCCTGCTCCAATTTCGGCGGCTACCTCAAGCGCCCGCAATTGAACGGCACCGACGCCGACGGCTGGTTCGACACCGGCGACCGCGCGCGCATGGACGCCAACGGCTACATCCGCATCAGCGGACGCAGCAAGGACGTGATCATCCGCGGCGGCGAGAACATCCCGGTGCTGGAGGTCGAGGCGCTGCTCTACAGGCACCCGGCCGTGGCGCAGGTGGCCATCGTGGCTTATGCGGACGAGCGCCTGGGCGAGCGGGCCTGCGCCATCGTCGTGCCCAAGCCCGGTCAGCAGCTGGACTTCGAAGGCATGGTCGCCTTTCTCAAGGAGCAGCGGATCGCCCTCCAGTACATCCCCGAGCGGCTGGTCGTGCGCGAAGCGATGCCGGCCACGCCCACGGGGAAGGTGCAGAAGTTCAGGCTGCGCGAAATGCTCAACGACGGCTCGCTCTGAGCAAGGCTGTCCCCTTGAACGGCCCGTGCCCAGGCTCGGTTTCTCAAGCTGCCGGGCAACGAGGGCCGCGTGCTGAGCACGCTGATCCGCGACGCAGAGAGCGCCATCAATTGAACGCCAGGAGACCCCTGATGCAAGAACCCATCATCTGCGTCGAGCGCAGCGGCCGCGTGGGCATCGTCACGCTCAACCGCCCCAGGCAGCTCAACGCCCTCAACGACGAAGTCATGGACGGCCTGGGCCAGGCGTTGCTGGAGCTTGATGCCGATGACGGCATCGGCGCCATCGTCGTCACCGGCGGTCCCAAAGCCTTCGCCGCCGGGGCGGACATCGCCGCCATGGCCGACTGGAGCTACATCGACGTCTACCGCAGCGAGTTCATCACCCGCAACTGGGAAACGATCCGCCGCGTGCGCAAGCCCGTCATCGCCGCCGTGGCCGGCTTCGCCATGGGCGGCGGCTGCGAGCTGGCGCTGTCCTGCGACATCGTCATCGCCGCGCACAGCGCGCGCTTCGCGCTGCCGGAAATCAAGCTGGCGCTGATGCCCGGCGCCGGCGGCACCCAGCGGCTGCCGCGCGCCATCGGCAAGGCCAAGGCCATGGACCTGTGCCTGTCGGCGCGCACGCTCGATGCCGAGGAGGCCGACCGCTACGGGCTGGTGTCGCGTGTCGTGCCCGACGACCGGCTGATGGACGAGGCCCTGGCCCTGGCCGCCACCATCGCCGGCTTCTCGGCGCCGGCGCTCATGGCGATCAAGGAGTCCGTGAACCGGGCCTACGAGGCCTCGCTCAACGAGGGCATCCATTTCGAGCGCCGGCAACTGCACGCGCGCTTCGCCAGCGCCGACGCGCACGAGGGCATGAAGGCCTTCCTCGAGAAGCGCAAGCCCGCCTTCGACCACCGCTGAACCCTACGCCCGAGGGCATCGGGGCCCACGGCCGCGATGCCCTCGGGCTCAGCCATTTCCCCGCCCATCGCCTCGCATGGCCCGCCCGCTGCGGGCGCGCCAAGCCAGCGGCAGCCATCCCGGCCTCAGTGCTCCTCGGCGTCGCCGCCGCCGTCCGGATTGCCGCGCTCGCTGTCGATCCGCTGCATGTTCTCCAGCATCTTGAGCAGGTAGTGCAGCGTGTGGGTGACGTCCTCGACCGAGAAGCCGCCCAGGATCTGCTCGTAGTACGTCCTGATCTTCGGGAGCGCCAGCACTTCCCACACGTGCCGGCCCGAGTCCGTCATGGTGACCACCCGGGAGCGCCGGTCGCGCGGGTCCGGTAGCACGGCCACGTGCCCGTCGCGCTCCATGCGGCTGATCACGCCCGACAGGTTCTGCCGGCTCACCATCAGGTAGCGGGCCAGGTCGCCCATGCTCATGCCGCCCTGCGCCTTGTCGCGTGACAGCGCCCCGAGGATGGCCCACTGCTGCGTCGTCAGCCCCTCGTCCTCCACCGCTCGGGTGCCGGTTTTGTGCAACATGTTTGCGCATTGATAGAGGCGAAAGAAAAGCCTGTTGGCGAGTTCCAGCTTCGTTTCCGCGCTGCGTTGCTCAGTAGTTCTAGGGAAAACCATGGGATTTTGGCGTGATGTCGGGCTTGTTTGTTCCCGTTTGAGAATCTAATATACGTCAACATGTTGACCAAATCGAATGTGCGACGCGGTCAACTTCGATCACTCCCCAACCCTGGACAGCGAAAGGAAGCGCGATGCGGCGATTTGACAACCAGACGGTGATCGTCACCGGTGGCGGTGGCGGTATTGGCGGGGCCACCTGCCGCCGGTTTGCCAAGGAGGGCGCCCGGGTGGCGGTCTTCGATCTGAACCTGGAGGCCGCCGAGAAGGTGGCCGCGGACATCCGGGCCGAGGGCGGCATGGCCGAGGCGCTGCGCTGCGACATCACCGACCGCGACAGCGTCAACGCTGCCGTCGCCGCCACCGAATCCAAGCTTGGCCCCGTGGACGTGCTGGTGAACAACGCCGGCTGGGACGTCTTCAAGCCCTTCGTCAAGACCGAACCGGCGCAGTGGGAGCGGCTCATCGCCATCAACCTCACCGGTGCGCTGCACATGCACCACGCGGTGCTGCCCGGCATGGCCGCGCGCAAAAAGGGCCGCATTGTCAACATCGCCTCCGACGCCGCGCGCGTGGGCTCCTCGGGCGAGGCGGTCTACGCCGCGTGCAAGGGCGGGCTGGTGTCCTTCTCCAAGACCATCGCCCGGGAGCATGCGCGCCACGGCATCACGGTCAACGTCGTGTGCCCCGGGCCCACCGACACCGCGCTGTTCGCCGACTACAAGGAAGGCGCGGGCAACCCCGAAAAGCTCATGGAGGCCTTCACGCGCTCCATTCCGCTCGGCCGCATCGGCCAGCCCCAGGACCTGCCCGGCGCGGTGCTGTTCTTCGCCAGCGAGGACGCCGCCTACGTCACCGGCCAGGTGCTGAGCGTGTCGGGCGGTCTGACGATGAACGGCTGAAGCAACGCAACGCAAAAGGAGACTGGACATGAACTTCGAAGACATTCTGTACGAGGTCCGCAACGGGGTGGCCTGGATCACGATCAACCGCCCCGAGAAGATGAACGCCTTCCGCGGCCAGACCTGCGACGAGATCATCAAGGCGCTGAACAAGGCCGGCTACGACCGCAGCGTCGGCGCCATCGTGCTGGCCGGGGCCGGCGACCGCGCCTTCTGCACCGGCGGCGACCAGTCCGCGCACGACGGCAACTACGACGGCCGCGGCACCATCGGGCTGCCGATGGAGGAACTGCACGACGCCATCCGCAACGTGCCCAAGCCCGTCATCGCCCGGGTGCAGGGCTTCGCCATCGGCGGCGGCAACGTGCTGTGCACGATCTGCGACCTGACCATCTGCTCCGAGAAGGCCGTCTTCGGCCAGGTCGGCCCCAAGATGGGCTCGGTGGACCCGGGCTACGGCACGGCCTTCCTGGCCCGCGTGGTGGGCGAGAAGAAGGCGCGCGAGATCTGGTACCTGAACCGGCGCTACTCGGGCCAGGAAGCCGTGGCCATGGGCCTGGCCAACATCTGCGTCCCCGCCGACAAGCTCGACGAGACGGTGCAGCAGTGGGCCGAGGAGATCTGCGAGCGCAGCCCGACCGCGATCGCCATCGCCAAGCGCAGCTTCAACATGGACACGGCCCACCAGGCCGGCATCGCCGGCATGGGCATGTACGCCCTGAAGCTCTACTACGACACCGATGAGTCGCGCGAGGGCGTCAACGCGTTCAAGGACAAGCGCAAGCCCGACTTCCGCAAGTACGCCAAGTAAGTCGGAGAGGGAGTGCGAATCATGCCTGTCGATGTTTCCAACGCCCCGGCCGTCGTATGGCGGCCCGACGCCGCCACCGTGGCAGGGGCCAACCTGACCCGCTTCATGCGTGCGCTCGAAGTGGACAGCTTCGAGTCGCTCAACGAGCGCGCCAGTGCCGACCCGGCCTGGTTCAACGACGCGCTGATTCGCTTCCTCGACTATCGCTTCGAGCGTCCCTACGAGCAGGTGCTGGACCTCGGCGCCGGGCTGCCCTTCGCGCGCTGGTGCGTGGGCGGCGTGACCAACGTGGTGCTCAACTGCATCGACCGGCGGCGCGGCACGGCGCGTTACGAACAGCCGGTCCTGGTCTGGGAAGGTGAAGACGGCGCCGAGTCCTCCTGGACCTTCGCCGATCTGGACCGCGAGGTGTGTCGCCTCGGCTGGGGCCTGCGCCGCCTCGGCCTGGGCCGGGGCGACGTGGTGGGCATGTACATGCCCAACCTGCCGCATGCCGCCGCCGCGATGCTGGCCGTCGCGAAGATCGGTGCCATCGTGCTGCCGATGTTCTCGGGCTTCGGCGCCGACGCGCTGGCACAGCGCCTGGGCGATGGGCAGGCCAAGGCGGTGATCACCGTCGATGGCTCGCTGCGCCGCGGCAAGCCGGTCGGCGCCAAGGCCGTCGTTGACGAGGCGCTGGCCCATTGCCCCGGCGTGCGCCACGTCGTGGTCCTGAGCCACCTGGCTACCGAACACGGCTGGATCGACGGGCGCGATCACTGGTGGCACGAGCTCGCCGCGGGCGCTCCCGAGGACGTCACGGCCGTGCCCACGGAACCGATGCCGGCCGACGATCCCTTGATGCTGATGTTCACCTCGGGCACCAGCGGCAAGCCCAAGGGCGTGGTGCACTCGCACTGCGGCTTCCCGGTCAAGACCGCGCTGGACCTGTCGATCTGCATGGACCTCAAGCCCGAGGACCGCTTCCTGTGGATGTCGGACATGGGCTGGCTGGTCGGCCCGATCCTCGTGTTCGGCGGCCTGCTGGTCGGCTCCACGATCGTGCTGGCTGAAGGCGCGCCCAACTACCCGCAGCCCGACCGCCTGTGGCGGCTGATCGAGCGTCACCGCGTCAGCTACCTGGGCCTGGCGCCGACGGTGGCGCGCCTGTCGATGTCGCTGAGCGACGCCGAAGTCGCGCAGAGGGACCTGAGCTCCTTGCGCGTCATGGTCTCCACCGGTGAGCCGTGGACGCCGGAGGCCTGGCAGTGGACTTTCGAGCGCGTGGGCCAGCGGCGCGTGCCCCTGCTCAACTACTCCGGCGGAACCGAGGTGGGTGGCATCCTGACCGGTACCGTGATCCACCCGCTCAAGCCTTGCGCGTTCGCAGGCCCGGTGCCGGGCACCGGCGCCGACGTGGTCGATGCCGAAGGGGCCTCCGTCCCCTGCGGTGTCACGGGCGAGCTGGTGATGCGCACGCCCAGCATCGGACTCACGCGCGGACTGTGGCAAGACCGCGAGCGCTACCTTGAGAGCTACTGGTCGCGGCTGCCGAACCTCTGGGTGCATGGCGACTTCGCCAGCCGCGATGCCGAAGGCCTGTGGTACGTGCACGGGCGTTCGGACGACACGCTCAAGATCGCCGGCAAGCGCACGGGCCCCTCCGAGATCGAGGCGCTGCTGATGGGCACGGGGCTGGTGCTCGACGCGGCTGCCGTCGGCATGCCCGACCCCGTCAAGGGCACCGCCGTGGTGTGCGTCTGTGTCCCGCGGCCGGACATCGCGCTGGATGCCGCGGCCAAGAGCCTGTCGGCCGCGGTCGTCACGGGCCTGGGCGGGGCGTTCCGGCCGGCCAGGGTGGTCTTCGTCCCCGACCTGCCGCGCACCCGCAGCTCGAAGCTGATGCGCCGCGTGGTGCGCGCGGCCTGGCTGGGCGAAGACGTGGGCGACCTCAGCACGCTGGTCAACCCGGAGGCGGTGGAGGCCATCCGTGCAGCGCGCGGTGATGACGCCATGACGAGCCGCACCTGAGAGAACCAAGCCTCGCGGGCTCACCCGTGAGGACGCGCCCTTGCGCTGCCCCGGTCCCAGGCCGGTACCCGATCAACCCGTGCACACGCCCACCGAGCCGTGAGCGAACCGCGGCTGGCTTGCCAGCCGCTCGCCGACATCAGGAGACAACCATGACTTCCAGGTCCAAGCACCCCATCCGTTCCCTATCGCGCCGTTCGCTGACTCTCTGCGCGGCCGCGCTCCTGGCCGGCACAGCCCTTCCGGCGGTCAGCCAGACCACGGCGTGGCCGTCCAAGCCCGTGCGCCTGGTGGTGGGCTTCGCCGCCGGCGGCGGCACGGACGTGATGGCCCGCGTCCTGGCGCAGTCGCTCACCGAGGCGCTGGGGCAGACCGTCATCGTCGACAACAAGCCCGGTGCCAGCGGCAACCTCAGCGCGGGCGAAGTGGCGCGGGCCCCGGCCGACGGCTACACCTTCCTCGTCGCGCCGACCTCGGTCGAGACGGCCAACCCCTCCCTGTTCAAGTCCAACGTGCTGCCCTCGCGCGACCTGACGCCCGTGATGGGCTTCGGGCGCATGCAGATGTACCTGCTGGCCCGCCCCACGCTGGAGGTCAAGGATGCCAAGCAGCTCGTCGCCCTGGCCAAGTCCCAGCCGGCCAAGCTGACCTATGCATCGTCCGGCACCGGCACGCCGCCCCACCTCGCCGGCGAGCTGTTCGTGCAGAGCACGGGCGCCTCGATCACGCACATCCCCTACCGCGGCTCCGCGCCCGCGCTGCAGGACGTGATGGGCGGCCAGGCCGACCTCGTCTTCGACCCGGGCATCGCCTTTCCGCACATCAAGAGCGGCAAGGTCAAGCTGCTGGCCGTGGCCAGCGACAGGAAGTCGCCCTTCTTCCCGGAGGCGCCCACCTACGCCGACCTGGGGCTTCACAACGCCAGCCTGGACATCTGGTTCGGCATCTGGGCGCCGAACAAGGTGCCCGCCGAGGTCACCGAGCGGCTGTCGCGCGAGCTGACCAAGGCCCTGGCGGCACCAGCGGTCAAGCAACGCTTCGCCGAGCTGGGCGCCGAGCCCGCTCCGCTGGAGCAGGCGGCTTTTCGCAAGCTGCTGGCCGACGAGGGCAAGACGCTGTCCACCCTCATCAAGGACCGCAAGATCATCGTCGAGTGAGCAGCACGAGAGCATGAACGCCTTTTGACCACCGCTGAACCTTTCGCTTCTTCCAAGGCACCCCACCATGGCCATCGACCAGGAATCGTTCGAGCTGTTGCTCTCGTCCGTCCAGCGCTTCGTCCGCGAGCGCCTCATGCCCGCCGAGGACGCGGTGGAGGAGCATGACGAAGTGCCCGCCGACATCGTCCAGGACATGAAGGCCATGGGCCTGTTCGGCATCTCCATCCCCGAGGAATACGGCGGCATCGGGCTGTCGATGAGCCAGGAATGCCGCGTGGCCTACGAGATCGGCCACACCTCGCTGGCCTTCCGCTCGGTGTTCGGCACCAACGTCGGCATCGGCTCGCAGGGCATCCTGATGGACGGCACCGAGGAGCAAAAGCGCGTGATCCTGCCGCGCGTGGCCACGGGCGAGCTGATCATGTCCTTCGCCCTCACCGAGCCCGACGCCGGCTCCGACTCGGCCGCTCTCAAGACCCGCGGCGAGCTCGTGGGCGACCATTACGTGCTCAACGGCACCAAGCGCTTCATCACCAACGCGCCGCGCGCGGGCGCGTTCACGCTGATGGCGCGCACCGACGGCCCCGGCCCCGGCGGCATCTCGGCCTTCATCGTCCCGGCGGACCTGGCCGGGCTGAGCCTGGGCAAGCCCGACAAGAAGATGGGCCAGCGCGGCACCAAGACCTGCGACGTGGTGCTCGACAACGTGCGCGTGCCGGCGTCCAACGTGATCGGCGGCAAGCCGGGCCAGGGCTTCAAGACCGCCATGAAGGTGCTGGACCGCGGCCGCCTGCACATCTCCGCGGTGGCCTGCGGCATGGCGCAGCGCATCCTCGACGAGTCCGTGGCCTACGCCCGCGAGCGGCGCCAGTTCGGCAAGCGCATCGGCGACTTCCAGCTGATCCAGGCCATGCTGGCCGACAGCCAGGCCGAACTCTACGCCGGCTGGAGCATGGTGCAGGACTGCGCGCTGCGCTACGACGCCAAGCCCGCGGGCCAGAGCGACCCGCAGGTCAGCATGCGGGCCTCGTGCTGCAAGCTGTTCTGCACCGAGATGGTGGGCCGCGTGGCCGACCGCGGCGTCCAGGTGCACGGCGGCTCGGGCTACATCAACGAGTACCCGGTGGAGCGCTTCTACCGCGACGTGCGGCTGCTGCGCCTGTACGAGGGCACCACGCAGATCCAGCAGATGATCATCGGCCGCGAGCTGGTGGGCCGGGACTGACGGCGCAGTGCAGCCCAACACCTGCGGCATCAAGGACCCGACGCAGAACATCAACCGGGTCACGCCCAAGGGCGGTGGCGGACCCCACTACGCCGGCATGTGAAGTCGGACCGGCCCAAGCATTCCTACCAGGAGACCCCATGCAATCCACTCAGACCAAGCCCGCGTTCCGCTGGGACGATCCGCTGCTGCTCGACGACCAGCTCAGCGCCGACGAGCGCGCCATCCGGGAGGCCGCCGCCGTGTACTGCCAGGAACGCTTGCTGCCGCGTGCGCAGGAGGCCTTCCGGCACGAGAAGACCGATGCCGCCATCTTCCGCGAGATGGGCGAGCTGGGCCTGCTGGGCCCCACCATCCCCGAGCAGTACGGCGGCACCGGGCTGAACTACGTCAGCTACGGCCTGATCGCCCGCGAGGTGGAGCGCGTCGATTCAGGCTACCGCTCGATGATGAGCGTGCAGTCCTCGCTGGTGATGGTGCCGATCAACGAGTTCGGCACCGAGGCGCAGAAGCAGAAGTACCTGCCCAGGCTGGCCAGCGGCGAGTGGATCGGCTGCTTCGGCCTGACCGAGCCGGACCACGGCTCGGACCCCGGCAGCATGATCACGCGCGCCAGGAAGGTGCCCGGCGGCTACAGTCTCACGGGCAGCAAAATGTGGATCACCAACAGCCCGATCGCCGACGTCTTCGTCGTCTGGGCCAAGGACGACGACGGGGCGATCCGCGGCTTCGTGCTGGAGAAGGGTTTCAAGGGGCTGTCCGCGCCGGCCGTCCACGGCAAGGTGGGGCTGCGCGCCAGCATCACGGGCGAGATCGTGATGGACGGGGTGTTTTGCCCCGAGGAGAACGCTTTTCCGGAAGTGCGCGGCCTCAAGGGCCCCTTCACCTGCCTCAACAGCGCGCGCTACGGCATCGCCTGGGGTGCGCTGGGCGCCGCCGAGGACTGCTACCAGCGGGCACGCCAGTACGTGCTCGACCGGCGCCAGTTCGGGCGTCCGCTGGCCGCCAACCAGCTGATCCAGAAGAAGCTGGCCGACATGCTCACCGAGATCACGCTGGGCCTGCAGGGCTGCCTGCGCCTGGGCCGCATGAAGGACGAGGGCACGGCCGCGGTGGAGCTGACCTCGATCATGAAGCGCAACAGCTGCGGCAAGGCGCTGGACATCGCCCGCGTGGCGCGCGACATGCTCGGCGGCAACGGCATCAGCGACGAGTACGGCGTGGCGCGCCACCTGGTGAACCTGGAAGTGGTCAACACCTACGAGGGCACGCATGACGTGCATGCGCTGATCCTGGGCCGGGCCATCACCGGCATCGCCGCGTTCTGCTGATATCAGCACTGCGGACCAGCATGTGCTGACAGACCCTTTTCGATGGGAGCGCAAGCCATGGCCTTTCTTCGGCAGTGCCTGGTCGAGCTGCGAAAGCGGCATGCGGACGACGGGCTGATGGACTTGCCCGGCTGTTGCGCCCCGCAACTGCCAGCGCGTGCCGATGCACGGGCCGCTGAGGCATCCACAGCACGGTTGGCTTCCCCGCCGCCATGGACCCAGGCAAGCGCCGGGAGCCGATCGAACGTGGTTGCCACCATGAGGAAGACCTGAATGAACGATCTCAACGGCTACGACATCGAGGACTTGCGTGCGGGCATGCACGCGACGTACTCCAAAACGATCACGGAAGCGGACATCGTGCTGTTTGCCGGTGTCTCGGGCGACAACAACGCCGTGCACACCAACGAGGAGTACGCGGCGACCACGAGCTTCAAGGGCCGCATCGCCCATGGCTTCCTGAGTGCCAGCGTGATCTCCGCGGCCGTGGCGAACCGGCTTCCCGGACCAGGGACGGTGTACCTGGCGCAGCAGCTGAAGTTTCGCGCCCCGGTGCGTCCCGGCGACACCGTTCATGCCACGGTGACCGTGCTCTCCACCGACGAGGCCAAGGCGCGGGCGGTGCTTTCGACGGTATGCCGCGTGGGCGAAACGGTCGTCATCGAGGGCGAAGCCACCGTTATGACGACGTCGCTGGTGCGGCGGCTCGCCACCAACCCGGCGCAGCAAGGCGGCAAGGTGCCAGCGGCTGCCGCCACTGTGAACTGAGAGGAGTTTCCACGATGAAAGTGATCGTCGCCGTCAAGCGCGTGATCGACTACAACGTCAAGGCGCGCGTGAAGTCCGACGGCTCGGGCATGGACCTGGCCGGCGTGAAGATGAGCATGAACCCCTTCGACGAGATCGCCGTCGAAGAAGCGGTGCGGCTCAAGGAAAAGGGCGTCGCCACGGAGATCATCGCCGTGTCCTGCGGCGTGGCGCAGTGCCAGGAGACGCTGCGCACGGCGCTGGCCATCGGCGCGGACCGCGCCATCCTGGTGGAAACCGATGCCGAGCTGCAGCCGCTGGCCGTGGCCAAGCTCCTCAAGGCCCTGGTGGACAAGGAACAGCCGGGCCTGGTGATCCTGGGCAAGCAGGCCATCGATGACGACTGCAACCAGACCGGCCAGATGCTCGCCGCGCTGGCCGACCTGCCGCAGGCCACCTTCGCCTCCAAGGTCGAAGTGGCAGACGGCAAGGCCCAGGTGACGCGCGAGGTGGACGGTGGTCTCGAAACGGTCTCCGTGACGCTGCCGGCGGTGGTGACCACCGACCTGCGCCTGAACGAGCCGCGCTACGTGACGCTGCCCAACATCATGAAGGCCAAGAAGAAGCCGCTGGAGACCGTCAAGCCGGCCGACCTGGGCGTGGACGTGAGCCCGCGCATCAAGACCGTCAAGGTCAGCGAGCCGCCCAAGCGCGGCGCTGGCGTGAAGGTGCCCGACGTGGCCACCCTCGTGGACAAGCTCAAAAACGTTGCCAAGGTGATCTGACATGGCCGCCCTCGTCATTGCCGAACACGACAACGCGACCCTCAAGGGCGCGACCCTCAACACCGTCACCGCCGCGGCCCAGTGCGGTGGCGAAGTCCACGTGCTGGTGGCCGGCGAGAACGCCGCCGCCGTGGCCCAGGCCGCCGCGCAGGTCCAGGGCGTCGCCAAGGTGCTGCACGCCGACTCGGCAGCGCTCGCCACGCAGCTGGCCGAGAACGTGGCTGCACAGGTGCTGGCCCTCGCCGGCAGCTACAGCCACATCCTGTTTCCCGCGACGGCTTCCGGCCGCAACGCCGCCCCGCGCGTGGCCGCCAAGCTTGACGTGGCACAGCTCAGCGACGTCACCAAGGTGCTGTCCGCCGACACCTTCGAGCGCCCGATCTACGCCGGCAACGCCATCGCCACCGTGCAGAGCGGCGACGCGGTGAAGGTCATCACCGTGCGCACCACCGGCTTCGACGCCGCGCCGGTCACGGGCGGCAGCGCCGCGGTGGAAACCCTGGCGCCGGTGGCCGACAGCGGCCAGAGCGCCTTCGTCGGCCGCGAGCTGACCAAGAGCGACCGCCCCGAGCTGACCGCCGCCAAGATCATCGTTTCCGGTGGCCGCGCGCTGGGCTCGGCCGAGAAGTTCACCGAAGTGCTCACGCCGCTGGCCGACAAGCTGGGCGCCGCGCTGGGCGCCTCGCGCGCGGCGGTGGATGCCGGCTACGCCCCGAACGACTGGCAGGTGGGCCAGACCGGCAAGATCGTGGCGCCCACGCTCTACGTCGCCTGCGGCATCAGCGGCGCGATCCAGCATCTGGCGGGCATGAAGGACTCCAAGGTGATCGTGGCGATCAACAAGGACCCGGAGGCGCCGATCTTCTCGGTGGCGGATTACGGCCTGGAGGCAGACGTCTTCGCCGCCGTGCCTGAACTGGTCAAGGCCCTGTGACCATGAAGGCCGCTTACATCACGGGGCATGGCGGCAACGAGGTCGTGGTCGTGGGCGAACGGCCCATGCCTCAACGACGGGCTGGTGAGGTGCTGGTTCGCATCCGGGCCGCCACGCTGAACCGGGTGGACCTGTACATGCGCGACAGCGGCGCGGGCATCACGCACCGGCTGCCGCAAGTCATGGGCCTGGACGGTGCGGGCGTGGTGGAGGAGGTGGATACCGACGAGCCCCTGCTGCACCCTGGCCAACGTGTGCTGCTGCACCCGGGCATCAGCTGCGGACGCTGCGAGTTCTGCGCCCGCGGCGAAGGCGTGCTCTGCACCGGCATCGGCTACCTGGGCGAGCACCGCGACGGCACGCTGGCGCAATACGTGGCGCTGCCGGCGCGCAACGTCTTTCCCATGCCCGAGGGCTTCAGCTTCGAGGAGGCCGCTGCCCTGGGCGTCAACCACCTCACGGCCTGGCGCATGCTGTTCAACAGGGCGCAATTGAAGCCCTGGGAGACGGTGCTGATCTTCGGCATCGGCGGCGGCGTGTCGCTGGCGGCGCTGCAACTGGCGAAGTGGGCCGGCGCGCGGACGATCGTCACCTCGCGCGAGGACGCCAAGCTTGAGCGCGCGCTGGCGCTGGGCGCGGACCATGCCATCAACGGCGCGCGCGAGGACGTGGCCAAGGCGGTGCTCGGGCTCACGCACGGGCGCGGCGTGGACGTGGTCATCGAGAACGTGGGCGCGGCCGTATGGGCCAGCGCCATGAAGTCCGTGGTGCGCGGTGGACGCATCGTCACCTGCGGCGCCACCAGCGGTGACCAGCCGCCGGCGGACCTGCGCCGCATCTTCATTCGCCAGCTGCAGATCCTGGGCTCCACGCTGGGGGACCTGCACGAGATGGCGGACTTGCTGCAGGCGGTGCAGCGCGGTGGCATCCGGCCGGTGATCGACTCCACCTGGGCGCTGGACGAGGTGCACGGCGCACTGAGCCGGCTGGAGGCCGGCACCCAGTTCGGAAAAGTTGCCATCACCTTGCCCGACTGAAGCACTACACCCTGCATGACGGCATCGCCGTCCTCACCCTGGACCACCCGCCCGTCAACAGCCTCAGCCATGCGCTGCGCAGCTTCATCGTGCAGGCGCTCGATGCGGCCTAAGCCGACCCAGCCGTGCGCGGCATCGTGCTGGCCGGCAATGCCAAGGCCTTTCCCGCGGGCGCCGACGTGTCCAAGCTGGGCACGCCGCCGGGACCGTGCCACGCCGCCGCTGCGGCCTGTGGCGCCAGGGGCAGAGATTCAGCAGGTTGCCCGACACCGGACATCGGATTGACGGGGCGAAAATCCTTCCCGCAGGAGGGCAGCCGCCCGATCGAAACCCTCGTCAATCTCCGATGGCCAAATCCTTCGTCGATGCCAATTACCGTTTCATCGCTGCCAACCAAGAGGTGAATGCGCGCATCACGCAGCGCCAGCAGGCGCTGGCGCTGTACGTCAGCCTGGTCGTGAGCCTGCTGGCGGTGCTGGTGGCGCTGCGCCCGGCCGGGGGTGCCAAGGAGCCGCCGGTGGAATGGCTGATCTTCGGCTTCCCGGTGGCGTCGCTGTGCCTGGCCTTTCTCAATTACATGGCCGAGCGGGCGATTTCGAATCTGCGAACTTTCATCGCGGTGCTGGAACAGCTGGAGGACGCGCACCACCACCTGCCCAGCTACAACACCGACCCGCGCTGGTCCCAGGGCGCGAACCAGGCGCGGCGCTTTCGCGATTTCGCCGCCGCCATCCTGGCGCTGGCGGGCAATGCCGCCGGGCTGGGCGCCGCGCGGACCATTTACCCACAGCGCTTCAGTGACGCGCCGGTATTTCTGTACGTGGCCATGGCGCTGGCGGGCGTGTCACTGCTGGTGCTGCTGGTGACGCCAAAATGGAGCTATGCGCCCGCGGGCCATGCCCGACCAGGTTTCAACCGCCAGTCATGATTTCACCCGGGCGTTGCCCCGGCCTTGTCGCGCAAACAGGGTGGACAGCAAGTTTTCATGGGCCCCGGACGCTTTGCAGCCGCGCATCTTGGTTTCCACCGGCGCCTCCTGAGATATTCCCGCGACAGGCTTTGTGAATCTGGCGATCCAAGCGTACGTGGCATGCAGGATATCGCTGCATGCCTGTGGCGTTGCTCATCCGCCCCGTGCTGTCAGCGCTTGCGTTGGCTTGCAACGAAGTCATAGGCAATCACCACGGTGACGTTGGTCACCTTTACTCCACCTGACCCCTGGTCTATTTTTTCCAGGCCGGCCCAGCAAAGCCGCTTCCAGGCCATTTTTGCAATGAGTTCTCCATACTTTTGTGGATGAAGTTTTTGCATGAAGGGCCTATAGTGAAACTGCCAAATAACCTTGGCTGGGGAGCTTCATATCAGATAAATCAATGCGTCAACAGCATGTGGGAGATGTCGGCTATCGAATTTATGTCGAGGTGACAGCACGAGTATCAAAGCGCCGACGGCTTGCTGTTCTATGCAAAATCACTTTTCCATTGGAGAAACTCATGTCAAATGGTAGTGGTGTTCGCATGGCGGTCGCCGCCGCGCTGTTATTGGGCGGCGGCGGTGCCGTATTCGGGCAAGAGACGGCGCCCGACATCAGGCACTTGGCCGGCGCCGCAAAGTTCGTCGTGCACAGCCGCGTCAGCAAGGTTGAATACCGCATGTCAGCGGCCGGCGAGAAAGGCCAGCCTCCGGTTCCTTTCACGATCGTGACATACGACGTGATCCGGTCAGTGCGGGGGGCGGCATCCAGCGGGTCCTTCAGCCTGCGCTACATCGGCGGGCCGGACGGTCGCGGCCATTTCCTCCGGGCCTCCAACGTTCCAGTCTTTCAGGCCGGTGACGAGGACATCCTGTTCGTCCAGAACAATGGTGCGAACGGCGGTTGCCCGCTGGTGGGCTGCATTGAGGGTCGCTTCCGGGTGCTCAACGGCGCGCTCTACGATGGCACCGGCACACCCGTGCAAGCCATTGACGCCAACAACAAGGTGGTGGCGCGCGGAAAGCCACCGGCCGAGTTCGGCAAGGTCAGTTATCCCGCCCCGGCTTTCGACGAGCTGCTGAAGAACCCCGAGGTGCGCGACATCATCAACAAGCGCGGCATGTCGGTGGACGAGGCGCGGCGTCAGTACGAAGCGCAGGGACCGGCAACGGTCGAGATGACAGCCGGTGCGGGCGGCGCAATGGGCGGTGACTCCGCCGGTTACAGCGGTCGACAGTCCGCCGCCGAGGGTGCCCCGCCGCAGCAGGAAGCTCGCCCCATGTCCGTCGACCGCTTCGTGGCGGCGGTGAAAGCCGTGCCGGCGACTGCAGGCACGGCGGAATCCGGATTCCAGAGCGCCGACCCGAATGCGCAGATCGCTGCACCGGCACCGCGGCCGGTGCCGCCCCCCAGCGCCTCGGAGCGAAGCATCGTCACGCCACGCTCGCCGGCCGACGTTGCCGAGGAGCGCGCCCTGCCCAAGGACGACCCGACGAGCACTCGGAACAAGTCGCGCTGAGCAGCCCCGATTTGCAATTTCACCAAGGGTAACCGTCATGAAAACGAAACTTGCCCTGTTCGGGGCGGCATTGTCATGCCTGGCTGCAACGCCCTCCATGGCATTCAATATCAATACTTGCTTTGGCGTCCCCATCAAATGGGGAACCAACGGCCCGGCCATGGGTGCCAGTTCAATAAGCTTCCCGACGGGATACTGGCGGGATGGGCTGCAGCGGACCGTCGATCTTTTGAATCAAAATCCGAGTCCCTTCTTCTTCGCGTTGCAGACCGATACCGGCGGTCTTGCGCTGGGCAATGGGCAAAACGAGGTCTGGGGCAGCAGCGATAACGGCATTCTCCAGGGTGCGCCGGCCATCACGTACTGGAGAGATACTTGCTTTCAGTTTCTCGGTGTCGTCGTTACCCATCGAGACGAGGCCGATGTCATTTTTGACTACCGGGCGCCATTCCAATGGACCGCGGACGAGCTGAAGTCCAGCATCATCAGGTACACCGGAACGCGGCGTCAGTTGCAGAGCACCGGGGTCCATGAATTTGGGCACGCGATGGGGCTGCTGCACGTCAACACGGAGTACAACATCATGGGCGCCGATTTCGAGCACATTTGGGCAAATGGCTCGGCGGCACGCGGATATCTCGGCGAAGACGCCAGCGATGGCGCAGTTTTCCTGTACGGCCTATGGTCCGCCAATTATCAGGATTTGGGTGTCGCCCACTGGAAATACGCATTTGCGGATGGCCAGTATTCTCGCCACGTCAAGACCGGCATCTACGACGCGTCTGGAGTCGCGCTGCCCACGGTGTCCGTCAATGGCGAGACGGGCTATCGCGTCAACCGCGGCCAGACGGTTCAAGTCGAGTTCAGCTATGAAAACAACGGCAAGGATACGCAGACCGTCAATACAGGCTGGTACGTTTCGACGAATGACATTATTTCGCGGTCGGATCTGCGCATCGCTACCAACACGGGCATGACGCTCGCACGGAACAACGTGCTGACCTATCGCAGGACTTTGACGATTCCGAATAACTTGGCGCGTGGTACAAACTACTGGGTCGGGACCATCGTTGATATGGAAGGCCGAGTGCCGGACAGCGTTCCCAGCAACAACGCCACCTACATTCCCATCCGAATCAACTGAGCAGGGATTCGCGCGCGAGCATTATTCCTGAAGTATTTTAGTCAAGGCAAGCAACGGCGATGGTCGACTGCACCGTTGCTTGCCCATAAACGGCCCATCGTCGCCCTGCGCCCTATTGAGAGCATCGGCCACGCTGGCGGCGCCGAAGCGGACCGGCTCGGGCTAATGGAGTGGATGCCCCCGCTCGAACTGGCATCAGTGTGTCCAGGGTGGTGGATATAACCACCGTTGAATAATGGTGTTCCCAGTATGGCGGAGCAACTGCCTTTGCTGCATAGGGTGGGTGCCAAGGGCAATTGCAGTTGCGCCACGCGGTGATCGCTAGAATCGTCAAACGAAGCTTTGTGCGAAAGTGTCCGCTTGGCAATAAGGGCCCTGGCTGCACTCATTACGTGCGCGGGAAAGGCCTCGTGATAATGAAAGCCACCTTGTCTCCGGCGCCGTGGGCAGATGCTTCAACAGTCCACGCATGAGTTACCAAGCGCTTTCGGAAGCAATTGCCTCAATGGAATTGATAAGCTTGAGGAAGACGGGGTAAAAAGCCAAGCCAATCAGATAAGCAATCAAGGCAACAGATAAAAACCTGCACGCCGCGAATAGCATGACGCCTTTAGGTCGTTCCAGTGGCTGCATTGGCAGTTCACGTTCTTTGGCATATCCGATGTATTGCCTCGATTTCGAGCCGCGCGAACACCAAGCAGCATCTCCATGGTTGTCCGTGTTTTTCGTTGATGGCTTCTTCACGTCTCAGGTGTACATGAGTATTTCGCTCGCGTCGACCATTGGGATGCGCGTCGTCGGTGCGTCAAGCCAGGAATTTCAAGCTCACCGGCTATGAAATTTCCGCAGAGCTCTGTTGCTATGCAATTTGTGTGAGTTTGTTCAAGCAGTAACGACGGCCGTGGCATTTGCAATGGCATGACGTTACCGCGTGCGGCTGGCAGTGCTCCTGCTGGACCGGGACTGCTCCAAGCGGATTAACGGCGCATCGAATCACAAGGTCGATGACAGGGCACTGCAGTTGGTGGCCGAGCAACTGCACCGGTGCCTGCGCCGAGGCGACTTGAGCTGCCGCCAAGGGCGGTGGCGAATTCATTGTGGTGCCGCGGCAAAACAGAAACCGGGGAAGTCGCCACTTCACTGCGGCACGCAACGCCGCTTGGGCCAGCCGTCCAGTGACGACCGGCAGCGGCTTTTCGAGGCAGCTAAGCCGGTTGCAAGAGGGGCGACGGCGGTGCTGTGCAGGTCGTTGCAGCCCGGCGGCCGAGACCGGCTCGTGCAGGTCCAGCCGCTCCAGCGCATGCTCGGTGGCCCGCTGCCGCCGGGCCTTGGGGATGATCCAAGGTCGAAATGCCGCGGGGCTGCATCGTGACGTGCCCAGGAGCGACAGACGCTTCTTGCTGAACCAGCAGCAGTACCGATGGAGCACAGCGCCAGGCCCGGTTAGGCTGCCGTGCAGTGATGACTTCAATTCTCAACGGCGCCTGACGCGGCCAGCGAGACAGCGCAGATTCCCGTCCGGATGGCTTGCAGGCCTTTGGCCCACGATGATGAACACCCGCCATCAGCGCTTTGGTTTCCTGGTCGTTCCCAACTTTTCGCTCATCGCGCTGAGCTCGGCGGTGGATCCGCTGCGCTTGGCCAACGGTGTGCTGGAGCGCAAGGCCTACGAGTTCGTGGTGGTGGCAGCCACCGCGGAGCCGGTGCCATCCAGCGACGGCATCCGGGTGATGCCCGACTGCGCGATAGCCCAGTCCGGCGAGTTCGACGCCGTGTTTGTCATCGGCCCCAACCCACTGCCGCGGCTCGGCTACAGGGAGAGCACCGCCTGGCTGCGCCGCATGGCTGCGCAGGGTGCCGCGCTGGGGGGCATCGACACCGGCAGCTACTTCTTGGCCAAGGCCGGCTTGCTGGCCGGATACCGGTGCACCATCCACTGGGAAGACCGTGACGCGCTGCTGGAGGACTTTCCCGGCATCGAGGTTTCGGATCAGCTGTTCGAGATCGACCGCGACCGCTACACCTGTAGCGGCGGCATCAGCCCGCTGGATCTGATGACCACGTTGTTGAGCCGACCGCCCGGCAGCCGCAGCTTGGCCGAGCAAGTGACCGACCTGTTGGTGGCGCAGCGCCGCAGCCCCGACGAAAAGCAGGTGGTACCACTGCGCCATCGTCTGTCCGGCAGCCACCCGCTGGTGGTGTCGGCGCTGGAGATGATGGAGAACAACCTGGAAGAGCCGTTGAGTCCAGTCGAGATTGCTGACTACCTTGGCATATCGCGGCGCCAACTGGAGCGGCTGTTCGGCGAGCAGTTGGGCATGTCACCGGCGCGCAAGTACCTGCAGCTGCGCCTGGAGCGTGCCCGGCTGGCGCTTTTGCGCAGCACCCGCGCGCCTGAGGACATCGCTCAGTCCACGGGCTTCGTCTCGATGCCCCACTTCATCACACGCTACCGCGAAGCCTACGGCTGCACGCCGGCGGCCGATCGCGCGCGACGCTGCGGGACACCATAGGGAATGGGCCCGAGCGGGAAAACCCCGCGCCCTCTCGTCGCAACCGGGAAACGGCATGTCGCAAAGGACAGCAGGCCGCTGTGCGACCGTCGCACCATCAGGCCACCTTCCACCTCCAAGGAAAGACCTCGTGGACATGCCCCGCACCATCCGCCTGCGCAATGGCGACAAGGCCTGGAACAGTGTTTCGAAGGACGGATGCGCACGCCGCGTCAAGAAGTTGCGTGTGCACATGGCCAGGCCCGATATCCACTGACGGCACGCTCCGCGGAGCGTACCTGTTTATAAGCGTTCTTCGGAACGCTCAGCCTCGGCTCCCTTCCGGTCGGTATTGAAAATTCGGAGACAAGCCAAATGAATAGCCAAAGTGGCGATGCGGACAATCTCGAAGAGATGCTGCAACCAATTCCTGAAAATAGACGAACCAAGAGCGTCTGGGGCCAGTTTTGGATATGGTCAGGGGCAAATGTGGCCCCGATCAACTGGATCTTGGGCGCACTCGGGATAAATCTGGGGCTCTCGCTGGCAGACACGGTTACTGTTCTGGTGCTTGGCAACCTGATCGGGATGATAGGTTTTGGCGCCTTTGTGCTGCTCGGACAACGAACGGGCGTCACCGGAATGGTGCTTTCCCGCGCTGCCTTCGGGCGCAAGGGCGCGTACCTGCCCGCGGCCATCCAGGCGGCGCTGGCCGTTGGCTGGACAGCGGTAAACACCTGGATCATTCTTGACCTCGTGATGGCGCTTTTCGGCAAGATCGGCTGGGTCGATCCCGGTGCGGAGAATTTCTGGTGGCGTCTGTCTACCGCCGCCACCATCATGACCATTCAGGTCGTTATCTGCTACCTCGGATATCGTGCAATTGCAGCCTTCGAGAAATGGACTGTGCCACCTACAATTCTGGTTCTCGTGGTCATGAGCATCGTGGCCTGGACTCAGTTTGATATTGACTGGTCTTACGCTGGCCCTGCCGACGAGGTTCTGACCGGCATGCCGCGCCTTGCAGCGATGAGTGGAGTGATGACCGCGATCGGTATCGGGTGGGGCATCGGCTGGTTTACCTACGCCCCTGACTACTCGCGCTTCGTCTCGGGGTCCGTGTCGAAGGCGCGCCTTTACCTTGCCAGCACGCTGGGCCAGTTCATTCCGGTCGTATGGCTGGGCGTGCTGGGAGCAAGCCTGGCCACGAAGAATGGAAGCGCCGACCCCGGTGCGCTCATTGTCGATAACTTCGGGGTACTCGCGATCCCGGTACTGGCGCTCGTGATACACGGCCCAATCGCCACCAACATCATCAATCTTTACACTTTTGGTGTCGCGGCTCAGGCTATGGATATCAAAGTTTCCCGGCAAAGGCTGTCCATCCTGGTCGGTGTCTTTGCAATGGTCGCGGTCATGTTCTTCATGAAGCAGGAAAACTTCGCCCATGCGCTGGATGCCTGGCTGGTTTCGATCGTCGCCTGGGTTGCCACTTGGGGCGGCATCATGGCCGTGCATTGCTTCATTTTTGAGCGCAATACCAGGAATTTCGACTTCCTTTTCGAGGGGACGGAATCCAGGCATATGGACCGCTTCAATCCTGCGGCGCTTGTGGCTTTTGCTGGCGGATTGGTCTGCACTTATATGTTCATGTATGGAATCATCCCGCTGTTTCAGGGTCCTGTTGCCAAGGCAATGGGTGGCGTGGATCTTTCCTGGCTCGCTGGCGGCAGCAGCGCCGCAACCCTGTACTACTTGTTGGGTCGAAAATACGCCCGCCGATACAGGCAATCGTCATTTTCGGGAATGATCCAAACGGGTATCTCCAGAAAATCGGCATGATGCCTGGAGTTCAACGATTTTCGAAAGGAGTGTTCCATGGACAGCGTCCACATTTCCGAGCTGAGTTGGCCGGTGTACGACGAGAAGGTGCGCGACGGCCGGACCATGGTGCTGCTGCCCATCGGGGCACTGGAGCAGCACGGTCCGCACATGTCGATGAACCCTGACGTGCTGCTGCCCACCGCGATGGCCGAGCGCGTGGCCCGCAAGATCGGTGCGCTGGTGGCGCCCGCGATCGCCTACGGCTACAAGTCCCAGCAAAAAAGTGGTGGCGGCAACCACATGCCGGGCACGACCAGCCTGGACGGGCTGACCCTGACCAGCACCATCAAGGACGTGCTCAAGGAGTTTGCGCGCCACGGCGTGCGCAAGGTGGCCATGGTCAACGGCCACTTCGAAAACTCGATGTTCATTGCCGAAGGCGTGGACCTGGCGATCCGCGAGTTGCGCTGGGATGGCATCAGGGACTTCTCCGTGGTCGTGCTCTCCTACTGGGACTTCGTCACCGAAGAGACGATTCGCGAGATCTACCCTTATGGATTTCCGGGCTGGGCGGTGGAGCACGGCGGCGTGCTGGAAACGTCGCTGATGCTGCACCTCCATCCGCACCTGGTGGACATGAGCAAGGCCGTGGACCAGCCGGCCGCCACCTTCCCGCCCTACGACTTCTTCCCGACCAAGCCGCACTGGACGCCTTGCTCTGGTTGCCTGTCCTCCGCCAAGCCGGCCTCGGCCGCCAAGGGCAAGCTGCTGCTGGAAGTCTGCGTCGAAGGCATCTCGCAGCAGCTGCGCACGGCTTTCGACTGAACCACAGCGCCCAAGCAGCGGCCGGGGCTGGCGCAATGTCAGCCCGTTGCGTGCAACCTGTGGCACGCCTGGCCGTCGCCGTTTGCGCGGCGGTTTGCGTTTCCATTGCTGCCGGGGTTCTCGCCGGTTGCCCTCGGCGCAGCGATCGGTCCGCCGTGGCTGGGCACCCAGTCGCGGCGGTGACCGGCTCGGAGCCGGTTGACGCTCGGTACGTTGAATGACCCGTCGCGCTCCAGCGACGGAGCCGGGCTTCCACCTGGCGCTGCCTTCGATGACGGAAAGAGCTTTGATTCCACTTCTGGCTTCTGAGTGAAGTAATCCCGTTCGTCCTGAGGTATCGAAGGATGAACGGCCCCTGCCGCGGTGCCGCCATCGCAGCCTGTCGGATTCGTACTTCGATACCTCAGTACGAACGGGTCATTTCACGACCAAAGTGGAATCGGTATGACGCCGTTTTTGTCGTCGGTCCGCACCCGATCCCGCGTCGCGATCCGCCGGGCCTTGACGCCTGGTCGCGCAAGTCGGCCATGGCCGGCGTCCTGCTGTGCGGCATCGATCGCGGCGGCGCCTCTCCGGCCTGCGCCGGGGCCTGCCTGACGGCTGCTGTTGCGCCGTTCACTGCGAAGACCGGGAGACGCCGCCGGCCAGGTTTTCGCGGGCGACCACCAGCTCCCACGTCTTCTGAATCGATCGCGACCGCTGCCGCAGCGGTGGCGGCCCGCTCGACATGAGCAAGCGGGTGCCAGGGCCCAGGTCGCCAACCGGGTGGTACCTCGCGCCGATGAACAACACCGTGTCAGCGCTGCCATTGCGGCTCCCCGCTACCGGCGCCACCACCGGCCCGCAGTCGCAGTTCAGCGAGGCAGCATCGCGAGCCCATGGCGGTTCATGCGGTGTCAGCCAGTGCCGCGGTTCGTTGGGTACGGTGAGGCGGTGAAGGACAGGCGACGTGTCCATGGCCGCACTGGGTCGGAGCTGTCGCCAGCCGCACCGAGTCGGGAAAACCCGTCTCAGCCTTGGCGCAAACGGGAAACGGCATGTCGCAGAACTGAAGCGCCACCAGGGCAGCGGAAGCACCATGGCTTCACCCCAACCCAACCGGAGACAACCGATGGAAATGCCCCAAGTGATCCGCCTGCGCAACGGCGACAAGGCCTGGAACAGCTTCTCGAAGGACGAGTACGCACGCCGCATCAGCAAGTTGCGCGCGCACATGGCAACGCAAGGCATCGACGCGGTGCTGTTCAGCTCGTACCACAACATCGCCTACTACAGCGACTTCCTCTACTGCAGCTTCGGCCGCTCCTACGGCCTGGCAGTGACGCATGAGAAGACCACCGTCATCGCCGCCAACATCGACGGCGCCCAGCCGTGGCGCAAAGCGGTGGCGGACGACGCGCTGACCTACACCGACTGGCAGCGCGGCAACTACTTCGTGGCGGCGGCGCAGTGCCTGCCCGCGCGCGGGCGCGTCGGGGTGGAGCTCGACCAGCTCCCGGTGGATCGCTTGAACGCGCTGCGCGAAACCCTGCCGGGCGTCGAGTTCGTGGACATCTCGGCGGCGTGCATGCGCATGCGCATGGTCAAGAGCGCCGAGGAGATCGAGTTCATTGCCGCCGGCGCGCAGGTGTGCGACATCGGCGGTGCGGCGCTGGTGGCCGCGGTGAAGGAGGGCGTGCCCGAGCACGAGGTGGCGCTGGCCTCCACCGCGGCCATGGTGCGCGAGATCGCGCGCCGCTACCCGGGCAGCGAGCTGATGGACACCTGGACCTGGTTCCAGTCGGGCGTCAACACCGACGGCGCGCACAACCCGGTGACCACGCGCCGCGTGCGCAAGGGCGACATCCTGAGCCTGAACTGCTTCTCGATGATCAGCGGCTACTACACCGCGCTGGAGCGCACGCTGTTCCTGGACCACGCCAGCGACGCGCACCTCAAGCTCTGGGAGATCAATTGCAAGGTGCATGACGAGGGCAAGAAGCTGCTGGTGCCTGGGGCCAAGTGCAGCGACATTGCGCGCCAGCTCAACGAGATCTACCTGCAGCACGATCTGCTGCAGTACCGGACGTTCGGGTACGGGCACAGCTTCGGCGTTCTGAGCCACTACTACGGGCGAGAGGCCGGGCTGGAGCTGCGCGAGGACATCGACACCGTGCTGGAGCCGGGCATGGTGATCTCGATGGAGCCCATGATCATGCTGCCCGAAGGTATGCCGGGCGCCGGCGGCTACCGCGAGCACGACATCCTCGTCATCACCGCGCAGGGCAACCGCAACCTCACCGGGTTCCCCTACGGTCCCGAGCACAACATCATCCCGGCCTGACCGGCTCAACGCGGCCTGCTGTGTATTGAGCCGCACAAGCGACGAAAAGGGACGCTGCGTTGCTGCACCGCGCAGTCGCGCAGCGTCCGGGAGCAGCCATGGCCCTGCGCGCCAAGTGGACTGTCAAGATCGAGAAGCTTCCCACCTGGCTGGCCGACGGCCAGCCGCTACTGGTCAGCCTGGCGGTGAGCGGCCTGTACGGTGCGGCACCCACAGCCGCAGCCGACTGCCTGGACCCGGAGTCGATCTGCCAGTGGATCCTCAAAGAATGGCCGCACCTGCCGCCTCAAGCGCTGCTGCAGGCACGGGTCAATGAACTGCTGGCCCATTTGTTCAACCGGGACCGCCAGGTGCAGGACGTCTGGGTAGGCGTCTACCGCACTGGCGCGCCGGGCAGCGGCGAACTCGTCGGCGTGGAGCGCCACGCCACGCGGCGGCAGTTCGAGGATTTGCACCGGGCGCTGGCGCGGCCGACCCCTGACCTTGCTCCTGCAACGAAACATCGTCCGGACCGCGCCGTACATGGTGCGCGTTTGAAGCTTGGCCAGCGTGAATAGGCTTGTTGGTGCTCCCGGTTTGTCCGGCCTTTTGGAATCTTGGGTCGGAAATCGTGCCCCGGTATGGGCAGACGCGCATGAGGAAACTGCGCTGCTGAAAACCACCAAGGTGGTCCTCATTGAATTGGAGCGCGCAAGCGCCTTGTTGTACGTACCGCTGTAGGAATCGTCTTCATGGAATCGCATGCACACGAAAAAGCAGAGTCGAAGCTGCGTGTTGGCTTTGTGCTTTCCCCTCGCTTCACGCTGACGGCTTTTGCGGGTTTTGTCGATGCCTTGCGCCTGGCTGCCGACGAAGGCGATAGAAGCCGTCCGCTGCTCGCCCACTGGGCAGTCCTGGACGCCACGCATGGACCGGTCGTGTCCAGCTGCGGTGTCAGCGTGACGCCCGACGCGCCGCTGGCGTCGCCCGAACAGTATGACTATCTGGTGGTGGTCGGGGGGTTACTCCATGGCGGTCAGCAGGTCCCTGTGCGACTGATGTCGTTCTTGCGCGAGGCAGCGGCTGCCGGTGTGAACTTGGTCGGACTCTGCACCGGTTCTTTTGTGCTCGCGCGTGCCGGCCTGCTGGATGGGCATGTGGCGTGTGTCAGCTGGTTTCACCGGGAGGAATTCGCTGCCGAATTTCCGGATTGCCGCATCGTGTCAAATCAGATGTTTGTCGCCGACCGAGACCGTCTGACGTGCGCGGGCGGCACGAGCGTAGTGCACTTGGCCGCACATATCATCGAGCGTTTCATTGGCCGTGCAAGCGCGGTAAAGGCACTGCGTATCATGATTGAAGAGCAACCGCTTCCGGCCCGCACGCTGCAGCCGGAGGAAGTTGTTTCCGTACGATCCACGGACACGGTGGTGCACAAGGCGATGCTCATACTTGAGCAGAAACTGGATTCCGCTGCAACGATCGATGAATTGTGTGAGCCACTGGGTATCGGCCGCCGGCAGCTTGAGCGCCGTTTTCAACGGGACGTGGGGCTCAGCCCCGCGGAATACCGGAGCCGGCTGCGACTGGAGCGCGCGCGCTGGCTGCTGCAAAACACGGACCTCGACGTCATCGAAGTATCGTTCGAATGCGGCTTCCACGAAGGGGCAAGCTTTGCGCGCTTCGTACGCCGGGGGACGGGGATGAGCCCGCGTGATGTGCGCCAAATGGGGCGCCGCGCCGCGCGGTAACCCTCGTCACGCCAGGACGGGGGCCGTCACACCTTTCATCGAATTCCGCCTTTCAGCCCAGCATGTGGTGAATTCCACGCGAATCCACGCAGCTGCGCCTCGTGCAATTTTCGGTGCAGTATTTGTGAATTGTTATGCGGCGTTGAGTGTCGTGCTCGACTGGCTTGCAGTCGGAGCCCGGCGCATTGGCATCGGATTGGCGGGGTAATCTATTCTTGGTTCATGCGGGGAACCATATTTCAACCGCGCCGTGTGTGTCATCGTAACGAGAAGCAGTTTCTCTGAATGCAGATAAAGTGCCGGCGACCAAGATGGCGGCATTACTTGGCCCCGGGCTCATCGCGACAAGCTGTGCGCTGAAAAACACGGGGTTTTGTGCGTGATCGCATTCGGAAGTTTTTGACGCGCGTTGGGAATTGCGTTACTCGTCCACCGGCACGGCCATCCCGGTCTTTACCCGGTTCATCGCCACCAGCGTCTTGAAGGACTTGACATTGTTGCTCTTGAAGAAAAGCTGGCGCGTGAGCTCCACGTATTGCTCCATGTTGCGCACCAGGAAGATCAGCACGAAATCACAGTCGCCAGCCACGTAGTAGCACTGCTGCACCTGCGGACAGGCCGCGAAGCTGCGCTGCATCTCGTCGAGCAGGTCGGCGCGCTCGCTCTCGACCTTGACCTCCACGACGATCGTCAGGTCGTAGCCCACGGCCTTGGGGTTGACGCAGGCGGTGTAGCGCTCGATCACACCCTCGCTGGAGAGCAGCTTGAGCCGGCGGTTCACCGCGGCAGTGGACAGGCTGGCGCGTTCGCCCAGCTCGCTTTGTGCCACCCGGGCGTCCTCCTGGACCGCGCGGAGCAGCACCCGGTCATAGCTATTGAGCTTCATCACCATGGTGAAAACCGATTCAAGTCAATGGCCCAATTTCGATAAAACGTTCAACGGCAGGCACAAGGTTTCGAAAAATCCAGCGTCTTGCATAAATATTATTTCAACAAACAACTTGCGCTGGAGATATGGATGTCTGCGTTCCCTGTCACGCTGGATACCGAACTGCTGCTGAAGCAGATCCACGAGCTTGGCACCGTTGGCCTCGACGGCGCCGGTGGCGGCCGTACACGCATCGCGCTGACGGACGCTGAGAAGGCCGGCCGCGACCTGCTGGTGCGCTGGATGCGTGAGCTGGACCTGGAGGTGCGCATCGACCGCATCGGCAACGTCTTCGGCATCCTCCGTGCGGCTGCGGACGAGGCTGGGCGCAAGCCCCTGATGATCGGCTCGCACATCGACACGGTGCGCAATGCGGGTGCCCTGGACGGCTGCTACGGCGTGCTGGCCGGCTTGGCTGTGGCGCGGGCTTACCGCAGTGCGGGGCTGTTGCCGGCACGCTCCATGGTCGTCGGCGCCTTCACCAACGAGGAAGGCGTGCGCTACCAGCCCGACATGATGGGCTCCCTGGTCCATGCCGGTGGGCTGCCGGTGCAGGTCGCGCTCGATACGGTCGGCACCGACGGCACGCGGCTGGGCGACGAGCTGCAACGCATCGGCTACGCCGGCGACCTGGAGCCCGGCGCCATCGTGCCGCAGGAGTACCTGGAGCTGCACATCGAGCAAGGGTCCCTCCTGGAAGCCGAAGGCCGGCTCATCGGCGTGGTGGAGAACCTGCAGGGCATCTCCTGGCAGAAGGTTACCGTGCACGGCACGGCCAACCACGCCGGCACCACGCCCACGCGGCTGCGCCACGATGCAGGCTACGTGGCGGCGGCCATCGTCGCGTTCCTGCGCGAGCAGGTCGTGGCCGCGGCGCCCGAGACAACGCTGGCCACGACCGGCTCGCTGCGGCTGGAGCCGGATCTCATCAACGTCATCCCGCGCAGGGCCACGTTCACGGTGGACCTGCGCGATCCGGACGAGCAGCGGCTGCAGGCGGCAGAGCAGCGCCTGGCTGATTTCCTCGTGGAGATCGCCGGGCGCGAGGGCGTGAGGATCGAGACCGAGCGCCTGGTGCGTTTCGAGCCCGTGGTGTTCGATGCCGGCCTGGTGGACGAGATCGAGGCCTCGGCCCGCCGCCTGGGCTTCACGCACCGGCGCATGACCTCGGGCGCGGGGCACGACGCCCAGATGGTTGCGCGCATTGCGCCGGCGGCCATGATCTTCGTGCCCAGCCGCGCCGGCATCAGCCACAACCCGCGCGAGCACACCGACGATGCGCAGCTCGTGCAAGGCGCGCAGGTGCTGCTGGACGTGGTCCGGCGGCGCCTCACTGCCGCCTGAGCGCTTTCGCACCCCGCGCGGTCAGCGCGCCGCAGCCCGCGCCCTGGGCCTTCTTCCTTGCATCCCGATCCCCGGAGACATTCCATGCTGGTTGCCAACCCGCGTGCCGTGCGCGCGCCTTACCCCGCGGAGCTCAAGTCGCTCATGAGCATCGAGCGGGCGCAGGAAAGCCGGCTCTGGCTTTCCCCATGGCCGGAGCTCGCGCGCGGCGCGACACCGCTGTACGAGCTGCCCGACCTGGCCGCCAAGCTCAACGTCGCGCGTATCAGCGTCAAGGACGAATCCGTGCGCTCGCCGCTGGGCAGCTTCAAGGCCCTGGGGGCGCCGATCGCCCTGGTTCGCCAGGTCCTGCGCCTGCATCCGGACCTCGATCCTGCCGCGCTGCTCACCGGCCGCCATGCCGAGATGCTCAAGGACTACACCGTGATCAGCGCCACCGACGGCAACCACGGCCGGGGCCTGGCCGCCGCGGCGCGCAGCGTGGGCTGCCGCTGCGTGATCGTGCTGCACGCCAACGTGAGCCTGGAGCGCGAGCAGGCCATCGCCGTGCACGGCGCGCGCATCGTGCGCATCGCGGGCAACTACGACGAGTCGGTCGAGGAAGCGGCGCGCCTGGCGGCAGCCCACGGCTGGCAGGTGGTTTCCGATACCTCCTACGACGGTTACGAGGACATCCCCCGTGACGTGATGCAGGGCTACGCCACCATCGCGGCGGAGATCGTAGAGCAGACCGGCGCGGTCGCGAACGAGGCTGGCGCCTTCACGCATGTCTTCCTGCAAGGCGGCGTCGGCGGACTGGCGGCGGGGCTGGCCAGCTATTTGTGGGAGCACCACGGGGCACAGCGGCCATGCTTCATCGTGGTGGAGCCGCGGCAGGCCGACTGCCTGTTCCAGAGCGCCCTTCAGGGCCGCGCCGCCAAGGCGACCGGCTCCGTGGACTCCGTGATGGCGGGCCTGGCCTGTGGCGAAACCTCGCCCCTGGCCTGGCGCTTCCTGCAACCCGGCATCGATGCCTTCATGACCATCGAGGACGGCGCGGCCGTGCAGGCCATGCGGGTGCTGGCCGCGGGCAGCGGCAGGGACATCCCGATCGTTGCCGGCGAGTCCGGCGTCGCGGGGCTGGCCGGGCTGCTGGCATTGCGCCGCGACGCTGCGTGGTCGCAGCAGGTCGGGCTCGACGAGTGCTCCCGGGTGCTGCTCATCAGCACCGAGGGTGCGACCGCACCGGCCGTCTATGAGGAACTGGTTGGCGAGCCGGCCGACGCGGTGCTGAAGCGGCAGGCAGCCTGGCTGGCACGTTGACCGGTTCCCTTGCTACTGCGGCACCGGGCTGCCAAGTCCGGCTGCAACCTCACCAGGAACGAGACATGTACGTTGACGACGAGCTTCAGACCCGGATGGTGCGCTGGCGCCATCACTTCCACCAGTTTCCGGAAACCGGGTTCAACGAGCACCGCACTGCGGACTACGTCGCCGGCGTGCTGGAGCTGCTGGGCCCGGAGGTTTACCGCGGCATCGGCGGTACCGGCCTGGTGGCGAGCCTGCGTGCGGGCGACGGCCCCGGCGTGATCGGCCTGCGCGCGGACATGGATGCCCTGGCCATGACGGAAACGGCGCAGGACCGCCCCCATGCCTCTAGAAATGCCGGGTGCATGCATGGTTGCGGACATGACGGCCACATGGCCATGGTGCTGGGGGCGGCCCAGCTGCTGGCGCAGCAACCCGACTTCAACGGGACGGTGCGCTTCATCTTCCAGCCCGCGGAGGAGCACGGGCGCGGCGCGGCAGCCATGATCGAGGACGGATTGTTCGGGCGCTTCCCCGTGGACGAGATCTACGGGGCACACAACATCCCCGGCATGCCGGTGGGCCACATCGCCACGCGCGTGGGCGGCATCATGGCCAGCGAGGACAACTTTGTGATCCGCATCCACGGCCGTGGCGGTCATGCCGCCCGGCCGCACATGGCCGCCGATTCGCTGGTCATCGCCGCGGAGATCATCCTGGCGCTGCAGACGATCGTGGCGCGGTCGGTCGATCCGGGCGAGCCGGCCGTCGTCTCCTGCACCGAGATCTTCAGCGACGGCATCCGCAATGCCATCCCGTCGAACGTGACCATCAAGGGCGACACGCGCAGCTACTCGCCCGAGGTGCAGGCCTTGCTGGAGCGCCGGATGCGCGAGTTGTGCCACGGCATCTGTAGCGCGCACGGAGCGCAATGCGAGGTGGAGTACACCCGCGAGTTCGCCCCGACGGTGAACTGGCCGCAGTGCGTGCCCGTTGCAGCGGCCGCTGCGGTCGCCGTGGTGGGCCAGGACAAGGTCGATGCCGACGTGCGGCCCATGATGATTTCGGAGGACTTCGGCGCGTTCCTGAAGGTCGTGCCCGGCGCCTTCGTCTTCATCGGCAACGGCGCCGCTGGCAGTCCGGGCGGCGTGCCGCTTCACAACGGCACGTATGACTTCAACGACAGCGTCCTGCCCATTGGCGCGAGGTATTTCGTCGAATTGGTGCGCCAACGGCTCCCTTCGCAGGCATCAACCTCAGACGCATGAGCGAGTTGACGAGCAATTTGCATCGTCAACCAGCTGTTTCTCTGTTACCGAGGTGGCATGGCCGGGTGGCCAGGCGGGTACCGCGCAATACATGCGGTGCGGACCGGGCTGCAGTGCCACAAGTCCGAGGCCATGCCCACACGGCCGTAAGTACCTGCCGCCATGGCTGCTGCACACGCCTTATCCGCCTCGTGCGGCCTTGATGCTGCGTCCCGGCGACTGATGGCGCCTGCTCCTGGTCCCGGCGAGAACCTTGGGTCCGGCACCGCCTACCGGTGAACAAAGGACTACGGGCATCGGGCTCAATGGAGAAAACCTCCATACCGGGCTGGGCCTCAAGAAAGGGCGGGGAAATGTCGATATTTCATCCAGCAAGTCCGCAACGAGAGCAACACGATGAGCACATTCCAGACAGCGCACGTGGCGTTGGCCGTGGCGCATGAACGCCTGAAGGCAGCGCTGTTGCTTCGCAGAAGAAGAAAGGCCTTTCACGGCTGACAAGAAACGCAGGCCAAGCAACCTTTGTTACTTAAAGTTACTCATAAGACATTTGTGTACGATGCCGGCAGCTTGTGAGAACACTCGGTGTGCAGGGCACTTCGCTCCCCGATTCATCCCGACTTCGACGGTGTTCGAGTACGGCAGAACCGGTCGGGTCAAGCGCCTCACTACTGCGTTCAAGGGCCGGTCGTTGAAGTATCAAATAAAGTTGTACGGTCAACATGCAGTGCAGATTTGTCCTTTGGCCTAAAGGAGTGTTCGTGTAATCGTTGGGCAGCTAAGGTTTCTTTATCACCCGTTTCCGGGCCTTTGGCCCCACTCGAGAAGCTGTCGAAACCGTGCTGTTGAACTGGCTCTGAATTCGGGCACAACGTCACACTTGGACTTCGGCATGGTGGCGAAGGGTCAAAGAAGGATTGAACGCCGCAAGTTACAGTTGGCATGAAAATTTTCAAGCGCGTTGCATTGAGGTGCCCCCTTAAGGGGCTTTCCCCATGGTGATTTTTCGAATGTCCCACCTTCACGATGTCGTTGCCGCCTCATCAAATGCCGGAGTCCGCGGGACTTCATGCAGACAAATGCGGCAGCAAATGCCGGGCTGGCCAGCGCGCTTGTGAATCGACGGACGGCACCGCAAACACAAGCCGGGTCAAGGCAAGAGCGTTGGTCAGGCAAACGGCAGCAAAGGAACCGGTGTGCTGCGGCAAAGGTGCCGGCCATGTGGCTTTTCTCCATCAACGAGCAACGAGTTCCTGATATGACTTTCTTCCGCAAGATTCTTGCTGTCCTGGCCCTATGCGCGCCGCTGGCGACCTTCGCCGCTCCCACGGCCACCAACCTTGACCCGCTGTTTGCTGTCGTACCGGACCCCAACGTCTATGAGTCCGCGACCGCGAAGCACGTTACGGTTGAAGGGGCGCTTGCCGGCGTCAACGACGTGGTCTGGTACACCTTCTCGGGCCAGGCGGGCCAGCGCCTTTTCGTGGACCACGATGACGCCATCAACGGCGACACGCTGACCGACACGGTGCTGTCGGTGTTCGATGCCAACGGCCAGCTGCTGGCCATGGGCGACGACAGCGACGTCGATCCCGGCTCCATTGGCGACACCGGCAGCATCACTCCCAACGGCTTCCTGGGCGTGTACACCCTGCCCACCAGCGGCTTGTACTACCTGGGCCTGAGTTCCTTGGGCAACAGCGCCGACATCACCGGGTGCACCGCGGCGGACTTCCTGCACCAGCCCGGCAGCAACAGCATCAGCAGCCAGCGCTACACGGGGTGCAGCGAGGTTTTCGCCTACACGAATGGCGGTACCGCCGAAGGCACCTTCACGCTGCATGTGAGCCTGAGTGACGGCAATGCCGTGCCTGAACCCGGCTCCCTGGCACTGGCCGGCGTGGCACTGGCCGGGCTGATGATGCGCCGCCGCCGCAGCTGAATCCGTCTGTTGCCGCCTTGACGTCCGGGCGGCAAAACCATTTGCACCAACCCCTCAAGCACTGATGTCCGTGCCGCCGGAATGCAGGCCTGTCTCGAGCCCGTCCGGCGCTGAAGCACGGCCCCGATAGGAGCGATCAATCATGGCGACGTACACGGCACCTGCCGGTGGCGGAAAGTTCAGCGGCACCAGCGCCGCGGACCTGGTCTACGGCCAGGGCGGCAACGACACGGTCTATTCCGGTGCCGGCGACGACATCATCTACGGCGGCGGCGGCCAGGACCTGGTGTACGCCCAGGACGGCAATGACACGGTTGACGGTAACGCCGGCAACGACGCCGTCGACGCTGGCGCGGGCAACGACCTGCTGATCTATCGCCTGGCCGAGAATGCCGGCAACGGCGATCTGTACAGCGGCAACATCGGCACCGACACGCTGCGCCTGGAGTTCACGGCGGCCGAGTGGGCCAGCGCGCGGGTGCAGTCGGAGGTGGCGCGTTACGTGGCGCATCTGGCCTCCGTGGCGCGCACCAGCAACGGCGAGGTGGCCAGCGGCAGCGCGTCGGATTTCGTCTTTGACTTCGGCGCTGGCACGACGCTGAAGGTGCAGATGATCGAGAAGCTGCTGCTGTCGGTAGACGGCCAGCTGGTGGACTACAACGCGCCTCGCATCACGGCGCATACCGATACAGCCGCGGGTGAGGACGACGGCTCGGGCATCACGCTCTCGGCGCAAGGCAGCGTCAACTTCAGCGATGTGGACCGCCTGCAGTCGCACCAGGTGAGCGTGGCGGCCATGGCCGGCAACACGCTGGGCGGCAGCGTCACGGGCGTCATCACGAATGTGGCCACGGGGGACGGCCTGGGCCAGGTGACCTGGACCTACAGCGTGGACCGCGCCGTGGCACAGCGGCTGGCCGCCGGCGAGACGGCCATCGAGCGCTTCAACGTCACCATCACGGACAGCAGCGGCAAGAGCGCCACGCAAGTCGTCACCGTGACGATCACGGGCAGCAACGATGCACCGGTGCTCAGCGGCACCGCGGCCAAGCTCGTCGCGGGCACCGAGGACAACGCCTACACGGTGACGCTGGAGCAGCTGCTGCAGGGCTTCAATGACGTGGACGGCGACCGGCTCTCGGTCACCGGCCTGACGGTGGACCACGGCACGGCGGTGCGCAACGCCGATGGCAGCTGGACCATCACGCCGCAGGCCAACTACCACGGGCCGCTGACGCTGGTCTACGGCGTGAGCGACGGCAGGGTCACCACGCCGGCCACGCTGGCCGTGGAGCTGGCCGCCGTCGAGGACGCGCCGGCGCTCACCGGCGAGCCCGCCACGCTGGCCAACGGCACCGAAGACCGCGCCTACACGGTGACGGCCGAGCAGCTG
>NZ_JABBFW010000026.1 GCF_012927045.1 Azohydromonas caseinilytica | reverse complement strand
CGGCGGCGGTGAACAGGCTGAACAGCCCGATGCAGATCGCGATGGCCCAGCGGCGGCCGATGCGGTCGGCGATCGTGCCCAGGAAGATGGCGCCGAACATCATGCCGAACAGCGCCGAGCTGACCATAAAGCCGGCCTGGGTCGGGTCCACGCCCATCTGCTTCATGATCGAGGGCAGCGCGATGCCGGCGACCGCGAGGTCGTAGCCGTCGAAGATGATGATGAGCGCGCACCAGAACAGCACCAGGCCGTGGAAGCCGTTGAAGCGGGCCTCGTCGGCGATCTTGTGGACGTCTATCTGTCTCATGGTCTTGTCTCCTGTCGTTGTTGTGGGGGAGTGCTGCCTCAGCCGAGGTCGCCGCCGCCCACGGGCAGCGTCACGCCGGTGATGTAGGCCGCCTCGTCGGAGGCCAGGAACAGGATCGCGCCGGCCTGCTCCTCGATGGTTCCGTAGCGCTTCATCAGGCTGGAGGACACGGTCTGGTCCACGATCTGCTGGTACCAGGCCTTTTCCTGCTCGGTGGGCTGCTCGGTGTTGCGCGGGATGCGCCGCGGCGGCGCCTCGGTGCCGCCGGGGGCGGTGGCGTTGACGCGGATGCCGCGCTGCGCGTTCTCGAAGGCCAGGCAGGCCGTGAGCGCGTTGACGCCGCCCTTGGCCGCGCCGTAGGGCACGCGGTTGACGCCGCGCGTGGCCACCGACGAGACGTTGACGATGGAACCACTCCCCTGCTCCTGCATGATGGGCAGCGCGGCATGGCAGCACCACAGCGTGGGGAACAGCGAGCGCCGCACCTCGGCCTCGATCTCGTGCTCGCGGTAATGCTCGAAGGGCTTGGCCCAGATCGTGCCGCCGACGTTGTTGACCAGGATGTCCAGGCGGCCGAAGCGCTCCACGGTCTGGGCCATCACGCGCTCGGCATCGGCATTGCGCTCCAGGTCGGCGGTGAGCGTGAGCAGCCGCCCGGCGGCGCCGGGCAGCTCGCTCAGCTCGTGGACCAGCTCGGAGCGGTCCACCGCCGCCACGCGGCCACCCTCTTCCAGCAGCCGCTCGACGACGCGCCGGCCGATGCCCTGCGCCGCGCCGGTGACGACGGCAACCTTGTTCTCGAAACGTGGGTTCATGGTGTTCAGGCAGAAAAAAGGCCCGCGGAGCCGGGCGACCGGCCCGGGGCCAAACGGAGACAAGTCATTGCGTGTCCCGCGATGCCCTCAATGACTCCGTCACATCCGCGCGGGCATGACGAGGTTCCTTGAGCGGCTGCAGGGAACCGGAATCAGGCGCTGGCGGCGAACTTCTCGTAGTAAAAATTGGCCGGCTGGATGCCGCGCTCGCGGATGAACTGGCTCACGGCCTCGACCATCGGCGGCGGGCCGCACAGGTAGATGTCCACCTCGCCGTCATGCAGGTGCGCGGGCTCGATGTGCTGCGTCACGTAGCCCTTCTTCGGGTAGCTGCTCTGGTCGCTGGCCACGCACGCGGTGAAGCTGAAGTTGGGGATGCGCGCGGCGAAGTCCTGCAGCTTCTCCATCTCCACCAGGTCGGCGTCGTGCGTGACGCCGTAGATCAGGTGCAGCGGGTGCTCGCTGCCCTCGGCGGCGATCTTCTCCAGCATCGCCGTGAAGGGTGCCAGGCCGGTGCCGCCGGCCAGCAGCAGCAGCGGCCGCTTGATCTCGCGCAGGTAGAAGCTCCCCAGCGGGCCGGTGAGCGTCATCTGGTCGCCCTCCTTGGCCAGGCTGGTGAGGAAGCTGCTCATCAGGCCGCCGGGCACGTTGCGGATCAGGAAGGACACCTCCCCGTCGCGCGGCAGCGAGCTGAACGAGTAGGCGCGCGTCTGGCTGCTGCCGGGCACCTGCAGGTTCACGTACTGGCCCGGCAGGAACGCGAGCTTGTTGAGCGCCTCGCCCTTGATGGACAGCGAGATGGTGCTGGGCGAGAGCTGGCGCACGTTGCTGATGGCGGCATCGAAGGAGGCCTGCTGCGTGCGGCACACCGCCGACGACGCGGGCACGCGCACCACGCAGTTGCTCTGCGCACGCATCTGGCAGGTCAGCACGAAGCCCTGCGCGGCCTCGTCCTCGCTCAGCGCGTCCTCGATGTAGTCACCCATCTCGTACCTGCCCGCTTCGGCAAAGCACTTGCAGGTGCCGCAGGCGCCGTCGCGGCAGTCCAGCGGAACGTTGACGCCCTGGCGGTAGGCGGCGTCGGCCACGGTCTCGTTAGCGGCGGCTTCGATGAAGCGGGTGACGCCGTCCTCGAACTGAAGGGCAATCTGGTGGTGCATGGCAAAACTCCTCCACGCGGCGGGCGCCTTGGGGCGCCCGGGCGGCAGACTCAGATGTGATAGACGTCCACCACGTGGTGGATGTAGTCGTTCTTGAGCACGACGTACTTGCGGCGGATCAGCGGCTGGCCGCCGGTGAGGTCCAGCGTGTAGTGGCTGGTGCCGAAGTAGCTGTCGGTGGTGTGGTAGCGGTAGCTCAGCGTGTGCCAGTTGAAGCGCACCACCAGCTGCTCGCCCTGCTGCGACACGATCTCCACGTTGTGGATGTTGTGCCCGGTGCGGGGCTCGGGCGTGCTGGCCGCCGAGCGCTCGGTCTTGATGCGGAAGACGCGGTCTTCCAGGCCGCCCTTGTTGGGGTAGTAGATCAGCGAGATCTCGCGCTGCGGATCGCGCGTGAGCTCGTCGTCGTCATCCCAGGAGGGCATCCAGAACTCGGCCTCGGGGTGGTAGCAGGCCAGCCACTCGTCCCACTGGCGGTCGTCCAGCAGCCGGGCCTCGCGGTACAGGAAGGCCTGGACCTGTTCGATGGTCATCATGGTCGGGTCTCCTTCAGGCGTGGTCGCAGGCGTGGCTGTGGGCGCAGACGACGTGCTCGACGCCCGCGGCCTGGCGCGCCTCCTCGACCTCGATGGCGCGCTGCATCGTTTCCAGCCAGTAGCGGTGCTGCTCGGTGTAGAGGCCTTCGTCCTCGGTCTTCACGCCCGACAGCGTCGGGTTCAGGCCGATCTCCTGGGCCGCCGCGTCGGGGCCCTGCACCCACTGCGTGGCGCCGCGGCACATGTCGTTCCACTCCAGCGCGATGCCGGCGTAGCCCTGCTGGCAGGCGCGGAACTCCTCCAGGTCGTCCGGCGTGGCCATGCCGGTGGCGTTGAAGAAGTCCTCGTACTGGCGGATGCGGCGCGCGCGCGCCTCGGCCGACTCGCCCTTGGGCGCGATGCAGTAGATCGTGACCTCGGTCTTGTCCACGGCGATGGGGCGCAGCACGCGGATCTGCGAGCTGAACTGGTCCATCAGGTAGACGTTGGGGTACAGGCACAGGTTGCGCGAGTGACCGATCATCCAGTCGGCCTTGGCCTGGCCATGCTTCTCGACCAGCTGGTCGCGGATCGGGTAGGCCGGGCGGTCCTCGGGGTTACCCCACTTGGTCCACAGCAGCATGTGGCCGTGCTCGAAGGAGTAGAAGCCGCCGCCCTGCTTGGCCCAGCTGCCCGCGTCCATGGCCTTGATGTTGTCGCCCGCGGCGGCCAGCTTGCGCTGGTTGGTCGTGGCGGCGTAGTTCCAGTGCACCGAGCTGACGTGGTAGCCGTCGGCGCCGTTCTCGGCCTGCAGCTTCCAGTTGCCGTCGAAGGTGTAGGTCGAGGAGCCGCGCAGCACCTCCAGCCCTTCGGGGGACTGGTCCACGATCATGTCGATGATCTTGGTGGACTCGCCCAGGAACTCGGTCAGCGGCGGCACGTCGGGGTTGAGGCTGCCGAACAGGAAGCCGCGGTAGCTCTCGAAGCGCGCGACCTTCTTCAGGTCGTGGCTGCCGTCCTTGTTGAAGGTGTCGGGGTAGCCCGCGCCGTTGCCGTCCTTGACCTTGAGCAGCTTGCCGGAGTTGTTGAAGGTCCAGCCGTGGAAGGTGCAGGTGAAGCTGGCCTTGTTGCCCTTCTTGTGGCGGCACAGCGTGGCGCCGCGGTGCGAGCAGGCGTTGATGATGGCGTTGAGCTCGCCCTGCTTGTTGCGCGTGATGACGATCGGCTGGCGGCCGATGGTGGTCGTGAAGTAGTCGTTGGCGTTGGCGATCTGGCTCTCGTGGGCCAGGTAGATCCAGTTGCCCTCGAAGATGTGCTTCATCTCCAGGTCGAACAGGGCCTCGTCGGTAAAGGCGCTGCGGTGCAGGCGGTAGACGTGGCGGTCCTTGTCTTCGACCAGCATGCCGGCCAGGCGCTGCTTGACGCCGGCAAGGGATGCGGAAGTGCTCATGCTTGTCTCCATGCTCCGGGGTGGCGGGCGGGGTTGGGGCAAGGCTCCGCCCGCCCGGGCCGCGCATGGGCCCGGGAGGAGGAGCGTTTTTTCAGTGGGGAGCCGGACCGGCCTCAGGCCGCGGCGCGGGGCCGGGCGAAGTCGGTGGCGGGCACGCCGGCCTGGGCCTGCTCGGCGTGCAGCGTGAAGTCGAACTTGATCTCGTGGAAGGGCTTGTCCACGCCCAGGGCCTGCATCGCGGCCGCGTCGTCGTTGCTGTAGATCGGCGGCACCAGGCCCTGGCGCGTGCCGAAGGCGAAGTCATCCCACAGGTGCGGATCGTTCTCGAGGTTGATCTGCGTGGTCAGCTTGCGGTGGCCCGGGGCGGTGACGAAGAAGTGGATATGCGCCGGACGGTGGCCATGGCGGCCGAGCTGCTGCAGCAGGCGGTCGGTGGCGCCGCCCGGGGGCACGCTGTAGCCCACCGGCAGGATGCTGCGGAACTTGTAGCGGCCCTGCGCGTCCGTGACGATGGTGCGGCGCAGGTTGAAGTCGCTCTGGCTCTTGTCGAAGTAGGAGTAGTTGCCCAGGTGGTTGGCGTGCCAGACCTCGACCTTGGCGCCCGCGATGGGCTGGCCGTCGGTGCCGCGCACCACGCCCTGCATCACCACCACCTCGCCCGGCGTCTGGCCGTCGTCCAGGCGCGCCTCGCCCTGCGCCACCGGGGCGCCGGCCACGTACAGCGGGCCCTCGATGGTGCGCGGCGTGCCGCCCTTGAGGCCGGCGCGGGCCTCGGCCTCGTCCATGCGCAGGTCCAGGAAGTGCTCCAGGCCCGTGCCCGGCACCACCAGGCCCAGCTCGCCGCTGCGGCCGGCATCGGACAGGTAGTTCAGGCCGGCCCAGAACTCCTCGGGCGTGACGTCCAGCTCCTCGATGGCCAGCATCAGGTCGCGCAGCAGGCGGCCGACGATGGCCTTGACGCGGGGATTGCCCTCGCTCACGACGCCGGTGTTCTCGAAGCGGGTCACCAGCTCGTCGATGGTCTTCTTGTCCATGAATGTCTCCTTCAGGGGTGGATCAAAGGGGGAAGCGGGAAGCAGGGAATGGGGCAGCGCGGGCCGCCTCAGCGGTCGTCCTCGCGGATCGAGGACGGGTGGCGGCACAGCGCCGTGACCTCGATCTGCATGAACGGGAACAGGGGCAGCGTCGAGAGGATCTGGTGCAGCTCCTCGGCACCGGACACGTCGAAGACGCTCACGTTGGCGTAGCGCCCGGCCACGCGCCACAGGTGGCGCCACTGGCCGTTGCGCATCAGCGCCTGGGCGCGCTCGCGCTCGGTCTTCTTGAGGCTTTCCGCCTGCTCGGCGGGCATGTCATGCGGCAGCCGCACGTCCATCTGGACCTGGAACAGCATGGGTGTCTCCTGGGGAAGCTTTGGGAGGGGTTGCGGGGGCAACCGGCTCAGCGGTCGCGGCGCAGGCGCGCGACCTTGTCCTCGTCGATGTCGATGCCCAGCCCGGGCCTGGCGGGGATCTGCAGCGAGAAGTCGCGGTAGGCCAGCGGCTCGCGCAGGATCTCCTCGGTCAGCAGCAGCGGGCCGAACAGCTCGGTCCCCCAGGCCAGCTCGTGGAAGGTGCAGAACAGCTGGGCTGAGGCCATGGTGCCCACGGCGCCTTCGAGCATCGTGCCGCCGTAGAGCTCGATGTTGGCGGCCTTGGCGATGGCCGCGACCTCGGCGGCGCCGCGCAGTCCGCCGGACTGGTTGATCTTGATGGCGAAGATGTCGGCGGCCTGCAGGCTCGCCACCTCGAAGGCGTCGCGCGGCCCGTGCAGCGCCTCGTCGGCCATGACCGGCACGATGTTGGCCTGCGTCAGGCGCTGCAGGCCGAGCTTGTCGCTGGCGACGATGGGCTGCTCGACCATGTCGATGCCGGCGTCAGCCAGCCGCTGCATGCCGTCGAGCGCCTGCGACACCGACCAGGCCTGGTTGGCGTCGATGCGCACGCTGGCCATGTCGCCCAGGGCGCGCTTGATGGCGGCCACGTGCGCCACGTCGTCCTTCACCGAGCGCAGGCCGATCTTGAGCTTGAAGATGTTGTGGCGGCGCGCTTCCAGCACCCGCTCGGCCTCGGCGATGTCGCGCTGCGTGTCGCCGCTGGCCAGCGTCCAGGCCACGGGGATGCTGTCGCGCACCCGGCCGCCGAACAGCTCGCTCAGCGGCACGCCCAGGCGCTTGGCCTGGCCGTCGTACAGCGCCGTCTCCAGCGCGCACTTGGCGAAGCGGTTGCCCTGGATGCGGTCGGCGACGGCCGCCATCAGCCGCGCCACGCCGCGCGGGTCCTGGCCCACCAGCATCGGCGCGATGTAGGTGTCGATGTTGGTCTTGATGCTCTCGGGGCTTTCCTCGCCGTAAGCCAGGCCGCCGATGGTGGTGCCCTCGCCCCAGCCGACGATGCCGTCGCTGGCCTCGATGCGCACCAGCACCAGCGTCTGGTGGTGCATCGTCGCCACCGAGAGCTTGTGCGGCCGGATGGTGGGCACGTCCACCAGCAGGGTTTCGACCGCGAGGATCTTCAGTTCAGAGCTCATTTGCGAAGCGGTTCGGAAGCGGCTCCGGCGCCTTTTTCAAGCCACCGAAATCAACCATTTCAAAAATGCGGATATTCGAGTCCGCCCGGTTTTGGGCATGACACCGCCCCTGCCGACATTTCCAGAGAATTGCCGGTGGTTATGGGTGCTTGCCTTGGATGGACTGAATCTTAGAAATTCGCTGGCCTGAAGTCCAAGACGCTTTTAGACTGCTTCGATACCTTAAAGGCATGAAATGGAACTGCGTCACCTGCGCTATTTCGTGGCCGTCGCCGACGAGCAGAGCTTCACGCGCGCGGCGGAGCGGCTGCACATCTCGCAGCCGCCGCTGAGCCGGCAGATCCAGGATCTGGAGGAGGAGCTGGGCACCGCGCTGTTCGAGCGCGGCTCGCGGCCCTTGAAGCTGACCGAGGCCGGGCGCTTCTTCTACGGCCACGCCACGCGGCTGCTGGAGCAGGCGGCACAGGCCACCCGGGCCACGCGGCGCGTGGCGCGCATGGAGCGGCGCCTGGTGATCGGCTTCGTGGCCTCGACCATGTACGGCGCCATGCCGCGGCTGGTGCGGCTGTTCCGCGCCGAGCGCCCGCAGACGGAGCTGTCGCTGGTGGAGATGTCGACGCTGGACCAGTTGGAAGCCCTGAAGACGGGCCGCATCGACGTGGGTTTCGGGCGGCTGCGGCTGCGCGATCCGGCCCTCAGGCGCGAGGTGCTGCGCGAGGAGCGGCTGGTCGCCGCCATACCCATAGAGCATGCTCTAGCAATTCCAGAGCAACCCATTATTCTCGCCGCATTGGCAAATGAGGAAATACTGGTTTACCCTAAAACTCCGCGCCCCAGTTATGCGGATCAAGTGTTATCCCTATTTCGGGACCAGGGCCTGGAGCCCGCAGCCGTGCACGAGGTGCAGGAAATCCAGACCGCGCTGGGTTTGGTCGCGGCCGGGATGGGGATTTGCGTGGTGCCCACCGGCGTGAGCCGGCTGCGGCCGGACGAGGTGGTGTACCGGCCCCTGAGCGACCCGCAGGCGGTGTCGCCCATCGTCATGAGCACGCGGCTGCATGACCAGAACGAGGACCTGGCGCTGCTGCGCGCGCTGATCGACCGGGTCTATGCCGAGCAGGGCTACCGGCGCGCGGCGGATGCGGGCCAGCCGCTCTAGCGGCTGACGGCCCCGCGCGCGGGCGCGGTGGCGGGCGCGGCCGCCGACGGCGCCCGCTTCCAGCCCAGCACCGCATGGGCGCCAGCGCCGATGACCACGCCCCAGAAGGCCGAACCCAGGCCCATGAAGCTCATGCCCGAGGCGGTGGCGAGGAAGGTGATGATGGCCGCCTCGCGGTGCTCGGGGTCGCTGGCCGCGCCCAGCACGTTGGCGGTGATGGCGCCGATCAGCGCCAGGCCGGCCAGCACCGCGACGAACTCCGCCGGCAGCGCGGCCAGCAGCCCGATGAGGCTGCCGCCCAGGCAGCCGCCCACCAGGTAGAACACCCCGTTGGCGATGCCGGCCACGTAGCGGCGGCCGGGGTCCTCGTGCGACTCGCGCCCGGTGCACAGCGCCGCCGTGATGGCGGCCAGCACGATGGTGATGCCGCCCAGCGGCGCCACCAGTGCCGAGGCCACGCTGGTGGCCGCCAGGATGGGCTTGGCCGGCGTGCCGTAGCCGGCGCTGCGCAGGATGGCCATGCCCGGCAGGAACTGGCCCGTGAGGCTGACGATGACCAGCGGCAGCGCCAGGCTCAGCGTGGAGGCCCAGCTCCAGGACGGCGCGATGAGCACCGGCCGCGCCAGGCTGAAGCTCACGCCCTGCCATTCGAAGCGGCCCAGCGCCGCCGTCAGCGCCACGCCCAGCGCCAGCACGATCACCAGGTGGTAGCGCGGCCAGCAGCGCTTGGCCACGAGGTAGCCCGCCACCATGCACAGCGTGAGCAGCGGCATGGTCTGCACGGCCTTGAAGGCGCCGGCGCCGAACTGGAACAGGATGCCGGCCATCATCCCGTAGCACACGCCCTTGGGAATGCGCTGCGTGAGCCGGTCGAAGGTGCCGGTGATGCCGATCAGGAAGATCAGGCCCGCGGCCGTGAGGTAAGCGCCAACGGCCTCGTGCAGCGAGAGCGAGGGGAACAGCGTGATCAGCAGCGCCGTGCCCGGCGCCGACCAGGCCGTGATCACCGGCACCTTGAGCCACCAGCTCAGCGCGATGCCCGACACCGCCGCGCCCAGCGAGATGCCCAGCACCCAGGAGGCGATCATCTCCGGCGGCGCATGCGCCGCGCGCGCGGCCTGGAAGAAGATCAGCAGCGGGCCGGCATAGGAGATCAGCACGGCCAGGAAGCCGGCCGTGGCGGCCGAGACGGACCAGTCGCGTCGAAGCATGGGTGTCTCCTCCCCGTGGTTTTCTGATTCAGGGGCGGGCCTTGCGCCCGCCCGGGCTCAGGCGCGCAGCGTGGCCAGCCAGTCGTGCAGCGCCTCGCGGAAAGCCACCGGCTGCTCCAGCACGCTCAGGTGCGAGGCCTCGGGCAGCACCACCAGCCGCGCGCCCGGGATGCCGGCGGCGATGGTGCGCGCCATGTCGGGCGGCGTGCCCTGGTCCAGCGCGCCGGCCAGCACCAGCGCCGGCACGCGGATGCCGGGCAGCCGCGCGGTCGTGTCCACCTCGGCGATGGCCTGGCAGCAGGCGATGTAGCCCTGCGCGTCGCAGCGCAGCACGCGCTCGCGCCAATGCGCCACGGTGCCGGGCTGCTGGGCGTGGAAGCCCTCGTGGAACCAGCGCTGCAGCGCGCCGTCCACGATGGCTTCCAGGCCGCCCTCGCGGATGCCGGCGATGCGCTGGGCCCAGCCGGCCCTGGCCTCGGCCGGATAGCCGGAGGTGGTGTTGGCCAGCACCAGCGCCTGCACCTTGGCCGGATGGCGCAGCGCCAGCTCCTGGCCGACCATGCCGCCCATCGACAGCCCGATCCAGACCACGGGACCCAGCGCCAGCTCGTCGATCAGCCGCGCCGCGTCGTCGGCCAGCCCGGCCATCGTGTACGGGCCCGCCGGCGCCTCGCTGCCGCCGTGGCCGCGCTGGTCGTAGCGCAGCACGCGGCCATGCTCGGCCAGCTGCGGCGCCAGCGCGTCCCACATCGTCAGGTCGCAGCCCAGCGCGTGGGCCAGCACGAAGGTGTGGCGCGGCGCCTGGCCGTCGCGCGGGCCCTCCACGCGGTAGCGCAGGCGGGGACTGCTGTGTGTCAACGCATCCATGGGCATGCCTCCTCAGACGCGCTCGACGATGAGGGCGATGCCCTGCCCCACGCCGATGCACATGGTGCACAGCGCATAGCGCCCGCCCGCGCGCTGCAGCTGGTTCACGGCCGTCGTCACCAGCCGCGCGCCGCTGGCGCCCAGCGGGTGGCCCAGCGCGATGGCGCCGCCCCATGCGTTGACGCGCGGGTCGTCGTCGCGCAGCCCCAGCTCGCGCAGCACCGCCAGGCCCTGCGCCGCGAAGGCCTCGTTGAGCTCGATCACGTCCATCTGCTCCAGGCTCAGCCCCGTGAGCTGCAGCACCTTGCGCGTGGCCGGCGCCGGGCCGATGCCCATGATGCGCGGCTCCACGCCGGCCGTGGCCATGCCCACCACGCGCGCGCGCGGCGTCAGCCCCTGGCGCGCCGCGGCGGCTTCACTGGCCAGGATCAGCGCGCAGGCGCCGTCGTTGACGCCCGAGGCGTTGCCGGCGGTGACGCTGCCGTCCGGGCGCACCACGCCCTTGAGCTTGGCCAGCGCTTCCATCGAGGTCTGGCGCGGGTGCTCGTCCTTGGCGACGACCAGGGCCTCGCCCTTCTTCTGCGGCACCGTCACCGGCGTGATCTCGGCGTCGAAGAAGCCGGCTTCCTGCGCCGCCACGGCCTTCATCTGGCTGGCCAGCGCCATCTTGTCCTGGTCCTCGCGCTCGATGCCGAACTGCTGCGCCACGTTCTCCGCCGTCTCGGGCATGGAGTCCACGCCGTAGCGCTCCTTCATCAGCCGGTTGACGAAGCGCCAGCCGATGGTGGTGTCATACACGGCGTTGTCGCGGCTGAAGGCCGAGGTGGCCTTGGGCATGACGAAGGGCGCGCGGCTCATGCTCTCCACGCCGCCGGCCACCATCAGCTCGGCTTCGCCCGCCTTGATGGCGCGCGCGGCCGTGCCCACGGCGTCCATGCCGGAGCCGCACAGGCGGTTGACGGTGCTGCCGGGCAGGCTCAGCGGAAGCCCGGCGAGCAGCAGCGACATGCGCGCGACGTTGCGGTTGTCCTCGCCGGCCTGGTTGGCGCAGCCGTAGATCACGTCGCTGACGGCGTCCCAGTCCAGGCTGGGGTGGCGCGCGGCCAGCGCCCGGAGCGGCACGGCGCCCAGGTCGTCGGCGCGCACGGAGGAGAGGCTGCCACCGTAGCGACCGAAGGGCGTGCGCAGCGCGTCGCAGATGTAGGCGTGTCGGGTCATGGTTGTCTCCGCAAGTATCGTGATCAGGCCTGCTTCAGGGTCACGCCGGGCGTGAGCGCCTGCAGGTCGCGCAAGGTGAGGCCGGGAGCCAGGTCGATGACGGTGGCCTCGCCACCGGCCAGCTCGATGACGGCCAGGTCGGTGTAGAGGCGGCTGACGCAGCCCAGGCCCGTGAGCGGGTAGCTGCATTCGGCCACCAGCTTGGCCTGCCCGCCCTTGGTGAGGTACTCCATCATCACGAAGGTCTTCTTGGCGCCGATGGCCAGGTCCATCGCGCCGCCCACGGCGGGAATGGCGTCCGGCGCGCCGGTGTGCCAGTTGGCGAGGTCGCCCCGGGCCGAGACCTGGAAGGCGCCCAGCACGCACACGTCGAGGTGGCCACCGCGCATCATCGCGAAGCTGTCGGCATGGTGGAAAAAGCAGCCGCCCGGGCGCAGCGTCACGGGCTGCTTGCCGGCGTTGATCAGGTCGTAGTCCTCCTCGCCGGGCAGCGGGGCCGGGCCCATGCCGATGACGCCGTTCTCGGAGTGCAGCACCACTTCCTTGTCGGCCGCAAGGTGGTTGGCGACAGCGGTGGGCAGGCCGATGCCGAGGTTGACGACGGCGCCGTCGGGAATGTCCTGCGCGACACGCGCGGCCATCTGCTCGCGCGTCCAGCGCGACAGGGCGGGAGGGGTCGGGATGGCTTGGTGGCTCATGGTGAAACTCCCTGGATCACGCCGCGCGCTTGAAGCCGCCGGCGGAGGTGGCGACGCGCTCGACGGGCACGACGCGCTGCACGAACACGCCCGGGGTCACGACCGCCTCGGGGTCCAGGCTGCCGAGCTCGACCACCTCGTGCACGGTGGCGACGGTGGTCTTGGCCGCCATGGCCATGACGGGACCGAAGTTGCGTGCCGTCATGCGGTAGGTCAGGTTGCCCCAGCGGTCGCCGCGCTCGGCCTTGATAAGCGCGAAGTCGGCATGGATGGGCGACTCCAGCACGTACATGCGGCCGTTGATCTCGCGCGTCTCCTTGCCCTCGGCCAGCGCCGTGCCGTAGCCGGTGGGCGTGAAGAAGCCGCCGATGCCCGCGCCCGCGGCGCGGATGCGCTCGGCCAGGTTGCCCTGCGGCACCAGCTCCAGCTCGATCGCGCCGCTGCGGTACAGCGCATCGAAGTGGTGGCTGTCGGCCTGGCGCGGGAAGGAGCAGATGATCTTGCGCACGCGCTTGAGCGACAGCAGCTTGGCCAGCCCGGTGTCGCCGTTGCCGGCGTTGTTGTTGACGATGACCAGCTCGCGCGCGCCGGTGTCGATCAGCGCGTCGATGAGCTCGTTGGGCTGCCCGGCGGTGCCGAAGCCGCCGATCATCACCGTCGCGCCGTCACGCACATCGGCCAGCGCCGCCGCGGCCGTGGGAACGATCTTGTCGATCATGGAAGTGCCTGTGCAGGGGAGGCCAGCGCGGACCACGGCTTGACCTCGGGTCTTCAGAATGTTCTAATTGCGAACATTGATTCGCAATTCGAACAGATAAGGCGCGCAGACTACGGCCGCGCCGCTGTCCCTGTCAAGGCAAGGCCGAGGCGCGCGTGCGCCCAGAGCAGTGAGGAAAAGCCCATGGCCACGAGGAAATCCGCGTCCGAGGACGCCGGCGAGAGCGAGGAGCTCAAGCCCAGCGACAGCTACGTGCAGTCCTTCGCGCGCGGGCTGGAGGTGCTGCGCAGCTTCGGCGCGGGCGCGCCGGCACAGACGCTGTCCGAGGCAGCCGAGCGCGCGGGGCTGACGCGCGCGGGGGCGCGCCGCATCCTGCTGACGCTGCAGACGCTGGGCTACGTGGAGCAGGACGGACGCCAGTTCCGCCTCACGCCCAAGGTGATGGAGCTGGGCTTCGCCTACCTCAGCGCCCAGCCCTGGTGGCACCTGGCGCAGCCGCTGATGGAGGAGCTGACGCAGGAGCTCCAGGAATCCACCTCGGCCGCGGTGCTCGACGGCGACCAGATCGTCTACGTGCTGCGCGTGCCGGTGCAGAAGATCATGTCGATCAACCTGGGCGTGGGTTCGCGGCTGCCGGCCTGGAGCACGTCGATGGGCCGCGTGCTGCTGGCCAACCTGGCCGAGGACGAGCGCGAGCGGCGCGTCCAAGCCATGCCGCTGGAGCCGCTGACCCCGAAGACCACCACCGACCCCGAGAAGCTGCTGCGCACGCTGGCGCAGGTGCGGCGCCAGGGCTGGGCCCTCGTCAACGAAGAGCTGGAGCTGGGCCTGATGTCGCTGGCCGTGCCGATCCGCGACCGTGCCGGCCGGGCGGTGGCCGCCATCAACGTCAGCAGCCGGCCGCAGCGGCAGTCGGCCGCGGAGATGCAGCGGCGCTGCCTGCCGGCGCTGCAGTCGGTGGCCGAGCGCATCAGCGCCATGATGCCGGGGTGACGGCGCTCAGACCGGCTCCAGGCCGCCCAGCATCCGCTCGATGGTTGCCAGCTCATCGGCGTTGAACGCCAGCCCCCGCAGCGCGCCCACCGCGTCGTCGATCTGGGCCACGCGGCTGGCGCCGATGAGCACCGAGCTCATGCCGGCATGGCGCAGCACCCAGGCCAGGGCCAGCTGCGCCAGCGTCTGGCCGCGCGAGCGCGCCAGCTCGTCGAGCTGCCGCACCACCGCCAGCCGCTGCGCCGTCACGTCCTGCGGTGTGAGAAAAGCGCCCCGGGCGGCGCGGGAGTCGGCGGGGATCGCGCCGTCGAGGTAGCGGTTGCTCAGCAGCCCCTGCGCCAGCGGCGAGTAGGCGATGCAGCCGACGCCCTCCTGCGCCAGCGCGTCCAGCAAGCCCTGCTCGATGCGGCGGTCGAACAGGCTGTAGCGCGGCTGGTGGATCACGCAGGGCGTGCCCAGCCCGCGCAGCAGCGCCGCCGCCTCGCGCAGCAGCGCCGGCGGGTAGTTCGACAGCCCCACGTACAGCGCGCGCCCGCTGCGCACGGCGTGGTCGAGCGCGCCCATGGTCTCGGCCAGCGGCGTCTCGGGGTCGGGACGGTGGTGGTAGAAGATGTCCACGTACTCCAGCCCGAGGCGGCGCAGGCTCTGGTCCAGGCTGGACAGCAGGTACTTGCGCGAGCCGCCGTCGCCATGGGGTCCCGGGCCCATCCGGTAGCCGGCCTTGGTCGAGATGATCAATTCGTCGCGGTGCGCCGCCAGGTCGCGGCGCAGGATCTCGCCCATCGTGCGCTCGGCCGAGCCCGGCGGCGGGCCATAGTTGTTGGCCAGATCGAAATGCGTGATGCCCAGGTCGAAGGCATGCCGCACCAGGGCACGCGCGTTGTCGAAGCGATCGACCTCGCCGAAGTTGTGCCACAGGCCCAGCGAGACCGCGGGCAGCTTCAGGCCGCTGTGGCCGCAGCGGCGGCAGGGCATGGCGTCGTAGCGCGTGGATGCGGGGCGGTAGTCCATTTCATGTTCCTCTGGGTCAGATCGGGCCAGCGCCTTGCTGGCCGGGTTCATCGGTGCCGCCATGGCGGCGCGGCGCTCGATGCCATTGCCTCGCTTGCCGTGGGGCCATGGCGCTGTGCCACCCTTGGCGTGCCGCCGACACGAAGCGGCATCCAGCCGATCCAGGAGCCTCGTCGCTCACCCGGAACTCAGGAGCAGCCATGAAGAAGCAACGTCCGACTCCCCTGGCCTCTCTGGCAAGTCTTGCCCTCGCGGCGCTCGCGTTCACCGGTGTCGCGCAGGCCACGACGCCGGCCGACGGGCAGCTCGCCCAGCAGGTCGAGCAGGCCCTGCGCGAGGCGAAATTGCGGCATGCCGCCGTGCAGGCCGTGGTGGTGGACGGCAAGGTGAGCCTGCGCGGCTGGGTCGATGCGCCCAACGACGTGCTGCGAGCCATGCAGCTCGCCGCCGCCGTGCCCGGCGTCGAGGGCGTCACCAGCGACCTGCGCACCTGGCGCGCGACCGAACGCCATTTCTGAGCCCGCGCGTGGGCACCGCATCGCCGCCGCGCCGGCTCAGAACGCCGCGAAGGTGTAGTTGAAGCGTACCCGGATCGCCTTTTCCGTGGCCTTGCCCGAGCCGCCCAGCCCGGCCGAGAAGGCGTCGGCCGAAGAGTGCGACCAGGACAGGGCCGGCGTGACGTAGGCGTCCTTGATGCCGAACAGCGAGAACTGCCAGCCCACGCCGACGGTGCTGAGCTTCTCGGTGCGCCGGCCCGGCGCTTCCGGGTCGATGCGGCCATGCTCCAGGTGCACCCAGGGGCCGCGCGGGACGGTGTAGTTCGCGGCGATCACCGAGCTCTTCCACAGCCCCTCGGCCTTGCCGGCCGCCAAGTTCAGGTTGAGGATGCCCGGGCCGATCGCCTTGCTCGCCGTCAGGCCCAGGCCGCGCAGGTCCGCGAAGCGGGCCGTGCCGGAGCCGGCACCGCCGTCGCTGAGGCGGCCGATCTCCAGCCCGGCCCTCACCACCAGCCCGTTGCCGGCGTAGCTCAGCACCGGGCGCAGCCCTTCCGCCTGCCCGGCCGCCAGGTTCGAGGCCACCCGGGTCTCGGCCAGGCCCAGCTCCAGGTTCACGCCCTCGGCCAGCTTCACGTTGCCGGCCAGGTGCACCACGTTGCCGGACGCGCCGCCGAAGCGGCCGCGGATGAAGTTGGCGCGGTACAGGCCGCTGCCGGCCCGGTTGAGCACCGTGTCGCGCCCCTGCGGGAACAGGTCCGCGGCCTCGAAGCGGCCCAGCTTCAGGTCGGCGCGCTCGGTGCCCGCCTGCACCCACATGTCGTCCGTGGCCGTGCCGCCGTCCTTCTTGGCCAGGAACGTGGCCTTGCCGGCCACGAAAGCGTCGCCCAGCGTGGTCTTGCCCATCAGGTTCAGCTCGACCCGCCCGCCCTGCGTGGCACCCACGTCGTTGTTCTGGTGCGTGGTGTCGACCTCGACGTTGGCATCGCCCTTGAAAGCCACCGGAGACGGCGACTGGCTGTAGGCCGCCCCCGCACTCCAAAAGCTCACCAGGGCGAGCAGGACGGGACGAACAGGGCGGTACGGCATGGCGGATGTCTCCTGGTCTGAATCGGTGAAGCGGTCGGCCGCGAAGCGCGTCCTTGAGGCTGCGCGTCGGTTACTCTTTTTCAAAGCGCTTTTGATAAAGAATCAAGCAAGTCAGGCCTAGGGACAGAGAACTCAATCCCGCTGCCTGCCGTACTTCAAAGCGCTTTTGTCATCGCACTTTAGTTAAACCAAAGCGCTTTGGAATGAGGGTTGTCGCTAGGTCAGATCACGAATCAAGCCCCCCATGGGAGCGGCAGCCTCACGTCGCCCATCCATGCCAAGGCGAGGCAAAAAGGCGGATGAAGTGCAAGCAGGCAACGCCGTGGCGCGGATCGGACAACAGATATTAGGGTTTACCCTATATTGCTGACCCATCTTCACTGCCCACGCGGAGCCGTCATGCTGTTCTCGACCCTGTTCACGCGCCTGAGCCGGCACTTGAGCCGATTGGCGTTCGACGAGGCCCGGCAGCGCCTGCTGGCGCTGGCGGACCACTACGAGCCCACCCAGCCCTCCTATGCCGCCGACCTGCGCGAGACGGCGCTGCGTCACGCCCCGTCCAGCGCGCGCGCCGCGCCGCGCAGCGCGGGCGACTGGCACGCCTGGATCACGAACACCGGGACTGCGGCCAGGTAAGCCCTGAAGCGGCCCTTGGCCTCGAAGCGTTCGCGAAACGGCGAGGCGTCGAGGAAGCGGCCCAGCCGCGGCGGGATGCCGCCGCCCAGGTAGACGCCGCCGCGCGCGCCCAGCGTCAGCGCCAGGTTGCCGGCCACCGTGCCGAGGAAGGCACAGAACAGGTTCAGCGCCTCCACGCAGCGCGCGTCGCTGTACGCCAGCGCCGCGGCGGTGATGTCGGCCGCGGTCAGTGCCGGTGCGACATCGCCGGGAGCGTCGATCGTCCCCAGCGCCGCGTGCAGATCCACCAGGCCCTGGCCGCAGACGGCACGCTCCGCCGACACGTGGCCGTGGCGCCTTGCCAGTTGCGCCAGCACCTGTTGTTCGCGCGAAGCGCACACCGCCAAGGTGACATGGCCGCCCTCGCCCGCCAACGCGACGTGGCCGCCACGGCCGTCGGGCAACAGCCCCGACACGCCCAGCCCCGTGCCCGGCCCGATCAGCGCGATGGGCGCATCCGGCTGGGCCGCATCGCCGCCCAGCTGCCGCAGCTCATCAGGCTGCAGATCCGGCAGGGCCAGCGCCAGGGCCGTGAAGTCGTTGAGCACTTTCAACTGCTCAAAGCCGAAGCGTGCCTGCAGCGCCGAGATGGAGAAAGTCCAGTGGTGGTTGGTCATGCGCACCTGGTCGCCCAGCACCGGATTGGCAATGGCGATGGCGCAACGCTTCGGCGCGGGCCGGCCCAGCCGCCGCAGGATCTCCCGCAGCGCGTCCTCCAGGCCCGCGTATGCCGCGCAGGGCAGCGTGGCGACGTCCACGATCGGAGCACCCGCCTGCGCCTGCCAGGCGAAGCGGGCATTGGTGCCGCCGATGTCGGCCAGCAAACGGGCTTGTTCCATGGCGCCCCCCGTCACAGCCGGTAGGCCCGCGCCTCGTAGGGACGCAGGGTGAATGAGCGGATGTCGCTGCCTTCATCGACCGGGTAGTTGGCGATCAGCAGCTCCGGCCTGTCGAAGCTGAAGTCTTCGGGCAACTCGCAGCGCGGCGTGCCGCTGCCGAAATTGCAGATCACCAGCAGCCGCTCCGCGCCCAGCGTGCGGGTGTAGGCATAGATCTCCGGGTGTTCAGGCAACAACAGCTCGTAGCGGCCGTGCACCACCACCGGCAGCGTGCGGCGCAGCTCGATCAGGCGCCGGTAGTGGTGGAACACCGAGCCCGGGTCGGCCAGCGCGCGCTGCGCATTGATCTCGCGGTAGTTGGGATTCACGCCGATCCAGGGCGTGCCGCTGCTGAAGCCGGCGTTGGGGCCGTCGTCCCATTGCATGGGCGTGCGCGCGTTGTCGCGGCTCTTGGCGTGGATGGCGGCCATCACCTGCGCCGGGTCCATCCCCCGCTCGTGCACCGCCTCGCGCCACAGGTTCAGCGTCTCGATGTCGCGGTACTCGGCGATGGAGTCGAAGCGCACGTTGGTCATGCCCAGCTCCTCGCCCTGGTAGATGTAGGGCGTGCCCTGCAGCAGGTGCAGGAAGGTGCCGAGCATCTTGGCCGACTCCACGCGCCAGCGGCCATCGTCGCCGAAGCGCGACACCGGGCGCGGCTGGTCGTGGTTGGAGAGGTAGAGGCTGTTCCAGCCGCGGCCGTGCAGCTCCCGTTGCCAGCGCGACATCGTGGCCTTGAGGTCGAGCAGGTCCAGGCCTTTCAGCCCCCACTTGCCCAGGCCCAGCGCCGGGTCGGTGTCCAGGTCCACATGCTCGAACTGGAACAGCATGTTGAGGAAGCCGTCCTCCTCGTGCGTGAGCTGGATGCCGTGCTCGGGCGTCGCGCAGGGCGCCTCGCCGACCGTGATCAGGTCGTAGCGGGAAAGCACCTCGTGCTTCATCTCGCACAGGAACTCGCCCAGGCGCGGCCCGTGGAACACCAGCGGCCCAGGCACCTGCCAGCGCCGCTGCGGCGCTGTCACGGGCGCATCGGGCAGGCCAGGCGCCTTGGAGATCATGTTGATGACGTCCATGCGGAAGCCGTCCACGCCCTTGTCCAGCCAGAAGCGCATGAGCGCGTACACCTCCTGGCGCAGCTGGGGGTTCTCCCAGTTCAGGTCGGGCTGCTTCTTCGAGAACAGGTGCAGGTAGTACTCGCCCGTGGGCTCGTGCAAGGTCCAGGCCGGGCCGCCGAAGGCCGAGGCCCAGTTGTTGGGCTCGGCGCCCTCGCGCGGCGCTCGCCAGATGTAGTAGTCGCGGTAGGGGCTGTCCTTGCTCTTGCAGGCCTCGACGAACCACGGGTGCTCGTCGGAGCTGTGGTTGACCACCAGGTCCATCACCAATTTCAGCCCGCGCGCGTGCAGGGCGTCGAGCAGCGCGTCGAAGTCGGCCATGGTGCCGAACTCGCCCATGATGGCGCGGTAGTCGCTGATGTCGTAGCCGTTGTCGTCGTTGGGCGACTGGTAGACGGGCGACAGCCACACCACGTCCACGCCCAGCGCCTTCAGGTAGTCCAGCTTGGCCGTGATGCCGCGCAGGTCGCCGATGCCGTCGCCATCGCTGTCGCGGAAGCTGCGCGGGTAGACCTGGTAGACCACGCTGTCCTTGAACCACGGCTCCTTCATGCCGGCAGTTCCACCGTGCGCCGGCAGGCCAGGCCCTGGGTATCGAAGAGGTGCAGCTGGTCGGGCCGCAGCCGCAGCGTCATGCGCTGGCCCGGGGCCTGCGTGGCGGCGCCTTCGCAGCGCACCGTCATGGTGGGCAACGGCGCGCCGGCGTTGACGTAGAGCAGCGAGGCATCGCCCAGGCGCTCCACGTGCAGCAGGCTCACCGGCAGCGCCGCACCCTCGCCCTGGTCCGCCACCACCACGTGCTCGGGCCGCACCCCGAGCTGCACCTCGGCGCCGCGCTCCAGGTGCCGCGCATCGGCGGCCACGCGCATGCGCTGGCCGGCAAGCTCCACCTCCGCATGGCCGGCCTCGGCATGGACCAGCCGCGCCGGCAGTACGTTCATCTTGGGCGAGCCGATGAACTCGGCCACGAAGCGGCTGGCCGGGCGGTGGTAGAGCATCATCGGCGAGCCCACCTGCGCCACGCTGCCGCGTTGCTCGATCAACGGCCCGGCGTGCAGCAGCACGATCTTGTCGGCCAGCGTCATGGCCTCGACCTGGTCGTGCGTCACGTAGATCATGCTGGCCGAGCCCAGGTCCTTGTGCAGCTTGGCGATCTCCAGCCGCGTCTGCACGCGCAGCGCCGCGTCCAGGTTGGACAGCGGCTCGTCGAACAGGAACACCCTGGGCTCCTTGACGATGGCGCGGCCGATGGCCACGCGCTGGCGCTGGCCGCCCGAGAGCGCCCGCGGCAGCCGCTCCAGCAGCGGCGTGAGCTGCAGGATCTCGGCGGCGGCCTTGACCTTGCGGTCGATGGCCGCCTTGTCCGCGCCCAGCGTGCGCAGCCCGAAGGCCATGTTCTCCGCCACCGTCATGTGCGGATAGAGCGCGTAGCTCTGGAACACCATGGCCACGCCGCGCTTGGCCGGCGGCAGGTCGTTGACGCGCTGGCCGCCGATGAGCAGGTCGCCGGAGGAGATGTCCTCCAGCCCGGCGACCATGCGCAGCAGCGTGGACTTGCCGCAGCCCGAGGGCCCGACGAAGACGCAGAACTCGCCGCTGCCGATCTCGATGTCGGCGTCGTTGATGGTCAGGGGCAGCCCCGGCGCATAACGCTTGCGAACCTGCCGGAAGTCGATGCGGGTCATGGTTGTCTCCTCGGTGGTGGTGGCGGTCGGGCCTCAGCCCAGGCGGGCGAACATCACGCCCCAGGGATCGAAGTGAAGGGTGCCGTTGTCCAGGCGCGCGCCGTCGGCGCCGCTGTCGTGCAGGACCTCGGCGGGCGCCAGCCCTTGCGGCAGCGCCAGCGTCGCGGGCGCGCCGCTGAGGTTGAAGGCGCACAGCACGCGCTGGCCGTGGTGCTCGCGCACATGGGCCAGCACCTGCGCGTGGCGCGGCAGCAGGTGCATGTCGCCCTTGACCAGCGCCTTCTGGCCGCGGCGCCAGTGCAGCAGGCGGCTGTAGTGCTGCAGCAGCGAGCCCGGCTGCGCCCACTGCCGCTCCACGGCCAGGGCGCGGTGCGATTCCGCCGGCGGCAGCCACGGTTTCACCTGGCCGCTGCCGAAGCCCAGGTCCGGGCCCTGGTCCGACCAGGGCATGGGCGTGCGGCAGCCGTCGCGGCCCTTGAACTCGGGCCACATCGTGATGCCGTAGGGGTCCTGCAGGTCCTCGAAGGCGATGTCGGCCTCGGGCAGGCCCAGCTCCTCGCCCTGGTAGATGCACACGCTGCCGCGCAGGCTCAGCAGCAGCGCCGCGGCGGCGCGCAGCTGGGCCGGCGACGGTTCACCGCCGCCCCAGCGCGTGGCCACGCGCATGCAGTCGTGGTTGGAGATGGCCCAGCAGGCCCAGCCGTCGCCGGCGATGCGCTGGAAACGCTCGATCAGGTCGTGCAGGTAGGGCGCGTCGTGCGCCGAGCCCAGCAGGTCGAAGCAGTAGGCCATGTGCAGCTTGTCGCTGCCGCGCGTGTAGTCGGCCACCATGGCCAGCCCGGCCTCGTCGCCGATCTCGCCCACCATTGTGGTGTCGTGGTACTGGTCCACCAGATCGCGCAGCCGGCGCAGGAAGCCCAGCGCCTCGGGCTGGCTCTTGTCGTGGCGGTGGATCTGCCACGAATAGGGGTTGATCGAGGGTGCCGTTGCGTCCTCGACGGTCGGCATGCCGCGGCCCGGGTTGTCGCGCAGCTGGGCGTCGTGGTAGCAGAAGTTGATGGCGTCCATGCGGTAGCCGTCCACGCCCAGCTCCAGCCAGAAGCGCACCGTCTCCAGCAGCGCGTCCTGCACCTCGGGGTTGTGGAAGTTGAGGTCCGGCTGGCTGGTCAGGAAGTTGTGCAGGTAGTACTGGCGCCGGCGCGTGTCCCACTGCCAGGCGCTGCCGCCGAACACGCTGAGCCAGTTGTTGGGCGGCGTGCCGTCGTGCTTGGCGTCGGCCCAGACGAACCAGTCGGCCTTGGGGTTGTCGCGGCTGCTGCGGCTCTCGGCGAACCACGGGTGCTGGTCCGAGCAGTGCGACAGCACCTGGTCGATCACCACTTTCAGATTCAGCTCATGCGCGCGCCGCACCAGGGCCCTGAAGTCGTCCAGCGTGCCGTACATCGGGTCGACATCGCAGTAATCGCTGATGTCGTAGCCGAAATCCTTCTGCGGGCTCTTGAAGAAGGGCGACAGCCAGATCGCGTCAGCGCCGAGCCGGGCGATGTGCTCCAGGCGCGCCGTGATGCCCGGCAGGTCGCCGATGCCGTCGCCGTTGCTGTCGGCGAAGCTGCGCGGATAGACCTGGTAGATCACGCCGCCGCGCCACCATTCGTTGTTGGATGCCTTGGGCTTGTGCATGGAATTACCCCTTGACGGCCCCGGCGGTCAGGCCGGAGACGATCTTGCGTTGGAAGACGAGGACGAGGCCGATCAGGGGCAGGGTGACGAGCACCGAGGCGGCCATGATCTTTCCCCATGGGATGTCGTACAGGCTGGCCCCGCTGATGAGCGAGATCGACACCGGCACGGTGCGCTCGTTGTTGTCGAGCACGAAGGTGAGCGCGAACAGGAACTCGTTCCAGGCCGCGATGAAGGCCAGCAGCCCGGTGGACACCAGCGCCGGCCACAGCAGGGGCAGGAACACCTGCCGAATGATGCGCAGCGGCCCGCAGCCGTCCATGATGGCCGCCTCCTCCAGCTCCTTGGGCAGCTGCTTCATGAAGGTGGTCAGCACCCACACCGTGAAGGGCAGCGTGAAGATCAGGTACGGCAGCACCAGCCCGGCGGCCTGGTTGTAGAGGCCCAGCGCGCGGATCAGCTCGAACATGCCGGCCAGCACCGCCACCTGCGGGAACATCGACACCGCCAGGATCGTCACCAGCAGCAGCCCGCGCCCCTTGAAAGGAATGCGCCCCAGCGCGTAGGCGGCCGTGACGCCCAGCGCCAGCGACAGCGCCACCACCGCCACCGACACGCCGACGGAGTTCAGCACGTGGCGCAGGAAAGGCTGCTCGCCGCCCGACAGCAGCGAGGCGTAGTTCTCCAGGCTGGCGTTGGCGGGCCACAGGCTGGGGTCGAACAGCGCGCTGCCGGTCTTGAACGAGGTGGAGACCGCGTACAGGAAGGGATAGACCGAGACGATGGTGACCAGGGCGGCCAGCCCGTAGACCACGGCGGAGCCGAAGGTCGAGCGTTGGGTATTCATGCGTCCTCCAGACGGCGGGAGCGGGCCAGGCGCATGACGAGGATGGTTGCCAGGCCGATCATCAGGAACAGCACGGTGGAGGCGGCGGAGCCGTAGCCCATGTAGCCGTTGTCCACCATCTCGCGGCGCACGAAGCCGGACATGCTGATGGTGCTGGCGTTGTTGGACGTGAGCACGAAGATCAGGTCGAACACGCGCAGCGCATCGAGCAGCCGGAACACCACCGCCACCATCAGCGCCGGGCGGATCAGCGGCAGCGTCACGCGCCAGAACACGCGCAGCGGATGCACGCCGTCCACGCGCGCGGCCTCGTAGCAATCCTTGGGCAGCGTCTGCAGCGCGGCCAGGATCAGCAGCGCCATGAAGGGCGTGGTCTTCCACACGTCCACCGCCACCACGGTCCACATCGCGAAGGCCGGGTCGGCGGTCCAGGCGATGGGCTGGTCGATCAGCCCGGCCGACAGCAGCAGGTGGTTGATGACGCCGAACTGGTCGTGCAGCATCCAGCCCCACATCTTCGCGGACACGATGGTGGGGATGGCCCAGGGCACCAGCACCGCGGCGCGCACCAGGGCGCGGCCCTTGAACTCCTGGTTCAGCAGCAGCGCCACGCCCAGGCCGAACAGGGTTTCCAGCAGCACCGAGGCCAGCGCGAACTTGAGCGTGTTGGCGATGGAGACGCCCCAGTCGCTGGCCCAGAAGCCCTCGGTGTGGTTCGGGTTGAAGAACAGTCCGAACTCGCCGAAGTAGTTGCCCAGGCCGACGAACTGCGCCACGCCGGGGTCGTTGATGTTGGCATCGGTGAAGCTGAACCAGATCGTGCGCGCCAGCGGCCACAGGGCCACCGCCGCAAGCGTGATCAGCATCGGCGCCAGGAACAGCCAGGCGGTGCGCGTGCGCTGCGCCAGCAGCGGCTTGCGCGACCCGCGGGAACGGGCCGCGGGCATGACCCAGGTGGTGCGCAGTCTTTGCAGCATGGCAGGTGCCTCCTGCGGGGCGTTGCGGAGGGAGCTCACCACTTGCCGCGCTTGATCTGGTTGAGACGGCCTTCGAGGCGCTTGACGGCGTCCTCGGCGCTGGCCTTGCCCGACATCACGTCGTGCGCGGTGTTCCACAGCGCCTGGCTGACCTCGGGGTACTTGGCGCCGGTGACGGTGGAGGGACGCGGCACGGCATTGACCATGACCTCGTACATCTCGGCCATGAAGGGATTGGCCGCCAGCACGTCCTTGTCCTGGTAGAGCTCCGGCATGGTCGGGTTGAAGGAGTACTTCACGGCGCGCTCCTTCTGGATCTCGCGGCTGCTGAGGTACATCACCAGGTCGGCCGCGACCTCGGGGTTCCTGGAGTACTTGCTCACCGCCCACTGCCAGCCGCCCAGCGCGGCGGCATGCTGGCCCTCGCCGCCGCCGCGCGGCAGCGGCGCCACGCCGACCTTGCCCTTCACGGCGCTGTCCGCGCCCTGCCCCAGCGACCAGGCGTAGGGCCAGTTGCGCATGAAGGCGGCCTTGCCGTTCTGGAACACGCCGCGCGCGTCCTCCTCGGCGTAGTTCAGCACGCCCTTGGGCGCGATGGTGCCGGGCCAGGACGCGGCCATCTTGAAGGCCTGCACGGTGGCCGGGCTGTTGACCGTGACCTTGCCGCCGGCATCGACGATCTGGCCGCCGAAGCTGCTGATCCACTCCAGCGCGTTGCAGCTCAACCCCTCGTAGGCCTTGCCCTGGAACACGTAGCCCTGGAAGTCCGCGGCGCCGGCGGCGCGCTCGCCGTCCTGGATCTTCTTGGCGGCGGCGCCCAGCTCTTCCCACGTCGCCGGCGGCTGCAGGCCGTACTTCTGCAGCAGGTCCTTGCGGTAGTACAGCATGCCGGCGTCGGACATGTTGGGCATGGCCAGCAGCTTCCCGTCCACCGTGTTGTTGGCCACGATGGCCGGGAAGTGGCTCTTCTCCGCGCCCTTGCTGTAGGGCTTGAGATCGAGCAGGTGGTCCTTGATGACGCCGGGCCAGACCACGTCGATGTTGAGCACGTCCAGGTCGCTGGACTTGGCCGCGAACATCTGCCGGAACAGCGACAGGATGTCCGTGCTGGAGCTCGGCATGGTGAAGATCTTCACCGTGTGCCCGGTCTTGGCCGCCCACTGCGCCGAGTGGCGCTTGCAGTTCTCGAAATCCACGCCGACCGAGGCGCAGGAAATCGTCACCGTCGCCGCCTGGGCCGCGCCCACCGACGCCAGCGCCGCCACGACTCCCACGCTGCCCACGAAGCGATACAGAACCTTCATGCCGATGTCTCCTGCGGAATAACTAAAGCGGTTTGGATTATTCGGCCAAAGCGCTTTGGGACGGCTTGGCACTTACCCTGAGCCCGATCATTCAGGCGGCGCTGGGTACGGCGCGCATGCGGCGCCCGGCCCTGGCGCAGCCGGCGCCCGAGCAGGAGCAAGCCGCGCAGCCGCCAAGGGCGCGGGGGCCTCCAAAGCGCGCCGCGCTCAATGCAGCTTCACCCGCGGCCCGGTGCGGCCGCCGATCCAGCGCGCCAGCGTGTCCAGCGCCACCTTGGCCCAGCCGTGCAGGCTCAGCTCGTGGCGCTTGTAGAGCGACCGGTACATGGCCAGCGCCAGCCGGCCCTCCACGCGCAGGCCGTCGCCGCACACGCCCGCCAGCATCTCGCCCAGCGCGCCGTGGTGTCCCAGCGAGACCAGCGAGCCGAAGTCGCGGTAATGGAACTCGCGCAGGGGCTGCCCGGCCAGCCGGAGCCGCATCTGCCGGGCCATGTGCCGCGCCTGCTGCTGCGCCGCCTGTGCGCGCGGCGGCACCAGGGCGTCCGGGCCGGCCGCCGGCCAGGGGCAGGCGGCGCAGTCGCCCAGGGCAAAGACATGATCGTCGCGCGTGGCCTGCAGCGTGGGCCGCACCCGCAGCTGGTTGATGCGGGTGCTCTCCAGGCCGCCCAGGTCCTTCAGCACCTCGGGCGCCCGCACGCCCGCGGCCCACACCACCAGCTCGGCGGCGATGGGCCGGCCGTCGGCCAGCCGCACGCCCTCGGGCAGCACCTGCGCCACCCGCGTCCCGGTGTGCACCTGCACGCCCTGGCGCTCCAGCAGCGCCTGCGCGGCCTGCGACAGGCGCGGCGCCAGCGCGGGCAGCACGCGGTCCGCGGCCTCGATCAGGTGCAGCCGGATGTGCCGGTCCGGGTCGATGCGGTCCAGCCCGTGCGCCACCAGCTCGCGCGTGCTGCGGTGCAGCTCCGCCGCCAGCTCCACGCCGGTGGCGCCGGCGCCGATGATCACCACCTGCAGCTGCGCGGGCCGCAGCGGCTGCGGCTGGGCATGGGCACGGATGCAGGCGTTCACCAGCCGCTGGTGGAAGCGCCGCGCGTCCGCGGGCGACTCCAGCTTCAGCGCATGCTCGCTCACGCCCGGGGTGCCGAAGTCGTTGCTCTGGCTGCCCAGCGCCAGCACCAGCGTGTCGTAGCCGAAGCGGCGTGCCGGCGTGACCTGGCGCCCCTCGCCATCGATGAAGGCCGCGACCCGGACCTCGCGCCGCGCCCGGTCCAGCCCTGTCAGCTCGCCGATGCGGTAGCGGAAGTGGTGGCGGTGCGACTGCGCCAGGTAGTCCACCTCGTGCAGGCCCGGGTCCATGGAGCCGGCCGCGATCTCGTGCAGCCGCGGCTTCCAGACATGCGAACGCTGCTTGTCGATGAGCGTGACCTCGGCCCGGCCCCGGCGGCCGAGCCCGTCGCCCAGCAGCGTGGCGAGTTGCAGCCCGGCGGCGCCGCCGCCGACGATGACGATGCGGTGCGCCGCGGACGCTCCCGCGGCGGCCGGCAAGTCTCCAGGGATGTGCGCCATGGCGACGCTCAGGTGGCGGCCCGGCCCTGGGCCGCCACCGCGCGCAGGGAGGCCTCGATCGCGGCGGCGTCGCCGAGGTAGCCGTGGCGCAGCGGCCGCAGCCCGGCGTCGAGCTCGTAGACCAGCGGCTGCCCGGTGGGCAGGTTGAGCTCGGCGATGGCCGCGTCCGACACCCCGTCCAGGATCTTGATCAGCGCGCGCAGGCTGTTGCCGTGCGCGGCGACGATCACGCGCCGGCCGCCGCGCAGCGCCGGCGCAAGGGTGTCGCGCCAGTACGGCAGCACGCGCTCCACCGTGTCCTTGAGGCATTCGGTGCGCGGCACGGCCCCGCCCAGCTCGCGATAGCGCGGGTCGCCGGCCTCGTGCCGCGGATCGCCGGCCTCCAGCGCCGGCGGCGGCTCGTCGTAGGCGCGGCGCCAGCGCTGCACCTGTGCTTCGCCGAACCGCGCCGCGGTCTGCGCCTTGTTCAGGCCCTGCAGCGCGCCGTAGTGGCGCTCGTTCAGGCGCCAGCTCGGCTGGACGGGAACCCACATGCGGTCCATCTCTTCCAGCACGGTCCACAGCGTCTTGATGGCGCGCTTCTGCACCGAGGTGAAGGCCAGGTCGAAGTCGAAGCCGCGTGCCTTGAGCAACTGGCCGGCTGCGCGCGCCTCGGCCAGGCCCTGCTCGCTGAGTGGCACGTCGGTCCAGCCGGTGAAGCGGTTTTCCTGGTTCCAGACCGATTCGCCGTGGCGCAGGAGAACGAGTTGATGCATGGGATCAGGCCTCCGTGATGTGCAGCAGGTTGGTGGTGCCGGCCGTGCCGAAGGGCATGCCGGCGGCAATGGCGATGGGGGCGCCCGGCGCGGCGAAGCCCTGCGCGCGCGCCACGGCGCGGGCGGTCTCGACCATGCCGGCCACGTCGTGGATGCCCTCGCCCACATGCACGGCGTGCACGCCCCAGGCCAGCGCCAGCCGCCGCGCCATGGGCAGGTGCGGCGTGATGCCCAGCACCGGCGCCACCGGGCGCTCGCGCGCGGCGCGCAGGCTGGTGGCGCCGGAGCGCGTGTAGGTGACCAGCGCGGCGATGGGAATCAGGTCGGCCGCCTGCCGCAGCGAGGTGCAGATGGCATCGGCCACGCCGGCCACCGGCGCCACGTGCGAGGCGTCGATGACGGTGCGGTAGTACGGGTCGGATTCGACCTCCCGGATGACGCGGTCCATCATCGCCACCGCCTCCACCGGGTAATGGCCCGAGGCCGACTCCGCCGACAGCATCACCGCGTCGGCACCGTCGTAGACGGCGGTGGCCACGTCCGAGGCCTCGGCGCGGGTGGGCACCGGGGCGTTCACCATCGACTCCAGCATCTGAGTCGCGACGATCACCGGTTTGCCGCTGCGCCGGCAGGCGCGCACGATGCTCTTCTGCAGCCGCGGCACGGCTTCGGCCGGCAGCTCCACGCCCAGGTCGCCGCGCGCCACCATCACCGCGTCGGACTGCTCGACGATGGCGTCCAGGCGCTCGATCGCCGCCGGCTTCTCCAGCTTGGCCAGGATCGCGGCGCGCCCCCGCACCAGCGCGCGCAGCTCCTGCATGTCCTCGGGCCGCTGCACGAAGGACAGCGCCACCCAGTCGATGTCCAGGCCGAGGCCGAAGTCCAGGTCCTGGCGGTCCTTGGCCGTGAGCGCCGAGATCGGCAGCAGCACGCCGGGCACGTTCACGCCCTTGCGCTCGGACAGCGCCCCGCCGGTCACGACGCGCGTGTGGGCGTGATCCAGGCCGCAGTCCTGCACCCGCAGGCGCAGCTTGCCGTCGTCGAGCAGCAGCTCGGCGCCGGGCTCCAGCGCGGCGAAGATTTCCGGGTGCGGCAGGCTCACGCGGGTCGCGTCGCCCGGCGCCGGGTCCAGGTCCAGGCGGAACGCGGCCCCGGCCTCCAGCGCGACGGGGCCGGCAGCGAAGCGGCCGATGCGCAGCTTCGGACCCTGCAGGTCGAGCAGGATCGCGATCGGGCGCCCCGTCTCCTGCTCCACGCGGCGGATGAGCGCCACGCGCTCGCAGTGGTCGGCATGGCTGCCGTGACTGAAGTTGAGGCGGAACACGTCCGCGCCGGCCTCGAACAGCGCGCGGATGGTGTCGAGGGAAGAACTGGCCGGACCGAGGGTCGCGACGATCTTGGCTTGTCGTTGACGGCGCATCTGGGCTTCAGGCACGGTGGCCTGCCTTTTCGGTGGGGTGAAGGAACATCGGTGGGCACCGCGGCAAGGGCGCCGCGGCGGCGGGCGCGGCGCTCAGGCGCCGCAGGCCTGGGCGGCCGGATGCCGGCGCAGCAGCTCGGCGCTGCAGCGGCGCAACAGGGAGGACTCGCTGGACAGTCCGAGGCGGGCACAGTCGCCCAGGTAGCCGGCATCGCGGCACAGGCGCGTGAGGTCGATGCGCCAGCCCAGGCCGGCCATCAGCCACTTGAAGTCCACCAGCGCCAGCAGGCTGTCGTCGCCCTCGCCCATGACCGGTACTGCGTCCATGTGAGCTCCTCGTCCGTACGTGCCGCTCGGCCCGACACCGGCCTTCGATCTTTCAAATGCCTTGACCCAAAGCGCTTTGAATGCATCTCTAGGGTAGTCAAAGCGCTTTGGATAAAGCATGGTATTTACCCGTAGTGCTCAGTGTTCCGCCCTTGGCCGCCGCAGGATTCCAGATCAGCGTGCTACGATCCAAACCGCTTTAGATGCCGTGTAACGCACGGTGCACGAACCAGAACCGAAGCTCGCAGGAGGCATGGCCTTGAAGGTGAATCTCAAAGTGCTGTCCCAGTCGCTGGGCCTGTCGCAGACGACGGTGTCGCGGGCGCTGGGGGGTTATTCGGATGTCAGCCCGGTGACGCGCCAACGCGTGTTGGAGGCGGCCCGGGCTTCGGGCTACCAGCCCGACACCACGGCGCGGCGGCTGGCCACGGGCCGGGCCGAGGCGGTGGGCATCATTTATCCCTTCGGCGACAGCGGCTTGGGCGATCCGCGCTTCGTGGAGGTGATGGGCGGGCTGTCGGACGGGCTGGCCGAGGCCGGCATGGAGCTGATGATCGCGGCGGCGCGCCCGGCCACCGAGCTGGACAGCTACCGCCGCCTGACCAGCGCGCGCAGCGTCGATGCCCTGATCGTGGCCAACACGCGGCTGGCGGACGAGCGCATCCGCTTCCTGCAGCAGCGCAAGTTCCCCTTCGTGGCCTACGGGCGCACGGACAGCGCCATGCCCTATGCCTGGTTCGATTTCGACAACGAGGCCGGCGCGCGGCTGGCGACCGAGCGGCTGCTGGGCTTCGGGCACCGGCGCATCGCGCTGATCCATGCGCCCGTGAGCATGACCTTCGCCGCGCAGCGCCACGCGGGTTACCTGGCGGCGATGCGCGCCGCCGGCCTGGAGCCCGACCCGGCGCTGGTGGTGGAGGTGCCGCTGGACCGCCACGGCGCCTATGAGGCCACGCGCCGCCTGCTGGCGCTGCCCGAAGGGCCCACGGCGCTGCTGGTGGACAACAACCTCAGCGGCGTGGGGACGCTGCGCGCGCTCATGGAAAGCGGCTGGCAGCCGGGCCGGGGCGGGCCGTCGCTGATCGTCTACGACGGCGTGCCCGCCGACCTGCCGCTGCCCTACCGCGTCACCTCGGTGGAGCAGCCCACCGGCGTGGAAAGCGGCCGCGCCATCGCGCAGCTGGTGCTCAACCTGCTGGCCGGCGAGCCGGTGGACAAGCTGCACCAGCTGGCGCAACCGGTGATCGCGCCGGGGGACACGGACGGGCCCGTCGCGCACCGGGGTTGAGGACATCGCCACCGCCATGCTGCTGTCCCTGTGACGCCTGCCTTGCCCGAAGCGCTCAGCCGTCGATCTTGAGAAACAGGTCGCGGTCCGGCGCGAAGTTGGCGTACAGCGGCAGCAGCGCCGCGCCGATGGCGCGCGCGTCGGCGCCGATGGTGCCGGCCGCCAGCTGTGGCCGCGCCACGCCTTCCCAGCTGTAAAGCGCCATCGCCTGCTCCACCGCGCGCAGCAGCGCCTGCAGCAGCTCGCGGTCGAAGGCGCCATCCACGATCACGCCCTCCAGGTCCAGCAGGCAGGTGGCCGCATTCGCCGCCATGGCGATGGCCCGCCCCGCCTGCTGCAGCCAAGCCTCGGTGTGCTCGCGCCACGGCGCCTGCAGCGCCTGGCCCTGGGCCAGCGCGTCGGCCGCCAGCCCGGCCTGGCGCCAGCGCTGCTCCAGGCCCAGCAGCGAGGCCACGCTGAGCAGTTGCGCCGGCATCGACGCACCCGCGCCCGCCAACCCCAGCGGCAGCGAGCCCACCGCGCCGGCGTTGCCGTGCAGCCCGGCGCGCAGCCGGCTGTCGAGCACCAGCCCGCCGCCGATGAGGGTGTCCACGAACAGGTACAGGAAGCTGTGCACGCTGTGGCCGCGCCCGGCCACCAGCTCGGACACGCAGGCGGCGGCCGTGTCCTTGAGCGCCTGCACCGGCAGCCCGGTGCGCCGCGCCACCTCCTCGTGCAGCTCGATGCCGCTCCAGCGCGCGGCCTGCGCCGGGTCCACGCCCAGCAGCGAGGCCCAGCCGCCCATGGACTGCGGGGCCGCCAGCCCGATGGCGGTGATGCGCTCGCTGCCCTCGGGGCCGAGCTTGCGGCGGATGGACTTCAGCCGGCGCTCGATCTCGGCCAGCACCGTTTCCGGATCGGGAAAGTCGTGCTCCAGCGTCCAGCGCTCGCGCACCGCGCCCACGAAATCCACCAGCACCAGGTCCAGGCTGCGCCGGCCCACGTGCACGCCCACGGCGAAGGCGCCGTCGGGGCGCAGGCCCAGCGGCACCGAGGGCTGGCCCACCTTGCCGCGCACCGGCTCGCCCTTGACCAGCAGCCCCTCCTCCAGCAGCCGCTTGCTGATCTGCGACACGGTCTGCGCCGTCAGCCCGGTCAGGCGCGCCAGGTCGGCGCCCGGCAGCGCGCCGTGCAGCCGGATCGCGTGCAGCACCACGCGCTCGTTGTACTGGCGCAGGCCCCCCTGGCTGGAGCCGCGCGGCTTCAGGCGCGGCGCCGGGGCGCTCCGGTCAAGCAGGTCCGTGGTCAAGGCTTCTCCTTCAGAGGGTTGCGGGTCTCAATGGGCCAGGCACTCGGGCGGGATCTCCTCCGGCCGCATGGCGCCGGTCATCACGGCCACCGTGTCGCTCATGCTGATCTTCTTCGGGTCGAGCACCGCGGCGCGCCGGCCCAGCCGCGCGACGTGGATGCGGTCGGCAATCTCGAAGACATGCGGCATGTTGTGGCTGATGAGGACCACCGGCAGGCCGCGGTCGCGCACGCGCCGGATCAGCTCCAGCACCATGTTGCCTTCCTTCACGCCCAGCGCCGCCGTGGGCTCGTCCATGATCACCACATGCCGGGCGAAGGCGGCGGCGCGCGCCACCGCTACGCACTGGCGCTGGCCGCCGGAGAGCGTGGACACCGGCTGCGTCATGGAGCGGATGCCGACCTTGAGGTCGTTCAGGCGCTCGACGCTCTGCTCCAGCATGGTCTTCTTGTCCAGCATGCGCAGCACCTTGCCGCGCCAGTCCGGCAGCCGCAGCTCGCGGCCCAGGAACAGGTTCTCGGCAATCGTCATGTCCGGCGCCACGGCCAGGTCCTGGTACACGGTCTCGATGCCGGCGCGGCGCGCGTCAATGGGGCTGCCGAAGCGCACCGGCTGGCCGTCGAGCAGGATCTCGCCCTCGTCCGGAATCGAGGCCCCCGACAGGCACTTGATGAGGGACGACTTGCCGGCGCCGTTGTCGCCGATCACGGCCAGGATTTCACCCGCACGCAGCTCGAAGTCGGCGCCGTCCAAGGCCGTGACTTGGCCGTAGCGCTTGATCAGGCCGCGGGCCTGCATCACCAGCGGCGCGGTGGCGGCAGCCGGACGGGTGGCGGGGGTGGGTCGGGTCAGCGTTTCCATCAGCGCGCTCCCTTGTGCGAAAGCTGGTCGGCCGCGACGGCCAGGATGACGAGGATGCCGGTGACGAGCACCTGGTAGATCGAGGACACGCCCATGAGCGTCAGGCCGTTGCGGAACACGCCCACGATCAGCGCGCCCACCAGCGTGCCCAGCACCGCGCCGCGCCCGCCGAACAGGCTGGTGCCGCCCAGCACCACGGCGGTGATGGCGTCCAGGTTCTCGGTCTGTCCCGCGTTGGGGTCGCCCACGCCGGTGCGGCCCACCGACAGCAGCGCCGCCAGCCCGTAGAACAGGCCCGCGAGCGCGTACACGCCCAGCAGCACGCGCTGCGTCGGGATGCCGGTCAGCCGCGTGGCCTCGGGGTTGTTGCCTACGGCATAGACATGGCGCCCGCGCGCCGTCTCCTTCAGCGCGAACCAGGTGATGCCGTACAGCGCCAGCATCAGCAGCACGCCCCAGGCCATCGAGGTGCCGCCCAGGCTGAAGGTGTCGCCCAGGGCGATCATGGACGGCGGCAGGTCGGTGATGGTCTGCGACTGCGAATACAACTGCGTGATCGCGAAGGCGATGTTCATGGTGCCCAGCGTCACGATGAAGGGCGGCAGCTTCACCTTGGTCACCAGCAGGCCGTTGAGCAGGCCGAAGGCGCTGGTGACGGCCAGCCCGCAGGCCACGGCCGCGGCCGGCGGCAGGCCCAGCTCGGTGGCGAACTTGCTCATCACGATGCCGCCCAGCGCCATCACCATGCCGCAGCTCAGGTCGATGCCGGCGGTGAGGATGATCAGCGTCTGGCCGATGGCGATCACGCCCACCACCATCACCTGTTGCAGGATCAACGCCAGGTTGGCGCCGGTGAGGAAGCGGTCGCTCTGCGTGGCGAAGAAGGCGCAGGCGGCCAGCAGGGCCAGCAGCGGCCCCAGCGCCGCCAGCGGCGGCAGGTGGCGCGCGGACTTGGCGCCGAAGGTCGAGGTGTTCAAGGCAAGGCTCATTTCTTTCCCCAGCAGAGTTCAAGGCCCTTGGCGACGTCGAGGCTGGCGACGCCTTCCACGGGACGGGCGGTGATCAGGTTCACGCCGGTGTCGGTGAAGCCGGAGAGCTTCCGGCCGCTGCGGGCGTACTCGATGCCCGCCTCCACGCCCATGGCGGCCATGCGCAGCGGGTACTGCTGCGAGGTGGCGGCAATGGCCCCGGCGCCCACGTCGCGCACGCCCTGGCAGCCGCCGTCCACCGAGACGATGACCACGCCCTTGTCCTTGCCCGCGGCGCGCAGCGCCCGGTAGGCGCCGGCCGCGGCGGGCTCGTTGATGGCGTAGACGAGGTTGATGTCCGGGTTCTTCTGCAGGCAGTTCTCCATCACGGTCTGCCCCTTGGCCTGGTCGCCGTAGCTGTCGGCCATGCACACCACCTCGGACGGTTGCGCCAGCAGCTTGCTGTTGATGTCCAGGCTCTTCAGGCCGAAGCCCTGCAGGAAGCCGTTGTGGCGCTGCGCCCCCACCGGGTGGCCGGGGAACAGGTCCAGCGTGGCGATGACGGGCTTGCGGCCATCGAGCGCCGAGCGCGCGTACTGGCCGATGAGCACACCAGCCTTGTAGTTGTCGGTGGCCAGCAGCGCGTCCGTGGCCTCCAGCGGGTCGGTCGGGCTGTCCAGCGCGATCACCTGCACGCCCTTGGCGCGCACGCGGCGCAGCGTCGGCACGATGGCCTTGGCGTCGCTGGGCGTGATCAGGATCGTCCTGGCCCCGGCCGCCACCATGTTCTCCAGCGCCGCCACCTGGCCCAGGTTGTCGCCGTCGGTGCGGCCGGCGGCGGTCAGCAGCACGGCGCCCTGCGCCTTGGCGGCAGCAGCCGCGCCTTCCTTCATCTTCACGAAGAAGGGGTTGGTTTCGGTCTTGGTGATCAGGCCGACCACCGGCGGCGCCGCGGTGGCCGAGAGCGCCGCCACGCTCAGGGCCGCGAGGGCTGTTCGCTTCAGCATGCATGTCTCCTTGGGGACGCCCGCGGTAGCGCTGCTGTCGGCGTCCGGGGTGTGGGAGAAGTCTCGTCCACGCTGTTTAATAAATCAAGCTGATTGATTAATGGAAAACCCGCTGTCGCGGCGCGTCGCTTGGCGGCAGCATGGCGGGCAGGCAAAGGCGCTTTGGATGCGCCGTTTGGCAGGAGAAAAGCGATGTTCATGGTGTGTGGCGAGGCCTTGATGGACGTGTTCAGCGCGGGCGACAGCACCGAAGGGGTGGCGCTGGATGCGCGCGTGGGCGGCTCGCCCTTCAACGTGGCGCGGGGCCTGGCGCGGCTGGGCCGCGAGGTGGGTTTCCTGAGCGCGGTGTCCACCGATTTCCTGGGCGAGCGGCTGATGCGCGCGCTGCGCGAAGAGGGCGTGGACACGCGCTGGATCGCGCGGCTGAACGCGCCCACCACGCTGAGCCTGGTGGGGCTGGACGAGAGCGGCGCCCCGGCTTACGCCTTCCACGGCACGGGCTGCGCCGACCGGCTGCTGCAGCCGCAACACCTGCGCGAGCTGCCGGCCGGGGTGCGGGCACTGCATTTCGGCTCCTACGCCATGGTGGTGGAGCCCAGCGCGAGCACCCTGCGTGCCCTGGCCGCGGCCGAGCGCGGCCGGCGCCTGATCGCCTACGACCCGAACGTGCGCCTGAACGTGGAACCCGACTTGGCGCGCTGGCGCGAGACGGTGGAGGGCATGGCGCGCCAGGCGGACCTCATCAAGGTCAGCGACGAAGACCTGAGCCTGCTCTACCCCAACCGCCCGCCGCAGGCCGTGGCCGATGCCTGGCTCGCCGCCGGCTGCGCGCTGGTGGTGGTGACGCGCGGCGCCGAGGGTGCGCTGGCCTTCCGGCGCGGCGAGCGGCTGCAGGTGCAGGCGCCCGCCACGGTGGTGGTGGACACCGTGGGTGCCGGCGACACCTTCCAGGCCGCGCTGCTGTCGGCGCTGGGTGACTGCGACGCGCTGAGCGCGGCCACGCTGGCGGCGCTGGAGCGCCCGCGGCTGGAGCAGGCACTGCGCTTCGCCGCACGCGCCGCGGCCCTGACCTGCTCGCGCCGCGGCGCCGACCTGCCGCGCGCGGCGGAGCTGCGCTGAGCTTCCTCCCCCGGCCAGCCTGAACCCTCGGCGCAGCCGGAAGCCGCCCCCAGCTCGGCAGCGGTTCCGGACGGCCTCGATTCAAACCGATTTGGCTTCCGGTTTCAAATGAACCGACACCCGCCCGGGCCGGCGCTGGCCCGCCCTTCGACCCAGCCCCTCGGAAACTCCATGTCCTTCGATCTCGTTCTCATCGGCGGCACCGGCGACCTGGCCTGGCGCAAGCTCATGCCGGCGCTGTTCCAGGCCTGGCGCCACGGCTCCCTGCCCGCGGGCGGCCGCATCCTGGCGGTGTCGCGCGAGCCGCTGGACAGCGCCGGCTACCGCGGCTGGCTGCAGCAGCGCTTCAACGACCTGGAAGGGCCTACGCGACCTTCCGCCGAGGCCTTCGACGGCTTCGCCGCGCTGCTGCACTACCTGCAGGTGGACCTGTCCCAGCCTGAGCACTACCGGCGCCTGCAGCAGTGGATCGCCAAGCCGAAGGCCGAGGACGGCCGCGGCGACGGCCCGGCCGGCACGGTGGTGTTCTATCTCGCCACCAGCCCGCACCTGTTCCCGCAGATCTGCGAGCAGTTGGGCGCCGTGGGCCTCAACGGTCCCGAGGTGCGCGTGGTGCTGGAAAAGCCCCTGGGCCACGACCTGGAGAGCGCGCGCGCCATCAACCGCGCCGTGGGCGCCGTGTTCAGCGAGAGCCAGGCGCTGCGCATCGACCACTACCTGGGCAAGTCCGCGGTGCAGAACCTCACCGCGCTGCGCTTCGGCAACGCCCTCTTCGAGCCGCTGTGGCGGCGCGAGAGCATCGCCAGCATCGAGATCACGCTGGCCGAGTCGCTGGGCGTGGGCACGCGCGGCGACTTCTACGACCGCACCGGCGCTTTGCGGGACATGGTCCAGAACCACGCGCTGCAGCTGCTGACCATGATCGCGATGGAGCCCCCGGCGCGCCACGAGGCCGATGCCATCCGCAACGAAAAGCTCAAGGTGCTGCAGGCGCTCAAGCCTTTTGACGCCCACAGCGCCCGGCGCGACGTGGTGCGCGGCCAGTACCGCGCCGGCGTGTGCCAGGGCCGCGCCGTGCCCGGCTACACCGAGGAGGGCAGCGTGCCCGCGCACAGCAGGTGCGAAACCTTCGTGGCGCTGCGCACCGAGGTGCGGAACTGGCGCTGGGCCGGCGTGCCCTTCTACCTGCGCACCGGCAAGCGGCTGGCGGCGGGCAGCGCGTACATCGTCGTGAACTTCCGCGCCGTGCCGCACCCGATCTTTCCGGGCCCGCACCCGGCCAACAAGCTCGTCATCAAGTTGCAGCCCGAGGACGGGCTGGAGCTGCACCTGCTCGCCGCCAAGGGCGCTTCGGGCTTGGAGACGCTGGCGCCGGTGAGCCTGGACCTGGACTTCGACAAGGCCTTCCTCGAGGACCGCGTCGGCGCCTACGAGCGGCTGTTGCTGGAGGCCATCCACGGCCGGCTCAACCTGTTCGTGCGCAGCGACGAGCAGGAGGAGGCCTGGCGCTGGGTCGAGCCCGTGCTGCAGGCCTGGCGCGAGGACGACGCCGCCGGGCTGGGCCCGCGCCCCTACGCCGCGGGCAGCTGGGGCCCGGCCAGCGCCAGCGCGCTGGTGGCCAGAGACGGGTTCAGCTGGGCCGAGGAGCAGTGAACCCCCGGGCCGCCGCCTGCCGGCGGCCGATCCCGCAAGGCGCCCGTATCCGCGGCGCGCGCCCAAGCCCCGTCCCCCCGCGGACAACAGGAGCACACACCATGGACCCCACCCTGCAAGCCCTCTTCCCCGGCGCCGACCGGATTCCCGAGGCGCACCGCCTGCCCGCGCCCATCCACCAGCGCGAGTCCGTGGTCGGCGGCGAACTCGTGCCCTGGCGCGGCGAGTGCCGCACCGTGCTGTCGCCGGTGTGCGTGCGCCAGGCCGACGGCCGCGTGGCGCAGCTCGAGATCGGCAGCGTGCCGGTGATGGGCGTGGAAGAAAGCGACCAGGCCCTGGCCGCGGCCGTGCGCGCCTGGGACCACGGCCGCGGCGAGTGGCCCACCATGAGCACGGCCCAGCGCATCGCCTGCATGCAGGATTTCGTTCGCCGCATGGCCGCGCAGCGCGACACCGTGGTGCGGCTGATCATGTGGGAGATCGGCAAGAGCCTGGCCGACTCGCGCAAGGAGTTCGATCGCACGCTGGAGTACATCGAGGCCACCCTGGCCGCGCTGAAGAACCTGGACAACGACAGCTCCCGCTTCGCGCAGGCCGAGGGCTTCATCGGCCAGATCCGCCGCACCCCGCTGGGCGTGGTGCTGTGCATGGGGCCCTACAACTACCCGTTGAATGAAACCTTCGCCACGCTGATCCCGGCCCTGCTCATGGGCAATACCGTGGTGTTCAAGCCGCCGCAGTACGGGACGCTTTTGTTCGCGCCGCTGCTGGAGGCTTTCAGGAGCGCCTTCCCGCCGGGCGTGGTCAACACCCTCTACGCCCCCGGCGCGGTGGCGGTGCCGCGGCTGCTGGCCTCGGGGCAGGTGAACGTGCTGGCGCTCATCGGCTCCAGCAAGGTGGCCGACCACCTCAAGAAGCAGCACCCGCGCTCGCACCGGCTGCGCGCGGTGCTGGGGCTGGACGCCAAGAACGCCGCCATCGTGCTGCCCGACGCGGACCTGGACCTCGCGGTGCGCGAGTGCGTGGCCGGCGCGCTGTCCTTCAACGGCCAGCGCTGCACGGCGCTGAAGATGTTGCTGGTGCACCGTTCCATCGTGCAGCCCTTCCTGCAGCGCCTGAGCGCGGCCATCGATGCCCTGAAGATCGGCATGCCCTGGGAGGACGGCGTGCAGATCACGCCGCTGCCCGGCCCGCACCGCACCGCCTACATGGACGAGGCGCTGCGCGACGCGCGGGACAAGGGTGCGCGGGTGATCAATGCCGGCGGCGGCGAGTCCTGCGCCACGCTCTACCGCCCCGCGCTGGTGTACCCGGTGCGCGAGGGCATGAAGCTCTACCGCGAGGAGCAGTTCGGCCCGCTGGTGCCGGTGGCGGACTTCGAGGACATCGAGGAGGCGCTGCAGTACGTGGTCACCTCCGAGCACGGCCAGCAGGTCAGCCTCTTCGGCAGTGACCCGGCGCGGCTGGGTGCGTTGATCGACCCGCTGGTCAACCAGGTCTGCCGCGTCAACCTGAACTCGCAGTGCCAGCGCGGGCCGGACGTGTTTCCGTTTGCCGGCCGCAAGGACTCGGCCGAAGGCACGCTCTCCGTCAGCGACGCGCTGCGCGCCTTCTCCATCCGCTCGATGGTGGCCGCCAGGCAGACCGAGGCCAACAAGCAGCTGCTCAACGCCATCGTCGAGGAGCACCACTCGCGCTTCGTGCACACCGGCTTCATCTTCTGAACGACCGCCTCCGCAAGGACATGCCCATGGATTTCCCCCGTTGCGACCGCACCGCCGCTTGGTCCGCACTGAGTGCGCATTTCAGGCAGCACCGCCACGGCTTCGACCTGCGCGAGGCCTTCGCGCAGGACCCGGGCCGCTTCGGGCGCCTGAGCCTGCAGGCGCCGGAGGTCTTCGCCGACCTGTCGAAGAACCTCGTCGAGGAGCGCACGCTGGCGCTGCTGCTGGAGCTGGCGCGCCAGTGCGGCCTGGAAGCCCGGCGCGACGCGATGCTCGCCGGCGCACCGGTCAACCACACCGAGGGCCGCGCCGTGCTGCACACCGCGCTGCGCGCGCCGCGCGGAGAAGGTCCCTTTTCCGACGAGGTGCACGCCACGCTGGACGCGATGCTGGCCTACGCCGAGCAGGTGCGCGCCGACGGACGCATCCGCCACGTGGTGAACATCGGCATCGGCGGCAGCGACCTGGGGCCGCAGATGGTGCTGCCGGCGCTGGACGCCTTCGTGCACGCGGGCCTCGATTTCCACTTCGTCAGCAACGTGGACGGCCACGACCTCGCGCCGGTGCTGCGCCGCCTCCGCCCGGAGGAGACGCTGTTCATCGTGGCAAGCAAGACCTTCACGACGCAGGAGACCATGGCCAATGCCGAGGCAGCCAAGGCCTGGTTCCTGGCCCAGGGCGGCACGGATCTGGCGCGCCACTTCGCCGCCACCACCACCAACGTGCGCGCGGCGGCCGAGTTCGGCATCAGCACCACCTTCGGCTTCCGCGACTGGGTGGGCGGGCGCTATTCGCTGTGGAGCGCCATCGGGCTGCCCATCGCCATCGCGCTGGGCGCGGAGCACTTCCGCGCGCTGCTGGCCGGCGCGCACGCCATGGACCGGCATTTCGCCAGTGAGTCGCTGGAGCGCAACCTGCCGGTGCTGCTGGGCCTGATCGATGTCTGGTACCGCAACTTCCACGGTTTCACGAGCCGCAGCGTCGCGCCCTACCACCAGGGTCTGAAACGCCTGCCGGCCTACCTGCAGCAGCTGGAGATGGAGTCCAACGGCAAGCGCGTCGATGGGGATGGCGAACTGCTGCCCTTCGGCACCAGCCCGGTGGTGTGGGGCGAGCCCGGCACCACCGGCCAGCACGCCTACTTCCAGATGCTGCACCAGGGCACGGACGTGATCCCGGTCGAGTTCATCCTGGTGAAAGAGCCCACGCACGCGCTGCCGGGGCTGCACGAGAAATTGCTGGCCAACGGCCTGGCGCAGAGCCGGGCGCTGATGATCGGCAAGACGGCCCGGCAGGCGCTGCAGGAGAAGGCGCCGACGGCGTCGGAGACGCTGGATGCGCGGGTGCTGGCGCAGCACAGAACCTTCCCCGGCAACCGCCCCAGCACCACGCTGCTGCTGGAGCGGCTCACGCCCTCGGCGCTGGGCGCGCTGATCGCGCTGTACGAGCACCGCGTCTTCACCAGCGGGGCGCTGTGGGGACTCAACAGCTTCGACCAGTGGGGCGTGGAGCTGGGCAAGGCGCTGGCCGGCGACCTGCTGCCGCGGCTGGGGACGGGCGAGACGGCCGGGCTGGACGCTTCCACCGCCGGGCTGCTGGCGCGGCTGCGCGGCCGTTGAGCGGGACCCCGCAGGCCGGCCCCGCCAGGACGCCGGATGATTTGCGCGAGCCTTTTTCCGCCCAAGGCCCCATACCGGACTGCTCAACCAAAGTCACTTGATGAAAGCCGGGCCGGGCACGAACTTGTTCCTGGGTCCCGCCGCCTGCCCGGACCGGCCTGATGGCCTGATGTCCGTCAGCGCCTTTTGAATCCCTGCAAAGCAGGAGGCAGATACTCGGCCAGCTGGTATGGCGGCAAGGCACAAGCGGTCGAAAGGTCGGATATGGACCTGCGCTTGAACGCGGCACTGTGCGAACGCGCAGCGGAATGCCTGCGCCGGGCGCTGGGGCTGGGGATGCTGGTGGCGCTGGCCGGCATCCTGGCGGCGATGAGCCCCTGGGCGCCCGGGCTGGAGGAGAACGCCGGGCTCTCGACCCTGTTCCACCTGCGCGGGCCGCGCCTGCCGCCGGCCGATGTCGTCGTCGTGGCGATCGACCAGCCCTCGGCCCAGGCGCTCGGCCAGCCCCTCAGGCCGGCGGAGTGGCCCCGTTCGTTGCATGCGCGCCTGGTGGAGGTGCTTGCCCAGGCCGGCACGCGCGTCGTCGCCTTCGACCTGCTGTTTGCGACACGGGCCCGCAATCCCGATGACGACGTCCGCTTCGCGGCGGCCATGGCGCACGCGGGCAACGTGGTGCTGCTCGACTTCCTGGAGCAGCAGGGCACCGGGGGCGGCCCATTGAACGTGGAGCAGCGGCTCAAGCCCCTGCCGTGGCTGGCCGATGCGGCGGCGGCGCACGGCCCCTTCCCGCTGCCCAAGGCCGAGCGCGTGCATGGCTACTGGCTGTACAGGCCCGGCGCGGATGGGGCCGCGACGCTGCCCGTGCTGGCCCTGCAGGTCCACGCGGCCGGGAACCCGTTGCAGCAGGTCGTGCAACGCGGCCAGGCCGGCGGTGCCGAGGCCCGGTACCTGGATTTCTACGGCCCGCCCCGCACCGTGCGCACGGTCAGCTACCACGAGGTCCTCGCGGCGGCCGAGCAGGGAGCCACCGGAGCAGCCTGGCTGCGTGACACTTTCAGGAACCGGGCGGTCTTCGTCGGCGTCTCGGCGGCGCATCCTTCGGAGCAGGACCGCATCCGCGATGACTACCAGACGGTCTTCTCGCGCGCCGACGGCCTCTCGCTCAGCGGCGTGGAGATCGCCGCCACCGCGTTCGCCAACCTGCTGGAGGATCGCGCGCCGCGGCCGCTGACGCTCGCGTCGCAATCCGTCCTGTTGCTGGCCTGGGGCGGGCTGCTCGGCCTGCTCTGCACCGCGCCGCGCGCGCGCCATGCCCTGGCGCTGATGGCGCTGGCCAGCGCGGGCTACCTGGCCCTGGCCCAGCACCGCTTCTCGGCCACGGCGCAGTGGCTGCCGCTGGTGGCGCCGCTGCTGGTGCAGGCCCCCCTGGCGCTGTTCGGCGGCGTGCTGTGGCAAGGCCTGACGGAACGGCGCGAGCGCCAGCGGCTCGGCGCCGTGGTGCAGGACCTGCTGCCCCAGGCCGTCGTCGACAAGCTGCTCCACCGCATCCGCCGCGTCGCGCCGGTCGAGCAGGAGATCTTCGGCGCCTTCGTCATGACCGACATCCAGGGCTTCACCACGATCACCGAGCAACTGACGCCGACCGACGCCACGCGCATGCTCAACGACTACTTTGCGCTGGTGTTTCCGCCCATAGAGAAGCACGGCGGCAGCGTCGGCGAGATCGTGGGCGACGCCGTGCTGGCGTTCTGGCTGGCGCCCAGCTGTGACGCCGGTGCCTGCCGCGCCGCGTGCCTGGCCGCGTGGGAGATTGCCTCGCTGACGCGCGATCCGGCCATGCTGCCGGGGTGGCCCCCGCTGCCCACGCGCATCGGCGTCCACGGGGGGCCGCTGACGCTGGCACGCGTGGGCGCCTCGCGGCACCACGAATACCAGGTGGTCGGCGACGCGGCCAACACGGCCAGCCGCATCGAGGCGTTGTCGAAACACCTTGGAACGAAACTGCTGGTGAGCGAGGCGCTCGTGTCCGGGCTGGACGGATTGCTGGTCCGCCCCGTGGGCAGTTTCGTGCTGGCCGGCAAGGCCACGCCGTTGCGGCTGTGGGAACTGCTGGGGCCGGAGCATGAAGCTTCACCAGCGCGGCGCCGCCTGTGCACGGCCTTCGCCGCCGGGCTGGCGGCCTACGAGGCGCGGCGCTGGGACGAGGCCGTGGCGCGCTGGTCCACGCTGCTGGAGGAGTTTCCGGACGACGGGCCCAGCCGCTTCTACCTGGCGCGCGCGCAGCGCCTGGCCGCTGAGCCGCCGCCAGCCGACTGGGATGCCGTCGTGCGCATGTCAACGAAGTAGCTGCCGCGGTTGGCAGGGCCTGCACAGCGGCATATGCTCCGCCGGCCAACGGGTGCGCGGTCTTCTACCAACGAAACCGGGCACGGCCCACGCCGTGCCCGCCCTGTCAATGAAGCATGAGCGCTTGGGATCCCGAACCGGGCATGTGGCCGGCGTCGCAAGGTGGTCGTTGTTGCGATGGAGCCTGGCCTGGGCCGGCCTGCTCTTCCTTGGCGAGGCGCTGGCCGCGGATTGCGCGGTCGCGCTGGCGCGCCTGGTGTCGATCCAGGGTAGCGTCGAGCTGCAACGCGCCCGGAGCGCGCAGTGGTCGGCTGCTGATAGCGACGCGGAGTTGTGTCCCGGCGACACGCTGCGTGTCGGTCCGCGCAGCCGCGCCGCGCTGCGCCTGGCCAACGAGAGCACCCTGCGCCTGGACCAGGACACCACGCTCACGCTGGGCGAGGACGGGGCCCGCATTTCGCTGATCCAGTTGTTGCGCGGCGCATTGAACGTCATCACCCGCACGCCGACGCCATTCCGGGTCCACACCCCGTTCGTCAATGCGGGCGTGGAGGGCACCGAGTTCCTGGTGCGCGCCGATACGGATTCGGCGCAGGTCGCGGTGTTCGAAGGGATGGTTTCCGCAGGCAACGAGTTCGGAACGCTGGCGCTGTCCAGCGGCGAGATGGCCTTGGCGGCGCGCGACAGCGCGCCCAGGCGCGAGCGCATGGTGCGTCCGGCGGACGCCGTCCAATGGGCGCTCTACTACCCCCGCATCATCATCCCCGGCCAGGGCGACGAGGCGGCGCTGCAGGAGGCCGATGCCCTGGCGCGGCGCGGCCGCATCGGCGAGGCCTTCGCCCGGCTCGACGCGGTGCCGCCGGATGCGCGCAGCGTGCGCCACGGCATCTACCGCGCCGAGCTGCTGCTGTCGGTGGGCCGGGTGGACGAGGCCCGGGTGGAGATCGGGCGTGCGCTCGCCGCCGAGCCGCGCTCGGCCGAGGCGCTGGCCTTGCAAGCCATCATCGCGGTCGTGCGCAACGAGGGGGCGCGGGCCCTGGAGCTGGCGCAGGAGGCGGTGCAATCCGCCCCGGGCTCGGCCGCTGCCCGCCTGGCCTTGTCCTACGCGCAGCAGGCGCGCTTCGACATCCCGGCCGCGCTGGCCGGCGCCGAGCAGGCCACGCAGGTGGCGCCGGACGACGCGATCGCCTGGGCCCGCGTCGCCGAATTGCGCCTGGCCCAGGGTGACCTGGATGCGGCCGTGGCCGCCGCCCGGCAGGCCGCGGGCCTCGAACCGGGCCTGGCGCGCACGCAGACCGTGCTCGGCTTCGCGCACCTGACCCGCATCGAGACCGCCGCCGCGCGGCAGGCGTTCCGCACGGCCATCGAGCTGGACCAGGCTGATCCGCTGCCCCGGCTGGGACTGGGCCTGGCGCGCATCCGCGACGGCGAGCTCAGCGCGGGGCGCCAGGAGATCGAGATCGCGGCCAGCCTCGATCCGCTCAACTCGCTCATCCGCAGCTACCTGGGCAAGGCCTATTACGAGGAGAAGCGAAGCGGTCTCGCCGGCAGCCAGTTCGACCTGGCCAAGGCGCTGGACCCGAACGACCCGACGCCGTTCTTCTACGACGCCATCCGCAAGCAGAGCGAGAACCAGCCGGTGCAGGCGCTGCAGGACTTGGAGAAGTCGATAGCGCTCAACGACAACCGGGCGGTCTACCGGTCCAGGTTGCTGCTGGACAGCGACCTGGCGGCGCGCGGGGCCTCGCTGGCCCGCGTCTTTGGCGATCTGGGCTTCAACCGGCTGGCCCTGGTGGAAGGCAGCCAGGCGGTTGCTTCGGACCCGACCAGCGCATCGGCACACCGCTTTCTCTCCGACGCCTACTTGGCCGAGCCGCGCCATGAGATCGCCAGGGTCAGCGAATTGCTGCAATCCCAGCTGCTGCAGCCAATCAGCATTTCACCGATCCAACCCCAGCTCGCGGAGGACAAGAGCTTTTTTCTGCCCAACGCCGGCCCGGCCCGGGCGGGTTTCAACGAGTTCAACCCGACATTTCTGGCCAATCAGATCAGGGCTAACGCGGATGGCATGGTCGGCAGCAGGAACACTTATGGCGATCAAGTGGTGGTATCGGGAATCCAGAACCGCACTTCGTTCAGCCTGGGGCAGCTTCACTTTCGCACAGACGGCTTCGGACCGGATGCGGCATTGAGGCGCAATATCTACAGCGCCTTTGTACAACACTCGTTCTCAGAAAAATTACACGCCCAAATCGAGGCAAGGGAAGCGACAATAAACCGGAAAACCAGATTCTACGAACACGATCCCAATTCTTATTATACGCAACAAGACGACACAGAAACCCGCAGCATCCGCTTGGGCGTCAATCTCACTATCTCACCGCAGTTGCAGGCCATATTTTCTGGAATCCACCAGCGCCAGCAACAGTCCTTCTTCACGAATCAGCTGATCAGAGGAAATCCTCTATTGAGTGAGTTTTCGGAGCTGAGGCGAAGCCACACAGAAGCTTCGACGGCCGAAGTCCAATTTCTTGGCAACGGCACTGGAATTTCCTTCATCGCCGGGGGCAGCTACTTCTCGTCCCGCGCGCACAACCATTCCACCTACGACAGCGACATCTATGAATTTCCTCCTCTTGATATATTCACAGCCGACAAGAAACTTGCACGAAACATCTACTCGTATCTTTATCTCAAGCAACAGTTCTACCAATTGCAGTTCGGCGTCAGCATGGAAGACCTGCGCGAACTGGGTGCTGAGCGCCGAAAAATAAATCCCAAAGCTGGAATCATCATCAACCCAACTCCTTCGCTCACCATCAGGGCTGCTTTTCTCCAGACATTGAAGCGACCATTCATCGCCAATCAGACTATAGAGCCGACACAGGTTGCGGGATTCAATCAGTTTTTCGACGATTTCAACTTGACTTTTTCCCGGCGCTTAGGTATCGCGCTGGATCACAAGTTATCCCCGAATCTGTTCTGGGGTGGAGAATTCACCACGAGACATCTCAAGGTGCCGATACCGGAAGACCGCCCCCAGAAGGAGAGATTTCATCGCATCTATCTTTCGGCTGCGCCTGTGCCTTGGTTTGCAGCGAGCCTCGGGTATGAGCATGAAGATACGCAGTGGTACCCCGGTACTTCACCCGCAGGCTTCATCGATATTTTTACCCGCCGCATTCCGATCGGAGCTTCGTTTTTCTTTGGCAATCTGGCCCTTCAAGTAAACAGCAGTTTTGTCGATCAGCGCTCGAAGTTGGCATTTCTTTCTGGAGGCCCTGATTTGCTTGAGCAGAGGAACCGGTTCGGGATTACCGACCTGCTGGTCAAGTACAGATTGCCGCAGCGCACCGGAATGCTGACAGTGGGTATCAGCAACGTGTTCGACAGGCGGTTGCGCTTCCAGGACATTGACCAGGCAAACCCGCGCTTCGCACCCGAACGGTTTACCTTCGCCCGCCTAAGCATAGCTTTTTAAACATATTGAACCAACAACAGGGAGTGCAGCCAAGGCAAAAAAGGAGAAAGACATGAAAAGCATATTTTCATTGCAAGCCACCCTCAGCATGGCAGTATCAATCACTGCAGTTGCCGCAAGCTTTAACGTCGCCGCGCAAAACAAGGCCGCGCAGAATGAAAAGTTTCCCGCAGGGCCAGCAGCAATCCATATAATCCTAGAAGGAAAAGAAACAGACCTCAAACAGGAATGCAGATTTTTGTCGCCCAAATTGAATAGACTCAAGCTGCAATATATTGACGGATGCGAGGACCGAAAAGAAGGAAAAATCGTCTACATTTTCCAGCAGGACGATTACCTGAGAAATAAAAAGATTTCGAATCTTTTTCTTGAAACATACAATCGACAAGTAGAACAAAGCGCCGCCCAAAATGGAAAAAATGGAAAAACAAGATCCGCCTCCACCACCAGGCCAGAGGAACAAGCTAGCGCACCCGAGGCAAATCTCACGATGAACATCAAACAACTTCTATGTTTGCCACCGCGAAATTGCGGAGACGGGCGCATACGGCCGTGGCCATGTGGATGCTGAACAGGCAGACATCATTCACCACACAGTCCTGTGCCGCTCACTCATTCCAATTACGCATCGCTATTGAAGCAGCCCACTCACGCCAAGGTATTGGAGTGTGAATCCGCGAGGCTGCGATGGCAGCACCACAGCAATGGCCGTTCGTCCTTCAATACCTCAGGACGAACGGAATACTGCAACGACAAGTGCCGAAGGGCAATTAGAGCCCCAAAGTGCTACAGCTTTAGGTCATGCGCCGCGTGGAGATGGCAATCTTTCTCTGATGGCGGGTGAAATTGCCGACCCGTGCAGGACCGGCCTGGGCCATCACCCAAACAGCTTGGCCGCCGTCTTCGCCACCAGTTCGCCCTGGAAGCGGGCGCCGTCGAGCTCGGTGGGCGAGGGCTGGCGCGAGCCGTCGCCGCCGGCGATGGTGGTGGCGCCGTAGGGCGCGCCGCCCACCACCTCGTCCAGCCGCATCTGGCCCTGGAAGCTGTACGGCAGGCCCACCACCACCATGCCGAAGTGCAGCAGGTTGGTGATGATCGAAAACAGCGTCGTCTCCTGCCCGCCATGCTGCGTGGCCGTGGAGGTGAAGGCCGCGCCGACCTTGCCGTGGAGCGCGCCGCGCGCCCACAGGCCGCCGGTCTGGTCTAGGAAAGCCGCCATCTGCGAGGGCATGCGGCCGTAGCGCGTGGGCGCGCCGATGACGATGGCGTCGTACTGCTCCAGCTCGGCCACGCTCGCCAGCGGCGCATCCTGGTCCAGCTTGAAGCCGGCCTTGCGGGCGATGTCCTCCGGCACCGTCTCGGGCACGCGCCGGACGTCCACCGTGGCGCCGGCACCGCGCGCGCCTTCGGCCAACGCGTTGGCCATCTGCTGGATGTGACCGTAGGTCGAGTAGTACAGGACGAGGACTTTGGCCATCAGGAGCTCCTGGGTTCGAGGTTCAGGCGTTTCGCCTGGGGAGAGGCGCGCCGCGGGGCGGCTGCGCCGGCAAGGGTGATGGGGTCAGGCATGGGCGCGGTGGCAAGCGCCGCGCCGCCGTTCAGGCATGAGCGTGACGGGCGCCGCGCGCCAGGCGCGCGTCCAGGCTCAGCGAACCGGCGCCGAAGGCCGAGGCCAGGAACAGGCCGCCGGCAATGGCCAGGTTCTTCATGAACATGAGCTGCTGCACGTAGGCCTGCTCGGCCGGCGCGCTCCAGTAGGCATGGAACAGCACCGCGGCGGCCAGCGTGAACAGGCCCAGCGCCAGCGCCGCCCAGCGCACCTGGAAGCCCAGCGCCAGCGCGAGGCCGGCGCCCAGCTCCAGCAGGCCCGCGCCCAGGGCCAGGAAGCCGGCCAGGGGCAGCCCGGCGCTGGCGATGTAGCCGGCCGTGCCGGGCAGGTCCGAGAGCTTGGCGAAGCCCGAGGTGATGAAGATCAGCGCCAGCAGGATGCGGCCGGCCGGGACGAGGATTTTTTCAAGCGAAGCGTTCATGGCGGGTCTCCAGAAAGTCGTTGCGTGGGTGAACAAGGAACAGCTCAGCGCGCGAGGTCGAACACCAGCACCTCGGCGCCACGGCCCTGGCGCAGCTCCAACCGGGTTTCGCCGTCCAGCAGCGCGGCGTCGCCGGCCGACAGGCGCTGGCCGTTGACCTCGATCTCGCCGCGGGCGACATGCACGTAGGCCAGGCGCTGCGGGTCCAGCGTCTTGCTCGCCGCCTCGTCGCCGTCGAACAGCCCGGCCTCGATCTCGGCATCGGCATTCATGGACAGCGCGCCCGCCGTGCCGTGGCCCGAGACGACGGGCGTGAGCCGGCCGCGGCGCCGCGCGGCGTCGAAGTGCTTCTGCTCGTAGCCTGGCGCCACGCCGCGGTGCCGGGGCAGGAGCCAGATCTGCAGGAAGTGGGTCGTGCGGTCCTTGGCGTGGTTGAACTCGCTGTGCAGCACGCCGGTGCCGGCGCTCATGCGCTGCACGTCGCCGGGGCGGATCACGCCGGCGTGGGCGCCGCCTGCGCGGCCGTTGCCCATGCTGTCCTGGTGCGCCAGCTCGCCGTCGAGCACGTAGCTCACGATCTCCATGTCGCGGTGGCCGTGCGTGCCGAAGCCGCTGCCCGCGGCGACGCGGTCCTCGTTGATGACGCGCAGGTTGCCAAAGCCCATGTGCGCCGGGTCGTGGTAGTCGGCGAAGGAGAAGCTGTGGCGGCTGTCGAGCCAGCCGTGGTTGGCGTGGCCCCGGTCGGACGACTTGCGCAGCGTGATCATGTGGGCTCCTTTGCTTCGATGGTTTCGAATCAGCTTTTGATGCCGTTTCTCAGCGACATGGCCTCATTGTGTTGACGCAGCTCAAGCTATTGACTGAGACTTTTCGACCGTCATCATCGATGCCATCGAAAAAGGAAGAACCATGGGGAAGCTGAGCCTGGAGGGCCTGGAGCTGATCGACGCCATCGCGCGGCGCGGCTCCTTCAGCGCCGCGGCCGACGAGCTGCACAAGGTGCCCTCGACCATCTCCTACACCGTGGCCAGGCTGGAGGAGGAGCTGAAGGTGCAGCTGTTCCGCCGCAGCGGCCCGCGCATCGAGATGACCGAAGCGGGGCGCGAGCTAGTGCGCGAGGGCCGGCTGCTGCTGCAGGCCGCCGCCGACCTGGAGTGCCGCGTGCAGCGCGTGGCCTCCGGCTGGGAGAGCACTTTTCAACTTGCGCTGGACGGGTTGATCCCGACTGAAATCCTGGGGCCGCACATCGCCGCCTTCCACGAGGTGGCGGACGCGACGCGGCTGCGCGTGGTGGAGGAGACGCTCACCGGCACCTGGGAGTCGCTGCTGGATGCGCGCAGCGACCTGGTGCTGGCCGCCGGACCGGGCCCGGCCGGCGGCGGCTACCTGGCGCGCGAGGTGGCGCGGGTGGACTTCTGGTTCTGCGTCGCGCCCTTCCACCCGCTGGCGCGGGAGGCCGAGCCGCTGACCGAGGCGCAGCTGCGCGGCCACCGCGCCGTGGTGGTGGCGGACTCGGCGCGGCACCTGCCGGCGCGCAGCACCGGGCTGCTCAGCGGGCAGCGCACCGTCACCGTGCCGACCCTGCGCGCCAAGCTGGCGCTGCAGCTCGAAGGCGTGGGCGCGGGCTACCTGCCCGCGCTGTGCGCCGAGGCCTACGTGCGCAGCGGCGCGCTGCTGCGCAAGCGCGTGGAGGGCGAGCGCCCGCAGGAGACGCTGAGCCTGGCCTGGCGCGTGGGCGCGCAGGGCAAGGCGCTGGCGTGGTGGAGCGCACGGCTGGGCGAGGCGCAGACCGTTCAAGGCCTGCTGGACAGCGTTGGGCGCCTGCATGGCGGTTCACTCCGCGAGCAGCCCACCTCAATCCCATCACCGGAATGCCGATGAGTGTGGGTTTCACGTTGCTCCCCCCGCCATGGCGTCCGCGATTCCCCAGCTCGATCGGCTTCTCAGCATCATCCAGGCGCAGTCGCAGCTCTCGGATGCCGAGCTGGACCTGGACGCCTTCATGCAGCGCGTCGTGGACAGCGTACAGGCCCTCACCGATAGCGCGGGCGCCGTGGTCGAGCTGGTCGAAGGCGACGCGATGGTCTACCGCTGCGCCAGCGCCTCCTTTGCCGCCCATGCCGGCCTGCGCCTGCGGCGCGGGGGCAGCCTGTCGGGCCTGAGCGTGGCGCAGCGCGCGATCCTGCGTTGCGACGACACCGAGCAGGACCCGCGGGTGGACCGCGAGGCCTGCCGGCGCATCGGCATCCGCTCCATGGTGTGCACGCCGCTGTTCTGCGGCGGCGAGGCGGTCGGGGTGCTGAAGGTGATGGCGCAGGCGCCGCACGGCATCGACGACATGGCGGTGCAGACGCTGGAGCTGATGGCCGCCACGCTGGGCGGGGCGCTGGGGCGCCAGCTGGCCTACGAGCAGCGCCTGCAGATGGCGGCGCAGCTGCACATGAGCGAGGCGCGGCTGCGCGCCATGCTGCTGCACGCCAACGACGCCATCGTGTCGATGGACGCCGCCGGCGTGGTCACGGAGTGGAACCCGGCGGCCGAGCGGCTGTTCGGCTGGCGCGCGGACGAGGCCCTGGGGCAGCCGCTGTCGGCACTGATCATTCCGCCGGCGCTGCGCCAGGCGCACGACGGCGGCATCGCGCGCTTCCTGGCGCGCGGGGGGGCGCTCCGGGCCAGCCGCCTGGAGCTGCCCGCGGTGCACCGCGACGGCCAGCCCATGAGCATCGAGCTGAGCTGGAGCGGCGCGCAGGTCGGCGGCGCCTGGGAGTTCACCGGCTTCATGCACGACATCTCCGAGCGCAAGCGGCTGGAGGCGGCGCTCAGCACCCTGGCGCTGCAGGACCCGCTCACCGGGCTGCTCAACCGGCGCGCCTTCACGGACGCGACCGACAAGGCGCTGCACCACCTCGACCGCCACGGCACGCCCGCGGCGCTGCTGTTCCTGGACCTGGACGGCTTCAAGCGGCTCAACGACACCCGGGGCCACCAGGCCGGCGACGACGCGCTGGTCGCGGTGGCGCAGGCGCTGCGTGGTGGCGTGCGCAAGAACGACGTGGTGGGCCGCCTGGGCGGCGACGAGTTCGTGGTGCTGGCCGACGGCCTGGGCGACGCGGCCCAGGCCCGCGCCATGGCGCAGAAGGTGCTGCAGGCCGTGCGGGAGGCGGTGCCCGGCTCGGGGCTGTCGTGCAGCGTCGGCATCGCGCTGGCCCGCCCGCGGCAGAGCGCCACCGAGCTGCTGCAGCAGGCCGACCAGGCCATGTACGGCGCCAAGCAGCGCGGCCGCGGCGGCATGGCGATGCATGGCGAGGCGCAGCCGGCCGGCGCCGGGGCGTAGCGCGCCGGCGTACCGGCAAGGGCGGCCCTCAAGCCCGTCCGGGCACCCCGATCAGCCCACCGGCAGCGCGGCGCCGGCCGGCGGGAAGCACTGCGCCAGCCTGGCGCGGGGCGTGGCCTGCACGCGCGCCAGCAGGGCATGGCTGACGTCGCCGACGCGGTAGCGCTCGGCCACGTCGGCGCCGATGCGGCACCACAGGTGGCTGGCCATCTCGGCATCGACCATGGCGCGGTGGGCGCGGCCTGACTGGGGCAGGCCCAGCGCATCCACCAGCGTGCCGAGCTTGTGGTTCGCGCAGTCGGGATAGAGGCGCCGCGCCAGCAGCATGGTGCAGGCGAAAGGCGCGTGCGCATCCAGCGCCAGCCGCTGCAGCTCCGCCACCCAGAACTTGCGGTCGAAGGCGGCGTTGTGCGCCACCACCGGCAGCCGGCCGACGAAGCGGGCCGCCTCGCGCATGACCTGGGCCACGGCCGGTGCGCCCGCCACCATGTCGTTGCTGATGCCGGTGAGCTGCGTGACGAAGGCCGGGATGCGGCGGCCCGGGTTCATCAGGCTCTGGAAGCGGTCGACGATGCAACCGTTCTCCACCAGCGCGATCGCCACCTCGGTGGGCCGGTCGCCCTGGCCCGGGCTGATGCCGGTGGTTTCAAAGTCGAGGACTGCGACGCGTTCCATGGGTTTTACGTGAAGGGGCCCAAGGATAGTGAGCCGGCGACGGCTTCCGGCCGACACCCGGGCCTGCGGCGCGACGAATCTCATGCTTTGCACGCCGGCCATCGGAATTGACCAGGCATTAATTCACGGCGTCCATCGAATGAGTGGATTTACGGGGCCGCGCGCCAAAAAGCTTGAAAACCCACGGCGTTGCAGGCAAAAACAGCGCTGGCGTTGCGTATTTTTCCCTCGAAATGTGACGACGCCGCGCCCAATACGGGCAATCAAGCAAACATTTGCTGCAATTTAAAACAATTAATACAGCGCAGAAACGTCTGTATTGATTTGGCATTGTTTGTCTCTTTTCCACGCAAATGGCGATGTTAGCCTTTTCAGGCCACACCCGCCGCGAGACGGGGCCGGAAAGCCGACGGTTCAGTACCTTGAGTATTGAAGGCTGGGTTGCACAGTCTTACGACTGGCTCACGTAATTCCAACTGTTTTACCCACCATCGAGCCTCATCGTGTTTTGAGGGAGAAAACATATGACAACTCAAACTGTACTGGGCAGTTTCATGGGCGCCGTGCTGCTGGCCGGGGCGGCCGTTTCGGCCCATGCCGCGCCCACCGCGGGGTCGAGCGGCTACTGCAGCAACAACAGCGCCTCGACGCTGATGCAGGCCAGCGACCTGACCTATGGCGTGAACCCGGCCGCGGGCACCTCGGCCAGCCATGACTGCTATGGCCTCGTGTTTTCCGACAACGACTCGGCCGCCAAGGTCAACGGGCTGCTCAAGGACACCTGGGGCAACGGCTGGTCGCTGGCCGCCAAGGACGACATCAGCAGCAGCGAATCGCACAATGTCCTGGGCATCGATTTCTCGGTGAAAGCCAATGCAGGCACCTCCGGCACCTGGTCGCTCGGCGGCACCGGTTCCTCGCTGCCGGGCACGGTGTGGCTGGATTTGGTGGGCGTGCTCAAGGCCGGCAATGACTACGCCCTGTATTACTTCGACGACGTGGCTTTCGACGGCTCGGCCGGCGGCTCGTGGGATGCGCCCTTCGTCAACAAGCAGGGCCGTCCCCTGAATCTTTCGCACCTGAGCATTTACGTGCGCGAGGGCGATAACCCGTCGCCGCCGAGCGAAGTGCCCGAGCCCGCCTCGCTGGCGCTGGTGGGCCTGGGTTTGCTTGGCGTGGGCGTGAGCCGGCGCGGCCGCCACAAGGCTGAAAAAACCGCGGCCTGATATCCCGTCGGGTATTCGCCGGGCCGGAATTACCCTCCTTGAGACCTGAAGCCATCGGGTCATCCATGCGCCCACCTTGAGCCAAGGTTTCAATTCATATTCCGGACCGGGCAAAAAGCTCGACCGCCAAACGCCTGCAAATCATGTTGCAGGCGTTTTGCTTTGGGAGGCTCAATTCGTCGTGACCAGGGTGGTGGTCGAGGCGGTATTGCCGGCCGCGTCCCTGGCGCGCGCCTCGATCACGTGCGTGCCGGCGGCCACCTTGCGGGCATTCCAGCTGAAGGACAGGGTGGAGCCCTTGCCGCTGGCCTTGAGCACGTTGTCCACGTAGATCGACTGTTCGATGCCGGCCGCGCCGCCGTTGTCCGAAGCGTTGGTGCTGACGCTCACCGTGCCGGCCACCGGCCCGGGCACTGGCGTGACGATGCTGAGCGTGGGTGCGGTGCTGTCCGCCATCGCCGACACCAGGGCATTGGAGACGCTGACCACCACGGCGCTGGAGGTGCCGCGGTTGCCCGCCGCGTCGAAGGCCACGGCCGTGACGGAGGCCGAGCCGTTGGGCACGCCGCTGCTGTCCCAGCTGAAGCCGTAGGGCGCCGTCGAGTCGATGGCCACGGTCGTGCCGTTGACCTGCAGCTCCACGCGGGCCACGCCGACGTTGTCGCTGGCCGCCACGTCGATGGGCACCAGCCCGCTGACCACGCTGCCGCCGGCCAGGTTGGTGATGCCCGCCACCGGCGGCTGGGTGTCCGGCGCCGGGGTGACGCTCAGCGCCGCGCGCATGGCGGCGGCGGCGTCGATGCGGCCGTAGCCGTAGTACGGGTCGCGCCCGGCGGCGCCCAGGTCGATGGCCGTGCGGTAGAGCAGGTCCTCCACCTGCGTGCTGGAGAGTTCCGGCCGCGCCGACATCAGCAGCGCGGCGGTGGCGGCGGTCACCGGGCTGGCGAAGGAGGTGCCGTCCACCGCGGCGTAGCCGCCGCCGCGGGTCGTGGTGTAGATCGACACGCCCGGCGCCGCCAGCGCCACGGCGGGCCCGTAGCTCGACCAGCTGGCCCGCGCGTTGGCGGAGTTGGTCGCGGCCACCGTGATCAGACTGGTCGTGGCGGCGGCCGTGTTCTGCGTGCCGGTGTTGCCGGCGCTCATCATCACCAGGCCGTTCTTGTCCTTCATGTACTGGGCCGCACTCTTGACGCTGAAGCGGTCGTACATGGCGAAGCTGGCGTTGGCCACGCGCGCTCCCCGGTCGGCGGCATAGGTGAGGCCTTGCGCGACCGTGCTGGTGTAGGCCAGGCCGCTGGTGTCCGTGACGCGGATCGGCATGAGGCGCGCGCCGCCGGCCACGCCGGCCACGCCCGCGCCGTTGTTGGCCACCGCGGCGGCCGCGCCGGCCACCTTGGTGCCGTGGCCGTAGACGTCGCGGGTGTCGCTGTTGTTGTCGTAGAAGTTCCAGCCCGGCACCAGCGCCGCGGCCAGGTCGGCATGGGTGGCGTCCACGCCGGAATCGAGGATGGCGATGGTCACGCCCGTGCCCAGCGTGGTGTCCCAGGCCGCGGGCACGCCGATGTTGGCCAGGTGCCACTGGCTGCCGGCATAGGGATCGTTGGTCGCGAACGACGGTGCCACCCGGTAGTCCAGCTCGGCGAATTTCAGGTGCGGATTGCGCGCGAGCACGTTCACCACGGCCTTCTCGGACAGGCCCGGCGGCAGATCGACGATGTGCAGCTCGCTCTGGCCCACCTTGCGGGCCTTGGCGCCGTGCACCTTCAGCAGGGCGCGCAGCGCGTGAGCGGGCAGTCCGGCGCGCGGCATGATGAGCACCCGGCCCGGCGCGTAATCCTGGCTGTCGCCCGGCGCGGCAGGCGCCGCGGCAGCGCTGCAGGCCAGCCCCGCCAGCAGGGCGGCAGCGGCGATGACCTTGAAAACGGCGGCATTTTTGGAATTGCCGCGCCCGGAATGCAGACGGAATTTCGAGTGGCGCACGATAGTTTCCTGTTGGGTCCTCGGCCCACACAGGAAACACGACTGCAGAACTGCGCTCCGCCCATCAGGCGGCCGTGCCCAGCACGCGGCACATTCGTGCCGCGCGAATCAAATGCTCTGGCAGTCCCGCTATCCTGGGGCCGAAGCCCTGTAGACCGGAGACTTTGCGTCCCTCCCTTTCGAGAGGTTTGCCCTTGTCTGGTAAATGACGGCCGTACCTTAATCCCGCCGGCGCTGCATTTTTTTACACCGGCGCGGCCATATGTGACCTCCATCACGGGCGGCGGGCAAGTTACCTTTTGGGCCGGCCGCCCGGATATACCGCCGAAACTCTGAAGCTTGCCGTACGGCGTGCCGTGAGCCGCTTTCAAGCCTGCGAATGCGCCGCCCACCGCGTCACCACGCCGGGCTCGGGCGCGTAGCGCTCGCGCAGCGCGAAGATCTCCCGCTTGGCCTGCGCCAGCGTCAGCTCGCCGGCCACCGCCCGGCGCTCGATGTCAGCCATGGCCGCCTCGTACTCCGGCGGAGGGCCCATCTGGTTCGAAAGCGAGAAAGTGCTGGCGTGCATGGTGTGCGCCCCTGGTTGGGATGATGCGTCGTGGTCAGGCTGACCGGCCCGAGTGCTTCGTGGGCACAGAAAACCACCGGAATGCTGCGGTGCAGCAATTGTCGTTCCATGTCCCTGCCGGCGGTATTGCAGAAGTCACGTAAGGCGCACGGGGCGGCGTGGGCGAGACACGATTGCCGCGGCAAGGCGGCGCCTCTTTCCACCACGGACCGGGCCCGCATCGCAGCGGGCGGTTGCAGGCGCAACGCATGGCCGGCACCCTGGCCCGGCGGTCTTGCGTGGTGCCGTGGTGATCGCGTCCGCCCATCGGGGTCGAGGCGCTGCAGCGGCTGGGGGACGCGCAGTCCTGACTGCCGGGGCGGCGTCCACGGGGCGCTTATCCTGCCGCGCTGAAACCGGGCGGAACCGGTGCATGAAGTGAGAACCCCCATGAATCCCGACAAAGCGGCCGACTTCTGGCAGGCCGTCCTGGCGCACGCCGACCTGTTGAGAGCGCCGGCCCTGTCCCATCCCGACGCCCCCGACTGGGAGGAGGCCATCGCGGCGGTCAGCCACGCGGTCGATGTCCTGGCCGAGGCCGCCGCGGCCTTCGACGAGCGCCTGAGCGTGGAGATCGACAACACGCCGATGCAGGACGGCGCCGCGGTGCGGCTGGCCGTCACCTGCCACGGCGATCCGCAGGGCATGGAGGCGGTGCTGGCGCTGACGGGCACCGCGCCGGCCCTGCCCGCGGACCTGCTCGTGAGCGCCTTCAAGCCGCCGGTGCCCAGGGAGGTGCTGGCCGAGTTCAGCAGCATGGACTTCGCCGGCACCGAGGTGCAGTTCCAGGACGTGCGCTACGTGGCCGCGCCCAGCGAGGAAACGCCCGGGCGCTACGACATCGGCTGCTTCCTGCCGCCCTCGGCCGCGACCGAGTTCGACGCCGACGTCCCGGGCATCAGCGTCGCCGCCCTGGTGCTGGGCATGGGCCTGGGCGAGCTCAAGGTCATGACGCTGGTGGCGCGGCTGGGCGTGCTGCTGACCAGCGAGCCGCCGCCCGACAGCGTGTCGGCCTGGGAACTGGCCGAACAGCTGTCCGGCCACGTCGGCCACTAGGCCGGGCACGGCCGCCCGGGCGCTCCAGGCGCTTCAGGCGCTCGGCACGCCCAGGCTCAGGGTCACGCTGAACCTGCTGCCTTGCCCGGGCGTGCTCTGGACGCCGAGCTGCCCGTCCATCATCGCGACCAGCCGCCGCACGATGGACAGGCCCAGCCCGCTGCCGCCGTAGCGGCGCGTGGTGGAACTGTCGGCCTGCGTGAAGGGCTCGAAGATGCGCGCCTGCTGCTGCGGCGCTATGCCGATGCCGGTATCGATCACGTCGAAGCGCAGCCGCACCGTCCGGGATGAGCGCTCAACTTCATGGACCTGCAAGCTCACGCTGCCCGCCGGCGTGAACTTCACGGCATTGCCCATGAGGTTGATCAGCACCTGCTTCAGGCGCAGCGCGTCGCCCACCAGCGCGGCGGGCAGCTCCGGCGCGGTCTCCACCTGCAGCCGCAGGCCCTTGGCGTCGGCCTGTGGTTGCACCAGCACCCGAACCGCCTCCAGCAGCGGCGCCAGCTCGAAAGGCAGCTGCTCCAGCAGCATCTCGCCGGCCTCGATGCGCGACAGGTCCAGCACGTCGTTGGTCAGGGCCAGCAGCTGCTCGCCGGCCTGGTGGATGTGGCCCACGAACTGCCGGGCCGTCTCGGGAAGCGCCTGGCGCTGCAGCAGCTGGCTCAGGCCGATGACGGCGTTGAGCGGCGTGCGGAACTCGTGGCTCATGTGGGCCAGGAACGCGCTCTTGGCGCGGCTGGCCGAGTGCGCCTGCGCCTCGCTCGCGCGCAGCGCCTCGTTGGTGTGCTCCAGGCGGCGGATGCCGGCGACGAAGCTCCAGGCCGCGGCCAGCAGCGTCACGCTGAACAGCAGCGTCACGCCCAGCACCACGGTGCGCGTCTGCCGCCATTGCGACAGCGCCTCGTCGGTGGCCGTGGCCACGGCAATGTGCAGCGGCAGCCCCGGGATGCGGCGAAACGCGGTGATGCGCTCGATGCCGTCGAGCGAGCTGGTGAGGATGTCGTGGTTGGCGTCGGCCTGCACGTACCAGCCGCCGGCGGACTCGCTGATCAGCTGCCGGCCCGTGCCCATGGCGACGCCGCCGACCACGCGCGCGCGCACCACGCCGTCACGGCCGACCAGCGACACCGCGCCCTGCCCGCCCAGCTCCACGCCGCCGTACACGGCCTCGAAGTAGCCCGGGTCCACCGAGGCTACGACCACGCCCAGGGGCCGGCCGTCCGTGCCGTCGATGCGCCGCGACAGCTGGATCGTCCAGCGCCCGGAGACCCGGCCCAGCACCGGCTTGCCGATGAAGAGCCCGCTCTCCCCCACGCCCGCGGCGGCCTGCGGCACGCTGCCCGGGTACAGGTGCACGCGGATGTGCTCGCGCTCGCTCAGGTCCACGCGCCCGGTCTTGCCGGCGGTGCGGTCCAGGTTGGAGCCGATGAAGCGCGCGTCCGCCCCCACCAGCGACAGCTGCACCAGGATGTCCGGCGCCAGGCCCGTCTCGTTGGCAAAGCGCGACAGGTCCAGGGGCTCGAACTCGCCGGTGCGCACGGCCTCGCGCAGCCGCAGCATGGCCTGGTCGGCCGCCGTGATCGCGCGCAGCGTCTGCTCCTGCAGGGTGCGCGCGAGGTTGGCGTTCTGCCGGACCTCGGCCTCGACGGCATCGCTCCACTTGATCCACAGCAGCGCGCCCACGGTGCCCCAGACGACCAGCAGCACCAGCATGGCGGCCAGCAGCACCAGGCGGCTCAGCGGGAGGCGCAACGGCAGGAATGGAATGGGCGGGGCCGTGCGGGCGGACGGACTGGCGGGCGACATGGACGGGGACAAGGGAAGGTGCTCGGCAGAGGCACCGCCTCCACCACGGCACGGTTCCACGGCAGGGCTGGGTGCAACCCGTGTTCAAACCGCCCTCCTCGGCCATCGGCCCGGGCGCGGCGCTGGTGCCGGCACGACATCTTCGGCCGGAAAATTATGCCCGCCCCGACCCCCTTGCCCGCTGACGGGCGCGCGCCGCGCCGGCCGGCTCAGCGCCGCGTGATCACGATCTCCAGGTACTCGCTGGGCGCCACCAGCGAGCCGTCCCCGGCACGGTTGAAGCGGCCGTAGAGGTCGAGCAGGTCGTTGGCCAGGGCGGTCTGCCCCGCGGCGTCCAGCGCGGCGAAGGCCTTGAGCACCGGGCCGTAGAAGCCGCGGAACACCTGCAGCATGTGCAGCGGCGAGCGGTAGCGGAACGCGAAGTGGCGCGGCGCGGCCTCGATCCTTGAGGCCTGGGCGCCGAACAGCTCGTCGATGCGCTCGCGCGTGCCCCACAGCGCCGGCGAGCTCACGCCGGGCGGCGGCGGCACGTGGCGGCCGATGGTCTTGAACATCTGGCCGATGAAGCCCTGCGGCGTCCAGTTGGCCAGGCCGATGCGCCCGCCCGGGCGGCACACCCGCAGCATCTCGGCGGCCACGCGCGGCGCGTCGGGCGCGAACATCGCGCCGAAGGTGGAGACGACGGCATCGAAGCTGGCGTCGTCGAAGGGCAGGGCCTCGGCATCGGCCTCGCGGAACTCCAGGTCCAGCCCCTCGGCCGCCGCGCGCGCCCGGCCGCGCTCCAGCAGCGCCGGCACGTAGTCGGTGGAGGTCACGGCGCACCAGCGCCGCGCCGCGGCCAGCGAGGCGTTGCCGTTGCCGGCGGCGATGTCGAGCACGCGCTCGCCCGAGCGCAGGTCCAGGGCTTCGCACAGGGTCTCGCCCACGATCTGCAGCGTGGTGCCGACGACGGCGTAGTCGCCCGAGGACCAGGCCGCGAGCTGGCGCGCCTTGACGGCGGCCAGGTCCGGGGTCGGGACGGGGAAGGGGGACGGGGCAGAGGCGGACAATGCATTCATGGCAGGAACTCCGTTGGCTTGACGCGACCGGCGGCGCATGGGCCGCTGCCGCCGAAGGCCACTGTCCGGCCCGGCCGTGGAAGGCCGCGTGGGAGCGGGCGTGGAAATGGACGTGGAATCTGGCGACGGTTCGGTCCCGGCATTGCGCATCCGGCTGCTCGGGGCGCTGGCCGTCCACCGCGGCGGGGCGCCGGTGGCCCTGCCGCCCTCGCGCAAGGTGCGCGCGCTGCTGGCCTACCTGGCGCTGGCGGCCCGCCCGGTGGCGCGCAGCCACCTGTGCGAGCTGCTGTGGGACCTGCCCAACGACCCGCGCGGCGAGCTGCGCTGGTGCCTGAGCAAGGCGCGCGCGGTGCTCGACAGCGCCGGCCGGGCGCGCGTGGTGGCCGACGCCGACACGGTGCGGCTGGACCTGGCCGGCGCGCAGGTCGATGCGCTGCAGGTGCAGGCCGCCGTCCAGTCCGGCCTGGCGATGCTGGAACCCGCCCACCTGCACGCGCTGGCAGCGCGCTTCGAGGGCGAATTCCTGCAGGACCTCGACATCGAGCGCAGCGCACCGTGGAGCGCCTGGCTGCTGGGCCAGCGCCGGCAGTTCCGCGCCGCGCGGGTGGCGATCCTGGAGCACTTGGCGCACGCCCTGGCGCCGGGCTCCGACGCCGCCCTCGCCAGCCTGGAGCAGTGGCTGCGGCTGGCGCCCTTCGACCGCCGCGCCCACGAGGCGCTGCTGGACGCCCTGGCCCGGCGCGGCCGGCTGCGCGAGGGCGATGAGCACCTGGCCGCCACGGCGCGGATGTTCGAGGCCGAGGGGCAGGACTGGACGCCGCTGGGGCGCGCCTGGCGCGCCGCCAAGGAGCGCCAGGCCGCGCCGGTCCTGGTCATCGCGTCCGCGGCCGAGCCGGTGGCGGCGGCACCGCCGCGGCGCGCCTCCATCGCCGTGATGCCCTTCAGCGACCACGCACCCGGCGTCGCGGCCCGCGGCGGGCTGGCCGACGGACTGGCCTACGACGTCATCACCCGCCTGGCCAAGCTGCGCAGCCTGTTCGTGATCGCGCCGGGCACGGTGTTCGCGCTGGACCGGCAGCACCTGGGCGCGGGCGAGGCCGGCCGCGCGCTGGACGTGGACTACACGGTCAGCGGCCACCTGCGGCGCCAGGGCAGCCGGGTCACGGTGGCGGTGCAGCTGGCCGAGACGCGCAGCGCGCGCGTCGTGTGGGCCGACCTGCTCACCAGCCGGCTCGACGAGGCGCTGCGCGTGCTCGACGAGATCGGCGACCGCATCGTCGCCTCGGTGGCCGGGCAGATCGAGGTGGCCGAGCGCAACCGCGCCATCCTCAAGGCCCCGGACTCGCTCGATGCCTGGGAGGCGCACCACCGCGGCCTGTGGCACGCGTACCGCTTCGACCGCGCGCACAACGAGCAGGCGCGGCACTTCTTCGAAACCGCGGTGCGGCTGGACCCGGGCTTCGCGCGGCCCTGGGCCGGGCTGTCGTTCACGCATTTCCAGAATGCCTTCCTGGGCTGGGGCCCGCGCGACACCGAGGTGGAGCTGGCCTACCGCACGGCCGCGCAGGCGCTGCTGGCCGACGACCGCGACCCGGCCGCCCACTGGGCGCTGGGCCGGGCGCTGTGGTTGCGCGGGCAGCTCGACGAGTCGCTGGTGGCGCTGGACGCCTCCACCGAGCTGAGCCCCAACTTCGCGCTCGGCCACTACACGCAGGCCTTCGTGCATGCCCAGTCCGGCGACCCGCAAGCCGCGATCCGCGCCGCGGACCTCTCGCGCCGGCTCAGCCCCTTCGACCCGCTGCTGTTCGGCATGCTGGCCTCGCGCGCGCTGGCGCTGATGCGCCTGGGCCGCCATGACGAGGCGGCCGACTCGGCGCTGCAGGCCGCGGCGCGGCCCAATGCGCATGTGCACATCCTGGCCATCGCCGCGCACTGCCTGGCGCTGGCCGGCCGGCAGGACAAGGCGCGCGCCGTGGCGGCCTCGATCCAGCAGCGGGTGCCGGGCTACGGCATCGGCGACCTGCTGGCCGCGTTCCGCCTCGCCGACGACATGGCGGCGCTGCTGCGCACGGCCTCGGGCGCCCTGGGCCTGGAACCCTCGGGCCCGGCGCAAATTCCCCAACCGATTTCGGGGGTGGTGCCGCCTTCCCGCACGGGCCAATAGTGCTCCGCCCCCGGCGAGGGGATTTGCGAAAGGAAAAATCGAGATGAAACGCGCGTTTCTCGTGACGGCATTGGCCTCACTGGCCCTGTATGGCTGCGGTGGCGGCGGCAGCGATGGAGCCAACGAAAATACCCTGGAGGCGTCTCAAAGCGCAACGGAAACGGCCTCGGCCGCCGGCAGTGCCAAAAGCAACGGCATCAGCAATCGCAGCATAGAAAACGGCAGTTTCGAAACCGGCACCACCACCGGCTGGGACGTGGACATTGACAAGGGATATTCCAGCCTCTTCCAGCCCAATATCCGCCCCGCGGGCACGGTCACCGTCGTGAGCTCGTGGATGTTCCAGGGCGCCACGCGGCTCCCGGTCGATGGACAGTATTTCCTGCGCGTGGGTACCGGCAACGAATGGTTCGACGGCCAGGGCACCTATGACATCACCGCCAGCCAGAAAGTGCTGCTGCAAAAGGGCGACTCCATCACCGGGTCTTCGTTCTATTACAACGGCGATTTTGCGGCCCAGGACACGGTGTGGGTGAAGGTCTACAACGCGTCCGGCAAGAATCTGCTGGCCACGCCCTGGATCGAGTTTTCAGGCAACGGCAATCCGGGCGACCACAATTCGGTGCCGTATACCCAATCCTCGGACTGGACCGCCTGGGAATGGACCGCGCCCAAGACCGGCGTCTATATCCTGAAACTCGGCGCCACGACCTTTGGCGACAACCGCTTCGCCACCTACGGCTTCCATGACGCCATTTCGGTGGAGCTTGCGGGCATGAAGAAGAAATCCTTCCCCGCTCCGCAGCGCTGGGCGGACGGCCCGCCCAGCCGGGCACCGTTCTACAGGCACTGAGCCCCGGGCCGGGCGGCGCGGGCAAGGCCCCGCCGCCCGGCGCCATAGGCTGCGGCGGGCCGCGGCCTCGCTCAGATCCGGCGCGCCCGGCCGGCCAGCAGGCCCAGCCAGCACTGCAGCCCGATCAGCACCCACATCACGACCAGCGGCAGCTGCCAGCCCGCGCTGGCGTCGTGCAGCAGGCCAAAGCCCACGGGGCCCAGCGCCGCCAGGCTGTAACCCACCGACTGCGCCATGCCCGAGAGCGAGGCCGTCTGCGAGGCGTTGTGCACGCGCAGGCTCAGGAAAGCCAGCGACAGCGCCAGGCAGGCCCCGGAGCCCAGGCCGCCGATCACCACCCAGGCCATGGACGGCGCCTGGCCCGCCAACCCGACGAAGCCCAGCAACGACAGCGCGGACGCGGCGAAGGCGTGCGGACGCTGGTCCTTGGCGCGCGCCGCGAGCAGCGGCGCCACCAGGCTGCCGCACAGGCAGGCCACCTGGTACACGAAGGCGTAGGTGCCCGCGGCCGCCGCGGACACGCCGGCGTCGCGCAGCAGCGTGGGCAGCCAGGCCACGAGCACGTAGAAGGCCAGCGACTGCAGCCCCATGAACAGCGACACCTGCCAGGCCAGCGCCGAGCGCCACAGCGCGCCCGGGCGCGCCGCGCCGGGGGCCGCCGCGGGCGCGGGCAGCGGTTGAGGCCGGGGCGTGCGCGCCAGCGCCCACCAGGCCGCAGCCACGACGGCAGGCACGGCCCACAGCGACAGCGAGAGGCGCCAGCCCAGCTCGGCCGCCAGCGGCACGGCCAGGCCGGCACCCACCGCGGCCACGCCGGCCAGCGTGGTGACGAAGGCCGAGGTCATCACGCCGATGTGCTGCGCGAAGTCGCGGCGGATCAGCGCCGGCACCAGCACGTTGCCCACGGCGATGGCCGCGCCCAGCAGCGCCGCGCCGCCGAACAGCGCCGGCGTGCCCGGCAGCGAGCGCAGCACGATCCCCAGCGCCAGCAGCACCAGCGAGGCCAGCAGCACGCGCTCCAGCCCGAAGCGGCGCGCCAGCGGCGCGGCCAGCGGCGAGATCAGGCCGAAGGCGATCACCGGCATGGTGATGAGCAGGCCCAGCAGCGAAGGCGCCAGGCCGGTGTCGGCCTGGATGTCCTTCAGCAGGGGGCCCACGCCCATCAGCGAGGGACGCAGGTTGGCGGCGATCAGGACCACGCCCACGGCCGGGGCGGCCAGGCGTTGCATCAGGGGCACGGCAAGAGACATCAGGGGTACGGCGGGAACGGCAAAAAGGCCGGGATCATGCAGGAGGCGCCGTCCCGCCGCCCGGGGCGCCGGCCAAACCCCCGACGGCCCGGGTCAGGGTGCCAGCAGCACGGCCGCCGGCCCGGGCCGGGCGGACGGGGCGCCGCCGCGCCGCGCCGCGGGCCGGGCCTTGGCGCCGCCGCGGTGCGCGCGGTGGCCCAGGTCCTGCAGGATCGCCAGCGCGCCGCGGTACAGCGAGCGGCGCTCCTGCAGCAGCGGTGAGCGCGGCTCGCGCACGCGGCGCGCGATGGCCTCGAACTGCAGCCGGTCGGCCAGCTCGTTGAGGCCGCGCTGCTGCCACAGCCAGGCCGCCACCAGGCAGGCCTCCCGCGGGTGGGCCACCAGCTCCGGCTGAGCTTCATAGGGGCGATCCAGCGCCGCGCCGGCGTCGCGGTAGGCGGCGCGGCCGAGCAGGCGCAGCAGGCCCCGGCCGCGGTAGCGCCAGCCGTCGCCGCTGGCGGCGTCGCCGTTGCCGTGGCGGCCGGCATAGACGGTGTTGGCCAGCACTTCCGGCGCGGCCACCAGCAGCTCGGCCTCGTCCACGTCCGGCACGCGCTCGGGCCACATCGCATGGATGCGCTCGGGCGTGCGGAACAGCAGGCCCTGCTCCAGCGTGGTGAAACCGCGGGTCTCGCAGGCGCACTGCGACACGAACGCGGCCAGGCGCAACGGGGTGTGGATGGCAAAGCGCTCGCAGGCCTGCCGCAGCAGCGGCGCGAAGAGGTGGGAGACGCGAGGCACGATGCCCGAGGCCTTGAGGATGGTGCTCAACAAGGTGTTCGAAGCCATAAGAAAACGGACAGGAGAAGTCGTGAGGGCAATGAGGGGGTCGCGGCGCGAAAGCGCCGGCGTCCAGGGTCTTGGGGGTGGTCCGATACGGCGTCCACCCATGCGCCGGGGCACGGACGCTGCGTGCGCCGGCCTGCCCGGAGCAGGCGCAATGGGTGTTGCCGGCTACAGGGCCAGCGCGTCGGCCTCGGCGCTGCCCAGGTCCGGCGTGGCGAGAGGACGGGAGGACGGCAACGCCGCCTGCCGCACCGGCTGCCGGTAGGTGCGCACCAGCGTGCGGCCGTCCGCGGCCCGGCAGCGGCCGTGGCCGGGCACCAGGCCGAAGTCGGCCAGGGTCTCGAACACCTTCACCGCCTCGGTCAGGCGCGTGGTCTCGACGACGTGCACGAGGTCCCCGTACGGGTCCTCGATGCCGATGCGGATGAACGCGGCTTCGGGGTCCTCGGGCGGCTGGTGGCAATGCAGCGCCTGCAGGCGCTGGCACAGCTCGACGGCGTCCGGCGACTTGAACTTGCCAAGGGACAACCCCGGCACTCGATTCATGGAGTTGGATTTGTGGGTACTGCTCATGTCGGGGGAACTGCAATCGCGGGGCCTGCCCTGCGGCCCGCCGCCCCGGGGCATTCCCGGCCGGCCCGGGACAGGCACCGCCCGCTGCCGGACGGCCCTGGGGTGGCTCCTCGGAGCCACCCCGCAGTGCGGATGCCGCAGCGTTGCGCGCTGCCTACAGTCGTTGCGCCTCCTGCGCCCGCCACGCCGCGGGCGCCTCCCGCACCCGGGCCCACCGCGGACCGGGACCCCGGGCCGCGGCGCCGACACCTCCTGCCGGCCCGGCCCGCCCCTTGGCCGGAAGGACCTCCCCATGCTCGATCGGGACCAGCTCGAAGCCTTTGCCGCCGTCGTCGAAACCCTGAGCTTCGAGCGCGCGGCGGAGAAGCTCCATGTCACGCGCGGCGCCATCTCGCAGCGCATCAAGGCGCTGGAGGAAACGGTGGCCGCGAGCGTGCTGGTGCGCCAGAAGCCGCTGGCGCTGACGGCGGCGGGCTCGGTGCTGCTCAAGCACGTGGCGGCGCTGCGGCTGCTGGAGGCCGACACCTTCGGCCAGATCTGCGCCCGCGGCGGCGGCATGCGCGCGGCCCTGCCGCTGGCCGTGGCGGTGGACGCCCATTCCATCGACACCTGGTTCGGCGCCGTGGCGCGCCGGCTGATGCAGCGCGAGACGGTGGAGCTGGAAGTGGTGGTGGGCGACGACGACCCGGCCTTCCCGGCGCTGGTGCGCGGCGACGTCATCGGCTGCGTCTCGCCCATCGCGCGCGCGGCCCCGGGCTGCGCGGCCGCGCCCATCGGCGAGCTGGGCTACCGCTGCGTGGCCACGCCCGAGTTCGTGCGGCGCCACTTCGCGCGCGGCTTCAGCCCGCAGGCCGCGGCCAAGGCGCCGGCGGTGCTGCCGGGGCGCCGCACCGAGCTGCTGGACCGCTACCTGGAAGCGGCCTTCGGCGTCTCGATCGGGCGCACCAGCCGGCATGTGCTGCCCTCGCCGGCGGCGCAGCTGGATTGCATCCTGGCCGGCATGGGCTACGGCCTGCTGCCCGAAGCATCGCTGCGAGCGCACCTGGCGCGCGGCACGCTGGTGGACCTGCGCCAGGACGCCCCCTTCGCGGTGACGCTGTTCTGGCACCACTGGCGCACGGCGCCGCCCGTGTGCCAGGCCGTCGGCGCGGATATCGTGGAATATGGGCTGCGGGCCTTGGGCGACATGGCCCCAACCCCGGCGCCGTCCCATATCCCTGCTTGTTGAATCACCGTTTCTCGCGCGTATCAATTTCCACGATCTCAATATCCGGCACGCTATTTTTCCGCTCCATTCGTAAATGCCGCAGGACCGGGCTTGATGGCGCATGCGCGCTCTGCTGAGCTTGGCCTTTTCAAAGCGCCGAGGTGGTCATGCGGAATTTGCGCTGTGTGCCGGCCGCTGCGGCGGCATTGGTCCTGGCCTGCGCCACGGCCGCGCGGGCCGAGTTGCCGCGGTACCGCGTGACAGGGCTCGCCGAAAGCCCCACGGTCCGGATGACTTATGCCTCCAGCCTGAACAACCGGGGCGAGGTGCTGGGCAACGGCTATTTCGGGGCCGACCGGCCGTCGAACCTGGTCTACAGGAATGGCCGGCTTGAGCAGGTACAGGCCCTGTCACGCGCCTGGCTGCTGGACATGAACGACCGCGGCGACATCGCCGGCAGCGGATTCCAGGACGGCAGTTATCCCTTGCTGTACCGCGATGGCCGGCTCATCAACCTGACTGCTTCATTGAACGGGGTCGTGGGCGGCGTTGCCAATGCGGTCAACAACCAGGGCCACGTCGTCGGCTGGCACACCCAGGACAACGTGAATCTGCGCAAGTTCTATTACGACGGCCACCAGGTCCATACCCTTTCCTTCGAGTATGGATTCATCGACATCAACGACCACGACGTGATGCTCAACGCCGGCGGATTCATTTACGACCATGGCCGCATCGAGGAAATTCCCGGCATTGGCCCCTTGTATGGCAACGCCCGTCCGGTGGCCCTGAACAACTCAGGGCAGGTGGTGGGCTATGCCGATGTGCAGGGCCGCTACGTGCCGTTTCTCTACAGCAACGGTGTCATCACCGATCTGGGCTCGCTGGGCGGTTTCAATGGCGATGCCCGGGATATCAACGACCAGGGCTGGGTGGTGGGCCGCTCGCAATTCGATGCCAACGACTGGGACGCCTTTCTCCATGCCGACGATGCCCTGCACAACCTGGAGGATCTGCTGGCTCCCCGGGAGCGCGGGCGCTGGGACTTTGACACGGCCGTCCAGGTCAACGAGCGGGGCCAGATATTGGTGCTGGGCGCTTATGGCCGCGACATCGGCTACAGCGTGGCCCTGCTCTCGCCCGTGCCGGAGCCGCGGGGCGGCCTGCTGATGCTGGCCGGCCTCCTGGGCGCCCTCGGGGCCGTGGCCGCACGCCGCCGCCGCCGGTGCTCCTGACTCCCCCTTTCCCCCGACGCTGTGAAGGCGCATCGCCCGATGGGGGGCGATGCCGCCCTGTTTCACAGGGTGGCGGGGCCTGATCCGGGCCGGGCGTCGGCCAATAACTGTCCACCGTGAATTTGCATCGCCCACAAGGGGGCGATATCGAGGCGTTTAGCGCAATGCGACGGCCGGCAGAATAATTTCCCATGGCCTCGAATTGCCGCCGCCTGTGCGAAATTCACCCCATCGACCACGACACGGCGGCCCAAGGCGGCCCGAAACGAATCCATGCACCGGCACACGCCCCTCAACCCGGCCCGCCCTGAAATTTCCTTGAACCCGTACCGGCTGCGCCGCAACGAAGCCGGATGTGCCAGGAGACCGCCCATCCCTGAACGACTTCGACGCTCGTCCTGAATGCTTTTCCACGGGTGCGCGGCCCCGGACTGTCGCGCTGATCCGCTCCACCCTCGCGAGGGTTTTTGCTGCAACACCACCATTACAGGATTCACCATGAATCACCCTGCCTCGATTGCCGAATTCAAGGCCCCGAACGGACCGCGCTATCTGATTCCGGAAACGGAATACGACTATGACCATCCCGAGGTGATTTACTGGACCCGGCATTTCATGGACGAGGCGCGCAAGCGCAACGTCTTCGCCAACATCAAGGCCACGCAGAGTCTGCGGCGTTCGCTGGTGGCGGCCGAGACCATGGCCACCGCCTGGTACGACTTCACCCGCTTCGTGCCCACCTTCATCACCAAGGCGGTGACGCTCACCGACGACCCGGAGCGCCAGCACCACCTGATCCAGATCGCCTACGACGAGCTCGGCGGCCGGGACAAGGACTTCATCCACTCCAAGCTGTTCCTGGAGGCGATCCAGCTCATCGGCGTGCGCGTGGTGCCCGGCAGCTCCACCTCCTCCATCAAGGAGATCCTGAAGGTGCTGGACCGCGCGCTCATGGCCACCAAGAGCCAGTGGGGCATCGTCGGGCTGCTGCTGAGTTTCGAGATCATCGCCGAGGAGAATATCGAAACCCTGTTCAACGGTTTGTGCCATGAGGACGGCTGCGTCGCACCGTTGTCCGAAACCCCGTTCTTCATGATCCACCGCGCCGACGAAACCGAGCACATTCGCCACTCGGTGGCGAATTTCCTGCGCTTTTGCAAGACCGACGCGCAGCGCGAGGAATTCAAGCAGTCCTTCGACGAGGGCATCGATTTCTGGCACCGCTTCTGGGACCAGTGCTCGCGCCTGATCAATATCGAGGCCGAACACCGCCTGTGCGCCTGAATCCGGCGCCTCGGCGGCGCTGAAAAGCGCGCCCTCATTTTCTCACTTCACATCACGTGCTGCCAAGAAATGGGCAGCGCGAGGGGTTTGTCATGCCTGCTCCACGGAATACCGCCATGAAAACCGTCGTGTTCATCGAGACCAATTTCAGCGGCCTGGACGCGATCCAGTATTGCAAGCACCAGGGCTACCGCGCCGTGCTGGTCACGGACAACTTCGAGCGCTTCAAGAAGTGGTTCCCCGCGTCCGCCATGCACAAGCTGGACCTGGCGGACCAGGTGATCACGGTCGCCGACTCCAACGACTTCGACCAGGTGCTGGCCGCGCTGCGGGCGCAGCTGTCGCGCATCGACGCGCTGCTGACCTTCGCCGAGATCCGCACCCTGGTGGCGGCACGGCTGTGCCGGGCGCTGGGGCTGCGCGGCTCGAACCCGGAGGCCATCGCCATCGCGCAGGACAAGGCCCGCTTCCGCCAGGTGCTGATGACGCGCGGCGCCGACGACGTGCGCTGCCGCCGCATCGAGCACATCGACGAACTGCCGGCGCTGGCCGGGGCGTTGGACTTCCCCTGCTTCCTGAAGCCGGTGCAGGGCCATTCCAGCATCGGCGCCGTGGCCTGCCCGGAGGCCGCGGCGATCCCGGGCATCGTCGAGTCGCTGCGCGGCATCAGCGAGGACTGGATCTCGCCGGCCTTCGTGGTCGAGGACTGCCTGCGCGGCGAGCTGGTGAGCGTGGAGATGCTCACCACCGGGCCGGGGCGGCACCAGGTGGTGGGCGTGTCCGACCGCGACGTGGTCAAGGACAGCATCGAGATCGGCGCCTCCTTCCCGCTGCAGGGTGCGCAGCGCGAGGCCATCGAGCGCAAGGCCATGGCGGCGCTGGACGCCATCGGCTACGACTTCGGCGCCAGCCACGTGGAGGTGATGCTCACCGACAGCGGCCCGCACCTGGTCGAGGTCAACACCCGCGTCGGCGGCAGCGGCCATTCCGTGATGCTGGACCTGGCCACCGCGCGCAGCATCGTCGGCGACTGGGTCGAGCTGTGCCTGGGCCAGCTGGAGCTGCCGCGGCGCCTGTACCAGCACCACCGCGGCGCGGCCTGGAAGTGCTTCGTCACGGCCGACCAGGGCGTGATCCGCCGCCTGCCCTCGGCGCAGGACATCCAGCGCCTGCACGGCGTGCAGCATGTGTGGCTGCACCGCGAGCAGGGCGACACGGTGGGCGGGCTCGACTCCAACTACAGCTGGATCGTGCAGGTGATGTGCACCGGCAACGACCAGCCCGATGCCAAGCGCAACGCCGCGCGCGCCATCGAGTTCGTGGCCGGCCACACCGTCATCGGCTGAGGAGCGCGGCCATGGCCCTCATCAACCGGGGACGCGCCAACCTGGCGCTCAGCGCCGCGGCCTTCGCCGTCTCCTCCGCGGGCTCCGTGCTGCTGCACATCGTGCTGGCGGTGACGGTCTACCACCGCACCGGCTCGGGCCTGATGACGGCGCTGTTCGTGTCGCTGCAATGGCTGCCGGCGCTGCTGGTGGTGCTGGTGCGCAGCGACTGGGACCATGGCCTGCACCCGCGCACGCGCTGGCTGCTGCTGGACCTGGTGGCCGCCGCCATGACGCTGCCGCTGCTGCTGTTCATCGAGCGCGACGCCTACCTGCCGGTGGCGCTGCTGCTGCTGCTGCGCGGCCTGGTGGACCACGTCAACCGCATCAACAAGACGGTGGCGGCACGGGTGCTGTTCCCCAAGGCCAAGAGCGCGCACTACGCCTCGTTCCTGCAGTCCAGCTACCACGCCGGCATCGGGCTGGCGGCGGTGGCGGGCATCTTCCTGGCCGGCCAGGTGGAGCTGCGGCTGCTGGTGCTCCTGGACGCGGCCACGTACCTCGTGTCCGCGGCGCTGATCGCCTTCACCCGAGGCGTGGAAGCCCCGCCCCCGGCGCCGCAGACCCCGCGGCGCTCGCTGGCGGCCCGGGCCCTGGAGTACCGCGACGCCCTGCGCGGCGACCGCCGCCTGCTGGCCTGCGCCGTGCTGCCGCCGCTGACGGCCACCTTTTTCCAGGGCTCGTACAGCGCGCTGCAGCCGATATTCCCGATTCGCGGCCTGGGCCTGGACGCCTCGGCGGTATCGGCCTCCTACGTGCTGGCCAGCGTGGCCATCATTGCCGGCTCCTCGGGCTTTGCGCTGCTGTGCCGCAAATGGCAGCTGTACGAGCGGGAATTCTCGGCCGTGAAACTGCTGGTGCTGCTGCTGTCGGTGCTGGCCGCGGGTTTCTACATTCTCTCGGTCCAGACCGGCCACCCGGCCGCCAGCGCCGTGGCCTTCTTCCTGATGATCCTGGTTTTCGAATTCGTCTGGATGACGGGCTATACCGGCATCGTGGCCTATGCGCCCAAGGGGCAATTGGGCTCGGTGTTCGGCATTTCCTTCGCACTGGGCTGTTTCTTCGCCAGCGTGCTGACCGGCTTGATCGGCCTTTTCCTGGACCGCTACGGCAGCCATTTCAGCCTGCTGGTCAGCGGCCTGATGGCGATTTACCTGGCCGTGCTGGCTTTCACCCTGTCGGGCCGCGCGGCGGTGGTGCCCGCGACCGCCAGCCAATGACTGTCACTGCCTTGTTTTGACCTCACCAAAGGAGCCTGAAAATGGGCAACTGGATCACCTCCGAGCTGTGCGAGCTCAACGAGCAGAACATGGACCTGCTGCTGGCCTTCAAGATTCCCGGCATCAGGATCGAGAATTTCATTGCGCCGGAATTGTGCGAGCGCATCGCGCAGCGGCTGCGCAGCCTGAGTTTCGAAACCTACGGGCATTTGAAGGACATTCCCGTGCAGCATGTGGGCGTGTGCCACAACCAGTGGGCGCACCAGGACAAGTCGGTCTATTTCGAGAAGATCGACGCGGCGCGGCACCTGGTGGCCGAGCTGTATGCCGGCCTGAACGTGGACCCGGTGGAGATGGTGATGCAGGCCATCGCCGGGCGCACCGGGCGCCGGGTGGGCCTGTTCGAGGAGCCGGGCCACGGCAAGTACTTCGCCGGCGCCTTCCGCAGCTTCCGCGGGCATGGGCGGCTGCATGCGGACCATGCGCCCAGCCACATCAAGCAGCCCTGGGCCGTCACCGAGATCCAGCGCCAGCTCACCTGGAACATTTATTTCAGCATGCTGCGCAGCGGCGGCGAGGTGGTGATCTACGACACCATCCACACCGCGAAAAACGACGTGATGAAAGTGCCGGGCGAGTATTACTTTCCCTATGAAGTCTTGGAGCGCGAGGACCACGTGAAGATCCGCCCGAACGTGGGCGACCTGATCATCTTCAACACCCAGAATTTCCACGAAATTTTGGGAAACACCGACGGCTACCGCATTTCGCAGACTTCCTTCATGGGACTGCGCCGGGACGGCAGCCTGGGTTTGTGGTCCTGATTCTTCAATAGAGCCATCGCCCTGCGGCCGGCGGCCCGCCCGCCGGCCTTCACTCCAGCTTTTTGCGAGCGTCATCATGTCCTTGCGCCAAACCCTTTTGACCCTGGGGGCCGCATTCAGCCTCTCGTGCACCGGCCTGGTTTGGGCCGAGGCGCCGCTGGTGTATTGCTCCGAAGGGAGCCCTGAATCTCTTAACCCGCAGCGCACGCTCTCCGGCACCGCCCGCAATGCCACGGCCACCACGCTGTACGACCGCCTCGTCGATTTCGAGCCCGGCACTACCAAGATCGTGCCGGCCCTGGCGCAGAGCTGGACGGTATCGGCCGACAAGCGCACCTATGAATTCACGCTGCGGCGCGGCGTCAAGTTCCACAGCACGGCCTATTTCACGCCGAGCCGGGATTTCAATGCCGACGACGTGCTGTTTTCCTTCAACCGGCAATTGCGGCCGGACCATCCTTATCACAAGGTCGGTGGCGGGAATTACCAGTATTTCCAGGGCCTGGGGATGGACAAGGTGATCGCCTCCATCACCCGTGTGGACGAGCACAAGGTGCGCATCGTCCTGAACCGGCCCGAGGCACCGTTCCTGTCCGACCTGGCCATGCCCTTCATGTCCATCCTGTCGGCCGAGTACGGCACGAAGCTGCTGGCCGCGGGCGAGCCCGAGGAGCTGGACCGCCGGCCCATCGGCACCGGGCCCTACGCCTTCGTCAGCGCCACCAACAGCATCCGCTACACCGCGCACCCGGCCTACTGGAACGGCGCGCCGAAGACGAAGCAGCTGGTCTTCGCCATCACGCCCGACGCCAGCGTGCGGCTGCAGAAGGTGCGCCGCGGCGAGTGCCACATGGCGGTGTCGCCCGCGCCGGCGGACCTGCCGGCCATTCGCCGCGATCCCCGCCTGGTGCTCGACGAGGCCGAGGGCGTGAACGTGGGCTACCTGGCCCTGAACATGCAGAAGCCGCCCTTCGACAACGTGCTGGTGCGCCGCGCCTTCGCCCACGCGCTGAACAAGCAGGCCTACGTCGACGCGGTCTGGCTGGGCAACGCCACGGTGGCGATCAACCCCTACCCGGCCGGCCAGTGGTCCTGGACCGACCAGGTCAGCACCTACGCCTACGACCCGGCCAAGGCCCGGGCGCTGCTGGCGCAGGCCGGCTACCCCAACGGCTTCAGCGCCACGCTGTGGACGCTGCCCGTGAGCCGGCCCTACCTGCCCAACGGCCGCAAGCTCGGCGAGATGATGCAGGCCGACCTGGCCAAGGTCGGCATCCGCGTCGAGCTCGCCACCTTCGACTGGGGCACCTACCTCGACAAGGTGCGCCGCGGCGAGCACCAGATCGTCCAGCTCGGCTGGGGCACCGACAACGGCGACCCCGACAACTTCCTCTACACCCTGTTCAGCTGCGACGCCGTCACCCGCGGCTCCAACAACGCGCGCTACTGCAAGCCCGACTTCGACGCGCTGATCACCGAGGCCCGCGTGGTGCAGGACCCGCAGGCGCGCGCGGCGCTGTACCGCAAGGCGCTGGCGGTGCTGAGCCGGGACGTGCCCCTGGTGCCCATCGCGCATGCCAAGGTGTACCGGGTGATGAGCACGCAGCTCACGGGCCGCCTGCCGGACCCGCTGGACCTGGACCACTTCCGCCTGCTGGCGCTCAAGGACCATTGAGGAGGCGGCCATGCTGGCAAGACTGGGAGCGCTGACGGCCACGCTGCTGGGCCTGACGCTGCTGGCGTTCTTCCTGATCCGCCTCGCGCCCGGCGACCCGGTGTCGCTGCTGGTGGGCGAGCGCGGCGCCGACGCGCAGCAGCTCGAAGCGGCGAAACACGCGCTGGGGCTGGACCAGCCGCTGGCGCGGCAGTACGGCAGCTTCGTGGCGCGCGCGCTGCATGGGGACCTGGGCCAGTCCATCGTGTCCGGGCGGCCCGTGGCCGCGGAGCTGGGCGAGCGCTGGCCGGCGACCATCGAACTGGTGCTGGCCGCCGTCGCGCTGGCGCTGGCGCTGGGCATCCCGGCCGGGGTGTGGGCCGCGGTGCGCCGCGGCTCGGTGGCGGACCACCTGGTCAACACCGTGGCGCTGGTGGGCTACTCCATGCCGGTGTTCTGGCTGGGGCTGCTGCTGATCCTGCTGCTGTCGGTGCAGCTGGGGCTGACGCCGGTGTCAGGCCGCCTGGGCGTGGAGTTCGAGGTGCCGCCGGTGACCGGGCTGCTGCTGGTGGACGCGCTGCTGCCCGCCGTGCGCGAGCGCCACGGCCTGGCCGCGCTGGGCAGCGCGCTGCAGCACCTGCTGCTGCCGGCGCTGACGCTGGCGGTGATGCCGATGGCGGTGTTCGCGCGCATGACCCGCGCCAGCATGCTGGAGGTGCTGGGCGAGGATTTCATCCGCGCCGCCTGGGCGCGCGGGCTGTCGCGGCGCCGTGTCATCTGGGTGCACGCGCTGCGCAACGCGCTGCTGCCGGTGATCACGGTGGGCGGGCTGTTCTTCGTGAGCGCGGCGGTGGCGGGGTCGATCCTGGTGGAGAGCCTGTTCGGCTGGCCGGGCCTGGGCAGCTACCTGGTGGGCAGCGTGCAGGCGCGCGACTACCCGGTGATCCAGGGCGCCATCGTCGTGGTCGGCCTGCTGGTGCTGGCCACCAACGCCGCCGTGGAAGGGCTCTACCGTGCCGCGAATCCGCGGCTGCGAGGCTGACATGGCCGCGCTCGACGACACGACCCTGCCGGCGCCGCGCCGCGCCTGGCCGCTGGGCCGCTTGAGCCGCCCCGGCCTGCTGGGCCTGGGCGGGGTGATGCTGCTGCTGGCGGTGGGCACGCTGGCGCCGCTGCTCTTCGACCTGGACCCCTACGGCCTGAGCCAGCGGCTGCGCTGGCCGCCCACGCCGGGCGCGGGCGGCCCGTGGCTGGGCACCGACGACCTGGGCCGCGACCAGCTGGCGCGGCTGGTGTACGGCGCCCGCACCTCGCTGGGCATCGGCCTGGCGGTGGTGGCTTCCTCGCTGGGGGTGGGCACGCTGCTGGGCCTGCTGGCCGGCGTGTACGGCGGCTGGGTGGACCGGCTGGTGGCGCGGGCCATGGACCTGGCGATGTCGCTGCCCAGCATCCTGCTGGCCATCGTGGTGGTGGCGGTGCTGGGGCCGGGGCTGCTCAACGCGGTGCTGGCGGTGTCGCTGGTGGCGGTGCCGCGCTTCGTGCGCGTGGTGCGCTCGGTAGCCGTGCTGGAGATGAGGAAGCCCTACGTGCAGGCGGCGCGCTCCTGCGGCGTCTCGCGCTGGCGGCTGCTCTACAGCGAGGTGCTGCCCAACTGCCGCGCGCCGGTGATCGTGCAGGCGGCGCTGGGCTTCAGCGACGCCATCCTGGAGATCGCCGCGCTGGGCTTCCTGGGCCTGGGCGCGCCGGCGCCGGTGGCGGAATGGGGTGCCATGCTCGCAGATGCGCGCCCCTTCATCGAGACCGAGCCGCACCTGATGCTGCTGCCGGGCCTGTGCATCCTGGCCGCGGTGCTGTCCTTCAACCTGCTCGGGGATGCGCTGCGCGACGCGCTGGACCCGCGCACCGGGAGCCGGTGATGAGCTTGCATGTCGAGGAGCTGTCGGTGGAGCTGCCCGCCGGGCGCGGCCTGCGCCGCGTGGTGCGCGAGCTGAGTTTCCACATTGCACCGGGCGAGGTGCTGGGCGTGGTCGGCGAGTCCGGCTGCGGCAAGAGCGTCACCGGCCTGGCGCTGATGGGCCTGCTGCCGCCGGGCGCGGTGGTGTCGGCGCGGCGCCTGGAGCTGTGCGGCCGGGCGCTGCCGCCGGTGGGCTCGCCGGCCTGGGCCGCGGTGCGCGGGCGCCAGGCGGCCATGGTGTTCCAGAACCCGATGAGCGCGCTCAACCCCTGCCTGACGCTGGAGACCCAGCTGGTGGAGACGCTGCGGCTTCGCCATGCCGGAGAAGGCCGCCGGGCCCTGCGCGAGCGCGCGCAGGCGCTGCTGGGCGAGGTCGGCATCGGCGCGGCCGGGCTGCGGCTGCGCTGCCATCCCCATGAACTCTCGGGCGGCATGGCGCAGCGGGTGATGATCGCCCTGGCGCTGGCCTGCGCCCCGGCGCTGCTCATCGCCGACGAGCCCACCACGGCGCTGGACGCCACGCTGCAGGTGCAGATCCTGGATCTCATCGCTCGGCTGGCCCGCACCCACCGCATGGCCGTGCTGCTGGTGTCGCACGACATCGGCGTGGTGCGCGCCTACGCGGACCGGGTGCAGGTGATGTATTCGGGCCAGATCGTCGAGTCCGGCCCGGTGGATGCCGTGGCCCACACGCCCGCGCATCCGTACACGCGCGGCCTGCTGCACGCGTTGCCCGGACGCGGTGGTGCCCCCGGCGCACCGCTGCCGGCCCTGCCGGGCACGGTGCTGCCCGTGGGGCAGGAGGCGGCCGGCTGCCGCTTCGAGAGCCGCTGTGCCCAGGCGCAGCCGGTCTGCCGCCAGCCCGTTGCGTTGCGGCCGCATCCGCGGCATCCCGGCGTGTCGCTGCGCTGCGCCCTGTGAAAGGAAGACCATGGACGAGGAACTGCTCGTGATCGAGGGGCTGTGCAAGCGCTACCCGGTGCGGCGCCCGCTCTGGGGCCGGGCCGGGGCGCTGCTGCCGGCGGTGGACCAGGTGTCGCTGCGGCTGCGGCGCGGGCGCACCCTGGCGGTGGTGGGCGAGTCGGGCAGCGGCAAGAGCACGCTGGCGCGGTTGCTGCTGCGGCTGGAGACGCCCACGGCCGGGCGCATCCGCATCGCCGGTGAGGATGGCCTGGCCGACATCGCCGCGCTGCCGGCCGCCGAGCTGTACCGGCGCGTGCAGATGGTGTTCCAGGACCCGTACGGCTCGCTGAACCCGCGCCGGCGCGTGTGGGAGATCGTCACCACGGCGCTGGCAGCGCGCGGCGGACAGACGCGCGCGGCGCTGCGGCAGACGGCCGCCGCGCTGCTGCGCGAGGTCGGGCTGGGCGAGGAGCACCTGCACGCCTTTCCGGGCGCACTCAGCGGCGGGCAGCGGCAGCGGGTGGGCATCGCGCGGGCGCTGGCCTCGCGTCCGCGGCTGCTGGTGCTGGACGAGCCGCTGTCGGCGCTGGACCTGTCGATCCAGGCCCAGGTGCTGAACCTGCTGATGGCGCTGCAGCGCCGGCTCGGCCTGGGCTACCTGTTCATCTCGCACGACCTGGCCGTGGTGCGCCACGTGGCCGACGAGGTCGCGGTGATGTATGCCGGGCAGCTGGTGGAGTGGGGGCCGGCGGCCGAGGTCATCGCCGCGCCGCGCCATCCCTACACCCGGGCACTGGTGCAGAGCTGCCTGGGCCTGGGCCCGGGCCGGCCGGCTTCGGCGCCGAACGAGGCCGCGCTGGAGCCGCGGCTGCAGCCCGGCTGCCGCTTCGCGCCGCGCTGCCCCGGCGCGCAGGCGCATTGCCGCACCGCGCCGCCGCCGCTGCGCGCGCTGCCCGCGGGCGGCGTCGCCTGCGTCCAGTCCACCGAGCTCCAGGGCGCCCTGCCATGAACACCGTTGCGAACGCATTCACGTTGACCGTCACCATCGACGGCGTCGCCCATGTCGGCGCGGCCAGCCCGGAGCGCACGCTGCTGGAGAACATCGAGGCGCTGCGGCTGCCCATCCGCAGCGCCTGCCGGCGCGGGCGTTGCGGCGCCTGCCGCGTGACGCTGCTGGAGGGACGGCTGCATCCCGAGCTCCAGCTGCTGAGGGACGGCCAGGTGCTGTCCTGCTCGTCGCGGCTGGACGGCGATGCGCATGTCGAGGTGCCGCGCCGCCCGGTCCCCGCCGTCGCGCCCCCGGCCTGCGCGGCCCAGCCCGTGCCTTCTTCCTGAAAAGCGGACGGGCCGCGCAGGAGGCGAAAGCCGGGGTGTTGATGACGGCATCCGCCGGGCAGCAGGGACAATCCGGGCTGCTGGAGATGACGGAACGGATGCCATGACGCGACAAGACGCCGCAGAAGGCGCGGGACGGGCCACGGCGGCCCGTGCCCGCAAGCTCCACGGCGGCCACTTCGCCTTCATGCGTGCCCTGGTGCAGGGGCTGGACTTGCGGGCCAGCTGGGACCGCTACCTGCGGGCCGAAGGCGAGAGCGGCGATGCCCGCGCGGTGCGCTCCACCATCGCCTGGCTGCGCGACGAGTTCGCCGCGGCGGCGCGCCGCGAGCAGCGGCCGGGCGTGGCCCGGCTGGTGCAGCTGGACACCAGCCGCCTGTTCGAAGCGAGCGCCCTGCCCTCGCTGGAGGCCTTTGCCGCGCAACGGGGCCTGGAAGGCTTCTCGGAGCAGGAGCAACTGCAGGCTTACGCCATGGCGTTCGGCCCGCAGCAAAGGCGCCTCAAGCGCCGGGCGCGGCTGGTGGAGAAGCAGCTGCAAGCGCTGCACTGGCTGGAGGGCCTGGTGGCGCAGCCGCCGCAGGCCGGCGACGCGGTGGCCGCCTGGCTCAATCCGCTGCTGGCCTGCAAGCTGGAGGCGGCCGACCTGTTCACGCTGCAGCAGCTGGTTGAGCGCATCAACGGCCTGGGCCAGGGCTGGTTCACGGCCATCCGCGGCATCGGCGAGACCAAGGCGCAGCGCATCGTGGAATGGTTGCGCGCGCATGAGGCGTCCACCGGGCTGCGCCTCGGTGCCCATGTGGGCCGGCGGCGCTCGCAGCTGCCGGCGCAGGCCTTGCAGGCCGTGGTGGCGCCGGCCACGGCGATCCGGCCGCTGGAGAAGATCGTGATGCCCGCCGAGCTCGACGGGCGCCAGGGCCTCTATCGCCGGCCGCAGGCGCAGTGCCTGCTCTCGGCCACCAACGACTACGAAGCCCTGTGGGCCTGGCTGAATGCCAAGCAGGCGCTCACGGCCGAGCAGCAGCGCGCCATGGCGGCGCGGCGCCGCTCGCGCGGCGAAGGCGCCCCTCTTTCCAAGGCGCTCTCGCACACCCAGCGCGCTTACCGCAAGGAAGCGGAGCGCTTCCTGCTGTGGGCGCTGCTCGTGCGCGGCAAGCCGCTGTCCTCCATGACGCAGGAAGACTGCGTGGCCTACCGCGAATTCCTGGCGGACCCGCAGCCGCGCAGCCGCTGGTGCGGCCCGCGTGGGCGCGAGCGCTGGTCGCCGGCATGGCGTCCCTTCGAGGGCCCGCTGTCGCTGCGGGCCGTGGCCCAGGCCATCACCATCCTGCGCAACCTCTACGCCTTCCTGGTGCACCAGAACTACCTGGTGGGCAATCCGTGGATGGGCGTGTCGGTGCCACGCCATGCCGAGCCGCGGGTCAACGCGGGGCGCAGCTTGAGCCTGGCGCAATGGGCCTTCGTGCGCGAACAGCTGGCGCAGCAGCCCGACAACGGCTCCACCCGGCGGCTGCGCGCGGCGCTGCTGCTGCTCTATGCCACGGGCTTGCGCCTGTCGGAGGCGGTGGCCGCGCGCGCGGGCGATCTGCAGTGGCTGGAGTTCCCGCCCGGCGCGGAAGACGGCGACGACGCCGAGTCGCTGGCCGGCTGGGTGCTGCGCGTGGTCGGCAAGGGGCAGCGGCTGCGCGAGGTGCCCGTGCCGATCCCCGTGGCACAGGAGCTGCTGGACTACCTGGCCTCGCGCGGGCTGGTGCCGGACCCGGCGCATCCGGACACCGGCCAAGCCTTCCTGCTGGGCCTGGCCAGCGACGCCGTGGAGCGCGCGCCGCGGCTCATGCGCGCGGCCTTCGATCCGGCGGCAGGCATCGCGCCCAACACGCTTTACGACCAGCTCAAGACCTACTTCGGCCACTGCGCCCGCGTGCTGGAAGCCCAGGGCGATACCCGTGGCGCGCAGCGCCTGGCGGCAGCCAGCACCCACTGGCTGCGCCACAGCCATGCCTCGCATTCGATTGCCAGCGGCACGCCCATCGAGGTGGCGCAGCAGAACCTGGGACACGCTTCGCTGGCCACCACCACGGTCTACGTCACCACCGAGCAGCGCCGGCGCATGAAAGCCATGAACCGGTTCTGGAAGGGTTGAGCCGCCACGGGTCGCAGGCCAGAGGCGGACAAGGCCTGCCCGATCTCACCGCCTCGATGCGATGCAATGAATTTCGCAGGCCACCGCGCCAAAGATATTCGAGACGATATTCGAAGCCGCCAAGCAAAACGCCCCGACCATATTCTGGTCGGGGCGTTTGGCGGGGATATTAGCCTGACAATGTCCTACTTTCACACGGGAATCCGCACTATCATCGGCGCTGAGGTGTTTCACGGTCCTGTTCGGGA
>NZ_JABBFW010000025.1 GCF_012927045.1 Azohydromonas caseinilytica | reverse complement strand
GCAGCGAGGCTGGCAGCAGCATGAGCTGGTCGGGCGCGTAGGGGCGGTAGCTGGTGGCCATCAAGTCAAAGCGCGGGTCGTGCCTTCGATTGTCCGCGACCCCGTTCTGCCGCCCACGCTCCTAGGCGCCGTGGCGGCGGGTTGCTTGAGATTTCGCAAGTCCGGTATCGGCCCGCAGCCGCGGCGTGTATCGCGATGTGAGCCATTGCTGCGCGGGAGCCCCCCTTGCCAGCCCTCCGGGGGGCACTTGTTTCCACTCCCAGGAGCTCGCGATGACGCAACAGCAGCAAGGCGGCAACCAGCAGCAGGGCAGCGACAACCCGCGCGGCACTGTGCCGCACAACGAGCCGCGCGGCGGCGCGCAGGCCCAGGCCACCGCGCCGGCCGCCGGCCAGCAGGACGGCACGCCCGACTCCGGCACTGACGCCTCGCGCGGCACGCCGGACGTGATGGGCCGCCAGGGCGGCGACCGCTCGGCCTCGAACCGGCCGGAGCTGGACGGGCAGGGGCAAGGCACGCAGCAGCGGCGCTGACCCGCCGCGCGGGGCCGTACCGGCCCCGCCGGCACCCGGATGGCCGGTACCTCCCAGGTTCGGCCCGGGCCACGCCGGGCCCCGGGCTTGCCTCCCCCCGGTGTACCGGCAAGGTCGCCGGCACGACCAGGAGACTTCCATGACGCAGCAAGACCGCAACCAGCAACAGGACCAGTCTCAGCAGCGTGGTCAGCAGCAGGACCAGTCCCAGCAGCGCGGCCAGCAGCAGGACCAGTCGCAAAACCGCAAGCAGCAGGATCAATCACAGGATCGCAGCCAGCAGCAGAGCCAGACGCAGGACCGCAGCCAGCAGCGCGATCAGCAGCGCGACCAGGAGCGCTGAGCGGCTTCGACTGACTTCTTTGCCCTGAAACCCGCCCGGCGTCCCTTCCGGGGCCACCGGGCGGGGCTCAGCCCTGCAACCCGCTGCCGTGACCGGCCGAGGCACGCGGCGATGCCCCAGCGTGTGCCATGCCCAGCGCCTCCTTCGAGGTCGAGGACCTCTGTCTCGAACAACGCATCGACGACCTCCACGCCGTGGGCGCTTCGGACACGGCCGTGTGCGCCGTCAAGCGCGTGGAGCGCGATGCCGACGCCTACCGCAGCACCCTGTGGCTGTTCCCGCTGGACGGCAGCGGCGAGCCGCGCCCGCTCACGGCCGGCACCAGCCAGGACCAGCAGCCGCGCTGGTCGCCCGACGGCCAGCGCATCGCCTTCACCTCCGACCGCGGCGGCGGCAACAGCCAGCTGTTCCTGATCGACCCCGGCGGCGGCGAGGCACGGCAGATCAGCTTCTTCAAGGGCGGCGTGTCGTCCTTCGAATGGAGCCCGGACGGCAAGAAGATGCTGCTCACCAGCATCGTCAACGTGGACCCCGAGGCGCGCGGCGCGCCTTCGGAGCTGGATCAGCCGCGCGACCCCGACGCGCCCGAGCTGGTGTGGCGGCTGCCGTACAAGCTCAATGGCGTGGGCTACCTGCTGGCCGAGCAGATCCACCTCTTCACCCTGGACGTGGACAGCGGCGAGGACCTGCGGCTCACCGAAGGCGCCTTCGAGGTGCGCGACGCCGCCTGGTCCCCGGACGGGCGGCGCATCGTCTACAGCCGCACCCGCGAGGAGCGCCTGGCGCACCGCACCGACCTCTGGACCGTCGATGCCGACGGCGCCAACGCGCGCCAGGTCACCCGCGAGCAGGCCAACGTCAGCACGCCGCAGTGGTCGCCCGACGGGCGCTGGATCGCCTTCAGCGGCAATCTCGACGACGGCGACGCGCAGATGCGGCTGTGGCTGCTGGAGGTGGACTCCGGCGCGGTCCGCCCGCTGGGCGAGGACGACGTGGAGGTCGTGCCCGGCTCCTGCCTGTGCTGGAGCCCGGACAGCCGGCAGCTGCGCGTGCTGCTGGCGCAGCGCGGGCGCCAGCATGCCGTCAGCCTCGGCGTGCCCGGCGGCGAGCGCCGCACGCTGGTGGACGGCGACCGCCAGCTCGGCGGCCTCGCGGTGGGGCGCTCCAAGCTGGCGTACATCTCCGAAACCGGCTGCTCGCCGCTGGAGCTGTATGCCTCGGACCTGGACGGCCGCCACGAGCAGCAGCTCAGCCGCTTCAACGCCTGGTGGCACGAGCGTGAGCCGCTGCAGGCGCAGGTGCGCCGCTTCGAGGTGCCCGACGGGCGGGGCGGCACCGAGCGCGTGGACGCCTGGCTGATCCAGGCCCGGGGCGCCCAGGGGCCGATGCCGCTGCTGGTGGACGTGCACGGCGGCCCGGCCAGCCATGCCGACCTGAGCTACCAGAACCACCCCTTCTGGCCGGTGCTGTGCGCGCGCGGCTGGCTGGTGGTGGTGCCCAACGCCGTGGGCTCGGCCAGCTACGGGCGCGAGTTCGCCGGACGGCTGCGCGGGCACTGGGGCGAGTTCGACCTGGCGCAGTACGAGGCGATCATCGGGCAGCTGCAGCGCGAGGGCCTGGCCGACGCGCGCGTGGCCATCACCGGCAGCTCCTACGGCGGCTACCTGGCGGCCTGGGCCATCGGCAAGAGCCGGCATTTCCGCGCCGCGGTGGTGTGCGCGCCGGTGACCAACCTGGAGACGCACTACGGCACCAGCGACAGCGGCTACTACAGCGACCCGTACGCCCTGTGCGGCGCGCCGCACATCGACCGCGACACCAGCCGCCGCCTGTCGCCCATGAAGCATGTGGAGCATGCGCGCACGCCCACGCTGATCCTGCAAGGCAAGGAAGACGAGCGCTGCCCCAAGTGCCAGGCCGAGGAGCTGTTCGTGAGCCTGATGTGCGCCACCCAGACGCCGTGCGAGATGGTGCTCTACCCCGGCGGCGACCACCACGTGCTCAAGGACGGCAAGCCCTCGCACCGGCTCGATGGCATCCGGCGCCTGGTGGAGTGGGTGCAGCGCTGGGTGGAGCAGCCGCTGGAGAAGAACGGCGAGCGCGATCCGGACGGGCAACGCAGCGATGGGGGATGAGGGCGGCGCGGCAGCGCAAGGCCGGTGTTCTTCTGGACCGCAAGGCCGAGACGCCTTGCATCCCCTCGCCCGCGAAGCGGGAGAGGGGCAGGGGTGAGGGTCCAGCCCTGCAATTGCGCTGCCGAGGCTGGGCCTCTTACTGTCAATAAGGAGTCAACAGTCTTCCCAATCAGCGGCATGGAAGTGATTGAGCCATCCACTCCCACTTGACAATCCCTAGTACCCTGCCCCTGTCTCTTCCGTTGCCGCCAGCGAGCCCACCAGTGCCGTCCGCGCCGTGGCCGTGCCCTGCTCGATGAGGGTTTCCAGCCGCTGCGGCGAGTAGTCGAACTCGCCGGAGATGCCGTCCTGCGGCAGCGGTGGGCGCGTGATGCGGACCCAGCGCTTCAGGTTCGGCAGCGGCGGCGGGACCAGCTTGTCGAGCTGCATCAGGTTCATGGCGCGGTGAGCCAGTTGCAGTCCGGACTGCGGCACTTCCGCCAGCGGCCGGGCGAAGGGCTCGATGCTGACGAGCTGCAGCGCCTCGCCCTCGCGCAGCCGGCCGCTGGCCTGCAGGCGCAGCAGCAGCGGCGGCAGCAGCGAGTCGCGCGTGATGTCGCCGTCCCAGTAGCGCTCGCCGTCGATCTCCACCGGCTCGAACAGCAGCGGGATGGCGCTGCTGGCCGCGAGCTGCGCCGCGCCCATCGGCGCCTCGTCGCTGTCGAACAGGCGCAGCGCGCCTGTCATCAGGTTCACCGCGCCGGCGGCCAGCAGCGGCTGCGTGGCCGCGACGCTGGCATAGCGGCCGACGAGGCGCTCCAGCAGCTGCCACATCGCGCCGCGGTCCATCAGCGGGTGCTCCAGGCGCTGCAGCGCCATCCAGGGCAGCCAGTGCAGCGGCTGGGCCCGGTACAGCCCGCGCGTGCCCAGCAGCCATCCGGTGAACACGCCGTTCCAGGCCCGCACCCGGGCAGCGTGCGCGGAGGAGCCCACCGGCATGCCGAAGAAGGGGAACGAGGGCGTGGCAATGGTGTGGCGCCACAGGTGCAGCAAGGCGTGGGTGCCGGCGTCGGCGCTGTGGAAGTGGCGTGCCGCCACCGCGGCGTTCACGGCGCCGATGGAGGTGCCGGCCAGGGCCACGATGCGGTCGCCACGGGCGCGCAGCCACGGCGCCACCGACTGCCACGCGCCACAACCGAAGGCACCCAGCGCACCGCCCCCCTGGAACACCACCACCGTCTTCATTCACCGCTCTCCAAGACCTTCAAGCCCATTGATCGATGCAGGGCCGCCCTCAGGCCCGGCCGCGGCGCCGGCTGCCCGTGAGCAGCCAGCCCGTCAGCAGGGCCACGGCGCCCACCGCCACGGTCGTGGCCGTCACGGCGCCGGCCTCGCGCCGCTCGCGCAGGCCCCAGGCGCCGTGCACGGCCGCGGGCAGCGGCTTGGACGTGAACAGCGCGCCGTCGTCGTCCGGCTGGCGCTCGCCCGACTGCAGGAAGAAACGCTCCGCCGCGCGCGCCGTGGCGCGGCCCGTGGTGTCGGGCGCCAGCGCGTAGGCCAGCGCGGCGGCGTTGTGCACGCCCGGGCGCAGCGCGCGGCGCGGGCGGCTCAGCAGGCCGACGATGTCCTCGGCCACGCGCTCCGGGTCCAGCACCGGTGGCACCGGGCGCAGCACGCGGCCGGTGTAGTTGGCCGAGCGGTGCGGGGTGGGCGTGTCCACGAAGCTGGGGTAGACGCCGCACACGGCGATGCCCTTGCCGGAAAGCTCGTCGCGCAGCGCGTCGGTGAAGCCGGCCACGCCGAACTTGCTGGCGGTGTAGCTGGCGGCCAGCGGCATGGGCACATGCCCGGCGATGGAGGCGATGTTGACGATCACGCCGCCCCCGGCGCGTCCGCGCATGTGCTGCAGCGCCGCGTGCGTGCCGTGCACCACGCCCAGCAGGTTGGTGCGGATCAGCCGCTCGTGCGCCTCGGCCGGGATGGCGTCGAACAGGCCCCAGAGGCTGGTGCCGGCGGCGTTGATCCAGGCGTCGATGCGCCCGAAGCGCTCGGCGGCCTGCTGCGCCAGCGCCTCCATGGCCGGCGCGTCGGCCACGTCGGCGGCCACGGTCAGCACCTCGGCGCCCAGGGCGCGGCAACGCTCGGCGGCGTCCGCCAGGGTGTCCTCGGCGCGCGCGTTGAGCACCAGCCGCGCACCCTGCTGCGCCAGGCGCTGGGCCGCGGCCAGGCCCATGCCGCTGGAGCCGCCGGTGATCACCACCACCGGCAGGTCGGGAAGCGTGGGGCGGGCCATGGTGTTCAACCGCGGCGCGGGGCCGCGGGGACCGAGGCGTCGTGCCGGCGCTCGCTGCCGCTGCGCAGCGCCTGCGCCAGCAGCCAGGCGCCGCCGGCCAGCGCGCCGTAGAACAGCCCGCCGAGCCCGCCCGCCGGCTCGGCCAGGCGGTTGTAGACGCTGGGATGGACGCGCTGCCCCGGATGCTGCCCCAGCGTGCGGCCGTGGCTGTCGCGCGAGGGGGTGTGGAGGTTGCCGTCGCTGCCGGGCGAGGCTTCGTCGCGCCACTGGCGCTCCACCAGCAGCGGCGCGGCCAGGTCCAGCAGCTGCGGCGCCACGCCCGCCGCCACGCTGTGCAGCGCGGCCACGCCGCCGACCTCCACGTCGCGCTGCGGATGCTGGGCCGCGCGCAGGATGGCGCGCGCCGCGTCGCCGGGCGCGTACAGCGGCGACACCAGCCGCGGGTGCCGCCCGGGCGGATGCGCGGCATGCTCGATCAGCGGCGTGGCGATGCACGCGGGCTTGACCAGCACCACCTCCAGCGGCGAGTGCTCGGCCTGCAGCTCCTGGCGCAGCCCGTCGGTGAAGCCCTTGATGGCGTGCTTGCTGGCGCTGTAGAAGGTCTGCAGCGGCACGGCATGGTCGGCCAGGATGCTGGCGAGGTTGATGAGCACCCCGCCGCTGCGGCGCATGCGCGCCGCCGCCGCGAGCGAGCCGTTGACGCTGCCCCAGAAGTTGGTCTCGAACAGGCGGCGCGCGCTGGGCTCGTCATGCGCGTCCAGCACCGAGCCGACCAGCCCCACGCCGGCGTTGTTGACCCAGGTATCGATGCGCCCGAAGCGTTCCATGGCCGCGTCCGCCACCGCCTCCACTTCTGAGCGAACGGCCACGTCGGCGGCCACGGGCAGCACGGTCGCGCCATGGTGGTCATGCAGGCGCTGCGCGATCTGCTGCAGCGCCTGGGCGTCGCGGGCCGTGATCACCAGCCGCGCCCCGGCCAGCGCCGCCTGCTCGGCCGTGGCCAGGCCGATGCCGCTGGAGGCGCCGGTGATGACGATGACTTGGTCAGAGAGGGTTTTGGCCATGGAAGGACACCTTTGAGGGCAGGGCGTGCCGGCGCGGCGGCCAGGCGAAAGGGAGCGGTCCCGCCTCACGGCAAGCGAGGTGCCGGGCGGGGCGGCGCCGGCCTCGGGCCGGAGTGCGCTGGTCAGTGGCTGAGCTTGCTCAGCGCGAAGGCGGCCAGGAAGCCCGCCACGGTGATCAGGCCGGCGAAGTCATGCGCCTGCTCGAAGGCCTCGGGGATCATGGTGTCCACCAGCATGGCCAGGATCGCGCCGGCGGCCACGGCGGTGGTGGCCGCGACCAACTCCGGCGAGCTGCCGGCGAACAGCACGAAGCCCGCCACCGCCGCCAGCCCGGAGGCCAGCGCGATGCCGCCCCACACGCCGAAGATGTAGCCCGCGCCGCGCCCGGCCTTCTTCATGCCGGCGGCGCTGGACAGCCCCTCGGGCAGGTTGGACAGGAAGATCGCCGCCACCGCCACGGTGCTGACCGCCCCGCCCTTGAGCAGGCTCAGCCCGATGACCATGGACTCCGGAATCCCGTCCAGCAGCGCACCCAGCGCGATGGACAGCCCGCTGCCCTCGTGCTGCTGCTCCGAGGCCTGCCGGCCCCCGGAGCACTTGCGGTGGCGCGCGCCGCGGTGCGCCAGCAGGTAGTTGGCGGCGGTGTAGACCGCGGCGCCGCCCACGAAGCCGAGCGCGGTCGAGTCCAGCCCGCCGCGGTTGAAGGCCTCGTCCATGAGCTCGAAGGACAGCGCCGAGATCAGCACGCCGCTGCCGAAGGCCATCACCGCCGCCACCAGGCGCGGCGGGATCTTCACCCGGTAGCCCACGGCCGCGCCCAGCACCAGCGCGCCGCCGGCCAGCAGGCCCCACAGGCCGGCTTGCAACCACTGGGGCATGGCGGTTCTCCTGGAGCGATGCGATGGCACCACACGGCAAGAGTGGTGCCGGCGAGGCGGCGCGGCCGCCGTGACGCGGCCCGGCGCGGCGCCTCAGCGCCCCAGCAGATGCAGCGCCAGCTCGCGCCGGTGCGCCCGCTGCCGGTGCTCCCACAGATAGATCCCCTGCCAGGTGCCCAGGGCCAGGCGGCCGTGCAGCAGCGGGATGGACAGCTGCGTGGCGGTGAGCGTCGAGCGCACGTGCGCGGGCATGTCGTCCGGGCCCTCGTCGCGGTGGCGGAACAGCGCGTCGCCGTCGGGCACCAGCCGCGCGAAGAAGCGCTCCAGGTCGCGCTGCACCTCGGGATCGGCGTTCTCCTGGATCAGCAGGCTGGCGGAGGTGTGGCGCACGAACAGGGTCAGCAGTCCCTCGCTGAAGCCCTGGGCCTGCGCCCAGTCGCGCACGCGGCGGGTGATGTCGATGAGCCCGCGGCCGGGCGTGTCGACGGCGAGCGTGGTGGTGGCCTGGTTCAGCATGCCGGCAATTCGAGCACGAAGCGGCTGCCGCCCCCGTCGCGCGGCTCGCAGCGCACGCTGCCGTCGTGGCGTTGCGCGATCTGGCGCACCAGGCTCAGGCCCAGCCCGATGCCGCCCTGCTGCTCGGCATGGCCGGGCAGCCGGAAGAAGGGCTCGAAGATGCGCTCGCGCATGTCCTCGGGCACGCCGGGGCCGCGGTCACACACCGCGGCGCGCAGCCGGGCGCCCTCGCGCTCCAGCTTCAGCAGCACCTCGTCGCCGCCGTAGCGGCGCGCGTTCTCCAGCAGGTTGCGCAGTGCGCGGCGCAGCAGCCGCTCCTCGCCCTGCACGCCGAAGGGGCCCGTGCCGGCCTCCAGTTCCGCACCCACGCGCGCGCATTCCTCGGCGGCCAGCGCCAGCAGGTCCGCCTCGCGCCGCTCCACGTCGGGCCGGGCGTCCAGGCGGCTGGCCAGCAGCACCTCCTCCACCAGCGCGTCGAGCTCGGCGATGTCGGCGTGGATCTCGGCCTGCAGCTCCGGCTGCTGGCCGGGTGACGCCGTCTCCAGCAGCGACACCGCCATCTTCAGCCGCGCCAGCGGCGAGCGCAGCTCGTGGCTGGCGTTGGCCAGCAGCGACTGGTGCGAGCGCAACAGCGTCTCGATGCGCTCGGCGGCGCGGTTGAAGCTGCGCGCCAGCGCGGCGACCTCGTCGCGCCCGCTGTCGTCCACGCGGTGCGCCAGGGCGCCGGCGCCGAAGCGCTCGACGCCGGCCTGCAGCGCCTCCAGGCGCCGCGTCAGGCGCCGCACCACCGGGTAGGCGCCGGCGGCCACCGCCACGAACAGCAGCACCAGCACCGCCAGCAGCCCGGTGCCGCGCAGCCACGGCGGCGGGGGCGGCGGCCCGTGGCGGCCACCGAGGCCGCGCGGCGGGCGCGCCAGCCACAGCGTGCGGCCGTCGTCGAGCTGGATGGGCAGCACCCGGGCATCGGGCTCCTGCGCGCGGCGCCCGAAGCTCTCGGCCTCGCCCAGGCGCCGGCCCTGCGCGTCGTCCAGCGCCAGCGGCACGCGCAACCGCTCCGACCACTCGCGCAGGCCCTGCGCCTGCTCCTCGGCCGGCGCCTGCGGCGGGGGCAGGGCGTGCTGCAGCAGCTCGCCCCAGGCGTTGAGCCGATCGACGGCGGCGGCGTCGAAGCGGCCGCGCTCCTGCGCCATCTGCTGCTGGAACACCCAGCCCGAGCCCAGCGCGAACAGCGCCAGCACCGCCACCACGGTGAGCCAGACGCGGAGGTAGAGGGATTTCATGAAAGGCTGCCCCGCTCGGGGGCCGGGGGATGCGCGCTCGCGCGCGTCACGGGGCGGCGTCCTGGCCCGGGTCGTCCGGGCGCCGCGCGAACAGGTAGCCCACGCCGCGCACGGTCAGCACGCGGCGCGGGTTGCGCGGGTCGTCCTCGATCAGGGCGCGGATGCGCGAGACATGCACGTCGATGGAGCGGTCGAAGGCTTCCTGGGCGTGGCCCTTGAGCGCGTCCATGATCTGGTCGCGCGTCATGACGCGCCCGGCATGCTGGGCCAGCACCCGCAGCAGCTCGAACTGGTGCGCCGTGAGATCGACCTCGCGGCCGTCCAGCCGCGCCTTGCGCGCGCCCAGGTCGATCTCCAGCCGGCCGAAGCGCAGCGTCTCGTCCTCGGGCGCGCCCGGCGCGGCGCGGCGCAGCAGCGCCTTCAGGCGCGCCAGCAGCTCGCGCGGCTCGAAGGGCTTGCTCAGGTAGTCGTCCGCGCCCAGCTCCAGGCCGACGATGCGGTCCAGCGGCTCGCCGCGCGCGGTGAGCATCAGCAGCGGCAGCCGCCGGGTGCGGCTGTCGGCGCGCAGCGCGCGGGTGAGGTCCAGCCCGTCGCCGTCGGGCAGCATCAGGTCCAGCACCAGCGCATCGAAGCTCTCAAGCTGCAGCCGGCGCCGGCCCTCGGCCAGGGTGCCGGCCACCTCGATCGCGAAGCCCGCGGCGCGGAGGTAGTCGGCCACCATGGCGCTCAGGCGGGCATCGTCGTCGATCAGCAGCAGTCGGGGCATGTCGGAGGCGCTGGGGCTCTGCAATGAAGAGCGCGACAGCATAGCCCCCTCAACGCGGGTGTCCGCCACGCTCGCCGCCGCGCGCGGCGCGCTGGCGCATCTGCTCGGCCAGCTGCGCGCGCTGCTGCGGCGTCAGCACGTTGGCCACCTCCAGCAGCGTGCGGGTCCAGCGCTGCGAGGCCTGGTCATGTTGCGCCAGCATCTGCTGGCGCAGCTGCTCGACGGCCTGGGTGTCGATGGTGGGCTGCGCCAGCAGCGCCAGGCCCTGCTCGCGCAGCTGCTGCCGCGCGGGCGCCTGGGTGCGCATCTCGGCCTTGGCCGCGTCCAGGATGGCGCGGATCTTGGTGCGCTGCTCCGCAGTGGCATCGACCCGGTCGAGCATGCGCTCCAGGTGGCGGCCATGCATCGGCCCGCCATGCATCGGCCCGCCGTGCATGTGCATGCCCGGCGGCGGGGCGGACGGGGCGGCGGGCGGCGTGGTCTGGGCCAGCGCGATGCCGCTGAGGGTGCCCAGCGCCAGCAGCGCGGCGGCGGCGCGCCGGCGCAGCGGCGAGCGGCGGGCGGTGGCGGAAGGCATGGCAAGTTCAGGCTTGGTCGTCACGGTGAGCTCCACGGGTTGGGAGCCTGAAGCTTCCGAGCCGCGCTTTGCCTGGGCGTGTGGGCCGCGTTAAGAAGCGTGAAGCTTCTTCTCGCAAGGCCGGGCGGGTGGCGCCGGACGGGTTGCGCTCGATGCCGCAAAAGAATCATCAAACCCTGGGCTCAATCTATCTCGGTAAATGCAATATTTACTTGCGATACTGATTTCAAAAGATCGACAAAAGTATCAAGGCGCCGATAAAACATGCCCGTCGTACCGGCCACTTATGGGTTCAAGGTATTTTTCTCTGTTCCTGTTGCCTTGCTGGTGTGTTCGTGCCGGCCTTTGAAAGGGCGGGCTCGGGCGGAATTGGCCATGAATTCATGCCAAGGCCGGTACAGGAACGAATACATCGGGCTTCCGTCACGCCGGACAGGTTGCGCCAAACCTGCCGCAGCCCGACCAGGGGCCCGTCTGCTGCTCATGGGGCAGCGATCGGGGCGCCTGGGGAAATGGCCGTGAACGGTGCGCACAGGGATGTCCCGAGTCTTCGGATCAGGCTTGCGGCAGCGCCCGCGAAACCGTGTTCCACCGGCGCATCGGATCAGCGACAACGCGGTAGTCCGGGGCAGGCCACGGTCGCGCCGGAAATGCCGCTCAGCCGTTTGCTGATTCATGCGCCGCGTCCGGGCCGAGTTCCGCGCATCGCGTGGGCGGCATCAGGCGCGGCAACGGGCGTGGGCCATGAGGACGGCATGCGCATGGCGGGCAGGAAAGGAGTTTCCTGGCCGCCGGAAACTCCTTTTCGCGTGGTTTGGGCCCGGTTTCCGGCCACGGCTTCTGCACTGCCGGCGAACCCTGGGTCGCTGTCCTGCCTGGCAAGCGTCGGGTTTTCCGGGGAAAGCCGCGAGGGATGAACGAGACGGGCAGGGAAGTTGCCAGCGATATCCGCAGACGGTGCGGCGCGTGTCGCGGCGCTGTGGCTCCGCCGTGGAGCGGGCAACGCGCACCGCCCGCTGTTGATCCGGGTTACTACCTAAAGTCTTGCGGTTTGAACAGAACCCAAAAACCACGGCCTCTGCCGTGCGGGCTTGAGCTGTGTCAGGTATCACGGTGTAACCCGTGTCGAGAATGCCTCGCCAGCTTGGGGAAGCGAGAATGCGCAGGACGTGTTCGCCATCCAGGCGGGGTCTTGTATACCGAGCCGAGCGGCTTTCAAACCATGCGCGCCCTATTGATGTTCCTCACCAGCCTGGTGCTCGGCCTGTCTCCCGCGGTGCATGCGGCGGGGGAACGACCCTTGACGCTGGGCGTGGTGCCCTACCTGAGCGCGCGCGCCATCGTGCAGCTGTATCGGCCGCTGGAGGATCAACTGGAGCGCAATCTGCAGCGTCCGGTGCGGCTGGTGACGGCGCCGGACTACTTCACGTTCCTCGACAAGACCGCCAAGCGCGAGTACGACCTGATCGCCACCTCGCCCGCCTTCGGGCGCCTGGCGCAACTGGACACGGGCTATGTGCCGCTGCTGCGCCCGGTGAACTCGCTGGAGGTGCTGCTGGTCACGCTCAGCGACAGCCGCATCCAGGAGCTGCCGCAGCTGCGCGGCCAGACGGTGGCCACCACCGATGCGCTGGCCACGCTGACCCTGGCGGGCCAGCGCGGCTTGAAGGACAAGGGCCTGGTGCCCGGGCGCGACGTGACGGTGCGCCCCACCAACAGCCATGCCAACTCGCTGGCCGCGATGCAGCGCGGTGACGCGGTGGCGGCCATCACCTCGGCCACGGCGCTCAAGCAGCTGGGCCAGGCCGCCGGGGCGCCGGTGCGGGTGCTGGCGCAACTGGGCGTGACCACGCCGCTGCTGTACCTGGTGAGCCCGGCGCTGTCCAACGGCGAGGTCGAGACACTGCGCCGCACGATGATGGAGTTCGCCAACGGCACCGACGCCGGGCGCAAGTTCGTCAACGAGCTGGGCCATGGCGGCCTGGCACCGGTGTCGCCGAAGGACATGGCGAGCCTGGACCCCCTGGTGAGCGACCTGCGCGCGCAACTGGAGAGCACGCGTTGAACCGCCTGCGCGAACTGCTGCGTTCGCTGTCGGCGCGGATCATCCTGGCGTGCATGCTGCTGGAGGTGGCCGTCCTGGGCCTGCTGGTGCTCAGCGGCGCGCAGCTCATGGACAACGCGCTGCGCACGCAGGCCGAGCTGCGCGTGGAGCAGTCCAAGCCGATGCTCAATGCGGCGCTGGCCGCGCCGCTGGCGCAGGAGGACATCGTCACGCTGCAGGAGATCCTGCGCGAGAGCCGCAGCGCCCAGGCCATCGCCTACCTGGTGCTGCTGGACGAGGACGGCAAGCCCATCGCCAGCGAGGGCTGGGACATGCAGCGGCGGCTGCCGCCGGTGGACAGCGTGCTGCGGCTGGACCTGGAGGACGGCTTCTTCGACGTGGACATGCCCATCGAGCTGGCCGGCCAGACCTACGGGCGGCTGCAGTTCGGCATCGCGCTGCACGAGCTGCGCGCCACGGCGCGGCGCCTGGTGGCGCAGAACGTGCTGATCGGCATGGCCGCGATCCTGGCCTCGCTGCTGCTGCTGGTGGCCGTGGGGCGCTGGCTGACGCGGCCGCTCAAGGAGCTCACCGGCGCGGCGCAGCGCATTGCCGAGGGCGAGTTCGCCGTGCGGCTGCGCGTCAACAGCGGCGACGAGGTGGGCACGCTCACGCGCGCGTTCAACACCATGGCCGGCGCCATCGCCGAGCGCATGCAGGCGCTGCAGGAGGCGCATGCGCTGCAGGAGTGCTACCTGGACCAGTCGCGCGCCGAGCACGCGCGGCTGGCGGCACTGCTGTCGGCCATGACCATCGGCATCCTGTTCGTGGACGAGCAGGACTGCATCGTCTACCACAACCCCGCGCTGTGCCGGCTGCTGGGCATCGACGTCGACGCCGAGCTCGACGGCCACGCCGTGCAGGCGCTGGCCCGGCTGGCCCATCCCCGCGGCGTGGCGCCCGACTGCTTCAGCAGCAGCGAGGGCGCGCAGGGCGCGCAGGAGCTGCTGCTGACCGACGGCACCGTGCTCACGCGCTCGCACCACCCGGTGCGCAACGAGGACGGGCATCCCATCGGGCGGCTGTGGATCGTGGCCGACGTCACCACCGAGCGCCGCACGGCGCAGCAGTTGGTCTACCTGGCCGAGCGTGACCCGCTCACGGGCCTCTACAACCGCCGCTCCTTCCAGAACGAGCTCAACCGCCGGCTGGCGCATGCCGGGCGCCAGGGCACGCAGGTGGCGCTGCTGCTGTTCGACCTGGACGAGTTCAAACTCATCAACGACCGCTATGGCCACCAAGCCGGCGACAAGGTGCTGATCCAGGTCGCCGCGGAGGTGGGCGCGCTGGTGCGGCGCAGCGAGTTCTTCGTGCGCCTGGGCGGCGACGAGTTCGCGCTGATCTGCGAGCCCGAGGGGCCCGAGACGCTGCAGGCGCTGTGCGACCGGCTGGTGCAGGCCATCGCGCGGCTGCCGGTGGCCTTCCGCGGCCAGAGCCTGCGCCTGACCTCCAGCCTAGGCGTGGCGCTGTTCCCGGAGCATGCCGACAACCCCGACGAGCTGGTGGCGCGCGCCGATGCCGCCATGTACCAGGCCAAGGAGGCCGGCAAGAACGGCTGGCAGCTCTACGACCGCGACCGCGACGGCACCGACGAGAAGCTCGCGCGCATCGGCTGGAACGAGCGGCTGCGCCGCGCGCTGGACCAGGAGCAGTTCGTGCCCGTGTTCCAGGGCGTGTACGACGCCCAGGACGGCACGCTGCAGCACTACGAGCTGCTGCTGCGGCTGCGCGACGAGGCCGACCCCTCGCGGCTGATCACGCCGGGGCAGTTCATTCCGCATGCCGAGCGCAGCGGGCTGATCCGCGAGATCGACCGCTGGGTGGTGAGCCGCGCCATCGCCACGCTGGCGGCCCGGCCGACGCTGCCGGCCATCGCCGTCAACATCTCCGGCCGCTCCTTCGACGATCCGGCGCTGCCGCGCCACATCGAGAACGAGCTGAAGCGTCACGGCGTGGAGTCGCACCGGCTGCTGGTGGAGCTGACCGAGACGGCGGCGGTGGGCGATCTCAGCGACGCGCAGCGCCTCATCACGGTGCTGCACGGCCTGGGCTGCCGCGTGTGCCTGGACGACTTCGGCAGCGGCTTCGCCTCCTTCGCCTACATGAAGCACCTGCCCGCGGACGTGCTCAAGATCGACGGCCTGTTCGTGCGCAACCTGGCGCGCGACCGCAACGACCTGGTGTTCGTGCGCGCCATCGTGGACGTGGCCAAGGGGCTGAACAAGACCACCATCGCCGAGATGGTCGAGGACCAGGAGACGCTGGCGCTGCTGCGCGGCGTGGGCGTGGACCAGGTGCAGGGCTACCACTTCGGCCGCCCGCAGGAGCTGCACGACTGCATGGCCGAAACCGGCGTGGCGGTGTGAGCGCGCCGCTCACCCCGCCTCACCCAACGAAGAACAGGAGCGGGACATGGAGACGATGAGGGCGGCCTATCTCACGGGCCATGGCGGCAACGAGGTGGTGTGCGTGGGCCCGCGCCCGCGCCCCGTGCGCGCGCCGGGCGAGGTGCTGGTGCGCATGCGCGCGGCCACGCTCAACCGCGTGGACCTGTACATGCGCGACAGCGGCGCGGGCATCACGCACCGGCTGCCGCAGATCATGGGCATCGACGGCGCCGGCACGGTGGAGGAGGCCGACGCCGACGAGCCGCTGCTGCAGGTGGGCCAGCGCGTGCTGCTGCATCCGGGCATCAGTTGCGGACGCTGCGAGTTCTGCGCCCGCGGCGAGGGCGTGTTGTGCGGGACGGTGTCCTACCTGGGCGAGCACCGCGACGGCACGCTGGCGCAGTACGTCAGCCTGCCCGCGCGCAACGTGTTCCCGATGCCGGAGGGCTTCAGCTTCGAGGAGGCCGCCGCGCTGGGCGTGAACCACCTCACGGCCTGGCGCATGCTGTTCAGCAAGGCGCGGCTGCAGCCGTGGGAGACGGTGCTGATCTTCGGCATCGGCGGCGGCGTGTCGCTGGCGGCGCTGCAGCTGGCGAAGTGGGCCGGCGCGCACGCCATCGTCACCTCGCGCGACGATGCCAAGCTCGAACGAGCGCTGGCGATGGGCGCCGACCAAGCCATCAACGGCGCGCGCGAGGACGTGGCCAAGGCGGTGCTCAAGCTCACCGGCGGGCGCGGCGTGGACGTGGTGATCGAGAACGTGGGCGCGGCGGTGTGGGGCAGCGCGATGCGCGCGGTGGTGCGTGGCGGCCGCATCGTCACCTGCGGTGCCACCAGTGGCGACCAGCCGCCGGCCGACCTGCGCCGTATTTTCATTCGCCAACTAAATATATTGGGCTCCACCCTGGGCGATTTGCACGAGATGAATGCGCTGCTGCGGGCCTGCGCCGGCGGCGCAATCCGGCCCGTGATCGATTCCAGCTGGACGCTTGATGAATTGCCTGCCGCCTTGGACCGTCTGGAAGCGGGCGCGCAGTTTGGAAAGGTGGCTGTTCGCCTGGAATGAGCACCCGTCGTCGCGGGCTGGCGTTGCCGGATCAGGAATGGCGGGCTGCCCCGGCTTATTACAGACAGGCTGCGGCGCGACTCAACCAAAGCGCAGCGCCGTGCATAGTTCGCCTTCTTGCCAAGTCCTTGGCGGCGCAGGGCGTTGATGCAGGTCACAGTGACGCTGTGAAGCAACAAAGCGGCCATATCACACGTTTTCATTGTTGTAACATCTGCTATCGTTTGGGTTAACAGAGGTTTCACGTATGGCGTGGGCCTCCCCGACAGAGCCGAAGCGGTTTCACGGTTGAGTTGCTGCCCATCTGGTCCGGAGATTTCCGGGGCGGATCGGCTGCGCCTGTTTGGACTGATTTTCTGCGCCGTGTGAGCTTCGAAAAAAAGTTGGCTTGACATTCCTGCTTGACAGTTTCGCCGGGACTGTGCTCGCCCCTTTGGAACGCAGGGGTGCCGCCCCGCGTTTGTTTCAGGCATGTGCGGACTCGATGGCGGCCTTTAATTTGGCAGGCCAACTTCGTTGAATTTGGGTGTTCGAGAAGAAGTAATGGGCGGTGAATTTGTGCGTGACTTTGCGAGGAATGGCCTGTGACAACAGTAAATCCAGAAATGCGTGATTTCGTCCGCATTGTGCGGGCATGGGCCGAAACTTATCCGGAGCGCTTGGCCTGCAGCATGGCCGGTGACCAGCCCGGCCGCGAAACCTACCTCAGCTATGCCGAGCTCGATGCCGCGGCGCGCCGGCTGGGCTCGGAGCTGCTGGAGCGCGGGCTCCAGGGCGAGCGGGCCGTGCTGCTGCTGCAGCCGGGACTGAGCTACGTGATCGCGCTGTTCGGCTGCTGGTATGCCGGCGTCACGGCGGTGCCGGTGTATGCGCCGCGACAGAACTCCTCCATCGAGCGCGTGCGCGTGATCCAGGAAAACGCGCAGGCCCGGGTGATCATCTCCACGGCCCAGGGCTTTGTCGGGCTGGAGGACGGTCTGGCGGCGTCCGTGCAGCGGCTGGACATCGATGCGCTGACGCCGGGTAGCGAGGCGCAATGGCGCATGCCCGACATCGGCGAGGACACGCTGGCGGTGCTGCAGTACACCTCCGGCTCCACCGGGCAGCCCAAGGGCGTGCAGCTGCGCCACCGCCACCTGGTGGAGAACTGCCGGATCATTTCCGCCGTGCTGGAAGCCACGCCCGAGGACGTGGGCGTGTTCTGGATTCCGCCGTACCACGACATGGGGCTCATCGGCGGCATCCTGCACTGCATCTACGGCCGCTTCCCGGTGCATCTGATGGCGCCGGCGATGTTCCTGCAGCGGCCCATGCGCTGGCTCGAGGCCATCAGCCGCCACCGCGGCACGATCACCGCCGCGCCCAACTTCGCCTATGACCTGTGCGTGCGCCGGGCCCGCCCGGACCAGATCGCGCAGTTCGACCTGTCGTCGTGGCGCGTGGCCGTCAACGGCGCCGAGCCGGTGCGCGCCGACACGCTGCGCCGCTTTGCCGAGACCTTCGCGCCGGCGCGCTTCGACATCCGCACCTTCTATCCCAGCTTCGGCATGGCCGAGACCACGCTGCTGGTGACCGGCGGGTCCTATACCCGGCGCTCCCACTCGATGCTGGCCGACCGCGAGGGCATGGCCACCGGGCGGGTCATTGCGGTGGAGCAGGACGGCGTGGAGCTGGTGTCCAGCGGGCGTCGCGGGCCGGGCGTGGACATCGCCATCGTGGACCCGGTGAGCCTGCAGCGCTGCGAGCCGGGCAAGGTGGGCGAGATCTGGATCAGCGGCGCCACGGTGGCCGACGGCTACTGGCAGCGCCCCGATGCCACGCAGGAAACCTTTGGCGGGCGGCTGGCCGGCAGCGACGCCAACTGGCTGCGCACCGGCGACCTGGGCGTGCTGCACGAGGACGAGCTCATCGTCACCGGCCGCATCAAGGACCTCATCATCATTCGCGGCAGCAACCACTACCCGCACGACATCGAGGCCACGGCGCTGGCGGCGCACCCGGCGCTGCGCCCCAACGGCGCGGCGGCCTTCGCCCTGGAGACGGCCGACGGCGAGGGGCTGGGCCTGGTGCTGGAGATGGATCGCGGCACCGATGCCGAGGACCGCGCCCAGGCCCGCACCGCGGTGCTCGACGCCGTCTCGCGCGACCACCAACTGCAAGTCGCGCAACTGGTGTTCGTCAAGGCCAACTCCATTCCCAAGACCTCCAGCGGCAAGGTGCAGCGGGGGCGCACGCGCGAGCGCCTGCTCGCCGGCGAGCTGATTGTTCTCAACGAAGAGGAGGTAGCAGCGTGAGTCAAGCCGATAGACAAGACCAGGCAGCCGCAGAGCTGCCGCTGCAGTACGGCCCCGCGCTGGCGCTGGAGCGCGCCCTGGGCGACCCCGGCCATCCCGACAACACCTGGTCGTGGCGCAACACGATGGCGCTGGACGAGGCCGATGCCTTTCCCGAGGAGGCCGTCGCGTTCCTGCTCGGCCTCAACGTGCATGCCGCCTACGTGCCCAGGGCGCTGGGCGGCGAGGGCGGCTCCAGCGAGGCCTTCGTGGCGATCGGGCGCGCGCTGGCCCGGCGCAGCATGTCGGCGTCGGTGAGCTTCAGCACCATGCTGTGGACCGTGCTGGCGTGGATCGGCGCCGAGCCCGAGCAGAAGGAGGCCATCGCCGGCTGGGTGCTCAACCAGGGCAACTTCCCGTGCCTGGCCTACTCGGAAGAGCACCATGGCGCCGACCTGGTGGCCAACGAGCTCACCGCGCGCCGGCTGCCCGATGGCCGTTACGTGCTCAACGGCGAGAAGTGGCCCATCAACCGCGCCACGCGCGGCGGCTCCCTGGTGATGCTCGCGCGCACCGACGACTCGCCGAGCCTGCGCAACCACTCGCTGTTCATCATCAACAAGGCCGACCTGCCCGGGCAGCGCTACTACAACCTGCCGCGCGTGAAGATGCACGGCCTGCGCGGCTGCGACATCAGCGGCATCGGCTTCCGCGACTGTCCGGTGCCCGCCAGTGCGCGCATCGGAGCCGAGGGCCATGGCCTGGAGCTCGCGCTCAAGGGCTTCCAGATCACGCGCACCTTCTGCACCGCGCTGTCGCTGGGCGTGGGCGACAGCATGCTGCGCCTGGTCACCGACTTCGCCGCCGAGCGCAAGCTCTACGGCGGCACCGTGCTGCAGCTGCCCCACACGCGCGACGTGCTGGCCAACTCGTACCTGTCGCTGCTGCTGGCCGAGTGCGTGTCCATGGTCAGCGCGCGCGGGCTGCACCTGTTCCCGGCGCAGTTCTCGGCCTGGTCCTCGGTGGCCAAGGTCCAGGCCACGTACCTGGTGGACCATGCCGGCAAGGAGCTCGCCGCGGTGCTGGGCGCGCGCTACTTCATGCGCGAGCGCCATGCCGAGGGCATGTTCCAGAAGTTCCTGCGCGACGGCGCGGTGGTTTCCGTGTTCGACGGCAGCAGCACCGTGTGCCTGGACAGCCTGGCCACGCTGCTGCCCTCGCTGGTCAAGGGCCGCGCCGCGGCCGAGCCCGAGGACACCAGCGCGCTGTACGACCTGAGCCAGCCGCTGCCGGCCATGCCCTACGAGCGCCTGAACCTGTTCGGCCGCGGCCGCGACGCGGTGATGGAGAGCCTGCCGGGCCTGCTGCGCAAGCTGCAGGAGCTGCAGCCCTCGCCGGCCTGCGGCGCCGCCGCGCTGGAGGCGCTGCGCGCCGCGGCCGCGGGCCTGCAGGCGCGCGTGGGCGCGCTCGACGCTGCGGTGCTGGCCGAGCCCGCGCGCTCCGGCCAGCGCAACAGCGCGCGGCAGTTCGCCCTGGCGCAGCGCTACTGCGAGTTGCATGCCGCGGTCTCGGCGCTGGGCGTGTGGCTGCACAACCGCGAGGCGCTGGGCGACTTCTTCGCCGCCGGGCAGTGGCTGCTGGCCGCACTGCGCCGCGGCGGGGCCACGCACTTCGAGTGCGGCGAGCTCGATCCGCAGCTCACCGAGGCGTTGATGGCGCAACTGGAGCGCCAGCACCGCGAGCACCACATGTTCTCCCTGCTGAGCTGGCCGCTGGCCGAGCGCGGCAGCTCCCAATCCCTCCAACCCCTCTTCGAGATCCGCAACCATGAGCACCAATTCGCCTGACCTGTCCGACCTGCAGCAGCTGCTGGTGAAGCTGCTGGCCCGCGAGCTTCGGCTGGCGCCCGAGGCGGTGGAGGCCGACAAGCCCTTCACGCAGTACGGGCTGGACTCCATCGCCGCGCTGACCATCGCCGGCGACCTCGAAGAGGAGCTGTCCATCGAGCTGGAGTCCACCGTGCTGTGGGACTGCCCGACCGTGACCGCCCTGGCCCAGCACCTGAGCGGGTTGCTGCGCGAGCGCGAACCGATGCTCGGCTGAGGAGGCGGGCGCATGGAGCAGCTTCTCGGCCGGACGCGGCCTGACACTTCCGCGGCCGCCACGGCCACCGAAGCGCCGCTGGCCCCTGAACAGCAGGGCCTGTGGTACCTGCAGCAGCTGTCGCCGGAGTGCGGCGCCTACCACATGCTCCTCAGCGTGGAGGTGGAGCTGCTGGACCCGGCACTGCCGCAGCGCGCCGCCGCAGCGCTGGCCGAGCTGATGGCCGAGCACGACGTGCTGCGCACGGCGCTGCCGTCCACGGCCGACGGGCCGGTGCAGCGGGTGTGGGCCGAGGCCCGGCCCGTCGTGTCGGTGGTCGACGCGCAGGGCTGGTCCGACGAGGAGCTGCGCGAGCGCGCCCGGCTCGACAGCCGGGTGCCGTTCGACCTGGCCGCCGCGCCGCTGTGGCGCGTGCAGCTGTACCGCCGCGACGCCGGGCGCTGGCTGGTGGTGGCGGTGGCGCACCATGTGCTGCTGGACTTCTGGTCGCTGGGCCTGCTGCTGCAGGACTTCGCCGGCCGCCTGGGCCTGGCCCAGGCGCTGGCCCAGCCCCTGGAGGGCATGGCTTTCGGCGCCCATGCGCGGCAGCGCCAGGCGCAGCTGCAGGAGCCGGCACGCGCGGCCGCCTGGCTCAAGCATTGGCAGGCCCAGTTGCATGACGCGCCGCCGGTGCACGGGCTGCCGCTGGACGCGCCGCGGCGCGCCGCGCAGGTCTACGACGGCCGCACGCTGCCCTTTGCCTTCGACAAGGCCACGAGCGAGGCGATCCGTCGCCTGGGCCGCGAGCAGGGGGCCACGCCGTTCATGGTGCTGCTGGCGGCCTACGCGGTGCTGCTGCAGCGCTTCTCCGGCGAGGACGACCTCGTGGTCGCCGCGCCGGTGGCCGGGCGCAACAGCCGCGCGCAGCGGCTGCAGCTGGGCCAGTTCGTCAACACCGTGGCGCTGCGCATGCGGCTGGACACGCGGGCGAGCTTTGCCGATCTGCTGCAGCAGGTGCGCGAGACGGTGCTGGGCGCGCTGCGCCATGGCGACTGCCCGTTCCCCTGGCTGGTCGAGGAGCTGGCGCCGCGGCGCGACGCCAGCCATGCGCCCATCGCGCAGCTGGGCTTCGCCTGGGAGCGGCTGCCGCAGGTGGCGGAGTTCGAGCCCTTCTTCCTGGCCGAGCCGCCGCCGCTGGTGCGCGAGGTGGCCGGGGCGCGGCTGCGCCCCTTCGCCGTGCCGCAGCAGGAAGGCCAGTACGAGCTGATGCTGGAGATGGGTGGCGAGCTCGACGATGCCTTCGTGGGTGTCTTCAAGTACCAGGATCACCTGCTGCGCCGCGAGACGGTGCAGACGATGGCCGAGTGCTTCGTGCACCTGACGGCGCGGCTGGCCGCGCAGGCCGGCACGCCGCTGGCCGAGCTGGGCCTGGACGACGCGCCGCCGGCCGCGCGCGCGCTGGCGCTGGGGCAGGGCCCTCGGCGGCAGTGGCCCACCGGCAGCGTGCTGGAGCACATCGCTGCCCGCGCAACGGCCACACCCACGGCACCGGCGCTGCGCGACGCGCGCCAGGCGCTGGACTACGCCACGCTGTGGCGGCGCGCGCAGGGCATCGCCGCGGCGCTGCGCGAGCGCGGCGTGGGCCCCGGCGCGCGCGTCGGCCTGATGCTGGAGCGCCATGCCGACCTGGTGGCCGGCATCCTGGGCATCTGGGCCGCCGGCGCGGCCTACGTGCCGCTGGACCCCGACTTCCCCGCCGACCGCCTGGCCTACATCGCCGAGGACGCCCGGCTCAGCGCGCTGTTCACCGAGCGCTCGGTGCAGGCGCTATGGCCCGCGGGCGTGCCGGTGCTGTGCAACGACGAGCCGCTGCCCGAGGGCGCGGCCATGGCGACGCCGCCGGCCGACACCGCCTACATCCTCTACACCTCCGGCTCCACCGGAAAGCCCAAGGGCGTGCGCGTGGGCCACGCGTCGGTGCGCAACTTCCTGTGGGCGATGCAGGAGCTGCTGCAGTGGAATGCCTCCACGCGGCTGCTGGCCGTCACCACGCCCGCCTTCGACATCTCGGTGCTGGAGCTGCTGCTGCCGCTGCTGGCGGGCGGCGAGGTGCGCATCGCCGACGCGGCCGCGATCCGCGACGGCCAGGCGCTGGCACGCTGGATCGCCGACGCCGAGGGCGGCGCGGTCAACGCGATGCAGGCCACGCCGGCGAGCTGGCGCATGCTCATCGATGCCGACTGGCCGGGCCAGCCGGGCCTCGTGGCGCTGTGCGGCGGCGAGCCGCTGCCGCCGCTGCTGGCCGAGCAGCTGCATGCGCGCTGCGCGGCGCTGTGGAACGTGTACGGCCCCACCGAGACCACCGTGTGGTCCACGGCGGTACGGCTGCAGCCGGGCGAGCCGGTGCACCTGGGCTCGGCCATCGCCAACACCCAGCTGTACGTGCTCGACGAGGCCGGGCGCCCGCTGCCGCCGGGGCTGCTGGGCGAGCTGTGGATCGGCGGCGACGGCCTGGCGCTGGACTACTGGCAGCGCCCCGAGCTGACGGCCGAGCGCTTTCGCGAGGTGGCGGCGCTGCCTGGGGCCGGACGGCTGTACCGCACGGGCGACCGCGTGCGCTGGAACGCCGACGGGCGGCTGGAGCACCATGGGCGGCTGGACTTCCAGGTCAAGCTGCGCGGCTTCCGCATCGAGCTCGGCGAGATCGAGAGCGCGCTGCGGCGCCAGCCCAGCGTGGGCGACGCGGTCGTGCTGGTGCGCGAGGACCGTCCCGGCGACGCGCGCCTGGTGGCCTACGTGGTGCCCCATGGCCAGGCGCCGCTGCCCGACGCGCTGCGCGACGCGCTGCGCGAGGAGCTGCCGGCTTACATGCTGCCCTCGGCCTTCGTGTTCCTGGAGCAGCTGCCGCAGACGCCCAACCGCAAGATCGACCGCAAGGCGCTGCCGGCGCCCGCGCTGGGCTCGGACGAGGACAACTTCGTGGTGCCGCGCGACGCGCTGGAGATCCAGCTCGCGGGCCTGTTCTGCGAGCTGCTGGGCCTGGAGCGCGTGAGCGTGGAGGACAGCTTCTTCGACCTCGGCGGCCACTCGCTGCTGGCGGTGCGCCTGGTGCAGGGCATCGAGAAGCTGTGCCAGGTCAAGCTGCCCGTGGGCGAGCTGATGCAGCACGCCAGCGTCGCGGCGCTGGCGCGGCGGCTGCGCGGCAGCGGCGGCGACGCGCCGGGCATGCTGCTGACGTTGCGCGGCGGCGCCGGGCAGCAGCCGCTGTGGCTGTTCCACCCCATCGGCGGCAGCGTGTTCTGCTACCTGGAGCTCACGCGGCGGCTGCAGCCGCAACGACCGGTGCTGGCGATCCAGTCGCCCGGGCTGGACCAGTCCGGCGAGGCCGAGGTCACCGTCGAGGCCACGGCCCGGCGCTACGTAGAGCTGCTGCGCGAGCGCCAGCCGCACGGGCCGTACCTGCTGGGCGGCTGGTGCTTCGGCGGCACGGTGGCGTTCGAGGTGGCGCAGCAGCTGCAAGCCATGGGCGAGACGGTTGACGGCGTGATCGCGGTCGATACGCGCGCACCCGTGCCGGCCAACGTGCCCAGCGACGCCGACGACGCGACGCTGCTGTCGTGGTTCGCCCGCGACCTGGCCTCGCCCTATGGCAAGGTGCTGCGCATCGAGCCCGAGTCGCTGCGCGAGCTGCCGCCGGAGGAGATGTTCGGCCACGTGCTGGCCGCGGCACGGGCCGTGGGCGTGGTCGCGCCCGACGCCGACGCCGAGCAGCTCGCCCGCTACTTCGAGGTCTACTTGGCCAACGGCATGGCGCTGCAGATGTACTTCCCGGAGGAACAGGAGCTGCCGGTGCTGCTGCTGCGCGCCATGGACGAGCCGATGGCCTGGGGCGAGCAGCTGGGCTGGGACGAGCTCGTGCCACGGACGCTGGAAGTCGCCGACGTTCCGGGCGACCACAATACGGTCATGTACGCACCCAACGCCACCGACGTGGCCGCGTGCATCGACCAACGTTTCACCGTCAAGGCGATGCCTGACTTTTCCGCTTGAGCATGATTTACGCTGAACACCGTTACCATCTCGACGTTCCACCCGAGGTGGCCTTCGAGTACCTCTCCAACCCCGGGAATGACGCGGAGTGGCAGGGCTCGTGCCGCGAGTCCGAGCTGCTGCAGGCCGAGCCCGTGGTGGGTGGTCGATACCGCATCGTCTTCTCGTTCATGGGCCGTCGCGCCGAGTTCGTCGGCGAGATCACCGAGCGCAAGCCGCACAGCGACTACGCCTTCAAGGTCGCCGAGGGCCCCTTCCCATACGAAGGCCGCTACAGCTTCACGCCTGCCGCCGGCGGCGGCGTGGACGTGCACTGGCAGTTCTGGGTCACGCCCGCGCGCTTCTTCGGCATCGTGCCGGACGTGCTGTTGCGCAAGGTGCTCGTGAGCCAGGTCGAAAAGGACGTGGTGGGACTGCGTAAGCGCTTCGCCGCCCAGACGGCGTGAGGCCGACCCCAACCCGATCCTGCAAGGTAAATCCATGAAATCTTATGCACAGTGGCTGCTACGCCACCGACGGTGGGTGATCGCCATCACCCTGCTCATCACCGCCGTGCTCGGCGTCTTTGGCGCGGGCCTGAAGGTCATCATCGACCCCGTCACGCTGGCGCCGCAGGGCCATCCCTACATCAAGGCCACCAACCGCGTGGACGAGGTGTTCGGCTCCAAGTACATGATGCTCATCGGCATCACGCCGCGCGAAGGCGACATCTTCCAGCCCGCGGTGCTGGAGCGCGTGGAGCGCATCACGCGCAAGCTCGAGACCACGCCCGGTGTCGTGCGCTCCAGCCTGGTGAGCCTGGCCGCGCGCCAGGCCAAGGGCATCAAGGGCACGGCCGAAGGCTTCGAGGCGCGTCCGCTGCTCAGCGGCACGACGCTGTCGCCGGCCGACATCGAGGCCCTCAAGGCCACGATCAAGAGCAACCCCGTCTACCTCAACACGGTCGTGGCGCCCGACTACCGCACCGCGGTGATCATGCTGGAGCTCAAGGAGCGCTCCGACGGCTTCCACAACATGGTGGAGCCGGTGCGCCAGGTCGTTGACGCCGAAATCGGCCCCGAGGTCGAGATCCGGATGGGTGGCAACCCCGTCTATCTCGACAAGACCGAGGCGTTCGCCGAGCGCATCAACCTGCTGTTCCCCATCGCCATCGTCGTCATCGGCCTGCTGCACTTCGAGGCCTTCCGCACCAAGCAGGGCCTGATCCTGCCGCTGGTGACGGCCGTGATGGCCGTGGCCTGGGGCATGGGCTTCATGGGCCTGCTGGGCCAGCCGCTGGACATCTTCAACTCGCCCACGCCGATCCTGATCCTGGCGGTGGCCGCGGGCCACGCGGTGCAGCTGCTCAAGCGCTACTACGAGGAGTACGCCGAGCTGCGGCGCACCACGCAGCTCACGCCCAAGGAAGCCAACCAGGAGGCCGTGATCCGCTCGCTGGCCGGCGTCGGCCCGGTCATGCTCATTGCCGGCGGCGTGGCGGCACTGGGCTTCTTCTCGCTGCTGGTGTTCAACATCCAGACCATCCGCGCCTTCGGCGTGTTCACCGGCGCGGGCATCCTGAGCGCCGCGCTGCTGGAGATGACGTTCATCCCCGCCGTGCGCTCGATGCTCAAGCCGCCCAGCGACAAGGATGTGGCGCTGGAGTCGCGCGTGCGCATCTGGGACCGCATGGTCAACGGCGTGGCGGGCCTGCTGCTGCAGCCGGGTCGGCGCCGCGCGATGTACGCCGCGCTGGCCGTCACGGCGCTGGTGTTCGTGCTGGGCATCCAGAAGGTCGTGATCGACAACTCCAGCAAGCGCTACTTCGCCTCGGACCTGCCGCTGCAGGTCGATGACGAGTACCTGAACCAGGCCACCGGCGGCACCAACAGCCTCTACATCATGGTGGAGGGCGACAAGGCCGATGCCATGAAGTCGCCGCAGGTCCTGGCCGCGATCGAGCGCGTGCAGCGCTTCGCCGAGACCCAGCCGGAGGTGGGCAAGACGATCTCCATCGTCGACTACCTCAAGCGCATGAACCAGGCCATGAACGGCGATGCCGCCTCGGCCAACGTGCTGCCCTCCAACGGGGAGCTGGTGTCGCAGTACCTGCTGCTGTACTCCATGTCGGGCGAGCCCGAGGACTTCAACGCCTACGTCGACTACGACTACCAGCGCGCCAAGATCACGCTGCTGCTCAAGACCGGCAGCAACCAGGTGGTCAAGGGGCTGGTGAGCAAGCTGGAGCAGGAAACCCGGGCCGCCTTCGGCTCCGACGTGCGCGTGAGCTTCGGCGGCGACGTGACCCAGACCATTGCCCTGACCGAGACCATGGTCAACGGCAAGCTGCGCAACATCGTGCAGATCGCGCTGGCCATCTTCGTGATCTCGGCGCTGGCCTTCCGCTCGCTGGTGGCGGGCGTGATCGTGCTGATGCCGCTGGCCATGGCCGTGCTGGCGGTGTTCGGCGTGATGGGCCTGTTCGGCATCCCGCTCAACATCCCGAACTCGCTGATCTCGGCCATGGCCGTGGGCATCGGGGCGGACTACGCCATCTACCTGCTGTTCCGCATGCGCGAACAGGTGCGCGCGGGTGCCGACGCCAACGCGGCGCTGAAGAAGACCATGGCCACCGCCGGCAAGGCGGCGCTGTACGTGGCCACCGCGGTGGCCGGCGGCTACGGCGTGCTGGCGCTGTCCATCGGCTACAACGTCCACCTGTGGCTGTCGATGTTCATCGTGCTGGCGATGGTGGTCAGCGTCTGGGCCTCGCTCACGCTGGTGCCGGGACTGGTGCTGTCGTGGCGTCCGCGCTTCATCTTCAGCACCAACGCGCAGCGCCCGCTGTGGTCGCTGCTGGCGCTGTTGCTGGCCGGCTCGGCGGCGGTGCTGTTCGTGGCCCGCGCCCAGGCCCAGACGCCCTCGGCGGCTGACCTGGTCGAGAAGAGCCTCACCGCGACCAAGGTCAAGGACTCCGACGCCAACGCCACGTTCACGCTCACCAACCGCGACGGCGCCAGCCGCGTGCGCAAGACCCGTGGCCTGACCAAGCTGCAGGACAACGGCCAGGACAACATGCGCCTGGTGCGCTTCCTCAGCCCCGCCGACATCAAGGGCACGGCCACGCTGCTGGTCGAGCATGCGGGTGCCGACGACGACATGTGGATCTACCTGCCCGCCCTGGGCAAGGTGCGCCGCCTGTCGGCCTCGAACAAGCGCGACAGTTTCGTGGGCACCGACTTCAGCTACGGCGACATCATCGGCCACAAGACGGCCGAATGGCGCCACGCGCTGCTGCGCGAGGAAGCCGTGGACGGCGCGCCCGCCTACGTGATCGAGTCGGTACCTCTCAACGACACGGTGAAGAACAACACCGGCTATGCCAAGCGCGTGAGCTGGGTGCGCAAGGACAACTTCGTGGCCAGCCGCATCGACTTCTGGGACGTGGCGGGCCAGCCCCTCAAGCGCATCACCGCCAGCGACATCCGCCCGGTGGGCAACGGCAAGTTCCAGGCCATGGACTCCGTGGCCGAGAACCTGCAGACCGGCCACCGCACCACGATCCACTTTGACGACTTCAAGGCAGACCTGGGCCTCAAGGCCGATCTGTTCGCCACCGGGAGGCTGGAGCAGTGATTGAAGTGGGCAAGCGCCCACGCCGTGTCCTTGCCAGTGTCGTGCTCGCCGCCCTGTGCCAGGGCGCGTGGGCACAGGACCTCAGCGCCGACGGCGTGCTGTCGCTGCGCGGCGATGCCTGGAGCAGTGACCGTGACCTCAACGACGGCCCGGCCGTGGCCGCGGGCAGCGCCTGGGCGCGCGGGCGCATCGACGCTGGCGCCGCGGGGCAGCTCGCGGCCAACGGCTGGGTGCGCGCGCAGAACCACGGCGATGCGCCGCACGGGCGCGTGCGCGAGCTGTACTGGCGCCAGGAGTTCGGGCCGGTGTCGGTGCGGCTGGGCCGCCAGATGGTGGTGTGGGGCCGTGCCGACGGCCTCAACCCCACCGACAACCTGTCGCCGCGCGACCTCACCCTGCTGGCGCCGGAGGACGGCGACCTGCGCCACGGCAACGAGGCGCTGAAGCTGGAAACCGCCGTGCCGTTGGGCAGCGTGTCGCTGCTGTGGTTCCCGCGCGCGGCCAGCCACATCATTCCGCTGGAGAGGCAGCCCGGGGTGAGCTACCGCCGCGACAAGCCGCGCGCCGGTCAGTGGGCGCTGCGCTGGGAAGTTTCGGGCGTGGGCGCCAGCGACGGCGAGGGCGGCATCGACGGCTCGCTGTCTTATTTCGACGGCCGCGACCCGATGCCCGACCTGCTCCCGGGCAGGCTGGGCGCGGGCGGGCTGGAAGTGGTGCTGCGCAACCAGCGCCTGCGCGTGTTCGGCGCGGACATGAGCACGGTGCACAACGGCGTGGTCTGGCGCGCCGAGGCCGCCCTCACGCGCACCGACAGCCAGGGCGCGGCCGATTTCACCCACAAGAAGCCGCAGCTGTGGCTGGTCGGCGGCCCGGAGTGGTCGCTGCCCGAGAGCACCACGCTGGGCCTGCAGGCCACCGTGCTGCACGTGGATCGCTTCGGCGATCCCGACCAATGGGTCTCAGGCCCGCTGCGCGAGCTGGCCTGGCGTCAGCTGGCCACCAGCGGCCAGTCCGGCCGCAACCAGGCCGGCGTGCTGTGGCGCCTGGCGCGTCGGCTGAACAACGACACGGTGACGCTGGAAACCAACGGCGTGGCCCTGTGGGGCGGCCCGGGCGGCGCCAGCGGGCTGCTGCGCGCACGCGCCGAAGTGGCACTGGACGACCATTGGCAGCTGCTGGTGGGCGGCGACCGCTACTTCGGTCACCGGTACAGCTCCTTCGGCCAGCTGCGGGCCAACAGCGCCCTCTACGTGCAGCTGCGTTACGGGCTTTGATCCCGGTCTCGGGCCGCCGCCGGGGGGCCGGGGCCAGGCGTTGAACCGGGCGGCTGCGGCCGCCAGACGGCCTGGCCGGGCGCTCCCGGCCGGCTACGCCGTCCCGTTTCCGGCCCGCTCCAGGGCCTCCAGCCGGGCCAGCGCGCCCTCGAAGTCGAAGCCCGTGAGCCGGGCCTCGATCTCGGCCGCCGCCCCGGCATGGGTGCGGCGCAGCGCCGGCGCGAGCTCGCGCCAGCGCGCCACCGCCCGGAAATCGCCGGCGCGCAACAGCCGCGCCAGCTGTTCCAGTTGCGCTGCCCCCACGGTGTGCGCGTTGTCCGGCCCGGCCATGGGGCCGGCCTGCGCCGGGAGCCGCGCCGGCGCGCCCTTGCCCCGCTTGGGCAGCCAGCGCCGCAGCGCGGCATACAGGCGCGGCGGATCGACCGGCTTGGGCACGTGGTCGTTCATGCCCGCAGCCAGGCAGCCGGCCCGATCCTGGGCGAAGGCCTTGGCCGTCAGGGCCAGGATGGGCGTGGCGGCGTGAGCGGGCAGGGCGCGGATGCGCTGCGTGGCTGCCAGCCCGTCCATCACCGGCATCTGCACGTCCATCAGGATCAGGTCGTGGTGGCGGGCGCCGCGCGCCGCCTCGACGGCCTGCAGCCCGTCGGCGACCGTCTCGACCCGCAGCCCGGCCGACTGCAGCAGCTCCAGCACCAGCTCGCGGCTGGCCGGGTCGTCCTCCACCAGCAGCACGCGCGCGCCGGCGCAGTCCTGGCGCAGCGTGTCGGCATCGCAGCCTTCCAGCGGCGCCACGGCGGCCTCCGGCCGGCCCTCGCGCACCCGTGCGCTGAACCAGAACTCGCTGCCCACGGCCGGCTCGCTGCTCGCGCCGGCCTGGCCGCCCATCATCGACGCCAGGCGCCGCGTGATGGCCAGGCCCAGCCCCGTGCCGCCGAAGCGGCGCGTGGTCGAGGCGTCGGACTGCACGAAGGCGGCGAAGAGCTGCTCCAGCTCCCGCGGGTCGATGCCGATGCCCGTGTCGCGCACGCGCAGGCACAGCGTGAGCTCCTGCTGCTCGCGGTGCAGCAGTTGCGCCCGCACCTCGACGCGTCCGCGCGCCGTGAACTTCACGGCGTTGCTCATCAGGTTGAGCAGCGCCTGGGACAGCCGCGTCGGGTCGCCGCGCAGCGCGTCGGGCAGCTCGCCGGCGTCCACCTCCAGCACCAGCCCCTTGGCCTGCGCGGCCTCGGCCACCAGCGCGCGCGCGCCGGCCAGCAGCGCGCGCAGCGAGAAGTCCGTCTCCTCCAGTTCCAGCCGGCCGGCCTCGATCTTGGAGAGGTCCAGGATGTCGTTGATGAGCTGCATCAGGTGCCCCGCGGCGGCGCCCACGCGGGCCAGCCGCTCGGCCTGCGCCGGATCGGGCACGTCCCGGCGCAGCAGGTACGTCAAGCCCAGGATGGCGTTCAGCGGCGTGCGGATCTCGTGGCTCATGTTGGCCAGGAAGGCGCTCTTGGCCTGGCTGGCCGCGTCGGCGCGGTCGCGCGCCAGCATCAGCTCGGTGTTGACCCGCAGCAGCTGCCGGGTGCGCTCGTCCACCAGCTCCTGCAGCCGGTGGCGATGCCGGTCGAGCTCGGCGGCGATGCGCTTTTTCTCCGTCACGTCCTCGCCGATCCAGAGGTGATGCGTGATGCGCCCGTCGGGCTGGCGGATGGGCGCGGCATGCACGAGCTCGTGATACGGCCGGCCGTCGCGGCGCAGGCACTGCAGCTCGCCCGACCAGCTCTGGCCCAGCTGCAGCGCGGCGCGGATGGCGGCCTCGCGCGCGGGCGGCAAGCCGTCGGGGCGCAACACCCGGTGCTGCTGGCCCAGGGCTTCCTCGCGACGGAAACCGGTGACGCGGCTGAAGGCATCGTTGACGTACTCGATGCGGCCCTCGGTGTCGGCGATCGCGATGGCGATGGGGCTCTGCTCCACGGCCAGCGACAGCTTGCGCAGCTGCTCCTTGGCCTGGTGGCGCTCGGTGACGTCGCTGTGCACCACCACGGCGCCACCGCCCTCGGTGCGCAGCGGCGTCACGGTCATGTGGAACCAGCGCCGGCCGTGCGGCGTGTCGCAGGCGTACTGCAGCGAGAACGCGGGCTGGCGGCTGGTGAGCACCGCCTCGATGCCCGCGGCGGCGGTCCGAGCCTCCTCGGCTCCCGGGCCCGTGACGCCGCGGCACAGCGCCAGGTAGTCCATGCCCAGGCCCGCGGTGGGGGCACCCGGCGCGGCGCTGAATCCGTTGTCGGCGGCAAAGCGCACCCAGGCGGCGTTGACCTTGACGATCAGGCCGTGGCGGTCGAGCACCGCCATGTGCTCCAGCACCGAGTCCGTCACCGCCTGCACCAGCGCCATGGAGTGCAGCCGCTCCTCCTGATGCCGCTGCCGGGCCTGCGCGGCCTCGCGCGCACCGCGCTCGCGATGCATCGCCGCGCCGATGGCCGCGCCCAGCAGCGCCATGGCGCCGGTGGCGGCAATCCAGAGCGCTCCGCGCAGCGACTCGGCGCGCAGATCGGCCACGTCCATCTTGGACACGAGCAGCCAGTCCGTGCCAGGCACGATGCGCACCGCGCCGAAGACCGGCACGCCGCGGAAGTCCACTCCCTCCACGGCACGGCCAAAGGGAATCCGGCCCTGCAGGGCCAGCCCGGCCAGCAGGCCGGGCGTGTCCACCGGGATCGGATGGTTGCCGAAGACGCCGATGAGCGCGTCGCCTTCACGGCGCACCAGCAGCGTCGTGCCGCCGCGGCTGGCCGAGGGCCAGGTGCGCAGCATCGGCAGCACGAAGTCGCCCAGGTCCATGCGCAGTACCACCGCCAGCTTGGCGCGCGTGCCGTTGCCCTGCACCGGGACCACCATGTCGAGCCAAGCCGTGCCCGCGGCGTCGTTGCCGCTGGCCACGTGCTGGATCTCGCCGGTGGCGATGGCGCGCAGCACGCCGGCGCGCAGTGGCGGCGGCAGCCGGTTGGCAGGCCGGCGGTCCTTTTCCTCCGTGATGATCAGCTCGCCCCGCTCGTCGCACACCATGACGGAGTGGTTGCCGAAGGCCTGGCGCATGACGACCAGCCGCTCCAGCAGCTGGTCGAGCGCGGCTGGGTCGCCCTCGACCCAGCGCTGATGGAAGGCGGCGTAGATGCTGCTGGAGCGCACGAAGCGCGCCTGCGACTGGCGGTACGAAAACCACGTGCCGACTTGGCTGGCATGCTGGGCGGCCACCGCCTCGATCTGGCGCAGTTGCTGGGCGCGCCGCTCGTTGATGCTGTAGGCCAGGGCCGCGGCCGTCAGGCCGACGACGGCGGCCGACACGGCCAGCAGCGCCAGGCGCCGCGGCCGAGGCGCCGGCTCCGCCCACGCCTCGGCCGGCGTCGCGTGCAGCGTCCTTTTGGACAGCAGGTAGAGCAGGGTCGCCGTCACGGCGACGAAGCCCCAGCCCTTGAGCGCGCCGGCCTGGACCAGCCAGCCCGGGTCCTCGATCAGTCGCGCCAGCAACCAGTCGGAGCCCAGAATCCACAGCGCGCCGCCCGCGGCATAGAGCAGGGCCAGGCGCAGCGCGGCAGCGCGGCTCGGGCCTGCCGCTGCGGGCTGAGACGCTGGCATGGCCGGGCCGGCCTCAGGCCAGCGCCGCGGCGCTGGCCTGGGCCGCCGGCTCGGCCGGATAGCGCCGCGCGATGTCGCAGAACTCCTCGAAGCCTTCGAGGAAGACATCGAGCAGCTCCGGGTCGAAGTGGCGCCCGCGCTCGCGTGCCAGCACCTCGCGCACCTCGGGCAGCGGCATGGGTGCCTTGTAGACGCGGCGCGAGATCAGCGCATCGAACACGTCGGCCAGCGCCATGAGCCGCGCCGCCAGCGGGATGTCCTCGCCCGCGAGCCCGCCGGGATAGCCGCTGCCGTCCCAGCGCTCGTGGTGCCGCAGCGCGATCTGGCAGGCGTAGGCCAGGAAGTCCACCGGCTCGTGCATGTCCTGCACCGCGCGCTCGATGGCCGCGGCGCCGAGCTGGGCGTGCGTCTTCATCACGGCCCATTCCTCGGCGTTGAGCTTGCCGGGCTTGAGCAGGATGTGGTCGGGGATGCCCACCTTGCCGATGTCGTGCAGCGGCGCGGACTTGGCGATGAGCGCGATGCTGCGCTCGTCGAGCTCGGCGGCGAAGCGCGGCCGAGCGCGCGCACGGCGCGCCAGCACCAGCACGTACTCCTGCGTGCGCAGGATGTGGTTGCCGGTTTCGTTGTCGCGAGTCTCGGCCAGGCGCGCCAGGGCGCGGATGGTGACGTCCTGGATCACCTGGTTCTCGTGCATGCGCCGGCCGATCTCGGCCTCCAGCGCGGCCTTGTCGCGGCGCAGCAGGTCGCGCGCGCGCTTGAGCTCCAGGTGCGTCTGCACGCGCGCCAGCACGATGGCCGGATGCAGCGGCTTGGCGATGTAGTCCACCGCGCCCAGCTCCAGGCCGCGCTGCTCATCCTCGACCGCGCCCATGGCGGTGGTGAAGATCACCGGCACGTCGCGGGTCTCGGGCGCCGCGCGCAGGCGCTGCAGCACCTCGTAGCCGTTCATGGCCGGCATCATGATGTCGAGCAGGATCAGGTCCGGCACGGGCTGCTGCGCGGCCAGCTGCAAGGCGCGCGCCCCGGAGTTGGCCGCCCGCACCTGGTAGCGGTCGCACAACGACTCGCCGAGCACGGTCAGATTCTCCGGGTTGTCGTCGACGATGAGAACGGTGCTCTGGGTCATGAACTTTCTTTACTGCTGAGGCGTGGGCGAGCGCACCACGAACCGGGGCGCGCCACGCTACGCCATTTCCGGCACGGGCCGCGGCGGCTTGAGCCCGCTCAAGCGTCAAGACGCCGCAAACGCGACGGATTGCACGATCCAAACATCACCAGACTTGCAAGAGACTGACGCCAGGCTCGCGTCCGCGCCGGCAGCAAGCCGGGCAAAACCCTGGTCCGCTCCCGTGCCCGGCCCTGGGCATGCCCGGGGTGTTCATGACCGTGGAACGTCCGGCCGCGGGCCGCAAGTTGCTCAGCGCAACAGGTAACCCAGCACCACGTCGCAGATGTGCGACAGGCGCTCCTGCAGCGCCTTGGGCGTGTCGGTGGGGCGGCCGAAGATGACGGACAGCGTGTAGCGGTTGGAGAGGTAGAAGTAGCTCAGTCCGGCGATGGTGATGTAGAGCTGCTGCGGGTCCACGCCGCCGCGGAACACGCCTTCCGTGCGCCCGCGCTCCAGCACCTTGGCCAGGATCTCGATCAGCGGCGAGTGCAGCTCGCGGATGCGCTGCGACTGCGCCAGGTGCTTGGCGCGGTGCAGGTTCTCGCTGTTGACCAGCGTGATGAACTCCGGGTGCGCGGCGTGGTACTGCCACGTGAACTCCGTGAGCCGGCGGATGGCGGTCACGGGATCGAGCTCCGTCAGGTTGAGCTCGAGCTCGGCGCGGCGGATGTCGGCATAGACCTCCTCCAGCGCGGCCAGGAACAGCTTCTCCTTGTTCTCGAAGTAGTAGTAGATGAGCCGCTTGTCCACGCCGGCGCGCTCGGCAATGTGCTCCAGCCGCGTCCCGCCCAGCCCGTTTTCGGCAAAGGCGGCGCGCGCGGCGTCAAGGATGGCTTGGCGCGAGCGCTCGGCGTCGCGGGTACGGGGTTCGTTGGCGTTCTTGGGCGAGGTCATGGCTGGGCTCGGTTGCCCGGCATTGTGACGGGGTGATGTCCCAATCTAGTTCACTGTATGGTGAATTGAAAAAGTGACTGCGCGTCGGATCGGTTGTTCAAAGGCGGGAGAGTCGGGTTATCTCTAGGGCGTTGCAACGAACACCGCGCTTCCTATTCACGTTTCGGTGAACTATGATTTCACTTATCCGGGAATACCGGTGCACCAAGACGATGAAGGAGACAACGATGCTCAAGTGGGTTCACACCTTTGCCGCCACGCTGGCCGGCTCGCTGCTGATGGCCGGCGCCGCGCAGGCGGCCGACATCAAGGAGCGCAGCTTCAAGCTCGCGCTGGTCGTGGACAAGGGCACGGCGCAGTACGACGGCGCGGAAAGGTTCTCGCAGCTGGTGGGCCAGAAGAGCGGCGGGAAGATGAAGGTCAAGGTCTTCGGCGGCGGCACGCTGGGCGGCGACATCCCGGTGCTGAGCTCGGTGCAGGGCGGCACCATCGAATTCACGCTGACCAACGCCAGCCTGCTGCAGGGCATCGTCAAGGAGATGGCGGTCTATGACCTGCCGTTCCTGTTTTCCTCCTACCAGGAGGCCGACGCCGTGGTGGACGGCCCGGTGGGCCGCAAGCTGCTGGAGCTGATGCCGGCCAAGGGCCTGGTGGGCCTGGCGTACTGGGAGCTGGGCTTCCGCAACATGCACAACAGCAGGCGGCCCATCACGAAGCTGGAGGATCTGCAGGGCCTGAAGATCCGCGTCATCCAGACCCCGATCTACCTGGACCTGCTCAACACGCTGGGCGCCAACGCGGTGCCGCTGCCTTTCCCGGAGCTGTACACGGCGCTGGAGCAAAAGGCCATGGACGGCGCCACCAACCCGCCCATCACCATGCTGGTGCAGAAGTTCCACGAGGTGCAGAAGTACTACTCGGTGACGAACCACATGTACAACCCGCAGCTGCTGACCTTCAGCAAGAAGGCCTGGGACCAGCTCAGCGGCGACGAGCGCAAGGTGCTGCAGGAAGCCGCGGTGGAGGCGGGGCTGTACCAGCGCAAGGTCTCGCGCCAGAAGAACGCCGCGGCGCTGGAGGAGCTGAAGAAGCATGTCGCCGTCAACGAGGTCGCGCCGGCCGAGATCGCCCGCATGCGCGAGAAGGCCCGCCCCGTGTTCGCCAAGTACGCCAAGAGCGTGGGCGAGGATCTGGTCAAGGAGATGGTGGCCGAGGTGGACAAGGTGCGGGCGGCGGGGAAGTAAGACCATGCTCCTCAACCTCTCCGACCTCCCGCCCGGCGGCGACGGCTTCGACGTGGTCGTCATCGGCGCCGGCGCCGCCGGCATGTCCGCCGCGCTGTGCGCGGCCCTCGACGGCGCGCGCGTGCTGCTGGTGGAGCGCACCGAATTCGTGGGCGGCACCAGCGCGCTCTCGGGCGGCACCACCTGGGTGCCGGGCACGGGCCACAGCGCGGCCGTCAACCCCGGCGACACGCTCCAGGACGCGCAAACCTACCTCGACGCCGCCATCGGCGAGCGCGCCCCGCGCACGCTGCGCCAGGCGCTGCTGCGCAGCGGCCCCGAGGCGGTGGCGCATGTGGAGCGGCACTCGGCGGTGAAATTCCGCCCGTACCCCACGCACCCGGACTACATCTCCGAGCTGCCAGGCTCCACGCTGCGCGGCCGCGCGCTGGAGCCGCTGCCCTTTGACGGCCGGCTGCTGGGCCAGCATTTCAGCCTGCTGCGTCCGCCCATCCCGGAGTTCACGGTGCTGGGCGGGATGATGGTGGACCGCAACGACATCCCGCACCTGCTGGCGATGAAGAAGTCCTTCAGGTCGTTGCGCTACAGCCTGCGCATCCTGGCGCGCCACGCCATGGACCGGCTCAAGCACCCGCGCGGCACGCGGCTGCTGATGGGCAACGCGCTGTGCGGCCGGCTGCTGTACTCGCTGCTGCGGCAGCCCAAGGTCAAGCTGGCGATGCGGGCCGAGGTGGCGGCGTTCCGGCGCGAGAACGGCGCCATCGCCGCGGTCACCGTCAAGCAGGGCGGGCAGCGGCGCGAGCTGCGCGTCAGCGGCGGCGTGGTGCTGGCCAGCGGCGGCTTCAACCGGCACCCAGGCTTGCGCGCGCAACTGCTGGGCACCGACGAGGTCTGGTGCCCCGGCGCGCCGGGCCACACCGGCCAGGCGCATGAGCTGCTGCGCGAGCTGGGCGCGCGCTACGGCGAGGGCGCGCTCAGCCCGGCCTTCTGGGCGCCGGTGTCGCTGCGCCGGCGCGCCGACGGCTCGCGGGCCGTGTTCCCGCATTTCCTGATGGACCGCGCCAAGCCCGGGATGATCACGGTCGATGCGCGCGGCCGCCGCTTCCTCAACGAAAGCACGAGCTACCACCTGTTCGGCATCGGCATGCAGCAGGCCGGCGCCGTGCCGGCCTACCTGATCGCCGATGCCCGTGCCCTCAAGAAATACGGCATGGGCATGGTGCGCCCGGGCGGGCAGGGCCTGGAGCCCTACCTGGCCGACGGCTACCTCACGCAGGGCGCGACGCTGCAGGAGCTGGCCGTCAAGCTGGGCATCGACCCCGACGGCCTGCGCGCCAGCGTGGCGCGCATCAACGACTACGCCCAGACCGGCGTGGACGAGGATTTCCAGCGCGGCAGCACCGACTACTCGCGCAACATGGGCGACGCCACGCTGGGGCTGCGCAATCCCAACCTCGGGCCGCTGACCGAGGCCCCGTTCTACGCCGTGCGGCTCTACCCCGGCGACATCGGCGCGGCCCAGGGCTGGGCCACCGACGAGCAGGCGCGCGTGCTGGACGCGCAACAGCAGCCCATCGCCGGCCTGTATGCCGTGGGCAACGACATGCACTCGGCCTTCGGTGGCGTCTATGCCGCACCCGGCATCACGCTGGGCCCCGGGCTGGTGTTCGGCTACCTCGCCGGCCGCCACGCCGCGCGCCGCGCCCAGGGTGGCGCGAACGCGGCCGAACCCCAGCACCCGCAAGCCATGGCGCTGGCGGCCTGAATCTCCTCCTCAACGCAAGGCACAAGTACCCATGAGCAGCTTCACGCTCGACGGCGCCACGCGCGTCGTCGCCATCATCGGCGACCCCATCGCCCAGGTGAAATCGCCCGCCGGCGTCACGCAGACGCTGCAGCAGCGCGGCCGCAATGCCGTCGTCATGCCGGTGCATGTCGGCAGCGCCAACCTCGACACCTTCATGCGCGGCGCGGCCTGCATGCGCAACCTGGATGGCGTCATCGTCACCGTGCCGCACAAGCTCGACGCCTACCGCTACTGCGCCACCGCCAGCGAGCGCGCGCATTTCCTGGGCGGCGTCAACATCCTGCGCCGCAACGCCGACGGCCGCTGGCACGGCGACCACTTCGACGGCGAAGGCTACGTGCATGCCCTGCGCAAGAACGGCTGCGAGCCGCGGGGCCGCCGCGCGCTGCTGGCCGGCGCGGGCGGCGCGGGTTCGGCCATCGCGCTGGCGCTGCTGGAAGCGGGCGTGGCGCAACTGGCGATCCAAGAGCCCGACGCGGCGCGGCGCGATGCCCTCATCGGGCGGCTGCGCGCACGCCATGGCGACCAGGTCATCGCCGGCAGCGCCGACCCGCGCGGTTTCAATCTCGTCATCAACGCCACGCCGGTGGGCATGCAGGCCACGGACCCGCTGCCCTTCGACGTGTCCGGCCTGGACGGCGGCATGTTCGTGGGCGACGTCATCACCAAGCCCGCCGTCACGCCGCTGATCGAGGCCGCGCGCGGGCTGGGCTGCGGCACGCAGGTGGGCGCCGACATGTTCGCCGGCGTGTGCGCGCTGATGGTGGAGTTCCTGCTGGCCGACGGGCCGCTGGCGGGCTGAACGCCATGGCGACGAGCTCCACCCTGGGCGGCATGAGCGCGCGCATGGGCCGGTCCGGGGCCGGAGTGCCGGCCGCCCTGGTCCCGCACGGCAGCGTTGGCGCCGAGGCCGTGCCCACGCACTGCGACCTGCTGGTGATCGGCTCCGGCGCGGGCGGCCTGTCCACCGCCGTCACCGCCGCGTCGCTGGGGCTGCAGGTGCTGGTGGTGGAGAAGGAGGCGGTGCTGGGCGGCACCACCGCCTGGTCCGGCGGCTGGATGTGGATTCCGCGCAATCCGCTGGCGGTGCAGGCCGGCATCCGCGAGCCGCTGCAGGCGCCGCGCGAGTACCTGCGCCACGAGCTGGGCGCGCAGTACGACGCGGCGCGCATCGACGCCTTCCTGGTGCAGGGGCCGCGCATGGTGGAGTTCTTCCGCAGCTCCACGGCGCTGGACTTCATCGACGGCAACGCCGTGCCGGACTTCCACGGCCACAGCCCCGGTGCCGCCACCGGCGGACGCTCGGTGTGCGCCGCGCCCTTCGACGCGCGCGCGCTGGGCCCGGCGCTGGCCTACCTGCGCCGGCCGCTGGACCTGATCAGCTTCTGGGGCATGGGCATCGCCGCCAGCGAGCTCAGGCATTTCTTCAACGCCATGCGCTCGGCCGGCGCCTTCGGCTACGTCGCCAGGCGCGTGGCGGCGCATGTGAAAGACCTGCTGCTGCATCGCCGCGGCATGCGGCTGGTGGCGGGCAACGCGCTGGTGGGCGGATTGTTGAAATCGGCGCTGGACCGCGGTGTGCAGCTGCGCGTGTCCAGCCCGGTGCGGCGGCTGCTCACCGAGGGCGGGCGCGTCACCGGCGCGGTGGTGAAGACCGCGCAGGGCGACGTGACGGTGCACGCCCGCCGCGGCGTGGTGCTGGCCTGCGGCGGCTTCCCGCACGACCCGGCGCGGCGCCAGGCGCTGCTGGGCGATCCCGCCGCGGCGGCGGCGCACTGGTCGGCCGCGCCTTCGTCCAACACCGGCGACGGGCTGCGCCTGGGCGAGGGTGCCGGCGGCGTGGTGGACGACACGCTGGCCTCGCCCATCGCCTGGGCGCCGGTGTCGCTGGTGCCGCGCGGCGACGGCAGCACCGGCCACTTCCCGCACCTGGTCGAGCGCGCCAAGCCCGGCGTGATCGCGGTGCGCGCCAATGGAGAGCGCTTCACCAACGAGGCCGACAGCTACCACGACGTCATGAGCGCCCTGGTGCGCGCCACGCCGGCCGGCGACGCGGTGCAGGCCTGGCTGATCTGCGACCACCGCTTCATCCGCCGCTACGGCCTGGGCCGCGTGCGGCCGGCGCCGGTGCCGATGCGGCCGTGGCTGCAGCGCGGCTATCTCAAGCGCGGCGCCAGCCTGCAGGCGCTGGCGCAGGCCTGCGGCATCGACGCCGCCGCGCTGCAGGCCACGGTCGAGCGCTTCAATGCCGACGCGCGCCAGGGCCGCGACGGCGCCTTCCATCGCGGCGACACGCCCTACAACCGCGTGCAGGGCGAGGCGGCGCAGCAGCCCAATCCCTGCGTGGCGCCCATCGAGCACGGGCCGTTCTATGCCGTGCGCATCGTCCCCGGCAGCCTGGGCACCTTCGCCGGATTGCGCACCGACGCGGCCGCGCGCGTGCTCGATGCCCGGGGCGCGCCCATCCCGGGCCTGTGGGCCGCGGGCAACGACATGTCCAGCGTCCTGGGCGGCCACTACCCCAGCGGCGGCATCACCCTGGGCCCGGCCATGACCTTCGGCTTCATCGCCGCGCATGACGCGGCGCAGGCGCGGCTGTCGGCTGCCGCGCTCGCACCGGCGGCCGTGGCCGCAACCTGAATTTCCACCACCTCTTTCCCGCTCACGGAGCTTTCCCATGTATTACGAACTCGCCACCCTGACGACGCGCCTCTTCACCACCGCCAAGGCCACCGAAGGCATCCAGGCCTGGGTGCAGGCGGCCGAGGCCCGCGGCCAGCTGCTGGGTTGCTGGTACTCCGACATCGGGGCACTGAACCAGATCCTGGTGCTGCGCGGCTTCAACGATGAGGCCGAGCTGCTGGCCGAGCGCCGCCGCGCGCTGCTGTCCAGCGACCCCTTCCACTGCGGCGCGCTGCTCACCGGCCTGGAGATGCACAGCTACGCCGGCTTCCCCTGGATGGAGCCGCCCAAGCCCGGCAGCTACGGCCCCGTCTACGAGGTGCGCACCTACCAGGTCAAGACGGGCGGGCTGCAGCCCACGCTGGACGCCTGGAAGGCCGCGCTGCCCGCGCGCAATGAGATCTCGCCCTGCCTGCTGGCCATGTACGCGCTGGACGGCACGCCGCGCTTCACGCACTTCTGGCCGGCGGCCAGCCTCAACGAGCGTTCGGCCGCGCGCGCCGACGCGGTCAAGCAGGGCGTGTGGCCGCCCAAGGGTGGCCCGGACTGGCTCACCTCGGACATGCAGTCGCAGATCTTCATGCCCACGGCGATCTCGCCGCTGAAGTAAACGATGGCGGCCGAGACGCCGCCTGTAGACCGAAACATTTCCCATTCGGGCTGAGCCTGTCGAAGCCCTGCTGCCCGGTTCGGCCGCAGGCCCTTCGACAAGCCTGTCCTGAGCTTGTCGAAGGGCTCAGGGCGAACGGAACAGTGGAGTGACAGACCGCTCACAGGCCGGCCTTGCCGGCCGCGCCCGCGCCGCGGTGCAAGGCGGCGTCCCACCTGGAGAAGACTTTCATGACCCGACTCATCGCCGGCGGCTGCCGGCTGCTCGACGCGTTGCTGGCCCTGTGCCTGGCCCTGATGGTGCTGCTGGTGTTCGGCAACGTCGTGCTGCGCTACGCCTTCAATTCCGGCATCTCCGTCAGCGAGGAAATCGCCCGCTGGCTGTTCGTGTGGCTGACCTTCATCGGCGCTGTGGTCGCGATCCACGAGCGCGGGCACCTGGGCTCGGACATGCTGGTCTCGCGCCTGGGCTCCGCCGGCAAGAAGGCCTGCCTGGTGCTGTCGCACCTGGCCATGCTCTACGTCACCTGGCTGCTGTGGGACGGCGCCGTGGCGCAAGTGCAGATCAACCGCGAGGTGGTTGCGCCTGTGACCGGCTGGTCCATGGCGATCTTCTACGCCAGCGGCGCGGTGTTCGCGCTGCTGGGCGGCCTGCTGCTGCTGCACGGCCTGTGGCGCGTGCTCAGTGGGCAGCTCTCCGATGCGGAACTGGTGGCGGTGCGCGAGTCCGAGGACCTGGCGCAGCTGCAGGACCTGCACCTCGACCAGCCCGCCAAGGCCTGAAGGAGCGCGAACCATGACCGTCTTCATCTTCCTGGGCTCGCTGCTGGGCGCCATGGCGCTGGGCATCCCCATCGCCTACTCGCTGCTGGTCTCGGGCGTGGCGCTGATGTGGCACCTGGACATGTTCGATGCGCAGATCCTGGCGCAGAACGTCATCAACGGCGCCGACAGCTTCCCGCTGCTCGCGGTCCCGTTCTTCATGCTCGCCGGCGAGATCATGAACGTCGGCGGCCTCTCGGCGCGCATCGTCAAGCTCGCGCTCACGCTCGTGGGCCACAAGCGCGGCGGCCTGGGGTTCGTGGCCATCCTGGCCGCGTGCATGCTGGCGGCCCTGTCGGGCTCCGCGGTGGCCGACACCGCGGCGCTGGCAGCTCTCCTGCTGCCCATGATGGTCAAGGCCGGGCATGACAAGGCCAGGAGCGGGGGCCTCATCGCCTCGGCAGGCATCATCGCCCCCGTCATCCCGCCGTCCATCGGCTTCGTGATCTTCGGCGTCGCGGCCAACGTCTCCATCTCCAAGCTGTTCCTGGCCGGGATCGTGCCGGGCATCCTCATGGGCGGCGCCATCGCCGTGGCCTGGTACATCGTGGCCAAGCGCGAGAACATCCAGCCCCCGCCCAAGGCCAGCTTCAAGCAGCAGATGGCCGCTTTCCGCGAGTCGCTGTGGGCACTGGGGCTGCCGGTGATCGTGATCGTGGGCTTGAAGATGGGCGTGTTCACGCCCACCGAAGCCGCCGTGGTGGCCGCCGTCTACGCGCTGCTGGTGTCGATGCTGGTGTACCGCGAGATGAAGCTGCACCAGCTCTACGAGGTGTTCGTCTCCGCGGCCAAGACCACCGCCGTGATCATGTTCCTGGTCGCCGCGGCGATGGTGTCGGCCTGGCTCATCACGGTGGCCGACATCCCCAGCCAGATGATCAGCCTGCTGGAGCCCTTCATGGGCAACCAGACGCTGCTGCTCATCGCCATCATGTTCCTGGTGATGGCCGTGGGCACCGCCATGGACATGACGCCCACCATCCTGATCATGACCCCGGTGCTCATGCCCGTGATCAAGGCCGCGGGGATCGACCCGGTGTACTTCGGCGTGCTGTTCATCATCAACAACGCCATCGGCCTGATCACGCCGCCCGTGGGCACGGTGCTCAACGTCGTGGCCGGCGTGGGCCGCATGAAGATGGACGAGGTCACCCGCGGCGTGATCCCGTTCATGACGGCGCAGTTCATCGTCATGTTCCTGATGGTGTTCTTCCCCGCCATCGTCACCGTGCCGGCGCGCTGGCTGGCGAACTGACATCCATGCCTTTCAACCCGGGAGCTCTTGCATGATCCGCCCCCTTCGCCCCTTGTCGCTGGCCCATCTGACCGTGCTGGAGCTTGCGCCGCCGCAGGTGATCGAGACCGCCGCCGCGGCCGGCTACTCCCATGCCGGCATCCGGCTGCTGCCTTCCGCGCCCGGCGGCCTGGCCTACCCGCTGATGGACGACCCGGCGCTGCTGCGCGAGACGCGACGGCGCCTGGACGACAGCGGCGTGAAGCTGTTCGACCTGGAGATCGTGCGCCTGGACGAGCGCTTCGATGCGCGTACCTACCAGCGCTTCTGCGAGGTCGGCGCCGAGCTGGGCGCGCACAGCATCCTGGTCGGCGGGGACGACCGCGAGCCGCCGCGCCTGGCGCAGTCCTATGCCGCGCTGTGCGAGCTGGCGCGGCCCTACGGGCTGCATCCCAGCATCGAGTTCATGCCCTGGACGGCGGTGCCCGACGTGGCCAGCGCGCTGCGCCTGGTGGAGGCCGCCGGCCGGCCGGCAAATGCCGGCATCCTGGTCGATGCGCTGCACTGGGCCCGCTGCTACAGCCCGCTGGCGCAGGTGGCGGCGCTGCCGCGCGAGCTGCTGCACTACGCCCAGGTCTGCGACGCGCCGGCGCAGGTACCGGACACGGTGGAGGGGCTGATCCACACCGCGCGCTGCGAGCGGCTGCTGCCGGGCGAGGGCGGCATTGACATCCAGGCCATGCTCTCGGCCCTGCCGCCGGCGCTGCCGCTGAGCGTGGAGATCCCGCATCACGTGCGCGCGCCCATCGCCGGGCCGCTGGGCTGGGCGCGGCAGGCGCGGGAGGCGACGCTGCGGCTGTTGGGTTGAGCGCGGCCGGCCGGGATCGGGCCCGCTGCCGGTCGAGCCTGCGACGCCTGCAGCAAGCAGCTCGCGGCGGACGAGTCGCCCATTGAAGTCGTGAACTCCTGACGGGCGGCCGTAGCGCCCGGTGCGGGGCGGCTGGGGGTCTGCCCTGACAATGCCGCGTCCGCCGTCGCACGGCGGCTGCCGCGCAGGGGCTGCGGGGCGGTTGCGGTGCGTCAAGTGTCCGGAGGGCCGGGGACAGCGCGCAAACCTATACTCGGCCGCGTCCCGTTGCGCCGGGGCAGCCCGGTCTGCACGGCGGGCCGCTGCCGCGCCGGGGCCGAGCCCGGCAGGTCTGCCTGTCCCCTCTCCATTTCCACCCCCGGCGCGGTACGCACGCGCCGCGCGCCGTTTTTCCTCCATGAAGACACCTCGCCGCCTGTCCTTGTCCCTGTCGCTGTGCCTGCTGTCGTCCGCGGCGCTGCTGGGTTGCGGCTCGGACCGCGATCCCAAGGAGCTCGTCGCCTCGGCGCGCAGCTACATCGAGCAGAACGATTTCAAGGCCGCGACCATCCAGCTCAAGAACGCGCTGCAGCAGTCGCCCGACCTGGCCGAGGCGCGCGTGCTCTTGGGCCGCGCGCTGCTGGACCAGGGCGACGTGGTGGGCGCCGAGGTGCAGGCCAACAAGGCGCTGGAACTGGGCAGCGTGCAGGACGAGGCCGTGCCGCTGATGGCCGCGGTGCTACTGGCCCAGGGCAAGGCCGAGCAGGTGGTGCAGCGCTACGCCACCACGGCGCTGGCACAGCCGCGCGCCAAGGCCGCGCTGCAGACGACGCTGGCCCAGGCCTGGCTGGCGCAGGGCAAGCGCGAGCAGGGCGAGGCCGCGCTGAAGGCGGCGCTGGAGGCCGATGCCGAACATGTGCAGGCGCGGCTGCTGCAGGCGCGGTTGCAGGCCGCGGCGCCGGACCTGCCGGGCGCGCGCAAGCTGGTCGACGAGGTGCTGCAGAAGCACCCCAAGTCTTATGAGGCCTGGCTGCTGCAGGCGGCGCTGGCCCAGGCCGCCGAGGACGCGGACGCCGCCGCCAAGGCCTACCAGCAGGCGCTGGCCGCGCGCAAGGACGGCCTGGGCGCGCATGCCGGCTACATCGGGCTGCTGAACGCGCAGAAGAAGTTCGAGGAGGCCGACAAGCAGATCGCCCAGCTCAAGAGCGTCCTGCCCGACCACCCGCAGACCAAGCTGCTGGAGGCGCAGTCCACGCTGCGCCGCGGCGACCTCAAGACCTCGCGCGAGCTGGTGCAGGCCGTGCTCAAGGTCGCTCCGAGCCATCCCTACGCGCTGCAGCTTGCCGGCACCGTGGAATACGAGTCCGGCAACTTCGCGCAGGCCATCGCGCACCTGGGCAAGGCGCAGAGCCTGGTGCCGGACTCCGCGCCCACGCGCCAGCTGCTGGCCCAGGCGCTGCTGCGCACCGGCGACACCGCCAAGGCGCTGTCGGTGCTGCAGCCGCTGCTCGACGACAAGAACGCCTCCACCGCCACGCTGGGGCTGGCGGCGCAGGCCTACCAGCAGTCGGGCGACCTGGAGCGTGCCGAGGCGCTGTACAAGCGCGCCGCGGCGCAGGACCCGAACGACAAGCGTGCCCGCGTCGCGCTGGCGCTGAACCGCCTCGCGCGCGGCGACGCCTCGGCGCTGGAGACGCTGCAAGCCACCGCGGCCGACGACAAGGGCACCACCGCCGACCTGGCGCTGATCAACGAGCGCATGCGCCGGCGCGAGTTCGACGCCGCGCTGCAGGCCATCGACGCGCTGGAGAAGAAGGTGCCGGGCCAGGCGCTGGCGCCGCTGCTGCGCGCGCGCGCCCAGCTCGCGCTCAAGCAGCCCGACAAGGCACGCCAGAGCCTGGAGCAGGCCGTCAAGGCCGAGCCGACCAACCTGCAGGCCGCGATGGCGCTGGCCGAGCTGGACGTGCGCGACAAGCAGTTCGACGCCGCGCGCAAGCGCTTCGACGCCGTGCTCAAGGCCGACGCGCGCAACGCGGGTGCGCTGCTGGCGGTGGCGCGCATCCGCCAGGCCGCCGGCGCCCCGGCCAGCGAGGTGCGCTCGATGCTCGAAGACGCCGTGCGCGCCAACCCCGATGACCAGAACGCCCGCGTCATGCTGGTGGAGCATCACCTCGGCCAGAAGGACAACTCCGCCGCGCTGGCTGCGGCGCAGGAGGCCGTGGCCGCGCTGCCGGACAACGCCGCCGTGCTGGCCGAGCTCGCGCGCGTGCAGGCCATCAGCGGCGACTTCAACCAGTCGGTGAGCAGCCTGGGCCAGGTGGCGGCCAAGCAGCCCAACTCGGTGCAGGCGCAACTCATGCTCGCCGACGTGCAGCTCGCGGCCAAGAACTACGACGCCGCCATCGGCGCGCTGGAGCGCGCGCGCGCGCTGGCGCCCACCGACTTCGGCGTGGCGCAGCGGCTCGCGGGGGCACAGCTGGCGGCGAGCCGCCCGGCGCAGGCCCTGGCCACGGCGCGCGCGCTGCAGAAGGAAAAGGACATGGCGGCCGCGGGCCTGGTGCTCGAAGGTGACGTGGAGGCCGCGCAGAAGCACGGGCGCGAAGCCACCGCGGCCTACCGCGCGGCGCTGGCCAAGCAGCCCGCCAGCACCGCCATCGCCGTGAAGCTGCACGGCGCGCTGATCATGCAGGAGGACAAGGCCGGCGCCTCGGCCTTCGCCACCAAGTGGCTGGCCGACCATCCGCAGGACGGCGGCTTCGTCTTCCACCTCAGCGAGGTGGCCCTGGCGCAGCGCGACTACGCGCAAGCCGAGGCGCGCCTGAGCGACGCGCTCAAGCTGCGCCCCGACGATCCCGTGGTGCTGAACAACCTGGCCTGGGTCCAGGTGCAGCTCAAGCGCCCGACGGCCGTGGAAACCGCGGAGAAGGCCAACAAGCTGCGCCCCGACACGCCGGCCTTCCTGGACACGCTGGCGCTGGCGCTGGCAGCCAACAAGCAGTGGGACCGCGCCATCGAGATCCAGAAGAAGGTGGTGGCGCAGGACAAGGACCCGGCCTGGCGCCTGGCGCTGGCCAAGCTCTACATGGAGGCCGGCCAGCGCGCCCAGGCCCGCACCGAGCTGGATGCGCTGGCGCAGCTGGGCAAGGACTTCAGGAGCCAGGACGAGGTGCAGAAGCTGCTGCGCGAGTTGTGATCGCAGCGCAGCTGGCGGCGCGTTGACTCACCCCGCCGCCAGCCGCTGCCGCGCCATGGCGCGGAACGCCGTGGGCCGGTGCCCGGTGTGCTTCTTGAAGAAACGCCCGAAGTAGGCCTCGTCCTCGAAGCCCAGCACCGCGGCGATCTGCTTGATGCTCAGCAGCGAATAGGCGAGCTCGCGCTGCGCCTCGTGCACGAGGCGGGCGTTGACCACGTCCAGCGCCGACATCCCCAGCACCTCGCGGCACAGCCGGCTGAGCTGCCCTGCGCTCACGCCCAGCGCCTGGGCGTAGTCCTCGATGGACACGCGCTCGCGAAAGCGCGCCTCCACCAGCGCCCGGAAGCGCTCCACCTGCCGCGCCTTGCGCGAGCGCAGCACGGCCTCCTCGTCCGACGGCTGCGCCGCGCCGATGCGCCCCACCTGCACCAGCAGCGCCACCAGCAGCGACAGGCCCACCGCCATCTGCCCGGCCTCGTGCACGCGCGTCTCGCGCTCCACCGCCTCGAACAGCGGCGGCAGCGCCTCGGCGGGGCGGCTGGCCACCTCCACCCGCAGCACGGCCGGCCTGCGCAGCAGCGGCAGCAGCTCCGGCGCCACGGCCTGCACGGCGGCTTCCAGCGGCCGCTGCGCGGCCGTGATCACGTGCCCGTCGGTGTCGGGCTGAAAGTGAAAACCGTGCACCGCGTGGGCCGGCACCACGATCAGGCAGGGTGGCCGCACCGGCCACTTCAGCTCGTCGATGAACACCTCGCCTCCGCCGGCCACCACGTACAGCAGCTGCAGCAGCGCGTCGTGCACATGCGGCTCGATCTCCCAATTGAACAGGCTGGAGCGCACCGGAATGCGCTCGACGTGAACCATGTCCAGCCAGCTCGGCTGCGCCTCGTGGCCGTACAGGGCGAAATTCGGAACCGTGGTCATCGTGCGGTGGAAGCGCCAAGCGATGCACGAATTGTCCGGTTCATCGCGGATTTTGTCGATTGGAAGCAACCTCGCCGGCACCTAAAGTTCAGTCCATCGCAAACGGCTTCAGCATTGATTCGGAAGGGAAAGTTTCCGGGATCAAGGTGAAGCCACCGGACGATTCGCGCCTTTCGGTGGCCCTTGGTATTCAGGGTTTACCCGTAATCAAGATGGAAATGTCCGGTGCATGAACTGAAAGACCGAGGAGACAAGCCATGTCCACGACGCCAGCCCCCAGCTCCTGGCTACAACTTGAGAACCGGGTCTGCGCCGTCACCGGCGCGGGCAGCGGCATCGGCGCCGCCATCGCCGCCGAGCTGGTGGCCGCCGGCGCCCGCGTCGCGCTGCTGGACCGCAACGGCGCCGCGGCGGAGCAGGTGGCCGCGCGCCTGGCCGCCGTCGGCGGCACGGTGCTGGCACTGGAGTGCGACGTCAGCCGCGAAGGCAGCGTGCGCGAGGCGGCGCAGCGGGTGCAGCGCGAGCTGGGAGACTGCGGCGTGCTGGTCAACAACGCCGGGCTGCTCAAAGCCGGCGCGCTGGAGAGCGTGAGCGTGGAGGAGTGGAACGCGGTGCTGGCCATCAACCTCACCGGCCAGCTGCTGTGCGCCCGCGCTTTCCAGCCGCAACTGCTGGCGGCGGGGCAGGGCAGCATCGTCAACGTCGCCTCCATCGCGGCGCTGCATCCGCAGACGCGCAGCGGCGCCTACAGCGCCAGCAAGGCCGGCGTGCTGCTGATGTCGCGCCAGCTCGCGGCGGAGTGGGGCCCGCAGGGCCTGCGCAGCAACGCCATCTGTCCCGGCATGATCCGCACCCCGCTGTCGGCGGCCTTCTACGAGGAGCCGGGCTTCGAGGCCCGGCGCGCCGCGCTCACCGCCAGCCGGCGCATCGGCGAGCCCATCGACATCGCCAACGCCGCGCTGTTCCTGGCCAGCCCGCGCAGCGGCTACCTCAACGGCGCCGAGCTGGTCGTGGACGGCGGCATGGACACCATGCTGATGGACCTCGTGCCGCGCCCGGGCTTCAACGCCGTCACCGCCTGATCCCGTCCCCGCACTCCGTGCGGGCCGGTTTCTTCCTCAACCTGAATCATCTCCTCACACGGGAGGGCTGCCGCATGGGCGCCATCAACCAATCCGCGACGCAGCACTGCGATTTGCTCGTCATCGGCTCCGGAGCCGGAGGCCTGTCCACCGCCATCACCGCGAAGAAGCACGGCCTGGACGTGGTCGTGATCGAGAAGGACAGCGTCTTCGGCGGCACCACCGCCTTCTCCGGCGGCGTGCTGTGGATTCCCGGCAACCCGCATGCCAAAGCGGCCGGCATCCAGGACACCCGCGAGGCCGCGCGCCAGTACATGAGGAACGAGACCGGCACCTGCTACGACGCGGCGGCGGTCGAGACCTTCCTGGACAAGGCGCCGGAGATGGTGGAGTTCTTCGAGCGCGAGACCGCGGTGAAATTTGTGCCCACGCTCTATCCGGACTACCACCCCACGGTGCCGGGCGGCGTGGACGTGGGCCGCTCCATCCTGGCCGCGCCCTACGACATCCGCGGCCTGGGCGCCGACATGGCGCGGCTGCGCCCGCCGCTGGAGACCATCACCTTCATCGGCATGATGTTCAACAGCTCCAACGCGGACCTGAAGCACTTCTTCAATGCCACGAAGTCGCTGACCTCCTTCGCCTACGTGGTGAAACGCCTGGCCAAGCATGTGAAGGAGCTGGCGCTGTACCGGCGCGGCATCAACGTCACCAGCGGCAACGCGCTGGCGGCGCGGCTGGCCAAGAGCGCGCTGGACCTGGGCATTCCCATTCACACCGGCACGCCGGCGCGTGGGCTGCTGATCGAAGACGGCCGCGTGGTGGGCGCACGGGTGCAGGGCCCGGGCGTCGAATACGAGATCCGTGCCCGCCGCGGCGTGGTGCTGGCCTGCGGCGGCTTTTCACATGACGTGGAGCGGCTGAAGCAGGCCTACCCGCATGTGCGCCGCGGCGGCGAGCATGTCTCGCCCGTGCCCGCGAGCAACACCGGCGACGGCGCGCGCATGGCCGAGCAAGCCGGTGGCACGGTGCCGCTGCGCTACCCGCACGCGGCGGCATGGATGCCGGTGTCGAAGGTGCCGCTGGCCAACGGCCGGATGGGCGTGTTCCCGCACCTGCTGGACCGCTACAAGCCCGGGATCATTGGCGTCACGCGCCACGGCAAGCGCTTCTGCAACGAGTCCGAGAGCTACCACGACGTGGGCGCCGCGATGATCGAGGCCTGCCGGGGCGAGCGCGAGACGGCGATGTGGCTCGTCTGCGACCAGGCCACCATCCGCAAGTACGGTCTGGGCTACGCCAAGCCGGCGCCCATGCCGCTGCGGCCCTTCCTGAAGAACGGCTACCTGGTGAAAGGGCGCACGCCGGCCGAGCTGGCGCAGCGCGCTGGCATCGACGCCGCCGCCCTGGAGCAGACGGTGCGCGAGTACAACCAGGGCGCGGTGCGCGGCGTGGACGAGCAGTTCGGCCGCGGCAGCACCAGCTTCAACCGTTACCTGGCGGACCCGGCGCGGCAGCCCAACCCCTGCGTGGCGCCCATCGGCGCGGGCCCGTACTACGCGCTCAAGGTGGTGATGGGCGACCTCGGCAGCTTCGACGGCATCCGCACCGACGTGGTCGGCCGCGTGCTGGATGCGCGGGACGCGCCCATCGAAGGCCTCTACGCCGTGGGCAACGACCGCGCCAGCGTCATGGGCGGCAACTACCCGGGCGCCGGCATCACGCTGGGGCCGATCATGACCTTCGGCTACGTCACGGCCCGCCACATCGCCGGGGTGGAGACGCCGCGGGCGAGCGCGCCATCGCCCTCTCGACCGCAGGCCGACCGTGCCAAGGAGCTGCGCCATGCGGCCTGAGCCCAGCCGTTATCCGCTGGTGGACCACCGCGTCTACACCATCGCACTGCGCAGGATGAACGAGTTCATCGAGGTCTTCGACCGGCTGGCCATGCCGGTGCTGCTGGAGACGCTGGGGCATCCGCTCGGCTTCCATGTCAGCCAGGTCGGCCCGCTCAACCAGTTCGTGCACCTGTGGGCGTACGAAAACCTAGCGGAGTACGAGCGGCGCAGCGCGTTGCGCGACAGCCACCCGGCCTTTGCGGCCTACCTGAAAGCTTCCGAGCACCTGATCGTGGCGCAGGAGAACCGGCTCATCCGCCGCGTCGAGCTGCCCAGCCTTCAGCACCGCGGCTGAGAGCCGCCCGATCTCACATCACTACCGGAGACAAGCCATGACCACCGCTTCCCGCTCGCGCCGCCACCTCCTCCAGGCCGCCGCCCTGTGCGCGCTGTCCGCCACGCTGCCCGCCATGGCGCAGCAGGCCGCCTGGCCCACGAAGCCGATCCGCCTGGTGGTGGGCTTTCCGCCCGGCGGCACCACCGACGTGATGGCGCGCGTGGTGGCCGTGCCGCTGCAGAAGGCGCTGGGCCAGACCCTGATCGTGGACAACAAGCCCGGCGCCAGCGGCAACCTGGCGGTCAGCGAAGTCAGCAAGGCTGCCGCGGACGGCTACACGCTGATGGTGGCGCCGATCTCGGTGCAGACCGCCAATCCGCACCTGTTCAAGCCGGCGCTCCATCCCGAACGCGACCTGCAGCCGGTGGCGAGCCTGGGCTATGCGCAGCTGTACCTGGTGGCGCGCAAGGACCTGCCGGTCAAGAGCGTGAGTGAGCTGGTGCAGCTGGCCAAGGCGCAGCCCGGCAAGCTGACCTATGGCTCGGGCGGCCCGGGCACGCAGATGCACCTGGTGGGCGAGCTGTTCAGGCAGCAGGCCGGCGTGGACGCCGTGCACGTGCCCTACCGCGGCGCCGCGCCGGCGCTGCAGGACCTGCTGGCCAGCCAGATCGACTACTACTTCGACCCCGCCACCGGCTTCAGCCACATCCGCGAAGGCCGCGCCAAGCTGCTGGCGGTGAGCGGCAGCAAGCGCTCGCCCTTCTTCCCGGACACGCCGACGCTGGCCGAGGCGGGTGTCAAGGGCGTGGAACTGGGCAACTGGTTCGGGCTGTTCGCGCCCGCGGCCACGCCGCCGGAGGTGGTGGCGCGCCTGGGCCGCGAGATCGCCAAGGCGGTGGCGCAGCCGGAGGTGAAGCAGCGCTTCGCGGAGCTGGGCGTGGAGCCGGTGGCGCAGGAAGGCGCGACCTTCCGCAAGACGGTGGCGGATGAGAGCCGCGTGCTGGCAGCGCTGATCAGGGATCGCAGGATTGCGATCGACTGACCGCCCGGGGCGCGAGCCTGGGGAAAGAAGCCGGCGCGGGCAGGGCCCAGGCCGGCTTCATTGCTTTTCAGTGCCGGCCTGCAGCAGCCGGCCTCACTCCACCACTTCGGATGCGTCCCCGGCGGCAAGCACCGCGTGCTCGACCAGCCGGTCCAGCAGCCGGTCGAGCTGCTCGCGCTCGGCGGCATCCAGGCAGGCCACGATCTCCTCGTTGCGCCGCCTGATCAGCGCCTTGACGCGGCGCCAGGTCTGTTGGCCCAGCGGCGTGAGCCGGAGCACCACGCCGCGCGCGTCGAGGGCGCTGGTCTGCTTGTCCACGAAGCCGCGGTCCACCAGGGTCTGGGCGGCGCGGCTGGCCTGGCCCTTGGTGAGGTTGGCCAGGCGGGCCAGGTCGTTGACCGACAGCGGCGCGAAGGCACCCACGGCCGCGAGGCAGCGGCCCTCGTTGAGCGGAATGCCGGCCTCTTGCAGGTAGGCGGCCTGGCTCACGCGGTCGGTGAGCTTGGACAGGGTGTGCAGGCGGTGCGTGACCGTGCGGTCGAGCTCGAAGTCAACCTTCTTGGCGGGCATCGTGGGTTCAGAGGGATGTCAAGGGACAGGCGTGGACCTTAGCCCATCGCCGCGCTGCTCCTGGCCCGCGCCCGGGTCAGTCCAGGCGGATGTTGTTGGCGCGGATGACCTGGCCCCACTTCTCGCGCTCGCTCTTGGCGTAGGCGGCCATCTCCGTCGGCGAACTGGGGATGGCTTCCAGGCCCAGCGTCTGGAAGCGGGCCTTGACGGCGGTGCTCTGCAGCGCCGACACCAGCGCCTTGTTCAGCGTGGCGATGGCCTGCGCCGGCGTGCCCGCCGGCACCACCAGCCCCTGCCAGGCGTAGGCCTCGAAACCCTTGACGCCCTGTTCCTGCAGCGTGGGCACGGTGTCGAAGCCGGCCACGCGCTTGGGGCTGGCCACGCCGATGGCGCGCAGCTTGCCCGAGAGGATGTGCGGATAGGCGCTGGCGCTGTCGGCGAACATGAACGGCACCTGGCCGCCGATGACGTCCTGCACCGCCGGTGCCGCGCCGCGGTAGGGCACGTGCGTGAACTTCAGCCCGGTACGCTCGCGGAACAGCTCGGCGGCCAGGTGGTGCGGGCTGCCCGAGCCCGGCGTGGCGTAGGCCGGCGGCTGCGGCTGCTGCTTCACCCAGGCGGTGAACTCGGCCAGGTTCTTCACGGGCACGGTGGTGTTGACCACCAGCAGCATCGGGAAGCGCGCCATCAGACCGACCGGGGCGAAGTCCTTCTCGACGTTGTAGGACAGCTTCGAGTAGAGGAACGGGTTGGCCGCCAGCGTGGCGGTGTCAGCCGTGAGCATGAGGTACCCGTCGGCCTTGCCCTTGGCCACGTAATCGGCGCCGATGTTGGTGGCCGCGCCGGGCTTGTTGTTGACGACGATGGTCTGACCCAGCGCCTTGCCCATGGGCTCGGCCAGCGTGCGCGCCACCACGTCGGAGCCGCCGCCGGCCGGATAAGGCACCACCCACTCGATGGTCTTGTCGGGAAAGGCCAGGGCCGCCAGCGGCAGCGACAGGGCGGCGAAAACGAGCGAGCGGCGCGGGGCGCTGAGGGCGGGCATGAAGTCTCCTAGGGGAATGAAGGTGGTCCTGGCGGCTTGCGCGGCGCATGCCGCGGGCCGGCTCTTGGCTTGACTTTACGCAAGAACATCTGCGCGTACAACTAAGTAGAAGCCCTGCTCGACCCGGGCGATGCTGTGGACCAAAATAGTTGTACGCACAGATGTTTCGCGTCTTTTGCGCTGCAATGCAGCCCTGTCCCGAATCGAGGGACGCGCATCACGACACCGGAGACCCCGCATGCACAAGCCCACCACCGAGCCGCGCCCGTCCATCTACTACCCCTACCAGGTGTTCAAGCCCTGGCTGCCCTCGGCCCATGGCGCGCAGCCGCGCCGGCAGGTGGTGATCGTGGGCTGCGGGCCGGCGGGCATGGTCGCGGCGCTGGAGCTCGCGCGGCTGGGCGTGGCGAGCGTGCTGCTCAGCGCGGAGCTGCAGGTCTCGCAGGGCAGCCGTGCCATCGTGTTCACGCGGCGCTCGCTGGAGATCCTGCAGCAGGTGGGGGTGGCGCAGCGCATCACCGACAACGGGCTGCCCTGGCGCTTCGGCAACTCCTTCTACCGCGGCCAGCGCGTGTTCCGCATGGAGGCGCTGCACGACGCGGACGACCGCTTCTTCCCGATGACCAACATCCAGCAGCAGTACCTGGAGGAGTACCTGCTGGACGCCTGCGCGGCCAGCCCCCTGATCGACCTGCGCTGGGGCAACAAGCTCACGCGGCTGGAGCAGCTCGACGGCTATGCGCGGCTGGAGGTGGACACGCCCGAAGGCCCCTACACGCTGGAGAGCGACTGGGTGGTGGCGGCCGACGGCGGGCGATCCGGCATCCGCAGCGCGCTGAACCTGCAGATGGAAGGCGCCTCGTACGAGGGCTTCTTCGTCATTGCCGACATCCGCGTGGACCTGCCGCTGCCCACCGAGCGGCTGGCCTTCTTCGACCCGGAGTGGAACCCGGGCAACACCGTGCTGCTGCACCGCGAGCCGCACGGCATCTGGCGCGTGGACTACCAGCTGCCCCCCGGCGAGACGCCCGAGGAGGCGCTGCGGCCCGAGTCGCTGAAGCAGCGCATCGACGCGCAGCTGGCCCTGATCGGCCACGCCGGCGCGAGCTGGGAGATGGACTGGTGCTCGGTGTACTCGGCGCGCACCCTGACGCTGCCCGACTACGTGCACGGCAGCGTGCTGTTCACCGGCGACGCGGCGCACCTGCTGCCCATCTTCGGCGTGCGCGGCGCCAACACCGCGTTCCAGGACTCGCAGTCGCTGGCCTGGCACCTGGCCTTCGTCATCAAGGGGCTGGCCGGGCGCAAGCTGCTGGCCAACTTCAGCGCCGAGCGTGTGGGCGCGGCGCGCGAGATCATCGACGAGGCGGGCAAGAGCACGCGCTTCATGGCGCCGCCCACGCGGGGCTTCAAGCTGCTGCGCGACGCGGTGCTGTCGCTGTCGCTGACGCAGGAGTTCGTGCGCCCGCTCTACCACTGGCGCACCTCGCGCCCGCACGAGTACACCGAGTCGATGCTCAACAGCCGCGGCGACGACAACGCGCTGTTCAGCGCCGGCCCGGCGCACGGCGCGCCGCCGCAGAACGTGCGGCTGGGCGCCAGCGACTTCCTGCTCGATCACCTGGGCGGCGGCTTTGACCTGCTGTACTTCACCGAGGCCGAGGCGATCCCGGCGCCCTTGCTGCAGGTGGTCGAGGCGGTGCGTGCCCGCGGCGTGCCGCTGAAGATCGTCGCCATCGGCGCCGCGCAGCCCGTGGCCGGCGCGGACCTGACGCTGGGTGATGCCGACGGCCACGTGCGCCGGCGCTATGGCGTGCAGGCCAGCGGCGGCGCGTACCTGCTGCGCCCCGACCAGCATGTGTGCGCCCGCTGGCTCACGCTCGACGCCACCCGGCTGCAAGCCGCTTTCGACGCCGCCCTGCCGCGCTGAGGAGACCACCCATGACCACCCCCAACACCACCCTGGACATCGCCGGCCTGGAAACGGTCTACGACCGCCTGGCCACCGCCATCGACGCCGCCGGCGACAAGTCCGAGCTGTTCCTCGTCAAGCTGGCGCTGCTCAACGCCCAGGCGCTGGGCGACGCCGAAGCGTTCCAGCAGCAAGTGGAGGCCGCGCTGCGCGACCTTTGAGCCCGCGCCCGGTACAGCCTTTTTTGCCGAAGCCGTGCCGCGCGCCGCCGCTTACTTCTTGATCTCGACGTGCCCGCCAAATTTGAAGCGAAGCGCCGAGAGCATCTTCTCGGCGTAGGTGTGGTCCTGGCGTGAGCGGAAGCGGGTGTAGAGCGCGGCGGTGAGCACTTCGGCCGGCACGGCTTCCTCGATGGCGGTTTCCACCGTCCAGCGGCCTTCGCCGGAGTCCTGCACCACGCCGGAGAAGTTGGACAGGCTCTCGTTCTCGGCCAACGCGTCGGCGGCCAGGTCCAGCAGCCAGCTCGACACCACGCTGCCGCGCCGCCACAGCTCGGCGATGTCGGCCAGCGGCAGCTCGTAGCGGCGCTCGGCCGGCACCTGCGGCTTCGAGGCGCTGCGCATGATGTCGAAGCCCTCGGCCATGGCCTGCATCATTCCGTACTCGATGCCGTTGTGGATCATCTTCACGAAGTGGCCCGCGCCGGCCGGGCCGCAGTGCAGCCAGCCGCGCTCGGCGCTGCGGGTCTCCACCGAGCCGGTGCGCGCCGGGGTGCGCTCGATGTCACCGACGCCGGGCGCCAGCGTCTCGAAGATCGGCGCCAGGCGCTGCACCACGGCGGCCTCGCCGCCGATCATCAGGCAGTAGCCGCGCTCCAGGCCCCAGACGCCGCCGCTGGTGCCGATGTCCAGGTACTCCAGGCCCTGCTCGCGCAGCGCGGCGGCGCGGCGCACGTCGTCATGGAAATGCGTGTTGCCGCCGTCGATGACCACGTCGCCCGGCGACAGCCGCTGCGCCAGGGCGTCGATCGTCTCCTCGGTGATCCGGCCGTGCGGCAGCATCACCCACACCGCGCGCGGCGCCTGCAGCCGCGCCACCAGCGCGTCCAGGTCCGCGGCCGGCACGGCGCCTTCGCCGGCCAGCTTGTCCACCACGCCGGCGTCGGCGTCGAACACCACGCACTCGTGCCCGGCGCGCATCAGCCGCCGCACGAGGTTGCCGCCCATGCGGCCCAGTCCCACCATCCCGAGTTGCATCACCAAAGTCCTGCTGGACGCTGTCCTGTTGGATAGCGCTGTCCCAAAAAGAGGCGGGAGTGTATAGGGGAGAACCCCCGGGAGACGGGCGCAGGGGTGAATCGGCGCCGCGGGATTCCAGGCCAGCCTGACCCAGGATTCGGCCGGCGTGCCGGAGGCCGGCAGACCCGGCCGAACCGGCACCCTGGGGCGTCACGCGCGCGCCGTTGCGAGGGCTTGCGCCGTCATGCCGCCACGCTGGCGCGGAGCTGTTCGCGGTAGCCGTCCAGGTCAGCGATCTTGCGGTCGGCCGCGGCCTGGCGCTCGTCCACGATCGCCGTCAACTTCGCCGATGCCGTGGCCAAATAGGCCGCGAGCTCATCGCCCTTGATATAGGTTCCGCTCAGCTTGTTGAGCTTCGACCAGCCGTTGGCGAAATTCCGCGTGAACTTGTCCGAGACGATGGTCACGGCATGCCATTCACCGGCCTGCTTGATGAAGAAGGCGTCGGTCGATTCGACGAGTTGTGCCAGGCGGTTCTTGCGCAGGGTCTCGGTCGCGGCCGCGCTTTCGAAAGTCTTGAGCTGCAGCGTTGCCTCGTTGGCCACGAGGTCCATGAAATCGGCGAAGGATTTGAAGAAGAACGCGATTTCCTCGACGATTTCCTTGGTTCTCTTCAGTGCGCTCAGGCTCAGGTTGAGCGACTTGATGGCCAGCTGGATGGTTTCCTCCTCGGTGCGCTTGCCTTTGAGCAGTGCATTGATCTTGACCAGCTCCGCCGCCTGGCCACGCTTTTCCCTTTCGTAGGCTTCGACCTTGTCCAGCATTTCCATCTGCATTTTGCGAAGGCTGCCTGCCTGCTGCTGCTGCTCGTCGCTCAATTTGCCGAGATTCTGGTCCAGCGCCTTGAGCGAGGCCTGCAGGCCGGCCAGGGCCGCGCCTATATCCGAGCATTTGTCCTCCTCGGTCTTCAGGTCGGCCTTGGCGTCCGCGATGCGCTGGTCCAGCGCCGCCACTTCGGCGGACTTGCCGGACACGGCATCCTTCTTGGGCGTCGAAGCCTCCGCCGGCGGCTTGCCGGCGCCGCCGGCGGGTTCCGGCTTTGCATCCTCGGCCTTCGCTGCTTCGGGCTTGGCCCCTTCGGCCTTCGCGCCCGAGTCGCTCTTGCCCTGGCCCTCGTCCTTGGCAGCCAGCAACTTGGTTTTCTCCGCCTCCAGGCCCTTGATCTTCGTTTTCAATTCCTCCCGCTTTGTCTCGGCGGCTTTCAGATCGGCCTGCCTGTCGGAAATCTGCTTCTTGGTCTGGATCACCTGGGCCGTGCTGTCGCCGTCCTTCCCGCCACCGTCCTTGCCGCCGCCTTCCTTTTTCTCGCCGGACGTCCCGCTGAGCGTGCCGAGCGTGGAGGCCGCGAGAAAAGAGGCGGCGCCACCGGCGGCCATCGCAATCGACGGGATGGCGCCCGATATCATTTGCGCCCCGGCCCGGATGATCGACATCACGAAGGCCCGGCTTTCGGCGGTTTCGGCCCGGGCTTCGAAATCACGCGCCATTTTCTCGAACTTGGCGACTTCCTCCTGTAAATCCTTGACGAGGGATTCGAGCTGCTCGCGCTTGGCGTTCGCCTCGTTGATTTCATTTTCGACTGCCGCCTTCTGCTTCAGCCGCGCACTCAGGGCCTGCTCGCTGTCCTTGGTGGCAGCGGCCGTGTCCTTGATGATCGCATCGTAGGTGTTGGCAATTTCCTGAAGGTCATTCCTGACGCTCAGCGCCTCTTCCTTGATTTCCTTGGCCAGGTCGATCAGGTCCTTGCTGACGAAATCCTTGATTTCCTTGGGATCGTTGGCTTCCTTGACGTCAAGCCAGTCGGGATAAATTCTGTCCAGCGTGTCGAGAATGTTCTTGGCGGTGCGAATCGCCGTCTTCATGGTGAGTTCGCTGCTCTGCTGGGATTTGATCAGCTTGTCCATGATCGCGCTGATCTGCACGCGGATGCTGCCCTCTTCCTGCGGCGTGGTGTTGTAGGCGATATAAAGCAGGTCGATGGCGTTGTCGGTATCTGTTTTGGCCCGCTCGACGTCGTAGGTGCCTTCGATTTTCTGAACGAAGTGGCGCACGATGGGCGCATCGATGCCGGGCAGCTTGGTGCCGCCGCTGCTGCGGATGGTCGCCACCTCGGTTTCGATCTGCTGGTTGAGCTTCTGCTCACGACTTTCGAATTTCACCGCTTCAGCCATGGCGTCTCTCCTTGGTTGGGGACTTGCCCATTGGTGTGACGAAAATGGCCATTCACTGCGCTGCGCAGCTCTGCCCCCAATTTGCGGGCAGGATGGAATTGGCGCGGTTGATGGTGGCCTGGGATTGGCCAACGGCCTCGTCAATCAGGGTCGAGATGCGGGCGATTTTCCGCGCGGTCCTGGCGCGGGCGTCCGCCGTGTCCACGGATTGCGCCTGCGCCAGCGCATTCGCGAAATCGTCGAACAGCTCGTTGTGGACCTGGAGTTCGTTGCGGAGCTCGGAGAGCGTGCTTTTCAGTTGGAAGATTTCATTTTCCGTGTCACGGATCGAGTCCCGCACCTGCACCGATTGCTCCTGGGTGGCGATGAGCGCATTCCGGCTCTCATCCAGTTTCTGTTCCGCGCTCCTGACGCCTTCCTGCGCCGCTCGAAGCCGCTTTTCCGCGGCATCGATCCTGCCCTCGACCGATTGAATGGCCCCCACGAGGTGCGCGATCGAGTTCGCGAGGTCGCAACTCGTGTCGGTCAACCAGTCGAACACGCCGCCCGAGCTCAGATCGCGCTTGCAGCGGCGCACTTCCTCTTCCTGGGCATACTTTTGCCGCTGGTAATGAACCAGCTCGTTATATTGACGGTCGTAGTTTTCCCGCTCCGTGTCGTAGAGGGTCCTGAATTGAGCCTGCTGCTCCTGCTGCCGGTTCAATTCCGCGATGAGCGGCTCCTCGCGCCGGCGAAGATCACCCAGGGCGACTTCGAATTTGTCGCGCCGCGCGCTCAATTCCGCATCGCGTGCATCCAGGCAGGCCACACGGCTCTTGATATCGGCCTGCAATTTGCGGGCGTCGGCCAGCTTGGCCGAGTATTGTGAAATCACCGCCGGGCTCAGCGCCTCGTCCTGCGCCATCGATTCCACCGGGAACAGCACCGTCCCGGTCAACAGCGGGGTGATGAGGGTCAGAAGGGACAGCAACGATTTGACGCGCGGCATGGAATTACTCCTCGCTGTTCGCCTGAAACCCTGCTCAGAAGCGCACTTCCCAGTTCCCGGCCACGGCGGCGTGGATGCAGCGCTCGATCTCCTGCTTGAGCTCGAAACTGCCCGGGCCGGGCTGGATGTCCACCACCCATTTCCTGTCGGTGCCGGTCATGCCCGTCTTGCGCAGCTCGATCGTGAAGCTGCCGGTGCTGCAGTTCGGGTGCTCGTAGACCGTGGCCGCGTCGTCAGCGGCATGGTTGTCGCGCGGGCCCAGCAGCACGGCGTGGCCGACGTAGGCGTAGGGGAGCGGCGCGGTGCGCGTCTCCAGGATCGGGTGAGCGCCGGGCACGCCCAGGTTGCCCTGCAAGGCGGCGGCCACGGCGTTCTCGTTCACTTGTTGATGGGACATGCTCGTTCCTCCAAGCGTGCGCTGGCCGGGGCGCCGCACGCGCGCCCGTGGCGGCGGGCCGGCCGGCGCTCGTGTTCAAGTCATGCTGACCAGTTCGACGCCGACGTCGCGGCCCTCGACACTGAGCACCCGGTAGCTGACGGCGCGTCGGTTGCGCCGGTCGTCCCTGAAGTCCTGGATGCGGGCCATGCTGCCCGCATCCAGGCCCATGGCCTCCACCTGCGAGCCGATCTCGCCCTTGAGCCGATCGGCCTCGTCGCCGCTGAGCGCGATGCCGGGGGTGACCCGTTCGAACGTCACGGTCATGTGTCCACTCCTTCGTCCGCGCGATGCGGAACGACACGCGCACGCCTTCGCCCGCGCGCTGACGGTGGCGGCGTCTGGAGAGAGCGTCGTTCCGGCGTGACCCGTGAGTGGCATTCGGCGCCGTACCGGATGCCGTCCTTCCCAACGCGATGAACCTTGCCCGTGCCCGGCCTTGCGCCGGCTGCATCTGCTTCTTGTCAGGCCACACCGTCGTGCGTCGGCCGCATGAGCGGGCCGCAGACCGGCGTTGAAGGTCCGCCGGCTCTGGCAACGGTGGGCAAGCAGGGCCGGGAAGCCCTGCCGCATGTGTTCACTTGAAAGCGCGGCGATCTTCAACCCGCGGGACAAGGACGATGCGGCGGCAACGTAATTGCTGTGCCCGCTTGTTCAGCCGGCCTCCGCCGGGGACGGCCGAGGCCCATGCGCCCGGGCGCGGTACTCGCCTGGTTGCATTCCTAACCATTTGCGAAACGCCCGGTGAAAGGCGCTGGCGTCCTCGTAGCCCAGGCGCGCGCCGATGGCTTCCACGCTCAGGCGGCTGCCGGTGAGCAGGTGGATGGCGGCGTCGCGGCGCAGCGCGTCCTTCAGGCCCTGGTAGCTCGCGCCCTCGGCCGCCAGGCGGCGGCGCAGGGTGTTGGTGCTCAGGTGCATCTCGGCCGCGACTTCCTCCAGCCGCGGCCAGTCCGCGCCGGCCTCCACGCAAGGTTTCAGGCGCCGGCGCACGCGCGCGGCCACACCTTCCTCGTTGCGGTATTTCAGGAACACCGAGCGCGGCGCCGCGGCCAGGAAGGTTTTCAGGCTGCGCTCGTCCTGCGCCACCGGCAGCGCCAGCAGCGCGGCGTCGAAGGCGATGGCGGTGCATTCGGCATCGAATACCAGTTGCGGCGAGTACATCAGCGCGTACTCGCGCGCATGCGCCGGTCGCGGGTAGGCGAAATGCGCCCAGCGCAGCGGGATGCGCCGCCCGGCCAGCCAGCACATCAGGCCATGCACCAGCACCAGGAAGGTTTCCACCGCGAAGCGCCGCGCCTCGGCGTCCTCGATGCGCAGCGCCACCGTCACCACAGCCGCGTCGTCGCGCAGCGCCAGCGCGCCCGTCACGTCATCGAGCAGGCAGTTGAAGCCGCGCAGCACCCGCCGCAGCGCCTGCCCCAGGTCGCCTGCCGGCAGCAGCGAGCGGCACAGCATGTTGAAACTGCCGGCCTTCATGCGGCGGCGGTCCAGGCCGAAGAACTCGTCGTCCAGCTCGCGCGCCACCGCCAGCCACAGCGCGGCGAAGGCGTCGGCCGTCACGCGCGACTGCGGCGCGCGCAGCAGCTCGGCCGGGATGCCCGCCGCCGCCAGGGCGCGCCCGCGTTGCGCCTCGTTGAGCCGCGCCACGGCGGCCAGCACAAAGGCGACTGAAACGGTGTCCTTTTCTTCCAGGGGTACGACAGGCGCGCTCATGGCTGGTTCGGCGCCGCCGCCATGGAAAATGACACTATCGCCGACGGGCCGGTCGGGATTGTAGTGGCCGGAGGTGGCAAAAAACGCCAGCGCGGTTGAGGTCCGCGACCATCGAAAAATCGCGCCGGCCGGACTATCGTCGCGGGCAGAACAGCTTTACCTGGAGACGCGCCATGACCGACCTGTCCGCCGAATTCAAGTCGCTCGCCGAGTACCGCCCGACGCACCGGCTGCGCTTCGTCACCGCCGCCGCGCTCTTCGACGGGCATGACGCCGCCATCAACATCATGCGGCGCATCCTCATGGGCATGGGCGCGGAGGTGATCCACCTGGGCCACAACCGCTCGGTGGACGAGGTGGTCACCGCGGCGCTGCAGGAGGACGCGCACGGCATCGCCGTGAGTTCCTACCAGGGCGGCCACGTCGAGTTCTTCAAGTACATGGTGGAGCTGCTGCGCGCGCGCGGCGGCGAGCAGGTCCAGGTCTTCGGCGGCGGCGGCGGCGTGATCGTGCCGGCCGAGATCCGCGAGCTGCAGGCCGCCGGCGTGGCGCGCATCTACAGCCCCGAGGACGGCCAGCGCATGGGCCTGCAGGGGATGATCGGCGAGATGCTGGTGCGCTGCGACCGCGACCTCTCGGCCGCCGCGCCCAAGGACGTGGCCGCGCTGCAGGGCCATGGCGACGCCGCCTGGCGCGCGCTGGCGCAGCTGATCACGGCGCTGGAGAACGGCGCCGCCGACCCGGCGCTGGTGAAGGCGCTGCACGAGGGCGCGGCCCGGGTGCGCGTGCCCGTGCTGGGCATCACCGGCACCGGCGGCGCGGGCAAGAGCAGCCTCACCGACGAGCTGATCCGCCGCCTGCGCCTGGACCAGGACGACCGGCTGCGCATCGCCGTCATCTCCATCGATCCGTCGCGGCGCAAGAGCGGCGGCGCGCTGCTGGGCGACCGCATCCGCATGAACGCCATCGGCCCGTGGCAGCAGGGGCCGCGCGTCTACATGCGCAGCCTGGCCACCCGCGCCGCGGGCAGCGAGATCAGCCCGGCGCTGCCGGACGTGATCGCCGCCTGCAAGTGCGCCGGCTTCGACCTCGTGGTCGTCGAGACCTCGGGCATCGGCCAGGGCGACGCCGCCATCGCGCCGCTGGTGGACGTGCCGATGTACGTGATGACGCCCGAGTTCGGTGCCGCCAGCCAGCTCGAGAAGATCGACATGCTCGACTTCGCCGAGTTCGTGGCCATCAACAAGTTCGACCGCAAGGGCGCGCTCGACGCGCTGCGCGACGTGGCCAAGCAGGTGCAACGCAACCGCGAGGCCTTCACCCTGCGCCCGGAACAGATGCCGGTGTTCGGCACCATGGCCAGCCGCTTCAACGACGACGGCGTCACGGCGCTGTACCAGGCGCTCAAGGGCCGCCTGGGCGAGCTGGGCCTGCCGCTGCAGGACGGCCGGCTGCCGCCGGTGGACACGCGCCACAGCACGCAGGGCTCGGCCATCGTGCCGCCGGCGCGCGTGCGCTACCTGGCCGACATTGCCGGCAGCGTTCGCGGCTACAAGGCCCGCGCCCGCGCCCTGGCGCGGCTGGCGCGCGAGGTGCAGCAGCTCAACGAGAGCGCGCGCATGCTGCTGGAGGACGACGCCACGCGCGACGGCGCCCGCAACACCGTGCTGAAGCTGGCGCAGGAGCGCGAGGCGCGGCTGGAGCCGGGCGCCAAGAAGCTGCTGCAGCAGTGGCCCGACATGGTGAAGGCCTACGCCGGCGACGAGTACGTGGTCAAGATCCGCGACAAGGAGATCCGCACCGGCCTGACCCACACCACGCTGTCGGGCAACAAGGTGCGCAAGGTGGCGCTGCCGCAGTACGAGGACCATGGCGAGATCCTGAAGTGGCTGCTGCTGGAGAACGTGCCGGGCAGCTTCCCGTACACCGCCGGCACCTTCGCCTTCAAGCGCGAGGGCGAGGACCCGACGCGCATGTTCGCCGGCGAGGGCGACGCCTTCCGCACCAACCGCCGCTTCAAGCTGGTGAGCGAGGGCATGCCGGCCAAGCGCCTGTCCACCGCCTTCGACTCCGTCACCCTCTACGGCGCCGACCCCGACCCGCGCCCGGACATCTACGGCAAGGTCGGCAACTCGGGCGTGAGCATCGCCACGCTCGACGACCTCAAGGTGCTCTACGACGGGTTCAACCTGTGCGACCCGAGCACCTCGGTGTCCATGACGATCAACGGCCCGGCGCCGACGATCCTGGCCATGTTCATGAACACGGCCATCGACCAGCAGATCGAGAAATTCAAGGCCGACAACGGCCGCGAGCCCACCGCCGACGAGGCCGAGAAGATCCGCGCCTGGGTGCTGCAGAACGTGCGCGGCACGGTGCAGGCCGACATCCTCAAGGAGGACCAGGGCCAGAACACCTGCATCTTCTCGACCGAGTTCAGCCTGAAGGTGATGGGCGACATCGCCGAGTGGTTCGTGCACCACGGGGTGCGCAATTTCTACTCGGTGTCGATCTCCGGCTACCACATCGCCGAGGCCGGCGCGAACCCGATCAGCCAGCTGGCCTTCACGCTGTCCAACGGCTTCACGCTGGTGGAGGCCTACCTGGCGCGCGGCATGCACATCGATGACTTCGCGCCGAACCTGAGCTTTTTCTTCAGCAACGGCATGGACGCCGAGTACACGGTGCTGGGCCGCGTGGCGCGCCGCATCTGGGCCGTGGCGATGAAGGAGAAGTACGGCGCCAACGAGCGCAGCCAGAAGCTCAAGTACCACATCCAGACCAGCGGCCGCAGCCTGCACGCGCAGGAGATCGCCTTCAACGACATTCGCACCACGCTGCAGGCGCTGATCGCGATCTACGACAACTGCAACTCGCTGCACACCAACGCCTACGACGAGGCCATCACCACGCCCACGGAAGAGAGCGTGCGCCGCGCCATGGCGATCCAGCTGATCATCAACCGCGAGTGGGGCCTGGCGAAGTGCGAGAACCCCAACCAGGGCGCCTTCGTCATCGACGAGCTGACCGAGCTGGTGGAGGAGGCGGTGCTGGCCGAGTTCGAGCGCATCGCCGAGCGCGGCGGCGTGCTGGGTGCGATGGAAACGGGCTACCAGCGCAGCAAGATCCAGGAAGAGAGCATGCATTACGAGATGCTCAAGCACACCGGCGAGTACCCGATCATCGGCGTCAACACCTTCCGCAATCCGCATGGCGACCCGGTGCCGGAGCACATCGAGCTGGCGCGCTCCACCGAGGACGAAAAGCAGTCGCAGCTCAACCGCCTGGCCGACTTCCATGCGCGCCATGCCGACGAGGCGCCGGCCATGCTGCAGCGGCTGCAGCAGGCCGTCATCGATGGCGGCAACGTGTTCGACGTGCTGATGGACGCGGTGCGCGTGTGCTCGCTGGGGCAGATCACCAGTGCGCTGTTCGAAGTCGGCGGGCAGTACCGCCGCAGCATGTAGGCTTTGGGTTTTTACTGAGTGAATGGAAGGGTAGGCATGAACATCGAGCGCATCGGCGTCATCGGCGCGGGCACCATGGGCAACGGCATCGCGCAGGTGTGCGCGGTGGCCGGCATCCGGGTGGTGATGGTGGACGTCTCGGACGAAGCGGTGCAGCGCGGCGTGAAGACGCTCTGGGGCAGCCTGGACCGCCTGGTCAAGAAGGAAAAGCTGACGGCCGCGCAGAAGGACGAGGCCCTGGCCCGCGTGCAGGGCACCACCGACTACACGCAGCTCAAGGACGCGCAGATCGTCATCGAGGCCGCCACCGAGAACCCGGACCTGAAGCTGCGCATCCTGCGCCAGGTGGAAGGCATCGTCGGGCCCGACGCGGTGATTGCCTCCAACACCTCGTCCATTTCCATCACGCAGCTGGCCGCGGTGCTGGACAAGCCCGAGCGCTGCATCGGCCTGCACTTCTTCAACCCCGTGCCGCTGATGGGGCTGCTGGAGGTGATCCGCGGCCTGCAGACCTCGGACGCGACGCACGCGCTGGCGGTGGCCTTCGCGCAGGCCGTGGGCAAGACGCCGGTGACGGTGAAGAACAGCCCCGGTTTCGTGGTCAACCGCATCCTGTGCCCGATGATCAACGAGGCCATCTTCGTGCTGCAGGAGGGCCTGGCCACGGCCGAGGACATCGACGCCGGCATGAAGCTGGGCTGCAACCATCCCATCGGCCCGCTGGCGCTGGCGGACCTGATCGGCCTGGACACCATGCTCAGCATCATGGAGGTGTTCCACGAGGGCTTCGGCGATCCGAAGTACCGTCCCGCGCCGCTGCTGCGCGAGATGGTCCAGGCCGGCCGCCTGGGCCGCAAGACCGGGCGCGGCTTCTACAGCTACGACGCCTGATCACGGCGCCGACCGGGCCGAGCCCGGTGTCGGCTTCCGGCTTTGCCAGGGCGCGGCGCATGCCGCGCCTTTTCCGTCTCATGCACCGCCCCGGTGCTGCCCGGCCGCGCACTACACAAGCTGTAGTCAACGAACAGATTTATTGCCCACTCCGCGCGCTGAAAAGGTGGACGCGGCCGGGCCGCCCCGGCTCAAATCCCGGGTGATGGAGCCAACGGGCTCCGGCGCCAAGGGAGGTAGTGCATGAGGGCCTTTCTGATCCTGACGCTGGCGTCCATGGGGTGTGCGGCCGTGGTGTCGGCCGCCGACACGGCCCGGGCGACGTATGAGCGCGAGCGCGCCGCCTGCCTGAGCGGGCAGTCCGGCCAGGACCGCGGCACCTGCCTGCGCGAGGCCGCCGCGGCCTACCAGGAGGCGCGCAGCGGGCGTCGCGGTGCGGCGACGTCCGACGGCACCGACCGCTACGCCCAGAACGCCCGGCTGCGCTGCCAGCCCCTGCCGCCGGCCGACCGCGCCGAGTGCGAGGCGCGCATCAGCAGCGGCACCACCAGCGGCAGCGTCAGCGGCGGCGGCATCCTGCGCGAGCACCGTTCGGTGCAGCCACTGGAACCGGCTTCGACCAACGCGGAATCGCAGCCCACGCCCTCGCCCCAGACTTCGCCCGCACCGGCCTCCGCGCCGCAGTGAGGGCCTGACCCGACGCGGCCGCAGCGCGGGCGCGCTGCCGGCCGCGCCGCGGCGGGCCGGATAGGGCCCCGTGTCGCCATGACAGCCCGACCGTGACACGGGTGTGTCCCCGGGCGGGTGGCACGGCCCGCGCCGGTGTTGTTACAGCACGACGCCCCGCATGGCCTAGGCTGCATGGGCACTCAAGGAAACGGCATCGATGTTCTTGTCTCTTCGCGGCTGGCTGCCGTCCTGGCCGTTCCTGGCGTCGCGCCAGGCGCAGGCCGAACTCAACCGCCAGGTGACGGACCTGCAGGCGCTGCACGAGCTCAGCAGCCGCTTGCTGGAAGCGCGCACCCTGCCGCAGCAGCTGGGGCTGATCCTGCAGGCGCTGTGCCGGCTGCATGGCGCCGCGCGCGGGCTGGTGGTTCTGCACGAGCCGCCCTTGCCGACGCTGGCCGTCGCCGCCAGCGAGGGCTTCGGCGCGCCGGCGCTGCAGGCGCTGGGTCGGCTGCGGGTGGGCGAGGGCGCGTGCGGGCTGGCGGTGCGGCAGGGCCGGCGCGTGGTGGTGCGCGACACCGATACCGACCCCGGCTTCGCGCCGTGGCGGGAGCTGGCGCGCCAGGAGGGCTTCCGCGCCGTGCACAGCACGCCGCTGGTGGCACTGGACGGGCAGGTGATGGGGTCGATCTCGGTCTTTGGCGCGCAGCCGGCCGAGCCCGATGAGCGGCTGCAGCGGCTGGCCGACATCTGCGCGCGCAAGGCCGCCGTGCATGCCGAGCGCGAACGCTCGCAGCGGCGGGCGCAGCGCGCCGATGAGCGGCTCATCGGCGTGCTGGCCTCCTCGCCGCTGGCCTTCGGCATCCTGGAGCCCATGCTCTCGCCCTCCGGCGTGGTGGCGGATTTGCGCTGGGTCTATGCCAACGCCGCCACGGCTGCGCTGGTGGGGCGCGAGCTGCCGCCGCAGCTGCCGTTGCGCGAGTCGCTGGGCGACGACGATGCCGCGCTGGAGCCGCTGCTGGCCGTGGCCGCGCAGGGGCGCGGGCGCGAGTTCGAGTGGCAGCCGCCGGGCGTGGCGCGGGGCTGCTTCCACGTCATCGCCTCGCCCGTGCCCGAAGGGGTGGCGGTGTGGTTCACCGACGTGACGCAGCGCAAGCGCCAGGAGCAGCTGCTGCGCGAGTCGGACCGGCGCAAGGACGAGTTCCTGGCCACGCTGGCGCACGAGCTGCGCAACCCGCTGGCGCCGATCCGGCAGGCCGCGCTGGTGTCGCGCGCGCCCAATGCCACCGAGGCGCAGCGGCGCTGGAGCCACGAGGTGATCGACCGCCAGATCGGCCACATGGCGCTGCTGCTGGATGACCTGCTGGACATGTCGCGCATCACTCGCGGCAAGCTGGCGCTGCGCAAGTGCGCCACCGAACTGCGCGCGGTGCTGGACGCCGCCATCGAGACCGCCCGCCCGCTGCTCGATGCCAAGCGGCACCGGCTGGAGCTCATCGCGCCGGCGCAGCCGGTGCGCTTCGAGGCCGATCCGCTGCGGCTGGCGCAGATCCTCTCCAACCTGCTCACCAACGCCGCCAAGTACACCGACCCGGGCGGCCATATCCGGCTGCGCGCCGAGGTGACGGACGCGGAAATGGTGCTGTCGGTGGCGGACAACGGCATCGGCATCGCGCCGGAGGTGCTGCCCACGGTGTTCGGCATGTTTTCCCAGGTGGCGGCGCATGACGAGCGCAGCGCCGGCGGGCTGGGCATCGGGCTGGCGCTGGCCCGGGGCCTGGCCGAGCTGCACGGCGGGCGCATCACGGCGCGCAGCGACGGCCCGGGGCAGGGCAGCGAATTCACGTTGCGCGTGCCGCGCGGGCGGCTGCCCGCCGGCGAGGGCGGCGACACCGCCCCCGCGCCCAGCGTGGCGGCCGGCCTGCGCGTGCTGGTGGCCGACGACAACGCCGATGCGCGCGACAGCCTGGCGACGCTGCTGGCGCTGCACGGCCACACGGTGCTCGCGGCGGCGGACGGCAACGAGGCGCTGCGCCTGCTGGAGCGTGAGCGCTGTGACGTGGCGCTGCTGGACATCGGCATGCCCGGCCGCGACGGCCACGAGGTGGCGCGCGCGCTGCGCCAGCACTCGCCCGATCAGTGTCCGCTGCTGGTGGCCGTTACCGGCTGGGGCCAGGACCAGGACCGCACCCGCTCGCGCGACGCCGGCTTCGACGGGCACCTGACCAAGCCGGTGGACCTGACGGCGCTGCTGCGGGTGCTGGAGCGGGGCCGTGACCCGTACGGCCCTCCAACGCCGGTACGCCCTGGCCGGACCGGCAGCGATCAGCCCGACGCGTCGCCGCCTGCCTCTGAACGCAGTGAACCGGGTGCCGGCGCCTGACGGCGCCGCCGGCGCGCCCGGCCGCTGCAGTCGAAGATGGGAATGACGCGAATAATCGGGTGTAGTGGGGGTTTGTAATGTGTTGAGGTGGTTTTCCAAGTCCGCTGCAATTCACTGCGTGTGATAGTGCAGCACGACGGAACGCAGCGAGATATTGTCCAGATTGCCGACGGACGGGCCAGCCGCGCCAGTGAAGCTGCGGACGCAGACCATCAATTGATTCGTGCCCGCGACCAGGAATCCACTGGAAAAGGCAATGTGATTGGTGGCCCATTCGGTTTTCAGGCTCGTATCGTCGTGTTCCTGCAGGATGCCGATGGAGCGTGTCTGGTTGGCGTCCGTGTCATTGGATGTGCAGACGGTGGTTGGCGGATTGATGTAGACCTCGTTGAAATTGAACTCGGAGCCCAGCACTTCCAGGTCCAGGACAGCGCTGTTCGAGGTCGAACTCGACACGTTCACGTTGCTCGGGAGCGTGAAGTTGATGAGCAGCCGTGGGGTCGAGTCGCTCAGGGAGGTCGATGTGCGCCGAATGGTCGTGAAGTCTCCAGCGGCATGGGCCAGCAGCGTGGCGGCCAGCATTGGCAGCAGTACGAAGGTCTTGGTCATGCTCTACTCCGGTCAAATGACAGCTGAAATTCCCCTTGGGTTTTATTGAAATTTCCGCGCTGGGAGCCTGGTAATGGGTAATAGCTGTCGCGACGCTGGAGCATGGCCACAGGTTATTCGACGGCACGGCGAAATAATCTGCAGCTCATGAATTGCTTGTGGATGGGCCTTTAAAAACGTGCGAGCAGCAGCGAGCTTTTCAACAGTAGCCGCTGCGAGGGCGGTATCAAATGACTTAAGAAACAAGGTCACCGACCGGACTGCGATGCGCCGCCCGAGCCGCAGGATCGCATCGTCGGGAAGTTTCCAGGCCGGCGCTGCAAATCGCGCTCGGCCTGGGATGGAATGAGGTCTGCGGCTGTTGTGCCCTGGAGGGCGGACTTGGCTTCAGGCGTTGGCCTGCGCCAGCCGCCAGGCGCCTTCCACTTCCCGCACCCGGCCCTCCGCCCGGAGCTTGAGAAGTTGTGCCAACAGCGATCGCTCCGCAGCCCGGTGTTTCGTTGGCGGCACGTCGTCATAGACATGCGGCAGCAGCTCGTCCAGGGACAGCGCCTCGTCCGTCAGCGCCGCCAGCAGCTTGGCTTCGCGCTGCTGCCGGTGGCGAAGCAGCAGCTCCCACACGCGCGGCGGCTGCGCGATCAGGAAACCATGGCCGGGGGCCAGCCATTGCAGCTCCGGGAACTCGTCGCGCAGGCGCTGCAGCGAGGCGAGGTAGGCCGCCATGTCGCCATCAGGCGGGTTGATGACCACCGTCGAGCCCTGCATGACATGGTCGCCGGTGAAGAGCGTGGCTTCCTCCTCCAGCAGGTAGCACAGGTGGTTGGAGGCATGGCCGGGGGTGTGGACCACGTGCAGCGTGCTGCCCGCGTCCAGCGCCAGGCGCTCGCCGTCGTGCAGCTCGCGCACGGGGTTGAAGGCCTCGTCCTGCCATTGCGCATGCGGCGTGCGCCGGCCCAGCACCCGGGCGCCGGTGGCCCGGGCCAGCAGCGCGGCGCCGGGGGAGTGGTCCAGGTGCGTATGCGTCACCAGAATCCAGCGGATCGGGCCGGGCGCCGCCGCCTGCAGCGCCTGCACATGGCCCGCGTCGGCCGGACCCGGGTCGATCACGGCCCACTCGTTGGTCTTGAGTGCGCCGACCAGGTAGCTGTTGGTGCCGGGTCCGGTCATCACGCCGGGGTTGGCGGCGGTGAGGCGGATGACGCGCTCCGACAGCCGCAGGGCCTCGCCCGGCGTCACCTGTGCGCGGGCGATGCCTTCACCCCGCGGATCGACGCGGCGCGCCTCGGCCCAGCCCGGGTGATCAGGGAACAGCGGCCCCAGGCGCCCGGCCGCGTCGCGCGCGAGCTGCGGGCGGATGCAGGGCACCTCGCCCAGGCCGGCGGCCCAGTCCAGCATCTCCTGCGCCGACGTGAAGCGCGACAGCTGCGCCAGCAGCCGCCGCACCGGGCCGACCACGCGCACCTCCCGCTCGCCCTGCACGGCCTGCGCCGCGGTGAGCCAGGCGTGGGCCGTCATCTCGATGCCATCGTGCGTGGCCTCCTGCGCCTCGGGCGCGGCGGCCAGGAAGAAGCGGGTGTCGAAGCGCTTGGGCAGCCCCGGCGGCGTGACGATGTGGGCAAACAGTTTCAGATCGCCCAGCGCCAGCCGGAAACCCTGCTCCCGGCACAGCGTGTCCAGCCCCAGTTCCCGGCCATGCAGCCGGGTGCGCCAGGCGGCCTGCAGCGCGGCGCCGGTGACGGGCCGGCCCTCGGCATCCACGGCCAGCAGCAGGCCGGCCTCTTCAAAACACTCGCGCACGGCGGCGGCGTACCAGGCCAAGCCGCCCTCGGGCAGGCCCAGGCGGGCGTTGCAGGCGGCCTCGTCCAGGCCGGCGCAGACCGGGCCCAGTGCCGCGTCCGCCGCGTCCAGCAGCCCGCCCGGGAACACCCAGGCGCCGCTGTTCTGGTCGCCGCGCTCGGCGCGGCGCATGAGCAGGATCTGCGGGCCGTCGGCCGAATCGCGGACCAGGACGAGGGCGGAGGAGGGACGGAGGGACGATGAGGTCATGGGGGCGTGCTGCTGGAACGGTGGCTGGTGCGGGCGAGCATGCTGCGGGCCGTGAGCGACTGGATCAGCGGCACGAGCCGGTCCCTGGCGAAGGCGCTGGACGCCACCGGCGTCAGGTGGCCGGTATCCCAGGAGACGATGCCCGACATTTTGTCGGCGCCAATATAGGTCAGGCAGCCCGAAGCGTCGCAGAAATAGTCGATGAGGCTGACGAAATGTCCGTTTGGCGACAGTGCGAGCTGTTTGCGCAGGCGCTGGTCGGCTTTGAGGAGCTGGGCATTGAGGCCCACGAAGGTGCGGCGCGGCGAGTGCTCCCAGAGTTTGCGGGCCATGAGCAGGGGCAGATTGGGCGTCCAGCGTGGTGCCGGCCCGGTGAAGATCACCTGCTCCACGCCCAGGGAACGCAGGGCCTTTTCCGTGGCCGCCATGGTGCCGGCATCGTGGCCATATTCATGGGCCAGAATCACCACCTCGGGTTTCTGCGCCTTGAGCGTTTTCAGCGCAAACCAATTCGAGCGCTGGCAATGGTCATCCGGCGAATCCTCGAATACGTCGAGGCGGGGCGGACAATCGGTGGTGGTGACCTGCAGGACCTGCCATTCACCGGGCAGGTGCTGCCGCAGGCCTGGGTAGAGATGGGCCGCATGGGAATCCCCCCAAAGCATCAAGGCTCGCGGGCGGGCGGGATCGCGGGTATGGCATTCGGGTGCAAGGGCAGCCACGGGAATCCGGCTCCACTCGCCCCGGCGATCAGCCTCGGCATCATAGAAATTGCAGCGCTGCCGGTATTGGTCGTGCAGCGCCTGCACCATGAAATACGATTTTTCCGGGGTGGCATTGTCGAAATGGCTGAGAAATTCGGACTGCGCGCTGGCGCGGATGCCGGTATCGGGGTAGCCGTCGTTGGCCAGGCAGGAATAGCCGACCAGACCGGTGACCAGCAGCATGGACAGCAGCGCCGGCGCCATGAGGCGGGGCCGGGCGAAGCGCAACGGGGTTTCGAGCAGCCGCCAGGTTGCCCATGCCAAAACAAATGACGCTCCGATCAGCAGCAGTCGCAACGGCGCGCTCGGGTTGCCTTCCACGATGCGGGCGAAGGAAAGCAGCGGCCAGTGCCACAGGTACAGCGGATAGCTGATCAGGCCGACGGTGACCAGGGCAGGGTGTGAAAGCACATGCCGGTTGATCCAGGCGGACGGACCGGCTTGGATGAGCATGAATGTTCCGGCTACCGGCAGCAGCGCCCACCAGCCCGGAAAAGCACGCTGCTCATGGATGAAAACCAAGCCAGCCATGAGCAATGCGGCACCGAGGAATGAGCTGGCTTGGCGGGAGCGATCGCTCCATGCCGGCCGGGTCCGTGCGATATGGGCCAGCAGGCCGCCAGCCATCAGTTCCCAGAATCTCGATAACGGGGAATAGAAAGCTGCCGCGGGCGCCCGATCCGTGAGCACGATATTGAAGGCGAACGAGGGGAGGGCAACGAGCGCCACCAAGGCCAGGATGCTGTAACCCCGCTTCCAGACGAAGGCAAGCAGCAGGGGCCAAGCCAAATAAAACTGCTCCTCGATGGCCAGGCTCCAAAGATGGATCAAAGGTTTCAAGCCATGTCCGACGTCGAGCTGGCCGCTTTCGCGCAGCAGCACGAAATTCGACACGAAGGTGGAGCCCGCCAGCACATGCTTGCCCAGCCGCCGGTACTCGCCCTGCATGAAAAAGAACCAGCCAAAAAACAGGCAGGCCAGCAGAACGATGATCAATGCCGGAAAGATGCGACGAATGCGCCGGTCATAGAACTCGACGATGCTGAATTTATCCTTCTCCAGACTGGAGAAAATGATGCTGGAAATCAGGAAGCCGGAGAGGACAAAAAATATGTCCACGCCGATGACGCCGCCGGGGAGCAGGTTGGTGAAAAAATGAAAAACGAGGACCGACAGCACGGCGACGGCACGCAGGCCGTCGATGTCCGGTCGGTATGCGGGGTGAGAAGAGGCGAGGCTGAAATCGCGCATCGCGCGATGGTGGGGAAATTCTGCTTGTCCCTGGGCCAGAGTTTGTAAGGGTTGGCGACAGAATATGAATGACGACTGAAATCCCCCTTGGATGAGCGTGATCCTGCGGGCTCGACCCGGGTTGCCAAAACCGGCCGCTTGCCATTCAGGCGGGGTAGGGCATTGGTGGATTCAAGTCTGACGGAGAGTGCTCAGGCCTGTTGCGTTCGCGACCTGCCTTGGAAAGCGCCCACCGAGCCCGGCTTTTGTTGCTCCGAGCGTGAGAAGCAGTGGAGGCTGGGCCGTCCTTTTCGCTCTTCATGCTGCGGGGCAGCAGCCGAGACCTCGAAGGTATGCACTTGCGGCGACCTGACCGTGGCAGCATGGGCCACTGTCATAAGAAACGGCGTCGGCTGCCGGCCGATCACGGCTGCTGTAAACGGGTTTTATCGTGACGAACCAATTTCCCATTCTCCAGCCGGTGGCTTGCATGTTCACGTTGACCGCGGTGGTCTGGGTGTGGATGTACGCGCTGCGCCTGCCCTACATCCTGCGCAGCCGCATCGAACTGCAGTCCGTGGCGACATCGGAAACCTTGCATGCCGCCTTGCCGGCACGGCTCAATCTGCCATCGCACAATCTCAAGAACCTGTTCGAATTGCCCGTCGTGTTTTATGCCTTGTGCATCCTGCTGTTCGTCACCGGGCGGGTGGATGATTTTTATCTCTATGGTGCCTGGGTATTTGTGGTTTTGCGCGTGCTGCACAGTCTGGTGCACTGCACGGTCAATCGGGTGAGCTGGCGCTTCGCAGCCTATTTTCTTTCCAGCCTGGTGCTGTGGATGATGGTGGGCAGGTTTGGCTTCCAGGCGTTTTTCCAGGTGCCCCTGGCACTGTGAGGCCTGCCCCTGGTGACAAATAAAAAAACAATGATTTTGTATGTTGAACCTGATGATGTGTCCATGGAGAGGAATGTTCTGCTTGGAGAAGGCTCGCAAATGTCGTTGGCAACTTGCTTTCTCGCGGCTGACATGGCGGCGTCTGTCTGGCCTGAAAATGTGATTTATTCCTCGTTTGTCGGCTCCATGCCGGCAGTGTGGCAGCACAGCATGGCACGACTGTAAACACTGTGCACAGCAATGCTGGGTTGCTGGAATCCACGCGGGTAGTCATGTTATTGTTACCAGTTGTTGTTACAGCCCGGCCGCATGTTATTCAAGAAGACCCAGCCCGAGATCGATCTGGCCCAGAGGGAGTATTCATGGCCCAGAAAGGACGCGAAGAGCCAACGGCTGTGGGTGGCGGTGCACCGCTGGGATTACATCGTTGCCCCCTCGCTCAAAACCCGGTCCTCGGGTTCGTGGAGTTTCCAGTTCAAGGGGCAGGTGGTTTCGGAACCGCTGGAAGGCCTGTTGCTCACCGGTGCGGTGGAACTGGCGCAATTGCCGCATCCGCCCAGCATGCTCAAGTATCACTGGGGCAATGCGGCGGACAACGTCGAGGGCTACATGTTCCTGATGCAGGCGGCCGAGCCCGGCCTGCCGTCCAGCCTGGGTGCCACGCTGTATTGCGTGCCCGAGGCTTTTGACTCGATTTACCGCGCTTTCGTCATGGGGGCGCAGGGCGGGCACAGCGGTCTCAACATCGAGATGCAGATCGACCATCCGGGACAGCCTGCCCAGGATTTCTGGGACCGGCACTGGCAGGACGAATGGTTGCGCGTCATCACCTGGAAACTCCACGCGCGTGCCCGGTTGGCGGTCGAGTGACCACGGCACCGGGTGACATGGAAAATTACGGCAACGGCCTCGAGAAAAGACGGTTGATTTCAATGCCTTCAACGACAGCTGCAGAAATGACAAGCTCCACCAGCCTTCACGAGAAGCTCGATCACTGGAAAATCCGCCTGTTCGACGAGGACGAGTCCATCAGCCTGGACGCCGCGACGGGATTGGTGGCGATCGCCAACGCGAGCAAGGAGCTGCGCGCCGAATGCACCCGCCTGCTCGCGGAGCGCCTGGAAATGCTGCACCGGTACGGCGGTGATCTGTACCTGACGCTGAAGGCGGTGAGCGACCTGAGCAAGGGCATCACTTCGTCCAGCGAAGCGCTGATGCGGGCCATCATGAAAACCCCTGTCCGCGACTCCTATGCCCTGAACACGGCCACCGACATTCTTTTGTATGAAACCAGCGAGGGTTTCATCAGCCCCGCTCACCATCTGGAGCAGCAAGTGCTGGACATGGCTTCTGAAGCCGTGAAGAAATGCAAGGGAAATGCGCGCCGCAATGCCCTGCGCCTGCTGGAACTGGCTGAAACCCATTCCAGGCCACTGCTTGATGCTCAGGAGGCATGAAGCAATGATGCGGTGCGTCTGCCGATATTTTGGATGTTTCCTCGGGTCGATTTGAGCTCTTGTTGCGGCTCAAATATGTTCTCGTCACGTCCGCGAAAGCGGAAACGCACCCAGGCCTGGATTCGGCCGCAATGATGGATAACGGCTTCCCATTCTTGCGGAGAGGGGTTGTGGGGGAGAGGATTTTCCGGTTCGTGGCTGAAATCAAATCAGCCGCCCCGTCAGGCTGACGAATCAATCGATGGTACAGCGGCCTTTGCGTGCGCAGGCCGGCGCGGCGTGGGGCCATGCAGCCGCCGTCCGCCTGTCGATCCCGGGCCGCACCGGCGCTTGCGGGCCGCGAGCGGCGTGCGAGTGGTCACGCGGGTGCAGCGGCCGCGTGGGCGCGCTGCCGGCTGGGCGCAGCGCCTGCAGGCCGCCTCGTTCAAGGGGCAGGGGATAATTGACGGGTTTGCCCGGGGTGCGGCTCAAGAGGTTGTTCGCACGGGCGCGCAAAGGGCCTTCATTTCGCGGCCCGCTTTCCTTCCCGCGACTTCTTTCCAACACCCACGATGCCCGCATACCGTTCCAAGACCTCCACCGCCGGCCGCAACATGGCAGGGGCACGCTCGCTGTGGCGTGCCACCGGCATGAAAGACGAGGATTTCTCCAAGCCGATCATTGCGGTGGTCAACTCGTTCACCCAGTTCGTGCCCGGGCACGTGCACCTGAAGGACCTGGGCCAGCTCGTTGCGCGCGAGATCGAGGCCGCGGGCGGCGTGGCCAAGGAGTTCAACACCATCGCCGTGGACGACGGCATCGCCATGGGCCACGACGGCATGCTGTATTCGCTGCCCAGCCGCGACATCATCGCGGACTCGGTGGAATACATGGTCAACGCGCACTGTGCCGACGCCATGGTGTGCATCTCCAACTGCGACAAGATCACGCCCGGCATGCTGATGGCCGCCATGCGGCTCAACATCCCGGTGATCTTCGTCTCCGGCGGTCCCATGGAGGCGGGCAAGACCCGCCTGGCCAACCCCGTCACCAAGGCCGTCGAGTTCAAGAAGCTCGATTTGATCGATGCCATGGTGATCGCGGCCGACCAAGCCTATTCCGACGCCGAGGTGGCCGAGGTCGAGCGCTCCGCCTGCCCCACCTGCGGTTCGTGCTCGGGCATGTTCACGGCCAACTCCATGAACTGCCTCACCGAGGCGCTGGGCCTGTCGCTGCCCGGCAACGGCACCGTGGTGGCCACGCACGCCGACCGCGAGCAGCTCTTCAAGCGCGCCGGCCGCCGCATCGTGGAGCTGGCCCGCCGGTACTACGAGCAGGAGGACGAGCGCGTGCTGCCGCGCTCGGTGGGCTTCAAGGCCTTCGAGAACGCGATGACGCTGGACATCGCCATGGGCGGCTCCACCAACACCATCCTGCACCTGCTGGCGATCGCCCGCGAGGCGGGCATCGACTTCACCATGGCCGACATCGACCGCCTCTCGCGCGTCGTGCCGCAGCTGTGCAAGGTGGCGCCCAACACCAACAAGTACCACATCGAGGACGTGCACCGCGCCGGCGGCATCATGGCCATCCTGGGCGAGCTCGAGCGTGCCGGCAAGCTGCACACCGACGTGCCCACCGTGCACGCCGCCACGCTGGGCGAGGCGCTGCAGCAGTGGGACATCACGCGCACCCAGGACGAAGCCGTCAAGACCTTCTACCTGGCCGGCCCGGCCGGTATTCCCTCGCAGGTGGCCTTCAGTCAGAGCACGCGCTGGCCCAGCCTGGACCTGGACCGCACCGAGGGCTGCATCCGCTCGCACGAGCACGCCTTCTCCAAGGAGGGCGGCCTGGCGGTGCTCACCGGCAACATCGCGCTCGACGGCTGCGTGGTGAAGACCGCCGGCGTGGACGAGAGCATCCTGGTGTTCGAGGGCACGGCCCACGTTACCGAGTCGCAGGACGAGGCCGTGGAGGACATCCTCAACGACAAGGTCAAGGCCGGCGACGTGGTGATCGTGCGCTACGAGGGTCCCAAGGGCGGTCCCGGCATGCAGGAAATGCTCTACCCCACGAGCTACATCAAGTCCAAGGGCCTGGGCAAGGCCTGCGCGCTGCTGACGGATGGCCGCTTCTCGGGCGGCACCTCGGGCCTGTCCATCGGCCACTGCTCGCCCGAGGCGGCGGCCGGCGGCGCCATCGGCCTGGTGCGCAACGGCGACCGCATCCGCATCGACATCCCCAACCGCACGATCAACGTGCTGCTGTCGGACGAGGAGCTGGCGCACCGCCGCGAGGTGCAGAACGCCAAGGGCTGGAAGCCGGCCAAGCCGCGCGCGCGCAAGGTGTCGGCCGCCCTCAAGGCCTACGCCAAGCTGGTCATGTCGGCCGACAAGGGCGCGGTGCGCGACCTGTCGCTGCTGGACGACTGAGCCTGCGGCGGGCCTTGTGCCCGTCCGTGCCCAAGCCGCTCCCCGGGGCGGCTTTTTTGCGGCCGGCCGCGCGCAACGCGGCTACAGCAGCAGCGCGTGCTGCGTGGCCGTGTGCAGGTCGCGCCAGGCGCGGTTGAGCGCCGTGCGCGGATCGGCCGCGCCCAGGCCGCACAGGGGGTAGACGCCGTCCACGGCTTCGCGCGCCGCGCGCGCCCAGGCCAGCGACGCCTGGCGCAGCGGCTCCTCGTCCACCGGGCCGGCGTCGCGCTCGACGTGGTCCCATGCCGCATCGAGCAGTGCCAGGCAGTGGCCGCGCGCGGCTTCGAGCGTCTGCATGACCGTTTGCAGTTGCGCGCGCACCTGGGGCCGGGCTCCCAGGGGTTCCCGTGCCGGCCCGACCGGCCGTTCCAGCACCAGCGGCGTTGCCTGGCGCAGGAAGCTGCGCGCCATGCCGCCGAGATTGGCCGCCAGCGTGGCGTAGGCCAGCGCGCCGAAGGGGAAGCGGTAGAGCGCGCCGGGCTGCGTCGCCGCCGCGGGGTCGATGTCGAAGGCGTGCGAGTCCGGCACGGTCAGGCCGTGGATTTCGAAGGCGTGGCTGGCGCTGGCGCGCAGCCCGATGGCCTGCCAGGTCTCCAGCACCCGCACACCCGCGGCCGGCACGATGAAAGCGCGCACGCGCGGGGCCCCGGACGCGTCGCGCAGCGCCCGGCCGTCTTGCTGCAGCACGGCGTTGAAGCTGAAGTGCGTGGCGTGCGGAGCACCGGTGGCATGTCCCCACCGGCCCTCGATGCGCCAGCCGTTGGCCGTGCGCTCGGCCACGCCGGTGGCCGCGCCACTGCCGGCCAGGCACATCCCCGGCGTGGCGACCACCTCGCGCGCCAGCGCCGGCGCCAGGAAGCCGGCGAACCAGCCCGCGCCGGCGCACAAGGTCACCACCCAGCCGCAGCTGCCGTCGGCCTCGGCGATGGCCTGTTCCAGCCGCACGGCTTGCGGCAGGGCCAGCTCCGCACCGCCCAGGGCTCGCGGCGCCAGCAGCCGCCACCAGCCGCGGCGCTCGATGAGCTCAAGCTGGACCGGTGCCAGGCGGCCCAGCGCTTCGGCCTCGGGTGCTGCGTCGCGCAGGAGGCGGATGTCATCGTCGGTGATCGGCATTGGCGTCCAGGCAGAAGGCAAAGCGCGAATTCTCGCTTCCGCATCTTGCCGACTCAGGTGCGAGAGACGGCTTGCGGCGCCGGCCCGCCCTGTACGCGGTAGGCCTCTGCCGCGGGCAAGCCGCCCTGGCGTGAACCCTAGAATCGTTGGTTGTCTGACATACGACCAGGAGACCACGTGAGCCATTGCTCGATCACGCGCCGCACGGTGCTCACCGCGGCCGCGCTGCTGCTGACGGCCGGGGCGCAGGCCCAGGGCATCCAGGACCGCACCCTGCGCATCGGGACCACGGTCCCGGCCGACCATCCCATCAGCCTGGGCGCCAAGAAGTTCGTCGAGATCGTGGCGGCCAAGAGCGGTGGCAAGCTCAAGGTGAAGGACTACCCGGCGCTGCAGCTGGGCCCGGAGCTGCAGCAGCAGTCGGCCCTGGTCGGCGGCGTGCAGGACATGTTCGTGCCGAGCACCGCGTCGCTGGCGGGCGTCGTGCGCGAGTTCACGCTGCTGGACCTGCCGTTCCTGATCCGCACGTCGGCGCAGGCCGACGCGCTGATGGACGGCCCCTTTGGCCAGGCCCTGCTCGCCAAGCTGCCGGAAAAGGGCCTGGTCGGGCTGGCCATCTGGGAGAACGGCCTGCGCCACGTGACCAACAGCCGGCATCCCATCCAGCGCCTGGAAGACCTGCAGGGCCTGAAGATCCGCGTGCAGCAGAGCCCGGTCTTCATCGACGTGTTCAAGGCCCTGAAGGCCAATCCGGTGCCGATGTCCTTCGGCGAGGTGTACGGCGCGCTGGAAAGCAAGGCGCTGGACGCGCAGGAAAACCCGCTGCTGGTTGCGCGCTCGGCCAAGCTCTACGAGGTCCAGAAGTACGCCAGCACCACCGGCCATGCCTACGGCGTGCTCGTGGTCCTGGTCAGCAAGAAGCTCTGGGACAAGCTGTCCGCCGACGAGCGCAACTTGCTGCAAGCCGCGGCCCTGGAAGCCCGCGACTACCAGCGCCAAGTCAGCCGCGAGCAGGCGCGCAAGGCCATGGACGATCTCCGGGCCGCGGGCATGCAGATCAACGAGGTGTCCGCCGCGGAGCGGGAACGCATGCGCCAGGCCACGCAGCCCGTGACGGACCGCGTGCTGCAGAGCTACGACCCGGCCCTGGTGCGCCTGCTGCGCTCGGAGCTGGAGCGCATCGCGTACATCTCCTGACGCGGGTCAGCCAGGTTCAGCCGCCCACCGGCAGGCTGACGAAGCCCCGGTACAGCGGGCTCTGCGAGCGCATGCCGGCGCCGCGCAAGCGCAGCCCCGGCCTGCGCCGCAGCAGCGTGCCCAGCACCGTCTGCGCTTCCAGCTGCGTCAGCGACGCGCCCAGGCACACATGCGGCCCGGTGCCGAAGGCCAGGGCGCCGGGATTGGCCCGCGCCACGTCCAGCCGGTCCGGCGCCTCATGCCGCTGCGGGTCGCGATTCGCGGCACCGATCAGCGCCAGCACCAGCTCGCCACGGCGGATGCGCTGCCCGTGCAAGGTGAAATCAGCCATCACGCGCCGGCCGCTCCACTGCACCGGCGTGTCATGGCGCAGCAGCTCGCGCACGGCGTTGGGCAGCAGCTCGGGGCTTTCGCACAGGCGCTCCCATTGCTCGCGGTGTGCCAGCAGCGCGTGCACCGCGTTGCCCAGCAGGTGCCGCGTGGTCTCGTAGCCGGCAAACAGCAGCATCGCGCACTGCGCCAGCAGCTCGGCACCGTCCTGCACCTGGCCCTCGGCCTCGGCGGCCAGCAGCAGGCTCACCAGGTCGTCCCCAGGCTCCTTCCTGCGGCGCGGCAGCAGCTCGCGCT
>NZ_JABBFW010000024.1 GCF_012927045.1 Azohydromonas caseinilytica | reverse complement strand
GGCCGTGGCCAGGCCGTGGCCGCCGCCGCCGATGATCACCACGTCGTAGCCGGGCTGCAGCTGGGCCCGGCGCCATGCCGGCTCCCAGGTCTTGTGGTGGCGCAGGCCATGCTTGAACAGGCTCCACACCGAGTACTTTTGGCCTTGCACCGTTTGTCTCCACAAAGGATTCCGATGTGGAGATTTTTCGATGCCAGGCCGTTCGGCGATTGTTGGCCTGCGACCCGTACTTGTCGGATCACGACAAGCCGGCGAGCCTGCGCCAGTGGGTGTTGGATGGATATGAAGAGACCCGGTTGGCATTGAGACCCGGGCCTCAAGAAACGACCGACGAGGAGTCAGGCGCCGACGGTCAGCACCCGACGATGTTGACGGCAAGCGCACCTTGCTCGGACAAGCGAGCCGATAGAGGTCCGCATGAAAGCCGTGTCCGCAAGGACGACGGCCCTGACTTGTCCGGTTCCGACATGTGCTTGCCTGTTCACGCCCGGCCTATTCAACGCCGAGAGCTGCGCATGCATACTTGTTTTCAAGGACGGCCATGGGCGTTTTTAGGCCAGCCTGCTGTCTCCAAAGGCCGACGAGAGGGTTCTGTACGGGCCTCTTCAATCGGTTGAGGTAGGCAACAAATCATCAACCGGCGATCAGCAGCTCGACAAGAAGAACATGTACCGCACCAACTACGAGGCCACCAAGCTGGCGATCCGCCGCGCGCTCAACAACGAGCCCAGCGTGGAGGAGCTCATCGCCAACCGCCACACCATCAAGCACGACATGGACGACTGGAGCTGAGCCGCGCCGGTACTGCAATACCATGGTCCACGCCCCTTTTGCCTTGCTGGACGACTGCGGCGCCACGCCGGAACGGCCATCGAGCCGGTTGTACCGCGGGTTCGTGCGCGAGCACCGCTGCACCGATCCGGCGACGCTGGATACGGTCATGGCTGCCGCTGAAAGCGACATGGCCGCGGGGCTGCACGCCGTCGTGCTCGCGGACTACGAGTGGGGTGTCAAGCTGCAGCGTCCAAGCCAAGCGGACACGGATCGCAACCAGGGTGCGTCCCTGAGGCTGCTGATGTTTTCGGAGCTGGCGTTCCTGTCCAGGGCGCAGGCCGATCAATGGCTGGCAGACGCGGTGGGCGCGGAATCGGCAGGGCATGCCGGTGTGGCTTCATGGCGCGAGAGCCTTGGCGGCGCGGAATTCGAGCGTGCCATAGGCGCCATTCACCAGGCGATTCGCGAGGGACAGACCTATCAGGTCAACTTCACGTACCGGATGTTCGGCCAGGCCGTCGGCACGCCGGCGGCGATTTACCAGCGGCTCAGGTCCCGGCAACCGGTGAGCTATGGCGCTTTCCTGGCGTTGCCCGCAGGTGGTGACATCGAGTTCGTGTTGTCCTGTTCGCCGGAGCTGTTCCTGCGTCATGCAGCGGGAGTGCTCACCGCGTGCCCGATGAAGGGAACCGCACCACGGTGCTCGAATGCCGATGAGGATCGTGAAATGGCACGGTGGCTGGCGCGGGACGTGAAGAACCGTGCCGAGAACCTGATGATCGTCGACCTACTGCGCAACGACATGGGCCGTATCGCAGTGCCGGGAACCGTGCGCGTGCCTGCGCTGTTCAGCGTCGAGTCCCATGCCTCGGTTTTCCAGATGACGTCCACCGTGCAGGCGGCACTCCGCTCTGAGATTTCCTTTGCCGACGTGCTTCGAGCCACGTTTCCGTGCGGCTCGATCACCGGGGCCCCGAAGCTCCAGACGATGAAGTTGATTTCTGAGCTGGAATCGACGCCTCGCGGGCTCTACACCGGCAGCATCGGCTGGCTGGACCGACCCCATGAAGGGCGCCATTGCGGGGACTTTTGCCTGTCGGTCGCCATCCGGACGATGACCTTGGGTCCGGAAGCCAATGGACTGAGAGCCGCAAGTTTGGGTGTGGGCGCCGGCATCGTGCTCGACAGCGAGGCTGATGCGGAACTGGCGGAATGCAGGCTCAAGGCAAGATTTGCCGCGGCGCTGTCGCCTTGCCTTGAATCCTCCGGCGCGAATGTCGCTGGCTTGGCTGACAGGAGCTGGCCGGCAGAGCTTGCTCAGGAATGCAAAGCAAGCTGTGCGGAAGACGAGACGTTCCGCCAGGCACGGATGTTTTCCGGGTAGGGCCGGATGTGGACGGCCATGGAGACGAAGGGAGACACCGATGACGGAGACCAGCGGCGTACCGGTGGAATACCAACGCGCCTTTGACGATCTGGAGCGCAGGGCTGCCATGGGTGAGGTGACGCTTGTACAGGCCCGGCAGGAAATCTTTGCGTTGCGCGAGAAGTTCTCTTGTGGACTGCCGATGGCGGTGCACTGGCGGCCTCTGATGTCTTGAGAAGAAAACAGATCGCGTGGCCCTGGGCCCTGGACGATGACCGGCGACACGCGATACCGCTTGCATGCGGCAGTGGATGAATCACCCCAGCGAGCGGGCCGCATTGGGCCGGCTGTCGTTCACGCCCCATGAGCTGCTGTTGCCATGCCGCCGTACGCGGTGTGGAGCAGCCGTTTCCTGCATTGCAAGACGCGATGCGGGCTGCATTTCTCAATAGACCCTCACGCCGAGGCCAATGCAATGAACCATGCTCCCATCAGCTCCCTGCTCGTCGCGAACCGATCCGAGATCGCCATCCGCGTCATGCGCGCGGCCTCCGAAATGCGCATGCGCACGGTGGCGATCTACTCGCAGCAGGATCGGCATGCGCTGCACCGCTTCAAGGCGGACGAGAGCTACCTCGTCGGCGAGGGCAAGAAGCCGCTGGCGGCATACCTCGACGGCGCGGACATCCTGCGCGTGGCACGCCAGACCGGCGTGGACGCCATCCACCCGGGTTACGGCTTCCTGTCGGAGAACCCGGACTTTGCCGAGGCCGTGATCGCCGCGGGCATCCGCTGGGTCGGCCCGTCGCCCGAGGTCATGCGCACGCTGGGCAACAAGGTGGCGGCGCGCCATGCGGCCGTGGCCGCCGGCGTGGCCGTGATGCCGGCCACGCCGCCGCTGCCGCACGACCTGGCCGAGTGCCAGCGGCTGGCGGAAGGCATCGGCTATCCGGTGATGCTCAAGGCCAGCTGGGGCGGCGGTGGCCGTGGCATGCGCGTGATCGAGAGCGCTGCCGACATGCCCGCGGCGCTGGAGGCGGCGCGGCGCGAGGCGCTGGGGGCCTTCGGCAACGACGAGGTGTACTTCGAGAAGCTCATCCGCCGCGCACGCCACGTCGAGGTGCAGATCCTGGGCGACCTGCACGGCAACCTCGTGCACCTGCACGAACGCGACTGCACCGCCCAGCGCCGCAATCAGAAAGTGGTGGAGCGGGCGCCCGCGCCGTACCTGGACCCCGCGCAGCGCGCGGCCTTGTGCGACAGCGCGCTGCGGCTGATGCGCTCGGTGGGCTACACGCACGCGGGCACGGTCGAGTTCCTGATGGATGCCGACAGCGGCCAGTGCTACTTCATCGAGGTCAATCCGCGCATCCAGGTCGAGCACACGGTGACGGAGATGATCACCGGCGTGGACATCGTCAAGGCCCAGATCCGCGTCAGCGAGGGCGCGCACATCGGGCTGCCCGAGGGCGACGCCCGCCCCGGCGCCGGCGTGCCGGCACAGGAGCGCATCCCGCTCAACGGCCATGCGCTGCAGTGCCGCGTCACCACCGAGGACCCCGAGAACGGCTTCCTGCCCGACTACGGGCGCCTGGCGGCCTACCGCAGCGCCTCGGGCTTCGGCATCCGGCTCGATGCGGGCACGGCCTACGGCGGCGCCGTGATCACGCCCTACTACGACTCGCTGCTGGTCAAGGTCACGGCCTGGGCGCCCACCGCTGCCGAGACCACGCAGCGCATGGACCGGGCGCTGCGCGAGTTCCGCATCCGCGGCGTGTCCACCAACCTGCAGTTCCTGGAGAACCTGATCAACCACCCGGCCTTCGTCGCCGGCGAGATCACCACGCGCTTCATCGAGAACACGCCCGAGCTGCTGGCCTTCACCGCGCGGCGTGACCGCGCCACCAAGCTGCTGGGCTTCCTGGGCGAGATCGCCGTGCACGGCAACCCGGAGGTGCGCGGCCGCACGCTGCCGGCGCTGCCGCTGCCCAAGCCGGTGCTGCCGCGCATCGATACCAGCACTGCGGCGCCCAAAGGCACACGCCAGTTGCTGCAGGAACTTGGGCCGCAGGAGTTCGCGCGCTGGATGCTGCACCAGAAGCAGGTGCTCATGACCGACACGACGCTGCGCGACGCGCACCAGTCGCTGCTGGCCACGCGCATGCGCACGGCCGACATGCTGCCCATCGCGCCGTACTACGCGCGCGCGCTGCCGCAGCTTTTCTCGCTGGAGTGCTGGGGCGGCGCGACCTTCGACGTGGCGCTGCGCTTCCTCAAGGAAGACCCATGGGAGCGGCTGGCGCAGCTGCGCAGCCGCGTGCCCAACCTGCTGTTCCAGATGCTGCTGCGCGGCTCCAATGCCGTGGGCTACACCAACTACGCCGACAACGTGGTGCGGCACTTCGTGCAGCAGGCCGCCGTCGGCGGCATCGATGTGTTCCGCGTCTTCGACTCGCTCAACTGGGTCGAGAACATGCGCGTGGCCATCGACGCGGTGCTGGAAACCGACGCGCTGTGCGAGGGCACCGTCTGCTACACCGCGGACCTCTTCGACACCTCCCGGCCCAAGTACGGCCTGAAGTACTACGTGGACATCGCGCGGCAGCTGCAGCGCGCGGGCGTGCACATCCTGGCCATCAAGGACATGGCCGGCGTGTGCCGCCCGCGCGCAGCCAAGGCGCTGGTCAAGGCGCTCAAGGAGGAAACGGGGCTGCCCATCCACTTCCACACCCACGACACCAGCGGCGCAGCGGCGGCCTCGGTGCTGGCCGCCATCGAAGCCGGCTGCGATGCGGTGGACGGCGCGCTGGACTCGATGAGCGGGCTGACCTCGCAGCCCAACCTCTCGGCCATCGCCGCGGCGCTGGCCGGCACGGATCGTGACCCGGGGCTGGACGCGCAGGCGCTGCATGCGGCCTCGACCTACTTCGAGGGCGTGCGCCGCTTCTATGCGCCCTTCGAGTCCGAGATCCGCTCGGGCACGGCGGACGTCTACCGCCACGAGATGCCCGGTGGCCAGTACACCAACCTGCGCGAGCAGGCGCGCTCGCTGGGCCTGGCGCACCGCTGGACGGAGGTGTCGCAAGCCTATGCGGACGTGAACCGGCTTTTCGGCGACATCGTCAAGGTCACGCCCTCGTCCAAGGTCGTGGGCGACATGGCGCTGATGATGGTGGCCAGCGATCTCACATCGGTGGACGTGCTGGACCCGGCGCGCGAGATCGCGTTTCCGGAATCGGTGGTGCAGCTCTTCAAGGGCGAGCTGGGCTTCCCGCCGGACGGCTTTCCGCAAGCGCTCACGCGCAAGGTGCTGCGCTTGGCAGAAGAGGAGCCTGTGCCCGCGGCCTACCGCCCCGGTGACCTGCTGGTACCGGTGGACCTAGCGGCCGCGCGCGCCAAGGCCGAGCAGGAGTGCGGCCAGCCGCTGGACGAGCGCCAGCTCTCCTCCTACCTGATGTACCCCAAGCAGATGCGCGAGCTGTGTGAGCACCAGCGCCGCTTTGGCGACACCTCGCAGCTGCCCACGCCGGTGTTCTTCTATGGCCCGCAACTGCAGCAGGAAATCACCGTCGAAATCGACCCCGGCAAGACGCTGCTGGTGGCGTTGCAGTCGGTCAGCCCGGATGGTGAGGCGGCGCAGAAGGTGCAATTCGAGCTCAACGGCCAGCCGCGCACGGTGCGGGTGCACAGCGCTGGTGTGGCGGGCAGCGCGCAGGCGCGGCCACTGGCAGACCCCTCAAACCCTCTGCATGTCGCGGCGCCCATGCCCGGTGCGGTGGTCAACGTCGCCGTGGCCGTGGGGCAGCGGGTGAGTGCGGGCAGCACGCTGCTGGCGCTGGAGGCTATGAAGATGGAGACCCATGTGCTGGCCGAGCGCGATGGTGAAGTTGAGCGGGTCCTGGTCAAGCCGGGCGAACGCGTGCAGGCCAAGGAGCTGTTGATCGAGTTGCGGCCGTTGGCATAAAGGGCCCGGTCTTCACACACGCGATCGTCCGGCAGGCGCTGCGGTCACGGCGGCAGCCAGTTACTCGTTGCCGCCGTCTCCGCAGCGCTTTGTTACTTCAGGGGGAAGTGTGGTGTCGCCTCCGGTCGTTTTTGAGCAATTGGATGTCGTGCACGGTACGCACGCTCCAATGGGATGCTCCTCTAATGCACCTGCTGTCCCTTCCCGTCAATGACAGGTGAATGGGAGCATTTTTGGCAGTCATTTTGACAAAGGTCGGTGAATGCCAATGAAAACGACGCGCCTTCCTGGTTTCTTGTGAAAGATTAAGGCTGGGCAGGTCCATGCAAACGGAATGTATCTAGGAGACAACATGGACGCAAAGGTGTCGGCAAGAATAAAAATACCGCCTTCTCAGAGCAACACGACGGCCTCTGACATGAATATGCGGATACTGGGCCTGGACGTGCATCGCATCGTGTGCCCTGTCGCTCTGGTCTTGATGGCGGCTCTGGTGGGCTATTCAGTTTCCGATCCCGTCAATGCTGGATTGTTTCTGAATAAGGCAAAAGACTGGACCATCAATAACTACGACTGGTTCTACATCATATCCGGGAATGCTTTTGTCTTATTCTGTTTTCTGCTGGTATTGACCCCGGCAGGCAACGTGCGGATCGGCCGCGGAGAAACAAAGCCGGAGTACGGCACCATTTCCTACTTCTCGATGCTGTTTGCCGCGGGCATGGGCGTCGGTCTCTTGTTCTGGGGCGTGGCCGAACCGCTGGCCTATTACTCTGGCTGGAACAAGACGCCGCTCAATGTCCCCAAGGACACGCCTGAAGCCGTGCATGCGGCGATGGGTGCGACCCTGTTCCACTGGGGACTGCATCCCTGGGCCGTTTACTGCATCGTCGCGCTGGTCATCGGGTACTTTGCCTACAACAAGGGACTCCAGAACTCGCTGAGGTCGGGCCTCCAGCCGCTCATCGGTGCCGCGCACAAGGGCTGGATCGGGCATACGGTGGACATCTTCACCATTCTCCTGACCACCTTTGGCTTGGCGACCTCGCTGGGTCTGGGAGCGATGCAGGCGGCGGCCGGGATGCATTACGTGTTCGGTACGCCCAACTCCTTCGCGATGCAGGCAGGTTTCATTGTTTTTGTTTCCGCGTTGTCCGCAATCACCGTTGGGGCGGGCATGCATGCCGGCATCAAGCTGCTCAGCAACATCAACATGGCTTTCGCCCTCGGGTTGCTGGTTTTCGTGATATTGGGCGCGGGGGTGGTCAGCTTTGTGGCCGGGCTGGGCTCGACCACGGCGGATTACGCCAAGTATTTCATTCCGTTGGCGAACTGGGTCAACCGCAATGACCCGGAATGGTTTCGTGGCTGGACGGTTTTCTACTGGGCTTGGTGGGCAAGCTGGGCGCCGTTCGTTGGAATGTTCATTGCCAGCATTTCACGCGGACGTACCGTGCGGCAAATCGTGACGTCCGTCATGATTGCTCCCACCCTGGTGGCCTTGATCTGGATGACGGCGTTCGGCGGCACGGCCATTCACCAGGCGGAAACCGGCATTGGCCAACTGGCCGGAGGTATCCAGGACGTCACGCTGACTCTGTTCTGGTTTCTCGAAGCGCTGCCCATGGCACAGCTCACTTCCTTTCTGGCCGTGATCCTGTTGGCCATATTCATGGTGACGTCTGTCAATTCCGGGTGCCTGGTGGTGGATACCCTCGCCTCGGGCGGAAAGGAGGACACCAGCGGATTTCAGAAAGTTGTCTGGGCCGGAGTTGTCGGGGTGGTGACGTTGGTTCTGTTCATCGTCGGGGGAGACGATGCGCTGAAGGCGGCTCAGGCAGGTGCCATTGCACTGGGCTTGCCCTTCATGGCGCTCATGTTCGTGCTGATGCTGGGGCTGTTCAAAGCGCTCATTGGTGAGCACCAGCGGCATCAGCATCTCTGTAGTCAGCGCTGACACCGAGAAAAAGCGGCCTGCTTCAGCAGGCCTTTTCTCGTTTCAGGTTGACAACATACACGCAAGACCCCGCAACTCTCCAGCTTTGCCCGTTCCTGCCCGGGTTTTTGAAGGCTGTCGATTGCCGCTCTTCTATTGAAGGAAGATAAAGAGAATCAGTAGGTGGTGTGGATGTTCACGGTTGGTTTGGGTAGTGGAGAAGTGAAGGATCGTGGACTGGGCTTTGTAATCGCGTATGTTGTCTCTAAGGTTGTTTTCGCAACCTCCCCGTGGGCGAAGCTGCGGAACCGCCTGATCAGCAGTCTTTGCACGCCTGCCGCAAGCTTGATGCAGGGCTTGCCGCAACGAAAAAGCCCCGCTGAGCGGGGCCTTGGCATCATGGAACAGGAGTGCTGCCGCTTGCGGCGCAGGCAAAGGTCAGGAGCAGCTTGGGCTCTGCATTTGCAGCAGCGTTCGCATCAGGACATATGTTTGCTGACCAGTCCCGTCATCTCGAACATCGTCACCTCGTCCTTGCCCATGACGGCCTTCAGGGTGGCGTCGCACAGGATGTTGCGCTTGTTCGCCGGGTTCTGCAGATTGCGCTGCTTGATGTAGTCCCAGAGGCGCTTGGTGGCTTCGGTGCGGGGCAGCGGCTCGGCCCCGACGATGGCGGCCAGTTCAGGGCTGGGCTTCAAGGCCTTCATGAAGGCGCTGCTCTTCTGGGCGTTGGTCTCTGCCAAGTGGAATCCTTGTGAACAAAACAGGGTGCAAAGCATACCGCTGTTGACGCAACCCGGCGAAGCGCGGACAAGAAACAAAGTATCGCTTCAATGCAGCGGTGCCGTGGAAGCCTCGATCGCCCAAGCTCGCAGCCTCAGGCTCATCGGGGTCATCATTGCTTTCTCCATGATGCACGGTGAATTTTCAAGGATGGGGCAGACGCGGTTGCCCGTTTGACGCACGCCGCCATGCCAACTCAACCAGAATGCCGCCGCGCTCACTGAGCCGCTGGCCGTCGATGGTTGCGGGCCAAGCCTCGATCTGGCTTGACAGTCCATCCATGTCCGAAGAAAAGCACACATGGTCCACGCCGGCACGGTCGCCTGGTTGTGCCAGCGTCCTGCGCAGCGCGTCGCTCGTGAGGCATGCCATACCCGCGTCCGCGAGCCCCTGCAGGATGCTGTGCCTGGGATCAGCGGCTCCATACCGCGCCGCCTCGTCAAGGTTGGTGTTGAAGTCGCCGGCCACGCACATCGCGTGATCAGGCAGGTTCTGGCGCAATCGCAGCCATTCGGCACGCTGGCGCTGCACCGCTTCGTGATGACGTTGCCACGACAAGGCCTGGCGTTGCACCACGCCGCCATGCGCGTGCGAAATGACGGTGCCATACACCAGCAGCGGCAAATCCATCCCAGGCACTTCAAGCCGCGCCGCCACGGTCGACACCGGGTCCTCAGTGGCTATCTGGGACAGCGGGTACCTTGACCACAGGACGACCCGATGCTCGCCGGTATGGTGGAAATCGGAGTTGCATGAGGAACTGACCACGTGGCCGCCCGGCGGCACGTTGGCATCATGGGCCTCGGTCAGGACCCAGACATCCGCGTTGTATTGCCGAAGCAATTCAAGCTGCCGCGCAATGCGGGTGCGATGGAATGCGCCGGAGCGTCCCAGGTTCCAGGTGCCGATCCGTACTGAACTCAAGTTTCCCTCCTTCACCACTGGCCGACCGCGGCATTGCCATGCCACCGCTGCCGTACCGGCAACAAGACAGCGCGTGCACCCGACGAATCGATGATCCGCGACCCAGGCCCACTAGCAACGCGTGAGCCTGCACTGAGGGTCAATTTTCAGGAGCCCGGACGTCACGGCTGCGGATCGAGCCGGTGCAGGAGTTCAGGCACCAATCCGCATCTGGCGTGTCAAGGCACGAGCGGAGATGATTCGGGAACACGCAGCACGGTTGGGAAGGATGCGACATGAGCCATAGCCCCGTGAAAATGATGCTCGACGTGGCTTTCGGGCGGCACCAGACCGGCACGCGCGCGGGCGCCCCGGACACCGTTGTCCTGCATGGCGTCGCCGAGGCCGCAGTGGCATGGTGGATGGCGCACAGGCCCAGCGACTGGTCGCTGGAGCAGCACCTGGCTGATCCAGCGGTCAATTGCAAGAGCGACCAAGAGCGCCAGCTTGCCTACAGCGTCGCTCAGTGGCTTTCCACCAAGAAGTAGGCGGCCTCTCAGAGCAACGCTCTGAAGTTCTCCTTGGGGTGCAGTCCGACAGTTCCGGGCGCACCGTGGCGCTTTCAACCGCAGCCGCCTCGGTCAGATCCGGTTTCGTTGCAACTGCACGCTTGCTCCAATACGGTTCAGTTAAAACCCGTTTGCTCCGTTGGGATGACAAAACCGTGCGTGCGCGCCGAGAGGCTCGGCGGCCGCTGCCTGGTCGTTCCGCGGGCCGGAAGGGCTTAACTGAACCGTATTGACACTTGCCCAGTAGCTTCAGCCGGTGCTCAATGCGACCGGGCAGCCCACTGCATCACGAGTGCGACCTCGGCACCATAACGCTCGCGCAGCGCGAAGATCTCGTGCCGGACTTGCCGCAATGTCAGTTCGCCACGACCCGCCCGTTTTTCCAGGTCGGCCATGGCAGACACGTATTCGGCAGGCGGTCCTTCGGAAGTAGGGCAAAAAATCGAGGTGCTTTCCATGGTGAGCGTCCTGAGGGAGTGTGATGCCGCAAAGGCGCTCATCCAACCGTCGGGCCGATGAACGCCTCAGCTATCGGTGTGCTGCATGGCTGCAATTGTCATTCGTCAAGCTTTCCCGGTGAAGCCGGAAACCACGTACGTCCAAACCCTTCCCTTGCGGGCGCACGTTGTCACTTTCCAGTGCGGGTTAACCCGGAGGGCAAAGACAAGCCGGCGATGGACAGGAAGACGCAGAGCTGGCGTTGCGGGTGGCACAAGGCCTGTTCCGGTTCGGTCAGCGACGGTTTCCTGGAAATGGCACGCTTGCCTCAGAGGCCCGGCCTGATGGGCAGGCGCAAGAGAATGCAGCAGGCGTTCACGGCGGTTTCCAGCCACATTGGGTACATTGGAAAAACCTCGGTACGGCACGCGCTCGACAAAGGGCGCGCTTTCTTGTTTGCAACGTTGAGAGGGCAGTGTGACAGCCTGCCTGTGAAAACTTGAGGGAGCATCATTTGGCAAAGCCTGATTGGCAATCGAAGCGCCGTGACGGCGACCGCGGCCGCAACCATGTCCGCAACTACCGCGAGCCGGTGCGGGACAACGCCGTCTTGCTCGCGGTATCGGGCAAGCGGCCCAATGGGGTTCGGCGAGAAGACACAAAGGCCCAGGTGGCCAAGCAAGGTGTGAACGGCGCCCTGCGTGCTGCAAATCTGCGGCTCCTGCTGGAAAAGGCGCCCGTGCGTGAAGTGTTGGCCCTGGTGGCTGAAGTGCCCCTGGAGCGTCTTGAAGCCATATCCCAGGGCACCCTTTGCCCCGACGAGACGGCCTTCCATATCGAAAGAACCTTGAAATTGCCCGGAAAGTGGCTGGACGGGCTCAACAATGCGGTCCCTGAGCGCACGCTGGAGTTGTTGAAACATCCCGACCAGGCGGGACTGCAGGATGACGAGGAATCGGGTGAGGGCGCAGTGGCGTCGCTGTCCGCGGTGGCCTCCGTTGCTTCCCGAGCGGCGTCACGCCCGGTGCGGGTTCCGGCTCGCGATGCCGATGCCCAGCAGGCCCCCGGGGCCGATGCAGCGGCGCCGGCCCGCCTGGCGCCTTCCCGTACGGCCACTGCTGAAGCGCAATTGCCCTTGTCGATGGCGGTGCCCCGCCCGTACTCCGGCCCGAAAGAGAACTTCTCCATGGCCTCTCCTGAACTGCGCAAGCAGAACCTGAGCATCCTGCTCCACGGCAAGGGCGCCAAGAGCGCGCTGGCCCGCGTCCTGCAGGTCAAGCCGCCATACGTGTCGGCCATGCTCAGCGGCCGCAAGGTCCTGGACCAAGAGCTCTGCGGTGACATGGCTCGCGCGCTGGGCTTGCCGAACGACTGGTTCGAAGCCGCCCGCAGTACCCGGGACATTCCTGCAGCCACGCTCCAACGCCTCGCACCCTTGCCACGAGATGCGGCAACAGACGCCAACGCCGCTTCAGCCGGCGAGGCGGCTGAAGCGGGGTCCGCGCCCTCGGATGCCGGCGGCACAAGCTCCGAAGGCGCTACGGATGCGGACACGGATGAATCGGCCGGGTCCCTGGCTGGTGCTGCCGAAGGCCAAGACGCTGCCCTCGGCACCGGCTCCAAGGCTGTCCCAGCCACGGGAATGGCACAGCGCCGCCGAGGGGCATCCCGGCGCGGCAGCGAGCCCGGCGGCAAGCCCGCCGACCCGGTCAGCGAATCCTCGAGCGCCCACACCACCACCCCGGTGCAGGCGGAGCTGCTGGCGCCGGTCGAGCCTGAAGCCCAGCCAACGGCGCCACTGGCTGCGCCTGCCCGGCCGGCCGAAGTCGTTGCCTGTGCGGCACCGGCCTCGGACACGGCACCGGTTGAAGCTTCGGTTTCCCCGGGCGTTCATTCGCCCGTCCCGCGATCCCTCAGCTTTACCCCGGTGTTGTCGCAATCCCTGGTGATTGAAGGCGGCCTGGCGCCCATCGCGGAAGCGCTCATCAAGACGCTGGTGCTCAAGGCCAAGCAAGGCGACCTTTCCGAGGACAAGGCCTTCGAGTTGCTGGGGGCGGTGCGCTTGCTCTGAGCAAAGGGCAGCTTCACCCAAGCGCAAAGACCGGTGCCCCTGTGCCGGGCGCGGCCCGCGCTTTGCGCTGGATTACAAGCGGGCAAGGCGCGCACCGCGTCGGGACCTTGCAGGGCAAACCCAAGGTCTTGCAGCGGGGCAGCGGCGCCAGGCGTCATGTTGCAGTCCATCAAGTCGACGGCGGTAGCCGCAAATACCGCTTCCAGTGCAAGGGTGCCGCGCCCGCCCGAGCACGCGGCTCGCACGCCGGCGCAAACGGGCGCTGGCCCGGATCGAGGAAGAGGGCCCGCAGCCCTGCCGTCTGGCGCGACGACAATACGACCCACATGAAGACCCTGATCGTGGCGGAGAAGCCGTCCGTGGCCGCCGACATCGCGCAGGCGCTGGGCGGCTTCACCCGCCGGGGCGGCTACTTCGAGCGCAGCGACCTGCTGGTGGCCTCGGCCCGCGGACACCTCGTGCAGCTGGGCGTGCGCAAGGACGACGACCCCGGTTTCAACCTGGCGCGTCTGCCCGTCATCCCGCAACGCTTTGCGCTGGAGGCCTTGCCCGGCACGCAGCAGACGCTCGACCTGCTGCGCCAGCTTGCCGGGCGCAGCGACGTGGAGCGCCTCATCAATGCCTGCGACGCCGGGCGCGAGGGCGAGCTGATCTTTCGCTTGATCGTGGAGTACCTGCGCGTGCGCAAGCCCATCGAGCGCATGTGGCTGCAGACCATGACGGCCACCGGCATCAAGCAGGCCTATGCGCAGCGGCGCAGCGACGCCGACATGCGGCCCCTGGCAGCCGCCGCGCGCTCCCGGGCCGAGGCCGACTGGCTCGTGGGCGTCAACGCCACGCGGGCGCTGACGAAGGCCAACCTGGTGGCGCCCGGCGAGCTGGTGTCGGCCGGGCGTGTCCAGACGCCGACGCTGGCCCTGCTGGTGGACCGGGAGGAGGAAATCCGCTCCTTCGAACCGCGGGACTTCTGGGAGGTGATCGCCACGCTGTCCGTGGCGGCCGGGTCCTGGCAGGCCAAGTGGTTCGACCCGGCCTTCAAGCCCAACGCCGATCCCGCGGCGCGAGCCGACCGCACCTTCGACCGCAGCATGGCCGAGACCGTGCAGCAGGCTTGCAGCGGCGTGACGCCGAACTCGGTGAAGGACAGCTCCAAGCCCGTGCGGCGCAACCCGCCCAAGCTCTATGACCTGACGACGCTGCAGCGGGACGCGAACGCACGCCACGGCTTCTCCGCCAAGACCACGCTGTCCCTGGCGCAAGCCCTGTACGAGCAGCACAAGGTCCTGACCTATCCGCGCACCGATTCGAACCACCTGCCCGAGGACTATCCGCCCAAGGTGGCCCAGGTCCTCAAGCTTCTGCCGCAGGGCTTCCAGCCTTTCGCGCAGGCCATCCTGGGCCACGGCTGGCTCACCCCGAGGCATCCGGTCTTCGACAACCGCAAGATCTCCGACCACTTCGCCATCATCCCCACCGGCAAGGCGCCGACGGGGCTGTCCGAAGCCGAATCACGGATCTACGACCTGGTCGTGCGGCGTTTCCTGGCCGCCTTCCATCCGCCGGCCGAGTACCTGGAGACGACACGCCTGGCGGAGATTGCCGGGTACCGCTTCCGTGCCACGGGGCGCGTGCTGGTGTCGGCGGGCTGGCTGGCGGTGTACGGGGGCGAAGCCGCTTCCGCCGCAAAGGAAAAGGGCAAGGACGCCGGCAAGGAGGTCCAAAACCTGCCGGCGATGCGCGCCGGCGAGCCGGTGTCCAACGACGCCGTCACGGTGCGCACCGGCCAGACCACGCCGCCGCCGCGCTTCACCGAGGCCTCGCTGCTCGCGGCCATGGAGAACGCCGGCAAGCTGGTGGACGACGACGCACTCGCCGCGGCGATGAAGGAACGGGGGCTGGGCACACCGGCCACCCGGGCCAACACCATCGAGGAACTGCTGTCGGAGAAGAAACGCTACCTGGAGCGCCACGGGAAGGAGCTGGTGCCGACCGGGAAGGGCATCAGGCTCATCCAGTCGCTGCGCGACAACGGGCTGGTAGCCCTGGCCTCTCCCGAGCTGACGGGCGACTGGGAATCCCGCCTGGCACGCATCGAGCGCGGCCAGGAGACGCGCGAGGCGTTCATGGCCGGCATTGCCGGCACCACGCAGGACCTGGTGGCGCGCATCCGAGCCAAGGCGGTGGCTGCGCCTGCGGGAGCCGCCGGCGTCGGCGCCGGTACCGGCACGGACATCGGCTGCCGCTGCGGTCAGGCCAAGCTGCAAGAGCGGCCCAAGAGCTGGGGTTGCCCGAGTTGCGGCCTAACGATCTGGAAGGAGATGGCCGGCCGCAAGACGCGCAAGACCGACGTGAAGGCGCTGTGCAAGTCCGGTCACACCCCGGTGCTGGACGGCTTCACCAGCAAGGCGGGCAAGAAGTTCTCGGCAGCACTGCGCCTGGCGGCCGGTCCGGGTGGCGGCAAGGTCGAGTTCGCGTTCGACGACCGCGGACCCGCCCCGCGCCAAGACGCCCGGCAAGACCTGTCCCGCCAATCCCGGCCCGACACCCCTGGGCGCGCGACCGCGCCGCTGCAGCATGCGGCACCAGGCGTGCAACCTCGGCGGCCTTCCACCGGCAGCCGGGGCCGAAAAGGCAGCGGAGACTTCGAACCGCCGCCTCATTGACCCGCCGGGGCCGTTGCGTCCCCGGCGTCAGCTCATTGTCATGGACAGGGTAGGGCCGCGCGCAACCCCACCCCGGTGCGGCGATCAGCCGGCCGTCGCCACCGCGTCCAGCGCGGCATTGAAGGTGGGGCTGGGCCGCATCACCGCGCTGACCTTCTTGGGGTCGGGGAAGTAGTAGCCGCCGATGTCCACCGGCTTGCCCTGCACCGAGTTCAGTTCCTCGACGATCCTGGCCTCGTTCTCGGCCAGCGTCTTGGCCAGCGGCGCGAAATGCGCCTGCAGCTCAGCGTCATCGGTCTGCGCCGCCAGCTCCTGCGCCCAGTACATCGCCAGGTAGAACTGGCTGCCACGGTTGTCGAGCTGGCCGGTCTTGGGCGAGGGACCCTTGTTGTTGTCGAGCAGCTTGCCGGTGGCGGCGTCGAGCGTGCGCGCCAGGATCTTGGCCTTCTCGCTGCCGGTCTTGATGCCCAGGTCTTCCATGCTCACCGCCAAGGCCAGGAACTCGCCCAGCGAGTCCCAACGCAGGTGGTTCTCCTCGACCAGCTGCTGCACGTGCTTCGGCGCGGAGCCGCCGGCGCCGGTTTCGTACATGCCGCCACCGGCCATCAGCGGCACGATCGACAGCATCTTGGCGCTGGTGCCCAGCTCCATGATCGGGAACAGGTCCGTCAGGTAGTCGCGCAGGATGTTGCCCGTGACCGAGATCGTGTCCAGGCCGCGGATGACACGCTCCAGCGTGTAACGCATGGCACGCACCTGCGACATGATCTGGATGTCCAGGCCACTGGTGTCATGGTCCTTCAGGTAGGTCTGGACCTTCTTGATCAGCTCGGCCTCGTGCGGGCGGTACGGGTCGAGCCAGAACACCGCCGGCATGCCCGAGTTGCGCGCGCGGGTGACGGCCAGCTTGACCCAGTCGCGGATCGCCGCATCCTTGACCTGGCACATGCGCCAGATGTCGCCGGCCTCGACGTTCTGCGACAGCAGAACCTCGCCGGTCGCGAGGTCAACGATGTTGGCCACGCCGTCCTCGGACACCTCGAAGGTCTTGTCGTGCGAGCCGTACTCCTCGGCCTGCTGCGCCATCAGGCCGACGTTGGGCACGGTGCCCATGGTGCGCGGATCAAAGTTGCCGTTGGTCTTGCAGAAGTTGATGACTTCCTGGTAGATGCGGGCAAACGTGGACTCGGGGATCACCGCCTTGGTGTCCTTGGGCTTGCCGTCGGCGCCCCACATCTTGCCGCCGATGCGGATCATGGCCGGCATCGAGGCATCGACGATCACGTCGTTGGGCGCATGCAGGTTGGTGATGCCCTTGGCCGAGTCCACCATCGCCAGCTCGGGGCGGTGCTCATGGCAGGCGTGCAGGTCGCGGATGATCTCCTCGCGCTTGGAGGAGGGCAGCGTGGCGATCTTGTCGTACAGGTTCACCATGCCGTTGTTCACGTTCACGCCCAGCTCGTCGAAGAGCTGGCCATGCTTGGCGAAGGCTTCCTTGTAGAAGATCTTCACCGCGTGCCCGAACACGATCGGGTGCGAGACCTTCATCATCGTCGCCTTGACGTGCAGCGACAGCATCACGCCGGTCTTGCGCGCGTCCTCGAACTGCTCCTCGTAGAAGGCGCACAGCGCCTTCTTGCTCATGAACATGCTGTCGATGATCTCGCCGTCGAGCAGCTTGACCTCGGGCTTGAGCACGATGGTCTTGCCGCTCTTGGTGAGGAGCTCCATCTTCACGTCGCGCGCGCGGTCCAGCGTCATCGACTTCTCGCCGTGGTAGAAGTCGCCGTGCTTCATGTGCGCCACGTGGGTGCGCGAAGCCATGCTCCACTCGCCCATGCTGTGCGGGTTCTTGCGCGCGTAGTTCTTGACCGCCAGCGGGGCGCGGCGATCCGAGTTGCCCTCGCGCAGCACCGGGTTCACGGCGCTGCCCAGGACCTTGGCGTAGCGCGCGCGGATGGCACGCTCGGCGTCGGTCTTGGGGTCCTCGGGGAAGTTGGGCACCTGGTAGCCCTTGGCCTGCAGCTCCTTGATGGCGCTGACGAGCTGATGCACCGACGCGCTGATGTTGGGCAGCTTGATGATGTTGGCGTCCGGCTCCAGCGTCTTCTTGCCCAGCTCGGCCAGCGTGTTGGGCACCTTTTGCATGTCGCTCAGGTACTCGGGGAACTCGCCGAGGATGCGGTTGGCCACCGAGATGTTGCTCTCCACGATGTCGATGCCCGCCGGTGCAGCGAAGGTACGGATGATCGGGAGGAACGAATATGTCGCCAGCAGCGGCGCCTCGTCGGTCAGCGTGTAAATGATGCGGGAATGCTCGGCAGGCATGGCGTCGTACTCGATGTGGGGTGGGAAAACCCATTACTGTATTCAATATTCACGGCGATCCCGCCGGCGCGCGTGGCCTGGGCCGACGCCGGGCAGTTCCCGCGGCGGGCGCGGGCGGCATCGGGTCAGCAGGACTTGCACCGCCGGAGGAGTTGCTACGCCAGCCGCGCAACAGCAGCCCTACAAGCCGGTTTTGCACCACCGCAGCGGCACAGGCAGGCGCCAAACTCGGATTGCAGCCACGACACAGGAGAAGCTGTCGCCGGATGTTGCGGCCAGCGGTTGGGCTGGAGAGGCAAGTCTGAACAAGGCCGCCGCCCGCTTTGGGATCTCCGCCCATCCATGCCGCTCTGTTGCATCGATGCAACACGATGGCATCGCATCCCTGTGCAACGACGACGTTGGCAAGGTTGCATGCTTGCCGTGGCGCCAATGGCCCGTTCCTGCGCAATTCACGCATCGAGCATGACGTGGAACGCGCTCTTGAAAACGCCCGTAGGGCTCGGCGACCGCGTGCCGGACCACGTCCGCAAGCGCGCAACTGTGCGACATCTCTAATTGGCGCCTACAAGCTTCCGTCATGCCAATCCACCTTATGTCAAGCAATGGCGGGGCCGGGATCGGGGCTTGCCCCCACCCGCCAGCACAACATGCCGCAAGACGCCATGCCGACTCCATCTCCCGCCGGGCTGCCCGTGCTGCTGCCGCGCTGCTCCAGCCCGCTCGTGCTGCTGGAGCACGTGAACCTGACGCAGCCGGACCAGCAGCTCGCCACGCTCTTCTACGTGGTCGGCCTGGGCTTCACCCGCGATCCCTTCCTGATGGTCGGCCTTGACAACATGTGGGTGAACATCGGCCGCACCCAGATGCATCTGCCCACCGGGGCGCCGCAGCGGCTGCGCGGGCGCATCGGCCTGACGGTGCCGTGGCTGCGGCATTTGCCGGCCCGGCTGGAGCCGCTGCGCAAGCCGCTGGCGCACACGGCTTTCGACGTCCGTGCCGCCGATGAGGCGCTGCTGGTGCGCTGCCCTTGGGGCAATGCCTTCAGCGTCCACGCCGCGCCGCCGGGTGAAACGCTGCCGGGCATCGCCTATGTCGAGCTGGACGTACCCGCCGGCACGGCCGAGGGGCTGGCACGCTTTTACACCGAGCTGCTGGGCGCGCCCGCCTCGCTGGCGGGGCTGGGCGACGGGTTGCAGCGGGCGCTGGTGCCCGTGGCCAGCGGCCAGTCACTGCGCTTCGTCGAGTCGCGTGCGCCCCTGCCCGCCTACGACGGGCACCACGTGCAGCTCTACATCGACCCGCCCGAGGGCGCGCATCGTCGCCTGGCGGAACACTCCCTGTTGCAGCGCGACCGGGGCCCGCAGGACTGGCGCTTCACGGATCTCGTGGACCCGGGCGAGGGCCGGGCGCTGTACCAGCTGGAGCACGAGATGCGCGGCTGCAGACATCCGCTTTTCGGCCGCCGCCTGGTCAACCGCAACCCGGCGCAGCGGCAGGCGACGTACCGGCCGGGCGAAGATGAATTGCCGGAGGCGCCATCGCCACGAAACGCCCTGGACGGCGGCGGCACACCGCCGTGAAGCACGGCGCCGGGGCACGGGCCGGACCTGGATGGGTGCCGGGCACCGTGATTGCCAGCAGCCGGGCCCGCCGCAACTGCCGAAGTCGCCAGCCGTGATGTCCCGCGTCGATCCTCAGCCGACCCTCGGACTTGCGTGCGGTCGACGGCACGCCTGACGTGCCGGACCACGCAGCCGCTGCCTTTCCTGCCCGCGCCATCAGGCTGCCACGGGCTGCTCCCCACCGCCGGCCGGCATGGCTCCTTTGGGCCCTGACGCTGCTGTGCGTACTGACGCTTGCCGTGGCACGGGCCGCCGCCATCGACGACCCGGACGCCGTCATTGCCGGTGCGCGCAAGACGCTGGACGGCGTCGAGCAGCAGCTGCAGAAGCCGGAACTGAGCGAGGAGCAGCTCGTGGCAATGCGCCGCACGCTGCTGGCGCTGCAGCAGCAGGCGCAGGAAGTGATCGAGGAGCAGACGCAGCAGCTGGAAAGCACCCAGGCCCGGCTCTCGGGGCTGGTGAGCCCGGCGGGCCCGGCGGCCAGCAGCCCGACCGCGGAGACGGCGGACGTCGCGACCGAGCGCAAGACCCTGGAGCAGTCGGGCAGCGAGATCGAGGCGCGCGTGAAGCTCGCCCGGCTGCTGGTGGTGGAGAGCGAGCAACTGGCCGACAGCGTGGCCGCGCGGCAGCGCGAGCGCTTTCGCGACCAGCTCTTCGAACGCACCGACTCGCTGCTCAGCGCCGCGTTCTGGAGCGACCTGCGGGCGAGCTGGCAGCGCGACTGGGCGCGGCTGGCACAGTTGGCGACGCCATTGCGCCAGCCGTTGCCGGCCCACAGGGCCTGGGGCATGGTCCTGGCGCTGGTGCTGGTGGCCGGGGCGCTGGCGCTGCGCCAGGTCCTGGGCCGCTGGATGGAGCGCATCGTGACGCAGCGCGCACCCCAGGGCCGGGTGCGGCGCTCGCTGTATGCCCTGGGCCGCTCCCTGCTCGCGATGCTCGTGCCCGGCGCCGCGGCCTATGGGCTGCTCGTGCTGGCCCGCGAAGCGGCCCTGGGCCCGCGCTGGCAGGCCCTGCTGGGCGATGCCTTCGGCGCCGTGTGCTTCTCGGCCTATGTCGTCGGGCTGGGCCGGGCGTTGCTGCAGCCCAGGCACCCGTCGTGGCGCCTGCTGCCGCTGCCGGACCATGTCGCGCTCGGCCTGCGCCGCTACCCGCTGCTGCTGGGCGTGGCCGTGTTCCTCAGCTGGTTGCTGCAGCGGCTGGCGGCCCTGGTGCAGAGCGCGCTGCCGACGGCCGTGGCCATCGACGCGCTGCTGACCCTGGCCTTGGGCGTGCTGCTGGTGCGCGGGGTGTCGCGCGCCGAGCGGCTGCGCCAGCAAGCCCTGGCACGACCGCCCACCAGCGCGCCAGGGCGGCCCGGTTGGCTGTCCGGGCTCATCGTGGCCATCTGGCTGCTGCTGGTGCTGAGCCTGGTTGCCATCCTGATCGGCTACGTGGCGCTGGGCGGCTTCGTGGTGCGCCAGGCGGTGTGGATCACGGTGCTGGCGGGCACCGCCTACCTCCTGTGCGTGCTGGTGGACGACCTCGCCATGGCTTGGCAGGCGCAGCCCGCGGCGCTCACCCGGGCCGCATCGACCGACGTCTCGCCTGCCGAGCCCGCCGGCCATCGCGCCCAGGTGGCCGTGGTGGTGTCGGGCGCCTTGCGGCTGCTGGTCGTGCTGCTGCTGCTGGCGCTGCTGCTGGCGCCGTTCGGCCAGGGGCCGCAGGAGCTGCTGAGCCACACCGGCCGGCTGGGTACCGGCATCACGCTCGGCTCGCTGGAGTTGCGCCCGGGCTCCGTGCTGCAGGCGCTGCTGGTGTTCGCCCTTGCGCTGGCGGCGTTCAGGGTGCTGCAGCACTGGCTCGCCCAACGCTTCCTGCCCACCACGTCCCTGGACGCCGGCATGCGCAGCTCGCTCGTCACGCTGCTGGGCTTCGTCGGCCTGGTCGTGGCCGTGGCGCTGGGGCTGTCCGCCGTCGGCCTGGCGCTGGACAAGGTGGCCTGGATCGCCAGCGCGCTCACGGTGGGGGTGGGCTTCGGCATGCAGGCCATCGTCTCCAACTTCGTCTCCGGCCTGATCCTGCTGGCCGAGCGCCCCGTGAAGGTCGGCGACTGGGTGGCGCTCAGCGGCGTGGAGGGCGACATCCAGCGCATCAACGTGCGCGCCACCGAGATCCGCACGGGCGACCGTGCCACGGTGATCGTGCCCAACTCCGAGTTCATCACCAAGGTCGTGCGCAACGTCACCCATGACAACGCGCTGGGGCTGGTCCAGTTCAAGCTGCCGCTGCCGCTGGACACCGATGCCGAGCGCGTGCGCACGCTGCTGCTGCGGGCCTTCGAGGCGCATGCCGAGGTGCTTCAGGAGCCGCCGCCGAAGGTGCTGCTCGACGGCGTCGAGGGCGACAAGGTGGTCTTCAATGCCACCGGTTTCGTTTCCTCACCGCGCAAGACCGCCGCCATCCGCAGTGCGCTGCTGTTCGAGGTGCTGGCCGAGCTGCGCCGGCTCCGCGATCCGCAGTGACAGCTGCAGGCCCCGCTCGCCAACGGCCGGGATGGCCGCGCCGCCGGTTCAGCCGCACCGGCGCATCAACGCCGCTCCCGGCTCTGCGCAGCGGTCAGCGCCTGCAGCAGCTCATCGCGCTGCACGCGAAAGTGCGCGGCCTGTGCCGTGAGCCAGGACAGCACGGTGTCGATGCGGGCCGTGTGCTGCATGGGCGCCACGAAGTGGTAGGCGGCACGCGAGCGCACCGGCATGCCGAACGGCGCCACCAGGCGCCCGGACACCAGATCCTCCAGCACGAGCGCGGCGCGGCCCATCGCCATGCCCTGCCCGGCCAGCGCGGCGCCCTGCGCCAGCTGTGAGAGGTTGAAGTGGTGGCCCTGCTCGAAGCCCTGCAGCGTCACGCCGGCGTGGCGCAGCCAGTGTTCCCATTCCTCGTAGGGGCCGGCACCGTCCCAGGCGCTGCTGTCGTGCAGCAGCAGCGCCGGGTGCAGGTCCGAGGGCGAGCGCAGCTGCGGGTGCGCCGCCAGGAACGCCGGGCTCGCCACGGGCAGCAGCCACTCGTCCAGGATCTCGGTGGCCAGCAGGTCGGGGTACTGGCCCAGGTCGTAGCGCAGGGCGGCGGCCACCTCGTCGCGTGCCATGCGGTCGCGGTCCAGGGCATGGAACTCGCCGATGACGCGCAGCCCGATCTCCGGGTGGCTGCGGTAGAAGTCGCCGAGCCGGGGCGTAAGCCAGCCCATCGCGAACGAGGGCGCGCAGCTCAGCGCCAGCGGCCCGGCCGCCGGCGGAATGCGCAGCTGTACCAGCGTGCCCTCGATCGCCTGGAACGACTCGCGCACGACCGAGGCCAGCCACTGGCCTTCGGGCGTCAGCACCAGCGCCCGCGGGCTGCGCAGGAACAGCGGGCGCTGCAGCCAGCCCTCCAGTTGCTTGACCTGCTGGCTGACCGCCCCCTGCGTCACGCACAGCTCCGCGGCGGCCTTGGTGAAGCTCATGCACCGCGCCGCGGCTTCGAAGCACCGCAACCATGCCAGCACGGAAGGAGAGAGCCGGGTATCCACGTTTTGCATCAATGAGACTAATGACAGGGCCAATATAAATGCTTTGTGCCGCGGCCTCGGGCAGCTCACCATGGCGGGACCAGACAATGCCCGAGACGCCCCATGCCGCACCTGCCTCCAGCCACTTCCACGGCGCAGAACACCTCCTCCGACCAGCCGCTCTTCGATCTGCAAGCGCTGAAGCGCGGTGAGCCGGTGTTGTGGACGGCGTCTTCATCCAGGCACACGGCTTGGTCGGAAGCCGGCGCGGGCATTAGCCAGCTTGATGTCGAGGCCACCGTGGCGCGCTGGCGCCGCTTCGCGCCCTTGCTCGCGCGCCTGTTCCCGGAGCTGCAGGTCCGGGACGGTGTCATCGAATCCGAGCTGCTGCCGGTCCCCCGGCTGCAGCGCGCGCTCGGCATCCCGCAGGACTTCGGCACCCTGCTGGTGAAGGCCGATCACGGCCTGCCGGTGGCCGGCTCCGTCAAGGCCCGTGGCGGCATCCACGAGGTGCTGGAGCACGCCGAAGGGCTGGCGCTGCGCCATGGCCTGCTGGCGCTGGACGGCGACTACCGCGTGCTGGCCGAGCCGGCGGCGCGCGCGCTGTTCGCCCGGCACCAGGTGGCGGTGGGCTCCACCGGCAACCTGGGCCTGGCCATCGGCGTGATGGCCTCGGCACTGGGCTTCCGGGCCGTGGTGCACATGTCGGCCGACGCCAAGGAGTGGAAGAAGGCACGGCTGCGCGCCCGTGGCGTGGAGGTGGTCGAGCACGCCGGCGACTACGCCGAGGCCGTGGCCGCGGGCCGCCGCGCCGCGCTCTCCGACCCGGCCTGCCACTTCGTGGACGACGAGCGCTCACGCTCGCTGTTCCTGGGCTACGCCGCCGCGGCGCCGCACCTGGCGCGGCAGCTGGCGGCGCTGGGCCGGCGCGTGGACGCGCAGCACCCGCTGTTCGTGTACCTGCCTTGCGGCGTGGGCGGGGCGCCGGGCGGCATCGCCTTCGGGCTGGCGCAGCTCTTCGGGCCGCACGTGCACTGCTTCTTCGCGGAGCCGACGCGCTCGCCCTGCTTCCTGCTGCAGATGCTGGCCGGCACACCGGGCTTCGAGTTCCTGGGCGACCAGCCGTCCGTCTACGACGTGGGCCTGGACAACCGCACCGAGGCCGACGGGCTGGCCGTGCCGTGCGCCTCGGAGCTGGCGGCCGAGGTCGCGGGCCCGCTGCTGGGCGGCGTCTACACCGTCGAGGACGAGACGCTGTTCCGGCTGCTGCATGCCGCGGCCGTCAGCGAGGAGCTGCACATCGAGCCCTCGGCCGCGGCCGGCTTCTCCGGCCCCGCGATGCTGCGCGACACCGCCGCGGGCCAGGCCTACCTGGAGCGGCACGGCCTGCAGGCGCACATGGCCGCGGCCACGCACATCGCGTGGACCACCGGGGGCCTGTTCGTGCCCCAGGACGAGTACGCGCGCTTCCTGGCGCGCGGCCGGGACGCCGCGGCGCGGCCCTGAGTTCCTTCCCCAACCATCCCGAGCCCGAGGAACGCCCATGAAATCCACTTCCCTTCTCGCCCGTACCGCCCTGGCGGCCGTGACGCTCGCGGCCCCGCTGGGCAGCGCCTGGGCGGCCGATGCGCCCTATCCGTCGAAGCCGATCCAGCTGGTGATCCCGTTCCCGCCCGGGGGCGCCACCGACGTGGCCGGGCGGCTGCTGGCCAAGGCCCTGGAGGCCAAGCTCGGCCAGCCGGTGATGGCCGACAACCGCGCCGGCGCGGGCACCGTCATCGGCGCCAGCTTCGTCGCCAAGGCGCCGCCCGACGGGCACACCCTGCTGGTGAGCTCCGGGACGACTTTCACGGTCAATCCGGCCATCCAGCCCAAGCTGCCCTACGACCCGGTCAAGAGCTTCGAGCCGGTCGGCCTGCTGGCCCGCACCGGGCTGATCCTGCTGGCCCACAAGGACGTGCCCGCCAACACGCCCAAGGAGTTCGTGGCCCTGGCCAAGGCCTCGCCCGGCAAGTTGGCCTTCGCCTCCTTCGGCAACGGCTCGACGGCGCACTTCACCGGCGAGCTGCTGGCGCACGTCACCGGCACCCAGCTCATGCACGTGCCCTACAAGGGCAGCGCACCCGCCATGACGGACCTGATGGGCGGACAGGTGCCCTTTGCCGTGGACACGGTCGCCGCCGCGATCCCGCAGCTCAAGGGCGGCAAGATCAAGGCCATCGCCGTGACCACGGCCAGGCGCTCGGCGCTGCTGCCCGAGGTGCCGACCTTCGCCGAGAGCGGCTACAACCTGGACGCCGACACCTGGCTGGCCGTCGTGGCGCCGCGCGGCCTGCCGCCCGCGGTGAAAGCAAAACTGGAGCAGGCGCTGTCGGAGGTGATGGCGCAACCGGAGGTGCGCGACAAGCTCGTGGCCAGTGGCTTCGAGCCGGGCTACCAGAACGGCGCGGCCGTCGAGGCGCTGATCCGGAAGGAGCTGCCGCTGATGCGCGAGACTGCCCAGCGCGCCCACATCACGGCCGACTGAGCCTTTGCGACAGGCCGCCGGGTGCCGCCCGCGGCCTGGGCCAACCCACATAAAACCCAAGGAAGACAAGCGCATGCAGCACCCCGACATCACATCCCTCACCGCCGTCGAGATGCGCCGACGCATCGGCGCGCGGCAGCTCTCCCCGGTGGAGCTGCTGGAGGCGTGCATCGCGCGCATCGAGGCGGTGAACCCCTACGTCAACGCCGTCACCGCCACCTGCTTCGAGCGTGCCCGCGCCGAGGCCCGCGCCGCCGAGCAGGCGGTGATGCGAGGCGAGACGCTGGGCCTGCTGCACGGCCTGCCGCTGGGCGTGAAGGACCTGGAGGAAACCGCCGGGCTGCTGACCACCTACGGCTCGCCCATCCACCGCGGCAACGTGCCGGCGGCCGACAACGTGCTGGTGGCACGGCTGCGCGCGGCCGGCGCCATCGTGGCGGGCAAGACCAACGTGCCCGAGATGGGCGCGGGCGCGAACACGCGCAATCCGGTCTGGGGCGCCACCGGCAACCCCTTCGACCCCAACCTCAACGCCGGTGGCTCCTCGGGCGGCTCGGCCGCGGCGCTGGCGCTGGACCTGCTGCCGGTGTGCACCGGCTCCGACACCGGCGGCTCGCTGCGCATTCCGGCCGCCAAGTGCGGCGTGGTGGGCTTCAGGCCTTCGCCCGGCGTGGTGCCCAGCTCGCGCAAGCCCCTGGGCTGGACGCCGATCTCCGTGGTCGGTCCCATGGGCCGCACCGTGGCTGATGCCTGCCTGCAGCTCGCGGCCTCGGCCGGGCTCTCGGCCGCCGACCCGCTCACCTACGAGCTCGACCCGTTGAGCTTCCTGTGCCCGCAGGACGTGGACCTGGGCGGCCTGCGCGTGGGCTACACCGAGGACTTCGGCGCCTGCGCCGTGGACGACGGCATCCGCGCCCTGTTCCGGGAAAAGATCAGTGCCATGCGGCCGCTCTTCCGCAGCTGCGAGCCGCTGGCGCTGGACCTGGGCGAGGTGCACCGCTGCTTCGACGTGCTGCGCGCCGAGGCCTTCGTCGCCGGCATGCGCGAGGCCTACGAGCGCGACCCGCAGAGCCTGGGGCCCAATCCGCGCGCCAACTTCGAGATGGGCGCGGCCATGCGGCTGCTGGACTGCGCCTGGGCCCAGGCCGAGCAGACGCGCATCCTGGCGCGCTTCCAGGCTGCCTTCCGCGACGTGGACGTGATCCTGGCGCCCACGACGCCGGTGCCGCCCTTCCCGTGGACGCTGCCGCATGCCGCCACCATCAACGGGCAGGCGCAGGAGAACTACTACCGCTGGCTGTCGCTGACCTACGTCACCACGCTCACCACGCACCCCTCGCTGAGCCTGCCCTGCGGCACCGACCGCGCCGGCCTGCCCTTCGGGCTGCAGATCGTCGGCCGCTTCCGCGCCGACCGCCACACGCTGGGCGTGGCGCACGCGATGGAGCAGGCTTTCAACGGCATCGAAGCGCTGCGGCGTCCGGTGCCCGACGTGCGCCGCCTGCGCCGTGCCGAGCCGGCGCTGGACTCCATCGTCACCGCGCCGCCGCTGCACGGTGCCACCTCCACCGGCACCGCCTCGGCGGTCTGAAGCCATGGACACCTTCGATTTCGCCGTCATCGGTGCCGGCATCGCCGGCGCCTCGGCCGCCTATGAAATTTCGGCACGGGCGTCCGTGCTGCTGCTGGAGCGCGAGAGCCAGCCGGGCTACCACACCACCGGCCGCTCCGCGGCGCTGTTCATGGAGAGCTACGGCACGCCCGCGATCCGCGCCCTCACGCGCGCCAGCCGCGCCTTCTTCGACGCGCCGGCGCCGGTGTTCGGGGCCGAGCCGCTGCTGGCGCCGCGCGGCGTGCTGCACGTGGCCCAGCCCGACCAGGGCGAGCTGCTGGAGGCAGCCTGGCGCGAGCTGTCCGAGCGCGGTGGCGGCGTGCGCCGGGTGAGCCGCGACGAGATGCTGGCCATGGTGCCCTGCCTGCGCCCGGAGGCCACCGGCGCGGGCCTGGCCGAGGACAGCGCCAGCGACATCGACGTGCACGCGCTGCACCAGGGCTACCTGCGCGGGCTGCGCCAGCACGGCGGCCAGGTGCGCAACCCTGCCGAGGTCGTGGCGCTGTCGCGCGGCGGCGGCATGTGGACGCTGCGCCTGGCCGACGGGGAGGAAGTGCGCGCCCGCCACGTCGTCAACGCGGCCGGTGCCTGGGCCGACGTGATCGCCACCCTGGCGGGCGCACGCCCGATCGGGCTGGAGCCGCGGCGCCGCAGCGCCTTCACCTTCTCGCCGCCCGCAGGCGTGGACGCCAGCCGCTGGCCGGCGGTGGTGGGCATCGACGAGAGCTACTACTTCAAGCCCGACGCCGGCCAGTTGCTGGGCTCGCCCGCCAACGCCGACCCGGTCGCGCCGCACGACGTGGTGCCGGAGGAGCTGGACGTGGCCCTGGGCATCTACCGCATCGAGCAGGCCACCACCATGAGCATCCGGCGCCCGGGCCGGACCTGGGCCGGCCTGCGCTCCTTCGTGGCCGACGGGGACATGGTGATCGGCTGGGACGGCCAGTGCGAAGGCTTCTTCTGGCTGGCCGCGCAGGGCGGCTACGGCATCCAGAGCGCGCCCGGGGCGGCGCTGCTCGCGCGCAGCCTGCTGCTGGGCGAGCCCTTGCCGGAACCGCTCGCGGCCCAGGGAGTGGACGGGCGGGCGCTGTCGCCCGGGCGGCTGCGCTGAGGCCGACACCCCCTCGATCCAGGCCTACGGTCACGGCCATGGACCGCCTCCCACCGCTCAATGCCGTGCGCGCGTTCGAGGCGGCCGCGCGCCACATGAGCATCACGCTGGCGGCCGACGAGCTGCACGTGACGCCAGGCGCCGTCAGCCGCCAGATCAAGACGCTGGAAGACGCGCTGGGGGTGCAGCTCTTCACCCGCGGCCATCGCCAGGTGTCGCTGACCCGCCAAGGCCAGGACTACTACCGCGCGGTCACGCGCGCCATCGAGGTGCTGCGCGAAGCCACGCGCAAGCTCCAGCGCAGGCGCCAGCGCAAGCAGCTCAAGATCCGCGCCTACACCACCTTTGCCATGCGCTGGCTGATCCCGCGGCTCTCGGGTTTCCATGCCGCGCATCCCGACATCGAGGTGTTGCTCAAGGCCTCGCTGGAGCCGGTGGACTTCCGCAAGGAGGACATCGACGGCGCGATCCGCCTGGGCGACGGCCACTGGCCCGGCAGTCACACGGTCCGCCTGGTGGACAACGTGCTGGTGCCGGTGGCCAGCCCGTCGCTGCTCAAGGCAGGCCCCAAGCTGAAGCGCCCGGCCGACCTGGCGCACCACACGCTGCTGCACAGCAGCGCCCGGCCCGACGACTGGGGCCACTGGCTGGAGGCGGCCGGTGCGGCCGAGCAGGTCGATGCCCGCGCCGGCATGACCTACGAAAGCTCCGCCATGAGCTACGCGGCAGCTGTCGAAGGCCAGGGCGTGGCCATCGCCCAGCGCTTCCTGGTCGAGAGGGACTTGCAAGACGGCCGCCTCGCCATGCCCTTCAAGCGGACCGTGAACATGGGCGACTACACCTACTACCTGCTCACGCCCGCGCACCGCGAGGAAACGACCAGCATGAGGACGTTCCGGCTGTGGCTGCTGGAGCAGTTCAAGGCGGCGTGAGCGCGGCACCGGCCGCCTCGGCACAGTGCACCGCCCGGGACGCCTGCAGCGCCGCGATGTCCTCGTCGCTGAACCCGCAGTCCCGCAGCACCTGCCGCGTGTCCTGCCCGCACGCCGGCGCGGCGCGATGCGGACACGCATTGGCCTGCGCGCTGTTGACCGGGAAGCCGGGCATGCGGATGGTGCCGTGCCGTGCATGCCGCACTTCGGTCAGCATGCCGTTGGCCGCCGCCTGCGGGTGCTCGGCCACGTCCTCGTAGGTGGCCACGCGCGCGCACAGGATGTCGGCCGCGCCCAGCAGCGCCAGCCACTCGTCGGTGCCGCGGGTCCTGAACACCGCCGCCAGCAGCGGCACCAGCGCCTGCCGGTGGGCCACGCGCAGCGGCGAGGTGGCGAAGCGCGCGTCGGTGGCCAGATGCGGCAGCCCCAGCAGCTCGCACAGCCGCTTCCAGCGCTCGGGCATGTAGGCCGCGACCATCACCCAGCCGTCGCGGGTCTGGAACGCCTGGTTCGGCGCCGAGTACGGCGCGGCACTGCCCACGCGCTCCGGCAGGACGCCGTCCGCGAGCCAGCTCGTGAGCGAGGACTGCTGCAGCGCCAGCGCCGAGTTCAGCAGGTTCACGTCCAGGTGGCCGCCCTGCCCGTCACGGGCGCGCTGCGCCAGCTTGGCCAGCACCGCCATGGCCGCGACGTAGCCCGTCATCACGTCCACCACCGGGGCCTGCACCTTGCAGGGCTCCGCGCCCTCCAGCCCGACCAGGCTCATCAACCCGGAGTCGGCCTGGATGATGCCGTCCACGCCCGCGTTCCCGGCACAGGGACCGGTCTGCCCATAGGCGGAGATGGAACAGTAGACCAGGCCCGGGTGCGCCTGGAGGAGCGCCTCCGCACCCAGCCCCAGCCGCGCCATCACGCCGGGGCGCATGCTCTCCACCACGATGTCCGCCTCGGCGATGAGCCGCCGCGCCACCGCCAGGCCCTGCGCGCTCTTGAGGTCCAGCGCCACGCCGAGCTTGTTGCGGTTGAAACCGTGGAACAGTGCGGCGTCCTCGCCGATCCAGCCCGGCCCCAGGCCGCGGCCGAGCTCACCGCCCGGGGGTTCGATCTTGATCACCCGGGCCCCCATGTCGGCCAGCAGCATGGTGCAGGTGGGGCCGGCGCCGATCTGCGTGAAGTCGATGACGGTCAGCCCGTCCAGCGCGTTGCGCAGCATGCTCACTCTCCCGAAGCGTTGGAGTTGCGCTTGAAGGCGCCCTGGGCGGTGGCGATCAACTCGCCCGACTCGGTCGCGAGCTCGCCGGTGGCGAAGTACATCGAGCGGCCGGCGCGCGTGACCGTGCCGGTGGCGCGCAGCCGGCCACGGCTCACCTTGCGCAGGTAGGCAACGTTGAGCATCACCGTCACGGCGTTGCCCTGCAGCTGCCCATCGGCGCCGACGAGGCCGGCATAGCCGCAGGCCGCGTCCAGCAGCGTGGCGGCCACGCCGCCCTGCAGGCTGCCCTGGCGGTTGAGGTGGCGGCGGTCGAGGTCGATGCGGAACACGGCCCGCCCGGCCGCGACCTCGGCCAGCTCGATGCCCAGGTGCTGCAGCAACGGGTTGTCCGCGCCGCCCGGGGCATCCGCGAAGCCGGGCGCCATCATGGCGCCACCTTGATGTGGTTGTCGTTGATGACGCGCTCCCAGCGCTTGAGTTCGCTGGCCAGGAACACCTTCAGCTCGGCGGGCGTCGAAGGCTGCGTCTCGAAGCCCTGCTGCGCAAGCTGCTTCGCCACGGCCGGATCGTTCAGCGCGCTCACCATGGCCTCGTTGACCCGGGCCACCACGTCCGGCGGCGTCCTGGCCGGTGCCAGCAGGCTGTACCAGAGACTGGCGTCGTAGTGCTTCAGACCGGCATCGCCGAAGGTGGGCAGCTCCGGCGCGAGCGGCGTGCGCTTCTGGCCCGCGATGCCCAGCGCGCGCACCTTGCCCGCCTGGATGTGCTGCGCCACGGAGGCGTAGGTGGCGAACGAGACCTGCACCTGCCCGGCGATCAGGTCCGTGACCGACAGCCCCGTGCCGCGGTAGGGCACGTGCAGCATCTCGGTCTTGTTGAGCTTGGCGAACACCTCGCCGGCCAGGTGCTGCGGCGTGCCGTTGCCCGGGCTGCTGTAGCTCAACTTGCCGGGATGAGCCCGGGAGTAGGCCATGAACTCCTGCAGCGTCCGGTAGGGCTCGCCGGGATGGCTCACCAGCACCAGCGGCACCGAAGCCATGCGGCCCACGGGCTCGAAGTCGCGCTCGATGCGGAACGGCACCTTCATGCCCAGGAAGGGATTCATCGTCACCTGGCTGGAGGCGATGACCAGGGTGTAGCCGTCGGCTTCGGCGCGCGCCACCAGCTCGGTGCCCAGGTTGCCGCCGGCACCGGGCTTGTTCTCGATGACGATGGTCTGCCCCAGCAGCTGGCCCAGCTTCGGCGCGACGGCGCGCGCCAGGATGTCGTTGCCGCCGCCCGGCGAGAAGGGCACGACCAGGGTGATCGGCTTCTGCTTCGGGAATGCCGCCTGGCCCAGGGCCGGCAGGGCCAGCGCAGCCGCCGTGCAGGCCACGGCCGCAGCGAGCGCGGTGCGGCGGGGAATGTGGATGTCCATGCTTGTCTCCTTCGGGTTGTCCCGCCTCAGCGGCCGGTGTAGACGGGCGGGCGCTTCTCGGCAAAGGCCTGGCGGCCTTCGAGCCGGTCCGCCGTGTCGCGCAGCACGCCCCAGGTCAGCTCGGTGAGCTGCTGCGCGTCGGCGTCGCTGAGGTGCGGCGTCTGGCGCGACAGCCGCTTGATGGCCTGCACCGCCAGCGGGGCGTTGCCGGCAATGAGCTGTGCCAGCGCCAGCGCGCGCTCCAGCAGGGCTTCGGCCTCCAGCACTTCGGTGACCAGGCCGATGCGCCGGGCCTCCTCCGCGCCGATGCGCTCGCCCGTGAGCGCCATCTGCAGCGCGTGCGCCGCAGGAACGGCGCGCAGCAGGCGGTGCAGCCCCGACACGGCCGGAATGGAGCCCACCCTCGCCTCCGGCAACCCAAAACTGGCGCTGGAAGCCGCCAGGCGCAGGTCGCACTGCAGCGCGATCTCCAGGCCCGCCCCCAGGCAATGGCCATTCACGGCGGCGATGACCGGCTTGCACAGGCCCAGGTCCGCCAGGTCCATGAGCCGGACGTACAGGCCCAGGCCGGCGGCGCGCTCGGGGCTGCGGAACAGCGCCTCGGGGTAGGTGGCGGGCGAGGACTGCGTGCCCTTGAGGTCCGCCCCGGCGCAGAAGGCTTTGCCTTCCCCCGTGAGCACGGCCACGCGCAGGTCGTCGCGGTCGCGCACCTCGGCCAGGTGTGCGCGCAGCTCGCGCAGCGCTTCGACGCTCAGGGCATTCAGTACCTCGGGCCGCGCGATGCTCAGCACCGCCACGGGGCCGATGGTCTCGAACCGGATGTTCATGGCGACTCCTTTCACACGCTGGGCGAGGACAGGCTGCGGCCGCCGCACACGTACAGCGTCTGGCCCGTGACGTAGGACGCGGCAGGGTCCAGGAAGAAGGCCACCGCGTTGGCGATGTCCTGCGCCGTGCCGATGCGCTGCACCGGCACCGAGGCCTGCAGCCGCGACTGCAGCTCCGGCGCGAAGCCGCGGAACAGCGGTGTGTCCACGATGCCCGGCGCCACGGCGTTGACCGTGATGCCCTTGGCCGCGAACTCGATGGCCAGCGAGCGCGTGAGGCTGACCACGCCGCCCTTGGCTGCCGAATAGTTGGCCTGCCCGAAGCCGCCCAGCCAGGCGCGCGAGGAGATGTTGACGATGCGCCCGGAGCCGCGCTCCACCATGCCCGGCAGCACGGCGCGGCAGCACAGGAACTGCGAGCGCAGGTTGGTGTCGATGACGAGGTCCCAGTCCTCGTCGCGCATCTTCAGGAAGCGCATGTCGCGCACGGCGCCCGCGTTGTTGACCAGGTGGTCGATGCGGCCGGCCGTGGCGATGACCTCGGCCATGGCGGCATTGACCGCCGCCGAGTCGGTGAGGTCCACCGTGGCGCCCAGGACCTTACAGCCCTGCGCGGCCAGCGTGGCGACGGCTTCGTCCAGCGCCGCGGCGTCGCGGTCCAGCAGTGCGACGCTCAGCCCGTCCTGCGCCAGGCGCTGCGCGATACCCAGGCCGATGCCGCGGGCGGCACCGGTGACGACGGCCACCTGGCCGGCTTCGAATCGGGTGTTGCCCATGCTCAGACTCCCAGCAGGTGCACGGAGGACGCGGCGTGGTCCACGCCGGCGATGCCGCCGCCGGTGCATTGGGTCAGCCCGATGCTGGCGCCTTCCACCTGGCGCGCGCCGGCACGGCCCTGCAGCTGCCACAGGATCTCCACCATCTGCGCCACACCCGTGGCGCCCAGCGGATGCCCCTTGGCCAGCAGCCCGCCGCTGGGGTTCACCGGCACGCGGCCACCCAGCGCCGTGGCGCCGGAGTGCAGCAGCGACACCGCGTCGCCGCGCCGCGCCAGGCCCAGCGCCTCGTAGTACAGCAGCTCCGCGATGGTGAAGGCGTCGTGCAGCTCCACCACGCTCACGTCGCCGGGGCTCACGCCCGCCTGCTCGTAGGCCTGGCGCGCGGCGCGGGCCGTGATCTCGGCGTCCAGGATGTCGTCGCGCGCCTCCTCGCGCAGGCCCGAGACCACCGCCGAGGACAGCACCTTCACCGCCCGTCGCACGCCGCGGCGGCGCGTGCCCAGCACCACGGCCGCGGCGCCGTCCACCTGCGAGGGGCAGCACTGCAGCAGCGTCAGCGGGTCGGCGATCATGCGCGAGGCGAGCACCTCCTCCAGCGTGGTCTCGCTGCGCTGCTGGGCATATTCGTTGAGCGCACCGTGGCGGCGGTTCTTTACCGCGACGGCGGCGAGGTCCGCGGGCGTGGCGCCGCGCTCGTGCAGGAAGCGCGTGCCGCGCATGGCGTACACGGCGGGCAGCACCATGCCGGCCTTGGCGTAGAGCTCGGTCTTGTGGTCGTTGCGCTGCAGCGGGATGGTGCCGCCGCCCAGGGCGGTGAGCTGCTCGATGCCCAGCACCAGCACGGTGTCGTACTGTTGCGCGAGCAACGCATGGCGGGCCAGGTGCACGCCGGTGGCGCCGCTGGCGCAGGCGTTCTCGACGTTGTAGACCGGGATGCCCTTGAGCCCCAGGTCGCGCACGATCAGCTGGCCCACGATCATGCCGCCCAGCACGTTGGCGCAGTACACGGCCTGGATCTCGTCCCGGGACACGCCCGCGTCGTCCAGCGCCTTCAGGATCGCCTGCTGCGCCAGCTCGGGCGCGAGCACGCCGGGATGCTTGCCGAAGCGCGTCATCGCGCCGCCGTGGATGTAGATGTCCTGCATGGTGGTCTCCTTGCGTCGTGGCCGCGGCCTCAGGCCCGCACCGCCTCGAACACGTACCCGAAGCGCTCGTCGGGCCGGGCCGCGTAGCGGTCGCCGATGGCCGGGCGCGGCTTGCCGCACAGGCGCCCGAACAGGCGCACCGGCCCGGGCAGGTCCACGCAGCCCAGCGCGTAGGGCGCCTCGCCGCTCCTGGGGCTGGGGTGGATGACGGTGAAGCTGTAGACCTCACCCACGCCGGCCAGGGGCACGGTTTCGTGGCGGGGTGCCAGCGGGGAGTCCGCGCTCAGCGCGGGAAAGATCAACTCGCCGGAATCGAGGTCGCGTGAGGCCAGCAGCGCGGGCTCGGGGAAGTGGCGCCACAGGGGATAGGAAGGCTCGGACACGATGTCTCCTGGAAAGGGATTTCAAGACTTGCTGCGACTGCAGTGCTGCAAGTTTTCGTGCACGAGGCCCCTGCCGACAAACGAGAAATGCGGCGTGCTGGCTTGAGGAAATTGCAAGTGAAGGCCAATGCCGGCAACGCGGCACTGGCCGCTCAGGAGCGCTCGCGCGCCTGCAGCCGCTGCACCACGAAGTCGATGAACAGCCGCGAGCGCGGCGGCAGGTGTGCGCGCTGCGGGTAGTGGACGTACAGCCCGAAGCGCTCGGTGGTGTGGCGCGCCAGCAGGCGCACCAGGCGGCCCTGCTCCACCAGCGGCGCGGCCAGGTCGCTGGGCAGCTGGTCGATGCCGATACCGGCCAGCACGGCGCTCACTTCGGCATCCACGTCGTTGGTCTCGAACTGCGCGGGCAGCTCGGTGTGTTCAGCGTCCCGCCCGCCCTGTCCTCAAGCCCGGCCCGCGCACCACTGCTGGAATTCGACGGCCGGCAACGGCCGGCTGATGCAGTAGCCCTGCGCCTGGTCGCAAGCCATGGCGGCGAGATGGCTGTAGGTCTCCTGGTCCTCCACGCCTTCGGCCACCACCAGCAGCCGCAGGCTGTGCGCCAGGTCGATCGTGGAATGCACGATGGCCGCGGAGTCGCCGTCGCGCTGCATGCCGCGGATGAAGGACTGGTCGATCTTGATCGCATCCACCGGCAGGCGCTGCAGGTACGACAGCGAGGAATAGCCCGTGCCGTAGTCGTCGATGGCCAGGCGCAGGTCCAGCCGCTTGAGCTGCTGCAGCTTCTCCAGCGCCGCCGACGGGTCCAGCATCAGCGCGCTTTCGGTGAGCTCGAACTCGATCCAGTCCGGCTCGGCACCCCAGGTCGCCAGCGCGCCTTCGATGCGGGCCAGCAGCTTGGGATCGTGCAGGTCGCGGGCCGAGAGGTTCACCGACAAGGGCAGCGCGCTGCCCTGCGCGCGCCAGGCATAGCTGTGCCGCAGCACGGCTTCCAGCATCCAGTAGGTCAGCGGCGTGATGAGTCCCGTCTGTTCGGCCAGCGAGATGAACTGGCCCGGGTTGATCGGCCCCAGGCGCTCATGCTGCCAACGCACGAGGGCCTCGGCGCCGCACACCTCGCCGGACGCGATCTTGAGCTTGGGCTGGCAGTACAGGTCCAGCTGCTCATGCTCAATGGCCTTGCGCAGCTCGCCCATGAGCGCCAGGCGCTGCGCGCAGTCGCGGTCAAACCCACTCTTGAAGATCGCCACCGCGGCGCCCGTGGCCCGCGCATGCGTCAGCGCGATGCCGGCGCGGCGCAGCAGCTCGTCGGCCTCCGTGCCATGGCCCGGGAACAGGCTGATGCCCGCCGTCGAGCGCGCATCGAGCAGCACGCCCGAGACATCGACCGGCTGGTCCAGGGCCGCCAGCAGCCGCTGCGCCAGCAGCGTGGCCGGCTCGGCGCCCGCGCGCGGCAGCAGGAGCGCGAATTCCGATTCGGTCAGGCGGCCCAGCGTGCCGCTGTCGCCCACGGCCTGCTGCAGCCGCGTCGCCACGGCCTGCACCAGCTTGTCGACCTCCGTGCTGCCCAGCGTCGCGTTGAGCTCCTGCAGGTGCGCCAGACCGATACGCACCACGGCCAGTGACCGCCGCTCGCTGCGTGCCGCCTCCAGGGCCTGGCTGAGCAACTGGCACACGCGCGCCCGGTTGGGCAGCCCGGTCACGGGGTCGAAGTACGCCAGGCGCCGCACGGTTTCCTCGGCGGCAACGGCCCGCAGCCGCTGGCGCAGCGCGGCCAGTCCGTAGCCGAGGTCGGCCACGGTGGCCTCCAGCAGTTGCACCTCCTGATCCTCGAAGCCGTCGGTCTCCGCCGCCAGGATCTGCACCGAGCCCATGAGCTCGCCATCGACGCGCAAGGGCAGCGTCACCAGCGAGCCATAGCCGCGCCGACGCGCTTCCTCGCGGAAGGGGTAGGCAGGGTTCCGCGTCACGTCGCGCATGACCATGGGCCGCTGCGCATCGAGACACGCCGCCATGGTGCGGCCGATCTTGGAGGCGGCCAGACTGCGCCGCAGCGCCAGGAAGCCGTCCTCGAAGCCGGCATGCGCCATCGGGCGCATCGTCCGGGCCTCGTCGGCCTCGATGTAGCCCACCCAGGCCAGCCGGTAGCCGCATTCCTCGACCGCGACGCGGCAGATCTCCTGCAGCAGCGAAGCCTCATCCCCGGCCTGCGCCAGCGCCCGGTTGACGGCCGCGCGCGTGCGCAGGGCGCGGTTCAGGCGCAGCACCTCGGCTTCGGCCTGCTCGCGCCGCTGGCGCAGCCTCAGGAATTCCAGGCCGAAGGCGACGTCATCGGCAACCTCGCGCAGCACCTGCAGTTCCTGGCTGCCGAAAGCATCGGCCTCGGGCGCCCCGATGCTCAAGGCGCCAAACAACTCGCCCTCGATGTACAGCGGCAGCGCCAGCACCGAGCCCAGACCGCGGCGGCGCGCGAAGTCGCGCCACATGGGCGGATAGTCGTGCGCCTGCATGTCATTGACCAGGCACAGTGCACCGGTGCGGATGGCCGTGCCGGTGGCGCTGTGACCGCGCTCGCTGTCGTCCCACCACAGCGCACGGACCTCGGCCTCATTGAGGCCGCTCCCGGCGTACGCCAGTGTCGAGACCGTCCTGGCCTCGTCGTGCTCGGCACGGCCGATGCGGACCAGGCAGTACCGGCCCTCCTCGACCACCACGCGGCAGATCTCCTGCAACAGGGTCGTCTCGTCCTTGGCGCGCAGCAGCGCCCGGTTGCAGCCGCTGAGCGTGCGCAGCGCGCGCTCCAGGCGTTGGTGTTCATCCTGACGGGAGCGGATCGCCTTCATGGCTGCACCTGGTCGTGGGCTCGCAGCCCGTTGGCGCTGCTGTACTCCTTCCTGGCCCGGCCGTCATCACCCTCGACGCCAAGGGGGCAAGGCGATGCCCCGCACCGCCAAGCCGGCCAGCGGGGTCTAGGAATCCGAGCCGCCGGGCTGGAACCACTGCCACAGCGACGAAGCGGTGAGCCATTGCGGCACCGTGTCGGCATGCAGCGTCATCGTTTCCCCGTCGGTCACCTCGGCGATCAGCACATGCTCCTCGCCGGAGTTGTCGAAGACGTACGCCCGGTTCGAGGCATCGCAAGCCTCGCCCAGCAAGGCGATGGAGCGGCCATAGCGTTCGACGATCTTGTCGCCGGGCACATCGTGGCCGCCCTCGGCCACGCGCTGCCGGACCCGGGCGATGTTGATGTCCGGGTCGGCCGTGGCCACGAAATAGAGGTAGGTGCGGTATCCCTGGGCCCGGGCCTGCCGCATGAAATCCACCTTGTCCGGCGACGACATGACCGTCTCGAACGTGAAGGAGATGCCGGCGGCCAGCAGCTCACGCCGGATGAAGTCCGCCAGCACGGCCGCGACGTAGGAGTTCACGCTCACGCTGCCCAGGGCCAGCCTTGAGCCGCCGAGCTGCGGCTCGTCCACGGCATCGGCCAGCCCCGCCCGTCGCCACAGCGGCGACGCCTTCAGGAAAGCATGGAGCCGCTGCTGCAGCCCGGCGGCCATATCGGCCAACCCGAAGTCGGTCAGGTCGATGGCGCCGTCGCGCCTGAGCACCTTCTCGATCTCGTCGGCGTTCACGTAGACGCCGATCCATTCCTCGCGCAGCAGCTCGCGGATCGTGCTCTTGCCCGAACCGTTGGGCCCTGCGAACACCCGCAGCCGGGGAAGCGCCGGACCCTTCAACGGGCGCTGCGGCGCTTGAGCACCATCCCGCGCTGTACGGCGGTGGCCACGGGCAAGGCATGCAGCACCTGCACCGTACCGTCGGCACGCGCCTCGACCAGCTGGCCGTCCTGCGCCTTCACGACTTTGCCCAGGCGCTGCAGTGCGCGCTGGTGCGCGGCGCGGCCGGCCTGGGCGGCCAATTCGGGAAACCGGGCCTCGGCGTCCTGCATTGCCGCTTCGCTCAAGACGGGACGGTGTTTCATGGGGAACTCCTGGGCTGCCATGGGCGAATTGTGCCCCTGCGCCGCGAAGCTCCCGCGGCGCAGTGGCGTTGCCCCGTTCTGTAGGGCGCCTTCCAGAGCCGGCGCTTCATCACCGCCACCGAGCGCGATGGCCGCGAAGCTCACCGGGAGGAAGCACCGGGCTCCCAGCCGCCGGCCAGGGACTTGAACACCGACACCAGCGCCACCGCCGCCGCGGCCTGGGACTGCGCCAGCTGGTCGCGCGCGGCCAGTGCCTCCCGTTCGGCATCGAGCACCACCAGGAAGTCCACCACGCCAGCTTCGAAGCGGCCACGGGCGATGACGGCCGCCGCCTCGGCCGCGCGCGCGGCGTCGAAGAGGAACTGCGCCTGCTGCTGGCTGCGCGTGTAGCCCGCCAGCGCGCCTTCGGTCTCCTCCAGCGCCCCCAGCACCGTGGCCTCGTAGGCGCGCAGCGCGGCCTCGCTGCGCGCATCGGCGGCGGCGATCTGCGCCCGCAGCCGGCCGAAATCCAGCAGCGTCCACAGCAGCTGTGCCCCCAGGTTGTAGACGTAGGTGCTGCCGTCGCCCAGGTCGCCCAGGCGCGAGGCGTTGTGGCCCAGCGTGCCGCCCAGCGTCACGCGCGGGAACAGCGCCGAGCGCGCCACGCCCACGCGCTCTGCCGCCGCAGCCACGCCGAACTCCGCCGCGCGCACGTCCGGCCGGCGCCGCAGCAGGCTCTCGGGCGAGCCGATGCCGCCCAGCGCCACGCTGCGCAGGCCCGGGATCGGGCGCTGCGCGTCGAGCTCGGTGTCCAGCGCGGTGGGCGCCAGGCCGCACAGCACCGCGATCCGGTAGCGCGTGCGCTGCAGCGCCGCCTCCAGCGCCGGCACGCCGGCGGCGGTGCGCTGCACCAGCGCGCGGGCGCGCTCGGTGTCCAGCCCCGTGCCGCGGCCCACCTCCTGGCGGGCCTGCACCAGGCGCAGCGTCGATTCCTGCGTCTGCAGCGCCGCCCGGGACACGCGCAGCCGCTCCTGCAGCCCGCGCAGCTCGAAGTAGTTGCGCGCCACCTCGGCGGTCACGCTCAACCGCAGCGCCTGCGCGTCGGACTCGATGGTCAGCAGGTCGGCCCGCGCCGCGCGCCGCTCGGCCGAGAGGCGCCCGAACAGGTCCGCCTCCCAGCGCACGTCCAGGCCCACGCTATAGACGGTCTGGCCCGGCACCAGCGTGTTGTCCGGGCCGTTGAAGTCGCGCACCCGCGCCACGCCGGCCGTGCCCGCCACCTGGGGCAGCAGGTTCGCCTCGGCAAAGCGCGCCAGCGCCCGCGCCTCGCGCAGCCGCGCCACCGCCAGGCGCAGGTCGAAGTTGGCGTCCAGCGCTCGTGCCACCAACGCATCGAGCTGCGGGTCCTGGAAGCCCTGCCAGAACGCTGCCGCCGGCTCGCCGGGCTGCGCGTCCTTGGGCACGTTGGCGAAGGCCACGGGCAGCGGCGGCAGTGCCGGCTCGGGCGGCGGGCCCGAGGCGCAGCCGGCCAGCGCGGCAGCCAGGGCCACCAGGAACGGGCGGACCCGAGGGCTCACCGCGGCACTCCGCCGGACGGCGTGGACGGCGGCGGCTCCACGTCGTCCACGCCGGGATGGAAGGGATGGGCGCAGCGGTCGATCTCGGCGCGCAGCTCGGCCGCATGCGCGCGCCGCCTCTCGGTGCTCTTGCGCAGCAGCGCATAGAACACCGGCGTGAAGAAGATGCCGAACAGCGTCACGCCCACCATGCCGGAGAACACCGCGATGCCCATGGCCCGGCGCATCTCGCTGCCCGCGCCGCTGCCCAGGATCAGCGGGATCACGCCGGCGCAGAAGGCGATGGACGTCATCAGGATCGGCCGCAGCCGGCGGTGGCAGGCCTCGACCACGGCCTCCAGCATGGTGCGGCCCTGGTCCTCCAGGTCCTTGGCGAACTCGACGATCAGGATCGCGTTCTTGCACGCCAGCCCCACCAGCACCACCAGCGCGACCTGGGTGAAGATATTGAGGTCGCCGATCTGCAGGAAGGGCGGGAAGGTGGACAGCCACACCCCGGTGAGCGCGGCCAGGATGCACATCGGCACGATCAGCACGATGGCCAGCGGCAGGCTCCAGCTCTCGTACTGCGCCGCCAGCACCAGGATCACCAGCACCACCGACAGCATCAGCACCGCCACCAGCGTCGGCAGGCGCCAGGGCGTCCCCGGCAGCTCCACGTCGCGCGTGAGCCGGTCCTGGTAGGACAGCTCCGTCCACTGGTAGCCCATGCCGCGCGGCAGTTGCGCCAGCAATCGCTCGATCTCGCCTTCCGCCTGGCCGCTGGAGAAGCCGGGATTGGGCGAGCCGTTGATGTCGGCCGACGGGAAGCCGTTGTAGCGCGTCACGCGCGTGGGCCCGAAGGTGGGCTCCACGCGCATGAGCGCGCCCAGCGGCACGATCTCGCCGCCGGCGTTGCGGGTCTTGAGCTCGGTGATGCCCGCGGCCTGGGCGCGGAAGGGCGCGTCGGCCTGCACGATCACCTGGTAGGTCTTGCCGAAGCGGTTGAAGTCGTTGACGTAGAGCGAGCCCAGGCTGATCTGCAGCGTGTCGTAGATGTCGCCCAGCGCCACGCCCATCTGCTTGGCCTTGGTGCGGTCCACGTTGGCGAAGAGCTGCGGCACGTTGATGTCGTAGGTCGAGAACGGCGTGCCGATGGCCGAGCGCGGGTTGCCGTACACCTGCCCCAGCGTGCCCCACACCGCGCCGAACAGCGCCTGCTCGCCCTGCCCCGAGCGGTCCTGCACCTGCAGCTTGAAGCCACCGGCGTTGCCCAGGCCCTCCACCGCCGGCGGCGGCACCACGAACAGCCGCGCGCCCTGGATCTGCTGCAGCGCGCCGTTGACGCGGCCCAGGATCGCGTCCTTGGACAGCTCGGCGCTGGTGCGCTTGTCGAAGTCCGCCAGGCCGAAGAAGACGATGCCCTCGTTGGGCGCGTTGGAGAAGCCGGCGATGGACAGCCCCGGAAAGGCCACCGCGTCCACGATGCCCGGCACCTTGAGCGCGATGTCGCTCATCTGGCGGATCACGGCGTCGGTGCGGTCCAGCGAGGCCGCCGCGGGCAGCTGCGCGATGCCGATCAGGTACTGCTTGTCCGGCGCCGGCACGAAGCCGGCGGGGATGCGCGCGAACAGCAGCGCGGTGAGCCCGAGCAGCCCCGCGTACACCACCAGCGCCAGCGACTTGCGCCGCAGGATGCCGCGCACGCCGCGGCCGTAGGCCTCGCTGCGGCGGTGGAAGAAGCCGTTGAACCAGTGGAAGAAGCGGCCGAAGAGCCGCTCCATCACCCGCGTGAGCCGGTCCTTGGGCGCGTCGTGAGGGCGCAGCAGCAGCGCGGACAGCGCCGGCGAGAGCGTGAGCGAGTTGAAGGCAGAGATGACGGTGGAGATGGCGATCGTGGCGGCGAACTGCTTGTAGAACTGGCCCGAGAGCCCGGGCACGAAGGTCAGCGGCACGAACACCGCGCACAGCACCAGCGCGATGGCCACGATGGGGCCGCTGACCTCGCGCATGGCCTCGACCGTGGCCTCGCGGGGCGCCAGCCCGTCCTCCAGGTGACGCTCGACGTTCTCGACCACCACGATGGCGTCATCCACCACGATGCCGATGGCCAGCACCAGCCCGAACAGCGTGAGCGTGTTGATGGAGTAGCCGATGGCCAGCAGCACCGCGAAGGTGCCTACGATCGACACCGGCACCGCCAGCAGCGGAATGACCGAAGCGCGCCAGGTCTGCAGGAACAGCACCACCACCAGCACCACCAGCAGCACGGCCTCCAGCAGCGTCTCCACGACCTTGGTGATGGAGGTGGCGACGAAGCGCGTGGGGTCGTAGACGATGGCGTAGTCCATGCCCGGCGGGAAGTCCGCCTTGAGCCGCGCCATGGTGGCGCGCACGTCGTCGGAGATCGCCAGCGCGTTGGAGCCCGGGGCCTGGAAGATGCCGATGGCCGCCGCCTCCTTGTTGTTGAGCAGGCTGCGCAGCGAGTAGGTGTTGGCACTGATCTCCACGCGCCCCACGTCGCGGATGCGCAGCACGGCGCCGGTGGCCGGGTCGGTGCGCACGATGATGTCGGCGAACTCCTGCTCGCCGCCCAGCCGCCCCTGCGTGTTGACCGCGAGCTGGAAGTCCGTGCCGCGCGGCGTGGGCGGCGCGCCCACCACGCCGGCGGCCACCTGCGTGTTCTGCTCGCGCACGGCCGCCACCACGTCGCCGGCGGTGAGCTCGTGGCCGGCCAGGCGCTGTGGATCGAGCCAGATGCGCATGGCGTAGTCGCCGCTGCCGAACAGGATCACGGTGCCCATGCCCGGGATGCGCAGCAGTTCGTCGCGCACCTGCTGGTGCGCGTAGTTGCGCAGGTACAGCGAGTCGCGGCTGGCGTCGGGGCTGACCATGTGCACGACCATGGTCAGGTTGGAGGACTGCTTCTCGGTGGTGACGCCGATCTGGCGCACGATCTCGGGCAGCCGCGGCAGCGCGCGGTTGACGCGGTTCTGCACCGCGGTCTCGGCGGCTTCCGGATGCGTGCCGATGCGGAAGGTCACGGTCAGCACCATGGTGCCGTCGGCCGTGGCCTGGCTTTCGTAGTACAGCATGCCCTCCAGGCCGCTGATCTGCTCCTCCAGCGGCGTGGCCACCGTCTCCGAGATCACGCGCGGGTTGGCCCCGGGAAACTGCGCGCGCACCACCACCTGCGGCGGCGCCACCTCCGGGTACTCCGAGATCGGCAGCTGGAAGATCGCCAGCAGCCCCACCAGGAAGATGAACAGCGACAGCACCGTCGCCAGGCGCGGGCGGTCGATGAAGTAGCGGGAGACGTCCATGCGCTCAGCCTCTCAGCGCGCCGGAGCCGACGCCGCCGCCGGGATGGGCATGCCCTTGTCATCGACCTGCAGCACCTGCGGCGTCACGGGCGCGCCGGGCTGGGCCCGCTGCAGGCCGTCCACGATGACCAGCTCGCCGGGCTGCACGCCCTGCACCACGCGCATGCCGTCGATGAGCGCGCCCGGCTGCACCTCGCGCAGCTGCACGACGTTGCCCTGGCCCACCAGCAGCACCACCTTGCGCGTCTGGTCGGTGCCGATGGCACGGTCGGGCACCAGCGTGGCGGGGTACTTGCCGCTGCCCACCACCTTGACCCGCGCGAACAACCCCGGCGTGAAGCGGCCGTCGCGGTTGTCGAACACGGCGCGGCCGCGGATGGAGCCGGTGGCCGGGTTGAGGCGGTTGTCCACGAAGTCGATGCGGCCCTGGTGGGGGAATCCCGTCTCGTCGGCCAGGCCCATCCAGGCCTGCGTCGGCTCGGTGCGCGGCGAGGCCAGCGTGCCGGCGCGCACGAGGCGCAGGTACTTCAGGTACGTGGCCTCGCTGGCATCGAAGTAGGCATGGACGCGGTCCTGCGACACCAGCGTGGTGAGCACCGGCGTGCCCACGCTGACGAGGTTGCCCGGGGTGACGAGCGCACGCGAGATGCGCCCGGCCACGGGCGCGCGGATGCGCGTGAACTCCAGGTTGAGGCGGGCCTGCACCAGCGCGGCCTCGGCGGACTGGATGTTGGCGCGGGTGTTGCGCACGGTCGCCCGCAACTGGTCCAGCTCCTGCTGGCTCACGCCCTGGATGGCGGTGAGCTTCTCGGCCCGGGCCAGCTCGCTGGCGCCAAGGTCGGCCTGGTTGCGCGCGGCGGCGAGCTGTGCCTCGGCGCGTGCCACCTCGGCGGCGAACGGCCGCGGATCGATCGTGAACAGCAGCGCGCCCTTGGCCACGCGCTGGCCCTCGGTGAAATGGACCTGCTCCAGCGCGCCGGCCACCCGTGCGCGCACCTCCACCGTGTCCGGCGCCTCCAGGCGCGCCGTGAACTCCTCGAACTCCTGGACCTCGCGCTGGAAGGCCGGTGCCAGTGACACCACGGGGGGCTGCGGTGCGGCCGGCTGCGACACGGCCTGCTGGTTGCACCCGCCGAGCAGGCCGGCGAGCGCGAGCGCCGCGGCCATGCCCCATCCACCGGCCGTCCGTGCTTCAAGTTTCATGCGCTTGCTTCGTGCTGGAGGGATGTGCGTGGCCCCGCCATGGCGAACAGGCCATGCCCGCGCGCCTGGGAGCCGCGCTAGAGCATCGGGTACGCAGCGGCGCGGCGCTTCTGCCACGCGGGCCAGGGGCAGCTGCCTCTTTGGAGAGAGTGGCGACAGGCGCCGCTGGCGCTTCAGCGCTTGATCAGCCCGCGGCGCACGCCGATGGCGATGGCCTCGGTGCGGCTGCGCGCCTCCAGCTTGGCCAGGATCGCCTTCACATGCGTCTTGACCGTGCCCTCGGCGACCTGGAGCTCGCGCGCGATGTGCTTGTTGCTCAGCCCGCGCTCGACCAGTGCCAGCACCTCCAGCTCGCGGTGCGAGAGCTCGTCGCGCGTGAGCCGCGAGGCCAGGCGCCCCGCCAGCTCCGGCCTGATGTAGTGACCGCCCTCGTGCACCACCCGGATGCAGCGCAGCAGCTCCTCGCGCCGCACGTCCTTGAGCAGGTAGGCCATCGCGCCGGCGTGCAGGCCGCGGTAGATGTCCTCGTCGCCGTCGTAGGTGGTGAGGATGATCAGCTTGGCGCGCGGCTCGTGGCGGCGGATCTCGGCGATGGCCTCCACGCCCGAGAGCCGCGGCATGGACAAGTCGATCAGCCCGACGTCCGGATGCGTGCGCCGCCACAGCTCCACCGCCTGCGCGCCGTCGCTGGCCTGCGCCACGACCTGCAAGTCGGCCTGCATGTCCAGGATGGTGCTGAGCCCGTCCAGCACCACGTGGTGGTCGTCGGCCACCAGCAGGCGGATGCGCGCGGGCGTGGCCGCGGGAGCCTCGGCCGGTGTGGCCGGTCCGGTTTGAGGAACGGGAAGCGGCAACATCATGGACGGCACCGTGGAACAGCGGCCGGAAGCCGGTGCCGCCCATGATCGCAGCGACATTCCGCGCGGGCCTCTCCCTTGCGAGAGAGCTTGCCGGAGCGGCCCCGTCGGGGCCGGCGGCTCAGCCGCCCAGGCCCATGCGCAGCGACACCGTCGTGCCCTGCCCCGGCACCGAGTCGATCTCCAGCGTGGCACCGATGCTCAGGGCGCGCTCGCGCATGCCGATGAGGCCGAAGCCGGCCGCGGCGGCGTTCGGCGGCAGCCCGCTGCCGTCGTCGCTGACCTGCAGCAGCAGCCCCTGCGGGCCGAAGCCCAGGACCACGCGCGCCTGGCGCGCCTGGGCGTGCTTGGCGACGTTGACCAGGGCTTCCTGCGCCACGCGCAGCACCTGCTCCTCGGCATGGCGATCGAGCCGCGGTGCCGTGCCGGCCATCTCCAGTGCCACGCCCAGGAAGGTGCTGCCGCGCAGTTGCGCGCACAGCTCGGCCAGCGCGTCGGCCAGGCCGCGCCGCTCCAGCGTCGGGTTGCGCAGCGCGCGCACGGCACGCCGGGCCTCGCCCAGGCTGTCGCGCGCCAGCTCCATCGCGGTCGCGATGGCGGTGCGGGCGCGGTCGATGCGATGCGCCGTCACGGCGGCATCGGCCACCTCCAGCTGCATCAGCACGCCGGTGAAGCCCTGGGCCAGGGTGTCGTGCATCTCGCGCGCCAGGCGCGTGCGCTCCTCCAGCGTCGCCACGCGGCGCGCCTGCTCCGCCAGCTGCCCGGCGCGCAGCGCCAGCGACAGCTGCGCCCCGAAGGCCTCGGCCAGCCTGATCTCGGAGGGCGTGTAGGCCCGCTCGCGCCGGCGGTAGATGCACAGCGCGCCCAGCGCATGGCCGGCCGCCGCCAGCGGCACCTGCAGCGCCAGCGGCCCGGCTTCGGTGGCGAAGAAGCGCTCGAGCGGGCACGGCCCGGCGGCGTCGGCGTGATCGACGAGTTGCGACTTGCTGCTCGCCGGCGCCGCGCAGCCCTGCAGCCGGTCCGGCAACTGGAAACCCTCGGCCATCCCGCGCAGCAGCGCCGGCAAGGGCGGCTCGGCCGACAGCAGCTCGGCATGCCGCAGCACGCGCCCCTGCAGCCAGGCCGCCTGCAGCCGGCAGCGCTGCTCGCGCACCTGCAGCAAGGCCACCGCGCCGGGTTCGAGCGCGCGGGCGACGAGACCCACGGCCGTGGGCACGAACTCGTCCAGGTCGCCGCTGCCGTCCAGCGAGTCCAGCGCCTCCTGCAACACCGCGGTGACATGAGCCTGCTCGCGCGCCTGCGCCTGCGCCGCCGCCTCGGCCGGGCGGTGCTGCGCCGACGCCAGGCGCTTGTCGGCCAGCGTCCAGCCCAGCTCGCGGGCCAGCGCCTCCAGGAACAACGCCTCGCCAGGCTGCCAGGCATGGCCCTCGGCACGCAGCAGCGACAGCCGGCCCCAGCCGCGGTCCGGCAGCCGAACCGGCACCCAGGGCTCCAGCGGGCAGCGCAGCGCGCCCGCCAGTCGGCTCCACGCCGACAGCGCGGGGCCCTCCCGGTGCAGCGCCACCGTGGCCCGCTGCAGCCCGCCGGTGCCGTCGATCAGACCGGCCCAGGGCAGCTCGATGCCGTGCACCAGCGGCGCCAGCTGCCCGTTGCCCAACGGCGGGTCGGCCGCGGCCTGGAACCACTCGGCCAGGCAGAGCTTTCCGGACAAGCGGTTGAGCTGCCAGAAGGCGGCATAGGGTGCGCTCAGCGTGCGCGCCGCGGCGCCCAGCGCCAGGCGCAGGGCCTCCTCTTCGGTGGCCGCGGCCTCCAGGCCCTGCCGCGCCGTCAGCAGCGCGGCGGCCAGTCCCGGCCAGTGGGTGAGCGAAGCCGGATGGAGGCCCGGCGCGGCCCCTGGCCCCGACAGCCCGGCGCCGGCCTGGGACGGAAACTGGATCGGACGCTGTCGGTCACCGTTCTTCATAGCTTCCCCCGATGTGCAGGTCTTCCCTGGCTCTGCCGGACACCGCCTCGCCCCGGCAGCGGGCGTTCGCGCTCTCAGGCGCCAAGCGGGGTGGCAGTGGAGCGGCGCACGAGCCGCCCCGGCATCAGTATCCGCCTGGACGGCGGGAGGGCCGGGGCGCGCGGGTGCTCCAGGAAAAGCGCCACGGCCTGCGCGCTATCGGTTCCATTGCCACGATGCGCGGCGATGTTGGCCTGCCGGCTGCGCAGCAAGGCCGCGATGGCATTTGCGCGCTGCGTCAGCCGACGAACAGCGTCGCCGGCTGCTCCAGGAAGCCGCGGATGGCCTGCACGAAGCGCGCCGCGTCGATGCCATCAATCACGCGGTGGTCGAATGAGGACGACAGGTTCATCGCCAGCCGCGGCACCACGAGGCCACCGCGCAGCGCCGGCCGCTCGACGATGCGGTTGACGCCCACGATCGCGACTTCCGGGTGGTTGATGACCGGCGTGGACGCAATGCCGCCGAGCGCGCCGAGGCTGGTCAGCGTGATCGTCGAGCCGGTGAGCTCGGCGCGCGTCACGCGCCCGGCGCGCGACGCTTCGGCAAGGTGCATGACCTCGCGCGCGATGGCCCACAGGTCGAGCGCCTCGGCATGGCGCAGCACCGGCACCATCAGTCCGTGCGCGGTCTGCGTCGCAACGCCGAGGTGCACCGCGCCGTGGCGCATGACGACGCCGGCCTCGTCGTCGAAGCGTGCGTTGAGCTGAGGACACTCGGCGCAGGCCAGCACGATCGCGCGTGCGATGAACGCGAGCAGCGTCAGCCGCGGCCGCTCGCCTTCCCACTTCGCGTTCAGCGCCGCGCGCAGCGCCTCGACCTCCGTGACATCGACCTCCTCGACGTAGCTGAAGTGGGGAATACGCCGCTTGGCCTCCTGCATCTTCATCGCGATGCGCCGGCGCAGCCCGATCACCGGCACCGCCTCGGTGTCGTCGCGCGGGGCGACGGCGCCGCGCGGCGCCGCAGCCGGCGCCGGTGGCGGCCGGTGGCCATGGCGCGCGAGGTAAGCATCGAGGTCGGCGTGGACGATGCGGCCGGCGGTGCCACCCGGCGGCACGTCCTTGAGATCGACGCCGAGCTCCCAGGCGCGGCGGCGCACCGCGGGAGACGCGATCGGACGGTCCTGACGGGGCGTCGAAGCCGGCGCCACGCTCGGCGCGGCCGGCTCGCTCCGAGGCCTGGCCGAAGGCGGCGGCATCGTCCGTGCCTCGACCAGCTGGTCGGCCAGCGCGCCGCCGGCGGCCGGCAGCCGCTCGGCCATGCCCGCCTCGCCGCCCGCCGTGTCGTCGAAGCGCACCAGCATCGAGCCGACCGCGAGCAGTTGCCCGACCTCGCCGCCGAGCGCGGCGACGCGGCCCGCGGCCGGCGACGGGATCTCGATCGAGGCCTTGTCGGTCATCAGTGTCGCAAGCGGCTGGTCCTCGGCGACCTCGTCGCCCGGCTTCACATGCCACTCGACGACCTCGACCTCGGCGATGCCTTCACCCACGTCCGGCACCTTGACGACGCGTGCAGCCATTGCTCAGTCCTCCATCACGCGGCGCAGCGCAGCGGCCACGCGCGCCGGGCCCGGGAAGTAGGCCCACTCGAGCGCGTGCGGGTACGGCGTGTCCCAGCCGGTGACGCGCTCGATCGGCGCCTCCAGGTGGTAGAAGCAGTGCTCCTGCACCAGCGCAACCAGCTCGGCGCCGAAGCCGCTGGTGCGCGTCGCCTCGTGGACGACGACGCAGCGCCGCGTCTTCTTCACCGACTCGACGATGGCCGGCAGGTCAAGCGGCCAGAGGCTGCGCAGATCGACGATCTCGGCATCGACACCGCTCTCGACCACCGCCGCCTCGGACACGAAAACCATCGTGCCGTAGGCCAGCACGGTGACGTCGCGCCCGGGGCGGACCACCGCCGCGGACTCCAGCGGCACCGTGTAGTGGCCCTCGGGCACCTCGCTGGCCGGGTGCTTGGACCACGGCACTACCGGCTTGTCGGGATAGCCGTCGAAGGGCCCGTTGTAGAGCCGCTTGGGCTCCAGGAAGATGACCGGGTCGTCGCATTCGATCGCCGCGATCAGCAGTCCCTTGGCGTCGTAGGGCGTCGCCGGCATCACGGTACGGATTCCGCAGACATGCGTGAACAGCGCTTCCGGGCTCTGGCTGTGCGTCTGGCCGCCGTAGATGCCGCCGCCGCAGGGCATGCGGATCGTCAGTGGCGCCGTGAAGTCGCCGGCCGAGCGGTAGCGCAGCCGCGCCGCCTCGGAAACGATCTGGTCCGAGGCGGGATAGAAGTAGTCGGCAAACTGGACCTCGACCACCGGCCGCAGCCCGTAGGCGCCCATACCGACCGCGACGCCGACCAGCCCGCCCTCGGAGATCGGCGCATCGAAGACCCGTGAGCGGCCGTACTTCGCCTGCAGCCCCTCGGTGCAGCGGAACACGCCGCCGAAGTAGCCGACGTCCTCGCCGAAAACCACCACGTTCGGATCGCGCTCGAGCATCACGTCCATCGCCGAGCGCAGCGCCTGGATCATCGTCATCCGCGCCATGTTAGGCCCCCTCGCCGGCGCGGCGCGCCGCCTCGGCCTCGTGCGCCTGGCGCAGCTGGTCGCGCAGGTGCGGCGGCATGGCCGCGAAGACGTCCTCGAACATCGATTCCAGCGGGGGGATGTGGCCGTCGAGCAGCGTCCCGTGGCGTTCCGCCTCCTTTTGCGCCGCCGCGACCTCGGCTTCGAGAGCCTTGCGCGTGCGCTCGTGCTCCTCGTCGCTCCAGGCGCCGAGCACGATGAGGTGGCGCTTGAGCCGCTCGACAGGGTCCCCGAGCGGGAAGTGCTCCCAGTCGTCAGCGGGCCGGTAGCGCGACGGGTCGTCGGAGGTCGAATGCGCGCCGGCGCGGTAGGTCACCCACTCGATCAGCGTCGGGCCGAGGTTGCTGCGCGCCCGCTCGGCGGCCCAGCGCGAGGCCGCCAGCACGGCGAGGAAGTCGTTGCCATCGACGCGCAGGCTGGCGATGCCGCAACCGACGCCGCGAGCGGCAAAGGTCGTCGCCTCGCCGCCGGCGATCGCCTGGAAGGTCGAGATCGCCCACTGGTTGTTGACGACGTTGAGGATCACCGGCGCGCGGTAGACGTGGGCGAAGGTCAGCGCGGTGTGGAAGTCGGCCTCCGCGGTGGCGCCGTCGCCGATCCAGCCGGAAGCGATCTTCGTGTCGCCCTTGATCGCCGACGCCATCGCCCAACCCACCGCCTGGATGAACTGCGTGGCGAGGTTGCCGGAGATCGTGAAGAAACCGGCCCGCTTGTAGGAGTACATCACCGGCAGCTGGCGGCCCTTCATCGGGTCGCGCTCATTGCTCATCAGCTGACACATCAGCTCGGCCATCGGGATGTCGTCGCGCGCGAGCAGCAGCCCCTGCTGGCGGTAGGTCGGGAAGCACATGTCGCCCGGCTCCAGCGCCAGGGCATGCGCGGTCGCGATGGCCTCCTCGCCCAGGCACTGCATGTAGAACGAGATCTTCTTCTGCCGCTGGGCGGTCAACATCTTCGCGTCGAAGGCGCGGGTGCGCAGCATCGCGACGAGGCCGCGCCTGAGCAGCGCGGCGTCGGCAGCGGGCGCCCATGGACCGACCGCGCGGCCATCGTCGTCGAGCACGCGCACCAGCGCGTAGCTCAGGTCGGCGGTGTCGGCCGGCGCAACGTCGATCGGTGGCCGGCGCGCGGCGCCGGCCGGGAACAGATGCAGGTAGGAGAAATCGGTGTGCTGCCCGGGGCGCCCGCTCGGCTCCGGGACGTGCAGGCGCAGCGGCTCGCGCGGTCTGTTCGTCATCCGCAATCTCCTCGGCGCGATGGTGTCGCGCGGATGTGCCGCACAGCGTAGCCGAACCGCGGCGCCGCAGTGAGCCGACGAACGCGGGTGCGGATGGCCGGGCGATGGCGGCCTCGATGCCGGCCGGCCTGATCTCGCCGTCGAGGCGGGCAATTGCATTCACGTAAGGTTCGACGCTTCAGCAACCAGATCAGCGTCGCGACATTCATGCTCGTGCGAGCACGCCTTCACATCGGCACCCGTTTCGTCCGCAACTTGAAGGAATGCTCATGCGGCGTGCGTGAGGCTGCCGCGAGAGCGTTGGTGGCCGATCCCAGGCTCGCAAGGTCAGTGGACCGCCACGGCCCGGCCTTCAGGCGTGCGTGGTAGCGGCCGGGCTACCACCGTGGCGGCTGCTGGACAATGGCCTCGCCCGGCCCTCAGCCGCCCCGCACCAGCGCCAGCACCTTGCCGGCGTCGAGCCCGCGGGCCTTCTCCTGCATGGCCGGCAGGTAGCGCCCCTGGAGGTTCTGGGCCTCGGCAACGACGCTGGCGTAGGCGTCCTTCAGCATCTGGGGCGACAGGGTACGCCCGCCGGCGTAGTAGCGCTTGGCGACGTGGCCCAGCGCATAGGTCGTGGCGAAGCTCATGCCCGAGCTGACCGCCTGTTTGCCGAGGCCGCCGAGCATGCCGCCGCCGAGTTTGCCGAGCAGGCCGCCGAGCAGCTTGCGGCCGGCCTGTTCGAGGTACTGCGAGGTCAGGCCGACACCGACGGTCGCGAGGAAGTCCTTCACGTGGCCGCTGTCGAGCTCATAGCCGTGAGCGTGGCCAATGCGGTAAACCAGCTTCATCTGCAGCGGAATGATCGCCATCGTCGACAGGGTCTCGGGCAGCAGCTCCAGGGCACCGTTGAGGATCGCGGCGTTCAGGATGGCCTGGTCAAGGGCGACATGGTCCGCGGCGGCCGGCGCCGTTGGACCCAGGGCCGCCGCGGGCGCATCGATGGGCGCCGCCGCGATCTCCTCGGCCTGCGCAGTGAAACGCCCGGCCGACACGCCCAGGCCGAGCTGGCTGCGAAGGCTGGCCAGGAAACGCGTCTCGGCCTCCGACTGTGCGCCATCGGCGTCGCAAACGCAGACCGCCATCTCGTAGGCGAGCTGCCGGGCCTCGGCACTGCCGAGCTGGGCCACCGCCGAAGCGGTATCGACACGTTTCATCAACACGTCCTGGTAGAGCGTCGGCAGGTGCACGCCATCGGCCTGGCCCAGGCCTTGCGCGATGCGCTTGATCTCGTCGCGTTCGCGGTCGTGCTTGTCGCCGTCGGCAAATGCCGCCAGCACGGCGATGGTGACGATGGCGCGGGTGTCGGCAGGGGTCATGGGACAGTTCGCAGGCAAGTGAGCAAGGCGGGTTCGGTCGCTGCCGGGCGCAAAGGTTCCGCCTGTCGGCGGCCGTTCAAGTCGGGCAGCGACGTTCCTGCTGCAAGGCTGCGCTTGAATCACCCGTCCCCGATGCGAGGCTGCCGTGGCAGCCGTACCAGCGAGAGTGAGATGGCAGCAACGTCATGCGCCTTCATCACGCCATATCTAACGACGGCAGCCCAACTGGGCAAACCTTCGCTGCGCCAACGCATTGCCGTCGAGGGCCAATATATGCGTCAGGCTTTCACACTCCGCCTTCCTGGCAGCAGCCTGGCGCGCGCGTGATGAATTGGCGCCTTGGGCGTTTCTGAAAGGCTGTTGCGAAAGCGCCTTCTTCTTCGGCGCTGCCGGGCTGGCGAGTTGTGCCGCCGGTGGCGTGGGGAGCCGCACCTCGGGGGCTTGAGGTGCGGAGAAGGGCAGCGCAGGTGTATCCGGCTTCGCTTCAGCCGGCGTACTGGAAGACTGATCGCTCGGAGCCGAGCCGGGATCATCTGAACGGACAGCAACTGTCAGGCCCTTGTCTGCCATGTGCACCGTGGGCCTGGACCATGGTTCCCACAACGCCAAGCCCCCCAAGGTCACGAGCAGCGCCGCGATGCCGCCGGCCCATGACAAGGCTCCCTGCCCTGCGGGCAGAAACCCGAAGGGCCGTGTCTCGCTTTTGCAAAGCTTGGGCGTGCGTGCATCCCGACGCTTGCCCATGGAGTTTTTCAGGCCCCTGGCCTTTTCCTGTGCATCCAGCCTGCGCAGCAGGTCCAGGGCAGCCGTGATGCTCGCTGGCCGCTGTTCAGGCCAGACAGCAAGGCAGTGGTCGATGAACTGCAGGAAGGCAGCCGAATAGCGCCGCCGGCCCAGCATGAGTGCGGAAGCCATGGCATCGTTGTTGATGCGCTCCACCGATGCCGTGGGCACTTTGCCGGAGATGGCGTAGTACAGCAGCGCACCCAGCGCGTACAGGTCGGTCCAGGGACCCTGCTTCAAGGCAGCCGAATCACCGTACTGTTCAAACGGCGCAAACCCCGGCTTGAGAAGCCCCGCCAAGGCCTGCGTCGCATGGCCGATATCCTGCTTGGCGGAACCGAAATCAAGCAGCAGGGGCCGGTCGCCGGGCAACAGCAGGATGTTGTCGGGTGCGATGTCCCGGTGCAGCCACCCCTGCTGGTGCATCACGTCCAGCCCCTTGAGCACGCGCTCCACCAGCTCCCGCAGCCACTGCTCCGGTGGCGGAGCAGTCATGCCCTCCAGGCGCTGTTGCAGTGTCTGGCCCTCGTAGAACGGCATCACGATGTATGCGGTTCCAAGCTCCTCCCAGAAGCGGTACACCTCCACCAGTGCCGGGTGCTTGAACTTGGCAAGGCTGCGGGCCTCTCTGATGAAACTGCGCAGTCCGAGCTCGAAGGTCTTGCGATGCCGCTCCGACAGCGGCTCGATGGAGTAGTCGGCCAGCCGCTGTGCCAGGGACTGGGGCATGAACTCCTTGATCGCGACCAGACGCTCCAGCCGGGTATCGAATGCCAGGTACACGATACCGAAGCCGCCCTTGCCAAGAACCCGCTCGATCCTGAACTCCGCCACCGAGTAGCCCGGAGGCAGCACACCAAGCAGCCCGATCTGGCCTTGGTCGCTGGCTTTGCTGTCCGTGTCGGCGGAAGACATCTGTGTTCCAGATCCGGGGGTGATGCCAAGGGTTGATCGTCAGCAGTCCAAGGTCGCTGCTTTCGTGTCTGGGACCGGCAGGATGCCCGGCATGACTCGGTCTCGCATGCCGCTGGATTGATGATAGCCACACACGGCCGTTGCATTCCCGCGTGTGGCTTGCGTGACAAGTCACGGCCATGCCGGAACGGCACGGGGACACGCCACCCCGCTTGCGCTGCCCTGCGCCCGCCCGATGGCCAATGCCGATCGGATCAGCGCCAGGTGCGTGTAGCCCTGCGGGTAGTTGCCCAGCAGCTCGCCGCTGCCTGGCTCGATCTCCTCCGCCAGCAGCCCGAGGTCGCTGGCGAAGGAGGTGATGTGCTCGAACAGGGCGCAGGCCTCCTGCACGCGGCCCTGCAGCGCCAGGTTCTCCACCAGCCAGAAGCTGCAGATGGCGAACGTACCCTCGTCGCCGTCCAGCCCGTCATCGCTGCGATAGCGCCACACCAGGCCACGGTGCATCAGCTCCTGGCTGATGCGCTGCACCGTGGCGCGCATGCGCGCGTCGCCGGCGGGCAGGAAGCCCACGATGGGCATCATCAGCACGCTGGCGTCCAGCGCCTGACCGCCCAGCACCTGGGTGTACGCACCGAGCGCCGCATTGAAACCCTGCTCGTGCAGCACGCGCGCGACGGCATCGCGCTCGCGCCGCCACCAGGCCGTGTCGCCCTCGATGCGGCCCGCCGCCGCCAGGCGCAGCGCGCGGTCCAGCGCCACCCAGCACATCAGCTTGGACGACACGTGATGGGCCGGCGCGCTGCGCATCTCCCAGATGCCCTGGTCCGGCTGCCGCCAGCGCCGCGCGGCCTCGTTTGCCAGGTGGGTCAGCACCCGGGCCAGTGCCGGGCGCACCTGCGCGCGCCGGCCTTCCAGGTAGACATGGGCGGCGTCGAGCAGATGCCCGTAGATGTCGAGCTGCACCTGGTTGGCGGCCCCGTTGCCGATGCGCACCGGCCGCGCGCCGCGGTAGCCGGCCAAGTGTTCCAGCACCGCCTCCGGCAGCCGCTCGCCGCCATCGAGCCGGTACATGATCTGGATGCGGCGCTCGGGCTCCCACAGCCGCGAGAGCCAGTGGAAGAAGCGGTCGGCCGCGTACTCGTGGCCCACGGACAGCAGCGCGCCGAGCATCAGCGCGGCGTCGCGCAGCCAGCAGAAGCGGTAGTCCCAGTTGCGCACGCCTCCCGGCGCCTCGGGCAGCGAGGTCGTGGGCGCGGCCACGATGCTGCCGCCGGGCGCGAAGGTCAGCAGCTTCAGCACGCGCGCGCTCAGGGCCACGGCCTCCGCGTACGGTCCGGTGTAGCGGTTGAGGGCGCCCCAGGCACCCCACTGCCGCAGCGTGTCCCGCAGCGACCGCTCCCAGGCCGCGGGGCCCTGCCCGGCCATGCCCGCACGGCCATGCGACAGCACCACCCAGGCGGCGGCGCCGGCCGGGATGTCGAGCCGGCCGCGCACTTCGCCGTCCACCACCTGCAGCCGCACTTCGGGCACCAGCGCCAGGTGCAGCGACTCGTCGCCGGCGTCGGCCCGGCATCCGCCGGGCTGCGGCGCCAGCCGCGCGGCCTGGCGCACGAAGTCGAAGGTGGGTTTGAACAGCAGGTCCAGCGCCACGCGGCCCTGCAGCCCCTCCACGCGGCGCAGCACGCTGAAGTACGCGTGCCCGTGCGGCGGCAGGTCCGGCGCGAGCAGGTCCGGCGCGGGCATGAAGTCCGTCACCTGCGCCACGCCGTCGGCGGTCTCGAAGCGCGTGGCCAGCACGGCGCTGCCGTCCAGATAGCGCCGCTCGCAGCGGCTCGGCGCGGCCGGACCGAGCCTGAAGCAGCCGCCGATGCGCGCATCGAGCAGGCGGCAGAACACGGCCGGGCTGTCGAAATGCGGCAGGCAGCACCAGTCGATGGAGCCGTCGCGGCTCACCAGCGCGGCGGTGAAGGTGTTGCCGATGAGCGCGTAGTCGGCGATCGGGGGTTGGCGCATCGCGGGCACGACAGGAGGACGCCGCCGCACCGGTGAGCCGGTGCGGCCCTGCATGCGGGCGCGGCGGCAACCCACATGCCGCCGCACCCGCACGCAGGGTCCCGGCGCATGCCGATTGCCGCACCGGCACACGCTCCCGTGACCAAACCCGCCGCCGCCCATGGACCCCGTGTTCCGCCGCCGTGCCGAGCTGGGCGTGAAGCTCGCCTTCCTGGCGCTGGGGGCGCTGCTGGCCGTGGCCTTCGGGCTGATGGTGTGGCGCGACCGCTCGTACCAGCCGGTGGGCGAGCCGGTGGCCCAGCCCATCCCCTTCAGCCACAAGCACCACGTGGGCGACGACGGCATCGACTGCCGCTACTGCCATACCACGGTGGAGCGCAGCGCCTTCGCCGGGCTGCCCTCCAGCGGCATCTGCCTGAGCTGCCACTCGCAGCTCTACACCGACCAGGCCGTGCTCCGGCCCCTGCGCGAGAGTGCCGCCAGCGGCCGGCCCATCGCCTGGCGACGCGTGCACCAGCTGCCCGACTTCGTGTTCTTCGACCACAGCGTGCACGTCACCAGGGGCGTGGCCTGCGTCGAATGCCATGGCCGCGTGGACCAGATGCCGCTGACCTGGCGCGTCGCGCCGCTGCAGATGCAGTGGTGCCTGGGCTGCCATCGCAACCCCGGGCCGCACCTGCACCCCAGGGAGCAGGTGTTTTCCATGCAGGCCGCCACCCCGCCGACGGCGCAGGACGTGCAGCGCCTGGAGCAGCTGATGCAGCTGCCCGACACGCGGCGGCTGACGGACTGTTCTACCTGTCATCGCTGATACGTTGGTGCAAATGCTTCCACCCGCTCCTGCACCACGAAGGGGCATGACGCTTGCCTTGCGGATTCGCGCCTGACAGCGGCCGTGGTGCCCGCGATGCCTCCCCCCTCCGCCCAACCCTCGCCCGTGCACGTGGTGCGCGGGCAGCCGGGTGTCAACCGGCGCCAGGCGCTGTCGCTGCTGGCGGCCTCGGTGGCGCTGGCCAACGGAGCGTGCAGCGCGCCGCCCAATGCCCGGATCTATCCCTTCGTCCACATGCCCGAGGCGCAGGCGGTGGGCATGCCGATCCACTACGCCAGCGCCTGCGTGCGCGACGGCTGCGCGCAGGGCGTGCTGATCGGCACGGTGGAGGGGCGGCCGATCAAGATCGAGGGCAACCCGCTGCACCCCTCCAGCCTGGGCGCCACGGACGTGTTCGCGCAGGCCTCGGTGCTGCAGCTCTGGGACCCGGACCGCTCCGCCACCGTGCGCCAGGCGCTGGGCGGGGTGCCCGGCGCCACGGCGGCGCAGGCCGCGTCCAGCTGGGCCGCCTTCGACACGGCATGGCGGCAGCGGGCCCCAGCGCTGGAAGCGGACCGGGGCCGGGGACTGCACCTGCTGACCGGGCCCTTGAGCTCGCCGACGCAGCGCGCATTGATCGAGCAGCTGTTGCGCCGCTTCCCGCTCGCGCGCTGGCATGTGCACGACCCCGTGCGCGACACGGCGGCGCGGGACGGCACGCGCGCCGCCTTCGGCCGCGAGCTGGCGCCGCTGCCGCGTCTGGAACGCGCGCGCTGCGTGCTGGCGCTGGCGGCCGACCCCTTCAGCGACGGCCCCGGCGCGGTGCGCCACGCGATGGACTGGTCCGCGGCGCGCGAGCGGGGGCGCGCCGACGGCCGCCTGCCGCGCCTGTTCGCGGCCGAGGTGTCGCCGGGGCTGTTCGGCGCGCGCGCCGACGAGCGGCTGGCGCTGCCGCCGCACCGCATCGAGGCGCTGCTGTGGCGCCTGGCACGCCATTGGTGGGCTGGGCTGCCGCCGGTGCCGCCCGCCCAAGGCGCCGAGGCGGCGTTCGAAGCGCGCGTGCTGCGCGCGCTGCAGGAGGCCGGGCCGGACGCGCTGGTGCTGGCCGGTCCGAACCTGTCGGCCGACGCGCACGCGTTGGCGCTGGCGCTGAACCAGCGCCTCGGCACGCTCGGCCGCACGCTCGACCTCATCGAGCCGCCCGACGCGGCGCCGCAGGCCGGCACCCTGGCCGAGCTGGCGCAGGCGTTGCGCGACGGCGCGGTGGACACCCTGGTGATGCTGGACAGCAACCCGGCCTACGACGCGCCGGGCGAGCTGGGCATGGCGCAGGCGCTGGCGCGCGCGCGGCTGAGCGTGCATGCCGGGCTGTACGCGGACGAGACGGCCCTGCGCTGCCACTGGCACCTGCCGCTGTCGCATGACTACGAGTCCTGGGGCGACGCGCTGGCCCACGACGGCAGCGCGACGCTGCTGCAGCCGGCCATCGCGCCGCTGTACGACAGCCGCTCGGCCATCGAGCTGCTGGCCCTGCTGGCCGGCGACGAGCAGCGGCAGGGCCAGGCGCTGGTGCGCCGCCAGTGGCGCCGGGGCGCGGACGAGGCGGCGTTCGAGAGCTTCTGGAGCGAGGCGCTGCGCCGCGGCGTGGTGCCGGACAGCGCCTTCGCCCCGGTCGCCGTGCCTCTCGCGCGGCTGCCCGAGCATGCGCCCGCGGCGCCGGCGGGCGCGCTGGTAGGCGTGTTCGCGCCCGACGCGAGCGTGCACGACGGGCGCTTCGCCAACCTGGGCTGGCTGCAGGAGCTGCCGCGGCCCTTCAGCAAGCTCACCTGGGACAACGCGCTGCTGCTGGGCCCGGGCACCGCGGCGCGGCTGGGGCTGGCCACGGGCGAGCTCGTGCGGGTCGAGGCGGGCGGGCGCAGCCTCGACGCGCCGGTGTGGGTGAGCGCGCGCCACGCCGAGGACGCCGCCACGCTGCCGCTGGGCTGCGGGCGCTCCCAGGCCGGCCGGGTCGGCAGCGGCGTGGGCTTCGACGCCTACGCCCTGCGGCCGGCGCAGGGTGGGCCGCCGGCGCTGAACCTGCGCCCGCTGGGCCGGCGCCATGAGTTCGCCGTCACGCAGCACGAGCTCGGCCAGGCCGGGCGCGAGATCGTGCGCAGCGTGCGCCCGGGCGAGCGGCTGCGCTCCGGCGAAGAGCGCCCGCCCAGCCTCTACCCCGAGGTCAGCTACCCGCAGCATGCCTGGGCCATGGTCATCGACCTGGACGCCTGCATCGGCTGCAACGCCTGCACCGTCGCCTGCCAGGCCGAGAACAACATCCCGGTGGTCGGCAAGGAACAGGTGGCGCGCGGGCGCGAGATGCACTGGATTCGCGTGGACCGCTATGACGATGCCGGCCCCCAGGGCCGCGACACCGCCTTCCAGCCGCTGCCGTGCATGCACTGCGAGAAGGCGCCGTGCGAGCTGGTGTGCCCGGTGGGCGCCACGGTGCACGACAGCGAGGGCGTGAACGTGCAGGTCTACAACCGCTGCATCGGCACGCGCTTTTGCTCCAACAACTGCCCGTACAAGGTGCGGCGCTTCAACTTCCTGCAGTTCACCGACGCCACCACCGAGACGCTGCAGGCGCAGCGCAACCCCGACGTCACCGTGCGCCAGCGCGGCGTGATGGAGAAGTGCAGCTACTGCCTGCAGCGCATCAGCCGCGCGCGCCACCACGCCGAGGCCACCGGCGCGCCGATCCGGGACGGCGACGTCGTCACCGCCTGCCAGGCGGTGTGCCCCACGCGCGCCATCCACTTCGGCGACCTGAACGACGAGGGCAGCGACGTCGCGCGGTTGAAGGCATCGCCGCGCCACTACGCGCTGCTGGGCGAGCTGGGCACGCAGCCGCGCACGACCTACCTGGCGCGCGTGGCGGCCCCTTCCGACCCCACGGGCTGAGGCCGCCATGCACGACCGTCCGGGCCCGCCCGCGCCGCCCGTGTCGCGCGACATCGGCGTGCTGCATGCCGGCTGGGGCTACGCCAGCATCAGCGACAAGATCGCCGACCTGGTACTCACGCGCCCGCTGCGCGGGCCCTGGCTGGCGGGCTTCGCGCTCACCCTGGCCGGCACGCTGGTGCTGCTGGGCGCCATGGCCTACCTGTTCACCACCGGCATCGGCCTGTGGGGCGTGAACATCCCGGTGGCCTGGGGCTTCGCCATCGCCAACTGCGTGTGGTGGATCGGCATCGGCCACGCCGGCACCTTCATCTCCGCGGTGCTGCTGCTGCTGCGCCAGCGCTGGCGCACCTCCATCAACCGCTTCGCCGAGGCCATGACGCTGTTCGCCGCGGCCATGGCGGGGCTGTTCCCGATCCTGCACCTGGGGCGGCCCTGGTTCTTCTACTGGCTTGCGCCCTACCCGGACAAGATGAACCTGTGGCCGCAGTGGCGCAGCCCGCTGGTGTGGGACTTCTTCGCCATTGGCACCTACATCATCGTTTCGTTCCTGTTCTGGTACCTGGGGCTGATCCCGGACCTGGCCACGCTGCGCGACCGCGCCGACTCGCGCTTCAAGCGCGTGGCCTATGGCCTCTTCGCGCTGGGCTGGCGCGGCGAGGCGCGGCACTGGGCGCGGCACGCCTCGGCCTACCTGCTGATCGCCGGGCTGGCGACGCCGCTGGTGGTGTCGGTGCACTCGGTGGTGTCGCTGGACTTCGCCATCGGCAACACGCCGGGCTACCACTCCACCATTTTCCCGCCCTACTTCGTTGCCGGCGCACTCTTCTCCGGCTTCGCGATGGTGCTCACGCTGGCCATCCCGCTGCGCCGCGCCTTCGCCCTGCACGACTTCATCACCGACGTACACCTGGACCATGCCGCCAAGGTGCTGCTGGCCACCGGCGCGCTGGTGGCCTACGGCTACCTGAGCGAGACCTTCATGGCCTTCTACAGCGGCGACACCTACGAGATCGCCATGACGCAGGACCGCTGGAGCGGCGCCTACGCGCCGGTGTACTGGAGCATGCTCGCCTGCAACGTGCTGGTGCCGCAGCTGCTGTGGTGGCGGCGCGTGCGGCGCAGCGCGCTGGCGCTCTTCGTGCTGAGCCTGGTGATCAACCTGGGCATGTGGATGGAGCGCGTGACCATCGTCGTGCAGAGCCTGCACCGCGATTTCCTGCCTTCCTCCTGGGGCCTGTTCGTGCCGACGCTGTGGGACTGGGTGTTCCTGCTGGGCTCGATCAGCGCCTTCGCCTGGCTGTTCCTGGTCTTCATCCGCGTGCTGCCGGCCATTTCCATCTCGGAGATGCGGCTGCTGGTGAAGGAGAACGCTACCGAAGCGCCTTCCCCCGATTCGCGAACGCCAATCGAATCCCCCGTTCGCCCTGAGCTTGTCGAAGGGCAGGCGCTGACACACGGGCATGGCGGAGGCTTCGACGAGTTCAGCCCGAACGGGATTGCCTCAGTGCGAGGCGCAAAGCAGGACCTCGCCGCGGCACCGGCTTCGCACGGGCGCTCGCCCTGGGGCCTGCTGGCCGAGTTCCGCACCGCCCATGAGCTGCTGCGCGCGGCGCGGGCCGCACGCCAAGCCGGCTACGCGCGCGCAGAGGCCTACGCGCCCTTCCACGTCGAAGGGCTGGCGCAGGCCGTGGGTTTCACGCGCAACCGGGTCGCCCTCGCCACCTTCGTCGGCGCGCTGCTGGGCGGCACCTTGGGCTACCTCATGCAGTGGTACTCGGCGGTGGTGGACTACCCCATCAACGTCGGCGGGCGGCCGCTGCACAGCTGGCCGATGTTCGTGCCCGTGGCCTTCGAGCTCACGGTGCTGGGCGGCGCGCTCACGGCCTTCGCCATGGTCATCTTCGGCAACCGGCTGCCCGACCTGGCGCACCCGGTGTTCGCGGCGCCGGACTTCGACCTCGCCACGCGCAACCGCTTCTTCCTGTGCCTGCGCGCCGACGATCCGGCCTTCGATGAGCAACGCAGCGCGGCTTGGCTGGACGGGCAAGGGCCGATCCGGCTTTCGGAGGTGTTCCGGTGAGGCACCCGTGGCCGTTCCTGCTGTGCTGCCTGCTGCTCCCGGGCTGCGAGCGGCTGATGCGCAACATGTACGACCAGCCGCGCCTGGACTCGGGCGAGCCCAGCTCGCTGTTCGCCGACGGCAAGGCCTCGCGCCCACCGCCGCCGGGCAGCGTGGCCCATGCGATGGGCGACCTGGCCGCCACCAGCAGCGGCCGTCGCGGCGACGAGGTGACCACGCAACTGCAGGCCGCGCAGGCCGCCACGGCGCTGCCACCGCTGACGGCCGGGCTGCTGCGCCGCGGGCAGGAGCGCTACGGCATCTACTGCCTGCCCTGCCACAGCCCGCTGGGCGACGGCGACGGCCCGGTGGTGCGGCGCGGCTTCCCGGCGCCGCCCAGCTACCACCAGGAACGGCTGCGCCAGGCACCGGACCGGCATTTCTACGACGTGATCACGCAGGGCTACGGGGTCATGGTGCCCTACGCCGACCGCGTGGCACCGGACGACCGCTGGGCCATCGTCGCCTACATCCGCGCGCTGCAGCTCAGCCAGCACGCGCGCCTCGACGCCCTGCCGCCGGCGCTGCAGGCCGCACTGCGGGCGCTGCCGCCGCCGGCGGCGGCTTCGGCGGCCGGAGAAGGGAACGGGCGATGACCACCGCCGCCGGCCGGCCGCTCACGCGCCGCCGCGTCGCGGGCTTGGTCGCGCTGGCGCTGGCGCTGCCCGGCGCGGCGCTGGATGCGCGGCTGTTCTGGGCCTGCTGGCTGGCGGCCTGGTGGTTCGTCATCGGACTGATGCTGGGCGGGATGGTGAACCTGTGGCTGCACCGCCTGGTCGGCGGTGCCTGGGGCCAGGCGCTGCGGCCGGTGGCGCTGGCGGCGGCGGCGCGACTGCCCTGGGCGCTGCTGCTGTTCCTGCCGCTGGCGCTGGGCCTGCGCCAGCTCTACCCCTGGGCGGCCGACCCGCGGGGCTGGGCGCAGGGGCTGGCGCGGCCAGCCTTTCCCACCTTCTGGCTGCAGCCGGGCTTCGTCGGGCTGCGCCTGGCGCTGTACGGCGCGCTGTGGTGGTGGCTGGCGCGCCCGGCCTCGCTGGCGGCCAAGGGGCGCGCGGCGGCGGCGCTGGCGCTGTATGCGCTCACCGGCACGCTGGCCTCGGTGGACCTGCTGATGTCGCTGGTACCCGGCTGGTTCAGCACCGCCTTCGGCCTGGTGGTGCTCTCGGGCCAGGCCCTGGGCGGCACTGCGCTGGGCGTGTGGCAACTGGCGCGCTGGGCGCCCGAAGCGCTGGAAGCCGAGGCGGCCGAAGGCGTCCCGCTGGCGCGCGACCTGGGCAACCTGCTGCTGATGTGGCTGATGACCTGGGCTTACCTGGCCTTCATGGAGTTCCTGATCATCTGGGCCGAGAACCTGCCCGCCGAGATCGCCTGGTACCTGCCGCGGCTGCGCAGCGGCTGGTGGTGGGTGGGCGTCGCGCTGGTGCTGCTGCAGCTCGCGCTGCCGCTGCTGGCGCTGCTGCAGCGCCGGCTCAAGGACCGGGCGCGGTGGCTGGGCATGATCGCCGCGGAGCTGCTGCTCACGCAGGCACTCAACACCGCCTGGCTGGTGCTGCCCTCGGTCGCCACCGGCACCTGGCTGGCCTGGTGGCTGCTGCCCTTGCTGGCACTGGGCATGGGGCTGCTGCTGTTCGAGGCGCCGGCGGGCGCGGCGGTGCCGGCGCCGGAGTCGGCTGCGCCGGAGGTTCGGCATGGCCGCGCCTGAGTTGCCCACCGGCCGCATCGCCCTGGCCGGCGCGGCCCTGGCCGGCACCGTGATCGGCGTGGTGGTGCTGGTGCTGCTGGGGCTGCACGGTCGGAACATGCCTCCCGGCGGGCAGCGGTTGGCGCAGCCCTACACGCTCAGCATCCCCGGGCCCAGGCTGCAGAGCGCGCCTCAGCCGGACCTGGCCGCCTACCTCGCGGAGAAGGAGGCCCGGCTGCATGGACGGGGCTGGGTCAATGCCGGCGCAGGGATCGTGCACATCCCGATCGAGGACGCGATGGCGCTGATGGCGGCGCCGGCGGCCAGCGCGGCAGGGAGGGCGCCATGAGTGCCCACTGCACACCCAAGGAAGTTGACGGCTCGACCACACGCCGGAGGCTGCCAAGCCATGCACCCCACTTCGCCATTCCCGCGCGGGTGCACGGCTGTCCTGGGAGGGGTGTGGGTCTTCTGCAGGACGAAGTACAGGCGGCGCTCCTACTACTTCGTCATTCCCGCGCAGGCGGGAACCCAGGCGGTCCCCAAGCCCGCCATATGCCGATTGGCCGGCATGCAGGCAGCTCGTATCTCGGTTCGCTGCGCTTCTACTTCACTCTGACGTGGGACCGCCTGGGTCCCCGCCTGCGCGGGGATGACGAAGCAGTAGACAGAGCAGATCGGCTCACGGCCAACCTCCACAAACCTTCCCGGACAGCAGTGCGCTTGCGTGGGGATGACGATGCAGTGAGCCAACCCGGCTCACCGTCAGTCGCGAGAGAGCCCTGGCCGCGCCTTCAACTGCCGCGCGCAAGAGCCCGCACGACGCTCGCCGCCTGTCTCGCACTCTGGCTGCTGAGCTTGAGCCAAGCCCTGGCTCAACCGCTGTCCTTGCCCCCGCCGCTCCCCGACGCCGGCCTGCAGCAGCACCTGGACGCGCAACTGCCGCCCGACCTGCCGCTGGTGGACAGCAGCGGCCGCCCGCTGCGCCTGGGTGAAACCTTCGGCGACCGCCCGGTGCTGCTGGTGCTGGGCTACTACCACTGTACGCAGCTGTGCGGGCTGCTGATGCACGGCCTGCTCGAAGCGCTGCACGACGGCGGCCTGCCGCGCAGCGCGTACCGGATCGTGCGGGTCAGCATTGACCCGGCCGACACACCCGCCACCGCCAGCGCGTTGCGCACCGCGGACCTGGCTTACGCCGACTTTCTGGAGGCCCATCGGCCACCGCAGGAAGCGCTGGATCTGCGTCTGCTCACCGGCGCCGAGGCGGCGCTGCGCTCGCTGGCGCACGCCCTGGGCTGGCGCTACCGCCGTGCCGGCGAGCCTGACGGCCCGGCCGAGGGCTACGCCCACCCCGCCGTGGCGGCGGTGCTCACGCCCGATGGGCGCGTGTCGCGCTACCTGCCGGGCGTGCGCTTCGACCCGGCGCAGCTGCGGCTGGCACTGGTGGCCGCCGGCGAGGGCCGCATCGGCGGACTGTCGGACCGCCTGGCGCTGCTGTGCGCCCACCTCGATGCGCGGCTGGGACGCCACAGCGCGGCGGTGCTGCAGGCGGTGCGCGTGGTGGGGCTGCTCACGGCGCTGGCGCTGCTGGCCTTCGTGGCGCGGCAGGCGTGGCCGGGAAGGAAGGCCCGATGAGCACCGAGGTCGATGCCGGCCTGTCCGCGGGTTTTCACCTGCTGGACCAGACCGCCTCCACCGCTGCCACGCCGGTGGACGCGCTGTTCACGGCCCTGGTGATCCTGTGCGGCAGCGTGGCGCTGGCGGTGTGCGCGCTGATCGTCTTCTTCTGCGTGCGCTACCGCCACGGCAGCAGCGCCGCGCGCGCAGGCCCCAAGCGCACCCTGACCTGGCTCGAAGTGGCCTGGACGCTGACACCCTTGTTGATCTTCGTGGGCATCTGCGCCTGGTCGGCGCGCGACTACCTGCGGCTGTACCGGCCGCCGCCCGAGGCGCTGCCCGTGGCGGTGGTGGCCAAGCAGTGGATGTGGAAGCTGCAGCACCGCAACGGCCGGCGCGAGATCAACGAGCTGCACGTGCCGCTGGGCCAGCCGGTGCTGCTGCGCATGAGCGCGCAGGACGCCATCCACAGCTTCTACGTGCCGGCCTTCCGCCTCAAGCAGGATGTGCTGCCCGGGCGCATCACGGCGCTGTGGTTCACGCCCACGCAGCTGGGCGAGTTCCACCTGTTCTGCGCCGAGTACTGCGGCAGCGAACACTCGCACATGATCGGCCGCGTCGTGGTGATGCGCCCGGACGACTTCAGCCGCTGGCTGGCCGAGGGGCCGGCGCAGCCCAGCCTGGCGCAGTACGGCTTCGCCCTGTTCCGCCAGCTCGGCTGCAGCGGCTGCCACGCCGCCGGCTCCACCGTGCACGCGCCGCTGCTCGACGGCCTGCCCGGACGCCGCGTGCACCTGCAGGACGGGCGCGCGATCGTCGCCGACGACAACTACCTGCGCGACAGCATCCTGCTGCCGCGCAAGGACGTGGTGGCCGGCTTCGAGCCGGTGATGCCCTCCTTCGCCGGGCAGGTGAGCGAGGAGGACATCCAGGCGCTGATCGCGTACCTGCACGCCACCGGGGAGACGCGATGAGCTACCTCGACGACGGCCTGACACTGCGCTCGTGGCTGCTGGCGCGCGACCACAAGCGCATCGCCATCCTCTATGCCGTCGCCATCACCGCCTTCTTCTTCGTCGGCGGCGCGGCGGCGACCCTCATCCGGCTGGAGCTGGCCACGCCGGCGGGCGACCTGGTGGGCGACGACACCTACAACAAGCTCTTCACCGCGCACGGCGTGATCATGGTGTGGCTGTTCCTCATCCCCTCGATCCCGTCGGTGATGGGCAACTTCCTGGTGCCGCTGATGATCGGCGCGCGCGACCTCGCCTTTCCGCGCCTGAACCTGCTGAGCTGGTACGTCTATATCGCCGGGGGCGTGCTGACGCTGGCGGCGCTGTTCCTGGGCGGCGTGGACACGGGCTGGACCTTCTACACGCCCTACTCCTCGATGTTCTCCAACGGCTACGTCACGCTGACGCTGCTGGGCGTGTTCGTCACCGGCTTCTCGTCCATCCTCACCGGGCTCAATTTCATCGTCACGGTGCACCGCTGCCGGGTGCCGGGCCTGGGCTGGTTCCAGCTGCCGCTGTTCGTGTGGGCGATCTACGCCACCAGCGTGATCCTGGTGCTGGCCACGCCGGTGCTGGCGATCACGGCGTTGCTGGTGGTGGCGGAGCGGCTGTTCCAAGTGGGGGTGTTCGACCCGGCGCACGGCGGCGACCCGCTGCTGTTCCAGCACCTGTTCTGGTTCTACTCGCACCCGGCGGTCTACATCATGGTGTTGCCGGCCATGGGCGTGGTCAGCGAGATCGTGCCCTGCTTCGCGCGCCGGCCCATCTTCGGCTACCGCTTCATGGCCTACGCCATCCTGGGCATCGCCAGCATCGGCTTCCTGGTCTGGGGCCACCACATGTTCGTGGCCGGGCAGTCGCCGGCGGCCTCGCTGGTGTTCTCGCTGCTGAGCTTCCTGGTGGCGATTCCGTCGGCCATCAAGGTGTTCAACTGGACCGCGACGCTGCACAAGGGCGCCATCCGGCTCGATGCGCCCATGCTCTACGCGCTGGGCTTCGTGGGGCTGTTCACCATCGGCGGCCTCACGGGGCTGTTCCTGGCTTCGCTGTCACTGGACGTGCACCTGTCGGACACGTACTTCGTGGTCTCGCACTTCCACTACATCATGGTCGGCGGCTCGGTGATGGCGTACTTCGGCGCGCTGCACTTCTGGTGGCCCAAGGCGACGGGCCGCGAGTACCCGGAGGTGTGGGCGCGCATCGCGGCGGTGCTGATCTTCCTGGGCTTCAACTTCACCTTCTTCCCGCAGTACCTGCTGGGGCTGCGCGGCATGCCGCGGCGCTACCACGCCTACCCGGCGGAGTTCCAGGTGCTCAACCTGTTTTCCTCCAGCGGCGCGGTGGTGCTGGCGCTGGGCTACCTGCTGCCGCTGGTGTACCTGGCCTGGTCGCTGGCCTACGGCCGAAGAGCCGGTGCCAACCCCTTCGGCGCCACCGGGCTGGAGTGGCAGACGCCGTCGCCGCCGCCCACCCACAACTTCGATGAGCCGCCCCGGCCGCCGCGCCGCGTGTACGACTACGAGCCCGAAGCGGCGGCCCCGTCCGCCCAGCGCGCGGACCCGCGAGAACACCCGCTGCCCGATGCCGGCACCGCCAGCACGCCGCCATGAGCACCGCCCGCGCCGAAGCCGCCGCACCGCCGCCGGACACGGCGCAGCTGGGCATGTGGATCTTCCTCGCCACCGAGCTGCTGTTCTTCGGCGGGCTCTTCGCCGCCTACGCCTGGGGCCGCACGCACTGGAGCGAGGGATTCGGCATCGCCAGCCGCCACACCCACGTGGTGCTGGGCACGCTCAACACGGCGCTGCTGCTCAGCAGCAGCGCGCTGGTGGCCGTGGCGGCGGCCTGCGCGGGCGAGGAGCGGCGCCGGCGCGCGACGGCGCGCCTCCTGGCCGGCGCCGCGCTGCTGGGCCTGGCCTTCATGGCGCTCAAGGGCGTGGAGTACGCCAAGGAGTGGCACGAGGGCCTGTTTCCGGGCCCGGGCTTCGCGCTGGCGCGGCATGCGGGCGCGGAGCTGTTCTTCATGCTGTATTTCGTGATGACGGGCCTGCACGCGCTGCACCTGCTCATCGGGGTGGGCCTGCTGGGCACCTTTGCCTGGGGTGCGTGGCGCGGCTCGCCCTGGGCCGATGCCGGGCACGTTGAGGTGGCCGGGCTGTACTGGCATTTCGTGGACATCGTCTGGATCGTGCTGTACCCGCTGCTGTACCTGGCCGGGAGGGCCACGTGAAGCGCGACGCCGGTGCCTTCAGACGCCGTTGCCGGCGCATCGGCCTGGCCTGGGCCGCGCTGCTGGCGCTGCTGCTGCTGAGCCTGGGCAGCGCCTACGTCCCGCTGGGCCGGCTCAACCTGGTGATCGGCCTCGTGATCGCGGCGCTCAAGTCGGCGCTGGTGCTGGGGCTGTTCATGGGCCTGGGCCGCAGTGCCGCGCTGGCGCGCGTGGCCGCCGCCGTGGCTGCCGGGACGCTGGCGCTGCTGCTCGGGCTGAGCAGCGTGGACTTCGCCACGCGCGTGACGGAGCCCGCGGCCATGCAGCAGCCTCAGCAGCTGCGGCCGCTGCGCCAGGGTGGCACCGGGCGTTGAGCGCTACGGGGCGGCCGCCGGCGCCGCCTCCCCGCCGCTGCACGGCAGCGCCATGCCCAGCACCTCCGCGAGGTGGTGCACCGGCCGCCCGGTGGCCTGGACGATCTGCTCGCGGCAGCTGTAGCCGTCGGCGATCACCAGCGCCTCCGGCGCCATCCCGCGCACGGCGGGCAGCAGCACGCGCTCGGCGCAGCGCATCGACACCTCGTACTTCCTTGCCTCGAAGCCGAAGGAGCCGGCCATGCCGCAGCAGCCGGTGTCGGGCTGGTGCAGCTCCAGCCCCGTCTTCTTCAGCAGCGCCAGCTCGGCCTCGCTGCCCAGGACCGACTTGTGGTGGCAGTGCAGGTGCACCAACGCCGGACGCTGCAGCGGCGCAAGCGCCAGGTCGGGCGCGCTTTGCTGCAAGAAATCGCTGAGCAGGAAGCTTTGGCTGCGCAGCCTCCGCGCCTGCTCGTCGCGCGGCAGCATCATCGGCAGCTCCTCCTTGAACACCGACAGGCAGGCCGGCTCCAGCACCACGATGGGCGTGCCGGCGCGCAACTCGCCGTCCAGCGCCTGCAGCACGCGCCGCAGGTAGGCGCGCGCCGCGTCGAGGTAGCCGAACTCGTACAGCGGCCGCCCACAGCACAGCCGCCGGCGCGGCAGCCGCACCGCGAAGCCGGCGTGCCGCAGCACCCGCACCGCCGCATGCGCCACCTCGGGATGGAAGTGGTCGTTGAAGGTGTCGGGCCACAGCAGCACCTCGCCGCGGACGCCCGGGCCGTCGTCACGCCGCCATTCGAAGCCGGCGCGGAAGCTGCGCCGCGCGAAGGCCGGCAGCCGCCGCTGCGGCGCGATGCCCACGCCGCGCCTGATCAGCCCGGCCCAGGGCTCGTGCTGCGAAACGGCGTTCACCACGCCCGGCGCCAGCTCGGCCAGCGCGCAGCAGCGGTCGATGAAGCCGAACACGCGCGCGGCCAGCGGACGCGGATGGTGCTCGTGGTAGTGCGACAGGAACTCGGCCTTGTACGCCGCCATGTCCACCTTCACCGGGCACTCGTGCTTGCAGGCCTTGCAGGAGAGGCACAGCTCCAGCGCCTCCTTCACCGCCTCGTCCTGCCAGCCGCGCTTGAGCACGCCCTGCTCGCGCTCGCCGTTGAGCATCTCGAACAGCAGGTGCGCGCGCCCGCGCGTGGAGTGCCGCTCCTCCAGCGTGGCCTTGTAGCTGGGGCACATGGTGCCCTCGCGCTTGCGGCACTCGCCCACGCCCACGCAGCGCAGCACGGTGCGGCCGAAATCGCCCTGGTCGTCGGCGAAGAACATGCGCGTGGCCACGGGCAGCGGCCGGTAGCCGGTGCCCAGCCGGAGGTGCTGGTCGGCGCGATACGGGTGCACGACCTTGCCCGGGTTCATCAGGTTGTCCGGGTCCCACAGCGCCTTGAACTCCTCGAAGGCGCGCACCAGCTCCGGCCCGTACATGATGGGCAGCAGCTCGGCCTTGGACTGGCCGTCGCCGTGCTCGCCCGAGATCGAGCCGCCCAGCGAGGTGACGAGCTTCGCCGCGTCGTGCAGGAAGCGGCGGAACTTGTCGATCCCCGGCTGCGTCTCCAGGTCGAAGTCGATGCGCGTGTGCACGCAGCCCTGGCCGAAATGGCCGTAGAGGTCGCAACCATAGCCGTACTGGTCGAAGAGCTTGCGCAGCGCGCGCAGGTACTCGCCCAGCCGCTCGGGCGGCACCGAAGAATCCTCCCAGCCTTCCCAGGTGACGGGCGCATTGGGCACATGCGCCGTGGCGCCCAGGCCGGACTCGCGCACCTTCCAGAGGTGGGCCTCCTGCACCGGGTCGTCCACGCGTTTCATCGTCGGCGGCTTGTCCACCTGCTTCAGGCGGTCCATCAAGGCCTGCGCCTTGGCGTCGGCCTCCTCGCGTGTGTCGCCGCCGAACTCCACCAGCAGCCAGCCCTTGCCCTCGGGCAGCAGGCCGACGTAGTCGATGTGCAGGTGGGTGTGCTTCATGTCCTCGATGAGCCGGTCGTCCAGGCCCTCCAGCGCGATCGGCCCGGCCCGCATCACCTCGACCACGTGGTCGCCGGCCTCGTACACGCTGTCGTAGCCCAGCACCAGCAGCGTGCGGGCCCTGGGGTTGGGCAGCAGCCGCAGCTTGGCTTCCAGGATCACGACACAGGTGCCTTCGCTGCCCACCAGCGCCTTGGCGAGGTCGAAGCCCTTCTCGGGCAGCAGCGCCGGCAGGTTGTAGCCCGAGACCCGGCGCGGGATGTCGGGAAATTTTTCGCGGATCAGCGGCGCGTAGCGCTCGGCCAACTGCTTGAGCCCGGTGGCGATTTGCGCCGAGCGCCCGCCGCCGGCGCGCAGGCGCTCGAAGGCCACGTCGTCGGTGGCGCCCAGCGTCAGGCGCAGGCCGTCGTAAGTCAGCACGTCCAGCTCGATGACGTTGTGCATCGTCTCGCCGCCCATGACCGAATGCGGGCCGCAGGAGTTGTTGCCGATCATGCCGCCCAGCGTGTTGTGGTCGTGCGTGGCCGGGTCGGGGGCGAAGGTCAGGCCGTGGCGCGCGGCCTGGTCGCGCAACTCGTCCAGCACCACGCCGGGCTGCACGCGCGCGGTGCGCGCGGCCGGGTCGATCTCCAGCACGCGGTTCATGCATTTGGAGAAATCCATCACCACCGCGACGTTGCAGCACTGGCCGCACAGGCTGGTGCCGCCGCCGCGCGAGAGCACGGGCGCGCGGAACGCGCGGCAGGCGGCCACGGTGGCAATGACGTCGTCCGCGTCGCGCGGGATCACCGCGCCGATGGGCACCTGCCGGTAGTTGGAGGCGTCGGTGGCGTAGAGGGCGCGGCTGCCGTCGTCGAAGCGCACCTCGCCGCGCACCGTGTCGCGCAGGCGGCGCTCCAGGGCCTCGGCATCGAGCGACGACAGCACGATAGAGCCTCAGCCGCGCCCGGCCGTGAGACCGTCCCAGGCCTCGCGCATGCTGGCCATGACGACCTGCAGCGCCTCGGGGTCGCCCTGCAGCATCGCCTTGGCGTAGTGGCGGGCCTGCTTCCAGGTCACGTGCGGCGGCAGCGGCGGCACGTTGGCGTCGGTCACCATCTCCAGCAGCACGGGCCGGTCGGCCGAGAGCGCCTGCTCCCAGGCACCGGCAATGGCGTCCGGGTGGTCCACGCGCAGCCCGTGCAGCCCCAGCAGCTGCGCGTACTGGGCGAAGGGGAAGGCGGGCAGCGCCTGCGAGTCCTCGAACTTCGGGTCGCCCGCGCCCACGCGCTCCTCCCAGGTCACCATGTTGAGGTCGCCGTTGTGCAGCACCATGACCACCAGCCGCGGGTCGCTCCAGCGCCGCCATTGGTGCGCGATGGTCACCAGCGCGTTGAGGCCCAGCATCTGCATCGCGCCGTCGCCCACCAGCGCCACCACCGGGCGGTCCGGGTAGGCGAACTTGGCGGCGGTGGCATAGGGCACGGCCGGGCACATGGTGGCCAGGCCACCGGAGAGCGAGCCCATCATGCCGCGCCGGGCCTTGATGTCGCGCGCGTACCAGGCGGCGCTGGTGCCGGAGTCGCAGGTGAGGATGGCGTTGTCGGGCAGCCGCGGCGAGAGCTCCCAGAACACGCGCTGCGGGTTGATGGGCTTGGCCTCGTTCATGGCGCGCTGCTCCAGCACCTGCCACCACTGGCGCACGCCGGCCTCGATCTTGTCGCGCCAGGCGCGGTCGGCCTTGGGCTGCAGCAGCGGCAGCAGCGCCTGCAGCGTGAGCCGGCTGTCGCCCACGAGGTTGATCTCCATCGGGTAGCGCAGCGAGAGCTTGCGGCCGTCGGCGTCGATCTGCACCCCGCGCGCCTGGCCCTCCTTGGGCAGGAACTCCGAGTACGGGAAGCTCGACCCCACCATCAGCAGCGTGTCGCAGCCGCTCATCATGTCCCAGCTCGGCACCGTGCCCAGCAGCCCGATGGAGCCGGTGACGAAGGGCAGATCGTCGGGCACGGCCATCTTGCCCAGCAGCGCCTTGGCGATGCCGGCACCCAGCGTCTCGGCCACGGCGATGAGCTCGTCGGTGGCGTGCAGCGCGCCGGCGCCGGCCAGGATCGCCACGCGCTGGCCGGCGTTGAGCAGGTCGGCCGCGGCCTGCAGGTCGGCCTGCGCCGGCAGCACGCGCTTGGCCGTGAGCCCGATGCCGGAGTGGATGGTGCCGTGCTCGCGCGGCGGTTCGGGCTCGGCTTTCAGTTCCTGCAGGTCGTTGGGCAGGATGACGCAGGTGACGGTGCGCTGGTCGCGCGCGATGCGCATGGCGCGGTCCACCAGGTGGCGGATCTGCGCCGGCACGACAGCCATGTGCACGTACTCGTGGGCCACGTCCTTGAACAGGCTCAGCAGATCCACCTCCTGCTGGTAGTCGCCGCCCAGCGCGGCGCGCGCCTGCTGCCCCACGATCGCCACTACCGGCTGGTGGTCGGCCTTGGCGTCGTACAGGCCGTTGAGCAGGTGGATCGCGCCGGGCCCCGAGGTCGCCAGGCACACGCCCACCTCGCCCGTGAACTTGGCATGCGCCGTGGCCATGAAGGCCGCCAGCTCCTCGTGGCGGGCCTGGATGAACTCGATGCGGTCGCTGCAGCGGTCCAGCGCGCCCAGCAGGCCGTTGATGCCGTCGCCGGGGTAGCCGTAAATGCGGCGCACGCCCCATTCGTGCAGGCGCTGCAGGACTTGGTCACTGACGGTCGTGGTCATGGCATGGCCCCTTTGGATGTCGGACAGCGACAGGGCCGGCAAGCCATGCGCCGAGGCAGGCACGAGGCCGGCTTGGCAGGGACCTCCAGCAGGCAAGGCACCTCATCGCTTTGTTCGATGACACCGGCGTCGCGGCAAGCGCGGTGCCGGTGAGCTTAGGGAAGGCTTAAACGCGGCAGGCAGGACGCGCTTGAAGGCGGACGGACGGGCCTTGCTGCGCCTGGCCCGGGCCCCTTCCTTGCCCGCACCCGGGCATGGCCCCGTGCCCGCATCGTCGAGGAAAGAAGCCGTCGTGAGACCAGCCTTCATGTTTGCCACCGGCATCGAGAACTCGTGCCCGACCATCAAGGGTGGCCGCACGCGGCGGGACGAGATGGATGCGTGCCGTCACTACGCACGCTGGAAGGAGGACTTCGACCGTGTCCAGGAGCTGGGACTGTGGTTCCTGCGCTACGGGCCGCCCATCCACCGCACCTGGCTCGGTGCCGGGCACTACGACTGGTCCTTCGCCGACACCACCTTCGGCGACCTGGCGGCGCGCGACATCGTGCCCATCGTGGACCTGTGCCATTTCGGCGTGCCGGACTGGATCGGCGATTTCCAGAACCCCGATCTCCCCGCGCTGTTCGCCGGCTATGCGGGCGCCTTCGCCCAGCGCTTTCCGTGGGTGCAGCTTTACACGCCGGTCAACGAGATGTTCGTCTGCGCCCTGTTTTCCGCTTCCTATGGCTGGTGGAACGAGCAGCTGCGCAGCGATCGCGGCTTCGTCACGGCGCTCAAGCACATCGTCAAGGCCAACGTGCTGGCCATGCGCGCCATCCTTGGCGTACGCCCCGACGCCCTGTTCATCCAGAGCGAGTCGTCCGAGTACTTCCATGCCGACAACCCGCGGGCCATCGGCCCGGCGGAAGTGCTCAATGCCCGGCGCTTCCTGTCGCTGGACCTCAACTACGGCCGGCGCGTGGACTCCGAGATGTACGAGTACCTGCTGGACAACGGCATGACGCGCGAGGAATACCACTTCTTCCTGGGCCAGCGCCTGAAGCACCACTGCATCATGGGCAACGACTACTACGTCACCAACGAGCACCGGGTGTGGGAAGACGGCCGCACCGCCGCGGCCGGCGAGGTGTTCGGCTACGACGAACTCACCCGGCAGTACTACGAGCGCTACCGCCTGCCGGTCATGCACACCGAAACCAACATTGCCCAGGGCCCCGGCGGCGACGAGGCCGTGTACTGGCTGTGGAAGGAGTGGGCCAACGTGCTGCGGCTGCGCAACAACGGCGTGCCCATCCTGGGCTTCACCTGGTATTCGCTCACCGACCAGGTGGACTGGGACACGGCGCTGCGCGAGCTCAACGGCCGCGTCAATGCGCTGGGTCTGTACGACCTGGACCGCAAGATCCGGCCCGTCGGCCAGGCCTACCGGAAGCTCATCGCCGACTGGCGCGAGGTGCTGCCGACACAGAGCGTGTGCCTGCAAGTGCCCGTGGTGCGGCCGCAGCGCTACGCGGAGTTCTGCGCCACCGGCCAGCGCACCGGGGCGCCGGCCGGCTTGGCCCGCACGCCCACCGAGCCGCACAACCTGCAAGGAGGCTGAACATGCGCTTCCAGGACAAGGTTGCCATCGTCACCGGCGCGGCCAGCGGCATCGGCCTGGCCGTGGCCCAGCGCCTGGGCCGGGATGGCGCGCGCGTGCTGGTCGCCGACCTGGATGCCGGCAAGGCCGAGGCTGCCGTGCAGCAGCTGCTCGGCGACGGCGTGCCCGACGCGCTGGCCCAGGCCTGCGACGTGGCACAGGAAGACCAGGTGACCGCCGCCGTGCAGGCGGCGCTGCAGCGCTGGGGACGGCTGGACGTGGTGGTCAACAACGCCGGTCTGATGGTGTTCAAGCCGCTGCAGGAGCACACGGCCGACGACTGGATGCGCGTGCTGCGCGTGGACCTCATGGGCGCCTTCTTCTTCACGCGCCAGGCCTTCGCGCACATGCGCCCGGGCGGCGCGATCGTCAACGTGTCGAGCATCCATGCCGAGGAAACCACGCCGCTGGTGGCCTCCTACGCGGCGGCCAAGGCGGCGTTGCTCTCGCTCACGCGCTCGACCTCCATCGAGGGCAAGGCCAGGGGCATCCGCGCCAACGCCGTCCTGCCCGGCGCCGTGGACACGCCGATGCTGTGGGCCAACCCGAACCTGAAGTCGGGCATCGAGACCGTCAGCCTGGCCGACGTGGGGCGTCCGCAGGACATTGCCGCCGCCGTGGCCTTCCTCGCATCGGACGAGGCCGTCTTCGTGCAGGGTGCGGCGCTGCGCGTGGACGGCGGGCGGCTGGACCGCTTGTAGCCGCGCCGCGGCAAGCGCTCAGTGGCCACGGCCCGGCCCCGCGGGCGCGTCGGGCACGGTGGCGCGCCCGCGCAGCGCCGGCTCTTCGCTGGCCTGCTCATCCCTCATCTCACGGCTCAGGAAGTAGTTGAGCGCGGTACGGATGATGGCAATGGCCGCGAGCTTGCCGATGCGCTCCCAGGTCGGCGCCACCGAGGTGGACAGGATGTCGGCGGCGAGCTGCAGCTCCAGCGCCAGCGTGAGGTAGCGCGCGAACGCCAGGCGGATGGGCGTGAAGCTCGTGCCGCGGGCGTTGAGCGCGTGCCTCACCAGGCCGAAGACCGCCACCACGATGCCCGCGGCGATGACCACCGCACCCAGCGTCTCCACCAGCAGGCGCAGCCACTCGACGGCACGCTGGACGGATTCCTCGACATCGCCATAGTTCATGGACGGTTCCTCGACTTCACGGCAGCAGGTCGGCGCACACGCCTGCACCCAGCAGCAGGCGTGGCCCGCACAAGAGCACCCCGCGTGCCGTTGCGCCTACGCACTTGCGCGCCGCTCGGCGGTATGCCCATTGCTGCTTGCTTGTCCCTGCAACCTCATTCAGGAAGCCAACATGAGCAGCAACCAGCAGCAACGGGATCAAAAGACCAGCGGGACACAGGACAAGCAGCAGAGCCAGTCCACCGGCCAGGGGCAGCACCCGCCCGGCATGACGCGCACCGGGCCCACCGGCGACCCGACAGGCGCCCCGACGACCGAACGCCAGGGCAACGACCAGGGCAGCCAGCGCGGAGGCCAGCAGGGCTGAGCAGTGTCCGGCCGCCAGGCCGCCACGGCTGTCAGCGCCTGAAACCGGGGCTCGACGATGTGGAGGCCGGGCGGATGCCGCCAAGCACAGCGGTTTCGCGCGGGCCTGGATCGTCCATGGCGCGCAGATAGCCAGGCCCCAGCTCGCGAACCGAGTTCACCCCCAGCAGTCCCATCGCGTCCAATGCCTCCTTGTGCAGGATCTGCAGTGCGCGCTGCGCACCGGCCGCGCCACCTGCGCACAGGCCATAGAGGACGGCGCGGCCGGCCAGCACCGCATCGGCGCCCAGGGCCAGCGCCTTGAGCAGGTCGGTGCCGCGGCGCAGCCCGCCCGAGACGTAGAGCGCCACGCGCTGCCGATCCACGATGGCGCGGGCCTCGGGCAGCACGTCCAGCGCCGCCACCGTCCAGTCCAGTTGCCGGCCGCCGTGCGTACTGAGCACGATGCCGTCCACGCCCGCATCCAGCGCGCGCCGTACATCGTCCGGGTGCAGCAGTCCCTTGAGCAGGAAGGGCTTGCGCCAGCGCTGCCGGATGCGCTCGACCGTGGGCCACGACAGCGAGGTCGGCTGGTGCTCGCGAATCCAGAACGCGGTTTCAAAGAAGCCGCGCCGGTCCTTGGGCACGAAGTCCACGACGTTGCGAAACGCGGGCATGCCGTGCGCCAGCAGCGTGGAGGCGAGCCAGCGCGGATGCAGGGCGGCGTCGATGGCGCTGGGCAGCGACAGCCGGGTCTTGGTCGCCTGGGTGCGGGAGGACCACTCCCGGTTGCCGAAGATCTGGGCGTTGGTGGTCAGCACCAGGGCCTCGCAGCCGGCCGCGTCGGCACGCCGCAGCAGCTCCTGCCACACCTCGTCGCCGCCGAAGACGTAGAGCTGCCACCAGTGGCGCAGGCCCGGCACGCGCGCCACCTCTTCCATCGGGTCGTTGGACATCGTGCTCTGCACGAAGGGCACGCCGCACGCGGCGGCGGCCTGCGCCAGCAGGGTGTCGGCATGGTGGCGGAACAAGCCGTTGAGGCCGGTGGGCGCGACGACGAGCGGCATCGAGGCTTCGCGTCCGAGAAGTGCCGTGGCCAGCGTGCGCTGCGACACGTCCACCAGTTGCCGGGGCATGAAGCGCCAGTGGCCGTAGGCACCGCGGTCGCGTGCGAGGCTGGCCTCCTCCTCGGCCCCGCCCTCCAGGTACTCCAGCACGAAGCGCGGCATCCGCCGGTGCGTCATCGCCCGCAGGTCTTCCACCGCCACGGCGCGCGCCAGGTCGCGGCCCCAGTAGTAGCGGCGCCGAGGGCTGCCGCCGAGTTGGGCGACACCAGTGTGGCGCAGCGGGTCGCCCATGGGCGCGCGGCCTCCAGTGCTGCGGGAATCACGCGCCCAAAGCGCTCACTCGTCGGGGCGGATCAACGCCAGGCCGCTTTCGGGGTCACGCACGCGCCGCAGGTACGACGGGGAGTCGATCACCAGCACCTCCAGCGTCGGCCTGACGCGGGCTTCGAGCAGGTGGCCGCCGACCGTGCTGCCGTCGCGGCGGCCCAGCACCACATGGGCATGCAGCTTGGGCTGCCCCGCGTCGAGCGCCACGTCGCCCACCAGGGACAGCACCTCGACCTGCTCCTGCACCGGGATGCGCTCATAGTCCTTGCGCTCCCAGTCGAAGTAGCCCAGCGTGGCGCGCTCGAACGCCCCGATGGCCGTGATGCGGCTGGCCTCCAGCCCCTGCTCGGCGGCAAACCGCTCCAGCAGGGAGACGACCTCGTCGCCATGTTCGAAGACGAGCGCGAAAGTGCGCTCGGGCCCTTCGTTGATGAGCTTGGCTTGCATGGCAGTCTCTTGCAGTGGTCCCCATCGCGGGTGGCGCGGCGTGCGGCCCTGGGCCGGTGCACACCCTCATGCGGCGTCGCGGCAATCGCGGTGCCGCAGCGTCGTGCGCGACATCGGCCGCAGGAGTGCCTACCGCCGGCCCTCGCGGCGATTGCGTGCCGGCCAGGACCTCGATTTCCCTGGAATGGGCCTTGCCAGTGCCATCCAGGCTGCCTTCCGCGGCGGCAAAGGACCAGCGCATGCAACCCCGACAGGACATGAATCTCCAGTGCGATGGCGTGCGCGGCGATGTGAACCACCCGGTGAACGTCGGCCGTCTCGGGCGCTCCGAGGCCCTGAACCGGCTCGTGCCCGGCGCCTACGTCGAAATTCATCCCGACGATGCCAAGCGGCTGGACATCGCCCTGGGCGACTGGGTGGAGGTGAGCTCGGCGCGCGGGCGCTGGGAAGGGCCGGCGCTGGTGGTGGACACCGTGCGGCCGGGTGAGCTGTTCATTCCCTTCCACTTCGGCCGCGGGCACCAGGCCGCCAACCAGCACACCACCTATGCCCGCGACCCGGTGAGCCAGCAAACACAGTTCAAGTCCTCGCCCGTGGCGCTGCGGCGGCTGAGCTCCGGGCAGCCGCAACCCGGGCTCATCGAGCGGCAGCGCGACCTGCAGGGACTGGACACGCAGCCCTACGCGGCGCGCGAGGTTCGCTGACACACGCTTCGGGCATCGAACTTGGGAGCCATCGCCATCGTGTTGTCCATGCTGCTGGCGGTCAGCGTCAGCAGCCCGGTCGCGCGCGCCACGGGCTGGCCGGCGCCGCTGGTGCAGATCGCGCTGGGCGCGGCCATCGGCTTCCTGGGGCTGCCGGCCATCGCGCTGGACCCGGAGAAGTTCTTCCTGCTGTTCCTGCCGCCGCTGCTGTTCCTGGACGGCTGGCGCATTCCCAAGGACGAGCTGTTCCGCGACGCCGCCACGGTGCTGCGCCTGGCGCTGGGCCTGGTGCTGTTCACGGTGCTGGGCATGGGGCTGTTCATCCACTGGCTGCTGCCGGCCATGCCGTTGTCGGTGGCCTTTGCGCTGGCCGCCGTCATCTCGCCCACCGACCCCATCGCGGTGTCGTCGGTGGCGGCGCGCACGCCGGTGCCACCGCGCGTCATGCACATCCTCGAAGGCGAGTCGCTGCTCAACGACGCCTCGGGCCTGGTGTGCATGCGCTTCGCCGTGGCCGCGACGCTGACCGGCAGTTTCTCGCTGGGGCAGGCGCTGCTGAGCTTCGCCTGGCTGGCCCTGGGCGGCGTGGCCGTGGGCGCGGCGCTGGCCTGGGGCGTGAGCCGGGCCGAACGGCGCGCCACCCACTGGATCGGCCCCGACGCCGGCAACTACGTGCTGGTGACGCTGCTCATTCCCTTCGGCGCCTACCTGCTGGCGGAGGAGCTGCACGCCTCGGGCGTGCTGGCGGCCGTGGCGGCCGGCATCACCATGAGCTTCGTGAGCCAGCCGCACGGGCACGGCAGCACCCGGGTGCAGCGCACTGCCGTATGGGACATGGTGCAGCTGGTGGCCAACGGCAGCATCTTCGTGCTGCTGGGCCAGCAGCTGCCGCCCATCGTCACGGCCGCCGGGCGCACGGTGCACGACACCGGGCACGTGGCGGCGGCGTGGCTGCTGCTGTACGTGGTGGCCATCGTGGTCGGCCTGGCGGCGCTGCGGCTGGCCTGGGTATGGGTGTCGCTGCAGGCCCAGAGCTGGCGCGCCCGGCGGCGCGGCGAGGAGGCCGCCCCCATCGGCGTCCGGCTGCTGCTGGTAGTGTCGCTGGCGGGCGTGCGCGGCGCCGTCACGCTGGCCGGCGTGCTGACGCTGCCGCTGGCGCTGCCCGGCGGCGCGCCCTTTCCCGGGCGCGACTTGGCCATCGCGATGGCTGCCGGCGTGATCTTGCTGTCCCTGCTGCTGGCCACTTCGGCGCTGCCGCGCCTGCTGCGCGGGCTGGAGCTGCCGCCCGACACGTCGGAGCGCGCGCTCGAAGACCGGGTGCGCCGCGCGGCGTTGCGCGCCGCCGTGCAGGCCATCGAGGCGGCGCAACCCGAGGTGGCCGCGGGGCTGGCCGACCCCGGCGTCGCCGCCGAGGCCGCGGCCCGGATGGTGATGCACTACCAGCTGCGCATGGACAGCCTGCGCGGCGACCCGGAAGACGCCGGGCAGCGCGGGCAGGTCGAGGAGATCGAACAGCGGCTGCGGCTGGTGGCGCTGCGCGCCGAGCGCGAGGCCATCGAGCGCTGCGGCCGCGAGATGGGGCTGGCGGAGCTGGCGCGCCGTCGGCTGCTGCACGAGATCGACCTGCTGGAGGCGCGCTACGGTACTTGACGCGCACAACCCGGTTCATGGCGCGCGTGCCACGGACCGATGTCGTTGTTCACGAAACTCAGGAAATAGCGGTCTCCGCGCTTGGGCGTCCCGTACGCTGGGCACTCGTGTACGGCGATCCGGACGTTCGGCCTCGTCATGCCCAGCCATATTGACGTGAGTTCCACATCGACGCATTGCTTTGCTTATGCTGGCGCACCGCCAAGCTTTCCGCTCAGGCATTCAGACAAATTCGGCTGAGACAGCCCACATCTTCCGCTGCGGCACAGCAGTTATTGCCGGATACTTCCATGGCGCTTGAGCACAAATTCCTGACAATATCCATATCAGGCGGACGCTTACTGCCACACGCTTGGCAAATCGAATGAGCAATCGTGAAGTTTTCACGCCTACGACAATGATTTTCGCTCTCAGCGCAACGCTTGCAGTGGCCTTACCGAGCCGTCTCGATGGACCGACCAGATTTCATGGAAAGGCGGGCGCAAAACTTAAGCCGAGAATGATTTCACCGGGTTTCGTTGCATTTCACCGCATTACACGAGCTTGAAACCGCAATGGAGGCAATCGTTACAATTAGATTGTCAAGGCCTTTGCGCGCATGTAATCAGCAGTGCCTCAAGGTATTTGGATTTAAAGATTTTGCGTTGGCGGTCGACGTTCAATCCATCCGGTACGCCGAATGTGGCCCCATGCTCGCATCGTCTTCGGTTGGTATCACCCTGAACAGCAATCACCAGAAATTCGCGATCCTATGAGCGCCGTACTGCGGTGAAAGCGGAACTGGTGAAGGAGCATGACACATGAATTTCCGCACCAAGATTTGGATGCTGCCTGTGAGCTCTGCGGCCGTCTTTGTCGTCGGTTTGGGCACGAGTTACCTGGTGGGAACGCGGACCTCCGAACGCATGGAACAGCTGCGTACCGTGGACTATCCGTATCTGGCAAAGGTGGGTCGCATTACGCAGGGAGCCGAGCAGTTTCGCCTGACGCTGCAGGCCGCGGCCAGTGAAGGGGACGACTCCAAGCTTGCAGACGTCGGCCCGGCCATCGCCATCGTGCATGAATCGGTACAGGAGGCGGCTGCGCTGACAGGCAAGGCCGATCAGGCTCAGGCGCTGGGCCAGGCCTTCGAAACCTACCAGCGGGCTGCCGTCGACGCCACGCATGCCATGCTCACCGGTGGTCCTGCCGCCGAGCTCGTTCCACGCATGCAGGCTGGCCAAGCCGAATTCAACAAGCGCCTGGCGGCGCAGAAGACCGAGGCTGAAGCGGCAGTGAATGCCGCACAGGAAGATGCCGTGGCCGGCGTGCACACCAACAGCTGGGTGAGCCTGGGGACGGGGCTGCTCGTGCTGCTGGTCCTCGGAGTCGCCTCCAGGCTGATCGTGTCCTCGGTGTGGCGCGAGCTCGGCGATGAGCCGCTGAGATTGCGGCGCTTCGTGCAGCGCGTGGCCGACGGCGACCTGCATCCCGACACGGCGCACGGTCCGGTCGTGCCCGGCTCGCTGCACGATGCCGTGTCCGTCATGGCGGCGCGGCTGCATGACACGGTCGGCACCATCCGCGAAGCCACCAACACCATTGCCGTGGCCTCCAACGAGATTGCCGCGGGCAGCCAGGACTTGAGCTCGCGCACCGAGAAGACCTCGGCCGATCTGCAGCACACGGCATCGTCGATGTCGCAACTGACCGGCTCGGTGGTGCAGACGGCCCAGGCCGCACGCACGGCGGATCAGCTCGCCGGCGATGCAGCGCGCTCCGCACAGCGTGGCGGCGAGATCGTCAAGCAGGTCATGGCCAGCATGGGCGACATCAACGGTGCGTCGCAGCGCATCGGTGAAATCATTGCCGTCATCGACGGCATCGCGTTCCAGACCAACATCCTTGCCCTGAACGCTGCGGTGGAAGCAGCTCGCGCCGGTGAACAGGGCCGGGGCTTCGCCGTCGTGGCCGGCGAGGTGCGCGCTCTGGCCAGGCGCTCGGCGGAGGCCGCCAAGGAGATCAAGACGCTCATCGACGCCTCCACCGAAAAGGTCAGCGGCGGTACGCGCCTGGTCGAAGAGGCCGGTGGCGCGATGCAGGAGATCGTCGCGGGCGTGCAGCGCGCCACCGAGGTCATTGCCGAAATCAGTGCGGCCACGCAAAGCCAGTCTTCGGGCATTTCCCAGGTAGACCAGTCCGTGCAAAGCCTCGACCGGATGACCCAGCAGAACGCCGCCATGGTGGAGCAGTCGGCCGCAGCCGCTGAAAGCCTGCGTGAGCAGTCGCAGCGCCTGGCCTTGGCAGTCGGTACCTTCCGGCTTGAAGGCCATGAGGAGCAGCCTCGTTCCAGCAACGGGGCATCGGCACCAGCAAGTCCGGCCCACAAGGACAGGTGGTTCAGCACGGAAAACGGCCCCGCCGCTGCAGCCCTGGTCGCAGCCTGATCCGGACGCACCGGCTGCAGCCCTGCGGGCATGCCGGTGGTCATCCGGGCAGCGCGACTTGGCGCGGCATTGGCCAGGCTCTGCCTGTCAGGTCAGCAACCTCTTTCCCGCCGTGCTTCAGATCGTGCCGCCGTTGCACGTCCGCTTTCTTGACCAGCAGAGCATATGGGCCGCTGCTGGCATAACGGCGCGCCGGGCTGCAAGGCCCGGCGCGCCGGCTTAGAAGGCGAACAGCTCCGGATGCGGGTTGGGCGCGAGCTCCGTGCCCAGCGTGAGCTCGGTGACGTCGGTGCCGTCGCTCACGCCGTAGCTCAGCGTGAGCGCGCCGCTGTAGCCGGCCTCGGGCGTGATGCT
>NZ_JABBFW010000023.1 GCF_012927045.1 Azohydromonas caseinilytica | reverse complement strand
TGCCCATGCCCGTCATGCCGAAGACATTGCCGCGGATCGACGTGGTGGGGTGGCTCAGGCCCTTCAAGGCCTGGATGAAGCACACGCTGGCGATGAGGTACAGCAGCGTGACGACGTTCATGCTCATCGCGCGGTCTCCGAGCTCAGTTGCGGCGCAGCTTGCGTGCTGCCCGATGAAGTCAAGGCCGTTGCGGCCGCAGGCTTCTTCTCCTTCTTGCGGAACATCTCCAGCATCCGCCGCGTCACCAGGAAGCCACCGAAGACGTTCACCGCCGCCAGCGCCACCGCCAGCACGCCCATGCTCTTGCCCAGGCCGGTTTCAGTAAGCGCCGCGGCCAGCATCGCGCCCACAATGACGATGGCCGAAATGGCGTTGGTGACGGCCATCAGCGGCGTGTGCAGCGCCGGCGTCACCGTCCACACCACGTGGTAGCCCACGTAGATCGCCAGCACGAAGATGATCAGGTTGATGATGGTGTGCGAGATTTCCACGGCTTCAGCCCTTCCTGGTGATCTGTCCGCCCTGCGTCATCAGGCACGCGGCCACGATGTCGTCGTCCAGGGGCACGTTCACGGCGGTGGCATCCTTCGCCAGCACGAGCTTCAAGAAGTCCAGCACGTTGCGCGCATAGAGCGCCGAGGCGTCGGCCGCCACCAGTGCGGGCAGGTTGGTCTCGCCCACGATCGTCACGCCGTGCGCCTGCACGGTCTGCCCGGGCTGGGTCAGCGCGCAGTTGCCACCGTTGGCCGCCGCCAGGTCCACGATCACCGAGCCGGGCTTCATGGACTGCACCATCTCCGCGCTGACGAGCTTGGGCGCCGGGCGGCCGGGAATGAGCGCGGTGGAGATCACCACGTCCGCCTGCGCCACGCGCTTGGCGACTTCGGCGCGCTGGCGGGATAACCAGCTCTCGGGCATCGGGCGCGCATAGCCGCCCACCCCTTCCGCCGCTTCCTTCTCCTCGGCGGTCTCGTAGGGCACGTCGATGAACTTGGCACCCAGCGACTCCACCTGTTCCTTCACCGAGGGGCGCACGTCCGAGGCCTCGATCACGGCGCCGAGCCGCTTGGCGGTGGCAATGGCCTGCAAGCCCGCCACGCCCACGCCCAGGATCACCACGCGCGCGGCCTTCACCGTGCCCGCGGCCGTCATGAGCATGGGAAAGAACTTCTGGTAGCGGTCGGCCGCGATGATCACGGCCTTGTAGCCGGCGATGTTGGCCTGGCTGGAGAGCACGTCCATGCTCTGCGCGCGCGTGGTGCGCGGGGCGGCTTCGAGCGCGAAGCTGGTCAGCCCGGCGGCGGCCAGGCGCTGCAGGCCTTCGGCGTCGAAGGGATTCAACATGCCCACCAGCGTGGCGCCGGGCTTCATGAGCCCAAGCTCCTCGGGCGAGGGCGGGCGCACTTTCAGCACCAGGTCACAGCCCAGGGCGGCGCGGGCATCCACGATCTCCGCGCCCACCGCCGCGTAGGCGGCATCGGGCGACGCCGCAGCCACGCCGGCGCCGGACTGTACGAAGAGCTGATGTCCTTGCGCCCTCAGCTTCTTGGCTGTTTCCGGCGTGACGGCCACGCGCGTTTCTCCGGCCGCTGTTTCCAACGGAATACCGACAAGCATGGATTCCCTCCTGCGATCCAGTCGATTTCAAAACTTTTTGCGCATGCTTACCCCGGGTCGTTCTGAAACGTCCCAAGATGTGGCAGCCACGGAAAACGGGGCTGGTCATTCCTGACCATCAAACCGATGCCGTTTTGGCGCATCGTGTTGCCGGTTCAACGCATAAAAATGCCCAGTTGTGAATCAATGCCTACAACGCGTCATGGCAAAACCACAGGAGCGTTGATTGCCTGATGGGGTTTACCCTAAACTTGTCTCCATCCCACCCAATTACGGCGAGCTGACATCATGAAATCCATTACCTCCACGCCGAATTCCTATAAGCAAACGCAAATGGTTGCTCCGAGCGCTGCCTGGAGCGAACTGTTTGCCGCGACGCCGATGGGCATCGTCTATCACGCGGTGCGCGAGTTGCTGCGTCAGCGCAACCATAAGCGCCTGGTGCTCGAAGCCTTCAAGCGTTGATCAGCCCTCCTCGAGCGGGACGATTTGCCTGATCAGCGACGCACCGTCGCTGATCAGGAAATCCTTGAAGGCCTGCGCCACGGGCGGCAGGCGCTTGGCGTAGCGGTGCACCACGTACCAGTGAAGCATCAGCGGAAAGCCTTGGACATCGAGCACGCGCAGGCTGCGGCTTTGCAGCTCCCGCGTGATGGTGTGAGCTGACAGGAAGCTCAGCCCCATGCCTGCCATCACGGCCTGCTTGATGGTCTCGGTGCTGCGGATCTCCATCGCCACGTTGAGCCCGGACAAATCGCCGCCGAAGCCTTCCTGCATCGACTTCCACGTGTCCGAGCCGCGCTCGCGCACGATGAAGGGGTGGCGCATCACTTCGCCCACCTCGATGCGCGAGCGACCCACCAGCGGATGCGCGGGTGGCGCCACGATCACGTAGGGATGCGGCGCGAAGGGCTCGTTGACGGTGTCGAGGTCGGTCGGCGGCCGCACCATCACCGCCAGGTCGGTCAGGTTCTCGGCAATGTGGCTGAGCAGCCCCTCGCGGTTGTGCACCGTGAAGTTGAGCTGCACCCCCTGGTGCCGGCCCACGAAATCGACCAGCAGCCGGGGAAAGAAATAGTCGCCGGCGCTGATGACGCCGACATTGAGCTTGCCGCCCGAGACGCCGCTGAACTGCGCCATGGCGATCTCGGCCGCCTCGAACTGCTGGATGATCGAGCGGCTGATCTGCAGCAGCTCGGCGCCCGCGGGCGTGAGGAAGACCTTCTTGCCGAACTGCTCGAACAGCGGCTGCCCGGCATGCTCCTCCAGCTTGCGGACCTGGATCGAGACGGCGGGCTGCGTCAGGTACAGCTCCTCGGCGGCGCGCGAGTAGCTGAGGTGCCGAGCCACCGACTCGAACACCTTGAGTTGCCTGAAGGTCGCGTGCTTCACGTCGCCCGCTCCTGATCAGCCACCCGCGCCCCGGCCCGCCGTCGCGGCTCAGGCCGCGAGCCGTTCCGTCTCGACCAGCCGCACGTGGCCGCGCAGGTCGACCATGGTCCGGGCCAGCAGCTTGACCAGGCCGTGGACGGCGTCGATGTGCGGCGTCGGCGTGTCCGTCAGCCGCGCCAGCTCCACCACCGAGCCCACCAGGGCGTCGATCTCCGGCTCACGGCCCGCCTCCACGTCCTGCAGCATGGAAGTCTTGTGCTTGCCCACCTTCTCGGCGCCGGCGATGCGCTTTTCCAGCGGCACGCGGAAGCTGATGCCCAGCTTGTGGGCCACGTCCTGGGCCTCGCGCATCATCGACGCCGCCAGCTCACGGGACAGCGGGTAGCGGCAGATGTCCTCCAGCGTCGAGTGCGTGAGGCTGCTGATCGGGTTGAAGGTCAGGTTGCCCCAGAGCTTGAGCCAGATCTCGGCGCGGATGTTGTCCAGCACCGGCGCCTTGAAGCCCGCGTTCTCGAAGCAGCGCGCGATGGCCTGCACGCGCGGCGTGGTGCTGCCGTCGAGCTCGCCCAGCGGGAAGCGGTCGCCCTCGACATGGCGGATCACGCCCGGCGCGACCAGCTCGGACGCCGGATAGACCACGCAGCCGATGACGCGCTCGGCCGGGATGCCCGCGGCGATGGCGCCGTTGGGATCGACGCTGCTGACGCGCGTGCCCTCGTGGCGGCCGCCGTGGCGCTGGAAGTACCAGTACGGGATGCCGTTCTGCATGGTGACGATGGCGGTGTCGGGGCCGAGCAGCTTGGGCAGCTCGGCGACCACCGGCTCCACCTGGTGCGCCTTCATGGCCAGGATCACCAGGTCTTGCGGGCCGGCCTGCGCATAGTCGTCGGTGGCGTGCACGTCGCGCGCGGTGTGCTCCCAGCCGTCGGCGGTGACCAGCTTGATGCCGTGCTCGCGGATCGCCTCCAGGTTGCGGCCGCGCACGATGAACGTGACCTCCTCCCCTGCGAGAGCGAGCTTGGCGCCGACCAGGCCGCCGATGGCGCCGGCACCGATGATTGCGATCTTCATGGACATGCTCCTGTGGTGAATGGGTGTGGGTGGCGCGGGCTCAGCCGAAGCGGTTGCTCAGCCGGCCGATGCCTTCGATCTCGACCTCGACCAGGCTGCCGGGCTTCATCGAGCCCACGCCCACCGACGTGCCGCACAGGATCACGTCGCCGGGCAGCAGGGTCATGTCCTGCGAGATCAGGCTTACCAGGCGCGGCACCGGGAAGGTCATGTCGCTGATCGGGTAGTCCTGGCGCACCTGGCCGTCGAGCAGGGTGCGCACGCGCAGCGTCTGCGGATCGAGCCCGGTGGCGATGGCCGGTCCCATCGGGCAGAAGGTGTCGAAGCCCTTGGCGCGCGTCCATTGGGCGAAGGAGGCGTCGCGGTTCAGGATCTCGGCCTGCGTCACGTCGTTGGCGCAGGTGTAGCCAAACACGTGCTCCAGGGCCTGCGCCTCGCTCACGCCGCTGCAGCGGCGGCCGATCACGATGCCCAGCTCGCCTTCGAACACCACCTTGCCACCGCAGCGCGGCACGGCGACGGCATCGCCGGACGCGCACCAGGAGTTGGGCGACTTCAGCAGGTACAGCGGCTCCTCGGGCAGGCCCAGGCCCAGCCGGGCGCGCAGCGCGCCGAAGTTGTTCCACATCGCGACGACCTTGCTCGGCTGCGTCGGCGCGAGCAGCCGCAGCTCGCTCAGCGCGAAGCTGCGCCCCGTGGGCTCGTGGCGGGCGAACAGGTCGCCCTGGTGTTCGTGCACGCGCTCGCCGTCCAGCCGGCCGAAGCCCGCGCGCCCGTCGTGCTCGTAGCGAATCCACAGGGAATGCATGGGAGTGCTCCTTGAAAAATTGGGTTCGAAATCAGTCGAAGGGCAGGCACTGCGGCTCCACCGCCGCGGCGATGAGCGCGCCCATCGCGCCGGGGTCGCGCGTCAGCTGCACACCCCGCGGCGACGCGCCCGGGCCGTGCCTGAACATCACCACCGGCTTGTGCATGTGATGGCCGATCCAATGCGCGCACTCCTCGTCCGCCTCGGCGCCCAGGCTGCCGGCCAGGAGCACGGCGTCGGTGCCGGGGTCGGCCTTGAACAGGCGCAGCAGGTCCACGGGCCGCAGGCCAGCCACGTCCGCCGCGGCATTGCCCAACGCGATCACCGTGGACGCGCCGAGTCCGAAGCCGGTGAGCTGGCTGGCCGCCAGGCTGATCAGCGTCGGCGAGCGCGACACCACGCCGATGCGGCCGCGCCGCAGCGCATGGCCCGGGATGGCGCCGATGTGGATCTCCCCCGGCGTGACCAGGCCGATGCAGCCGCCCAGCAGCCGCGTGGCGCTCTCATTCAGGCGGCGCTGCACGCGCTGCAGGTCTTCGGGCGGGACGCCCTCGGTCAGGCAGAGCACCAGCCCGATGCCGGCGTCCACGGCCTCCTCGATGGCGTCGGCCGCCAGCGCCGGCGGCATGCAGACCACCGACACCGTCGCCGCGGCCCAGGCCTTGGCGTGGCGCACGCTGTCGAACAGCGGCAGCCCGTCGGGCAGGTGCTCGGCCGGATGGCCGTAGGCCACGCCGGCAAGGAAGCGGGAGCGGCCCGCGCTGCCGCCGGCGCGCCAGGCGGCGCTGCAGCCCGGCCCCGAGCCGTCGTCGCCGCCTTGCAGGATCACGCGGCTGTACCTGTTGACGAGGATGGCCATTGCTTGCGCCTTTCGCCCTGGGGCCTGGTTCAGATGCCGAGCTCGCAACCGGTCAGCTTCGACCAGTCGCAGGACGGGGCCGCGCAGCCCTTGTGGCGCCGCATGGCGTCCTGGATGGCGCGGGCCAGGAAGTCCGCGTCATAGGCCGTCAGCAGATGCGGCTGGCGCGTTTCGAGGTAATGCCGAATCCGGGCGGATGCGTCCGCGCTGACGCGCAATAACGCGGCATAGGTTTCGACGTCCCAGAACCAGCGCAGGCCCAATTCGTAGAACGCCGCGTTGTAGGCGTTGCGCTCGATTTCCTCGACCCGGAATTCCGGCGGCAGGTCATTGAACATTGCCTTCTCCTAGACAGTATCGGGATGGACGAAGCCACTGTAGGGACGAGCTTGGATAATGGATAGTCAAAGATTTTTCGCTGAACCATAGATGAGCATTTATGGAAATAGCGTATTTAGAAGGCCAGGGCACGCGCCAAATGCGCCATGCCGAACGAAAAATCAGACAGACAGGAATTCGCCTTCGCTCCGCAAATCCGGATGCGAATCAATCGAGCGGTCAATAAGAAACAATTCGTGCAGGGGCCGGCACGCAGGCCACCGGCCCCTGCGGCGCCAGTCCCGCAAAGGCGGAAACGCGCCGCTCTCAGCCGCCCGTGAGGCCGGCTCACATGCCGGCCTCGCTGCGGCTCAGATCGCCCCTTCGGCGCGCAGCAGTTCCAGGTCCTCGGCGCTGTAGCCCAGCTCGCGCAGCACCTCGTCGGTGTGCTCGCCCAGCAGCGGCGCGCGCAAGACCTCGGTCGGGCTGTCCGAGAGCTTGATCGGGTTGCCCACCGTGAGGTGCTTGCCGCGGGTCGGATGCTCGACCTCGACCACCGTGCCGCTCTTGCGCAGCCACGGGTCCTCGGCGATCTCCTTCATCGACAGGATCGGACCGCAAGGAATGTCGAACTCGTTGAGGATCTCCATCGCCTCGAACTTGGTCTTGGTCATGGTCCATTGTTCGATGCGCGCGAAGATCGGCTTGAGGTGCAGCAGCCGCGCCTGCGGCGTGGCGTAGGCCTCGTCGGTGATCCAGCCCTCCTCGCCGATCACCTTGCACACCGCCGGCCACACCGCGGCCTGCGTGATGAAGTAGATGTAGGCGTTGGGGTCGGTCTCCCAACCCTTGCAGCGCAAGATCCATCCCGGCTGCCCGCCCCCCGAGGCGTTGCCGGCACGCGGCACGGCCTCACCGAACTTGCCGTCCGGGTACTGCGGATACTCGTGCAGCGAGCCGGTGCGCTCCAGGCGCTGCTGGTCGCGCAGTTTCACGCGGCACAGGTTGAGCACCGCGTCCTGCATGGGCGCCAGCACCTTCTGGCCACGGCCGCTGTGCGTGCGCTGGTACAGCGCCGCGAGGATGCCCAGCGCCAGGTGCAGGCCAGTGCCGCTGTCGCCGATCTGCGCACCGCTGACCACCGGCGGCCCGTCCTCGAAGCCGGTGGTTGAGGCCGCACCGCCGGCGCACTGCGCGACGTTCTCGTACACCTTGCAATCCTCGTAGCGGCCCGGGCCGAAGCCCTTGACCGAGGCCACGATCATCTTCGGATTGAGCTTGTGGATGTGCTCCCAGCTCAGCCCCATGCGTTCCATCGCGCCGGGGGCAAAGTTCTCGACCAGCACGTCGCACTGCTTGATCAGCGACTCCAGCACCTGCTTGCCCTTGGGCTTCTTGGTGTTGAGCGTCACGGAGCGCTTGTTGTGGTTGAGCATCGTGAAGTAGAGGCTGTCCACGCCCGGGATGTCGCGCAGTTGCCCACGCGTGGCATCGCCCTCGCCCGGCCGCTCCACCTTGATCACGTCCGCCCCCAGCCAGGCCAGCAGCTGCGTGCAGGTGGGCCCGGACTGGACATGGGTGAAGTCCAGGATGCGGACCCCGCTCAAAGCCTTGCTCATGTGTGTCCCCTCAAGCTCAAGTGGTGATCATTCGGCGGCGCTGGGCTGGGCCAGGCGCGCTTCCAGCTCGGCCAGGCGCTTGCGCAGCACGCGCTCTTCCTGGAATCGCGCCGTCTCGTCGCGAACCACCGCGCCGATGCCTTCGACCTCGCCGTTCGGCCCGGTCAGCAGCACCACGGTGAAGGCGATCGACAGCGTGCGGCCGTCCTTGTGCAGCGCCGGCACGCGCAGCAGCGAGCTGCCGTAGCGCGTCTGGCCGGTGCTCATGGTCTTCATGTAGCCGTCCCAATGGCGGCCGCGCTGCCGCTCGGGGATGATCAGATCCAGCGACTGGCCCATCGCGTCGGCCTCGCTGAAGCCGAAGATGCGTGTCGCGGCTTCGTTCCACAGCACCACGGCGCCCGCGGCGTCGGTGACGATCACCGCGTCGCCCATGGACCGCACCAGCTGCTCAAAATTGACGGGGCGCATGATCGTCTCCTTGTTCATGAGCGGATGCCATCGACAGGTGTCGTCATGGCCACGCTCCGGTTGTCCGTGCTCAGGAATCGAGCTTCATTGGCGAGCTATGGTAGAAATCCGCTCTTCTTTGCGCCGTTGACTGCAGTCAATCGGCTTCATCAGTAAATACCCCAGGGTGTTAAGCAGTGACTGCTCTGATCTCTTCCGTAGAGAAACACCGGCAGCGCAACGTCATTCACGTTCAGCTCAAGCAGAACGTGGTGCTCAAGGAGATGAGCGACGAGGAGCGCGACGAGCTCGAAGCGTTGCTGGAGGTGCGCGACTTCAACAAGGGCGACTACCTGCTGCACCAGGGCGTGCACGAGATGGAGCAGTACTTCGTGCTCGAAGGCGTGCTCAAGCGCGCCGTGACCAACGCCGACGCCAAGGAGATGATCCTGCGCTTCGCCGGCGAGAACGACATCGAAACCAGCTACGCGGCATGGCGCCTGAACACGCCCACGCCGTACAGCATCATCGGCGTGACCAAGGGCCGCGTGGCCAAGCTGCCGATGCCCAAGTGGGTCGAGTTCATCGACCGGCACCCGAAGTTCAAGGAAGTGTTCGAGTACCACGTGATGAGGATCATGAGCGAGATCATGGCCCACACCATCACGCTGCACCTGCTCGACGCGCCGGGCCGCGTACATCGTTTCCTACGCAAGCATCCCCACCTCGACGAGCAGATCCCGCGCAAGGAGCTGGCCGCGCACCTGAACCTGACGGCCGAGACGCTGAGCCGGCTGAAGCAGCGCGGCAAGATCTGAGCGGCGCCGCAAGGCAAAAGGCCGGGGACGCGTGTTGCGCGCCCCCGGCCTTTGCAGGACTCAAGCCAGCGCCGCCCTGCCCCCGCGACCCTGGGCCAGGAACCACGCCGCGCCGCGCTCCAGGATGTCGGGCACCCAGTACAGCGTCTCGATGCCCTGCCGAAGCGTGGGCAGGCCATCGTCGGCCTGGGGCGAGTCGTCCCAGCCCAGCACGATGTCCGGCATGCCGGGATAGGGCCGGCGCTTGCGCAGCTTCACCAGCTCCGCGGCCAGCATCGCCTGCAGCGCGGCGTGCCCGCCGCGCACCAGCAGCCGGATGCGCGATGCGCCCACCGCCCAGGCCGCGATCAGCATGCCCTCGAAGCAGCGATGCGGATGGCGCTCCAGCAGCGCGCCGGCGGTGGAGTCGGCGCGCCGGGCCAGGCTCACGCACACCTCCATCGCCCGCGGCGTGGGCGCGCGGTGAACGCGCTCCCACTCCACGGCGGCGGGGCCCTGCGCGCCCCCCAAGCCGCTGTCACCCACGCTTTGCAGCACCATGTCGGCCTCGATCTCGCCCGCGACGCAGCGCTTGAGCAGGCGATAGCCGCCTGCCGCCAGGTACGCCGCGTGGTCGATCGCGCCCTCCGGTGCCGAGGCTCTCAGGACAACGACGGGGCGCATGGTCGTCTCCTTGCCTGGGGCCTCAGACCACGCCGACAGCGTGGAAGGTGGCGATCTTGTCGGCGTCGTAGCCCAGCTCGGCCAGCACATCGTCGGTGTGCTCGCCCAGCAGCGGTGACGCCGTGATCTCGGGCTTGAGATCCGAGAACTTGATCGGGCTGCCCACCGTCAGGTACTTGCCGCGCTTGGGATGGTCCACCTCCACGATGGAGCCGCTCTTGCGCAGCGACTCGTCGCGTGCGATCTCCTTCATCGACAGCACCGGCGAGCAGGGGATGTCGAACTTGCGCAGGATGTCCACCGCCTCGTACTTGGTCTTGTCCGCCAGCCATTCCTCGATGGTCTTGAAGATCTCGAAGATGTGCGGCTGGCGCGCGTCGGGCGTGTTGTAGGCCGGATCGTCGATCCACTCCGGACGCCCCAGCGCGCGGCAGATCGGCGCCCAGGCATGGTCCTGCACCGTGAAGTAGATGTAGGCGTTGGGGTCGGTCTCCCAGCCCTTGCACTTGAGCACCCAGCCCGGCTGCCCGCCGCCGCCGGCGTTGCCCCCGCGCGGCACCGCGTCGCTGAAGGTGCCGTGCGGGTACTGCGGGTACTCCTTGAGGTAGCCCACGCGCTCCAGGCGCTGCTGGTCGCGCAGCTTCACGCGGCACAGGTTGAGCACGGCGTCCTGCATGGACACGGCCACCTTCTGACCCTTGCCGGTCTGGTCGCGGCCGCGCAGCGCCGTGAGGATGCCGATGGCCAGGTGCATGCCGGTGTTGCTGTCGCCCAGCGCCGCGGCGCTGACCGTGGGCGGGCCGTCCCAGAAGCCCGTGGTCGAGGCCGCGCCGCCGGCACACTGCGCCACGTTCTCGTACACCTTCAGGTCCGAGTAGTGATGCCCGTCGCTGAAGCCCTTGACCGAGGCCAGGATCATGCGCGGGTTGAGCTCCAGGATGCGCTCCCAGGTGAAGCCCATGCGGTCCAGCGCGCCGGGGCCGAAGTTCTCCACCATCACGTCCGAGCGCTGGATGAGCTTTTCCAGCACCTCCTTGCCGTCGGGCGTCTTGGTGTCGAGCGTGAGCGAGCGCTTGTTGCTGTTGAGCATCGTGAAGTAGAGCGCGTCGGCGTCGGGGATGTCGCGCAGCTGGTTGCGCGTGACGTCGCCCGAGCCCGGGCGCTCCACCTTGATCACGTCCGCGCCGAACCAGGCCAGCAGCTGGGTGCACGCGGGGCCCGCCTGCACGTGCGTGAAGTCGATGATGCGGATGCCGTCGAGAGGTTTCGTCGTCATGATCTGTCTCCTTGTGTGAGTGCGATGGGTGGGTTGGGGTTGGTGCGGCTTACTTCTTGGTGGCCGCGCGTTGCGGATTCAGGTTGGTGATGCGGCCGCTCTCGGTGCCGGCCGTCTCGTCGATGACGGCGTTGATCAGCGTGGGCCGGCCGGAGGCCACGGCCTCGCGCAGGGCGCGGCCCAGCTCATCGGGCGTGGTGGCGGTCACGCCGTGGCCGCCGAAGGCCGTCATCATCAAGTCGTAGCGGGCGTTCTTGACGAACACGGTGGGCGCCGGGTCGCTGCCGCCGGAGGCGTTCACGTCCGTGCCCTTGTAGACGCCGTTGTTGTTGAAGATGACGATGCACACCGGCAGCTCGTAGCGGCAGATGGTCTCGACCTCCATGCCGCTGAAGCCGAAGGCGCTGTCGCCCTCGATGGCGATGACGGGCTTGCCGGTGGTCACCGCCGCCGCGACGGCGAAGCCCATGCCGATGCCCATCACGCCCCAGGTGCCCACGTCCAGGCGCTTGCGCGGCTCGTACATGTCCACGATGGAGCGTGCGTAGTCCAGCGTGTTGGCGCCCTCGTTCACGATGACGGCGTCCGGGCGCTCCTGCACCACCTTGCGGACCACGCCCAGCGCGCTGTGGAAGTTCATCGGCGCGACGATGGCTTCCAGCGTCTGCGCCATCTTCGAGAGGTTCTTGTCCTTGCGCTGCGCGATGGCGCTGGTCCACTCCGCCGGCGGCTTCTGCCAGCCGGCGCCGATGCCGTCGAGCAGTGCCGCGACGCAGGAGCCGATGTCGCCGATCAGCGGCGCGGCGATGGGCACGTTGGAGTCGATCTCGGTGGGCGAGATGTCGATCTGGATGAACTGCTTGGGCACCGCGCCCCAGGTCTTGCCCTTGCCGTGCGAGAGCAGCCAGTTCAGCCGCGCGCCCACCAGCATCACCACGTCGGCCTCGGCCAGCACGTAGGAGCGCGCGGCGGCGGCCGACTGCACGTGGGTGTCGGGCAGCAGGCCCTTGGCCATGGACATGGGCAGGTAGGGGATGCCGCTGCGCTCGACCAGCTCGCGGATCTGCGCGTCGGCCTGCGCATAGGCCGCTCCCTTGCCCAGCAGGATCAGCGGACGCTTGGCGCCCTTGAGCAGGTCCAGCGCACGCGCCACGGTGTCGGGCGCGGGCAGCTGGCGCGGTGCCGGGTCCTGCACCTTGATCAGCGAGCGGCGGCCGGCCTCAGCCTCCATGGTCTGCGAGAACAGCTTGGCGGGCAGGTCCAGGTACACGCCGCCCGGACGCCCGGACAGCGCGGCGCGGATGGCGCGCGCGATGCCGATGCCGATGTCCTGGGCATGGAGCACGCGGAACGCGGCCTTGCAGAAGGGCTTGGCGGCATTGAGCTGGTCCATCTCCTCGTAGTCGCCCTGCTGCAGGTCCACGATCTCGCGCTCGCTGGAGCCGCTGATCAGGATCATCGGGAAGCAGTTGGTCGTGGCGTTGGCCAGCGCGGTCAGGCCGTTGAGGAAGCCGGGAGCCGACACCGTCAGGCAGATGCCCGGCTTCTGCGTCAGGAAGCCCGCCGCCGCCGCGGCGTGGCCGGCGTTCTGCTCGTGGCGGAAGGAGATCACGCGCATGCCTTCAGCCTGGGCCAGGCGCGTGAGGTCGGTGATGGGGATGCCGGGCAGGCCGAAGATGGTGTCGATGCCGTTGAGCTTCAGGGCGTCGATGACGAGATGGAAGCCGTCGGTGAGCTGCTGCTCCTGCTCTTGCACGCTGATCTCCTCGTTCAGCTCCACCGCACCGGCGGCAAGGGCTGCCACGCGAGTGGCCGGGGACTTTTCAGTGACGGTGGACATGTTGTTCCTCGTGCTTCGATGGTGGCTGTTCGGTGTCGCCGTGGGTCTGGGATCGGGACCGGGCTTGGGGATACTTTCGCCCGGTGTCCCGTTTTGTTCCATTGACTGCGGTCAATTTTCTAAAATTGAGCGCTTGGTTGTCTCTGCAACGTTCTTGGGTGATCCGCGCACCGGGATGCCGTGGGCATCACCGGGCGCGGTGCCGTCATGGCCGGACCGTGGTCCGGCCGACGGGCTTGGCGGGTGCAGGGAAGGCGTCAGGCGGTGCCGCCGGCGTAGGACTTGGCGTCCTTGGCCTCAAGCGCCGCGCCCTGCTGGCGGGCCCGCTCGATGAACGTGCGGCGCATCGGGCGCAGCACGAACCAGGCCATCAGCGCGGCCACGGCGTTCATCACGGCGGCCACGGTGAACACCGTCTCCCAGCTGCCGCTGGAGGTCACCAGCACGCTGGACAGGGGCACCAGCAGCGAGGCCGTTCCCTTGGCGGTGTAGAGCATGCCGGCGTTGGAAGCGGCGAACTTGGAGCCGAAGGTGTCGGCGCAGGTGGAGGGGAACAGGCTGTAGATCTCGCCCCAGGCAAAGAACACCAGGCCGGTGAGCAGCACGAAGGCCAGCGGGTTGTGGCCGAGGTGGTACAGGCCGTAGATGCTTGCGGCCTCGACGGCGAAGGCGACGAACATGGTCTGCTCACGGCCGATCTTGTCCGAGACCCACCCGAAGAACGGGCGCGTCAGGCCGTTGAGCACGCGGTCGATGGCCATGGCGAAGGTCAGCGCCGGCAGCGCCAGGCCCATGATGCTCACCGGCACGTCGGCGATCTTGAAGTCCTTGGCGATGGGCGCGAGCTGCGCGGTGGCCATCAGGCCGCCGGCGGCGACCATCACGAACATCAGGTACATCACCCAGAACACCGGCTTGCGCAGCACCTCGGTGGGCGCGTAGTCGCGGCGCGACTGCTGCAGCGACGTGGCCGCCGTCTTCAGCGTCTTCATGACCTTGTTCGGGTCGAGCAGGGCCAGCGCCGCCAGCATCACGATCACGCCCTGGCCGATGCCGAAGTAGAAGAAGGCGCTTTCGTAGCCCGACGACTTGATCATGGCGGTGATGGGCAGGATCGTCAGTGCCGATCCGGCACCGAAGCCCGCGGCCGTGATGCCCGCGGCCAGCCCTCGGCGGTCGGGGAACCACTTGAGCGCATTGCCCACGCAGGTGCCGTACACGGCGCCCGCGCCGAGGCCGCTGACCGCCGCGGCGATGTACAGCAGCGTGAGGCTGTCGGCATAGGAGTTCATGACCCAGCCCAGGCCGCACAGCAGGCCGCCGCCCAGCACGACCGGCCGGGGGCCGAACTTGTCAACCAGGTAGCCCTCGACGGGAACCAGCCAGGTCTCGGTCAGGACGAAGATGGTGAAGGCGATCTGAATGGCTGCTCGCGACCAGCCGTATTTGTCTGAGATTGGGTTGACGAACAAGGTCCATCCGTATTGCAGGTTGGCGATCATCGCCATGCACAGGACGCCTATGAGCAGCTGTCCCCATCGGAACATCGGGCCGCGCGGGATATCAGCAGAGGCTACTGGAGCCGTGGTTTGCGGGTTCATGGGTTGCACTCCTCGGTATTGGGGCCGTTGGTGGCGGGCCCAATGTCGGATCTGCACCCCCGAAAAACTATTGACTGCGGTCAATAACCCAAAAATCCGGATAGGCGGTTTCCCTAGGTCCCTAAGCGCCGGGTGACACGTGCCCGGGGACCTCCCGGGGCTGTCGTTCCACCGCGCTTCACCAAATCTCTTGGCGGCAAATACCTGAGGCTCCAAGCCAGCATTTCCACGCAAGGTTGCTGACGCATCGTTTTGAAGGGAACACCTGCGACAGCAGACGCCTTGGTGCTTTCCCTGGATTTTTAAAAGTTGACCGCAGTCAACGGCGGATCTCGAAGCCGCCTCGGATAGTCCGCCGCAACACAGGCCCACCACGGGGACATCGCATGAACCACACCGATTCGTACGACCGGCAGACCGTCGGCCGGGTTCTCGCCGAACGCGGCCAGCTCGACGGGCCGCTGATGCCGGTGCTGCACGGCGTGCAGGACGCGCTCGGGCATGTGCCGGAGCAGGCGGTGGCGCAGATCGCCCAGGCGCTGAACCTCTCGCGCGCCGAGGTGCACGGCGTGCTCACCTACTACCACCACTTCCGCACGCAGCCCGTGAAGGGTCCGCTGCTGCAGGTCTGCCGCGCCGAGGCCTGCCGCAGCATGGGCGGCGAGCAGCTGCTGCAGCATGCCCAGGGCGCCGGCGGCTGCAGCGTCGAGCCGGTGTACTGCCTGGGGCTGTGCGCCATGGCGCCGGCGGTGATGCTCGAAGGCCAGCCCTATGCCCGCATGACGCCCGCCAGGTTGGACGAGCTGCTCGACGACGTGGGAGGCCCGCGATGAGCGCCGTGAACGTTGCCGCCATGGGAACCGCCACTGTCTACGTCCCGCGCGACGCCGCGGCGCTGGCCGTTGACGCCGACCTGGTGGCCTGCTCCATCGCCGCCCAGGCCGGTGCCGCCGGCCTGCCCGTGCGCATCCTGCGCAACGGCTCGCGCGGCCTGCTGTGGCTGGAAACGCTGGTGGAAGTGCAGACGCCGGCCGGCCGCATCGCCTACGGCCCGGTACAGCCGCAGGACGTGCACTCGCTGTTCGAAGCCGGCCTGCTGCACGGCGGGGCGCACCCGCTGCGCCTGGGCCGGGTCGAGGACATCGCCGAATTCAAGCGCCAGCAGCGCCTGAGCTTTGCGCGCTGCGGCTTGGGCGAGCCGCTGGCGCCCGTGCCGTGGAACGGCCTGAAGGCCGCGCTGGCCATGGCGCCCGAAGCCATCGTGCAGCAGGTGCTGGATTCGGGCCTGCGCGGCCGTGGCGGCGCGGCCTTCCCGGCCGGCATCAAGTGGCGCACCGTGGCCCAGGCCCAGGCGGATCGCAAGTACGTGGTCTGCAACGCCGACGAGGGCGACTCGGGCACCTTCGCCGACCGCATGCTCATGGAGGGCGACCCCTTCCTGCTCATCGAGGGCATGGCCATCGCCGCCGTCGCCGTGGGCGCGAGCAAGGGCTTCATCTACATCCGCTCCGAGTACCCGCATGCGATCCGCACCTTCCAGGACGCCCTGAACGCCGCGCGCGCCGCCGGCGTGCTGGGCGATTCCATGCTGGGCTCGGGCATCGCCTTCGACATCGAGGTGCGCGTGGGCGGCGGCTCCTACGTGTGTGGCGAGGAAACCGCCATGCTGGAGAGCCTGGAAGGCAAGCGCGGCATCGTGCGCGCGAAGCCGCCGCTGCCCGCGGTGCGCGGCCTGTTCGGTCGGCCCACGGTCATCAACAACGTGCTGACCTTCGCCGCGGTGCCCACCATCCTGGAGCAGGGCGCGGCCTTCTACCGCGACTTCGGCGCCGGCCGCTCGCGCGGCACGCTGCCGTTCCAGCTGGCGGGCAACGTGCGGCGCGGCGGGCTGTTCGAACTGCCCTTCGGCCTGACGCTGCGCGAGCTGGTGTTCGACCTTGGCGGCGGCACGGCCAGCGGCCGGCCCGTCAAGGCCATCCAGGTCGGCGGACCGCTGGGCGCCTATGTGCCCGAGGCGCAATGGGACCTGCCGCTGGACTACGACGCCTACTCGGCGCAGGGCCTGGTGCTGGGCCACGGCGGCGTGGTGGTGCACGACGACTCGGCGGACATGGCGCAGCTGGCCCGCTTCGCCATGGAGTTCTGCGCCGCGGAGAGCTGCGGCAAGTGCACGCCCTGCCGCATCGGCTCGACCCGCGGCGTCGAGGTCATCGACCGTATCGTGCTCAACCATAACCGGCCGCAGCAGGTGCGGCTGCTGCGCGACCTGTGCGACACCATGCTCGCCGGCAGCCTGTGCGCCATGGGCGGCATGACGCCCTACCCCGTGCTGTCCGCACTCGACCACTACCCCCAAGACTTCGGCCTGCTCGGCGACGACGAGCAGGCGGCCTGAACGCGGCTGAACGACCCTGGAGCCAAGCGATGCTGCCTCACGACGATATTGACCACGGCACGCCCAAGCGCGCCTCGGACCAGCAGGTCACGCTGGAGATCGACGGCCAGTCCGTCACCGTGCCCCAGGGCACCTCGCTGATGCGCGCGGCCAGCGAGGCCGGCATCCCGGTGCCCAAGCTGTGCGCCACCGACAGCCTGGAGCCCTTCGGCTCCTGCCGGCTGTGCCTGGTGGAGATCGAGGGCCGGCGCGGCTTTCCGGCCTCGTGCACCACGCCGGCCGAAGCCGGCATGAAGGTGCGCACGCAAAGCGACAAGCTCGCCAAGTTGCGCCACGACGTGATGGAGCTCTACATCTCCGACCACCCGCTGGACTGCCTGACCTGCGCCGCCAACGGCGACTGCGAGCTGCAGGACATGGCCGGCGCCGTCGGGCTGCGCAGCGTGCGCTACGGCCTCGAAGGCAAGAACCATCTGCAGGCGCAGAAGGACGAGTCCAACCCGTACTTCAGCTACGACCCGAGCAAGTGCATCGTCTGCAACCGCTGCGTGCGCGCCTGCGAGGAGACCCAGGGCACCTTCGCGCTGACGATCTCCGGGCGCGGCTTCGACAGCCGCGTCTCGCCCGGCCAGGACCAGGCGTTCATGGACAGCGAGTGCGTGAGCTGCGGCGCCTGCGTGCAGGCCTGCCCCACCGGCACGCTGCAGGACAAGAGCGTGGTGGCGCTGGGCATGCCCACCAAGAGTGTGGTCACCACCTGCGCCTACTGCGGCGTGGGCTGCGGCTTCAAGGCCGAGGTCAAGGGCGAGCAGGTCGTGCGCATGACGCCGTGGAAGGACGGCCAAGCCAACGACGGCCACTCCTGCGTCAAGGGCCGCTTCGCCTGGGGCTACGCCACGCACAAGGACCGCATCACCAAGCCGATGATCCGCGCCAAGATCACCGACCCGTGGCAGGAGGTGAGCTGGGACGAGGCCATCGCGCATGCCGCCGGCGAGTTCAAGCGCATCCAGGCCGCGCATGGGCGCGATGCGGTCGGCGGCATCACGTCCTCGCGTTGCACCAATGAAGAGACGTACCTGGTGCAGAAGCTCATCCGCGCGGCCTTCGGCAACAACAACGTCGATACCTGCGCGCGCGTGTGCCACTCGCCCACCGGCTACGGCCTGGGCCAGACCTTCGGCACCTCGGCCGGCACGCAGACCTTCAGGTCCGTCGAGAAGTCGGATGTGATCATGGTCATCGGCGCCAACCCGACCGACGCGCACCCGGTGTTCGCCTCGCGCATGAAGAAGCGCATCCGCGAAGGCGCGAAGTTGATCGTCGTGGACCCGCGCCGTACCGACCTGGTGTCCTCGCCGCACATCAAGGCCGACTACCACCTGCAGCTGCGACCCGGCACCAATGTCGCGCTCGTCACCGCGCTGGCGCACGTGATCGTCACCGAGGGCCTGCTGGACGAGCGCTTCATCGCCGAGCGCTGCGAGGACCGCAGCTTCCAGCAGTGGCGCGAGTTCGTGGCGCGTGCGGACAACTCGCCCGAGGCCATGGAGGCCGTCACCGGCGTGCCGGCGCGCGAGCTGCGCGGCGCGGCGCGGCTGTACGCCACCGGCGGCAACGCGGCGATCTACTACGGCCTGGGCGTCACCGAGCACGCGCAGGGCTCGACCATGGTGATGGGCATCGCCAACCTGGCCATGGCCACCGGCAACGTCGGCCGCGAGGGCGTGGGCGTGAACCCGCTGCGCGGCCAGAACAACGTGCAGGGCAGCTGCGACATGGGCAGCTTCCCACACGAGCTGCCCGGCTACCGGCATGTCTCCGACAGCACGGTGCGCGCCGAGTTCGAGGCCGCCTGGGGCGTGGCGCTGTCGGCCGAGCCGGGGCTGCGCATCCCCAACATGTTCGAGGCCGCGCTGGAAGGCGACTTCAGGGGCTTGTACGTGCAGGGCGAGGACATCGTGCAGTCCGACCCCGACACGCAGCATGTGACCGAGGCACTGTCGCGGCTGGAATGCCTGGTGGTGCAGGACATCTTCCTCAACGAGACCGCCAAGTACGCGCACGTCTTCCTGCCCGGCTCCAGCTTCCTGGAGAAGGACGGCACCTTCACCAACGCCGAGCGCCGCATCTCGCGGGTGCGCAAGGTGATGAAGCCGCTGGGCGGGCTGGCCGACTGGGAGGTGACCATCAAGCTGGCCAACGCGCTGGGCTACCCGATGGACTACGCGCATCCCGCGCAGATCATGGACGAGATCGCCGCGCTCACGCCCAGCTTCCAGGGCGTGAGCTACGCCAAGCTCGACCGGCTGGGCAGCGTGCAGTGGCCCTGCAACGAGGACACCGGCGAGGCCGGCACGCCGACCATGCATGTCGATGGCTTCGTGCGCGGCAGGGGTCGCTTCGTCATCACGCAGTACGTGCCCACGCCCGAGAAGGTCACGCGGCGCTTCCCGCTGGTGCTGACCACCGGGCGCATCCTCAGCCAGTACAACGTCGGGGCGCAGACCCGGCGCACGCCCAACAACCGCTGGCATGACGAGGACCGGCTGGAGATCCATCCGCACGATGCCGAGGAGCGCGGCATTGCCGAGGGCGACTGGGTCGGCATCGCCAGCCGCGCCGGCGAGACGGTGCTGCGCGCCCGCCTGAGCGAGCGCATGGCGCCCGGGGTGGTCTACACCACCTTCCACTTCCCCGAGTCGGGCGCCAACGTCATCACCACCGACAGCTCCGACTGGGCCACCAACTGCCCCGAGTACAAGGTGACCGCGGTGCAGGTCTGCAAGGTCACGCAGCCGTCCGAGTGGCAGCGCGGCTACACGGCGTTCAACCAGCAGCAGCTGGACATGCTGGAGCGCCGGCGCGAGGGCGCCGCAGCCGGCGTGGTTGGGAAATGAAGATGAGCACCGCAACCATGGCCGCCCCTCCCGGTGCCCGCCGCCTGCATACCCTGCGCTGCCAGGGCGGTGTGCCGCGCGAGGCGGGCGACGACGTGGCCGACGAGGTGCCGGTGGCGCTGCAGTACAACGGCATCTCGCACGCGGTGATGCTGGCCACGCCGCTGGACCTGGAAGACTTCGCCTACGGCTTCTCGCTCAGCGAGGGCCTGGTGGACCGGGCCGACGAGGTGCACGACGTCGAGGTGGAGCCCGTGGCCACGGGCATCGTGCTGCACGTCGAGATCGCCAGCCGCTGCCTGGCGCGCCTGAAGGAGCGCCGGCGCACGCTGGCCGGGCGCACCGGCTGCGGGCTGTGCGGCACCGAGAGCCTGGAGCAGGCGCTGCCGCGCTGCGAGCGGCGCGTGGCCCCGCTGGCCCTGGGCCCCGGGGCGCTGTCGCGCGCGCTCGATGCCATGCGCGCGCGGCAGGCGCTGCAGTCGGCCACGGGCGCGACGCACGCGGCGGCCTGGTGCGGCGCGCGGGGCGAGCTGCGGCTGCTGCGCGAGGACGTCGGCCGCCACAACGCGCTGGACAAGCTCATCGGCGCGCTGGCCCGCGAGCGCCGCGATGCCGCGCAGGGCTTCTTTGCCGTGACCAGCCGTGCCAGCTACGAGATGGTCCAGAAGACCGTACGCGCCGGCGTGGGCACGCTGGCGGCGATTTCCGCCCCGACGGCGCTGGCCGTGCACACGGCGCAGGCGGCCGGGCTGTGCCTGATCGGCTTCGCGCGCGGCCGGGACTGGGTCGCCTACAGCGCCACCGAACAATTGACCCTGGAGGATCTGCCCGCATGAAGACCGAACGCTTGATCCGGATGGCCAACGGCATCGGCGACTTCTTCGTCGCGATGCCCGAGGCGGAAGAAGCGAGACGCGACCTGGCGCTGCACATCCGGCGCTACTGGGAGCCGCGCATGCGCCGCAGCCTCTACCAGCACCTCGACGCGGCCCAGGGCGCGGGGCTGTCGGAGATCGTGCTGCAGGCGCTGCGGCAGTACCGGGCCGAGCTGGCCTGAGCGCCACTCACGGGATGACGGCCAGCGTCGCGGCCAGGCCCAGCACCAGGGCGCCGCCGGCCAGCGCCAGGTACGGCAGCATGCCGGCACGCGCCCGCGGCAGCGCCATGTCGCGGCGCATCGACCCGGGGAAGCGGCCCTTGTCCTGCACGTAGTGGCGGAACGCGAACACCGGCACGATCAGCAGCGCCGCCACCAGGCCGTTGCGCAGCGTGTGCTCGCCCTGGAAGTTGGCCCCGGCGCCGACGAAGGCCAGGTCGATGAAGCCGCACAGCGCGCCCAGCGCCAGCAGCCAGTTCCGGCACCGGTAGGGGCGCGGCCAATCGGGACGATCCAGGCGGTGAATCCAGCCCGACTGCAGGTTCAGGAACACGAACAGCATGTAGCAGACGTTGGAGATGGCCAGCACCGCCATGTAGTCCGACATCAGCAGCAGGAACAGGTTGAAGAGCAGGTCCGTCCACATCGCGCGCGTCGGGGCGCCGTGCTCGTTCACGTGCGAGAGGTAGCGCGGCAGCCAGCCGTCCACCGAGGACTGGTAGAGCGTGCGCGAGGAGCCCATCATCGAGGTCATGACGATCAGCAGGATCGCCAGCACCAGCATCACCACGATGAGGTTAAAGACCAGCGGCCCGCCGCCGACGAACCGGGCCATCGCGGCGCCCACGCCGGTGCCTTCCACGATACCCGGCGCCAGCATGCCCTGCAGGCCCAGCGAGCCCTGGAAGGCGATGGGCACGGCGATGAACATGAACAGGCACAGCAGCCCGGAAGCGAACAGGGCCCTGAAGGTGTCGCGCTGCGGGTCCTTGAACTCGCGCGTGTAGCAGACGGCCGTCTCGAAGCCGAAGGTGGCCCAGCAGGCCAGGAACAGCGCGCCCATGGCGGCGCTGAGGCCCGCGGCGTCCCAGCGGCCCGGCGCGGGCGCCCCGGTGGCGTCATGCGTGAGCGGCAGCAGAGGCAGGAAGTGCGAGGCCGGCATGTCGCCCGTGAACAGTGGCACCAGGGCAATGACCAGCAGCGGCAGCAGCGCGGCCAGGCCCAGGATGCGCTGCGTGGTCGCGGCGGCGGCGGCGCCGCTGTGCTGCAGCCTGAAGGTCAGCAGCAGGAAGGCCGTCGCCAGCAGGGCATTGGCATTGAGCCGCAGTGTCAGGCCCTTGCGCACGAAGCCCAGGTCCAGCAGCGTGAGCTGCCAGGTGTTGACCAGCGCATCGGCCGGAAACAGCGTGGTGAGCGCGTAGCCCGCCCCGAGGCTGGTGCCCAGCGCCAGCACGGGCGACCAGGCGAGCCAGTTGCACCACACCGACACCGGCGCGATGAGCTTGCCGTAGCGCACCCAGGCCAGCGCGCCGTACACCGAGGTGCCGCCGGACTTGTGCGGGTACAGGCCGGACACCTCGGCATAGACGAAGCTCTGCGCGAAGCCGATCACGATCGCGACGATCCAGACCAGCCAGGCCGGCTTGCCCACCGTGGCGGAGACGCCGCCGATGGTGAACAGCACGCCGGCGGGCACGCCGCTGGTGACCCAGAAGGCATCCCTCCAGCTCAGTGAACGCTGAAGCTCATGGCCCTGGGCGGTGCGGGCCGGAGCGGGCCGGACATCGCCGTCCATGCGGGGTACTTCCTTCGCCGAATGCACGGGCTCTCCTGCTGCTGCGCCTGCGGCCGTCCCTGGGTCGGCCGGCCGTCATGGCACCGCGGCAGGCACTGCCGCGGATGCGCCGGCGATGCTGGCACGGCGCGGCCCCGGGCCGGCTTCGGTTTCCACGCACCAGGCCGCCCGGGAAGCGGGGTTTCATTCCACTTCTGGCTTCTGAGTGAAGTCATCCCGTTCGTCCTGAGGTATCGAAGGATGAACGGCCCCTGCCGCGGTGCCGCCATCGCAGCCTGTCGGATTCGTACTTCGATACCTCAGTACGAACGGGTCATTTCACGACCAAAGTGGAACCGGTATCAGAGGTCGGTGCGCAGCTGCCACAGCTCCGGAAACAGCACCACCTCCAGCATCTTGCGCAGGTAGCTCACGCCGCCGGTGCCGCCGGTGCCGCGCTTGAGGCCGATGATGCGCTCCACCGTCGTGACATGGCGGAAGCGCCAGAGCCGGAACGCGTCTTCCAGGTCGGTGAGCTTCTCGCCCAGCTGGTACAGCTCCCAGTGGTGCTCGGGATCGCGGTACACCGCCAGCCAGGCCGCTTCCACGCCGGGGTCCGCCTGGTAGGGCCGGGTCCAGTCGCGCTCCAGGTGCGAGGCCGGCACGGCCAGGCCGCGGCGCGCCATCAGGCGCAGCGACTCGTCATAGAGCGAGGGCGCGCGCCAGGCCGCCTCCACCCGCGCCAGCAGCTCGGGGCGATGCGCATGGGGCTTGAGCATGGCGGCGTTCTTGTTGCCCAGCGCGAACTCGATGCAGCGGTACTGCGCGCTCTGGAAGCCGCTGGAATTGGCCAGGAAGGGGCGCATCGCGCTGTACTCCGGCGGCGTCATGGTGGAGAGCACCGTCCAGGCGCTGACCAGCTGCTCCAGGATGCGCGTCACGCGCGCGAGCATCTTGAAGGCGGGGCTGAGCTCGTCGCGCCGCACGCAGGCCATGGCGGCCTGCAACTCGTGCAGCAGCAGCTTCATCCACAGCTCGCTGGTCTGGTGCTGGATGATGAACAGCATCTCGTCGTGCGACGCCGACAGCGGGTGCTGCGCGCTGAGCACCTGCTCCAGGTGCAGGTAGTCGCCATAGCTCATGTCGCGGCTGAAGTCGAGCTGCGCGCCCTCCTCCGCAACGATCCGTTCGGTGCTCATGCCAGGGTCCTCCACATGCGGCCTCCCGCCGGGCCCGGGTCCGCGTGGCGCCGTCCCGGGGGTCGCGGCGCCATCTTCGCCCGGGGCTGCACGGTCGGCAACGCGCGGGGGCCGCGGCGCGGGCTTCAGCCCGCAGCCGGGGCTGGCAGCGGCATGTCCAGGCAGAAGGCCGCGCCGGCCCGGCGCTCCAGCACCTGCAGCCTGGCATCGATCTGCCGCACCAGCGCGTGGATGATGCGCATGCCCAGGCCGCTGGAGGCTTCGAGGTCGAAGTCCGCCGGCAGGCCCACGCCGTCGTCGGCCACCAGCACGCGCAGCTCCTGCGCGTGGCGGTGCACCCGCAACCGCACCGTGCCGGTACGCCCCGGCGGGAAGGCGTACTTCACCGCGTTGGTCAGCAGCTCCGACACCGCCAGCGACAGCGGCACCACCTGGTCCGCCCCCAGGAGCAGGCCCGCGTCGGCCTCGAAATCCAGCGCGATGCGCCGGTCGCCATCCAGCAGGCGCAGCGTGTCCAGGGCCAGGCGCCGCAGCCAGTGCGCCAGGTCCAGCATGCCGTGGCGGTCCGAGCGGTACAGCTCCTGATGCAGCCGCGCCATCACGCCCACCCGTGCCGCGGCCTCCTCGATGGCGCGGCGCCCTTGCGGGTCCGTCACGCTGCGCAGCTGCAGCGACAGCAGCGAGTTGATGACCTGCAGGTTGTTCTTGACGCGGTGGTGCACCTCGTACAGCAGCAGGTCCTTGTCCTGCAGCGCCCGCGCCAGCGCCAGCTGCGCCGTCTTCTGCGCCGTGATGTCCAGGCTCACGCCCGCCATGCGCAGCACCTGTCCATCCTCATCGAGCATGGCCTGTCCACGTCCGAGCACCCAGCGCAGCTGCCCATCCAGGCGCAGCAGGCGGAACTCCATCTCGAAGATGCTGCCGTCGCTCAATGCCCGCGCGAGCTTCTGGTCGTAGGCGGGCCGGTCCTCGGGATGCACCATGGCGTTGAACACCTCACCCTGCCCCGCGCCGTCTTCGCGCACCGGCAGCCCCAGCAGCTCGTACATCTGGCGATTCCAGTACGCCTCGCCCGTGGGCACGATCCAGTCCCACACGCCCATGCGGCCGGCGGTGAGGGCCATGTCCAGCCGCAGCCGCGCCTGGGCCAGCTGCTGCGTGCGTTCCTGCAAGGCTTCGCTGGCGCGGCGCTGCTGGTCGATGTCGTCCAGCACCATGAGCGCGCCGGTGACAGTCCCCGAGCCATGGCGCAGCGGCGTGGCCACCGCCCGCACCCAGGCCTGGCGGCCATCCGGCCGGTGGTAGAGCAGTTCCATTTCCGGCCGTTCCTCGCCCGCGAGCGCACGCGCCAGCACATGCTCGCGGGCCTGCACACGCCGGCCATCGGGGTGGAACGCGGTGTAGTCGCCGTAGTCCTGCACACCGTGCCCCTCCAGCACCGGGTGGCCGAGGATGGATTCGAGCTGGCGGTTGGCCTTGACGATGCGTCCGTCGGGCGCCTCGGCGAAAGCCAGCCCCACCGGCGCCGCCTCGAAGATGGCCCGCAGCAGGTCCTCGCTGGCGCGCAGCCGCTCCTCGGCCTCGCGCCGCGCCGTGACGTCCTGGAAATAAACGCCCAGCCCCTGTGGACCGGGATAGACGCGCACCTCCATCCACACGCCCAGCCGCGGGTAGAAGGCCTCGAAAGCCACCGGCACGCCTTGCGTCATGGCATGGCGGTACAGGTGCTCGAACACCGTCCCGACGATGTCCGGGAAGGCATCCCACACCACGTGGCCCAGCACCTCCTCGCGCGTCGAGCCCGTCACCGCCAGCGCGCGGTCGTTGACGTAGGTGAAGCGCCAGTCGCGGTCCAGCGCGAAGAAGGCGTCGCTGATGGCCGCCAGCATGGACTCCACCTGCGCGCGCGCCGCGTGCTCGGCCTCGTACATGCGCGCGCGCTCCAGCGCCTGCGCGCACAGCTGCGCCAGCGTCCCCAGGTAGCCCAGCTCCGCCTCGCTCACCGCGTGGTCGTGGTCGAAGTCGAAGCTCACGAAGCCCAGCACCGCGGCCTCCCGGCCCCCGGGGGCATTCAAGGCGGCCGACAGCAGCAGCGGGAAGGTGGCCGTGCCGCGGTAGTTGCTGGTTTCCACAAGCTCGCTCAGCCCGGGATAGCGCGCCACCAGCTCCGCCCCCGAGCCGATGACCACCGGCCGGCGCTGCGCCATGGCGTCGCCCGCGGGCGTCGCCAGGTCGGCCGGGATGCGCCGCCAGGCCCGCACCACCGCCTCGTCGTAGCCGACGGCCGCCAACAGCTCCGCCGTGTCGCCCGCACGCGCGCCATCGATGAGCCGGTACACCGAGCCTTGGCTCGCCCCGATGGAACGCACGCCGGCCTGCAGCGTCGCCATGGCCACCTGCTGCGGCGTGCGCGCCGCCGACAGCGTGGCCGTGAGCCCCTGCAGCTGCTCGATGCGCTCGCGCGCCAGCGTTTCGGCCGCCAGCAGCTTCTCGCGCTCCATCTCGGCCGCGCGCTGCGCGGTGACGTCGATCACCACCGCCACGCCGCCGAGAAAGCGCCCCTGCGCATCGAGCACCGGCGCGGTGTTGTTGAGCAGGAAGCGCCGCGGCCCGCCGTCGAAGGGCTGGCACTGCACCAGCTCGCCACGCACCACCTCGCCATGCAGCAGCGAGCGCGCCAGGCCCCCCTCATGCGCCTGGATGCGCTGGCCGGTGTCCGCATGCCAGCCCACCCAATCCCCGTACTGCGCCCAGCGGTCGGCGTTGGGCGGCATGCCCCACAGCGCGCGCAGCGCGGCGTTGTCACGCAGCGTCCGGCCCTGCGCATCGGTAATGGCCACGCCCACGGGCAGCGCGTCCAGCACCGCGCTCAGGTGGGCCTCGCTGGCGTCGCGGGCCCGCTCGGCGCGCGCGCGCTCCACGGCCGCCCACAGCCGCTCGCACACCTGCTCCGCCAGCGCGATGTCGGTGGGCGTCCATTGGCGCGGCTCGGGATGGTGGATGAACAGCAGCGCCACCAGGCGCCCATGCTTGACCAGCGGCACGTCCAGGATGCTGCGGGTGTGGATGCCTGCGTAGGCGGCCACCACCTCGGGCGCGCTGGTGCGCGGGTCGCGCGCGACGTCCGGGATGGCGACCGTGCGCCCGGCCTCGATGTCGTCCAGGTATGCCGGGCCGAAATCCGGCAGCCGCCAGGTGCCCACCACCGACGGAATGCGCCCGTCGTTCCAGTCGCGGTGCACCGTGATGCACGCCGGCGAGCCGTCGATCTCGCCGTAGCCGACCTGCGCCACGGCCAGCTGCGCGCCCAGCGCGGCGGTGGCGGCGTCCATCTGCTCCTGCGGATTGGCCAGGTCGCGCAGGCCCTCGCTCAGGCCCAGGAGAAAGCGGGCGCGCTGCTCCTGCTCGGCCAACGCCTGCTCGGCGCGCACCATCTCGTCCACGTCCGTGGCCGAGCCGACCCAGCCGACGAGCGTGCCGGCCGCGTCGTGCCTGGGGACCACGTGCACCAGATGCCAGCGCCACTGCCCATCACGGCGCCGAATGCGCCGGCGCGACGAGAACTCGACGCCGGCGGCAATGCGCTGCGTCCATTGGGCCTGGGCGGCCGCCAGGTCCTCGGGATGGACGGTCTGGTACCAGCCCCGCTCGGCCATCTGCTGCGCCGTCAGGCCGCTGTAGCGTTCCCAACCGGCGCTGGCCCAGAGGTTGGCCCCGCGGGCATCGGCCTCGAAAACCAGATTGGGCAGGATGTCGGCCAGGCTCCGGAAGCGGTCGCACGACACGCCACCCTCCTGACAACCCGCCGCGAGCCCGCGGCCCCCCGCGGCCGACTCGCGCCCCGACGTGGAAACAGCTTCGTGCATGGGCGCTCGAACTAGAAGAAACCGCGCAGATTACCCACGCGGGTGCATTCAACGTGCCCGCAGGGTCGAAGCGGAGCGTGCAATCCGTCACGCCCGGCGCGTGCGCCCCTGGGGACGCGGCCCGGTGCCACGGGCCAAGCGCGCGGGCGCCTCAGCTCAGCAGGGCCTTCACCAGGTCGAGCTGGCGCTCGGGGATGCCGGCGTCCAGGCGCAGGCTGGCCTCCACGCGCTGCAGGTGATCGCTCATGCAGGCCACGGCCGCGGCGGTGTCGCCGCGGCGGCACACGCGCAGCAGCTGCTCGTGCTCGTCGCTGGAGCAGTGCGGGTCGTTGCTGGAGGGATAGAGCATGGCGATGAGCGAGCTGCGCGCCACCATCTCGCGCACCAGCTCCGTCAGCGTCACGTTGCCGGTGCACTCGGCCATGGCGACGTGGAAGTCGCCCAGCAGCTTCTCGCGCGCGCTGCCCACGCTGGTGCGCGGCTCCAGCGTGGTGCGCTCGATGTGGATGTGCTGCTCCAGCCGCTCGAAGTCGCGCGGCCGGGCCTGGGCCACGAACAGCCGCACCACCTCGGCCTCCAGCACGCGGCGCACCGCGAACACCTCGCGCGCCTCCTGCACGCTGGGCTTGCTGACCACGGCGCCCCGGTCGGGCACGATCTGGATGAGCTTGTCGCGCGACAGCGTCAGCAGCGCCGCGCGGATCTTGGTGCGGCTGACGCCGTAGACCTTGCCCAGCGCCTCCTCGCGCAGCCGCGTGCCCGGGGGCAGGCGCTTTTCCACGATGGCCGTGGCGATGTCCTGCGCGATCTCCTCGGCGCTGACGCCGCGGACCGCGGCACCCTGCCCCGCGCCGTCCGCGCTTTCATCCAGCGCCTCACCCGCCGCGGCGGGCGCGGCGCTGTCGGGCTTGTCTTCAGGAGGGACGGGCGGGAGGGAGCGCTTGGTTCGGGACATGCGGAATTCTAGGCAGCCCCTTCGGGCCGCCCGTGCTCGGGCTCAAGCCGCGCGCAGGTCCGGCGACGGCAAGGTGAAGGGCTGCAGCAGCCCGCGCATGGGCTTGCCCGGCGGGGCGGCAAGCTCACCGCGCTTGGAGGTGCGCAGGCCCAGCGTGGCCAGCGACTCCACCAGCTGCACTGCGGCCGTGACGCCGTCCACCACCGGCACGCCCAGCGCCTGCGCCAGGTCCTGGCACAGGTCGGCCATGCCGGCGCAGCCCAGCACCAGCGCGTCGGAGCCATCCTCGTCCAGCGCGCGGCGGCACTCGTCGAGGATGCGCCTGCGCGCGTTGGAGCCCGGCTGCTCCAGCTCCAGCACCGGCAGCTCGCAGGCGCGCACGTTGGCGCAGAAGCGCTTCATGCCGTAGCGCTCCGCCAGGTGCCAGGCCTGGCCCTTGGTGCGCGAGAGCGTCGTCACCACGCTGAAGGAGCTGCCCACCAGGCTGGCCAGGTGCATGGCGGCCTGCGCGATGCCCACCACCGGCGCGCGTGCCAGCTCGCGCGCGGCGTCCAGCCCCGGGTCGCCGAAGCAGGCGATGACGTAGCCGTCCACGCCCGCGCGCTCGCCCGCGGCGATCTCCTGCAGCAGGCCCGGCACGGCCAGCGCCTCGTCGTAGTGGCTCTCGATGGACACCGGGCCCATGGCCGGGCTCACGGCCAGGATCTCGGTGCCCGGGCGCGCCACCGCGCGCGCCGCCGCGCCGATCTTGGCCGTCATGCTGGCCGTGGTGTTGGGATTGATGATCTTGATCTTCATGGGAGCGGGCCTGGGGCCGGAAAGAGGTTGCGGTCGCGACGGCGTGGCGTTTCAGCGCTTGCGGCTCAGCAGCACGTGGAAGACGAAGCCCAGGCCGGTGCCGATGAACCAGGCGTAGTTGGCCGCGCCGCGCCAGTCGGGCACCACCACGCACAGCATCGGGACCAGCGCCGCCGGCACCATCGCGGCCACGGCCCGGCGGTTGACGCCGTTCTGATACCAGTAGCGGCCCTTGGGGCTCAGGGTGTAGAGGTCGTCGACCAAGACCTGCTGCTTCTGCACGAAGTAGAAGTCGGCGATGAGGATGCCGAACAGCGGGCCGATGAAGGAGCCCAGGATGTCCAGCGTGTAGTGGATGACTTCGGGGTTGTTGTAGAGGTTCCAGGGCGTGATGAAGATGGAACCCACCGCGGCGATCATGCCGCCGGTGCGCCAGCTGATCTTCTGCGGGTTGACGTTGGAGAAGTCAAAGGCCGGCGAGACGAAGTTGGCGACGATGTTGATGCCGATGGTGGCGACCATGAAGGTCAGTGCGCCCAGCACAACGGCGGTGGTGCTGTCGATCTTGCTGACGGTGTGCACCGGGTCGGTGATCAGCTCGCCGAACACCGGCAGCGTCGCGGCGGTGGTCAGAACGGTCAGCAGCGAGAAGAACACGAAGTTGACCGGCAGGCCCCAGAAGTTGCCCTTCTTCACCGCGTCGAAGCTCTTGCCGTAGCGCGAGAAGTCGCCGAAGTTGAGCATCGGGCCGCTGAAGTAGCTCACCACCAGCGCGATGGCCGACAGCATCACCGGCAGTGCGTCCCAGCCCTCGAACTTCACGCCGCCCAGGTTCATGTTGATGTTGCTCCAGCCGGCCTTCCACACCAGCCAGCCGCACAGCACGCCCATCACCACGTACACCGCCGGGCCGGCCCAGTCGATGAACTTGCGGATCGACTCCATGCCGTGCCAGAACACGATGGCCTGCAGCACCCACATCACCATGAACGCGACCCAGCCCAGCGTGGACAGGCCCACGAAGCCGTGCTGCTGCACGTCGGCGTAGGGCGCCAGGTGCGGGAAGAAGTGCAGCGCCAGCACCATGAAGGCGGCCGAGGCCAGGTAGGTCTGGATGCCGTACCAGGCCACGGCGATGAGGCCGCGGATCACGGCCGGGATGTTGGCGCCCAGCACGCCGAAGCTGGCGCGGCAGATCACCGGGTACGGCGTGCTCGTGACCTGGCTGGGCTTGGCCACCAGGTTGCAGAAGAACTGCACGATGCAGATGCCCACCAGCAGCGACACCAGCACCTGCCAGCTGGAGAGCCCCAGCGCGAACAGGCTGCCCGCGGTGATGTAGCCGCCGACGCTGTGCACGTCCGACATCCAGAAGGCAAAGATGTTGTATTGGCCCCAGCTCTGGCGCTTGAGCGGCGCCAGGTCCTCGTTGGTCAGCCGCGGGTCGTAGCCCGGCTTGATCAACGCGTTCGATTCCTCGTCATGCGCGGGTGCGGCGATATCGCCTGCAACCACTCCGGTGGCGATCGTGTTCATGCTGTCTCCATCGCTCCATTGAGGTCGTCTTGTGACGGCTCCGAGTCCGCGTCTGCCGCTGTCGCGTCTTGTCCGCAGATCGTGCGCCAATTTTGTATACATAAATCGCTGCAAACAAGGCATCCAAGGGCCTGAATACCCTGGGACTTACACCGATGGCAGTTACGGTGACCCGGAGCGGGTGCCTTCCCAGGCACCGGAGCGACGCGGGGCGAGCGGCCCCGCGTCCCCATGCGGGGCTGGGGCCGCGGGGGTTGGCAGCACATGGCCTGCCCCACATGAAATGGCCCGCCCGCTTCTTACAGCAGGATCGTCAACCCTGGGGAAACAGTGAACTCAGTGAATAAGCCCCGACTGACTTGATGGTCAACCGGCAGAGAACAATCCTCACTCCGGCCTGATGCCCAGTCCCCGGGCCAGCCAGCGGCACATCGGGCTGCCCGGGTCCTCCAGCCCGTGGATGACCGAAAAGTGGTGCGTGTTCTCGACGGCCACCAGCTCCGCCGGGTTGCCGCAGCGGCGCCAGGCCTGGGCGAAGTCGGTGGACTGGCGCGCGAACTCGCCGGACTCCTGCGCGCCCCAGGTGAGCCAGGCGCGCGTGGCACAGGGCCGCACCAGCCGCACGGGCGAGTTGCGGCGGATCACGCCGTCGTCGAGCTGGATCATGGGCTGCAGGTAGCTCCAGCGCAGCGGCTCCAGCTCGTACAGGCCGCTGAACAGCAGCGCTGCGGCAAAGGGGTCGTCGGGCAGGCCGTAGTCGCGCAGCCAGGGCGTGGCCAGGCACATCGCCGCCAGCTGCGCGCCGGCGGAATGGCCGCCGATGGCGAGCCGGGCCGGGTCGCCGCCATGCGCGTCGATGTGGCGCAGCACCCAGGCCACGGCGGCACGGGCCTGGCGCGTGATCTCGTCCAGGCTCACCCGCGGGCACAGCGCGTAGTTGACGACCACGGTGGTGATGCCCAGCGCCTGCGGCCCCAGCGCCACGCAGCTGAAGTCCGCGGCGCTGAGCGAGCGCCAGTAGCCGCCGTGGAAGAACACGAACACCGGCGCGCCCGGCCGCGCCGCGGGGAAGATGTCCAGCGTCTCGGCGCGGGTCGGCCCGTAGGGCACGTCCAGCACGCAGCGCAGCCGCTCGCGCGCCAGGCGGCTGGTGTCGACGTAGTGCCGCATTTCCGCGCCGGGGTCGGACAGCGCCAGCGAGGGGTTGTACTGGCGGTCGATGTCGTCCTGGGTGGCGAAGTCGCGGTAGAGCGGCGGCAGTGCAGGCATGGTCCTCCCGGTGGGTTGGTGTGATGAGTGAAGTGGCTCAGACGTCCCGGCGTGCCCCGGACTGCCGCAGCGTGTCGAGCAGCGGGCCCAGGATGTCCACGGGCAGCGGGAAGACGATGGTCGAATTCTTGTCGGCAGCGATGACGGTCAGCGTCTCCAGGTAGCGCAGCTGCAGCGCCTGCGGCTGGCGGCCCAGGATCTCGGCGGCCTGCGCCAGCTGCTGCGAGGCCTGCAGCTCGCCCTCGGCGTGAATCACCTTGGCGCGGCGCTCGCGCTCGGCCTCGGCCTGGCGCGCGATGGCCCGCACCATCGACTCGCTCAGGTCCACGTGCTTGATCTCGACGTTGGTGACCTTGATGCCCCAGCTGTCGGTCTGGCTGTCCAGGATCTTCTGGATGTCCAGGTTCATGCGCTCGCGCTCGGCCAGCAGCTCGTCGAGCTCGTGCTTGCCCAGCACCGCGCGCAGCGTGGTCTGCGCCAGCTGGCTGGTGGCGCCCAGGAAATTTTCGACGGCGATGATGGCGCGCTGCGGATCGATGACCTGGAAGTACAGCACCGCGTTGACCTTGACCGAGACGTTGTCGCGCGTGATCACGTCCTGCGCCGGCACGTCGATCACGCGCACGCGCAGGTCCACCTTCACCATCTGCTGGATGCCGGGGATCAGCAGCACCAAGCCCGGCCCTTTCACCTTCCAGAAGCGGCCGAGCTGGAACACCACGCCGCGCTCGTACTCGCGCAGGATGCGCAGCGCGCTGATGAGCAGCATCAGCAGGCCGAACAGCAGCAGCACCGAAAAGCCCGCGGGCAGCAAAGCGTCCATCAGCGCACCTCCTCCCTGTCGTTGCCGGGCTCGGCCGCGCGCACCCGCAGCGTCAGCCCGTCCACGCCCGTGACCTGCACGGGCTGTCCGGGCCTCAGCCCGGCCACGCCGCGCACCCGCCATGGCGTGCCGTTGACGCGGGCCCAGCCCGTGTCGCCGTCATGCTCGATCAGTTCCCCGCGCACGCCCAGCAGCGCCGCGGCGCCGCCGACCTGCGGCCGGCGCCGCGCCCGCAGGGCCAGGCCCACCACGCCGAAGATGAAGGCCGCCGAGCTCAGGCACAGCAGCGCGATCAGCGTCCACGGGATGGCCAGGCCCGGCGTGCCGCTGTCGATCAGCATGGCCGCACCAAAGGCAAAGGCCGCCAGGCCGCCCAGCCCCAGCACGCCGAAACTGGGAACGAACAGCTCTGCCACCATGAAGCCCAGGCCCAGCAGCAGCAGCGCCAGCCCGGCATGGTTGATGGGCAGCATCTGCAGCCCGTACAGCCCCAGCAGCAGCGACACGCCGCCCACCACGCCCGGCAGCACGAAGCCGGGGCTGGCGAACTCGAACAGCAGGCCGTAGAGGCCCAGCGTCATCAGCGCCAGCGCCACGCCGGGGTCGCTGAGCGTGGCCAGCAGCTGGTCGCGCCAATCGGGCTCCAGCACCTGCACCGGCGCCTGCGCGGTGGCCAGGCGCACGCGGCGCTCGCCCAGCTGCAGCTCGCGGCCGTCGATGCGGCGCAGCAGCTCGGGCAGGTCGGCGGCCATGACCTCGATCACGCCCTGCGCCAGCGCCGCGCGCGCGTCCAGGCTGGCGGCCTCGCGCACCGCGCGCTCGGCCCAGTCGGCGTTGCGCCCGCGCAGCTGCGCCAGGCCGCGGATGTAGGCCACGGCGTCATTGAGGCGCTTGGCGGTCATGGCGTCGGGCGCCGAAGCCGCGGCGGGCGGCTTGTCCGGCGCGCCGCCGGGCAGGCCGATCGCCACCGGCGTGGCCGCGCCCAGGTTGGTGGCGGGCGCCATGGCGGCCACGTGCGCGGCGTAGAGGATGAAGGTGCCGGCACTGGCGGCGCGTGCGCCCTGCGGCGCCACGAACACCGCCACCGGCACGGGCGAGGCCAGCATCGACTTGATGATGTCGCGCATCGCCACGTCCAGCCCGCCGGGCGTGTCGAGCTGCAGCACCAGCAGCGCGGCCTGCTGCTCCCGGGCCCGCTGCAGCGCGCGCTGCAGCCGCAGCGCGGTGGCCGGGCCGATGGGGCCGGCCACCGCCAGCGTCAGCACGGGAGCGCCGGCGCCCGCCCCGGCCACGGGCTGCATGAGGCCGGCCAGCCCGGCGGCGAGGGCCAGGCTGCACAGCCACAGGCGAGCCATCCTCATGCCGGGGATGCTACGCCCGCCGCAGTGGCGCGGCCAGCCGCGCCGGTGCCCGGCAGGGAGTGACGCCCGCGCCACCCGTGCGGGAATGGGCCTTGCCGAGTTCCGGCTTCCGGGCTCCGGCCCACCATCAACAAGGAAGCACGCATGGGCAGCCAACACCCCACCACCGCAAGTCAGGACACCCAGGACATCGGCAAGTTGTGGGACATGATCAAGGGCATGCGCTTCGGCATGTTCACCACGCGCCATGAGAACGGCCATCTGCACTCGCGCCCCATGACGACGCAGAACCGCCGCGACGAGGAGGCCGATGCGCTGTGGTTCTTCATGTCGCGCAGCAGCGAGCCCTTTGCCGACGTGCAGCGCGAGCAGCAGGTCAACGTCGCCTATGCCGACACCTCCAGCGACACCTACGTGTCGGTGTCGGGCCTGGCCGAGGCGGTGAAGGACCCGCAGCTGCGCCGCGCGCTGTGGAACACGCCCACCCAGGCCTGGTTCCCCAACGGCCCGGACGATCCGGACGTGGTGCTGGTGCGCGTGCGCATCACGCACGCCGAGTACTGGGACGTCAAGGAGAGCAAGCCGGTGCAGCTCTACAAGATGGCGCGCGCGGCCCTGACCGGCCAGCCACCCAAGGACATGGGTGACCACGGCCAGGTGCGCATGCATTGAAGAGGCGGGCCCGGGCTTTGCCCGGGCGGTGCAGGGCCGGCCCATGGATGCGCCGTGGCGCCACCCGCCCGTTCGACCAATGCAAGGGAAAGGCACCGCCATGGAACTTCCAAACCACGACCTGAAAGAGCTGTTCGATCAGCTGGGACTGCCCAGCTCCAGGGCCGAGATCGAGCGCTTCATCGAGATGCACCGGCCGCTGCCCCAAGGCATGCGGCTGGCCGACGCACCCTTCTGGACGCCTGCGCAGGCGCAGTTCCTGAACGAGGAGTTCCACGACGACGCGGACTGGGTGCCGCTGGTGGACCAGCTCAACGCCTTGCTGCACGTCCAGGCGCCGCATTAAGCCGCGCGGCGCACCGCAGCTTCGTGCGCCCTTCACGCCGGCCGGCGCGCCGGCGTGGCGGGCTTGAGACAGGTCCAGCCGGCGGCGCCCGCGCACGGCCACACTGGCGGCTGGTTGTGTCTCAGTTTTGTCATGTACCAGCACCTGCTCGTGCCGGTGGACGGCTCCGCGCTGTCCACCCTGAACATTGCGCAAGCCACGCAGCTTGCGCAGCGCCTGGGGGCGCGCATCACTTTCTTCCATGCCAGGCCCGACCTTGGCGCCACCGGCGAGGGCGCGCAGCTGCGCGACTTCCATCCGGCCTTGTTCGCGCTGGAGGCGCAGGGCGACAGCGACGCGCTGCTGGGCAAGGCCCAGGCCGAGGCCGCCGCGCTGGGCGTGCCCTGCGCCACCCAGGCCCGCATCACCGAGCGGCCCGCGCAGGCGATCCTGGAGGTGGCCCAGGAGCTGGGCTGCGACCTGATCGTGATGGCCTCGCACGGCCTGCGCGGCATGCGCACCTGGCGGCATGGCTCGCACACCGAGAAGGTGCTGCGCCAGGCCAAGATGCCGGTGCTGGTGACGCGCATCGAGCGCGACGAGCCGCTGACGGCGGCCGAGCGCGCCACGGCCGCGCTGCTCGACGAGCACCGCTCCATGGCGGTGGTGGTCAAGGGCATGCTGGCCCTGGTGGCCGAGGCGCGCCAGGGCGGGCGACTGGACGTGGTGACGCTGCGGCCCATGCTGCAGTACCTGCGCGACTTTCCGGAGCGGCTGCACCATCCCAAGGAAGAGCGCCACCTGCACGCGCGGCTGCTGCAGCGCCACCCCGGCGCACAGACGCTGCTGGAGGAGCTGGAGCGCCAGCACGAGGCCGAGTACGAGGCGGTGCGGCGCATGACGCGGCTGGTGGACCGCTGCGCCGCCGGCGCGCCGGAGGCGTTGCCGGCGCTGCAGGACACGGTGCAGACCTTCGCCACCGCGCTGTGGGCCCACATGACGCAGGAGGAAGGCCCGCTGCTGGCGCTGGCGCGCCAGCACCTGCTGGAGCCCGACTGGCAGGAGATCGCGGACGCCTTCGCCGCCAACGACGATCCGGGCCTGGGCCGCTACGAGGCCGAGGACCTGAAGAAGCTGTTTGCCCGCATCGCGCGCTGGGTGCCGCACTGAGCCCGCGCGGCCGGCCCGGCGCGCCGGGGGCGGCGATACTCGCGCCTTTTTGCAAGCCGCCATGAACCTCAAGATCGTCGTCTACAGCAAGAGCGCCTGCCCCCAGTGCGACACCGCCAAGAAGCTGCTGGAGAGCCGCGGACTGCCCTTTGAGGTCATCCAGATCGATGACGAGGCGCAGCGCCTGGCCTTCTACGAGCGCTGCGGCCCCGGCGTGCGGCAGATGCCGCAGGTCTTCATCAACGACCAGCGCGTGGGCGGCGTGGCCGGCCTGCAGGCAGCGCTGGCGCAGATCGCCCAGGCACGCCCGGCCTGATGAACTGCCGGGCGCGCCCCGCGCGCCCTGATCCGCAATCGCGCCGGGCACGGCGCCAGCCTGGCACTGGCGCTGCCGTCGGCGCGCTCACTTCCGGTCACAGCTACCTGAACAGCCGCGTGCGAACGTACTGAAGTGCAAGCGGGGTGGGACAGGCGCTGCAGGGTCCTGACGCCTGCGACTGCATGTTTCCGTACCCCCCGCCTCCAGCCAGCCCACGGGCGGGATGTGCCGGGCATGGGCCGCTTCCTACTCTGCCTCCTCCATTTCCACCCCGGACTGGAGGATCAGGCTCATGCGTGCTCATGCCTTTCATGCACCGCCGCCGGCGGGCTTGCTCATGCCCCGGCTCCTGCGTCTGGCTCTCGTGGCTCTGCTGGCGCTGGCCTCGTCGCTGGCCGGCGCCACCATCCGGGTCCACGTACCCGGCACATCCAACCCCTGGCTGGCCGGCGCTCCGGCCGGCACCGTGGACGAGTTCGATACGGCGCCCTTCCAGTCGCCGGTCCTGGTGCAGGGGCTGGAACTGCGGGGCTCACGCGCTCTGTCCTTCCGCGTGACCGGCGCCGTGGCCAACTGCGGCGCGGACAGTCCGAGCGTCATCTGCTGCCCGGATTGCGGCCGGGCCTTCCCTGGTCCCGACGGCCCCATCGCGGGGCAGAACGGCGCGGCCGACGTCTTCAACCACCGGCCGTTCAACGGCCTGTCCGACGTGCGCGCGCCCATCAATTCGCTGATCGGCGTGTTCCTGGGCCCCAACCCACCCGATGCGCAGGCGACGCCGGCCATGCTGGACTTCTCGTCCGCGGGGCTGGGCCGCGCTTTTCTGAGCCTCCATCCCGAGCTGCAGCAGCCGTTCTTCATCGGCGATGGGCTCACCGGGCGCGGCTCCGGCCGCGAGCAGCGCTTCTTCGCCCCGGAGGGCGCGACGCGGCTGTTCCTGGGCACCATGGACGGCGCGGAGTGGAGCAACAACGCCGGCGCCTTCCGCGTGCAAGTCACGACCGTGCCCGAGCCCTCCGCACTGCTGCTGACGGGTACAGGCCTGGGGCTGCTGGTGCTGCTGCGCCGCCGCGTTGCGGGACGGGCGCTCGCGAACTGAATCGGCAGCGGTCCGGCCATGGGCTGCGTGCGCCCGGCCGCCTTCAGGAACGGCCCTGCTGCTCCAGGTAGAAGCGCGCCATGCTGGCCAGGACCAGCGGCGACTGCCACTGCCGCGCATCGAGGCGGCGCAGCAGCGTGGGCGAGGCCGTGCCGGTGGCCAGCACATGCGCGCGCAGCCGCGCCATCCACGCGGCCTGTTCCGCCTCGGCCAGCGCCTCGAAGGCCTGCCGCGCCTGGGCCAGCGCCTGGGCGCGCTCGTCCTGCACCGCAGGCGCAGCCGCGCCGGGCAGTGGCGGCGTCCGCGGCGCAGCCGGTGCGGCAGACGAGCCGGGCGCCGCGGGCAGGCTGCCCCGGGCCTCGTTCTCCAGCCCGGCCAGGATGGTCTTCAGGTAGGCCGCCTTGTTGAGGATGGGCTTGCTGGCGGCACTGCCGGCGTAGCGCTGCATCGCGTCCAGCGCCCGACCCACCGCGGCTTCGCCGTAGCGCTCGATGAAGGCGTCCACGTCGGCCTCGCGGATGCCCAGTGCCAGCGCGCGCGACACCTGCGCCACGTCGGCCGGCTGCTCGATGCGCGGCGCGGCCTCCAGGCCCTGCTTGCGGCGCACGGCGAACTGCACCTCGGCGATGGCCCTGCCCTCCTTGTATTCGAGCAGCTCGATCTCGATGTCGCTGACCTCGTTGATGTCGCGGATCGCCGGGCTGACGAACTCGTTCTTGAACTTGCGCCACTCGCGCTGGCGCGCCAGCTCCGAGCCCTTGAGCACCGCCACCCACCAGCTCCAGTGCTGGCGCAGCGTCACGCCGCCGGGGTTGTCGCGGTAGCGGGCGCAGATCTCGTACAGCGCCACCGCGGTGTAGGTGCCCAGCCGGGCAATGGTCTCCAGCTCCAGCCGCGCCCAGCGGTTGGGGCCCAGCATCTGCTGCTTGATGGTGGGCGGGTAGAACCAGGTGACCCAGTTCTCGCCGTTCTTCTTGTAGAGCCGCACCTCGGAAAGCATGTTGAACATGCGCAGCTCGTCGCGCGCCTCCACCGCCTCGCCCTCCCCCGCCGCGGCCGAAGTTTCCGCAGACGGCAGGCTCCACTGCTCACCCCGGCTCAGCGGGCGCCACTCGATCTTGGTGGACATCATCTGCTCGATGTAGCGCTTGGCGTCGGTGGCGACGTTGGAGCCCACGCCGAAGCCGCGCAGGATGGCATTGAGCGGCGCGCTGAAGCCGGCATCGCCGGTATCGCCCTGACGCTGCGCGATGTGCAGCATCACGTTGTAGGCCTTGCGCGCGGTGAGCGTCAGGCTCTTGTTCAGCGGCACGATGGCCAGCGCCGCCACCGGCTTGTTCAACGTGCCGGCCGGTGCTTCCTTCTTCGCCGGGATCGAGGACTTCGCCATGCCGAAGTATATGTCCGGCTGGTCCTGGACAGCTCAAGTGGAGCAGCACGCTTCTGTCCTGGAAAAGCCGGACACATGCCATGCGATTTGACAAAGCCGTGGCGCGCAACTTCTACGTCCTCAGGCGACAGTTCACGGGCGGAAGCCCCCGAAAAGCCGGACACATGCGCTGGTTTGGCGACTTGGCAGCCCGTCAAAAAGGCGGACGCTTGACCCGTAGCCCATGGCCGACCGGGCCCGGAGAAGCCGGACAGTTGGAGACTTGCCAGGGCATCGGTTTGGGTTCAACGGTGCATTTGAAAGCCGTGAATGTCTCTATATCGCCTCGGACGACGCGCTGGGCTGGAAAACCAGGACGTTTCGCGAACGGCCAGACAGTTCGCCGGAATTGCCGGACGCATCCCGGCCCGTTCCGGGACGCATCCTTGGGAAATGCCGGACGGTTCATTCACATAAGTCATTGTTTTTATTGAATAAAATTCGGTTTTCCACAGGCCCGAAATCTTGAATTGTTGAACTTCTTTGAAGATCCGACGACCTTGAGCAAGCCTTGGGAGCGCTGCAAAGCGTCCGGCTTTTCCGCATTGCCGTCAGAGCAAGACGCAGTTTCAGCGTGTACTGACTCGATTCGCGTTCTCTATAGAATCCGCCGCTGTTGCAACTTCGGCGCGTGAAAGGACTGTTTGTGGAATCCCTGTTGATCAACGGTGCGCGCAGCATCAGCCTGGAGGCCATTGCCGAGCAGGCCGAGCGCGTCAAGTCCATCGTGGCGCAGGTGCGCGGTGCCATGCTGGCCCCCGATGCGCGCAAGAAGGCGCCCACCTTCTCCACCACGCAGCTGATGGCCTTGACCGGGCTGGACAAGGGCCAGGTGGATTACCGGGTGCGCAAGGGCGATCTGCCCAGCGGCCGCCTCAACAGCACCGGCTCGCGGCGCGAGTTCACACTGGAGGAGGCGCGGTGCTGGGTGCGCGACGTGCGCAAGGAAGAGCTGCGGCCCGAAGGGGCCGAGGCGGTCACCATCGCCATCGGCAACTTCAAGGGCGGCGTGACCAAGACCACCACCTCGCTGACGCTGGCGCAGGGCCTGAACCTGCGCGGGCACCGCGTGCTGGTGATCGACTGCGACCCGCAGGGCAGCCTGACCACGCTGTTCGGGCTGCTGCCGGATTCGGAGGTCAACGTCGATGACACGGTGCTGCCGCTGTTCACCGGCGACCAGGCCGACATCACCTATGCCATCCGGCCGACCTACTGGGACGGTATCGACCTCGTGGCCGCGGCCTCGTTCCTGTTCTCGGCCGAGTTCGTACTGCCGGCCAAGCAGAGCAAGGACCCGAAGTTCGAGTTCTGGAACGTGCTGAACTACGGCATCGACCCGGTGCGTCTCGACTACGACGTGATCATCATCGACACCCCGCCTGCGCTGTCCTACACCACCATCAACGCGCTGATGGCCAGCGACGGGATCATCATGCCGCTGCCGCCGAATGCACTGGATTTCGCCTCCAGCGCGCAGTTCTGGGACCTGTTCTCCGACCTCACCACCCAGCTGGTGAAGAACCGGGGCGGCAGCAAGGAGTTTGCCTTCATCGACATCCTGCCCGCCAAGGTCGAGTCCACCGACCAGGCCAGCCTGGTGGTGCGGGAGTGGATGGCGGCGGCCTATGCCGAGAAGGTGCTGCCGGTGGAAATCCCCAAGAGCATGGCGGCCAGCACCTCCAGCGCCGAGTTTGGCACGGTCTACGACAGCAGCCCGGGCAATGCCGGGACGCGCACCTTCAAGCGCGCCTATGAGGCCTACGACCGGCTGGTGGAGCTGATCGAGGACCAGGCGCAGACCTTCTGGCGCAAGCAACTGGGAGCCTGACATGGCCTCGCAAGGAACACCCGTGAAGAAGAAGGGCTCCGGCATTGCTTTCGTGCTGCCGGACGTGCGCAAGGACAACGAGGCACCGGCCGCCGCACCGGCGGCGCCGCGCAACGTGCCGCGCACCGGCGTAGGGTTGCTGGCCACCACCGTGTTCGAGACCGCCAAGCTGGAAGAGCGCATCGAGTCGCTGCAGGGCGAGGTGCGCAAGCTGGAAGCCGAGCGCGGCGGGCAGCTGATGGACGCGCGCAGCATCGTGCCCAGCCGCTGGGCGAACCGGCATCCTGACGCCTTCGTGGGGGCGGAATTCGAGGAGCTCAAGCGCGAGATCCTGGAGGCCGGCGGCAACGTCCAACCGATCAAGGTCCGGCCCCTGGCGTCGCCGCGCCCGGGTGAGGGCGGTGTGGAAGCGCGCTACGAGATCGTGTTCGGGCATCGGCGCCATCGCGCTTGCCTGGAACTGGGCCTGCCGGTGCTGTGCGTGGTGCAGGACCTGGCGGACCAGGAGCTGTTCGTGCACATGGAGCGCGAAAACCGGGGGCGGCAGAGCCTGTCGGCCTGGGAGCAGGGCCGCATGTACCTGCGCGCGCTGGACGAGGGACTGTTTCCGTCGAACCGCCAGCTTGCTGCAGCCATCGGCCGCAGCCTCAGCGACATCGGCAAGGCATTGCGCATTGCCCAGCTGCCGTCGGAGGTGGTGGGCGCCTTTCCGTCGCCCAACGCCATCCAGTTCCGCTGGGCCACGGATCTGCAACGTGCGCTGGAGAAGGACGCCGATACGGTGCTGGCCGCAGCCCGGGCGGCGGACCGAACCCGCTCGCCATGGACCGCGGCCGAGGCCTACGCCGCACTGACGGCCTGCCTGCGGCCGCAGGGGGTGGGACGGTCCCACTCCCCGGTGCGCGAGGTGGACCTGGGGGCGGGCCGGCAGGCCACGCTGCGCTCGGATGCCCAGGGCCGTACGGTCGTCGAGCTGAGCGCGGGCGTTCTGCCCGTGGACCGCTGGCCGGCATTCGAGGCCGCACTGCGCGAGCTGCTGGGCTGAGCCGGGCCAAGCCCGGCCGTTCATTGGAAAGAGCCGGCCGTCGGTCGGGCCGGACCGCGTGCCTTCCCCGGGACCGGCACCTGGGAGCGCAGGGCATGGAAGGGACTCTGACCAAAAGACATGGGCGGCCCTGGTCTAAGCGGGACAAGAGGCGAACCGAGGTGGGCGCCATGGTCAGGCCAGGGGTGGGACGGTCCTACCCCCTCACCGCACCGGTGCCACACATCAAGGTGGGCATTCACGGACGCCGGCGTGACCAGGCAGAGAGGGGCCCCTCCACCAAGCCAAGGCTATGTGGTCAGGCGTCCGCGGAACCCGTTTCTCTCCGGGTAGGAGCCGAGGCAACATGAACGGTTCTTGGCATTCGAGGGCGGCCGGGAAGGCCTGCCACTGACAGGTGGCAGACATCCCCGGATTCCCGAATTTCCCCTCAAGCCGGCTCTGCCACGGACTCAGCGCACGCCGGTCCAGGCGGTCCCGGGCGAAGAAAGGGCGCCGGCCCCGTACCCGGCTCAAGGCGGCCACCTGAGGCGGTGGAAGGCCAAGCCGAACATGCGACAGTGCATTGGCAGGTAGCCGGATGCCATGCCACCACAGTGTCCGCTCTCTATCCTGCTGCTGCGGAACGAAACCGACACTGACCAGGGGTATGGCCGTTCAATCCTTGCTGCGCTCGGACCACAGCATCTCTCGCTGACGCCGGGATTGCGGGTGTGGACTGCCAGTATGCGGAACGGCCACCCCGGTTTGGTCCCAGACGCGTTGCACGGCAAATGCCGCTGTCCGAACAGCAGCGGCATTGAGCCGGGTGGGCTCCCCCGCTGAGTGAATGACATGGTCGATCGGCGTGAAGCCGCTGCACGATGGCTTCATTCAACTCGCTGGCCAGGCAGGGGGGTGGGACGGTCCCACGCCCTCTTGCTAGAAGCTGAAGCAAAGGCCACGAACAGCCGCAGTTCTGCAGTCCTTGCCTTGCCGCGCCGCGTCTCTCACGGCTTTCATGCCGCCTTTGCGGCAGGCCAGGGCACCGGCGCTGCGGCAAGCTGTGAGGCGGCGGCGGAGTCCTACCAGCGAGCGATCCCTCCGGTGCACTGTGCCCGGTGGCCGAAGCACGGCGCAGGACGTGCGTTGGAGACGACAAGCCGGCGTCTTGTGGCGAAATGTCGGCTCTCCGAAGCGCACCGCAGTGGCAGGCCGTACCGGCCCGGCTGCATCGCTTCGCATCACGCGTATCGATCCGTTCAGTACTGGCGTACGGGAAGGAATGCGCGCGGGCAACGACTTGGTTGTGGGAGACAGGCCGATGCGAGCGCTTTCCGCCGTTCCCTTGTGGTGTCCAGCAAAGGGTGGGACGGTCCCACCCCCCAACCGTTGCAGCATCCAACAACATGAGCAATCCAGCCTGAAACCGGGTGCCGCGCATGCCCGGGTGCGGGTGGCCGGACACGGCCGCCGAGCTCCATCCGTCGCCCGGCCGCATCGCGCTCACCAAGCCTGCGAGGGAACCTGGACCACCTTCAAAGTCATTGCCAACGTTGCCGAGTCGATCCGACCGCCACCCGGCCAAGGGTGGGTGGGGCTGGAGTCGTTCTGGCACGACCACTGCGCTGGCCCCCACGGTCCGCAAGGCCGCCGTGCTCTTGGCGGGCCCGATACGCACGGCGTCCTACCGCCGCGGTTCATCCGTCCCCCGGCTCGCGCAAGTGCATCCTCCGGAAGCGCTTGCGCCGGGTCGGCACGCCGTCCTGCGGGGGCGCTTTCCCAAAGACCAGTGCAGCCCTGTGATGCCGTCGTTCCCCGCGCCATGTGCTTGCCACAGCAAGGATATAAGCGGCCCAATGATCCACTAGGGCATAACGCGCCATTTTTTCTAGGTATTGATAACAATACTTATCAACACCAACAAGCGTTTGGGAAACGGCACAAAACCCGTTGTGCTGGACTGACCGGGCAGGGCCGTGCGTCCAGGGCTGCCGCTATGCGCCGACGGCAGGCCACGGAAACGGAGGCAGCAGGCGCGCTCGCTTCCCGTTGCTCGAGGAAATGCCAACGCGCCCACCTGGTCTCCCAGAGGCGGACGCGTGCTCCTCCACCACGGCCGCGGCAGCAGGCCGGCCCGACTGCGGATGCGCCCAGGCTCAGGGCTCGATCGCGATGCCCGCCGTGTGGCCCTGGCCGAGCAGCTGCTGCCGCACGGCGCCGACATCCGCGGGGCGGGTACGGCGCAGCCGGGCGATCTCCTCGCCGTCGTAGGGGCGCAACCCGGCTGGCAAGGTGGGGCTGCTCACGCGCGGCAGCAGCACCTGGCTGATGTAGCGCCGGCCGAAGCGGGGTTGGTTGCTCAGCAGCTGGTTCACGGCCAGGACCAGGCCGAGCAGGAAGAGGGTGGCGAAGGCGGTGGCCGCCAGGTCCAGCCACACGGTGGCGCGGGCCGGCGCTGGGGCCAGGGCGACGAGGGCGAGCAGCGCCAGGCCGGCATTGCGGGCGACGAGGCCTCGGCTCAGCGGCACGTGCTCGCTGCCGCCGCAACCGCAGTCGATGCGCTCGCGGCCACGCCGCAGGTTGATCACCACGGCGCCGGTGACCAGCACCAGCACGGCCAGGCCCAGCAGGGCGCCGCTTTCGCGGCTGGCCGTGGGCAGCCGCAGCGCGCCGGCAACCAGCTCCAGCAGCGGCAGCAGCAGGGCGGCCGGGGCCAGCAGCGCGCGCGGCAGCAGGCGGTGGTTGTCGAGCGCTCCGCGAAACAGCGCCAGGTCACGCAGTTTCGAGATCGCGCCCAGCAGCAGCACCGCGCCCAGCGTCGCCGCCGCGGCATGGCCCAGCACCGGGTCCAGCGCGAAGGGGAGTGCGGCGCCCATCAGTGCGTCTCCAGGTAGACCGGCGTCTCGCCCATGGGCGCGGACTGGATCAGCGGCTTCCTGAGCTTGCTGTCGTCGCGCAGGTCGTAGGTGACGAGGGCGTTGTCCGGGCCGCTGAGCACTGACATGGCAGTACCAGGCGAGCGACGCGCTGCAATACGCCAAGGACGTGAAGGTGCGCAACGGCGCGGCGGTGGAAGGGCTGCAGGCCCGCGTGGCCTACGTGTTCTGAGCGTTCAGAACGAAGCCAGGGCCACGGGCTGGCCGCCCTTGAAGCCGTAGACGCTCATCGGCGAAACCTTCAGGTCGTGCTTGTCGGTGAACGAATACTCGGCAACCACGCCCCTATAGCTGCCCTTGGCGATGGCTTCGGCCACCTTGCCCGGGTCGGTGGAGCCACTTTTCTGCATGGCGTCGGCCAGCAGCATGGCGCCGTCGTAGAAGTTCGCGGCGTAAGTCAGCGGGTCGCGCTGGTAGGCGGCCCTGTACTTTGCGGCGAAGGCACGGCCGGTCTCCGCGCTGTTCAGGATCACGCGCGCCTGCAGGCAAAACACCTTGCCATCCGCCATGCCGCTGCTGAGGCGGTTGAGCTCCGTGTCACAGATGCCGTCGCCGCCCAGCAGCTTGGCCTGGATGCCCAGCGACGCCATCTGGCGCAGCAGCACACCACCCTGCGCGGAGTAACCGCCAAAGAAGACGGCATCGGGCTTGGCGGCGCGGATGGTCGTCAGGATCGCGGTGAAGTCGCTGGCCTTGTCGGTGGTGAACTCCTGCCTGACGATGTTGAGGCCCTGGCGCTTGGCCTCGGCCACGAACTCGGCGGCCAGCCCTTGCCCGTACGCGGTGCGGTCATCCACCACCGCCACGTTCTTGAGCTTCAAGTCCTTGGCGGCATAGAGCGCCATGGCGCCGCCGACCTGCGTGTCATTGCCGCCGATGCGGAACAGCCGCGAATAGCCCAGCTGGGTGATCCTGGGATTGGAGCCCACCGTCAGCACCACCATGCCGGCCTCGTTGTAGACGCGCCCGGCGGGAATGGCGACGCCGGAGTTGTACGGGCCCAGGACGAACTTCACCTTCTCGTCGGCCAGCTTCTGCGCCACGGCCACGCCCTGACGTGGGTCGGCCGCGTCGTCCTCGGCCTGGACCTCGAAGACCACCTTCCGGCCGCCGACCTGCACGCCCTGGGCGTTGAGCTCCCGGACGGCCAGCAGCAGGCCGTCGCGGTTGTCCTCACCGTAGGCGGACTGCGGGCCGGACAGCGGGCTGCTGAGCCCTATCTTCACGACCTCCTGGGCCTGCGCCACCGGAGACACCGCGCCCAGGACGATGGGCATGAGCGCAGCAACGAGCTGCCGGGCGTGGAGAGTGCGGTACTTCATGCGAAACACCTTCTGGTGAGGGGCTTTGCGGGCCTGCCGTGGAGCGTAGCAGCGCGGGAGCGGTCCACGGCGGGGAGTCGGCTTCCCGCTGCCTGGCCAGCAGGCAAAGCGGCCGCGCTCATGCCGGAGCGCAAAAGCGCGGTTTATCGATTCGCAGAAATTATCAAATAGACCCAGCGGCGTGCGGCGCCAATACTGGCTCCAACACGACGGCACGAGGCTGCTTTCTCATCCCGAGGACTGCGGCGTACGACGTGACCGCCCCAGGAGACAACATGCTGCTCGACCGCCGCCAACTTCTGGCTGCCGCGCTGGCCGCCGCCTGCGTGCCCGCCGCGCTGGCCCAGTCCTATCCCGCCAAGGCCATCAAGGTCATCGTGCCATTCCCGCCGGGCGGCGGCACCGACATCATCGCCCGCGAGGTGACGCAGAAGGTTTCCACGGCCACCGGCTGGACCTTCGTCATCGACAACCGCCCCGGCGCTGGCGGCAACCTGGGCGTGGACGCCGTGGCCAAGTCGCCGGCCGACGGCTACACGCTGGTGCTGGGCCAGACCAGCAACCTGGCCATCAACCCGACGCTCTACGCCAAGCTGCCCTACAACCCGCTGAAGGACCTGGCCCCCATCGCGATGGTGGCCACGGCGCCGCTGGCCATCGTGGTGTCCAGCACCTCGCCCTACAAGACGCTGGCCGATCTGGTGAGCGCCGCCAAGGCCAAGCCGGGCGCCGTGAACTTCGCGTCGCCGGGCAACGGCACCGTGGCGCACCTCACGGGCGAGCTGTTCCAGAAGGCCGCCGCGGTGCGCTTCCAGCACATCCCGTACAAGGGCGCGAACCAGGCGCTCAATGACGTGATCGGCGGCCAGGTGGACATGTACATGGCCTCGGTGCCCTCGGTGCTGCAGCAGATCCGCAACGGCAAGCTGCGCCCGCTGGCGGTGTCGTCGTCCAAGCGCGTGGACGACCTGCCGCAGACGCCCACCGTCGCGGAGGCCGGCTACAAGGGCTTCGATGCGGCCACCTGGTTCGGCTTCCTGGCGCCGGTCGCCACGCCCAAGGACGTCGTGGCGCGGCTCAATACCGAGCTCAACAAGGCACTGCAGCAGCCCGACCTGCGCAAGCGCCTGGGCGAAGAGGGTGCCGATCCCGCCGGCGGCACCCCCGAGCAGTTCGCGGCCCTGATGCGCGAGGACATGCAGCGCTGGGGCAAGGTCGTCAAGGAGTCGGGCGCCAAGCTCGACTGACCACGGCGGCCTCACGCCGCCCCCTCTTCTGCCGCGCGCGTCCCTCGCCGGCGCGGCCCTTTGATTTCCAACGGAGATTCTCATGAGTCAAGCTGCCGCATTGCCCGACGTGATCCGCGACGTCGAGCGCCTGTCCGCCGACATCGTCAAGCAGGCCTCCGAATTCGCTTCCTCCATCCTGGCCGACGTGGCCGGCCGCCGCGGCGCGCTGCACGGCCGCATCCAGCCGCTGAGCCCCTCGATGCGCTTTGCGGGCACGGCCATCACCGTGGAGGTGCGCCCGGGCGACAACCTGATGATCCACGCCGCGATGGCCGTGGCGAAGCCGGGCGACGTGATCATCGTCGACGGCAAGGGCGACCTCTCCAGCGCGCTGATGGGCGAGATCATGTCCCAGCAGTGCGTGGCGTTGGGGCTGGCCGCCGTCGTCATCGACGGCGCCGTGCGCGACAGCGAGGCCATCCGCGAGCTGGGCTTTCCGATGTTCGCCGCGGGCCTCAACCCCAACGGCCCGACCAAGAACATCGCCGGGCGCCTGAACCACCCCATCTCCATCGGTGGCGTCACGGTGCATCCGGGCGACCTCGTGGTGGGCGACGCCGACGGCGTGGTGGTGGTCGAGCGTGCCAAGGCCGCCTCCCTGCTGCCGTTGGCCGCCGAGAAGGTGGCCGCCGAGACCCAGCGCATCGAGGGCATCAAGAGCCGCCAGGCCCTGCGCCCGGGCTGGCTCGACGGCGCGCTGCGCGCCGCCGGTGTGCTCAAGGACGGGGAGACGCTGTGATGAGCCGGAAACCCGTGTTCCTGGTCACCGGGGCGGACCTGGCACCGCAGGCGCTGGCGCTGCTGACCGACTACGAGGTCGTGTTCGCCGGCAAGACGCCCACCGAGGACGACATCGTCACCCTGTGCCGGCAGCACGACCCGGTGGCGATCATCGTGCGCTACAGCAAGGTGGGCGCCGCCGCGATGGACGCGGCGCCGTCGCTCAAGGTCATCTCCAAGCACGGCAGCGGCACCGACACCATCGACAAGGCGGCTGCCGCGCAGCGCGGCATCCAGGTCAAGGCCGCCGTGGGCGCCAACGCCGCGGCGGTGGCCGAGCAGGCGCTGGCGCTGTTGCTGGCCTGCGCCAAGTCCGTGGTGCAGCTCAACGAGCGCATGCACGCGGGCCATTGGGACAAGGCCACGCACAAGAGCCTGGAGCTCGCGGGCCGCACCATCGGCCTCGTCGGCCTGGGCGCCATCGGGCTGCGCTTCGCGCGCATGGCCGACGCCATGGGCATGCGCGTCATCGGCTTCGACCCCTATGCCAAGGAGCTGCCGGCCCATGTGCAGTCGGTCGATCTGGAAACGCTCTGGCGCGAGTCGGACGCGATCTCGCTGCACTGCCCGCTTACCGCCGACAACGCCCGGCTGCTCAACGCGCAGACGCTGGCCCGGTGCAAGCAAGGCGTGATCGTGGTCAACACCGCGCGCGGCGGCCTCATCGACGAGGCAGCGCTGCTGGAGGCCATCCGCAGCGGCCAGGTCCGCGGCGCGGGCCTGGACAGCTTCGCGGTTGAACCCATGACGGCGCCGCACCCGTTCCATGGCGAGCCGCGCATCACGCTGAGCCCGCACATCGGCGGCGTGACCAGCGACGCCTACGTGAACATGGGTGTCGCGGCGGCGAAGAACGCCCTGGCCGTGCTCGGAGCCTGATCCAGGTGAGTGGGGCCGGCTCGCGGCTCACCAGCCCTGGCCCATAACGAAGGAGACATCCCCATGAAATTCCTCGCTGCCCTGGCCGGTGCCGGGCTGCTGGTTGCCGCCACGCTGGCCCATGCACAGACCTATCCCAGCAAGCCGGTCAAGATCATCGTGCCGTACCCGCCCGGCGGGGCGGTGGACGTGGTCACGCGCAAGATGGCCGCGCAGCTGCAGGCGCAGACCGGCCAGACCTTTTTCGTCGAGAACAAGGCCGGCGCCACCGGCACCATCGGCATCATGTCGGTGGTGCACGCGCCGGCCGACGGCTACACGCTGGTGGCCAACGACACCACCTACGCGCTGCTGCCGCACATCTTCAAGAAGCTGCCCTTCGACCACCAGAAGGACCTGCTACCGGTGTCAGCCTTCGTGTTCGCGCCGATGGCGTTGGTGGTCAAGGCCGACAGCGACAAGAAGACGTTGGGTGACCTGGTCGCCGCGGCCAAGGCCAAGCCGGAGTCCGTCACCTACGGCACCGGCGGTGCCGGCACCACGCCGCACTTCGCCAGCGAGGCGCTGGGCATAGCCACGGGGGCGAAGTTCATGCACGTGCCCTTCAAGGGTGCGGGCGAGGCGACGCTGGCGCTGCTGTCGGGCACCATTGATTTCCAGATCGCTTCCACGCCCGGCATCATCGGTCAGGTCAAGGGCGGCAAGGCCCGGCTGCTGGCGGTCAGCGGCGATCAGCGCCTGCCAGCGCTGCCCGACGTGCCGACCTTCGCCCAGGCGGGCGTCAAGGACTTCAACGTCGTCAACTTCACGGGCCTGTGGGCGCCCAAGGGCACGCCGGCCGACGTGGTGGCACGGCTGCAGAAGGAGATCGCCACCGCCATGGCCACACCCGAGATGAAGTCCTATGCCGAAGGCATCGCCGCGCTGCCGGGCTATTGGGATGCCGCCGCCTTCGGCAAGGAGTTGACTGCGCGTACCGCCTACTGGGGCAAGATCGCCGCCAACACCGCTTTCGAGCGCCAGTGACCATGTTCCTGCTGCAAGCCCCCCACGTCCGCGATGCCGAGGTGTTCACGCGCATGCCGGCCGAGTTCCGGCGCGGCGGCGTGCGCTCGGCCTGGGCCGATGCCAACCGCGGCGGCGTGCCTTGCGATTCCTTCCTCGAAGGGCCCGTCTTCGACGAGGCGGGCAACCTCTACGTCTCGGACATCCCCTTCGGGCGAATCTTTCGCATCGACGCGCAGGGCCGCTGGACCCAGGTTGCCGAGTACGACGGCGAGCCCAACGGCATGAAGTTCCTGAACGGACAGGAACTGTTGATCACCGACTACAAGAACGGCCTGGTGGTCTGCGACGTGGCCACCGGCACGGTGCGGCCCTTCCTGGAGCGGCGCAACAGCGAACGCTTCCGCGGCGTGAACGACCTCACCTTCGACTCGCAGGGCAACCTCTACTTTACGGACCAGGGACAGAGCGGCCTGCACGATCCCACGGGCCGCGTGTACCGGCTGCGCCCCTCGGGGCAGTTGGACCTGCTGCTGTCCAACGTGCCCAGCCCCAACGGCGTCGTGCTGTCGAAGGACGAGAAGGTGCTGTTCGTGGCCGTGACGCGCGGCAACTGTGTCTGGCGCGCACCGCTGATGGCCGACGGCAGCGTCTCCAAGGCCAGCCAGTTCTTCACCTCCTACGGCCCCAGCGGCCCGGACGGCCTGGCCATGGACGAGGCGGGACACCTTCTCGTCGCCAATCCCGGCCTGGGCTATTGCTGGGTGCTGAACCACCGTGCCGAGCCGGTGCAGGTGATCAGGAGTCCCGAGGGAGCCTCGCTCACGAACCTGGCCTTCGGTGGCGCGGACCGGCGCACGCTGTACTGCACCGAGTCGGTCTCGGGCTCGATCCTCATGGCGCGCATGGACGTGGCAGGCCTGTCTTGCGCGCGTCCCGCGCAGCCGCCGCACGCCACGCCCGCCCTCTGATACGGCTCCTTGATCAACGCTGAAATATTCCCTCGTCATGCCCGCACAGGCGGGCATCCACGCCAGCCAGGACGCAGCCCGGAGCTCGTGGACACCCGCCTTCGCGGGTGTGACGAAGTTATTTCAGCCGGCATCGGACCGGGTTGATGACCAGGCAACGGAAAGCGCGGCCCCTGTTGAGCCAGTCACGCCGAAGGCTCCTTGCCCGCGCTGCGCTTGGGCCGATCGACCGTCCGGCGTGAGCCGGCCTTGGGACTGAGCACGCCATCCTTGAACGACGCGAACAGTTCGATCAGGCGCTGGGCCGCCGGCAGCAGGTAGCTGTCGGCGCGGTACGAGACCGTCAGCCGCCTGCGCATGGTCGTTTCCTTGAGGACGACTTCCCGCAGCGGCGTTCCTTCGCCCACGTGGTAGCGGGACACGAAGCTCAGCAGCCCCGTCTCGGCGATCAGCGGCGGCAGCATGATGAGCATGGTGCTCTCGATCTGCACCACCGGGCGCGGCAGCCGCGCGCGGTCGAAGGCACGATCCAGCCAGTCGCGGGTCGGTGCGCCCGGCGGCTGCAGCACCCACTGGTGGGCTGTGAGATCGCCCATCGCCACGGCCTTTTCGAAGACCGGGTGGCTCGCACTCGCGGCCACCACGATGCTGTCCTCGGCCAGCGGCCTGGACACGAAGCCGGGCTCCGCCGGCGTCTCGGTCGCCACCATCAGGTCGAGCTCGCCGGCCTTGAGCTGCGGCTTGAGCGCGTCCACCAGCCCGACGACCGTCTTCATGGTCACGGCCGGCGCTTCGGACAACAGCTGCCGGCTCACCGTGGGCAGCAGGAACTGCGCCGCGGTAGGCACTACGCCGATGCGCACATGGCCCGAGAGCCCGCGGCCGATGTCGCCGATCTCGCGCTTGGCGTCCTCGACGTCGAAGCGCATGCGCTGCGCCCACTTCTGCAGGACCTGCCCGGCGGGCGTGAGCCGGATGCCCCGTCCCGACTTCTCGAACAGCGGCGCGCCGCAGGCATCCTCCAGCCGGCGCACGCAGCTCGTGAGGGCCGGCTGCGTGCGGTGCAGCCGCTGCGCCGCGCGGCCGATGTGCTGCAGCTCGGCAATCGTCTCGAAGTAGCGCAGGTCGCGCAGGTCCATTGCAAAAGCTCCGTGAATGAATCTGCAGAAATTATGAAATGGACGCTTGAAGGCCCGGTCGGAATACTTGCGCGCCCAACGGGTCATTCATCCCCAACGAAGAGGAGACACATGTCCATTCGAAACCACGCCGTCGGCGCGCCGGCCCTGGCCGCCGTGCTGGCGCTGCCCATGCTCGCGAGCGCGCAGTCCAACGTCACGGTGTACGGCATCGTCGATGCCAGCGTCCGGCGCGCCGACAACGCCGATGCGGCGGGCGGCTCACGGACTTCACTCAATGATGGCGTCTATGTCGGCAGCCGCTTCGGCTTGCGCGGCAGCGAGGACCTGGGCGACGGGCTCAAGGCCATCTTCACGCTGGAAAACGGCTTCGATCCCTCCACGGGCACGCTGCAGCAGGCCAACGCCAGCGCCAGCAACGGCTCGGGCGCCGCTGCTGGCGGGCGCCTGTTCGGGCGCGAGGCCTCGGTGGGCCTGGCCTCCGAAGCGCTGGGAACGGTGACGCTGGGTCGCCAGTACACGCTGGCGCATCCGCTGTCGGGCCGCTTCCAGCCGCAGCCCAACCCGAACCTGGACGCCATCTCCATGTTCAGTACTCACCATGTCGCGCGCCAGGACAACATGGCGCGCTACTACAAGCAGCTCGGCCCGGTGGGCGTGTATGCCAGCTACACCTTCAATGAAGGCAATGGCCGCGGCCGGGGCGTGGGTGCCAGCTACACCCAGGGCCCGCTGGACCTGGTGGCCTACTACCAGGAAATCAACAACGCGGCCAATACCGCCACGCGCGGCATCTCGGGCGCGGGCGGCAGCTATCTCGTCACCAAGGAGCTCAAGGCCTTCCTGGGCTACATGAAGCGCAACGACCGTGGCACCAGCGCCCAGGAAAACGACGTGTGGAGCGTGGGCGCGAACTACAACATCACGGCGCCGCTGGTGCTGACGGTGAACTACGCGCAGGACCGCCAGAGCGGCGTGAACGCGGGCAAGCGCAAGATGGGCTACGTCGGGCTGGACTACCTGTTCTCCAAGCGCACCGACCTGTACGCCGAGGTGGACCACAACCGCCTCACGGGCGCCTATCCCTTGCCGTCGTTCATGGGCACGCGGGACTCGGCCACCAGCTTCTCCGTGGGCCTGCGCCACCGCTTCTGACGGCGTGGCTTCGCGGCCGTCGCTTGCGGGTGTGGAGGTTCAGGAACCCGCGCCAACGCCCGCATGGAGCTGGCGCTGGGCTTCGGCCGCGCTTTCGAAGATGTGCGGCGCCACGCCGCGCTCCAGCAGCGCCTCGCCCAGCTTGGCGCGCAGGAAGGCGCTGGTGGTGTAGCGCGTGACGTGGCTGTAGTGCCGGGAGGCCACGTCGCGCACCATGTCGGTGTAGGCGTCGAGCGCATCGGGCAGCACCAGGAAGTTGTCATAGTCCACCAGCGCCGGCACCTTGCGGCCGAGTCCTTCCAGGCGTTTCAGCAGCGCCGCGCGCAGCGCCTCCACGTCCTGGGCATTGCGCACCGTCAGGCCCTCGAAGTTGGCGAAGAACAGGCCCTGCGCCGCATCGAAGGCGAAGCGCTGTTCCAGCGGCAGGCGCAGCATGTCCTCGCGCAGGCCCATGGGCTGCGGCTGGAAGATGGCCTCGCTCATCTGCCGCAGCGGCTCGGCGATGGCCGGCCTGAAGGCCATGCGCGCAAGGATGTCGCGCTCCAGGTCGATGCCCGGCGCGATCTCGGTCAGCTCCAGCCCGCGCTCGGTGAGCCGGAACACGCAGCGCTCGGTGATGTATAGCACCTCCTGGCCGCGCTGCAGGGCCACGGTGCCGCTGTAGGTGACGTGCTCGACGCGCTCCACGAGCTTGGTGACGCTGCCTTCGCCGCGGATGGCGAGGCGCCCGTCTTCCACCGCCACGTCCAGCCCGCAGGCATTGAAGGTGCCGACGAAGACGACCTTCTTGGCGTTCTGGCTGATGTTGATGAAGCCGCCGGCGCCGGCCAGGCGCGGCCCGAACCTGCTGACATTGAGGTTGCCCTGCGCATCGGCCTGCGCCAGGCCCAGGAAGGCGACGTCCAGGCCGCCACCGTCGTAGAAGTCGAACTGGTAGGGCTGGTCGATGACGGCCTGCGTGTTCACCGCGGCGCCGAAGTCCAGCCCGCTGGCCGGCTGGCCGCCGATCACGCCGGGTTCGGCCGTGAGCGTGAGCAGGTCGATGATGCGCTCCTCCGCCGCCACCGCCGCGATGCCTTCGGGCATGCCTATCCCCAAGTTCACCACGCTGTTGGCGCGCAGCTCCATGGCGGCACGGCGGGCGATGACCTTGCGCTCGTCCAGCGGCAGCGCCGCCTGGCCGAGCACCGGCACGCGCAGCTCGCCGCTGAAGCCGGGGTGGTAGGGCGTGCGGAAGGTCTGCCAGTGGTTCTCGGGGGCGGCCACGACCACGCAGTCCACCAGGATGCCGGGCACCTTGACCTGGCGCGGGTTGAGCGCGCCGCGCTCGGTCACGCGCTCCACTTGCGCGATGACGATGCCGCCGCTGTTGTGCGCCGCGGTGGCGATGGACAGCGACTCCAGCGTCAGCGCCTCGCGCTCCATGGTGAGGTTGCCGTCCGGGTCGGCGGTGGTGGCGCGGATGATGGCCACGTGGATGGGAAAGGCCTTGTAGAACAGGCTTTCCGAGCCGCCCAGGTGCGCGAGCTCCACCAGCTCCTCGGTGGTGCGCGCGTTCATACGCCCGCCGCCCAGGCGTGGATCGACGAAGGTGCCCAGCCCGACCTTGCTGAGGTGCCCGGGCCGGCCGCCGGCGATGTCGCGGAACAGGCAGGAGATCACGCCCTGCGGCAGGTTGTAGGCCTCGACGCGGTCGCTCATCGCCAGGGCCCCGAGCTTGGGCACCAGCCCCCAGTGCCCGCCCACGATCCGGCGCAGCAGGCCCTCGTGCGCCAGGTGGTTGAGGCCCTTGTCCCGGCCGTCGCCCTGGCCCGCGGCGTAAACCAGCGTCAGGTCGCGCGGCTGCGCCTCGTTCAGGAAGCGCTGTTCCAGGGCGATAGCGATTTCCTCCGCGAAGCCGATGCCGACGAAGCCGGAGGTGGCCACCGTGTCACCCGAGCGGATGAGACGGACGGCATCGGCGGCCGAGACGATCTTGCCGGCATTGGGGGCAAAGAGCGGACGAGGCTGAGGCATGGCGATTCCCCGTGGTGGTTCAGCGTGCGGGCCAGCCGCCGTCCACCGGCAGCGCCGTGCCCGTGATCGAGGCGGCGGCCTCCGAGCACAGGAACAGTACCACCTGCGCCAGCTCATCGAGCCCGACGAAGCGCTTGTTGGGCTGCGAGGCCAGGATGACCTGGCGCACCACCTTGTCCACGTCGCCGAACTGCGCCTCGGCCCGTCCCGGTGCGGGCTGGGGTCAGCGCGAGGCGGCCGGCGCGGGAGCGGCGGCGGGCTGGTGTGCCCGGCCCGGGATGTGGCGCCGCACGGCCATCAGCGCGAACAGCACGAACAGCATGGCCACCCCCAGCATCGCGAGGTACGCGGCGGCGCCGCCGGCCGTGATCACCGCGGCGCCGGCAAAGGAGCTCAGGATCGCGCCGAAGCGCCCCAGCGACAGCGCCGTGGCCGTGCCGGTGGCGCGCACCGCCGTCGGGTAGACATGGGCGCACAGCGCGTACATCGTGGCCTGCACGGCATTGACGAACATCCCGTGCAGGCACAGGCCCACGATCAGCCAGTTCGTGTGCGCGCTCACGTCGATGCCCTGCATCAGCAGCGCGCTGCCTGCCGCGCCCAGGCAACTGAACAGCAGCGGCCGGCGCGAGCCGAAACGCGTGATGGCGGCGGCACAGCCCAGCGCGCCCAGCACGCCGCCCAGGTTGTAGGCGGTCAGGCCCGAGGTGGCGACGGCGACCGGCAGCCCTTCGGCGGCCAGCATCGTCGGCAGCCAGCTGAAGGCGCTGTACACGGCCAGCATGCACATGAAGAACGCGGCCGACAGGGCCAGGGTGTCACGCGCCAGGCTGCCGCGGAACAGCGCCGCGAAGCCGCCTTGCGTCCGGCCGGTGGCCTTGGCCTCGGCCGCGTCGGTGAAGCGGGTGTCCGCGGGCAGCGGCCGGTCCATGCGGGCCAACAGCTGGCGCAGGCGCGGCCATGCGCTCTCGCGGCGCGCCAGGAAGCGCGGCGACTCGGGCAGCGTCATCAGCAGCAGCAGGCTCAGCACCATCGGGAAGGTGCCGCCGATCCAGAACAGCCCGCGCCAGCCGTAGGCCGGCAGCACGGCGCTGGCGAAGAGTCCCGCCAGCATGCCGCCCAGCGGATAGCACACGATGGTGGCCGTCACGGCCAGCGTGCGGCGCCGCGCGGGCGTGAACTCGGCCGTCATCGTGGAAGCGCTGGGCAGCGCGCCGCCGATGCCCAGGCCGGCGATAAAGCGCAGCGCGGCGATGGTCGGCACGTCGGGCGCGAAGCCGATGGCGCAGGTCGCCGCGCCGAACAGGAAGACGCTCAGCGCCAGCGCCAGGCGGCGCCCGAAGCGGTCGGCGAACAGGCCCGCGCCGGCGCTGCCCACGGCCATGCCGAACAGGCCCGCCGCCACGGCCGGGGCGAAGGCGCCGCGCGTGATGCCCCACTCCTGGATGATCTGCGGGATGGCAAAGCCGATGAGCTGCCCGTCGAAGCCGTCCATGACGATGGCCAGCGCGGCCAGCGCCACGACCAGGCGCTGCATCGGGGAAAAGGGGCCGTCGTCCAGCAGGTGGCCGATATCGATGGGCGGGGAAGAACGGGAGGTCATGCGTGTCTCCGGTGAAGAAGTCCCGTCCTGCGCAGGACTTGGTCGAGTGCGGGCCGGGCGCTCCGTGCGGAGCGCCCTGGTCATTGCGGGGGGTGGGGCGGTGGCAGTGGCACCCCGGGGCGCCGACGCTCAGCGCTGCGGTGTGGGCAGCGCGGGCAGCACGGTGCCTTCGCAGCTGCCGAAGCCGATGCGCGCCGCGCCCGGCTTCTCGCACCAGCCGCGGATGACGACGCTGTCGCCGTCTTCCAGGAAGGTGCGCTGCTCGCCGCCGGGCAGGGCCAGCGGCTGCTTGCCGCCCGCGGTCAGCTCGATCAGCGCGCCGGCCTGGTCCAGCGTGGGGCCGGAGAGCGTGCCGCTGCCGAACAGGTCGCCGGGCTGCAGGTTGCAGCCGTTGACGGTGTGGTGCGCCACCATCTGCGCCACGGTCCAGTAGGCGTGGCGGTAGCTGGTGCGGCAGATCGTGGCCGGCGCCTGCGCCGCCTCGCGCATGCGCGCCGTGCGCAAGTCCACCTGCAGCTGGATGTCCAGCGCGCCGCCTTCACGGTTCGCCGCCGAGTCCAGGTAAGGCAGGGGCTGCGGGTCCTCGGCCGGGCGCTGGAAGGGCACGCGGTACGGCGCCAGCGCCTCCAGCGTCACGATCCAGGGCGAGATCGTGGTGGCGAAGCTCTTGGACAGGAACGGCCCCAGCGGCTGGTATTCCCAGGCCTGGATGTCGCGGGCCGACCAATCGTTGAGCAGGCAGATGCCGAAGACGTGCTCCTCCGCCCGCGCGATGTCCACCGGCTCGCCCTGCGCGTTGCCCGGACCGATGAAGACGCCCAGTTCCAGCTCGATGTCCAGCCGCTTGCAGGGACCGAAGGCCGGCTGCGCGGCGCCGGGCGGCATGCTCTGCCCCAGCGGACGCCTGAAGGCCTGGCCCGACACGCCGATGCTCGACGCCCGGCCGTGGTAGCCGATGGGCACCCACTTGTAGTTGGGCAGCAGCGGGTTGTCCGGTCGGAACAGCCGGCCGATGTTGGTGGCGTGGTGCACGGAGGTATAGAAGTCCGTGTAGTCGCCGATGCGCGCGGGCACCTCGTACTGGGCTGCAGCCTGCGGCACCAGGCAGGCCTGCAGCCGCGGCTGCCCGGCTGCGCCCTCGCGCAGCGCGCGCGACAGTGCCAGCCGCAGCGCGCTCCAGGCCGGCTGGCCCAGCGCCATCAGGGCATTGAGCTTTTCCTGCGCCGCGGCCTGCACTGCCGCAGCGGCCGGGCCGTCGAACACGCCGGCCGCGGCCACGGCTGCGAGATCAACGATCTGGTCGCCGATCGCCACGCCGCCGCGGAAGCGCTCCGAACCGCCTTTGCGACGGAAGATGGCAAAAGGCAGGTTCTGGATCGGGAAGTCGGTGTCCGCATGGTTGGCGGACGCGACCCAACTGCGCAGTGCCGGGTCGTGGGTTTCATTGAGCAGGGACATCGCGGCCTCGCCCTCAAGCCGCCGCGCTGCCGTCATGCATCCACGCGGCATGCTTGGGCGCCCGCTTGGTGCGGCTCCACTCCTCCAGCATGTCCCACTTCACCTCGTCGAGCTTTTGCATCATCGCGGGCGTGCCGCAGTCGGCGGCCAGCTCCAGGCGGTGGCCGTTGGGGTCGAAGAAGTAAATGGACTTGAAGATGGTGTGGTCGGTGGGGCCCACCACCTCGATGCCGGCGGCCTCCAGCCGCGCCTTGGTGGCGATGAGCGTCTCCACCGAATCGACCTTCAGCGCCAGGTGCTGCACCCAGCTCGGCGTGTTGCGGTCGCGGTCCATCGGCGGCTGGCTGGGCAGCTCGAAGAAGGCCAGGATGTTGCCGTGGCCCGCGTCCAGGAAAATGTGCATGTACGGGTCGGGCGCCTTGGTGGAGGGCACCTCGTTCTCGGCGATGGCGAGCACGAACTTCATGTCGAGGTGCTTGCCGTACCACTCGACGGTTTCCTTCGCATCCTTGCAGCGGTAGGCGACGTGGTGGACTTGGCTGATCAGCATGGGGGCTTCCTTGTCAGTCTTCAAACTTCAGACGCCTTCGCGGGCGAGCGCCATGGCCTCGCGCAGCACGGCGATGTCGCCGATGTGGTTGCTCAGCAGCAGCACCAGCTTGGCGTTGACCAGCGCGCTCTGCTCGTCGCTGAGGTCGCGGTGCATGTCGATGAGCAGCTGGTAGAAGTCGTCGCCGGGCGAGAAGTCGCGGTAGTAGCGCTTGCCGGCTTCGTTGAAGTTGGGTTGCAGTTCGAGCGACATGGGATGCTCCTTGGGTTCAGGCGTTGCAGGTGGCGCGGGCCACGGCTTGGCGCACCTTGGCGGCATCGGCGCCGCGCCAGCGGGCGCACACATGCTGGTCGGGCCGCAACAGGAAGGCGCTGCCGTCGCGGGCGTCGTAGCGCGAGGCCACGAGGCCCTTCACGTCCTGCAGCACCCGCACGCCAGGCAGCTCGCCGGCCTGGGGCGAGACGACGACGGCCTCCACGGGAATGGGCGCGTCCTTGAGGCTGTCCAGCAGCGCGCGGTCCACGCGGGCCGGGTCGTCGGCGTAGATGAGCAGCTGGAAGCGGTTGCCGAGCTGGTCGATCAGCCAGCCGTTGCGGCCGTCCACCCGTACCGGGGCATCGGCCATGGCCGCGCCGGGCTCCATGTCGCTCGCAAAGGCTTCCGTGTCCGGCGTGTTCAGCGAGGAGCCGCTGTAGTACGCGGGCACGGACAGGCGGCCGGAATTGACCAGCTTGCGCGCGAAGGCGTGCTTCTGCGCCAGCTGCAGCACCGCGTTGCGGAAGGTCTTGCTGGTCTTGCTCTTGGGCGTGATGAAGTCGGTGGAGCGGGTCGAGTTCAGGATGTTCTCGTCGGCCGCGTACACCCGTTCTTCGGAATAGCTGTCCAGCAGCTTCTCGGGCGCCAGGCCGTCCAGCACCAGCTTGAGCTTCCACACCAGGTTGTCGGTGTCCTGGATGCCGGAGTTGGCGCCGCGGGCGCCGAAGGGCGAGACCTGGTGCGCGGAGTCCCCGGCGAACAGCACGCGGCCGTGGTTGAAGCGGCCCATGCGCCGGCACTGGAAGGTGTAGACGCTGACCCACTCCAGGTCGAACTCGCGCTCGTCCCCGAGCATGGCCTTGATGCGCGGAATCACCTTCTCCGGCTTCTTTTCCTCCTCCGGGTCCACGTTCCAGCCCAGCTGAAAATCGATGCGCCAGACATCGTCGGCCTCGCGGTGCAGCAGCACCGACTGGTTGCGATGGAAGGGCGGATCGAACCAGAACCAGCGCTCGGCCGGGAACTGCGCCTTCATCACCACGTCGGCGATCAGGAAGCGGTCCATGAACACCTTGCCGTCGATGTCCAGGCCCAGCATGGTGCGGATCGGGCTGCGCGCGCCGTCGCACACGATCAGCCAGTCGGTCTCCAGCGCGTACACGCCGTCGGGCGTCTCCACCTGCAGCGACACATGGTCGCCCTCGGGCGTGACGGAAAGCACCTTGTTCTTCCAGCGGATCTCGACGCCGGTCTGCTGGCAGCGCTCCACCTGGTACTGCTCCAGGTAGTACTGCTGCAGGTTCACCATGCCCGGGCGCTTGTGGTCCGCCTCGGGCAGCAGGTCGAAGTTGAAGACCTCGCCCTCGCCGAAGAAGGTGCGGCCCACGCTCCAGTCCACGCCCTTGTTCACCACCGGCTCGCCCACGCCGACGCGGTCCAGGATCTCCAGCGTGCGCTTGGCGTAGCACAGGCCGCGCGAGCCCACGGACACGGTGTCGTCGTCATCGAGCACGACGACGGGGATGCCGTGCAGGCGGCAGTCCAGCGCGGCCGTCATGCCCACCGGGCCGGCGCCGACGATGACCACCGGGTAGCGCCGCGGCGCCGCGCCGGACAGCTCCGGCGGCTTGCGGTACTCGAACTTCGGGTACGTGTAGGTCTTGAGCATGTTGTCTCCGTGATTCCGTAGGGATGAGCGACCCCACGGGCGCGCCGCGGGCGGCGCGTCCGGTGCTTTCTGATTCCTGGGGTGAAGAGGGGTGAGGTGCGGCGAGTGAGGCGGATCAGCCTTCCAGCGCTTCCCACATCTGGCGGTCGCGCTCGGCGGTCCACACGCGCGGGTCGGCGTACTGCGTGGCCTCGTCATAGGCGCGGGTCACGTCGAAGGGCATGCAGTGGTCGAAGATCACCCACTGGCCGTACTTGGGCGCCATCTGGGCGTAGGCCTCCTTGTAGACGGCCTTGAGGTCCTTGCCGGCGGCAGCCCCCGCCTGCACCGCCTGGTACAGGTCGGAGATGAAGGCGCGCGTGCCGGCGAGGCCGGCCTGTACCTGCTCCTCGCCCACCAGCGCCGCGCCGCGGCCCGGCACCAGCGCGCGCGGATTCAACGCGGCGATGTTGTCCAGCGTCTGCGGCCAGTCCTTGAAGTAGGCGTCGCCCGCATACGGCGTGGCGTCGAACTCCACCAAGTCGCCCGACAGCAGCGTGCGCTCCTGGGGCAGCCACACCACGGTGTCGCCCTTGGTGTGGCCGCGGCCGAGCTGCAGCAGCTGCACCTCCAGCTTGCCGAGGAACAGCGTCATCTTCCCGGTGAAGGCCATGGTCGGCCAGGTCAGGCCCGCGGGCACCGTCTCGACGTTGCGGAACAGGCGCGGGAAGCGGCCGATCTCGCTGGCCTTGTCCTGCTCGCCGCGCTCCACGATCAAGTCGTAGGTGTCCTGGCTGGCGATGACCTGCTGCGGCGCATAGGCCGAGGCGCCCAGCACGCGCACGGCGTGGTAGTGGGTGAGCACCACGTACTTGATGGGCTTGTCCGTCACCTCGCGGATGCGGCGGATCACGTCGGCGGCCATGGCGGGCGTGGCTTGCGTGTCGGCCACCAACACGGCGTCGTCGCCGATGATGATCCCGGTGTTGGGGTCGCCCTCGGCCGTGTAGGCCCAGGCGTGCTCGGAGATCTGGCTGAAGCTGACCTTCTTTTCTTCCAGGTCGGCTTGGGAAGCGAACTTCTTGCTAGGGTTCATGGCTGGCGAACTGATTTGTCTATAACGAACACGTTTGCAGTGTAGGCTGCGTATTTGCTCCTTGCAAACGCATTCTCATAGGGAAAACTCTGATGGATTCAAGGGAGATGGCGTGGCTCAAGCCGTGAACGCGCAGGAAGAGAGCGGCCAGCGCGCCGTGCAGTCGGTGGAGGTGGGCGGGCGGCTGCTGCTGGTGCTGGCAGCCAACCCGGGGCCGATGTCGCTGAAGGATCTGGCCGGGCAGGCCGGCTTGCCGCCCGCGCGCGCGCATCCGTACCTGGTGAGCTTCGGCAAGCTGGGGCTGATCGAGCAGGACCCGCACACTGGCCGCTACGCGCTGGGCCCGGCGGCGCTGCAGCTGGGGCTGACCTGCCTGCACCAGCTCGATCCGATGCGCGTGGCCGGTCCGATCGCGGAGCGGCTGGCGGACGAGACGGGCTACGCCGTGGCGCTGGCGCTGTGGGGCAACTTCGGCCCGACCGTGGTGCGCATGATCGAGGCGCGCCAACCGCTGCTGGTGGCGATGCGCGCCGGCACCGTGATGTCGGTGCTGCACACCGCCACCGGACGCGCCTTTGCCGCCGCCTTGCCGAACGAGCGCATCGCGTCGGCCATGGCCGGGGCATTGGGCGATCCGGCTCGGCCCGGCGCAGCGCTCACTCGCGAGGAAGAGGCGTTGGTGCAGCAGGCGCGCGAGGACGTGCGCCAGCATGGCGTGGTGCGGGCCGAAGGCCGGCCCATCCCCAACGTCAACGCCTTCAGCGCCCCGGTGCTGGACCACGAGGGCCAGGCCGTGCTGGTCATCACCGCGCTGGGCCACCAGGAAGATCTGCCCGTGGATTGGGACTCCGCCGCGGCCAGGGCGGTGCGCGAGGCCGCGGCGGAGATGTCCAGGCGGCTGGGCTGGCAGGGAAGGCCGCCGGCCTGATGGCTGCCACCAAGCTTGCCACGCTGTGGCAGCGCGCCGCCAAGCGCCAGGCCCGCGCCTTGACCCAGGCGCAGGAGCGGACCACGCGCGAGCTGGCCCGGGCCGCGGCGGCGGCGCGCCAGCCGCCACCGGGCCGGGGCGAGTGGCTGCAGGGCGCGGTGCTGGGGCCGGCCGGGACGCGGCGCTGGTACCTGTTCCGCCCGGCCGTGCCCGTGCGCCGGCGCCTGCCTCTGCTGGTGATGCTGCACGGCTGCGGCCAGGACGCGCGCGAGTTCGCGCTGAGCACGGGCATGAACCGGCTGGCCGCCCGCGAGGGCTTCATGGTGCTCTACCCCGAGCAGGACCGCCTGGCCCATCCGCAGGGCTGCTGGAACTGGTACGACACGCGCAGCGGCCAGGCGCTGGCCGAGGTCGCCACGCTGGCGACGGCGGTCGAGCAGGTGGCGCTGCTGCATGCGGTGGACCGGGAGCGCATCGCCGTGGCCGGCCTGTCGGCCGGCGCCAGCATGGCGGCGCTGCTGGGCGTGCGGCGGCCGCAACTGTTCCGCGCGGTGGCAATGCACTCCGGCGTGCCGCCGGGCCTGGCCCGTTCCTCGGCCACGGCGCTGCGCGCCATGCTCGGCCATGGCGCCATCGCCACCGTGCCGCTGGGCCTGCCGCTTCAGCCTGGCGTGCCGTTGCCGCCGCTGCTGGTGCTGCACGGCAGCGCGGACCGGGTGGTGTCCACGCGCAACGCCGCCGCCGCGGCCGAACTGTGGGCGCAGGCGGCCGGCGCCCGGTGCGGCGCGTGGCGCACCGTGCAGCGCGGCCAGCGCCACGCGATGCAGGTCACGGACTACAAGTGCGGGCGCCGCACGGTGGCCACGCTGTGCGAGGTGCAGGGCCTGGGCCACGCCTGGAGCGGCGGCGACGCGCGCCAGCGCTTCGGCGACCCGCACGGGCCCGATGCCTCGCGCCTGGTCTGGCGCTTCGTGCGCGCGCAGTTCGACGCGCGCTGAGACGTTGCACCCAGGCCCGGGCGCGGCAGGGACGAGCCGGCCCTACCAGCCGCCGTCGCGGTCGTCCACGCGGGCGCACAGGTACAGCGCCGTGGTGATTTCCAGCAGCCGCGCCTGCAGGTCGCTCACGTCCGCCTGCTGCAGCGGCTGCGCGGCCACGGCGGCACTCTGTTCCTGCCAGCGGTGCAGCACCTCGCGCAGCCGCTCCAGCGCCCAGGAGGCACCCGGGCCCGCCACGGTGGGGTGCAGCGGCTGCAGCAGCGTCTGCACCTCATCGACGGTGCGCCGGCACACCAGCTCCATCTCTTGCCGCGACAGGTGCTTGCGCGCGTAGTGCCCGCGCGCCCGGCCCAGCTGCCGCTCGAAGTCATGCAGGCGCCTGGCCAGCGCTTCGAGGTCGGTGGCCCGGACCCAGCGTTGTCGGGTGTGGCCGCGTCCCGATTGGAACAGTCCCAGGCCCACGGCCAGCAGCCCGTGAAGAAACCGGGCCGTGCGCTGCTTCCATCCCTCCCGCATGCCCGCTCAGGCGCCGCGCGGCACCGTGCATCCCGCCACTGCCGTCCAGGGCCTGCAAAGACCGCTGTCCTGTTGGCCGGGTGGGGGCTGGCCTGGCGGTGCCGCGTCTGGTAAGCGCGCGGGCAGAGATGAGGCTGAAGCAGGAAGCTGGAACGGCACTTGGGACATGGAGCGGCGTGAAGTGGCAATTTGAGGCAGTAGGCCAGCCGCCCTGTGCCGGGCCTGTTGCGAGCCGCTGGATTTCTGCCGGGGACGCAACGGCGCGTATCCCCCGTAGACCGGGAGGGTAGGTAACCGATACATCCGATACGGACGCGGTGTGGTGCTTGGGCACCGAGCCTTGCCATGCGCTCATCATGGTGCTAAGCGCCTGCAATCTCCGGCATGACGCGGCTGGGCGCCGCGGGCCGGGTGCCCAGCGCCGGCCAGGCGCTAACCTCGGGTGCACCATGGCCAAAGCATCCTCCGCCCTGCGCTCGCGTTTCCTTCCCTCTCCCTGGCCTCAAAGCCTGCGCGCCGACCTGCTGGCCGGGCTGCTGGGCGCGGTGCTGGTGCTGCCGCAGGGCATCGCCTTCGCCACGCTGGCGGGGCTGCCGCCGCAGTACGGGCTCTATTCCTCCGTGGTGCCCTGCATCGTGGCCGCGCTGGCGGGCTCCAGCCGCCACGTGGTGTCCGGCCCGACCAATGCCAACTCGCTGGCGCTGTTCGCGATGCTGGCGCCGCTGGCGGCCGTGGGCAGCCCGGCCTACATCGAGCTGGCGCTGGCCGTGACGGTGCTGGTGGGGCTGCTGCAGTTCGCCACCGGCGCGCTGCGGCTCGGGGCCATCGCCAACTTCATTTCCCCGACCGCGCTGCTGGGCTTCACCGCCGGCGCGGCGGGCCTCATTGCCGTGCACGCCTTGAAGGACGCGCTGGGCCTGGCGCTGCCGCCGGGCCCCAGCGCCGCGGACGTGCTGCGCGCGGCCCTCACGCAGGCGCCGCGGCCCGGCGCGCTGCTGGTGGCCGTCGTGACACTGGGTGCGGCCGCTGGGCTGCGGCAGTGGCGACGCGGCTCGCCCTTCATGCTGATCGCGCTGGCCGCCGGCACGCTGCTGGCCTGGGCGCTGGAGCGCTGGGCGCCCCCGGCCTGGCAACTGCGGGTGCTGGGGCCGCTGCCCTCGCCACTGCCGCCCTTTCACCTGCCCGGCGTGCAGGTGGCGCAACTGCCGCAGCTGCTGGGCATCGCCGCGGCCTTGACCGTGGTGGCGCTGGCGCAGTCCATTGCCATCGCCAAGGCCGTGGCCGCGCGCTCGGGCCAGCGCATCGACGCCAACCGCGAGTTCCTGGGCCAGGGCCTGTCCAACCTCGTCGGCGGCTTGTTCTCCTGCTACGTCTCCTGCGGCTCGCTCAACCGTTCCATGCCGAACCTGGAAGCCGGGGCGCGCTCGCCGCTGGCGGCGGTGTTCTCCGCGCTGCTGCTGATCCCGCTGGTGGCGCTGACCGCGCCGGTGCTGGCGCACATTCCCTATGCCGCCATCGCGGGCCTGCTGGTGCTGGTGGGCTGGACGCTGCTGGACCTGCCGCGCTGGAAACGGCTCGCGCGCGCCAGCCGCCAGGAGCTGGCCGTGGCGCTGATCACGCTGGCCGCCACGCTGACGCTGCGCCTGGAGATCGCGGTGCTCATCGGCAGCGCGCTCTCGCTGGGCCTGTACCTGCACCGCACCTCGCGCCCGGCCATGCGCACCATGGGCTTCAACCGCGACCGTGCCGACGCGCACCGGCCCTTCGTGGTGGTGGCGCACACGCCCGACGCGCTGCCCGAGTGTCCCCAGCTCAAGCTCTTGCGCATGGAGGGCTCGGTCTACTTCGGCGCCACCGCGCATGTGGCCAACCAGCTGCAGGCGCTGCGCGACCGGCCGCGCCCCCAGAAGCACCTGCTGGTGATGGCCAAGAGCATGAACTTCATCGACGTGGCCGGTGCCGACCTGTGGCGCCAGGAGCTGCACGCGCGCCGTGCCCTGGGCGGCGACCTGTACTTCCACCGCCCGCGCCCGCCGGTGCTGGCGCAGTGGCGGCGCGACGGCTTCCTCGACGAGCTGGGCGCGGACCACATCTTTCCCGACAAGCGCCGCGCGATTGCGGCCATCACGCATCGCCTGGACTGCGACACCTGCCGCCGCTGCACCGTGCGCGTGTTCCAGGAATGCGCCGAGCTGCCGGGCCCGGGCTGCACGCGGGATTGAGCCGGGGCGCATTCGCCGCGCCGGCGCGTCAAGGCCCGTGAATTTCCCAGCGAGTGGGAGCCGGCCTTTGAGTGGTCTCAATAAGCAGCCTGTAAGGCCGATGAAAGGTGTCAGCTTCCATTAAGAAAAAAGGAGACGCCTTGTTCCTCAACCAGCTCAAGACCCGCACCGTGCTGTCCCTTGGCTTTGCCTCGGTGCTGCTGTTCATGTTGGCACTGGCCGCGCTGGGTATCAGTGCGCTGCAGGACGTCGGCCGGCTGCACCGGCAGCGCCAGGCGCAGGAGCGGCCCGCCGGGTCGGCGGTGGCGACCGCGGCGGACCTTGCCATCGAGCAGGAGGTGCAAGGCGCCAGCCGCTGGATGGCCGTGCTGGCCGGCGTCGGGCTGGTGCTGGGCGTGGGCTGCGCCTTCGTGCTGGTGCGCGCCATCACGCAGCCGCTGGACCAGGCCGTCCACATCGCCGAGACCGTGGCGGCCGGGGACCTGAGCCAGGAGTTCAGGACCGAGCAGGGCGGCGAATTCGGGCGGCTGCTGGGCGCACTGGGCCACATGGAGGACACGCTCACCGACCTGGTGACGCGCATCAAGCGCTCCACCGACACCATCGCCACGGCCTCGCGGCAGATCGACGGCGGCAACGGCGACCTGTCGCGGCGCACCGGGCAGCAGGCCGCCTCGCTGCAGCAGACGGCCGCCAGCATGATGCAGCTCACCGACACCGTGAAGCAGAACGCCGAGCGCGCGCGCTCCGGCACCGGGCTGGCGGCGCAGGCCTCGCAGGTGGCCGAGCAGGGCGGGGTGGTGATGGAGCGGGTGGTGGGGACGATGGACGCCATCAACACCAGCTCCAGGAAGGTGTCGGACATCATCGACGTGATCGAGGGCATCGCCTTCCAGACCAACATCCTGGCGCTCAACGCCGCGGTGGAGGCGGCGCGCGCCGGCGAGCAGGGCCGCGGCTTCGCGGTCGTGGCCGGCGAGGTGCGGCACCTGGCGCAGCGCAGCTCGCAGGCGGCCAAGGAGATCAAGGGCCTCATCACCGATGCCGTCGAGCACGTGGACAGCGGCTCGGCGCTGGTGCGGCAGGCCGGCGGCACGATGCGCGACATCGTGCAGGCGGTGCAGCGCGTCAACGTGATCCTGGGCGAGATCTCGGCCGCGCTGGTGGAGCAGAGCTCGGGCATCGAGCAGGTCAACCAGGCCGTCTCGCACATGGACCGGGCGACGCAGGAGAACGCCGCGCTGGTGCAGCAGGCCGGCGCCGCCACCGCCGCGCTCGCCGCCCAGGCCCAGGCCCTGCAGGGCGTGGTGGACGAGTTCAAGCTGGAAGCGGCTTGAACCTGGCCTGAGGCCGTTTTGCGGCGGACGCCCGAACGGGCCGGCCCTGCCGGGGCCCTGTCGTCCAGGACCGTGGATTGTTCAGGGGAGCTGGACAACATCGGCACTCGCTGGAACCGTTGTCCAGCCAGGCTGACCAATCCTTTTCTCCAGCGCCGGCGGATCGTCTGCGGCAGAGCCTGGGCCGGCACGCCGGTCGGGCAAAAAAAGGCGGCCCGAGGCCGCCCTGAAAGGCGCCCGTGCCGCCTGGAAAAGGGAAGAGAGCGTGCCGCCGGCGTTTACTGGGCGCGCAGGTTGGTGGGCGCCGACACGGAGATCGCGCCGGTCTCGTACTCGAAGGCGCCGCGCTCGAAGGTGCCGTCCGCGCCGCGGGCATTGCCCATCGCGTCGATGTTGAAGGGTGCGGACAGCGGCATGCCGGCGCTGGTGCCGCGCTTGAGGCGGAAGTCCAGGTTGGCGATGTCCACGAAGGGGTTGTCGGTGGCCGTGGTGCCGCGCGACTCGCCCTGCACGCTGCCCGAATTGACGAAGTGGTTGTAGTCGTGGCGGGCGAAGCGCGAGAAGCTGGGGCTGCTGCTGTTGTAGAAGATGTTGTTGTAGGCCTCGTTGTTGGAGGCCACGCGCGGCAGCGTGCTCAGGCTGGCCTGGTCCACGTTGATGAAGGCGTTGTTGTAGACCTTGGCGTTGTGGAACTCTTCGCCGCTGTTGCCGGTCCAGCCGCCGATGACCCCGTTGGCACGCTCCCAGTTCGCGCCGGCCGGGCGGTAGAACACGTTGCCGTAGACCAGCAGCTTGGCGTCGGGGTTGGAGGAGTTGTCCCACATCAGGCCGCCGGTGCTGCGGATGTCGGTGACCAGGTTGTGGCGGAAGGTCACGTCGCCCACGGCGCCGGAGAAGCCCCAGATGCTGGCGACCTCGGAGTGCACGGCGCCCGAGCCGTTGTAGGACTCGATCCAGCCGTGCTCGACGACCAGGTTGCGCGGGCTGACGAACAGCGGGCAGCGGCCGATGCCGGTCATGCGGAAGTAGGACAGCGTCACGTTGGCGTCGCCGTACACGGCCAGGCCGTCGTTGGAGTAGGAGCCGCCGGAGTTGCTGACGCTGCCCTTGCCCACTAGATCGACGTGGCGGATGGTGACGTTGTCGGCCTGGCTGTTGTAGCCCACCTTGAGCAGCGCGTTGCCGTCGCCGCGCTCGACGATCTTGATGCCGAAGTTGCCCTTCCAGCCGTTGGCCGCGCCGCCGCCGGTCTGGCCGTCGATGACCCAGTTCGAGGTCGTGAAGTTCAGCCCGCCGCCGAACACCGCCTGGCTGGTGCCGTAGCCGTCGCTCCAGCCGGTGCTGGTGCCGTGGTCGGCCGGGGTGGCCTTCCTGATGGTGATGGTGGCGCTGCCGCTGGTGGGCGTGTTGAAGGTGCGCGCCGCGTACAGGCCGCCGGCGATGTAGTAGGTGTCGCCGCGCGTGAGATTGGCCGGCAGGGTGGGGAAGGCGTTGGCCCAGTCCTTGCCGGAGTTATCGCCGCTGGCGCCCGGGCGCACGTAATAAGTGGCGGCGCTGGCCAGCGCCGGCAGCAGGGTGGCGGTGAGCGCCAGCCAACGGAAGACTTGTTTGGTGTTCATTGCGTGCCTTTTCTCAGACCGTGATGTGCGTCAACCCGTGATCCGGATGATGGTTCAGGGAATCGCCTTCGATGCCTCGCCCGAATAGGTACTTTCGGCGCCCGAGGCGTCCACGGCCGTGACGGCGAAGTAATAGGTCGTACCGCTGTTGAGCGAGGGCACGGTGAAACTGGTGTTGGTGACGTACAGGCCGCTGCCCTTGGCCTGCAGGTAGCTGCCCGAGGACGTGCCGTAGTAGACGCGGTAGCCGGCCACGCTGCCCGAGGGCGCGCTCCAGCTCAGCTGCGCCGAGCCCGCCGGCACGGGCGCCGGTGCCGGCGCAGGGGCCGGTGCGGGAGCCGGCGCGGGGGCGGGAGCCGGCGCGGGCGCCGGGGCGCTGCCCTCGACATAGACCTCGCAGCTCTTGGTCACGCCGGGCGCCGGGTCGGAGCCGAAGAAATCATTGGCGCACTGCGCCGAGCCGGCCTCGACATAGCGGCCGACCCACTGCGAGCCCGCGCCGTAGCGCACGAAACTGCGGCTGCCGAGTTTGAAGTAGCTCCATTCGCCGGCAATTCGCTGCCAGGTTCCTTGTGACGTGGGGGAAATATCCTGAGCAGATTCGGTGGAATTTGCGGTGCCGCTGGGGACATTTTCGTTTTCCTGGCCACCGCCACAGGCGCTGGCCAGGAAAACGGTCGCCATCAGTGACGAAATCAGGGCGATACGGGAATGCTGGTTTAAGGGCTTCATGATGTCTATAAAAAACAGACACAAAAGGCATCCCAGCGCCAAGCCATTACGGCCGGGTTATGGGGGCGAGTTCTGATTCGGGCTCAAGCGTCGGCAGGGCACCGACGCACGGCAACGATTTGGATATCTCTCGACCGGGGCGGCAAAGCCCTGGTCTCAAAAAATCCTCAGGAATTCGGAGGGTTTTTGCCGGAATGTGCCGCGCTCAGGGGGCGCGTCGACCGGGAATGCATCGTGCCAACAGCGGAAGGGGCCGTCTACTTCGCTTTCGTCTGGATGCAAACATGATACAAAATATGATTGAAACGAGAATACTCACTGCGCGGATTTGAAGCGCGCAGGCGAGTCGCTTGGAGTGCCGGTCGAGATGATAGATATGAATTCGTGCTGCGGTGCAGCATGATGACAATGCTTGGCGATTGAAAACATCTGACACATTAGTCCGCGCAGGTGTTTATGCGCCCGCCGTTACTGAGTTAGCGCTCGCTACGTTGATCAGCGCAACCAATTTCCCGGCAATTGAATAAGCAAATCGGACGCGCGTCGCCAGGGGCCGGGACGCGCGCCCGGATAGCCGGTGGGCCGGGAATCAAGCCGGGCGCGGCCCCATCGTGAAATCGAAGGCGGCCACGCCGGCCACGCCGCCCTGCACGCGGTCGCCGGGCTGCAGGGCGCCGACGCCGGCGGGCGTGCCGGTGAAGATCAGGTCGCCGGGCTGCAGCGCCACGGCCCGCGAGACGTGGCTGATGATGTCCGGCACCGGCCAGATCAGTTCCGTCAGGTCGCCCTGCTGGCGCAGCTCGCCGTTGACCTGCAGCCACACGCGCCCGGCCTCGGGGTGGCCGACCGCGTCCACCGGCTGCAGCGGGCTGCAGGGTGCGGACGCATCGAAACCCTTGGCCCAGTCCCAGGGCCGGCTCATCTTCTTGGCCACGTCCTGCAAGTCGCGCCGGGTGAGGTCCACGCCCACGCCGTAGCCCCACACCAGGGCCAGCGCGTCTTCCGGCGCCACGCGGCTGCCGCCGCCGCCCAGCGCCACCACCAGCTCGACCTCGTGGTGCAGGTTGTCGGTGAGCGTGGGGTAGGGCACCTCGCCGTCGGCCGGCACCACCGCGTCGGCGGGTTTCATGAAGAAGAAGGGCGGCTCGCGGTTGGGGTCGTTGCCCATCTCGCGCGCGTGCGCCGCGTAGTTGCGGCCCACGCAGAACACGCGCCGGATGGGGAAGCGCGCGCTGCTGCCGGCCACGGCCACGGAGGGCGTGGCCGGAGGCGGAATGACGAAATCGCTCATGCGGTCTCCTTGCAAGGTAATCAAAGGCCAAGGGCCCGGCCCGCAGCGTAGCCGGCGCCGGGGCGGCACGGCTTGTGCCCGTGAGCGGCCGGCGCCTTCGCGCCGCCTCGTTCACCGGAGACGTGCATGCAACTGAGCTCCACCGCCTTCACGCCGCAGGGCGAGATCCCGTCCGTCCACACTTGCGAAGGGTCCGACCGCGCGCCGCCGCTGTCGTGGCAGGGGGTGCCCGAGGGCACGCGCAGCCTCGCGCTGGTGGTGGACGATCCGGACGCGCCCGATCCGGCCCGGCCGCAGCGCACCTGGGTGCACTGGGTGCTCTACAACATCCCGCCCGACCTCGCCGGCCTGCCCGAGGGCGGCGCCACGCCGCAGGGCGCGCTGGACGGGCACAACGACTGGCAGCGCCCGGGCTACGGCGGCCCCTGCCCGCCCATCGGCCGCCACCGCTACTTCTTCAAGCTCTACGCGCTCGATGCCGTGCTGCCGCCGCTGGCGCCGCCCACCAAGGCCGCGCTGGAGGCGGCGATGCGCGGCCATGTGCTGGCACAGGCCGAGCTGGTGGGCACCTACCAGAAGCGGGGCGGCGCCCGTCCATGACGCAGGCCCGAGGCCCGATGCGCCGTCCCGGGTGGTTGCGCCTGCAGCCGGCCGACGCGCGCGCCCGGCAGGCGCTGCGCGTGGCCCTGAGCGCCCATGTGAGCAACGGCCTGTCGGCCGCGCTGGGGCTGCTGCTGGTCTCCAGCGGCGTGCACTGGTGGCTGGGCGCGGCGGCGGGCTCGGTGGCCTCGGTGGGCGCCATCGTCTGCATCCCGCCGGACCATCCCGCGCCGCAGCGCGGCAAGTTCTGGCAGCTGCTGCCGGCGGCGCTGTTCGGCCTGCCGCTGTTCTGGGCCATCCACGCGCTGCAGGACGCGCCGCTGCTGCGCGGCCTGCTGCTGGTGCCCGCGACCTTCCTGGCCTTCCTGGCCGGCGCCTGGGGCAAGCGCGGGCTGCCCATCACCATGTCGGTCACCTTCGCCGCGGTGTTCGCCATGGCGGTGCCGCGGCATGCGGACGACGGCACGGGGCTGCGGACGGCGGCGTGTTTCGCCCTGGGCGCCGGGCTCTACCTGCTGTGGGCCACGGCGGCCAATGCGCTGCTGAACCGGCGCTACCGCCGCCAGATGCTGGCCGATGCCTGGCTGGCCCTGGCCGGGCTGATGCGGCTGCAGGCCACGCGCTTCACGCCGGCCCAGGGCGATACGCCGGCGCAGGCTGCGCTGGGTCCGCTGCTGCGGAACCAGGCCGCGCTGACCGACCGGTTGCAGGCCGCGCGCGACGTGGTGCTGGAGTCACCGCGCACGCCGCAACGGCAGCGGTTGGCCGCCCTGCTGCTGCATGGCCTGGAGCTGCGCGACCACCTGCTGGCCTGCGAGCTGGACCTGGAGCCGCTGCAGTCCCGGGCCGAGCATGCGCCGGTGCTGGCGGGACTGCGCACGGTGCTGGAAGCGGCCGCCGCGCAGGCCGAGGCGCTGGCCGATGCGCTGCTCATCGACCAGCCCCCCACGGCCGGCGAGAAGCGCCGCGAGCGCCTGCGCCGCCTGCCGTGGGACCAGATCCACGCCCTGGCGCACCCGGGCCAGCCCGCCACGCACCTGGCGCGCAGCCTGGCCAACCGCGTGCGCCACGTGGCCGACGAGGTGGCGCGGGCGCGGGCGCTGGCCCGCGGCGAGCGCGAGCCCGACCTGCCCGCGGTGCGCGCGGCCTGGCAGCTGTTCGTCAGCCCCACGGCCTGGTCGTGGCGGCCCTTCCTGGCGCTGTGGCGCTGGGACGCGCCGCCGCTGCGCCATGCCATCCGCGCCGCGCTGGCGGTGGGCACGGCCTACGCGCTGGCGCAGGCGCTGCCCTGGGGCACGCACGAGTACTGGGTGCTGCTGACCATCGTGGTGGTGTTGCGCGGCAGCCTGGCCCAGACGCTGGAGCGGCGCAACAGCCGCGTGGCCGGCACGGCGCTGGGCTGCGTGCTCGCGGGCGCGCTGCTGGCCGCACACCCGCCGTCCTGGCTGCTGCTGCTGGCGTTGACGTTGGCGCAGGCGGTGGCGCATGCCTTTGCCGTGCGGCGCTACCTCGCCACGGCCGTGGCCGCCACGGTGCTGGGCCTGGTGCAGGCCTACCTGCTGCACGGTGGCGGGGGCGCCGGCCCGGTGTTCGACATCGTGGAGCGGCTGGCCGACACGCTGCTGGGCGTGGGCCTGGCCTGGGCCTTCGCCTACGTGCTGCCGTCCTGGGAGCGCCAGCAGCTGCCCGGGCTGATCACGCGCGTGCTCAAGGCCCAGGCGCGGCATGCGCGCATCGCGCTGGCGCTGGGCCAGCTGCAGGCCGTGGACGACGAGCCCGAGCTGGAGTGGCGGCTGGCGCGGCGCGAGGCCTATGACAGCCTGTCCGCGCTGGTGCAGGCCACGCAGCGCTCGCTGGCCGAGCCGCGCGCCGTGCGCCCGCCGCTGGAGCCGCTGGAGCGGGTGCTGGCCCACGGCTACCAGCTGCTGGCGCAGCTCACCGCGCTCAAGACCATGCTGCTGCTGCGCCGCGGGCGCCTGGACCTCGCCGCCTTGCGCGCGCCTCTGGCGCAGGCCGCGGAGGGCATCGCCGCCACGCTCGCGGCCGGGGCCCCGATGGCGCTGCCGGCGGCGTCCGCCAACGCCGCCACGGCGGCCCTGCCGGCCGACCTGCCGGAGCAGGACCTCAATCCCTGGGCGCTGCGCCGCCTGGAGCTGGCGGTGGGGCTGGCGGCGCAATTGCGCGCCGATGCCGAGCAGGTACGGCAGGCCTTGCTGGCCGGACCGGACGGCAGCGCACCGGGCCGGTCGCCCGGCTGATTCGCCTCCTTGAGCGGAACCGGACCCACCCCGGCGACCGGCATCAGGAGGCCGACGGCGCGGGCGTCGCTGCGGCGGTGAGGACCGCCGTGCCCGGCGCCACCGCGCATCCGCTGCTCATCGAGCCCAACGCGGGCATCGTCCGACGCCGACCGGCCCGTGGTTTGTAAATTCGTCCAGAAAACCCGCTGCGGCGGCTATTTTTATTTCCGGCCCAGGCCATGAATTTCCTGAGGCGGCGCTGGCACGCTCGATGCTAAGAACTGTTTGAAAGGATTTGAGATCGCACATTCCGTCGAATGGCAAAGGCGCCAAGGAGAGCACCACATGAGCAATTCAGACCTTGAGCAGACCGGTTACGAGCTGCATTTCGAGCCCTTGAGCGATCCGCGCCACGACTGTGCCTTTCCCTGTGACGCGAGCGGGCAGGTGGATATGGACCGCCTGGGCGATTCCGCCCTGCACCGTTATCTGTACGCCCGGGCGGTGATCGGCAAGGTATTTCGCTATCCCTCGGTGCGCAGCCGCGCCAGGCGTTGACAATCTGTCACGCGATTTTCGTCAAATCCCGAAGGCAAGGGACAGGAATTCCCCGGGTTTGAATATCAGTCCAGTAACGGTGAGCGGACTTTCGTGCAGCCGCTGGCTTGCTCATAGGCGTGCGCGATCTGCAATACCGCCAGATCCTGCTGGGCCGGTCCGAAAATCTGCAGTCCCATGGGCAGGCCCTGCGCATCGAAGCCCGCGGGCACGGCGGCCGTGGGCAGCCCGGCCAGGGTGGGGCCGATCACCACCTCCATCCAGCGGTGGTAGCTGTCCATCGCCCGGCCGGCGATGGATTTCGGCCAGTCCAGCCCGGCGTCGAAGGGAAACACCTGCGCCGCCGGCAGCACCAGGAAGTCGAAGCGCTCGAACAGCGCGCGCAGCGCCTGGTACCAGTCGGAGCGCGCCACCGTGGCCTGCCACAGGTCGGCGGCCGTCAGCCGCAGTCCCTGCTCGACTTCCCAGACCAATTCGGGCTTGACCAGGGCGCGGGCGCGCTCGTTGGCGACGACCTCGCCGGTGAGGCCGGCCACGACGAAGCCGCGCAGCGCCAGCCAGCAGCGCCACAGCCGCTCCATCGGGTAGTCCGGCAGCACCGGCTCCACCGTGCAGCCCAGGCTCTCGAAATGGTGCAGCGCCTGGGTACACAGCGCCAGCAAGCCCGGCTCGGTGGCGAGGTAGCCGCCGTAGTCGCCCAGCCAGCCGATGCGCGCGCCCTTGAACTCGCGCCGCAGTGGGGCGGCGAAGCATGCCGGGTCCTCGTCGAGGGACAGCGGGCTGCGCGGGTCGAAGCCGGCCTGCACCGACAGCAGCAGCGCGGCGTCGGCGACGCTGCGCGCCATCGGGCCTTCCGTTGCCAGCTGCTGGTAGAACACGTCGCGCGCGGGAACCGAAGGCACGCGGCCCAGCGAGGGCCTGAAGCCCACGACGTTGTTCCAGGCCGCCGGGTTGCGCAGCGAGCCCATCATGTCGCTGCCGTCGGCCACCGGCAGCAGGCGCAGCGCCAGCGCCACCGCGGCGCCGCCGCTGCTGCCCCCGGCGCTGCGGCCCGGGTCGAAGGCGTTGCGCGTGATGCCGAAGACGCGGTTGTAGGTGTTGGAGCCCAGGCCGAACTCGGGCGTGTTGCTCTTGCCGATGAGGATCGCCCCGGCGCGGCGCACGCGCTCCACCACGGCGGCGTCCTCGCGCGGCACGTGGCTCTTCAGGGTGAGCGAGCCCATGGTGGTGACGATGCCGGCGGTGGCCGCCAGGTCCTTGGGTGCCTGCGGAAAGCCGTGCATCCAGCCCAGGCGCTCGCCGCGCGCCAGCTGCGCATCGCGCTCGTCGGCCTGGCGCAGCAGCTCCTCCGCCGGCTGCAGCGAGACCAGCGCGTTGACCTGCGGATTGAAGCGCTCGATCTGCGCCAGGTAGGCCTGCATCACCTCGCGGCAGGACACGCGGCGCTCGGCGATGGCGCGTGACAGCGCCCGCGCATCGAGCTCGACGATGTCGGCACCGGCAGGCGCGGCGTCCGGCTTGGCGAATGAGGAGTCGGAAGGTGGGACGGCAGTCATGGCAGGCCTCGTGACGGGGATGCGGAAGCTTGTCACGCCGGCGGCCGGTCCACGCGCCGGCGCTGCGCCAACCGGCGCTCCAGGCTGGAGCAGCCGCCTGGAACACCGGCACAGCATGCCGAGGGTTGGAACCGTGACGCTTTTCTCACCCCAGCGCGCGTCCGGGTTCGGGAATGTCCTGTCCCGCCGATGCGGCGCGCTTGATGTGCGTTAAAGCACAGTTCGTGAGTCAGGGTTTACCCAGGAAAACGGTCCGCACCAGGCTGGCACGGACAGTGCAGGAGCAAGGGTGTGCAAAGGAGACTGTTTTCATGAGCACCCTGGACCTGGAGCAGCCCGGCTACGAATTGCGCTTCGAATCGCTGATCGACCCGGAGCGTGCCTGCGCCTTCCCGTGCGACGCGCGCGGCCAGGTGGACATGGATGAGCTGGGCGAGCAGGCCCTGCGCCACTACCTCTATGCCCGCGCGGTGATCGGCAAGGAGTTCCGCCGGCCGGCCGTGCGGCGCACCGCCGGCGCGCAGGCGCTGGCCTGCGCCTGAGCCCGGCGCCACGACGACCGGGCGTCTTCAGGACGCCGAGGACACCGCCGTTCCCTCATCCCACCCCCCGCCCAGCGCGCGAATCAGCCCCACCGTGGTCTGGAACTGCGCGGCGCGCACCTGCAGCGCCTGGCGCCGGTTGCGCAGCTCGCTGCGGCGGGCGTCCAGCAGCTCCAGCTGGCTGACGAAGCCGTTGCGATAGCGCGTGTCCGACAGCGTCGTGGCGCGCACGGCGGCGTCCACCGCCTGGGCATTGACCCGCGCCTGCTGGTCCAGCAGCCGCAGCGCCGACAAGCCGTCTTCCACGTCGCGGAAAGCGACCAGCACCTGCTCGCGGTAGCTGCCGAAGGCGGCGTCGAATTCGGCGCGCGCACTCTCCACCCCGGCGCGGCGCCGGCCGCCATCGAACAGCGGCAGCGCCAGCAGCGCGCCCACGCTCCAGGCGCGCGCCGAGGCCGTGAGCAGGTCCGACAGCGCCGTGGAGGCGAAGCCGCCTTGCGCCGTCAGCGCCAGGCTGGGGAACCACGCCGCTTCCGCGATGCCGATGCGCTGCTGCGCCGCGCCCAGCGAGGCCTGCGCCGCCAGCACGTCGGGCCGGCGCACCAGCAGCGCGCTGGGCATGCCGGGCGGCACGGCCGGCAGCGCCGCGCCCCAGGCGCCGGGCGCAATGCGCAACTCGGAAGGCGGCACGCCGGTGAGCAGCGCCAGCGCGTGCTCCAACTGCTGGCGCTGGCGCTCCAGGGCGATGGCGTCGGCCTCGGTGGCGGCGGCCTCGCTGCGCAGCCGGGCCACGTCCAGTTCGGCCACGTCGCCCGCGGCCTGGCGCCGCTCCAGCAGCTGCAACGACTCGCAGTAGGCCGCGACGGACTGCTGCACCAGCGAGCGCTCGTCGTCCAGCGCCCGCAGCGCGAAGTAGCGCTGCGCCACCTCGGCCTGCACCGCCACGCGGGCACCGTGCAGCAGCGCCTCGCGCGAGCGGGCATCCAGCGCGGCGGCGTTGCTGGCCGAGGCCAGGCGGCCGAACAGGTCCACCTCCCAGGACGCGCCGGCCACCACGCTGGCGGCGGTGGCCGGCGGCTCGCCCAGCGCGCGCTGCCCGCCGCGCCCGACGCCGGCGTCGAGGCCCACTTGCGGCGCGCGCTGGGCGTCGGTGGCGCGCAGCACGGCACGGGCCTGCGCCAGCCGCGCCGCGGCGACGTGCAGGCCGGGGTTGTCCTGCAGCGCGCGCTCCACCAGCGCGTCGAGCTGCGGGTCGCCGAAAGCGCGCCACCAGCGCGCGCCGGCCGGCAGCGGCACCGCGTCCACCGGCTGCCAGCCGGCCTCGCGGAAGGCGGCCGGCATCTGCGCCAGCGGCGGGGGCAAGGGCTCCGGCGTGCTGGCGCAGCCGGCCAGCACCAGCGCCAGGAACAGCGCCGACAGGCGGCGCGACGATGACGGCAGGGCGTTCATGGACGAATCTCCAGGGCGACGGGGCTCATTCGTGGCTCACTCATGGCGCGACACGGGCGCGGCCGGCAGCGGATGCGGGTCGCGCCCGCCGCCGCGGCGCACCTCCGGCTCGGCAGCGGCGAAAGCTTCGAGATGCGGCACCTGCCCGTGCAGCTTGAGCGGCCGGTTGCCGGTGAGGGCGCGCATCAGCACGTAGAACACCGGCGTGAGGAACAGGCCGAAGGCGGTGACGCCGATCATTCCGGCGAACACGGCGATGCCCATGGCCTGGCGCATCTCGGCGCCGGCGCCGGTGGAGAAGGCCAGCGGCAGCACGCCCATCACGAAGGCCAGCGAGGTCATCAGGATCGGCCGCAGGCGCAGCCGGCTGGCCTCGATGGCGGCCTGCACGGGCGTGCGCCCGGCGAATTCCAGCTCGCGCGCGAACTCGACGATCAGGATCGCGTTCTTGGCGCTCAGCCCCACCAGCACCACCAGGCCGATCTGCGTGAAGACGTTGTTGTCGCCGTGGCTCAGCCACACGCCCGCCAGCGCCGCCAGCAGCCCCATCGGCACGATCAGGATGATGGCCAGCGGCAAGGTAAAACTCTCGTAGAGCGCGGCCAGCACCAGGAACACCAGCAGGATCGCCAGCGGGAACACCCACACTGCGGAGTTGCCGGCCAGGATCTCCTGGTAGGTCAGCTCGGTCCACTCGAAGCCGATGCCCGGCGGCAGCGTTTGCGCCGCGATGCGCTCCACGGCCGCGCGCGCCTGTCCCGATGAAAAGCCCGGCGCCGGGCCGCCGTTGATGTCGGCGGAGAGAAAACCGTTGTAGCGCATGGCCCGCTCCGGCCCGAAGCTGGGCTGCAGCGTCAGCAGCGCGGACAGCGGCACCATCTCGCCGCTGGCGGCGCGCACCTTGAGCGCGCCCACGTCCTCGGCCCGGGCGCGGAAGGCGGCGTCGGCCTGCACGCGCACGGTGTAGGTGCGGCCGAACTGGTTGAAGTCGTTGACGTACAGGCTGCCCAGGTAGGTCTGCAGCGCCTCGAACACGTCCGTCACGGCCACGCCGAGCTGGCGCGCCTTGGTGCGGTCGATGTCGGCGAAGAGCTGCGGCACGTTCACCTGGTAGCTGGAGAACAGCCCGGCCAGCTCCGGCGCCTGCTGTGCCTTGGCCATGAAGGCCTTCACCGCCGCGTCCATGGCCGCGTAGCCCAGCGAGGCGCGGTCTTGCAGCTGGAGCTTGAAGCCGCCCGTGGTGCCCAGGCCCTGCACCGGCGGGGGCGGGAACATCACCACGAAGGCATCCTCGATCGCGGCGTACTTCGCATTGAGCTGCTGCGCGATCTCGGCGCCGGTGAGGCCCGGCCCCTGGCGCTGCTCGAAGGGCGCCAGCGCCGCAAAGACGATGCCGGAGTTGGCGCTGTTGGTGAAGCCGTTGATCGACAGCCCCGGGAACTGCACCGCGTGCTCCACGCCGGGCTGCTGCAGCGTGATCTCGCCCATGCGGCGGATCACGGCCTCGGTGCGGTCCAGCGTGGCGCCGTCGGGCAGTTGCGCGAAGCCGATCAGGTACTGCTTGTCCTGCGCCGGCACGAAGCCGCCCGGTACCGCCTTGAACAGCCCGAAGGCGGCCGCCACCAGCGCCAGGTACAGCCCCAGCATCAGCGCCTTGCGCGAGATCACGCGCCCCACGCCGCCGCTGTAGGCCTGGGCGCCGCGGCCGAAGAGGCGGTTGAAGCCGCGGAACAGCCCGCCCAGGCCACGGTCCATGGCGCGCGTGAGCGCGTCCTTGGGCGCGCCGTGCGCCTTGAGCAGCAGCGCCGACAGGGCCGGCGAGAGCGTGAGCGAGTTGATGGCCGAGATCACCGTCGAGATGGCGATGGTCAGCGCGAACTGCTTGTAGAACTGGCCGCTCAGGCCGCTGATGAAGGCCAGCGGCACGAACACCGCCACCAGCACCAGCGCGATGGCGACGATCGGACCCGACACCTCGCGCATGGCGCGGTAGGTGGCCTCGCGCGGGGCCAGGCCGGCCTCGATGTTGCGCTCCACGTTCTCGACCACCACGATGGCGTCGTCCACCACGATGCCGATGGCCAGCACCAGCCCGAACAGGCTCAGCGCGTTGATCGAGAAACCGAACAGGTGCATCACCGCGAAGGTGCCCACCACCGACACCGGCACCGCCAGCAGCGGGATGAGGGAAGCGCGCCAGGTCTGCAGGAACAGGATCACGACCAGCACCACCAGCGCCACCGCCTCCAGCAGCGTGTGCACCACCGACTCGATGGAGGCGCGCACGAACTGCGTGGTGTCGTACACCACCTCGTAGTCCACGCCTTCGGGCATGAAGGCCTTCAATTCCGCCATGGTGGCACGCACCTGGTCGGCGATGGCGATGGCGTTGGAGCCCGGCGCCGCCAGCACCGCGATGGCCACCGCCGGCCGGTTGTCCAGCAGCGAGCGCAGCGCGTAGTCGGCCGCGCCCAGCTCCAGCCGCGCCACGTCGCGCAGCCGCGTCACCGCGCCGTCGGCGCCGGTGCGCACGATGATGTCGCCGAACTGCTCGGCGTCCTGCAGCCGGCCCTGGGCGTTGATGGGCAGCTGCAGGTCCACGCCGGGCAGCCCCGGCGAGGCGCCGAGCACGCCCGCCGCCGCCTGCACGTTCTGCTCGCGGATCGCACCCACGACGTCGCCGGCGGCCAGGCCGCGCTCGGCCATCTTGTGCGGGTCCAGCCACACGCGCATGGCGTACTCGCCGCCGCCCCACAGCTGCACCTGTCCCACGCCCGGCACGCGCGCCAGCCGGTCCTTGAGGTTGATGGCGGCGTGGTTGCGCAGGTAATCGATGCCGTAGCGGCCGTTGGGCGAGACCAGGTGCACCACCAGCGTCAGGTCCGGCGAGCTCTTGATGGTGGTCACGCCGGTGCGGCGCACTTCCTCGGGCAGCCGCGGCTCGGCCTGCGCCACCCGGTTCTGCACCAGCTGCTGGGCCTTGTCGGGGTCGGTGCCCAGGGCGAAGGTCAGCGTCAGCGTCATCACGCCGTCGGTGGTGGCCTGGCTGTTCATGTACAGCATGCCCTCGACGCCGTTGATGGCCTCCTCCAGCGGCGTGGCCACGGTCTCGGCGATGACCTTGGGGTTGGCGCCGGGATACTGCGCGCGCACCACCACCGTGGGCGGCACGACTTCCGGGTACTCGGCCACGGGCAGCGTGCGCAGCGCCAGCAGCCCGGCCAGGAAGATCAGCAGCGACAGCACGCCGGCGAAGATGGGCCGGTCGATGAAGAACCTGGAAACGTTCATGGCGGCGCTCCGTTCAGCTCACGATTGCGGCGCGCCGTCGCGCCGGGCGGTCACTTCGGGCTTGGCGTCCATCGCCACCTCGCGCGGGGCGACGAGGCTCCCGGGCCGCACCCGCTGCAGGCCGTTGACGACGATGCGCTCGCCGGCCTGCAGCCCTTGCGTCACGATGCGCAGCCCGTCCACCGCGGCGCCGAGCCTCACTTCGCGCCAGCTGGCCTTGTTGTCGGGACCGACGACGATGACGAAGCGCTTGTCCTGGTCGGTGCCGACGGCGCGCTCGTTGACCAGCAGCGCCGGCGTGCGCGTGGCCTGGCCCAGGCGCAGCCGCGCGAACTGGCCCGGGATCAGCGCGCCGTCGCGGTTGTCGAACACGGCGCGCACGCGGATCGTGCCGCTGCGGGCATCGACCTGGTTGTCCACCAGCTGCAGCCGGCCCTCGTGCGCGAACTCGGCCTGGCCGGCCGTGCCCATGCGCACGGGAATGCGGCTCAGCTGCTCGCGCGCGCCGCTGCCGCCCGGCAGGCCGGCCAGGGCGCGGGCCACGAGCTGCTCGTCGGCGTCGAAGCTGGCGTAGATCGGGTGCACCGACACCAGCGTGGTCAGCACCGGCGCGCCGGGGCCGGCGGCCACCAGGTTGCCGGCCGTGACCTCGATGCGGCCGATGCGCCCGGCGATGGGCGCGCGCACCTGCGTGTAGCCCAGGTTCAGCCGGGCCGTCTGCAGGGCCGCTTCGGCTGCGCGCAGCCCGGCGTCGGCCTCGGCCAGCGCGTGGTTGCGCTCGTCGAGCTCGCGCTGCGCGATGGCGCGCTCTTCCCACAGCCGCAGCGAGCGCTCCTGCTCGCTGCGGGCGTGCGCCAGGCGGGAGCGCGCCGCCACCACCTGGGCGTCGGCGCGCTGCACCTCGGCCGCGTAGGGGGCGGGGTCGATGGTGAAGAGCAGGTCGCCCTGGCGCACCAGCGAGCCCTCGCGGAAGTGCACCGACTGCACCGTGCCGGCAGCGCGCGAGCGCACGTCCACGCGCTCGATGGCCTCCAGCCGGCCCGAGAGCTCCTGCCAACCGTCCACCTCGGTGGCGGCCACGGTGGCGACCGACACCGGCGGCGGGGGCGGTACGGATGCGGGGGCGGTGGCCTGCGCGCTGCCCTCGTGCAGGCCTGGCAGCAGGGGAACAGCCGCGACGGCGGCCAGCGCGATGGCGGCGGCGATCAGGCCAGCGCGGGGGCGTCTTGTGGGGGTGGTCATGGCGACTCCGGAATCAGAGGGAAAGGTCGTGCAGGAAGCGGTGCAGGTGCCGGCGCAGGGCGGCGCTCCAGGGCGCGTCGGCGGCGCGGGCGTAGCTGGCCGGCCAGCCGGTGGGCTCGCCCAGCTCGCGCAGCTCCACCGGCACGCCGGCCGCGCCCAGGCGGCGGGCGTAGGCGCGGGTCTCGTCGCGCAGCGGGTCGTCGGCGGCGGTGAGCAGCAGGCTGCGCGGCAGCCGGGCCAGGCGCAGCGCGGTGCCGGGGGTGGCGTAGGGATGGGCGGCGTCGGCCGGCCGCGGCAGGTAGGCGCGCCAGCCGGCGTCGCAGGGGCAGCCGGCCGCGCCGGCGCCGGCCTGGCGCTGCGAGGCGGTGGCCACGCACACGTCCAGCAGCGGCGACAGCAGGATCTGCCCGGCCAGCGCCGGGCCGGCGCGGTCGCGTGCCATCAGCGCGACGGCCGCGGCGAGGTTGCCGCCGGCCTCCTCGCCGGCGACGAGCAGGGCGCCGCGCCGGCGCGCGTGCCGCGGCAGGGCCAGCCAGCGCAGCACGGCATGGCCCAGCTCGATGGCCTGCGGAAAGGGCGCTTCGGGCGCCAGCGGGTAGTCCAGCGCCGCGACGGTGGCGCCGGCGGCGGCCAGCGCCCGCGCCACGGGCGCGCCCTCGCCGAGCGAGCCGCGCGTGAAGGCGCCGCCGTGGAAATGCAGCACCCAGGGCCGGGCGGTATTGCCGGCCTGGGCGCCATCCATGCTCCACCAGCGCAGCCGGGCGCCGGCGGCGCCGGGCAGCACGATGGTCTCGTCACGCCACTGCACGGCCGGCACATGCTCAGCGGCAGGCGTGTGCGGGGTGAACGGTTCGGGCCCGGGCCCGCTGCGGCGAAGGAGCATGGTGCTGCGCCGTCTGGAGGGGCGCCCCGGTTGCTGCGACGCCGTGAAAGTTAGTTGTGCCGGCGCGAGGCTTAAATAGCACCCCTTTCAAGGTGCGTTGATCAGTCAAGGCGACCGCGGGCCAGAACACGCGCTGTGGCGACATGGCGCGAGGCTTCGCGGTGGCTGACGTAGTCCTTCTTAACCGCGGGCTTGGCCGCGCGGCG
>NZ_JABBFW010000022.1 GCF_012927045.1 Azohydromonas caseinilytica | reverse complement strand
CGAGGCTCTCGGGAAACAGGGCTGTTTGCGTCCGATCAGCCTCTCCGATGTATCGACCCATGGTTCTCTCCACGTCGTACGCCAGCAGCCGACATGATGCGGCCGTGCCGCGTTTTCACACAGCCTCAGCCTTAAGCGGCCCGTCGGTCTGCTTTGACAAAGGGCCGGGGATAACTGGGCAGCGGCACTCACAAGACCGACGCTGCCCAACCCGACGCGCTCAATGCGACGTGCACCACTCGATCGCCTCTTCCAGCCGATCGTCACCCCAGAAAATCTCGGTCCCGCATGCAAACGTAGGCGATCCAAAAATTCCCAATTTCCTCGCCTCACCTGTTTCAGACACGTATTTGCCACGCACGGCGTCGCCATTGGCCCGCGCGATGACGGCTGCCGGATCTTGCCCAATTCGCAGCAGGATGGCCGAGAGGTTTTCAATTTCGCCGGGGTCCTTGTTTTCAAGGAACCAGGTGGCGTAGGCGGCTTGGGTAAAAACTGGGCACCAGCCCTCCATCGCCGCCAGCGTCGCAACGCGGTTGGCAAGTTCGTCTGCGTCGATGGGATAGTGTGACGATGCCGCCTTGAATGGCACGCCGTGGCGCAAGGCCCGCCGCTCGATATCTCGCCACATGTACTTGAGCTTGGCCGGCTTGTTGGCAAACGGAATGTTGTTTTGTTCCCGCATGAGGGTGCGGACGCTGAAGGGACGCCAGCGCAGGATGACGTTGTGGCGCGCTGCAATGTCCTCGGCGCGGTTGACGGCCAAATAGGTGTACGTGCTTCCAAGGAAATAGAAGAAGTCCAGGTGGTTTCGCATGGCAGGGCCCTTTCGTGGTGGCAAGCGGGGCCGGGTCAGCCGGCTATCGCGTCGTAGCCGCTTTCGGTGAACTGCACCAGACAGAACCCGTGTCCGAACGGGTCGGCGAAGGTCGCCAGATGACCCCAGGCGAAACCGGTGACCGGTTGCTCCAGCGTGGCGCCGGCTGCCAGCGCCTGCTGCACGGCGGCCTGGATGTCGGCGACGACGAAGTCCAGGTGCACCGGCGTCCAGTGGCGCCGATAGTCGCGCCGCTGGGCGGTGCGGGGCGCGGGTACCGTGCCGGCGCTCTTGCGCAGCAGGTACAGCGGCGACGAGCCGCCCAGCAGTTCCACCACGTCCGGGCCCAGCCGGCGGCCGCGTGTCAAGCCGAAGGCGGCGCCGTAGAAGGCCGCGGCCCGCTGCAGGTCGTCCACGTCGATGTTGACCAGGATTTGCACGGCGGGTCCTCCTGAGGTCCGGGCCAGCGCGGTGCATCCGCTCGCGCTCGCCCACGGTTGAACAAGCCCTTCGCATTCTCGACACTCGGCACACGGGAGGTTCCTCACCAGCCTGAAAAGGGGAACTCATGAACGACCGCCTGCAACTGCTCTTCTTGGGAAGCGCCGGGGTTGGGGCCCGGGTGCGACGCGAACTCCCAGGTCCCGCCTGGGAGCTTCTGGCGCTGCGCGCGGTGGACGAGTTCGCGGCTGCGCTCGCGCGGGGCAGGCCGCCGCTCATCCTGCTGGAACATGCGCCGCCGGCATTCGACGGCATGTTGGCGCTCGCGCACGCCCGGGCGGCGTGCCCGGAGGTGCCTATCATCGTCCTGTCGTCCGACACGCTCGACGAAGGCGCCGTCGTCGCAGCGGTCAAGGCAGGGGCCACGGACTGCGTGTCCCTCGTTCATCCAGGGCGCCTCGCACAGGCTGTCCGGCAGGTGCTGGGCGGCGTGCCGCAGGCTTCCCTGCCACAGCCCGACGTGGCGCGGCCCCCTTCCGACGCCAGCCTGTTCCGGCTGTTCATGCGCCACCTGCCCGGGGTGGCGATGATCAAGGACGCCGAGGGTCGTTACGTCTTCGTCAATGACGTGTGGGAGACCGTCTACAAGCGCAGCCCGTCGCAAACCTTGGGGCGGCGCACTGACGAGGTGTGGCCCGCGGAGGTGGCGGCGCAGTATTGCGCCAACGACCGTCGCGTGTTCGAAGGCGAAAGACTGGTGCGGGAGATCGAAACCGTCCCCCATGACGACGGGCTTCACCATTGGCTGAGCCACAAGTTTCCGATCGTCGAGCCGGGCGGCACGGCAACCCTGCTGGGGTGCGTGGCGATCGACGTGACCGACCGTGTGCGCGCCGAAGAGAACCTGCGCCGGGCCAACCGCGTCCTTGGCATGCTGAGCGGCATCAACTCCGCCATCGTGCGCATCCGCGACCGTGACGCGCTGTTCCAGGAAGCCTGCCGAATTGCCGTCGAGCTGGGCCGGTTCAAATCGGCGTGGGTAGCGATCACCCATCGGCGCACGGGCGCGGTTGAAATTGCCGCGGCCGCGGAGCAGAACCTCACGGACGCTGCGCCTTGCCAACGCGTCCAGTCGGTCACGCGCAGCGCGCTGGTGGACAGGGCGTTGCGGGACAAAAGGCCGCTCGTGAGAAACGCGGACGAGCTTGCTGCCGATCCCGCCTTGCGTGAATGGGCCGCGGACGGCCGCTGCGCCGTCGTGCTGCCGCTGCTGGTGGCCGGGGAAGCGCTGGGCCTCATCGGGCTGCTGGCGTCCGAGGCCGATGTCTTCAACGACGAGGAGATGAAAATTCTCGCGGAGCTGGCCGGGGACGTGGCCTTCGGCCTGGACCACATCGACAAGGAGGAACGGCTCGCGTATCTGGCCTATTTCGATGCGCTGACCGAATTGCCCAACCGCACACTGTTTCTCGACCGACTGAACCAGCAGTTGCAGGCGCGCCAGGCGGGGCGGGACATGCTCGGCGTGGTGGTCTTCGACATCGAGCGTTTCAGCAGCCTCAACGACAGCCTGGGGCGCCATGCCGGCGATGTGCTCCTGCGCCAGTTCGCCGAGCGGCTCACGGCGGTCCAGCGCGCCGGCCAGGATGCCGACCATGTCGCCCGCATCAGCGCGGACAGCTTCGCCGCCCTCGTGACCCCGGTCCGGGAAGAAGGCGATATGGCCCGCATCCTGGAGCAGGATTTTCTGGGGGCGATCAGCAAGCCGTTCCTGGTCGGCGGGGAGGAATTGCGCATTTCCGTGAAGGCCGGCGTGTCCCTGTTTCCCAATGACGCAGAGGATGCCGAAACCCTGTTCAAGAACGCGGAAACCGCGCTCAAGCGCGCCGAGGCCAGCGACGAGCGCTACCTGTTTTACACGCCACAGATGCAGGCGCGAATCGTCCAGCGGCTGTCCGTCGAGAACCGCTTGCGCAAGGCGCTGTCGGCGGGGGAATTCGCATTGCACTACCAGCCGAAAATGAGCCTGGGCAATGGACGCCTGGCCGGGCTGGAGGCGCTGATCCGCTGGAACGATCCCGAACATGGCTTGCGGGCAGCGGGCGAGTTCGTGCCCATCCTGGAGGAAACGGGCATGGTCATGGAAGTGGGCGAATGGGTCTTGCAACAGGCCGTCGCCGACTATCTCGGTTGGGTGGCCAAAGGCCTGCACCCGCCTCGTATTGCGGTCAATGTGTCGCCGGCGCAACTCAGGCGCAAAAGGTTTCTGGCAGAGCTGGCGCAACTCATCAACGGCGGTGCGAACGGGTCGCCCCGCCTGGATCTGGAAGTCCTGGAAAGCACGGTGATGGAGGACGTGGATGAATGCGCCGCCATACTCAGATCCGTGCGGGATATGGGTGTGGGCGTGGCCATCGATGATTTCGGCACCGGCTACTCGTCGCTGGCCTATATCGCCAAGCTGCCCATGACCGCGATCAAGATTGACCGCTCCTTCATCAAGCCGATGGCCCACGACCCGGACGATGTCACGGTCGTGAACACCATCATCTCGCTGGCCCACGCCATGTCGGTGAAGGTGATTGCCGAAGGCGTCGATTCCGACCAGCAGTCCTACCTGCTGAAGCTCCTGCGCTGCGACGAGGCGCAAGGCTTCCTGTTCAGCCCGGCGCTGCCGCCGGAGCGGATCGAGACGATGCTGGCGGCGGCGTGAGCGGCCGCTCCGAAAGCACGACGGGCGCCCCAAGGCGCCCTGCAGCCATCACTGCGGAAAGGCTCACTTGATGAACCGCACCTCCTCGTTGATGCGCTGGAGGATGGGCTTCTTCTTCTCGTTGAAGCGTGCCTTGTTCTCGTCGATCAGGTTGCGGCCCTTGGTGTCGATGGAAATGATCAGCGGGCCGAACTCCTTGACGCGGTTGACCCACAGCGTTTCGGGCATGCCCAGGTCCTTCCACTGCGCGTCCTCGATCTTCTCGACCTTGGTGGCGGCCAGCACCGCGCAGCCGCCGGGGAAGATGGCGTGCACGGCCTTGTTCTCCACGCAGCCCGCGGCGGTTTCGGCGCCCATGCCGCCCTTGCCCACCACCAGCTTCACGCCGGTCTGCCGGATGAACTCCTTCTCGAACTTCTCCATGCGCATGCTGGTGGTCGGGCCGATGGAGACCATCTCGTAGCTGCCGTCCTCCTTCTGCTTCACGATCGGGCCGGCGTGGAAGATGGCGCCGCCCTTGAGATCCACCGGCAGCTCGCGGCCGAGCTCGATGAGGCGGCGGTGCGCCACGTCGCGGCAGGTGACGAGCGTGCCCGTGAGGTAGACCACGTCGCCCACGTTGAGCGCTTCGAGGTCTTCGTCCTTGATGGGCGTGGTCAGGATCTTGATTTGGCCGCTCACAGCACGACTCCTTGGTGCGAGATGATTTCGTGGGACAGGTCGGCGTTGACCTTGATGCGCCCGCGACGGTGCGCCCAGCAGCCGGTGGACACGGCCACGCCGATGGTGGAAGGGTGGCGCGCCGAGGACTCGATGTTCACGCCCATCACGCTGGCGTTGCCGGTGAGGCCCTGCGGGCCCAGGCCGACCTCGTTGAGGCCGTCCTCCAGCAGCTTCTCCATCTTGGCCGCGTTCGGGTTGGGGTGGCACGAGTCCACCGGGCGCAGGATCGCCTTCTTGGACAGCCGCGCCGCCGTCTCGGCCGAGGTGGACACGCCCACGCCGACCAGCATCGGCGGGCAGGCATTGACGCCGCGCGAGGTGATCACGTCGAACACGAACTCGGCCACGCCCTCGTACCCTTCGCCGGGCATCAGCACCTTGGCCGCCCCGGGCAGCGTGCAGCCGCCGCCGGCCATGTACACGTCGATGGTGACGCTGTCGCCCTGCGGGTCGATCTCCCAGTCCAGCCAGGGAATCTTCGAGCCGGTGTTGGTGCCGGTGTTCTTCTCGTCGAAGGTTTCAACCGCGTTGTGGCGCAGCGGGCCTTGGCGCGTGGCCTCCAGCGTGGCGTAGTTCAGGATCTCCTCCAGCTCGCCCAGCAGCGGAAAGCGCGCGCCGGCGTTGATGAAGTACTGGATCACGCCGGTGTCCTGGCAGCTGGGCCGGTCCAGCTTGTCGGCGGCCTCCTGGTTCTCCTTCATGGACTGGTACACGGCCTTGGCCAGCGGGTGGGTTTCCCGCTCGCGCAGGTCGGCCAGCTTGTGGGTCACGTCGGTGGGCAGCCGCTTGCCGATGTAGGACGTGAACTTCCACATCACGTCCTTGAGGTTGGCGACCGCGGTGTCCCGGTCTTCGATGTTCACCATGAATTGCTCCTGGGATAAGGGCACGGCGCTGCCCGCCTGGGCTGTCGGCGCGGTGCGAAAACGTTGAGTGCTTGACTTGCTTGCCCGAGCCGTGCGGGCTGCCGGCGCGGCGGGCCGGCTTACTCGATGACGACCTTGGCGTCCTTGACCAGCCTGGCGAACTTGGCCGTCTCGTCCTTGATCTGCTGGGCCATCGCTTCCTGGGTGTTGCCGATGGGCTCGGCACCGATCTCGTCCATGCGCCTGCGCAGCTCAGGCGCCTGCAGCGCCTTGACGATCTCGCTGTTCAGGCGCGCCGTGATGTCCTTGGGCGTGGCCGCGGGCGCCAGCACGCCGAACCAGGTGCCGATGTCGAAGCCCTTGAGGCCGGCCTCGTCCAGCGTCGGCACCTCGGGCAGGGCGCTGGAGCGCTTGGCGGTGGTCACGGCCAGGGCGCGCAGCTTGCCGCTCCTGATGTGCTGCAGCACGGGCGTGACGGTGTCGAAGGACAGGTTGATCTGGCCGCCCAGCAGGTCCGTGGTCAGCGGGCCGCTGCCCTTGTAGGGCACGTGCACCAGGTCCACGCCGGTGAGGGTCTGGAACTGCGTGCCGATGAGGTGCTGCGCGGTGCCGTTGCCGTTGGAGCCGTAGGTCATGCCCGGCTTGCTCTTGGCCAGGGCGACGAACTCCTTCACGCTCTTCGCCGGGGTGCTGGCATTGATCACCAGCACGTTGGGCACCAGCGCCACCGTGGACACCGGCGCGAAGTCCTTCTGGAAGTCGTAGGGCAGCTTCTTGTAGATGCTGGGCGCAATGGTGTGGTGCACCGCGCCCATGAGCAGCGTGTAGCCGTCGGGCCTGGACTTGGCCACCATGTCCGCGCCCAGCGTGGCGCCCGCGCCCGGCTTGCTCTCCACGATGACGGTCTGGCCCAGCGCCTGGGTCAGCCGCTCGGCCAGGGCCCGGGCGATGACGTCGGTGGTGCCGCCGGGCGGGAACGGCACGACCAGGGTCACGGGCCTGCTGGGCCAAGCCTGCGCCGAGGCCGCGTTGATGCACAGCCCAAGGGCCGCGGCACTGCAAGCCTTCATGAAGTGCCTGCGGGCGATTCCGGTGCTCATGCCTGTCTCCTGTCGTCTTGATGGAGACGGACTGTAGAAACCGCATGGGTCGCCGGATCGCCTTGGAATTCAAGGCATCGTTAACCTGAACTCAACAATGAGGTGATGGTGAGCGGCCGCGCGGCGGGCGTGAGTACGGCTTGACGCGCGGCGCCCTGCGCGGCACCGGCGTGCGAACCGGGCAGGGGCCTTCAGGCCGCGGCTTTTTCCAGCGCCATGCCGCCGGCGAAGTGGCGCAGCCGGCGCGCCTGGTCGGACGCGTCCCTGCGCCGAGCCGCGTACTCGCCCGCCTGCAGCGCCTGTTCGCTGCGCTGTGCCGCCTGGGGCAGCCCGAGGTCGGAGATGTCGGTATCGACCACCGCCTGCAGCATCTTTTTCGTGGCCGGGCTGAGCTGGCGCATGAGCTCGCTCAGGAACGGGCAGGCGGCAAACAGCGCCACGCGGTCGAAGCGCCGGCCGGCCAGCTCCTGCTCGAAGCGGCGGGCCACCAGGGCAGCGAACTGGCGCATGCGCCTGCGCAGGGGGTCCAGGGGCCGCGTGGGCGCATGGCCCTCGCCCAGGCCACCGTCCTCCCAGACGCTCTGGTTGGCCGCAAGTCGCTCCGGGCCGGGCATCGAGCGGCTCTCGGAGCGCAGCACGGTGTCGAGGACGACCAGCTCGTCCTGCGCATCGGTGCGGGCCAGCAACCGGGCTTCGCTGGCATTGGCAATCAGGATCAGGTCGCAATTCATGGTGTTTCTTGCAAGGAGGTATGCGGGAAATTCGTCAACCTCTGTCCCGGTGAGCAAAAGAGCTGCCCAGGCTCCCTCAGATGGGGCTGGCGGGCTGATCGACAAGGGTCGGGTACCGGGCTTGCGCAAGCCTCGCTTGCGACACGGGCGGCTCAGCCGCCTGGTGCCACCCCGATCTTGTCCTGGGTCCGCAGCTCGAAATCACGGGCGTCGTGGCGTTCATGGAGCTGCTCCTCGGGCGCACCCCAGGTGCGGTTCACCATCCGGCCGCGGCGCACCGCGGGCCGCTGGGCGACATCGTGTGCCCAGCGCAGCACGTGCGCGTAGGACTGCGCGTCCAGGAACTCCGCCGCCCCGTACACCTGGTTGGTGACGAGCGCCCCGTACCACGGCCAGATCGCCATGTCGGCAATGGTGTACTCCTCCCCGGCGACATGGGCATGTCCGCTCAGCTGGCGATCGAGCACGTCCAGCTGGCGCTTCACTTCCATGGCATAGCGGTTGATCGGGTACTCGTACTTCTCGGGGGCGTAGGCATAGAAGTGGCCGAAGCCGCCGCCCAGCAACGGAGCGCTTCCCATCTGCCAGAACAGCCACGACAGGCACTCGGTACGCCCGGCAATGTCCTTGGGAATGAAGGCGCCGAACTTCTCGGCCAGGTACAGCAGGATGGAGCCCGACTCGAAGACCCGGATGGCCGGATCGGTGCTGCGGTCGAGCAGCGCAGGAATCTTGGAGTTGGGATTCACCGCGACGAAGCCGCTGCCGAACTGGTCTCCCTCGTTGATCCGGATCAGGTGGGCGTCGTATTCCGCCCCTTCGAAGCCCAGCGCGAGCAGCTCCTCCAGCAGGATGGTGACTTTCACACCATTGGGCGTCGCCAGCGAGTAGAGCTGCAGGGGATGCCGGCCCACCGGCAGCGCCTTGTCGTGGGTGGGTCCGGCCATGGGCCGGTTGATATGGGCGAAGGCGCCGCCGCTGGGCGCTTCCCATTTCCATACCTTTGGCGGCGTGTACGCTGCGTCTGCCATCGCGAATCCTCGTTGGTTGAGCGGGTCAACCGAAGCCGGGTTCCTGCTCCCGGGCGTTCCTGACCGCTGGGGTGGTGCTGCAACCAGTATGCCGCTGCCTCGGAGCTGCCACTGTCGCGGGGCAGGAGGGGCGAGCAACGAGAATGCGGCCATGCCGGCCCGATGTCCTTCCAGTGCGTCGCGGCCGGCCAACGGCGCCCAGGCGCCCAAGACATCAGGACCCGCATGCAAGACAAGCAGACCCTCGTGCTCTACCACGGCAAGTGTGCCGACGGCTTCGGTGCGGCCTTCGCCGCCTGGCTCAAGCTGGGCGACTCGGCCGACTACCGGCCCTGCGTCTACGGCGACCCGACGCCGGAGGTGGCCGGCAAGGACGTGTTCATCCTGGACTATTCCTTCGACCCCGAGGTGCTGCAGGCGATGAGCACGCGGGCGCGCAGCATCACGCTGCTGGACCACCATGTCTCGGCGCAGAAGCGGCTGCAGGGCCTGAAGCTGGCCTGCTGCGGGCGGCTGCATTTCGACCTCAGCCGCTCCGGCGCCGTCATCGCCTGGGAGCATTTCCACCCGGGCGAGCCGGTGCCCTACCTGCTGCGCGCGGTGCAGGCGCGCGACCTGTGGCGCTGGGACGTGCCCGACGCGCGCCCCTTCCTGGCCGCGCTGGACCTGCTGCCCCTGAGCTTCGAGGCCTGGCGGTCGGTGCTGCAGCTCAGTGAGGAAGAACGAGCCCGGATGGTGGAGCGCGGCGCCGCGATGGAGGCCAAGTTCGAGGCGCTGTGCGCGTCCATCGCCGAGCAGCCGGCGCCGGTCCGCATCGACGGCGAGGCGGGGCTGATGGTCAACGCCCCTTCCGAGTTCGCCAGCACCGTGGGCAGCCTGCTGGCGCAGCGCAGCGGCACGTTTTGCCTGATCTGGCGCATCGACCACCAGGGCCGGCTCAAGTGCAGCCTGCGCTCGGTGCAGGGCTTCGACGTCGAGCGCCTGGCCGCGCGCTTCGGCGGCGGCGGGCATGCGCAGGCGGCGGCGTTCATGCTGCCGGGGGAGCGGGTGGTGGAGTTGCTGCGGGGCGAGCTGCGCTCGGCGCACGCGCTGCCCGCTGAAGCCGGCGTGGCCTGATTCAGTCAGTCCGCGCGCTGGCCTGCTCAGCTCCCGCGAGCGCCGGGGTCCAACCAACGCTGCATTAGATTCGGCCCATGCCGCTGACCAACCACCCCGTCTCTCCAGCGCCGCCCGCGCCGGCACGCAAGGCCCGCGTGCGGCCCGTCCGGGCGCCCCTGCCGGCCATCGATGCCGCCCGCTGCACCGGCTGCGGCCGCTGCATCGCCGTCTGCCCGGTGCACGTGCTGAGCTTCCACACCGAGCGGTGGACCAAGTTCGCGGTGCTGGTGGAGGCCGATCCCTGCACCGGCTGCAGCCTGTGCGAGGCCCGCTGCCCCTTCAACGCGATCACGATGCGCCCGGCGGGGGAGGTGCGTCCGCACGGCGCCTGAGCGGCTGGCCCGCGCCCCGGGCACAGCGGCTGCCGCGCCTCTGGTGGGTTCAACCGGGAGCACGCCATGCTGTGCAGCATCAAGGAGCTTGCCGGCCTCCCGCTGGCGGCGACCGATGGCGACATCGGCCACGCGACGGAGGCCTATTTCGACGACTTGCGCTGGGTCATCCGCCACCTGGTGGTGGACACCGGCGGCTGGCTGACGGGGCGCAAGGTGCTGATCGCGCCGCAGGCCATCCAGGGCATCGACCGCGCCCGGCACCGCATCGAGGTGGCGCTGGCGCGGGGGCAGATCGAAGCCGAGCCGGACATCGACACCGCGCGCCCGGTGTCGCGCCAGCACGAGATCGCCATCTACGACCACTACGGCTGGCCGTACTGGTGGCAGGGTGATTCGATGGTGGACACCACGGCCCATGCCCTGGCCGGCATGGTGCTGGCGCCGCCATCGCCCGGTGCCGGCCTGCCACCGGGGGCTGCTGCGCAAGTGGAGGCAGAGAGTGCCCAGGACGACCCGCACCTGCGCAGCAGCACCGAGGTCGTCGGCTACCACGTCGCGGCACGCGACGGCGACATCGGGCACATCGCGGACTTCCTGTTCGACGAGCGCACCTGGGCCATCGCCTTCGCGGTCGTGGACACCGGCCACTGGCTGGCCGGGCGGCAGGTGCTGATCGAGCCGCGCTGGATCGAACGCATCGACTGGGCCGGCAGGAAAGTCTGGGTGCAGCTCACGCGCGCGGCGGTGGAGTCCAGCCCGCGCTACCGGCACGGCGAGCCGCTGCAGGAGGAGCAGTTCCGCAAGGTGCAGCGGCACTTCGAGAGCTCGGAGTGAGCCTGAGCGCGTGCCGGTGCGGCCTGCCGGATCGGCATCAGGTGAGTTGCGGCAAGGCCCGCAACAGCGCCCAGGGGTAGATCCCGCGCTCATGTCCGTCGCTGAACCGCAACTGCAGCGCATAGAGGCCCACGGGCACGGCATCGGTGAGGCGCACGCCGGCGTCGGGCTCGACCAGATCGCCGCTGCGCGTCGCGACACGGCAACCGGCGCAGCAGCAGGCGGCGCGCAGGGCAGCGGCATCCAGCTCATGCACCGCGCCGTCGGGCCACTGCAGACGCAGCCGCTCGGGGCGCAGCTCGATGGCGCCGGGCACCAGCGGCTCGGCGCTCATCGCTCCGTTCCCGCCGGGGCGCCCAGCCGCTGCAGCGCCGAGCGCGCCGCCTTGCGCACCTCGGGGTCGGGATCGCCCGCTGCGACGTTCAACGCCGGCACCGCCTGCGCGTCGCCGATCTCGCCCAGGGCGATGGCGGCCTCCTTGCGCAGGTTGCCCGCCGGGTGCAGCAGCGCGGCGGTGAGCGGGCGCAGGGCCTCGCGATCGCGCAGCCGGCCCAGCGCCCGCGCGGCGCGCAGCCGCACCTGCCAGTAGTCGTCCTCCAGCGCCGCGCGCAGCGCCTGGGCGGCAGCCGGCTCCTCCAGACGCAGCTTGCCCAGCGTGGTGGCCGCCTCCTCGCGCACCGGCCAGGCGGCGTCGCGCAGCGCGGCGCACAGCGCCGGCAGCACGAACGGGATGTCCTGCGGGCCGGCCAGGCCCAGCGCGCCGGTGGCGGCGCGGCGGACCTCGGCGTCCTCGTCCTCCACGGCGGCCTGGGCCAGGGGCGGCAGCGCGGGCTGGTGCCGCAGCCAGCCCAGCACGCCCACGGCTTCGCGCCGCACCGAGGCTTCCGGTCGTTCCAAGGCCGCCAGCGCGGGCCCGGCGGCTTCGGCGACACGCAGCTCGCGCAGGCCGCGCAGCGCCGCGGCGCTGACGAAGGCATCGGCATGCGCGGCATGGCGCACCAGGCGCGCGCCGGAGTGCGGGTCCTTCAGCTCGGACAGCGCCAGCGCCGCGGCTTCGCGCACCTCGCGGACGTCGGAAAGCGCCTCGGCCAGCGCGTCCACCACGTCGGCGTCGCTCCAGGCGGCCAGGGCGCGCGCGGCCTCGGTGCGCAACGTGGGCTCGGGGTCGCGGCGTAGCACGGCGGTCAAGGCGGGCAGCAGCGCCTCGTCCTCCAGGTCGGCGGCTTCCAGCAGCGCGACGCGGCGCTCGGTGGCATCGGCGCTGGTGAGACGGCGCTGCAGCGCCGCCAGCTCGGAATCGGTGTCGGTGGGAAAGGCAGTCATGGGGTCGGGCGGCGTAACGGGATGCGCAGGCAGGTGGCGGCGGGCTGCCGTCGCTCAGCGCAGCAGGTAGGGGATGTCCACGTGCACGGCGCCGGTGGGGCAGTCCTTCTCGCAGGGCATGCAGTACCAGCACTCGTCGAACTTCATGTAGGCCGAGCCCTTGACGAGGTCGATGGCCAGCACGTCGAGCGGGCACATGTCCACGCAGACAGTGCAGCCCTTGTGGGCGATGCATTTGTCCGCATCGACGGTGACGGGCACTGCCGCGGGATGCAGCGCGATGGGGGCGATTTGCATGGAATTTCCTTGTTTCTTTTGCTCGTGAAATGACCCGTTCGTACTGAGGTATCGAAGTACGAATCCGTCAGGCTGCAGTGGCCGCGCCACGGCAGGGGCCGTTCACCCTTCGATACCTCAGGGCGAACGGAATACTTTGCTGACAAGCAGGAAATCGAATCAGGCGGCCACGGCTTCGGCGGCCGGGATGCGCAACTGGTGGTAGGCGTTCTTCTCCGTGTTGGCGATGGGCACGATGTAGGGCTCGATGGGGCGCTTGAAGCTGACCATGCGGCCCTGCTCGTCCTTGCGCAGCTGCGCATGGCAGAACCACTCGGCGTCGTTGCGCTCGGGGTGGTCCACGCGGGCGTGGTAGAGGCCCCAGCGGCTCTCGGTGCGGAACAGCGAGGCGCGCGCCGCCATCTCGGCGCAGTCGCGGATGGCGTGCACTTCGAGGGCGCGCATCAGCTCGTGCGCGTCGTTGGCCTTGAGCTCGTCGAGGTCGTGGCGGATGCCTTCGAAGCGCTCCAGGCCGATCTCCATCTTGCGCGTGACCTTGGGCGGCTGAAGGTAGTCGTTGACCATGCGCCGCAGCTTGTATTCGACCTGGTTGGGCGGCAGGCCGCGCTCGCGCTGCAGCGGTGCCCACACGCGCTGGCGCTCAAGGGCCACCTGGCCGGCATCGACGGCGGCGAAGTCGTGCTCGGCGCAGAAGCGCGCACTGCTCTCGCCCGCGAGCCGGCCGTACACGAAGGCGCCCAGCATGTAGTTGTGCGGCACGCAGGCCATGTCGCCCGCGGCATGCAGGCCCGCCACCGTGGTCTGCGCGTGCTCGTTGACCCACACGCCCGAGGCCGAATGCCCACTGCACAGGCCGATCTCGGAGATGTGCATCTCCACCATGCGCTCGCGGTAGTCGGTGCCGCGCCCGGCATGGAAGCGGCCGCGGCTGGGGCGCTCGTTGGTGTGCAGGATGGTTTCGATGGTGGAGATGGTCTCCTCGGCCAGGTGATCCAGCTTGAGGAACACCGGGCCCTTGCCGCCCTGCAGCTCCTGGAAGAACTCCCACATCATCTGGCCGCTCCAGTAGTCGCTCTCGATGAAGCGCTGGCCTTCGGCGTTGGCGGTGAAGCCGCCGAAGGGACCGGTGACGTAGGCGCAGGCCGGGCCGTTGTAGTCCTTGATCAGCGGGTTGATCTGGAAGCACTCGATGCCCGAGAGCTCGGCGCCGGCGTGGTAAGCCATCGAGTAGCCGTCGCCGGCATTGGCCGGGTTCTCGTAGGTACCGAACAGGTAGCCCGAGGCCGGCAGGCCCAGGCGCCCGGCCGCGCCGCAGCACAACACCACCGACTTGGCGCGAATGACGTGAAAGTCCGCCGTGCGGCAATCAAAGGCCATGGCGCCGGCGATGCGACCGTCTTCCGCCGTGAGCAGCCGCGTCGCCACCAGCCGGTTGGTGATCTCCACCCGCGTGCGCTTGAGTTGACGGTACAGCACCTTCTTGATGTCGTGCCCCTCCGGCATGGGCAGCACGTAGGTGCCCATGTGGTGCACCTTCTTGACGGCGTAGTCACCGGTCTCGTCGCGCTCGAAGCGCACGCCCCAGCGGTCCAGCTCCTCGATCATCGGGAAGCTGTTGCGCGCATAGGCCATCACCGTCTTCTGGTTGACGATGCCGTCGTTGGCGATGGTGATCTCGCGCACGTACTGCTCCGGCGTGGCATGGCCGGGGATGACGGCGTTGTTGAGGCCGTCCATGCCCATCGAGATCGCACCGCTGCGCTTGACGTTGGCCTTCTCCAGCAGCAGCACGCGCAGCGCCGGATTCGCCTGCTTGGCCTTGACGGCCGCCATCGGTCCGGCCGTGCCGCCGCCGATGACGAGCACGTCCACTTCCTGCTCAATCGTCTCCATATTGCTGTCTTTCCTTGGGTGTCAACGTCGTTGCAGCCGCATGCGGTACTGGAAGGTGTCCGAGCGGCAGTAGAGGTGTTCGTAGTCGATGGGCCGGCCCTCGCGGTCGTGCGTGAGGCGCTCGATGTGCAGCATGGGTGCGCCGGGGGGCAGGCCCAGCAGCGCGGCGGTCTGCGCGTCGGCGGACACGGCGTCCAGCGCCAAGTCGGCATGGCCCAGCGGCGTGGCGCAGTCGTTTTCCAGGATCAGGAAGATGTCGCGCGTGGCCAGCTCGTCGCTGCGCAGGCGCCGGCCCAGGTGCAGCGGAAGCCAGGTGACATCCAGCGACACCGGCCGGTGGTCCAGGTGGCGCACGCGCCGCACTTCCGTCACCGGCGTGCCGACGTCCAGCCGCAGCCGCTCGGCCACGCGCGCGTCGGCCGCCACGGTCTGCAGCGACAGCAGCCGGTTGAAGGTGTCGTGGCCCAGCGGGCCCATGGCCTCCGCGAAGCCCTGCAGCCGGCCCAGCTCCTGGAACGGCTTGCTCTGCGCGACGAAGGAGCCCTTGCCCGGCACCTTGAAGATCAGGCGCGCGCTTTCCAGGTCGCCCAGCGCCTGGCGCACCGTGATGCGGCTCACGCCGTACTGCGCCATCAGCGCGCTTTCGGACGGGAGGCGCTCGTGCGGCTGCCAGGCGCCGCACAGGATGCGCTCGCGCAGCTCCTCGCGGATGCGGCGGTGCAGCGTGGGCTGCGATGCGGCCGGCACGGCGGGTTCGGAGCGGACGGAACTGGTCATGACAGGTTGGGAGCAGCCGGGCGTCGTGTTGTCTGATGCCGAGGGACTGTAGGAGTCCGGACGGCGCCGGCCAACGAATGAATTCCATGCTGCATAGCCAGTGCCGGCATAAGCGGCATGGGCGTCGGAGTGATGTTGCCAAGGCAACAGAGCTGGGAATCGAGGGCACCCGCAAAGCAAAACGGCCCGCCGAAGAGGCGGGCCGTTGGCCGGTGAGGGTTAAAGTCAGGCGCTCAGCGCTGCACGCCCCAGCGCCGTACCGTGACGCGCTCCAGCGTCGAGAACACCAGGTTCTCGATCACCAGCCCGATGACGATGACGCAGGCCAGGCCGGCGAAGACGCGGTCGGTGTAGAGCTCGTTGCGATTCTGGAACACGTACCAGCCCAGGCCGCCCTGGCCGGAAGTGGCGCCGAACACCAGCTCGGCAGCGATCAGCGTGCGCCAGGCGAAGGCCCAGGCAATGCGCAGGCCCGACAGGATGGAGGGCAGCGCCGACGGAATCAGCACGTGCACCACCAGCCGCAGGCCCGTCAGCCCGTAGTTGCGCCCGGCCATGCGCAGCACCTCGGGCACGTTCTGGAAACCGGCGTGCGTGGCCAGCGCCAGCGGCCACAGCACCGCGTGCACCAGCACGAACAGCAAGCTCTGCCGGCCCAGCCCGAACCACAGCAGCGCCAGCGGCAGCAGCGCGATGGCCGGCAGCGGGTTGAACATGGCCGTGAGCGTGGACAGCAGGTCGCGCCCGAAGCGGGTCGAGGCCGCCAGCGCCGTCAGCGCAAAAGCGGCAGCGATACCCAGCACGTAGCCCTGCAGCAGCAGGCCGAGCGAGATGCCGGCCTTCTCCAGCAGCTCGCCGCTGGCCAGGCCCTCGGCGAAGGCGGCGGCGGTGGCGCCGAAGGTGGGCAGCAGCAGGTCGTTGTCGGTCCAGCGCGCCAGCGCCTCCCACAGCAGCGCCAGCAGCGCGAGGATGGCCGCGCGGCGCAGCAGCGTGTTCTGGCGCAGGCGCTGGGTCCAGGGCAGCGCGCGCTCCATCGGCGCGGCGGTGTAAGGGGCCAGCTCGAACTCCACCTCGGGGCGGATGGGCGCGTCGGCCGCGGCCGGGGTGGCGAAGGCGTTGTCGGCGGTGGTGTCGCCTTGTCCGACCGGACGCGGCAGGGATGTGAAAACTGCGCTCATGCCGCGGCTGTCTCGGGTTGTGCCGTCTCTTCGAACAGCAGGTGGTGGATGCGTTGCGCCTGGGCCTGGAAGGCCGGGCTGCCGACGCTGTCCAGATCGAACTCGTGCGCGTGCAATTCGGCCCGCACGCGGCCCGGGTGCGGCGACAGCAGCACGATGCGGTGGCCCACCACCAGCGCCTCCTCGATGGAGTGCGTGACGAAGACCAGCGAGCAGCGCACCTGCGCCCACAGCGCCAGCAGCTCCTGCTGCATGCGCCGGCGCGTGAGCGCGTCCAGCGCGGCGAAGGGCTCGTCCATGAGCAGGATGCGCGGCTGCATCGCCAGCGCGCGGGCGATGGCCACGCGCTGCTTCATGCCGCCGGAGAGCATGTGCGGGTGCGCGTCAGCGAAATGGGCCAGGCCCACCTGCTGCAGCACGCGCAGCGCGCGCTGCTCGGCCTCGGCCCGACCGGCGCGGCCCGAGGCCAGCAGCGGGAACATCACGTTGTGCTTGACGGTCTTCCAGGGCGGGAGCTGGTCGAACTCCTGGAACACCATCACGCGGTCGGGCCCGGGGCCGGTGACCGGCGCGCCGCCCAGCGTGATGTGGCCCTCCCGGGGTGCGAGGAAGCCGCCCATGGCCTTGAGCAGCGAGGACTTGCCGCAGCCCGAGGGGCCCAGCAGCACCAGGCGTTCGCCGGCGTGCAGGTCGAAGCTGACGCGGTGCGTGGCGCGCACCACGCGGCTGCCCGCGACGTATTCCAGGCTGACGCCGGCAACCTGCAGCAAAGGCGTCGTGTCCATGGCTGGGTCCTTCCTGAAGCTTCAGTTCGCGCCCGCGTTGTGCGGGTCGTCGAAGAAGTAGTCGCGCGCCGAGGCGGGCTTGTTCTTGATGGCGCCGACCCGGTGCATGAAGTCGGCCAGCGCGTACGTGTTCTGCGGCGCGAGCTTGAACTGCACCTCGGGGCTCTTGACGATGTCGAGCACGAGCTTGCGGTCCACCTTGCTCTTGTTGACGCGCAGGAACAGGTCCGCCGCGGCCTCGGGATTGGCACTGATCCACTGCGCGGCCTCGGCCAGCGCGGCGGTGAAGGCACGGTAGGTCTTGGGGTTCTCGGTGCGGAATTTTTCCGTGGTGTAGAGCACGGTGGCCGAGGCCGGGCCGCCCAGCACGTCGTAGCTCTTGAGCACCACCTTCGCGGCCGGGTTCGCGGCCAGTTCCTGCTCCTGGAACGGCGGGTTGGCAAAGTGCGCGTTGATCTCCGTGCCGCCCTTGGTGATGGCGGCGGTGGCCTCGGGGTGCGGCAGCGCCACGCTGATCTTGTCGAGCTTGTTGTGCTGCGCGTCGCCCCAGGTCTTGGCCGCGGCCATCTGCAGGATGCGCGACTGCACCGACACGCCCACCGCCGGCAGCGCGATGCGGTCCTTGTCGCTGAAGTCGGCGATGGTCTTCACCGCCGGGTTCGTGCTCACCAGGTAGTACGGGAAGTTGCCCAGCGAGGCCACGCCGCGCACGTTCTGCCGGCCCCGGGTGCGGTCCCACAGCGTGAGCATCGGGCCGACGCCGGCGGCGGCGATGTCGAGCGAGCCCGACAGCAGCGCGTCGTTCATGGCCGAGCCGCCGGAGAGCGTGACCTGCGACACCGTGATGTCCAGGCCATGGGCCTTGCCGTGCTTCTCGATAAGCTTCTGGTCCTTGGCGACATCGAGCAGCAGGTAGACGATGCCGAACTGGTCGGCGATGCGGATCTGGCCCTCGGCATGGGCGCCGGCGGCGGAGAAGCCCAGCAGGGCGGCGGTGCCCAGGGCGGCGAGGCGCTTGCGGATCGGTTGCATGGGAAACGGGTCGAAGTGGACGTGAGGATCGGTCTGGAGCGAGGCGGGACGTCAGACCGGCACGTCGCCTTCGATGGTGGTGCGGTGCAGCCGGCGGCGCAGGTGGTCGGGGCAGCCGGTGGCCAGGTGCACGACCGAGCGGTTGTCCCAGAACACCAGGTCGCCCGCGCGCCAGCGGTGGCGGTAGACGAACTCGGGCTGGGTGCTGTGGCGGAACAGCTCATCGAGCAGGGCGCGGCTCTCGTCCTCGGGCAGGTCCAGCACGCGCGTCGTGAAGTGCTCGCTGACGAAGAGCGCGGGGCGGCCGTTTTCCGGATGCGTGCGCACGACGGGGTGGACGGCCGGCGGCACCTCGGCGATCTGTTCAGGGCTCAGGTTGGGGCGCCAGGGGCTGCGCTGCTGCAGCTCGGCGTAGCGCGCCAGGTACCAGTGCTCGGCGAAGCGGCCGGTCACGGCCTGCTTCAGCGCCTGGGGCAGCGTCTCGTAGGCCAGGTGCTGGTTGGCGAACAGGGTGTCCCCGCCTTCGGACGGCAGCTCCTGGGCATGCAGGAACGAGCCCAGGCTGGGGCGAGGCTTGTAGGAGAGATCGGAATGCCAGAAATGGCCAGCGTCACCCAGGCCGATGGGCTGGCCGTTCTCGATGACGTTGGAAACGATCAGCACGTCCGGGTGGCCGGGCAGGGCGAACTGCTTGAGCACATGGCGCTGCAGTGGGCCGAAGCGTGCACTCAACGCCACCTGCTGTTCGGGCGTCAGCGAGTGCTGGTCGCGGAAGACCAGCACATGGTGGTCGAGGTGGGCGCGGTGCAGGCGCCGGAAGCCGTCGTCGGACAGCGGGCGTGACAGGTCCAGGCCCAGGACCTCGGCGCCCAGCGGGCCGGAGAAGGAGCGGATTTCGAATTCGGCGTGCAACGACATGAGGTGCATCAACAACTGCTTGGATGCGCCGCAGTCTAGGAATCGCCTTGCGTGCACGGAACGAAGCAAGACGAATGAGCTTCGTCGGTTTGCGCAGCAGGCCCATGACGGGAGGCGTCGCGCGCGGGGCGGGCCGGTTCAAACGACTTCCTACAGTCCGGTGTGCCGGTATTCAACATGAAAACAACATACACGTCTCTTCTGCAACACCATCAAAGGCACAGACTCCGTGAAACGCGGGCCCACCCATACAAGGAAAAATAAGGGCAAAACAGAGAAGGGAAGGCCGTAGTCAGGCTGGGAACGTCCCGCGGTGAACGAGCTGTATGGGGTTCAATATGCGTGTATGTTGTTGCTGTGGTTGCCAGCCTGCCCTCCTGCGTACGACTGGCGCGCCGATCGCGGAATGCTCAGTGGCCGAAGGCGAATGCGCCCGGAATACTCAGGCCACTTGGCAAAGACCGGCGGACCGCTTCACTTGTGCGGACGGCGTCTCTTCATGCCCCGTGCGGTATCCGTTGCCGCCGGCCCTAGCACACACGGCCCTCCGCTTCAGGGGGAATGCCCCGCATTTCCCTCTATTTGGGGTTGCCGCACGGCCCGGAACTGCGGTGTGGCTTTGACCGCAACGCGCCGGCACTCTTGCCTCTGGTGACGCACGGGCGGGGAGAAGGCATTTCAGGCGTCGGAACGGCAGGCCGCCCAGGCCGGTCCGCTCCAGGCCGCTGCATCACGACCAGCAGCGACCGCCGGCATCTTGGCCCGCCGGGTCCTCCATCCCTTCCTGTCCGCACGAGTTGTCAACCGACGGCGTCGCACGCACGACGGCGTTTTTCTCGGCTATTGGGCTGGAGCCACGCAAGGAGGGAATCATGACTGTGATCGCTGTGATCGGACTGGGGTACGTGGGCTTGCCGCTGGCGGTGGAGTTCGGCAAGCAGGCGCGCACGATCGGCTTCGACATCGCCACCGAGAAGGTGGCGGCCTGCCAGCGCGGCACCGACCCCTCGCGCGAGCTGCCCGACGCGGAGATGCAGGCGGCCAAGCATTGCGTCTTCACCAGCGACCCGACGCTGCTGGCCGAGGCCGACGTGATCATCATCGCCGTGCCCACGCCGGTGGACGAGGCCAAGATCCCCGACTTCGGCCCGCTGCTGGGCGCCAGCGCGGCCGCCGGGCGCCACATGAAGCGCGGTGCCATCGTGGTGTACGAGTCCACCGTCTACCCCGGCGCCACCGAGGAGGTGTGCATCCCGGTGCTCGAGCGCGAGTCGGGCATGAAGTGGAAGCAGGACTTCTTCGTCGGCTACAGCCCCGAGCGCATCAACCCCGGCGACCGCGAGCACACCCTCACCAAGATCGTGAAGATCGTCTCCGGCGACACGCCCGAGACGCTGGAGCACGTGGCGCAGATCTACGAGCGCATCGTCGTCCCGGGCGTGCACCGCGCCTCCTCGATCAAGGCCGCCGAGGCCGCCAAGGTGATCGAGAACACCCAGCGCGACCTCAACATCGCGCTAATGAACGAGTTGGCCATCATCTTCGACAAGATCGGCATCGATACGACCGAGGTGCTGGAGGCAGCCGGCACGAAATGGAACTTCCTGAAGTTCAAGCCCGGCCTGGTGGGCGGCCACTGCATCGGCGTGGACCCGTACTACCTCACGCACAAGGCCGACATGCTGGGCTACCACCCGCAGGTCATCCTGGCCGGGCGCCGCATCAACGACGGCATGGGCAAGTTCATCGCCGAGCAGACCATCAAGCAGATGATCGCCACGGGCAGCTACATCAAGGGCGCGCGCGTGAACGTGCTGGGCCTGACCTTCAAGGAAAACTGCGCCGACCTGCGCAACTCCAAGGTCGTGGACATCGTCCACGAGCTGCAGAGCTACGGCGTCGAGGTCTTCGTCACCGACCCGCAGGCCGACCCCGACGAGGCGCTGCACGAGTACGGCGTGCGGCTGCTGAAATGGAACGACCTGCCGCGCGCCGACGCCATCGTGGCGGCCGTGGCGCACCGCGAGTTCACCGAGCTGCAAATGGAAGACCTCAACCGCAAGCTCGTGCGCGGCGGCGCCTTCATCGACGTCAAGGCCTGCTTCGACACCAGCGCCCTCCAGTCCGCCGGCTACCGGCTGTGGCGGCTCTGAGCCTTGCGGGCAGGGGCGACGCCCGTACCGCGTTGCCCGTGCCCTTCAAGGCCGACGCCGCGGCTCAGCGGCAGGCCTGAAGGCTCTCGGGCGCCCGCCACGCGCCCGACGCCGCCCGGTCCGCCAGGACAGGCGCTTCACTGAACGACACCGCCGCCGCCACGCGCGCCGGCGCTTCCACGGGCCCCATGTGGCCCAGTCCCTGCAGCCGCTCCAGGCTGCCCCGCGGGCACAGCTCCGCCAGCCGCTCGGCAATGCGCAAGGCCGGCTCGGGCGAACGGGTGCCCACCAGCAGCCGCACCGGCATTTCCAGACGCCGCCACGCCCGCAGCGGCACCTCGTCCGTGAACAGCGCGCCGAACTCGGCGTCCACCTTGGGTATGTACGCCGCGATGGCCGCGCGCCGGCGCTCGCTGCAGGCGGCCCAGGCGCCGGCACCGCCCCAGTAGTCCACGAACAGCGCCGCGGCCTCGTCCACGCGCTGCGCGCGCACCAGCGCACCCACGCCGTAGCCGAAAGCCAGCACCGAGGTCCACAGGCGTTCCGTCCCGGGCGTGCGCAGCACGCCGAAACGCACCGGCTCATAGAGGGTCAGGCTGCGCACGCAGCCCGGTTTCATCAGCGCCAGCTCCAGCGCCACGGCGCCGCCATAGGAATGGCCCAGCAGGTGCACGCCGCCGGGCCGCTCCAGCAGCCCGGCCAGGCGCCGCGCCTCGTCGCCCAGACTCACCGGCTGCGCCGAGCGCCAGCCGCCGCTTTCTCCGTTGGCGCCATAGCCGATCAGCCCGGGCGCCACCAGCTCGACCGAAGGCGGCAGCTGCTCACGCCAGGCGTCCCACTGGCGTGCGCCGCTGGCGCTGCTGTGCAGGGCGAGGACCGTCGTCCGGGCATCGACGGTGGCGGAGGACGAAGCGGTGCGGGACATCGGGACGCTCCTTCAGGCGTGTACGGGTCCTGAGTTGCACCGGCGCGCGGCGCGGTTCACTGGCACGGCCGCGGCGCGCCGCCCAGGGCCGGTACGCCCGCACCGCGGCCGGGACAAAGGCGCGGCGGCCCCCATCGGCGGCACCATGCAGCCATGCGCTGGTTTCCATGGCTGCTTCTGGGGACGTGGCTGGCCGGGTCGGCCCAGGGCGCCGGCTTGCGCCGCATCGAGCTGCTGGACGCCGCCGGTGCACCGCTGGCCGCAGTGGTGGACGGCAACACCGTGCGGCTGCGCGCGGTGCTGGAGCAGCCGGCCCGGCGCGCCACGGCCGTGGCGTTCCGGCTCGATGGCGAACAATCCGTGGCGGCCTGCACCGTGCTGCGCGCCGCGCGCAGCTGCACCAGCGCCGGCGTGAGCACGCTGGGCTGGCATTGGTCGGGCGAGCAGCCGCGGCCGCGCCGCGTGCTCCAGGCTGAGTCGGCCGGCGGCGAGCGTGCCGAGCTGCCGGTACCGGTGGCGCCGCGGCCCGTGGTGCTGGTGCATGGCTTCATGTCCGACCACCAGACCTGGGAGGCCTACACCGCAGCCGACGGCTTCCTGGCGCGGCAGGGGCTGTCGGGTTTCGCCGTGGGCGACGGCCGCGCCGAGGGCGCGATGGACACCGGCGCCCTGGCCCGGCTGCGCAGCCCGACCCGGACGCTGCCCGAAAACGCCGCGGCGCTGCAGCGCTACATCGCCGGCGTGAAGCGTCGCACCGGCGCGGAGATGGTGGACCTGCTGGCGCACAGCATGGGCGGACTGGTGTCGCGCTACTACGTGGCGCGGTTGATGCAGGGGCGCGACGTGGCGCAGCTGCTCATGTTGGGCTCGCCCCATGGCGGCTCGGAATGCTCGGAGCTGGCCTCCGCCCTGGGCGTGCTGCAGCCCGCGGCGCTGGAGCTGCGGCCGGCCTTCCTGCGCCAGATCTTCAACCGCGGCGTGACGCGCCGCCACGGCGTGCCCTTTTACATGCTGGCCGGCGACCCCATCGCCGAGGGCTACCGCGCCCCCTGCAGCGGCGTGCCCAGCGACAGCGTGGTCAGCGTGGAAAGCGCCTCCGCCATACCGGGCCGGGTACAGCGCCTGCCGGTGCTGCACACCGAGATGACCGCCTCGCCGGAGCTGTTCACCCGCTTCGTGCTGCCGCTGCTGCGCCAGGGCCCCGGCGAGGCGGCCGCGCCGGAGGACGACACGCCGCCGGCCGCGGACGCCGCCGAGCCCGCGGCTCAGTTCACGCCGGTGGCGACCGGGCGGGTGAGCGCGGGCGGCAGCGTCGAGATCGAGGTGCAGCTCGACGCGGTGGCCGTGGCCGGCTTCGCGCTGTTCGACCCGAGCCGCTCGCTGCGCGTGACGGTGCGCGGCGCCAGCGGGCGCGTCATTGCGCTGACCGCGCAGGAGCATGGCCTGATGCGCGTGGACGACCCGTCCTCGCTGCTGACGCTGGGCTACGGCTTCCAGCGCCCGCGCCCCGGCCCCTGGCGCGTGACGCTGCACGCCCCGCGCGAGGCCACCGAGTACGCACTCTCGGCGCGCGTGACCGGCGGCGCGGTGCTGCGCGCCGGCGCCAGCCCGCTCACGCCCACGCGCGGGCAGGCGGTGACGCTATCGGCCACGCTGGAACATCCGCAGCGCGTGCCCGAAGGGGTGGCGATGCGCGCCGTCGTGCACCGCCCCGACGGCAGCACCGAGACGCTGGACATGCCCGGCGACGGCGCGCAGCGCAGCGTGCGCTGGCGGCCGGCACAGCCCGGGCTGCACGGCATCGACATCGCGGCCAGTGCCCGCGCCGGCGAGCTGCGCATCGAGCGCATGGGTTTCCTGGCCGTGGAGGTGCGGCCTTGAGGCCAGCCTGGCCGGCCGCCAACGAAAAAAAGCGGGCCCGAAGGCCCGCCAAGGAGAAGCTTCCGAGCCCGCTGCGGCGCGCTCAGAGCTTGGACACGCAGGAGGTGTAGGTCGTGGGGCAGGTGGAGACCAGCCCGCCGGTGGCGTCCTTGGGGAAGCCCGTGGACTTGAAGAACTCCTGCACGCGCGGCCAGGGCGTGGGCGTACCGGTCAGGGAGCGGGTCCAGAACAGGTAGTTGGCGTTCAGGCGGGTGCGGCCGAAGTTGTAGAGCGCGCTGATCGCGGGCGGGTTGTGCACGCCGTTCTGCGTGGTGGTCAGGTAGTTCTCGGGCTGCACCGACGGGCCCACCGGCACCTTGCCCTTGGCCAGGTCGTACAGCGGGAAGACGTTGTTGTTGAGGTCCCGGTCCTCCAGCAGGATGTCCGGCCCGCCCAGCGCCACCTTGTTGTTCACCATGCTGGTGATCAGCCCGGGCATGTAGGTGACCGGGAAGTTGATGAACTGCATCACCACCGTGTTGGGGAAGGCCTGCTTCGTGGCGGCGTCCACCTGCGCCAGGTTGCTGAAGAAGGTGCTGCGCTGCTCGCTGGTCAGCGGCACCGCCATCTGGCCCATCGCCGTCTCGTTGAAGGTGATGCCCTCGAAGGCGTTGTGCTTGTTGTAGCGCGCGCCCAGCGCGGCGGTCAGGGCGATGAGGCGGTCGCGCACCTTGGCGTTGTGCAGCGCGGCGTTCTCGCCGTAGCGCGCGTTGGCCCCCAGGGCGGTACGGGCGGCGATCAGGATCTTGTAGGCGCCGCCTTGATATTCCGGCGTGTACATGTAGGCCGGCACGGCGCGCCCGCCCGCGTTGAACGCCTTGGTGCCGACCATCACGAACAGGCGCTTGCCCTGCGCGGCCACCAGGCCCAGGTCACGGTCGATCTTGGTGAAGTCGTAGACGCCCTTGTCGGTTTCGAGCTGCGCCCAGTCATAGCGCAGCAGCAGGCCCTTGACCTGCGGGAAGGGCTTGATCTCCGCCAGGATCTTGGCAAGGGTCTGCGGGTCGCGCTTGCCGGAGGCGATGTAGTGGCCGGGGTTCCACTTCACGCGGGCGTCGGTGGCGAGTTCGCGCACCGCCATCGCGCTTTCCGTGGTGGCCTGGGGCTGCTGGCTGGCCAGGAAGGCCTGCGCCGTGGCGGCGTCGTACTCCGTTTCCCAGGCGTCCACGGCGGCCCGGCCGGCCATCAGGCTCTCGGCCGCCGCGTCGCCGCCCGTGGCCGGCGCCACGGCCTGCGCCGTTTCCGTGACGGCCAGGGAGGCCTCGGCGGCCGCGCCGGTGTCGTCATCCGCGCCGCCGCCGCAGGCGGACAGCATCACCGCCATTGAGAACAACGAGCCGGCCAGCGCGAAACGGGTGGGCAGGGAAAACTTCAGGATGTTCATGGCCGAAAGGACAAAATGTTTTCGCAGGGCGGCCTCCATCAAGCCGGAGTGATTTGCACCCCGGTCAGGATCTCGAAGCCGATATTGGTGAATTGGATTCCCGCTTGGCTTCACGCTGGAATCAGCGAGTTTTCAAGCGGCATGCCTGCTGTTTCGGCGACGTGCGTGGTGAGATAAGGCGACGCGATGTTAATGGATGTTTCTCAGGTAACTTGATGCGCCATTCATCACTGCTGTTGATTTCCATGGCGCCGGTCTCAGGGCGGCATATCGGCGCATCACGATGGATTTTCCAAAGACGCTTTTGCCCAGTTCTGACCTCGGCGGATACAAGAATTTCTTGATACCTGCGTAACAGCGGGGCTCGTGCAATCCATCACGAAATTCAGAATGTCCTTGAAACAGAATGAATTTCGATATCAAGCCACGCCCCGTGGCGGCGACCAGATCAGTAATCACCGCAGCCACGGTCGTGCAAAACATCGCTCGCGAGCCCGGCACGGCCTTGGCCGGCGAGTTCAATGGCAACGCCATGCGCCCGGCCCAACGCGCTGCCGGCACAGCCGACGCCACTGACACCCCGGATGCGGGGCGAGCCCTGCGCTGATGCTTGCACGCCACTGGGTCAAACCCTGGCATGACCGCCTCTGAAAATACCCAGGAGCGTTGATCAAAAACAAGCGCCCAATGGGAAGCAGGGAAAATCCCGAGAATTGTTGTTTTCCCACCAAACTTGACGCCGTTATCTGGGATTATTCAGCGATTGCCGCGTCCAAATACCTCAAAAAACCCCTCATGAAAGTAACAACCCGAAATTCAGTCCCGTACTGGACATTTTTTCACGCACCGTTACGCTGAACTCACGAACCAAGGACATGCATGAGGAGGCAGCATGAACCTGAAAGGCGCGGCGATTTCCCTGGCCAGCTTGGCCATTCTTCAAACCGCATGGGCGGCGCCCGACGAGGCGGAGCGCGCAAAAGCCCAGCGGGCTTATACGGTGCACGAGCTCGGTTCCGTGGAGGGAGGCTTGAGTGACGCGCGCAGCGTCAGCAGCAACGGCAAGGCGGCCGGATATGTCACCTTCAATATAGACGGCAGTTTCAGGCCGGCGCTGTTCGAATTGGGCCGCCTGCCTACGCCCATTTATACCGACGGCCCCGGCAAGGCCACCGGCGTGAATGCCGGCGGGGAGGTGGTCGGCTGGTACCAGCAGGGCGGATCGACGCAGGCCTTCCGCTGGAAGAACCAGAGCCTGACGACGCTGCCGGGCCTGGGCGGTGGCAGCAGCCACGCGGCGGCCATCAACAACCGTTCCGAGATCGTCGGCTGGTCCGAGGCCGCGCCGGGCGTGGTCCACGCCGCCTACTTCTACAACGGCAAGGTCCACGACCTGGGGCGCTGGGGTGGCGTGAACGCCCAGGCCACCGCCATCAACGAGAACGGCGACATCGTTGGCTTCCGCGAGGTGGTGGTGAACGGCGCGACGGTCCGGCAGGGCGTGCGCATGGTGCGCGGCCGGAAGCCGGTGCTGCTGCGTCCGCCCAAGGGCTTCGATGCGCTGGTGCCGCTGTCCATCAATGAAAAGGGCGACGTGGCCGGCTACCTGCACAAGGCCGGCGGGCTGGCCTTCGAAACCCAGGCCTTCACGCTCATCGGCGGCGACTTCGAGCGGCTGTCCACCGACCGCTGCTGCACCGGCTTCCCCTCGTCCGCCAACGCCATCAACAACGCGCGCCAGAGCGTGGGCCAGAAGTTCGACGGCAACGCCGACCCGCGCCAGCGCGCACGCTTGTGGACGGCGGACGGCCAGCCGGTGGCGCTCGACGCCCTGCCGGAGGCCTTGGCCTCGGGCTGGTACGCGCTGGGGGAGGCCACCTCCATCAACGACCGTGGCGTCATCGTCGGGGTGGGGCAGACGGACCAGCGCAACGTGCGTGCCTACATGCTGGTGCCCAAGAAGTAATCTGAAGCGAGTTCAGGCAAACCAAGAGCGCCGGCCAGCCGGCGCTTTTCTTTTCCCGGCCGGGAAATGGAACAGCACAAGAACGGGCCAATTCCTGCGGTCCAGGCTGCGTACCGTTCCTCGTTCAGCCGACTTTGGCTGGACAGGCAGTCTGCGGCCATGCCGAATTCCTGCCTGAAGGCGTGGCGATCCTGCCGCGATTCCTAATCTAGGCTTTCGTCGATGCATTCAGCTGCCCGGCCTATTCGTCGTCTCATTCGGCTTCTTGATCGACGCAGCAACATTTCCCCGTCATGCCCGCGCAGAGCCATCCCCCGCGCAGGCACGGGCGAGCATTCACGCCAACCGGGTGCCGCTCGGAATTCATGGACACCCGCCACCCGGCTGCGCAAGGGCAGGCTTTGCGGGTGTGACGAGCTTATTTCAGCAAGAAAAGCGAATTGGAATCGAGGTCCGGCATTTTGGAAGCCGGCCGGTGCACCCGTGGCGCGTGACACACGCTGTTCATGCATGCGGCCTGCAACAGCGTCATCACGCACGCGCCGCCGCGCGGCTTTGCTCCCGGCATGGTCCGTGCCCCGTTTTGCGCAAGGCCACCGGCCCCGCGCCGGACCTTGGGTTTCCCGTCTTCTCAACGCCGCACCCGCACCATGAGCGCATTGCCTTCCGATGAATCCCTCTGGCAGAAGCTGTCGCAGGACCTGATCGACGACTACGACGAAGAGCTCGAACTGGAGTGGGAGGACGAACGCGGCCTGCCCGCCGCGGAGCGCACGCCCGGCCAGCTGCCGCGCAAGCGCTACTTCACGGAGCTGTTCCGGCTGCAGCGCGAGCTGGTCAAGCTGCAGGACTGGGTCGTCGCCCACCGCCACAAGATGGTCATCCTCTTCGAGGGCCGCGATGCTGCGGGCAAGGGCGGCGTGATCAAGCGCATCACCCAGCGCCTGAATCCGCGCGTGGTGCGCACCGTGGCCCTGCCCGCGCCCAACGACCGCGAGAGCACCCAGTGGTACTTCCAGCGCTACGTCACGCACCTGCCGGCCTGCGGCGAGATCGTGCTGTTCGACCGCAGCTGGTACAACCGCGCCGGCGTCGAGCGGGTCATGGGCTTCTGCACCGAGGACGAGGTCGAGGAGTTCTTCCGCACCGTGCCGGAGTTCGAGCGCATGCTGGTGCGCTCGGGCATCCAGGTCGTGAAGTACTGGTTCTCCATCAGTGACGAGGAGCAGCACCGGCGCTTCCTGGCGCGCATCCACGACCCGCTCAAGCAGTGGAAGCTCTCGCCCATGGACCTGGAGTCGCGCCGGCGCTGGGAGGACTACACCAAGGCCAAGGAAGAGATGTTCGAGCGCACCCACATCGCCGAGGCGCCGTGGTGGGTGGTGCAGGCCGTGGACAAGAAGCGCGCGCGGCTGAACTGCATCCACCACCTGCTCAGTCTCGTGCCCTACCAGGAAGTGCCACGCGAGCCCATCGAGCTGCCCGCGCGTGAACGGCACGAGGATTATTTCCGCGTCCCCGTGCCGCCCGAAATGATCGTGCCCGAGGTGTACTGAAAAGCGTGAGGCCCGCCGGCCGTGCCCGGCCGGCGGCGAATCCTTGCTGCCGCCTGGCGGCGCTCGCAGTTTTTCAACCCAACATATGCCTAGAAAATGTTGAAAAATTGCCGTCGCAAATCCAGGATATATTCACGCCCGCGATGTTTCACATTGGCGCCACGGCGACGCATTCAATACCCGGCCACGCGGCTGGAAATCATTTCTGATTTCCTTTTCCCCAAAATGCCGTGGCGGTGCCATGCCAGCAACCAGTGACCACAGTGAGATTTTCTGATTTCAAGATCGGGCAGCGCCTGGGCGCTGCCTTCGGGCTGCTCGTGCTCATGACGATGGCCTGGGCCAAGCTGGGTTTGCAGCAGCTCCGGAAAATCCAGGACGACCTGGACACCGTGGTCAACGACAACCACGTCAAGAGCGAGCTCGCGCACCAGATGAACGAGTCCAGCTCAAGGGCGAGTCCAGCACGCTGGTGCAGCAGGGGCAACCGCTGCTCAAGGACAGCGTGAAGCTGCAGCAGGCGGCCGACGACCAGGCCTACCGGCCGGCGCAGGACCGGGTCACCCTGGTGCCGGCCGCAACGGCTGCCGCTGCGGCATCGGCACAGCGCGCCGCAGCCACCGTGCCCGAGGCCGTGCCCGCCTGAAGGGAACAATGGCACCCGGCCGACGGCCTGGGCCGCAAGCGCTGCGGCGGCGTGTCGGTGAGGACATGGGTGCGCGCACATGGATCTGGAGACGAGTCTTTTCAAGCTGGCGCTGGCGCTGGGCATCGGGCTGCTCATGGGGCTGCAGCGCCAGCGCGTCGATTCGCGGCTGGCGGGCATCCGCACCTTCCCGCTGATCGCGCTGTTCGGCGCGCTCATGGCGCTGTCGGCGCCGGCCTTCGGCCCCTGGCTGGTGGCGGCCGGGCTGATCGCGCTGGCGCTGCTGCTGCTCATTGCCAACCTCATCAAGCTGCGCACGCAGACCGATCCCGGGATGACCACCGAGGTGGCCGTGCTGCTGTGCTACGGGCTGGGCGCCTACCTCGTCATCGGCCACACCGAGGCGGCGGTGGCGGTGGCCGGCACCGCCGTGCTGCTGCTCTACATGAAGGACCCGCTGCACCGCGCCATCGGCGCGATGAGCGAGCGCGACGTCATGGCGGTGATGCAGTTCGCGCTGGTGACGCTGGTGGTGCTGCCGGTGCTGCCCGACCGCACCTACGGGCCGTACGACGTGCTCAACCCGTTCCGCATCTGGCTGATGGTGGTGTTGATCGTCACGATCAACCTCGCCGGCTTCGTCGCCCACAAGCTCAGCGCGGGCCAGACCGGCGCGCTGCTGGCCGGCGTGGTGGGCGGACTGGTCTCCAGCACCGCCACCACCGTGAGCTACGCGCGCCGCAGCCGCAGCGAGGCGAGCGACCCCGCGGCCGCCGCGCTGGCGGCGCTGGTGATCGTGGTCGCCTCGGCCGTGTCGCTGCTGCGCGTGACGCTCATGGTCGGCGTGCTGGCGTCGGGGCTGTTCCTGGACATCGCCTGGCCGCTGTGCGCGCTGCTGGGCGGGCTGGTGCTGCTGTCGGCGCTGGCCTGGTGGCGCGGCCGGCGCCGCGAGGCGGGCACGATGCCCGAGGCCGGGAACCCCGCCGAGCTCAAGCCGGCGCTGGTGTTCGGCGCGCTGTACGCGGTGGTGATTCTGGCCGTGGCCTTCGTCAAGGAGCGCTTCGGCGACGCCGCGCTGTACCCGGTGGCGCTGCTCAGCGGCCTGACCGACGTGGACGCCATCACCTTGTCCACCCTCAACCTGGCGCAGGCCGGGCGGCTGGAGGCCGAGGTGACCTCGCGCCTGATCCTGCTGGCCGTGCTGGCCAACATCGCCTTCAAGGGCGGCTGCGCGCTGCTGCTGGGCTCGCCGGCGCTGCGCCCGCGCATCGCGCTCTATTTCGGGCTGGCGCTGGCCGGCGGCGCGGCACTGCTGCCGCTCGGTCGCTGAGCGGCGCGCGCGAGCGGTTACGCTCTGCGCCCTTGGCGCGGCCCGCGGGCCGGCCGCCCCCGGCGCCGTGCCGCCGCCCACACGACTTCCACAAGCACCCCATTCCCGGCATGCCCATGCATCTCCTGCGCTTGCTCCCGGCCGCCCTGGCGACCGCCCTCACTCTCGGCTGCGCCGTCAAGGAGCCCGCCGTTGCACCGTCCACCATCACGGTGAAGGTCATCGGCTTCAACGACTACCACGGCCGCCTGCAATCGCCGGGCACCATGGGCGCCCACGCCGGCGTGCCGGCGGCGCAGCGCCCGCCGGTGGGCGGGGCCGACGCACTGGCCGCCTACGTGGCGCGCATGAAGGAGAGCAACCCGCTGCACGTGGTGGTGGGCGCGGGCGACGTCATCGGCGCCTCGCCGCTGATCTCGGCGCTGTTCTATGACGAGCCCTCGGTGGAGTCGCTCAACCACATCGGGCTGGACTTCAACGCCGTGGGCAACCACGAGTTCGACAAGGGCGCGGCCGAGCTGCTGCGCCTGCAGCGCGGCGACTGCAGGCTGCGCGACGGCGCGCCCGACCCGCGCAGCTGCCGCGGCCTGGGCTCGGCGGCGCCGGGGCGCTTCGACGGCGCCCGGTTCCAGTGGCTCTCGGCCAACGTGGTGGACAAGGCCAGCGGCCGCACGCTGCTGCCGGCCTACGGCATCAAGAATTTCAACGGCGTGCCGGTGGCCTTCATCGGCATGACGCTCAAGGAGACGCCGGCCGTGGTCACGCCCACCGGCATCGCCGGGCTGGAGTTCCGCGACGAGGCCGACACCGTCAACGCGCTGGTGCCGCAGCTGCGCGCGCAGGGCATCGAGGCCATCGTGGTGCTGGTGCACCAGGGCGGCGAGCAGCCCGAGGGCAGCCTCAAGGACATCAATGGCTGCGTGGACGACCTGCGCCAGCCCGACGGCGGCGACTCCGACCTCGGCCGCATCGTGCGGCGGCTCGATGACGCGGTGGACCTGGTCATCAGCGGCCACACCCATGCCGCCTACAACTGCTCGGCCCGCACCGTGGACCTCGCGGGCAGCCCTGCCAGCCCGGTGGCGACGCCGCGCCCCACCGGGCTGCCCAACCGCGCCGGGCGCCTCGTGCCCGTGACCAGCGCCGGCTCCTACGGCCGCGTGCTCACCGACATCGATGTGAGCCTGGACCCGCGCAGCCGCGACGTGGTGGCGGTGGCACCGCGCAACGTGCTGGTGGACCGCAGCGATGCGGCGATCCAGGCCCGCATCGAGTCCCGCCCGGCACTGCGCCAGGTGGTGCAGGCCTACGACGCGCTGGTGGCGCCGCTGGCGGCGCAGGTGGTGGGCAGCATCACCCGGGCGCTGCCCGCCGTGGCCAACGCCGCGGGCGAGATGCCCGCGGGCAACCTCATCGTCGATTCGCAGCTCGCCGCCACGCAGCCGGCGGCGCTGGGCGGCGCCGTCATCGCCTTCATGAACCCGGGCGGCGTGCGCGCTCCCGGCTTCGACTTCGCCGGCGCGCGCTATCCCTACGACGTGAGCTACGGCCAGGCCTTCACCACGCAGCCCTTCGGCAACACGCTCATGACGCTGGACCTCACGGCCCTGCAGCTCAAGAACCTGCTGGAGCAGCAGTTCGAAGGCTGCCTGGGCCAGACCACGCAGCGCGTCATGCAGGTCTCCAACGGCTTTGCCTACAGCTGGAAGGCCGGCAACCCGCCGTGCAGCAGGATCACCGAGGTGCGGCTCACCCGCATGGACCTCAACGCCACGCCGCCCGTGCCGCTGGCCGCGCCGGAAGTGATCGTGCGCGACGGCGTGGTGCAGCAGCCCGAGCGCGTCTACCGCGTCACGGTCAACAGCTACATGCAGGGCGGCGGCGACAACTTCAGCGTGCTGCGCGAGGGCCGCAACGTGCTGGGCGGCGGCCAGGACATCGACGCCCTGGTGGCCTACCTCAACGCCCACAAGGCGCCGCGTGCACCCTACGACCCGAGCATCCCGGCGCTGCGCGCGCCGCGCATCACGCGGCTGCCCTGAGCCCGGAGCGGGCTGGCGCGGGCCCGCCCACGCCGGCCCGCCGTTGCCGCGACGGCCGCAGGCCGTCCAGCGGCAAGGCCATGAAGCGCCCCGCAGAACAGTGCAGTAATGCACGGCGCGGGTCCGGCCGAAGCAGCCGGACGCTTCACCCTGCCGGGCAACGGCCGATGCGCCGTCCCATGAAGTTCCGCAGTCTGTCCATCCGGACAAAAATCATCCTCGCCTCCATGACGACCGTCGTGCTGTCGGTCTCGGCGCTCACCGCCGCCAACCTGTGGAGCGCGCGCAGCACGGCGCAGGCCACGGCGCAGCAGCATGTGCAGGCCCTCAGCGAGGGCTACGCCAAGGCCCTGGGCGACTGGGTCGCCGCCAAGACCGAGGTGGCGCGCGCCATGGAGCCGCTGCTGGCGGCCGAGGGCGCGCCGCTGCAGGCCGGCCTGGTACAGGCCCAGAAGTCCGGGGGCTTCGACACCGCCTACGTCGGCTGGAGCGACAAGCGCCACGCCTTTTCCAATCCGCAGAACCTGCCCGCCGACTACGACCCGACCGCGCGCCCCTGGTACCAGCAGGCCCGGGCCGCCGGCCGCCCCGTGCTGACCGCGCCCTATGCCGACGCCGGCACCGGGCGGCTGATCGTCACCTTCGCCGTCCCGGTGAGCCGCGACGGGCAGCTCGCCGGCGTGGCGGCGGGCGACATCTTCATCGACGGCGTGGTGGCCACCGTCAACGCCATCAGGCCCTCGGCCCGGAGCTTCGCCTACCTGGTGGACAGCCAGGGTCGCGTCATCGCCCATCCCGACAAGGCGCTGACCCTCAAGGACGCCGCGGCGGTCGCGCCCGGCGTGGACGGTGCCCGCATCGGCCGGATGCTCGGCAGCGGCGCGCAGGAGTCCGTGCAGTTGCCCGGCGGCGACTACTGGCTCAGCGCGCGCCAGGTGCCGCACACCGACTGGAGCCTGGTGCTGGCCCAGCACCAGGGCGATGCGCTGGCCGGCGTGGGCGCGGCCGCGCGCACGGCCCTGGGCCTGAGCGCGGTGCTGCTGACGGTGACGGCCGCGGCGATCGCCGCGCTGACCAGCCTGCTGCTGCGGCGCCTGACCAGCCTGCGTGAAGCGATGCAGGAAGTGGCCTCGGGCGACGGCGACCTCACGCGCCGGCTGGACACCCGCGGCGACGACGAGCTCTCGCATGTCGGGCAGTCGTTCAACCTGTTCGTCAGCAAGATCGCCGCCACGCTGGGCAGCATCCGCCAGACCACCGACTCCGTGAACACCGCCGCCCGCGAGATCGCGCACGGCAACCAGGACCTGTCGGAGCGGACCGAGCAGACCGCCTCGGAGCTGCAGCAGACCGCCAGCGCCATGGAGCAGCTGACGCAGGCCGTGCAGCAGACCGCCGCGGGCGCGGCCTCCGCGCACCAGCTGGCCGACGGCGCCACCGCCGCGGCGCGCCAGGGCGGCGAGCTGGTGTCGCAGGTGGTGGCCACGATGGGACGCATCAACGGCAGCTCGCAGCGCATCGCTGACATCATCGCGGTGATCGACGGCATCGCCTTCCAGACCAACATCCTGGCTCTCAATGCCGCCGTGGAGGCGGCGCGCGCGGGCGAGCAGGGCCGCGGCTTCGCCGTGGTGGCCGGCGAGGTGCGTGGCCTGGCGCAGCGCTCGGCCCAGGCCGCGCGCGAGATCCGCGGCCTGATCCACGACAGCGTCGAGCGGGTCGGCGACGGCAGCCGCCTGGTGCAGGAGGCCGGCGCGGCAATGGAGCAGATCGTGCAGTCGGTGGAGCGGGTTTCGCAGGTCATCGGCGAGATCACCGCGGCCACCAGCCACCAGAGCGGCGGCATCGGCCGCGTCAGCGCCACGGTGTCGCACCTGGACCAGATGACGCAGCAGAACTCCGCGCTGGTCGAGGAATCGGCCGCCGCCGCGGCCAGCCTGCGCGAGCAGGCGCATGCGCTGGCGGGGGCGGTGGCGGGGTTCAAGCTCTAGAAGGCACGGCCCGCAGGAGGGCGCGGTGGACGGCTAGGAGGAGCGCTCTTCCCGCGGCAGGCTGCTCACGCGCCGCAGCGGCTCCAGCAGGGCGCTGCCCGCGGGCGGCACGCACAGGCCGATGCCCACCGACAGCGCTTCGCCCTCGGCCAGCGGCCGGTACGCCACGCCCCGGCGGCGCAGCGTGCGGAAGGTGGAGGGGAGCAGGGCGATGCCCTTGCCCGCCGCCACCTCGGCCATCAGCACATGGTGGTCCACCGGCTCCTTCAGCCACTGGCGCGGCTGCAGCCCGCTGCGTGCGAACACCGCCCGGCAGTGATCGAAGAACGCGGGCTGCCGGCGCCGCTCGAACCAGAACAGCGCCTCGCCGCAGAGCTGCTCCAGCCGGATGCGCCGCCGGCGGCTCAGCGGGTGCGTGGCCGGCAGGGCCACGCACAGCGGGTAGCGCTCCAGCTCCTCCACCTGCAGCCCCGCGCACTCGGCCGGCAGGGCGATGAAGGCCGCCTGCAGCCGGCCGCCGCGCAGCTGCCGCACCAGCTGCGGCGAGCTGCCGAAGCACAGCTCGATGCGGGCCCCCGGCCATTGCGCCTGCAACCGGCCCTCCAGGTCATCGAACCAGGAAGGCGCGACGGCCGTGGTCAGGCCGATGCGCAGGGCGCTCACTTCCGCCGCCCCGGTCAGCGCATCCCGCGCCTCCTCCAGCAGGCGCAGGATGCGCAGCGCCCGCGGTAGCAGCAGGGCACCGGCTCGGGTCAAGGCCACCACGCGGGTGTTGCGCTCGAACAGGCTCACGCCCAGCCGCTGCTCCAGCTCGCGGATGCCGCGGCTCAAGGGCGGCTGCGACATGTGCAGCACCTCGGCGGCCTGCCGGAAATTCAGCGTCTGCGCCACCGCGACGAACAGGCGCAGTGCACGGGAATCGAGTGGGTTGCTCATACCGATCGGGTATCAACGAATCCGCAATTCTCTTTCCGAGACCGCGGCTCCACAGTGGGCGGCTTCCTGATCAACCATTTCGAATGGAGACCGCAATGGAGCTTGAAAACCCGCCCGGCACCGACCGCTACCAGGCCGGCCTGGACTGCCTGCAGCGCGTGGACGGCCCGCAGGGCCTGGCCGTGGTCGAGAGCCTGGCCCGGTCCTTTCCCGACTTCGCCCGCTACCTGGTCGAGTTCCCCTTCGGCGACATCTACGCGCGGCACCAGCTGGGCTTGCGGGAACGCGAGATCGCCACGGTGGCGGCCCTGACCGCGCTGGGCACGGCCGTGCCGCAGCTCAAGGTGCATGTGCATGCCGCGCTGCACGTGGGCTGCGACCCGGCCGAGATCGTGGAAGCCGTGATGCAGATGGCGGTCTACGCCGGCTTCCCGGCAGCCTTGAATGGCCTGGCGGTGGTCCGGGAGGTCTTCGCGGCACAAGGCATCGCGCTGCCCCTGGCCTGAGCGGTTGCCAGCGCAACATTGGACTGCCGCCACACCACGCCGGACATGCGGCGGCATGAGGTTGTACCGATTACAACTCTGATACGTACGAAGTGTTCTGAGCCGCTTTCTGACGCTGTCGTATCAAACCGCGCCCATCACACCCAAAATTCGGCTTCATCAATCCATAGATTCCCTCCCGTGCCGCTCCCGGGTCAGGCTAACCCGGTGATGCCCGTCAGAAAAGCGCGCCGGCGCAAGACGCCGGCGCATGCGTGCACAGGTGCCGCAGCCGGCCAAGGCCGCGCTTCGGTACCGGGGAAGGAATCGATGAAAGAGTTTTCCATCACCAACGGGGCGATGGTGGCCACAGCCGTGGCCCTCGTGCCGGCCGCGGCGCATGTCGCCGAGCCCATGCAGGGCACCGGACCGGCGCCATGGCAAGCAGGCCTGGCGCTGCCGCTGTTCTCGGGCCTGGGCTATGGCAGCGTGGCGTACCTGCAGGACCGCCTGGGTGCGTTGCGGCGGCAACCATGCGACACGGCCCACGAGGACGCGGCGCTGGATGCACTGCGCCAGGCCAAGGCCTGGCCGCGCCTGTGCGTGCTGGTGCCTTCACACAAGGAGGAGCTGCGCGCCATCCGCCAGACGGTGGTGTCGGCAGCGCTGGCCGAGTACCCGTCCAAGCGCATCGTCGTGCTGCTCGATGATCCGCGCTCGGGCCCATCCGCCGACCACGCGGCGCTGCAGGCCAGCCGGCAGTTCATAGAGGCGCTGCAGGCCCGCTTCCGCGACGCCGCCCTGGGCTATCAGCAGGAACTCTCGGCCTTCGTGGCGCGCGCCGACGCCGGCCGCCTGGATGGCGCCATCGAAACCCGCCGCCTTGCCGGGCTGTACGAGGGGTTGGCGGACTGGGTGTCGGCGCTGGCCGAGCCCGTGGGCGATGGGGCGCGTGCGCACGGGGATGCCTGCTCCGACCAGGCCGTCGTGGCCGCCGCGGCGCAGTCGCACCGCCGCCATGCGCGTCGCCTGCAGGCCGGCGCCCCGCTGGAGCGGGACGCGCTGTGGCATGAGTACCGCCGGCTGGCGGCGCTGCTGCAGCTGCGCATCACGGCCTTCGAGCGCAAGCGCTACGGCAACCTCTCGCACGCGCCCGGCAAGGCGATGAACCTCAACAGCTACATCGGCCTGCTGGGGTGCAGCTTCAGGGAACAGCTCGGCCCCCAGGGCTGCCGCCTGGTGGAGTGCGAGCCCGTGCAAGCCGACCTGATCGTCCCGGAGGAAGACCTCCTGCTGACGCTGGATGCCGGCTGCCTGGTGCGGCATGACCACCTGCTCAAGCTGGCGGACGTCATGGTCCGCGACGAGCGCATCGCCGTGGCGCAGACCGGCCTGCACGCGCTGCTGCGGGTCCGCGCGCTGCGCGACATCCGGCAGACGGTGAGCGAGCGGGGCTTCGAGGTGCCGGTGTTCATCCAGGACGCCACCGTGATCGAGGACACCGGCTCGACGCTGGCCCTGGCGGCGACGGGCGCGGCGCCCATGCCCGGCTCTTGACGCCGCACTTCCCTGCAGCGCTGACAGGCGCCGGAGCCCGATGTTGCCCCGGCCCTGTCAGGACCTGTCTTTGATTGGATTGAATTGATGCGTGATCTTTTCTCGCGCCTGGCATGGCGCGGTTCGATGTTGGGTACGGCCATGCTGCTGGCCGCCTGTGGCGGTGGAGAGGCCGAAAGCGACGACGCTGTCGCTGCCATGCCCGCATCGGCTCTGTCGGCGTCCGAGAACCGGCAGGCGCTCGCGACCGAAAGGCCGCAGGCCGCCACAGCCCAGGAGTCGGGCAGCGACGCCGTGATGTCCTTCGACCCCCAGCCCTGGGAGCTGGAGGAGGACGAGGCCACCTCGCAGGCCTTCCTGACCAGCCTGCAGCCGAGCAGGCAGGCCGCCGAGGCCGCGAGCTGGACGCGCGTGAAGTGGAATCCGGGGCACTACGTCGCGCTCAGCCGCCGGGGCGAGGCCGCGCTGCACGAGGCGCTGCGCGAGATTAAGCACCTGCCGCACGTGAAGGGACTGCTGCTGCGCTACGGCTGGCGCCAGCTGGAGCCGCGCAAGGGCGAATACCAGTTCGCGACCATCGACCGCGACCTGGCGCTGGCGCGCTCCTACGGCAAGCAGCTGTTCATCATGGTGGAGACCAAGGCCTTCAAGGCCGGCGTGCGCGCGGTGCCGGACTACATGCACACGGCCGAGTACAGCGGCGGCGCCTACAAGATCCGCATCAACGCCAAGTCCACGCTGGGCTCCCCCAAGACTTATGGCGAGAACGCGGCGCTGCACAACCCGAAGGTGCGCGACCGCCTCATCGCGCTGACCACCGCCCTGGGCCGGCGCTACAACTACAATAACAACTTCGAAGGCATCACCTTCAACGAGACGGCGATGGGCCAGATGCTCCAGCCCTTGAGCAAGCGCCAGACCACCGACTTCTTCACCCACCTCGCGCAGGTCAACAAGGCCACGAAGCGCGCCTTCCCGAACACGGTGGTGATGCAGTTCATCAACTTCCCGCAACCGTACATGGCCGGGCTGGTGAGCAACATGCTGTCGTCCTCGGTGGGCCTGGGCGGGCCGGACACCTTCCTCAACGACCATGACCTGAACCGGCTGACCTACCCGTTCTACGACAAGGCCCGGGGCAAGGTGCCCATCGGCCCGTCGGTGCAGCCGGAGAACTACTTCGCCCGCTCGCACAACGGTCCGCACGCGCCACCGCGGGTGCAGGAGCTGCACGCCTTTGCCCAGAACCGGCTGCACGCCAACTACCTGTTCTGGAGCAAGACGCTGATCCAGCCGCTGGTGCCCTACAGGAGCGTGCTGCGGATGTTCAACTCCGAAGCCTTCCCGCGCGGCCACACCGGCGGCCTGAACGCGGACTGCCCCGCGTCGTTTGGCACCTGCGTGCGCAAGCTCTGATACCGATTCCACTTTGGTCGTGAAATGACCCGTTCGTACTGAGGTATCGAAGTACGAACCCGGGAGGCTGCGATGGCGGCACCACGGCAGGGGCCGTTCATCCTTCGATCCGGCCAGAGGCCGGACCCGGCCCTGAGGTACCGAAGGGTCAGGACGAACGGAATTACTTCACTCAGAAGCGAGAAGTGGAATGAGAAATGGGCCCGCCTCAGCGCTGGCCCTTGCGCCAGGGCCCCTCGATCACCAGCGTGATGCCCGGCGTCTGGATGTTCACGAACATGAAGCGGCCGTTGTGCGAGAAACAGCCGCCGGCGAACTCGCTGCCGTTGAGGCGGTTCTCCGCGACGCGGAACAGCTCGCCCTGGGCGCTCACGCCGACGATGTTGTTGCCCCCGCTACCGTCTTCGAACATGTAGAGGCGGCCGTCCGGACCGACGGTGATGTTGTCCGGCGCCTCCAGCACCGTGCGGTCGGTGGACTCGACCACCAGCGTCAGCGTCTGCGCCGCGGGGTGGTAGGCCCAGATCTGGCCCGCGCCGGCATCGCCGCCGCTGGTGCAGCAGAAGTAGATCAGGCCCTGGCCGGTCCAGGCGCCTTCGCCGCGCACGAAGGTGGCCGCGCCCAAGGCCTGGCCCTGGGCCCGAGTGCTGTTGGCGAAGTCGTTGTTCACCGGGTCGGGCTCGGGAATGGTCACCCATTCCACCGGCAGCGGCTGGCCCAGGCGCTCCAGGAAGCCCTTGCCGGTGCTCACTGAACCGTTGGAGCCCTTGAGCTTCAGGGCCTGCAGCGTGCCGCCGGCCAGCAGCTGACCCGGCTGCCTGGGTACGTAGCGGTAGAACAGGCTGTCGCCCGTGTCCTCGGTCAGGTAGACGATGCCGGTGTGCGCGTCGGTGGCCGTGGCCTCGTGGCTGAAGCGGCCCATGCCCACGATGGGCACGGCCTTGGTCGGGCCGTCGGCCATGGCCGGCACCTCGAACACGTAGCCATGCCGCTGCTGGTAGGTGGTTGAGGCCGCGAGCGCCGTGGTCTCCTCGCAGCTCAGCCAGGTGCCCCAGGGCGTGGGGCCGCCGGCACAGTTGTTGTTGGTGCCGCCCAGCGAGGCGTAGTGGCGCAGCAGCCGGCCCTGCGCGTCGAGCACCAGCGTGGTGGTGCCGCCGTTGGCCCAGGGGTCGAACTTCAGCGCGTCGGGCACATCCACGCCGCGCGGGTTGCCGAACTTGCTCTCGCGGTTGCTGAGCTCGTGGTTGCGCACCAGGATCGTCGTGCCGTCGCTGCCGCGAAAGCAGGCCATGCCGTCGTGGTCACCGGGCACCAGCGTGCCGTCGCTCAGGGTCTGGCCGGTGCAGGAGATGGCCCAGTAGCGGAAGCCCTCGGGCAACGCCAGCAGCGGCTGGCCGCGCAGGTCCATGGTGCCGGGCACGAACAGCTCGGCGCTGTTGAGGGGCAGGGACGGCTTGAGCGCGCCAAAGCCCGGGCCGAAGGCCGGCGCCGCGCCGGCATTGCGGCCGTACAGGCTCGCCAGCGGCGCCACCATGGCGCCGGCACTGAGCAGCTTGAAGAAGTTGCGGCGGGAAGCAGTCATCCGGGAATCTCCATTGAACGCTGGGTCGCCGGGGCCACCGTGCCCCGTGCGCTTGACCCAAGTTAAGGAGCCCTCGTGACGTTGCCGTGACATCCCGGGCCGCGGTCACCGCCTGCAACAACCTGCGGCGCCGCGCCACTGCCGCCTTCCTTTCGCCATGGCTTCTTCTGGATCGGGCGCTTCCAATGACCCGCAGCGCGCGCGGCAAGTTGAAACTGCCCGCCGGCACCACGCTGCGGGACGGTTCCGACAGCGGCCGGTGCCGCCAACGACAGGAGGCCCGCCATGGCTGACGACTGGCTGATCCGCGATGCCCGCCCCGCCGACTTGCAAGGCATCGCCCGGCTCTACGAGAGCTCGGGGCTGGACGAGGTGGGCAGCACCGACATCGAGATCCTGCGCGTCAACCTGAAGCGGCTGATGGCGTGGCCCGGCGCCCGGGTGCTGGTGGCTGCCGGCAGCGACGGCACGCTGCTGGGCACGCTCACACTGTTCACGCTGCCGCTGCTGGCGCACGGCGGTGCGCCCGCCGCGCTGGTGGAGGACGTGGCGGTGCACCCGGCCGCGCAAGGCCGTGGCCTGGGCCGCGCGCTGGTGGCGCAGGCGCTGCGCCTCGCGCGCGCGGCCGGCTGCTACAAGCTGGCACTGAGCTCCAATGCCAGGCGCCAGGGTGCGCACGCCTTCTACGAGCGGCTGGGCTTCCAGCGCCATGGCGTGAGCTTCGTGATCGATCTCGAAGGCGGGGCCGCATGAGCCGGCCGCTGGTCGCAGGAACTACGGCCGCGCACGCTGGGATAGCGCTTCCAGAGAACCGGCCCGGATTGTTCATTCCAAGGCAACTTTTAGGCCCTTCACCGGCCACTTTCTGAAAGATCCGTTGACCCCAGGTTGACAATTTCCTGGATTCGCACGTTGCCGCCGCGGCAGGGCCCGGTACACCGTGCAGTCAGCGGCAACCGGGGCAGGCGCGCGAGCTTGCGCAGGCTGGCCGTCTCGAACGACTGGATGAACACCGGCCTCTCGCGACTCTGGCAGCTCCAGAGGAGACGGCCGGCATGGCCGCCTGCGTCATCACCTTGTCATCGGCCTGCACGACAAGGGCGGCGCCGACGCGGCGCGCCGGCCAGGAGAATCTCATGATGAAGAATCACGCCCATGACATCCCCCACGCTGCGCACGAGCACGGACCGCTCGACTACGAGCAGGCCTTCGAGGCGCTGTGGCAGCAGAGCTGTCTCGGCCGCTTCTCGGTGGCCGACGTGAAGGAAAGGCTGCACGACCTCAAGGAGCGCTACGGCACCCGCCGCGGACGGGCCGACGACGCGCCCGGGCCTTCACCACTGAACTGAGCCCCCGGGCGGGCCGCGCCCGCCCGAGCGCCGTGCGGCGAAGAACCGCCTCCGCCCCGGTACCGCACACCCCATCGGCCAGGCTGGTGTCAGCCAAGCATCAGCCCTGAGCTCCCCAGGGTTTCCCCGGGACGTTGTCCGTAAAATTGCCCCTTCTGGACAACAGGTCCTGGGGAGTCATCAAGGTGGAATCCAGCAAGATCACCGTTTACAGCTTCGATGTCTTTGACACCGAGGGCCGCAGCTACATGCCCTTCAAGGCCACGCGCGAGGACATCGCCCACCGCTACCGCGGTACGGTGATCGAGGGCACGGGCGAGCAGGTGCCGCTGTTGGCGCTTGACAAGGAGGGCCGCTACCGCCGCTGGCCCGAGGGCTGGGGCGAGCAACACCTGGAGCGCATCGCCTGATACGCCCGGCGGCGCCAGCCGGCCGCACGCAGCGCCCGGCACGGCGGCCGAAGATGGTTGCGAAGGTCACGGTCTCCTCTTCTGGTTACCCAGGCTTGACGGGAAGCCCGTCGATCTGAGCGAAACTGCCGGGTTGGCGTCCCACCGGGCGGTGGGCGAAGGCACCAGGAGAAGGAATGAAGGTATTGGTTACCGGCGCGGCCGGTTTCATCGGCATGGCCACAGCGCAGCGGCTGCTGGAGCGCGGCGACGAGGTCGTGGGCGTGGACAACCTCAACGACTACTACGACGTCAACCTCAAGCTGGCCCGTCTGCGGCTGCTGGAGCCGCATGCCAGGTTCCGCTTCGTCAAGCTCGATATCGCCGACCGCGCGGGCATGGAAGCGCTGTTCGCGGCTGAAGGTTTCGACCGCGTGGTGCACCTGGCCGCGCAGGCCGGCGTGCGCTATTCGCTGGTCAACCCCCATGCCTACGTCGAGAGCAACCTCGTAGGCTTCATGAACGTGCTGGAGGGCTGCCGCCACCACCAAGTGCAGCACCTGGTCTACGCCTCCAGCTCCAGCGTCTACGGCGGCAACGTCAAGATGCCGTTCTCGGAGTCGGACGGCGTGGATCACCCGGTGAGCCTGTACGCCGCCACCAAGAAGTCCAACGAGCTGATGGCGCACACCTACAGCCATCTCTACGGCCTGCCCACCACCGGGCTGCGCTTCTTCACGGTGTACGGCCCCTGGGGCCGGCCCGACATGGCGATGTTCCTGTTCACCAAGGCCATCCTGGAGAACCGTCCCATCGACGTGTTCAACCATGGCCAGATGCGGCGCGACTTCACCTACGTGGACGACATCGTCGAGGGCGTGATCCGCGTGCTGGACCGCGTGGCCACACCGGATGAGGCCTTCGACCCCGCGCAGCCGCACCCGGGCCGCAGCCACGCGCCGTACCGCGTCTTCAACATCGGCAACCACGAGCCGGTGCCGCTGCTGGAGTTCATCGGCTGCATCGAAGAGGCGCTGGGCCGCCAGGCCGAGAAGCGGCTGCTGCCCATGCAGGACGGCGACGTGCCGGCCACCTACGCCGACGCGGACGCGCTGCGCGAGTGGGTGGGCTTCGCGCCGCGCACCAGCATCCGCGAGGGCGTCGGGCGCTTCGTGGCCTGGTATCGCGAGTTCTACGGCGCCTGACACGCCCGCAGAACTGCGCCGCCTGCGACGGCGGCCGGGGCCTCAGCCCACCGTCCCTGGATTCGTCACCAGCAGCGACTGCCCCATCGAGGGCACGCCATGCTCGTCGAACACAAACAGCAGGTAGTAGCCCGGCAGCAGCCGGTTGACGTCGGCCGGCAGCGTGGCGCGCAACTCGGCGCCGCTTTGCTTGAACTCCAGCGCCATGAAGCGCTGTTCGTGGTTGAAGCTGTGCGTGACCGAGCCGCTGCGCACCAGCGTCAGCCGCGTGGCCTGCACGCCCGGGGCCAGCTCTACGCGCAACTCGCTGCCGGCGGCAAGCTGGGTGGGTGAACGCGCCACCGCCGGGCGCGGCGCGAAGCGGCCGGAACCGTCGCGTTGGAACAGATAGGGCGGGAACCAGATCTCGCCGTTGAGCTGGATCAGCGGCCCGGGCGCGCCGCCGCCGCCGGTGAGCACGCTGCCGTCGGGCAACAGCATTGCGGCGGAGTGGTAGAGGCGGGGCTGCGCGGCGTCGGCCGTGCGCGTCCAGCGGCCGGTGGCCGGGTTCCACAACTCGGAGTGGTAGTGCTCGTCGCCCAGCTGGTTGGCGGTGACGGAGCCGCCACTGAGCCACACCTGCCCGTCGGCCAGCAGCGTGGCATTGCCCCACTCGCGGTGCGCGCTAGGCGCCTCGGCGGGCTGCACCACCGGCTCGCGGCCGTTGATGTCCACCACCACCGCCTGCCGCTCCCCGCGCAGGGCCAGGATACGGCCGGGCTCGAACATCACGGCCGGCATGCGCTCGTTGGCCTCGGGGACGGTGTCGCGCAGCTGCCTGAGCTTGCCCTGGCCGCGCGGATCGAGCCGGAACATGCGCCCGTCGTGGCCCACGATGAACACGTCGCCCTGCGGCGCCACCCAGGCGCGTGGGTAGTAATAGCTCTCCGCGCGGCTGCCATAGGCGCGGTGGCTGCGCGCGGCCGTGAGGCTGCGCCAACCGCTGCCGGGCGTGTAAACCTCGGGGGTGTTGGCGACGCTGCGCTCGTAGAAGGTCCAGCGGCTGCTGGCGTTCTTGATCAACCCGCCCAGCACCAGCCGGTCGCCCGAGGGCATGACCACCAGCGTCGGATACCAGCGCCGGAAGGCCATGCCTTCGGCCTTGCGCATCTCGTTGCTGCGTGGATCGAACACGTTGACATCGGCGTTGCCGTTGTTGAGCGGCCGGCCGCCGACCTGCTCGTCGCCGCCCAGCAGCGTCACCGTGCCGTCGGCCAGCAGCGACTGGGCCGAGCAGAAGATGTCCGTGCCGGTGACGTTGGGCAGCGTCAGGAAGGCCTCCGGCCCGCCGCCGGCCTTCGGGTCCCAGACGGCGTAGTGCAGCGCCGCGCCCTGGCGGCCATTGCGGTCCGTGCCGTAGGCCAGCACCCGGTGGTCGGGCAGCAGCACCATGTGGATCGGGATCACCGGCCAGGCGAAAGCCGGCCCGAAGGCGCCTTCCACATGGGCGCGGGCGCTGCCCTCGGCCGGCAGCACCGGCCCGTGCGTGGCCACGGCACCGTGCGGCACGGCATGCGTTTCCTGCCGCTCGGCATTGCCGTAGCAACCGGCCAGCGCCGCCGTCAGCACCGCCAGCAGACCGTGGCCCAGGGCACGGCGGGACAAGGCGTTCATCGATCGCGGGTTCATGGCTGTGCCTGCATGAATGAATACCTGTGAATCAGCACCGCAACGGTGCCAACCGAGATTCGCCAGCCGTCCGTGACAATTTCTTACCAACCTAATTGAGCCCGGACTACTGAATTCGCGACTGCTGCGGAGATTTACCGATTTTTGCCCGCGCACTGCCCAGGGCCCTCAGTTTTCTCCGCGGCCAGACGATCAACCCGTATCCATGCTGGAACCCCTCCGGCAACGGCCCGCACTGCGGACGCTGCCATCCCCATTCGTGCCAGGCACGGATTCACACGCGACTGTCGACGTGAATAACCCGTGCCCTGCCAAAGATAGCAAACTGGAAAACACCGGATCGTGAAAGCCACGGCATTTCTCGGCAGGCTGATTTTTACTGCCTCGCTGATTGCATCCCAGAACTTCGCTTTGGCCCAAATCCAGGAAAATTTCAATACCTGGACTCAAATTGCGGCCGGGAAAAATCTCACCCCCGCCGTGGCCCAGGCCGGCGACCTGGTGCGCGACTGGGCCGCTCCCGATGGGCGCCGGGTCCGGGTGGTGGTGCAGTCGCCCCGCGTGCCCGCCGCGCCGGTGACCGTGGTGCTGCCGACCGTGCCCGCCGAGCAGGACGCGCGGCCGTACTTCGAGGCCGCGCTGGCGCAGGTGCGGGCCACCAAGGCCTCGCGCCTGGTCGTGCCCCCGGGCCGCTACGTGTTCCGCACCACGGTGCAAACGCCCTCGACAGCGCCGGCGCCCGTCACCGGCCACCTGCTGCTGCAGGACCAGGACGACCTGACCATCGACGGCGCTGGCGCCACGCTGGTGTTCATGCAGGACGCCCACGGCCTGATCGTGCGCGGCAGCCGCAGGTTGAAACTCTCGAAGCTGACGCTGGACTACGGGCTGCGCACGGCCTCGCTGGGCACCGTGGTGAGTGAGGGCAGCGCGAAGCGTGTGCGCATCGATTCGCGCTTTCCGGTGACCGCCGCCAACGCGGTGCACTACGTGATGGAGCGCGACGCCGCCACGGGCCTGTGGCCGGCCGGGGCGCCGCGCGCCATCCTGCCGCCCGACAGCGCCACGCCGGCGGTCTACGTCGGCAACCAGACCTACGCCTCCAGCGCTTTCAGCGCGCTCACCGTTGGCAAGCAGGTCGTGGTGCTGCACCAGTACTACGGCGGCACGGCGCTGCGCATCGACGACACGCCCCAGGCGCGCCAGGCAGAGGACATCACCCTCGACGGCCTGACCGTGCACTCCGCGCCGGGCATGGGCATCGTGGCCTACGGCCTCAAGCGCGGGCTGGCGATCCTCAATTCGCGCATCGTCCCGCGCGCCGACGGCAGCAACCCGGTGAGCACCAGCTACGACGCCGTGCACGTGATCCAGAGCGGCGGCGACGTGGTCATCAACGGCAACACCATCGCCGGCCAGGGCGACGATGCCATCAACCTCAACAGCCCCATCCACCCGAGCGTGCGCATCGACGCGGGCGCGGGCAGCCTGGTGCTGGGCAAGTACTCGCGCTTCATCTCCGCAGGAGACACCCTGGCCTTCTTCGATGACCAGGCGCGCTACCTCGGCCAGCGGCGAGTGGCTGTCAAGCCCACGGCCCTGGGCGGGCTGGACTACCGGGTGAGCCTGGACGCGCCGCTGGACGCGGCCTGGAACGTGAGCGTGGCGCGCGACCTGTCGCTGCTGGGATCGCGCTACGTGGTCGCCAACAACGTCATCGAGCGCTGCCACTGCCACGGCCTGCTGGCGCAGTGGCCCAACGGCCTGGTGGAGCGCAACACCTTCCGCGACCTCAGCGCCAACGCCATCCGGCTGCTGACCGACGTGGGGACGTGGAACGAGGGCGTGGGCGCGATCAACGTCATCGTCCACCACAACACCATCACCCGCTCCGGGGCGGACCTGTCCGCCACCGTGCCGTCCTGGGGTGCGATCACGGCCTACGGCGGGACCGCCGGTGGCCAGCTGGCCACCTCGGCGGTCAACCGCCACCTGCGCATCAGCAACAACACCATCGAGCAGTCGCAGCAGGGCTGCATCACCGTGGCAAGCAGCCAGTCGGTGGTCGTCAACGACAACCGCTGCATCGATACCAACCTGCGCAACCCGGGCACGCCCAGTGTGGTCGTCACCAGTTCGACCAGCGTGCGCCTGTTCAACAACACGCGCAGCGGCAGCAGCACCGGCGCACAGACGGTCGCGCCAACGAGCAGCAACGTGACGGCGCAGGTAGGGTATTGAGGCCGAGCCTTTCCGGGTAATGGGAGGAAACGAAATCACGACCGTGCCTCGTACAAGGCACGGCCCATGGAGTGGAGCGCCCTGCGCGCCATAACCCGAAAGGCCGAGACGCCACGCTTCTCCTCGTCCGCGAAGCGGGAGAGGGGCAGGGGTAAGGGTTGCCGCAACCACAGTGGCACGGCCACGGCCGTGGGAGCTCAGCCGTACCTCGTGCTCCAGCTCCGTGCCGTCCGTACCGGCGACATGGGTGAAGATCGTGGCCTGGCAAGGCCGCTGATTTGCACCGATGGAGAACAGGAACGACATTGCCCGGCTGCTCCTCAGTAATCCACCTGCGCGCTGACCCCAGCCGCCGTGGATTCCACGCGCAGCCCCCCGCTGGACTTACCCTCACGCCGGTTACCGCGCAGCACCACCTCGCCCGCCTGCAGCACCTGCAGGCTGGGCTTGCCCGGCGACTGGCGGTTGGTGGCCTCGCAACGGTTGCCTTCGACCCTCACGTCGCGCGCGCTGGCCACCGTCACGCAGCCCTGTTCCGCGCCGCGGATGCGGTTGTCCACGATCTCGATGTGCCGGTTCACCGGCTCGGTGGCGAGCCGCCCGCCGCGCGCCCCGCCGTACACCGTGATGGCGCCCCAGGGCAGCAGCGGCGCGGTGTCCAGGCCGATGTCCGTGAACTCGTTGCCACGCACGCTGACGTTGAAGGCGCCGATGCCTTCCTTCCACTGGCCCACGTCGGTCAGCAGCCGGATGGCGTTGGCGCGCAAGTGACGAAACGTGTTGCCCTCGATACGGCCGTTGGGCCACTGCGCCAGCAGGCCGTGGCAGTGGCAGTCCTCGATGGTGTTGCCGGAGACGTCGAAGCGGGCACTCAGCAGCGCCAGATCACGCACCGTGCTGCCGGACGCCACGTCCACTGGCCGCTCCAGCACGACTCGGTGGTCGAGCCCGCCCAGCGGCTTCGGCGCCTCGCCGACGCGCACCTGCTCGCTCAGCTGCCCCTGCCCATCGAAGAAGGCCAGCATGTCGCCCTGGCGGATGAAGCGCGAGTAGGCGCCCAACACCAGCGCCCGGCCGCCATCCTCGCTGCGGACGACCGGGCTGACCGGGTTGTTCAGGTTGATGCCGTCGTCGCCCTGGCGCCGGATGCGGTTGCCGGCGATCAGCACGTCGCCGCCGCCGAGCTGCACATGGATCGCGTCGTAGCTGGTACTCACCGGGCTGCTGCCGTCGGCGCGCGGCTCGATGCGCGAATCGACGATCGCCAGTCCGCGCCTGAGGCCGTAGGCCAGGATGCCCATGCCCGGCGCCGAATGGATGGTGACGCCTTCGATGACGATGTCCTCGGACTGCTGCGGCCCCGGCACGTCCTCGATGCGGATGGCCTGCCCGCCGTACCAATGGTGGAACACGGTGTAGCGCTGGCCCGGCTGCAGGGTCTTGAACGCGGGCGAGGCCCAAGCCTGCTCGCCCAGGTAGCGCGCGCTGTCGGCATGGCCGGGCGGCAGCAGCACGCGCTTCCCGCCCGGCACCCAGCGCTGGGCGGCGGCGTCGTACTCCGAGACGTAGCGCACCGCGTCGGCGCCCGTCACCAGGTAGCGCGGGTCGATGACCAGGACGTTCTCGCCGTCGCGGCGCTCGGCCCGGGCCACGGAAACAGTGCGCAGCGCGTAGTCCAGCGTCACGCCGCTGAGGCGCACGCGGCGCGCGCGCTGCAGGAACAGGCCATGCAGGTCGCGCGTGAACACCAGCGTTGCGCCGTCGCCCTCGATGCTGAGGTCACTCAGGTCGCGCAGCAGCAAGTGCCCGGGCGCGTTCTTCTCGGCCAGGCTCTTGAAGACATAGGTACCGCGCGGGATCAGCAGCCGGCCCGCCTTGCGCTCGCGCACCTCGGCCAGCGCGCGCTGGAAGTAAGGCTGCGCATCCTCTCCGTCAGGCACCGGCGGCAACCGGACGACGGGAGCGTCGGCCGCCGGCCGTGGACGCTTGACGACAAGGCGGATTTCGCGGCCATCGGGGCCACGCCACTGGCGCACGAAGTCGCCCTCGGCAGCGCGGGCCGGGCTGACGGACTCCGCGGAGGCGAGCGTGGACCAGGTTTCAAAAGCGTCCGGCTCTGGCGCCGCGCGCCCGGCGTCCTCAGCCACCGACGCCGACAGCGCGCAGGCCAGCGTGCTGCACAGCAACCCGATGCAAGCGGCGTGCAGTGTCCTCATCGGTCCTCCGCTACCGCGCTTGCGCCGCCGCGCGGGTGGGCAGCCGGCCGGGCCGCAGCAGCGGCTTGAGCCTGCGCCTGAGCAGCAACTGGGCGTCGTGCGCGGCATGCAGCAGCCGCACCATGCGGCTGGAGCCGGTCAAGCTCCAGACGGCGCCGCGCGGCCACACGTTGCCCGGCACCGGCCGGCACAGCAGACGGGCCAGCCAGGAGGTGCCGCCGCCGTCCACCAGGCTGGCCGCGTCCGAGGCGTCGCTGCGCGTGGCCACCGCCCAGGTACGCAGCGCCGTGGCCGTGGCCGCGTCCGGGTAGGCACACACGCGCGCCACCGCCTCGCGCCGCAGCGCGCCCGGGTCGGGCGCGCGGCCGCGCGGCGCGCCCTCCAGCAGCAGGCCCAGGCTCTCGCGCAGTTCCCGGCAGTAGTCGGCCGGCGCCACGTCATCGAGCCGGCTCCGCAGCCGTGGCAACAGCGTCCCGTCAGTGGCCTGCGCGAAACCTTCGCAGGAGGCCTCGCGGAACCCGGCCAGCGCCTCGACCACGGCCTGGTTGAACACCTGCGGATTCCAGGGCAGGAAGGTGCTGCCGTTGACCTGCGCCTCCACCTCGGCCCCGGGCTCCAGCGAGAAGTAGAAGCCCGACACCCGCACCTGCGGCAGCGCGGCGGCGATGGCGGCCTGCAGCCGGCCCTTCCAGCCCATGTCCACCAGCAGCACATGCCGGGTCTGAGGCCGCAACTGCGCGCCGTAGTAGGCAATGGCGCTCTCGCCCGCAGCCACGTCGGCGGGCGTGGCGGCGCGGCCTGTCCAGCGCGCGAAGCGGGCGTCCTGCCGCGCCGCCATGACGGGGTAGCCGCTGGCCCGCGAGCACAGTACGTAGCGGCCGTGCCGGTCATCGAAGAAGCCCGGAAGACTCGACACGGCCTGCCATATCGACTCGCAGTCGCGCGACAGGAACCAGATGTCGGTCGCGCCAACGCGCCGGGCCTCCTCGCGCAGCGCCAGAGTGAAATCCGCCAGCACCACGGCCCAGCGCTGCGCCAGCGTCGCGCGCGCCACCGAAGCCGAATCGGCCTCACCCGGCGCAGCGTCGTGCGGCGTACGCCAGGCACACAGGCCGCGCGCATGGGCGTACTGCGCCAGCCAGGCGTGCTCCTGGGACCAGCGCTGCCGCGCCCACAGCGTCTGCACCCCGCGCACGCCCACGCGCCGCGCGCGACGCACGTCCACGTTGAGGTTGTCGCCCACATGCAGCACGCCCCGCGGCCCGTAGCGGCGCAGCAGCTCTTGGAATGCCAGGCCGGTGCGCTTGGGCGCCTGCGTCTCGGAGGAGCACAGCACGGTGGCCGGGCAGCGCAGCAGCTTGCCGATCACGTCACGGATAAAAGCCGGGGGGAGGTACGTGTCCGTCAGTACCACCACCTCGACGCCCGCGCGCCGGATCTGCGCCAGCGCGTCCACGACCTCCTCGTAGGGCGCAATCACGCTGCGCTCGATGTCGAGCTCCAGCGCCAGCAGCGCCGCGGCGGCCTCGTCGGAAAGGCCGAGCCGGCGCTGGATGTCAGCGTAGACCTCAGCCAGCTGGATCTCGTGCGGCGCCGCGGCCCGGGCCAGCCGGTGTTCGGTATCCTTGCGCTCGCGCAGCCAGTCCGCCTCGGACATCGCCCCGAGCAGGCCCCGGCCGGCCCCCTGGCGGTACTGCAGCCGGAACACGTCCGTGGGGTCGTTCACGCGGCGGTAGACCAGCGTGTCGAACAGGTCGATCGACAGGACGCGCAGGGACGGCAAGCGCCGCACCAGGCGCAGCAAGTCACTGGCGTGGGTTAGTCGCATCGGCGGCTCCGGCAATGACGGGCGCGCGGCCCTTGAGCGGCAGCGCGGGTGCGGCCGAGCGCACGCGCTCGGGCGGCATCTGGTAGATCGTCAGGTAGTCATCGACCACGGCAGCCGGCCGCACCCGGGCCAGCAGCCGCTCCAGCGGCTCCGCCGCCAGGGGCCGCACCCCCTGCGCGATGAGCGCGGACATCCGCTGCGCCAGTGCCTGGGCATCATTGGGCCTCACCAGCGCCGCGGGATCGACGGCACCGATGAGCTCCGTGATGCCGCCGATGTCCGAGCCCAGCACCGGCACGCCTTGCGTGTAGGCCTCGACGATGGTGAGGCCGAAGGGCTCCTGCCACACCGAGGGCACGACCAGCGTGTCCACCTCCGCCAGGAACGAGGCGGCATCGACATAGCCCAGCCATTCCACGGGCAGGCCGCGCGCCGCCTCGCGCCAGGGGCTGTCCTCGGGCAAGCGGCCCGCCACGCGCAGCCGCCAGCCTCCCGGCGGCAGGCGCCGGCAGGCGTCGAGCAGCACCTGCAAACCCTTTTCCTCCACCAGCCGGCCCATGAAGCCGAAGGTCAGCGGCACGCCGGGCTGGCGCACGGCGCGCACCGGGCGCTGCGCCCCGCGCACCGGGTTCCACACCACGTGACGCTGCGTGGGCAGCAGCGCGTCGAAACAGCCCTGGGCCAGGTGGATGTCCAGGATGGCCTGCGACACGCCCACCACGTGGTCGATGTGGCGGTGGAAATGCCGCTTGACCTGCGAGAACAGCCGGCAGGCCAGGTGCTGGCGCTCGCAGGCTCGGCCGTGGTGGAACAGCGCGGCGCGGATGCACAGCAGGTCGTAGTCGTGCAGGGTGTGCACCAGCGTCGCGCCGTGGCGGCGCGCCAGGGCCCACATCGCCGGCGTCAGTTCCACCATGGAATGGGTGTGCACGACATCGGGCCGCAGCTCGCGCAGCACGCGCTCGAAGTCCCAGGCCGTGAGCACGTTGCACAGGGTGGCGACCTTGTTGAGGTTGCGCACCGGGCCGGGGTAGCGGGCCGAATCCTGGATCCACAGCGGGTTGCGGTGCGCCAGCGGACGTACCGCCACGCCGTGGCGCTGCGCCGCCGGGGCCGGCTGCGGCACCAGGTGGGCGACGCTGACTTCGTGGCCCAGCGCCGCGGCCCCCTCGGCCAGCACCTCGACCACCTTTTCCGCGCCACCCACCGCGTGCGGGGCGTAGACCGAACTGAGGTGCAAGATCTTCATGTCGGGCTCCAGTGAGAGCTCATGCGCGGGCCTCCACGCGGCGCACCAGCGGCGCCGGACGCAAGCGGCGCAGCAGCGGCTGTTCAATGAAGCGGTAGGACAGCGCGGCCAGCAGCAGCGAGCCCAGCGGCAGCAGCGCGCCCAGCATCCACCACGGCAGTTGCTGATGCAACGCCAGGCGTTCCCAGGCCTTGACCGTGGCCAGCAGTGCAAAGGGGTGCATCAGGTACAGCGAGTAAGACCAGTCGCCCAGCCGCGCCAGCGCTTGGCCCACGCGGCCCAGGCTCAGGGTGACACCATGCCGCTCCAGCCACAGCGCCGCAGCCAGCAGCGCCGCCGCGGGCAGGCCCCAGCCGATGACGCGCACCAGGTCGTTGGGCGTGGAACCGCCGGCCGGCTTGATGGACAGCCCGAAGGGGTCCAGCGCCAGGGCCACCAGCGCGGCACTGCCAAAGCCAAGTACCGCAGCCGACGCAGCCGGCGCGCCGCGCAGCCACCATAGGCCCAGCAGGCAGCCCAGGCCGAACTCCAGCAGGATCGGCCTGCTCCAGAAGTGCAGCGCCATGGTGTGGGGCGTTACCAGGGAGCCGGCCAGCACGATGGCAGCGAGGGCCGCGACGGTGCAGGCCACCGCGCGCCGCGTCGGCAAGGCAATGAAGACGGCAAACAGCGCGTAGAAGAAGACCTCGTAGTTCAGCGACCAGCCCAGCGTCAGCAGCGGAAAGGGCTGCGCCGCGTCGCCGTACACCGGGTAGGGCAAGAACAGCAGCGAGGCGAGCAGGTCATTCCACGAGGTCCGTTCCAGGCCGTGGCGGCCCACCAGAAGCGCCAGCACGCTCAGGCCAGTGGCCAGCCAGTACAGCGGCACCAGCCGCAGCGCGCGGCGGCGCAGGAAAGCGCCGGCCGCCCCGGGCTGCCCGTACAGCGGGCGCGAGGCCACGACCATGATCAGGCCCGAGATGCAGAAGAACAGGTCCACGCCGAAGCCGCCCGGCGGCAAGGGCAGGCGCTGCAGCGCCTGCCCTTGCCGGGCTGCGGCGTCCAGCAGCACGCCCTGGGCATGCCCGGCCAGCACCAGCAGTGCCGCCACGCCGCGCAGCACCTGTACCCACAACAGCCGCTCGCCCTGGTGGGACGCCGGCATGCCGAGATCGTTCATCGCGCAACTCCCTTGGCAGTGGACAGGCTCAACGGGTCGCGCGCGCCTCGGCCCACACCCAGCCGAGCATTGAGCACCCGGGTCATGGGCCGTTCCACGGCCCGGTAGAACAGCAGTGCGACAGCCACGCAGGCGGCGTAGGCCACCAGCACGAACGCTTCGGGCACCTGCGGCCCGCCCAGCCGCCACGCCACGCCCACGGCGCCGAGCACGAAGGGATGCGACAGGTACAGCGCGTAGGAAGCGTCGCCGGCCGCGGCGCCGGCACGCTCCCAGCGGCCCGGATGCGGGTCTTGCGGCACCAGCGTGGCCGCGGCACAGATCGCCAAGGCCGGCAGTCCCATCCACAGTACCCGGGCCGGGTCCAGCGGCTCGGAGGCGCCAAAATGGCCGACCAGGATCAGCGCCGCGAAGCCGGCCAGCACTAGCAGCCAGCCCGCGCCGCCGGGCAGGCGCCAGCCGCGCTGGCGCAGCCAGCCCAGCAGCACGCCGAACAGGAATTCCAGCACGATGGGCTGAGCCCAAAAGGCAAAAGGCGCGGCTTGCAGCGGCCACATCCAGCCGACCAGTGCGAGCGTGCCGACCAAGGCCGCAATCAGCGCCAACCCGGCCGGGCGGGGCAGGCACAGGCCCAGGGCGAACACCGCGTAGAACAGCATCTCGAAGTTCAGCGTCCAGCCCAGCATCAGCACCGGGTAGAGCGTGCCCTGGGCGTCGTGGTGCGGCAGGAACAGCAGCGAGGCCAGGATCTCGCCCGGCCCGGGCGGCGTGCCGTTGACCTTGTGCGACAGCCCCCACGCCACCACCGCCATCAGCAGCGTGAACAGCCAGTACGCGGGCACGATGCGCGTGAGCCGGCGCACCAGGAAGCGGGCGCTGGCGCCGCCGCGGCCGAACTCGTGCGCCGAGATCGTGAACATGATGAAGCCGCTGATCACGAAGAAGATGTCCACGCCGCCGGCAAACAGCGCCGTCGGCGCAAAGCTCCAGGGCGTGGTGCCCTCAATGCCCAGCGCCTTGGTAGCCTCGTGCCGGGCATGTCCCAGCACCACCAGCGTCGCGGCCACGAAGCGCAGCACCTGCACGCGCGTGAGGACTTCAGCGGGGGAGTTCATGTGCTTCAGGTTTTGCATGGAAAGCCTTACTACGGAGCCGCCACGCGCGTGTGCATCAGCACCTTCAGCGAGGCCAGCAGGCTGCCGCGTTGCAGCACGCACACGGCGGCGACCGCGAGCAGATAAGCCAGCGTGGACGCCAGCCACGCAACCGTGCCCTGCGCTTGAAAACCGCCGCTCAGGCCGAAGACGGCCACGCCGGCACCCGTCGCCAGTACTCCGGGCCACAGGCAGGCGGCGAAGCGGCGCGCGCCGATGCCGGCCGAGCGGCACGCGCAGACCAGCGACAGCGCCGACAGCAGCGCCGAGGCCACGGCGTAGCCCAGCACCAGCGCCTGCAGTCCCGACCACACCGTCACCGCGAACACCGCGCACACGCCCAGCCCGTTGACCAGGCCCAGCATGAAGTTCAGCCGCACGCGGCCCTGCTCGACCAGCACCGAGCCGGCGTAGACGGCCAGCGATTGCACCGCGCCCACCGGTGCCAGCACGGCCACGATGTCGGCCAGCCCGTCCCACTGGTGAGCGAGAAAGGTGCCGATGGGAAGGCGAGCGCCAAAGCTCAGGAAGGCCATCAGCGGCAGGCTTAGCGTGGCGGTGGCGGTGAACACCGCGCACACCACGCCGGCCTTGGCTTCCTGGTGGTCGGCGCCCATGCGCGCCAGCGTGGCCAGCAGCACGCCGCTGGCGGGCCAGGCGATGAGCATCAGCGGCAGGGTCATGAACTGGTAGGCCAAACCGTACAGGCCCAGCGCCGCCGCGCCCAGCACCGCGCCGATGAGGAAGCGGTCCAGATTGCGCGCCGCGAAGGCCAGCAGATTGGTGAGAAACACCCAACCGCCCACCTTCACCAGCGGTGCGATGTCCGCCAGCCGGCCGCCGCGAGTCGTGAGACCGTACGCCATCCCGGCAAATGCCAGCGCCCTGATGCCCTGCAGCAACACGTGGAAGGCAACGAGGGCCAGGATGCCCAACTCCATCATCAGCGCGATGCAAAAGCCCGCCAGCGCCGCCAGCAACGCGCCCCCTTCGACCAGCGCAATGCGCTGGTAGGCCAGGTGCCGCTCCAGCAGCGCCCGCGGCACGGTGGCCCAGATCGAGCAGGCCGTGACGGCGGCGAAGCCCAGCAGCACCGGTGCCAGGCCCGGCATCGCCAGCACGCGCTCCGTGGGCGCCGCCGCGGCGGTGACCAGGGCGCCGCCGGCCGCGCCGATGAGCGCCATGAGCCGCAGCGTCACGCCGGCCTGGGCAGGGTCCAGTGCGGGGTGCCTCACGATGGCGCTGGACAGGCCCAGATCGGTGAGCAGCATCACCAGCGTCATCAGCGGGATGGCAAAGGACACCAGCCCGTATTCATGCGGCGGCACCGCGCCGGCAATGAGCACCGAGATCAGCAGCGTCGCGCCGGCCTTGCTCAGGTTCAGGCCGGTCATGACCACCATGTTGCGCAGGATCACTGCCAGGCCTCCGCTTCAGGCTGAGGCCGCGGCCCGCGGCGCCGTGACGCGGCGGCCCCGTGTCGCCACCACGGCCCGCACCTCGTCGTAGAGGTCGAGGTAGCGCCGCGCCACCTTGTCGGGCGTGGTGGCCTGCACCACCGGCGCAAAGGCCGCGCGCCCAGGCAGGGCCGCGCGACCCTGGGCCAGCACGCGCGCCATGGCGCGCGCCAGCGCCGCGTCGTCGCCGGGTGGGTACAGCCAGTCGCGGTTGTGGGCGCCGATGAGGTCCGGGATGCCACCGGAATCGGCACCGATCACCGGCACGCCGGCGGCGTAGGCTTCCAGGATGGTGCGCGGCAGCGGCTCGGCCCAGATCGACGGCACCACCAGCACATCAATGCGGTCGAAGAACTCGCGCGGCGGCACGAAACCGACGAAGTCCACCGGCAGGCCCGCAGCCTTGGGCTTGAGCGAACCGTCCTCGGATGCCTCCTTACCCGCCACCAGCAGCCGCCAGCCGCCCACGGGCAGCCGCGCGCAAGCGTCCAGCAGCGTGCCCACGCCCTTCTCAACGTTGATGCGTCCCAGGTAGCCGAAGGTCAGCGGCTCGCCGGCCAGCGAGGGCTTGACGTAGCCGGCGCCAATGCCCTCGACCACGGCTGGATTCCAGATCACGCGCCGCAGCCCCTCGGGCACATGGCCGAAGTAGCCCATGTCCAGGTGCGACTGCAGGATGCCCGCGCCCACGCCCACTACCGCATCCACAGCGCGGTGGTGCCGCGCCTTCATGAAGGTGAAGCCGCGGCACTCCAGACAGCGCTTTTCGCAGCGCTGGCCGTCTTTGAACATCGCGGCGGTGCCGCAGGCAAGGTCGAAGTCGCGCAGCGTGTGCACCACTGGCCGCCGCCGCGCCTTGGCCGCGAGCCAAACGCGCGTGGACACGTCCAGCAGCGAGTGCGTGTGCACCACGTCGGGCCTGAACTCGTCAATGACGCGGCCGAAGTGGTCCTCAATCCGATGGTTGAACTGCTGCTTGAAGCGCCGCACGCCGCGCGCCAGCTTGTTGTGCTGCGGCCACTCCTCGGGCCAGAAGTCCGTCTCGTGCGGCATGCGGAACACTTCCACGCCGTGGCGCGTCTCCACCTGCCAGCCCGTGGGCGTGATGCAGGCAGCAGCCACCTTGTGGCCCGCGGCCACCTGCGCCTCGGCCAGCAGCGCCACCGAGCGTTCGGCGCCTCCCATGATGTGAGGCGGGTACAGCATGCTCAGGTGCAGGATCCGGGTCATGAACAGCCTTTGTCTAGTCGTTGAGAGTGCATCAGCCCATCGCGGCCAGCGCTTCGAGCAAGCGCTGCGCGCTGCGCTGCCAGGAGAACATCGCCACGCGCTGCTCCCCGCGCTCCACCAGCAGCTGTAGCAGGGCGGTCTCGTCCAGCGCCTGGCGCATGCGGCGGCACAGCGCATCGGCGTTGCTGGGGTCGAAATACAGCACCGCGTCGCCGCAGACCTCGCGCACCGGCGGGATGTCGGAGGCGATGACGGGGCAACGGTGCAGCATCGCCTCCAGCGGCGGAATGCCGAAACCTTCGTAAAGGCTCGGGAACACAAGCGCCCGGGCATGGCACAGCAGCGCTGCAATCTGCGCGTCGCTGAGCCGTCCGGCTATCACCACGCCCGGCGGCACCAGCTGCAGGCCCTGGCCGAACACGGCAGCGTCCACCGCGCCCACGAGCACGAAGCAGACGTCCGGCACGCCCAGCCGGGCAAAAGCGGCCATGGCCGTGGACAGGTTCTTGTTGGGTACCGGCGAGCCGATGAACAGGAAGAAGCGCTGCGGCTGCAGCCGCAGCTCCTGCAGCACCGAAGCATCGGGGTCCACGCCGCGCAGGTGCTCGCTGCCGTTGGGCACCACGGCGATGCGCCCAGCCGGAATGCTCAGCACCTCGGACAGCTCCTGCCGCGAGAAGTGCGATACCGTGGCGATGTGCGAACGCAGCGCCAGCAGCCGACCCAGCAGCTGGTGGAAGCTGCGGTAGCCGCGCGTGAAGTTTAGCGGCGTGCGATAGACCGCAGCGTCGTGAATCACGGACAAGCTGCACCCGCGCAGCACCGGCCCGCCGTTGGTGAGATTGACCAGAAGGTCGTTGCGGCCGCAATGCCAGCGCAGCAGCTGGTCCCAGACATGGCCGCCACCCCGGCCTACCTGGCGCACACGGATGCACTGCAGCGCCGGCAGTTCCTCCACACCCGGCGGCACCAGCAGTTGCCAGTGCTCGGCAATGTGGCTGCCGTGGCCCCGTGCCAGCTCGGCGTCCAGCGCCTTGACCAGCTCGCCGGCGAAGCGCTGCACGCCGCTGGCGCGCTGGGTTAGGAAGCGGCCGTTGATGCACACGCTGCGTGCCGCGGCACGACGCTGCGTGCGCAGCGCATCCTCCAGGCGGCCGGAGTCAAACGGTTGTGGCCGGGCGCTCATTGGATCTCTCCTGCGATTTCAGGTCGGGCCGCCGCGGACGGCGCCAGTTGCAGCACATCCGCGTACAGGCGCAGCAGCGCCTGGTGGGTACGGTCGCTGGTGTAGTGCGCGAGAAAGCGCTCCCGGCCGGCGGCGCCCATGCGGCGCAGCGCAGCGCGGTCGGCCTGGCGCAGCAGCGTGCGCAGCGCCGCCGCGTCGCCCACCGGGAACAGCCGGCCGGTGAAGCCGTCGGCCACCACCTCGCGCAGCCCGCCCACCGCCGAGGCCCACACCGGCTTGCCGGCGCGCATGGCTTCCACCGCGACGAGGCCGAAGCCTTCCCAGCGCGAAGGCATGACCACCACGTCGCAGGCGTTGATCTGGGCCGCCACGCCGGCGCTGTCCATCCAGCCCAGGAACTCGATGTGGCGCGCGTCGCCGTTGGGGGCGGGCCGCCCGCCGGCCACCACCGCGTCCCCGACGATGCGCACTGATACCTTGTCGCCCAGGTCACGGGCCGCCTCGATAAGCACATCCACGCCCTTTTGCCGGTCCAGCCGGCCGACGAAGAGCACACGCAGCCGTGGCATCGGCCACACCGCCCGCTGCATCGGCGCCTTGGCATGTATGCCGTTGGGCACCACCACCAGCCGTTCGGCCGGGATGCCGGCGGCCTCGCCGCGGCGGCGCTCGGCGTCGGAGATGGCGACGATGCGTGCGCTGCGCGGCGCCATCAGCCGCTCCGCGCTTTCGGTGGCCCAGCGCATCAGCCGGGGCTGCTCTACGTCGAACACCCAGCCGTGCGGGCAGTAGACGATCGGCGGCAGGCGCCGCGCCACCGACAGCGCCCGGCTGACGGCACCGGCAAAGGTGGAATGGGCATGGATCAGGTCCGGTTGCCACTCGTCCACCAGCCGCGTCAGTTCGCGCGCCAGCCGCGGCAGCCCGGCGGCACGGCCGGGCCGGCCAAAGGTGCGCACCAAGCCGGGCTCGACCCGTGGCAACTGCGCCGCATGCTCGCGCGGCACAAGGCAGCGCACCTGCCGCTCGCCCAGCGCCTGCACCTGCAGCGGCACGATCTCGTCGAGGTATGTGCCGCAGCCGCCCTTGATCGACTCCGCGACGTGAAGCACCTTCATCAGGGACGTCCCTCCGTGTTGGCTTGGCGCCCCGCGTAGCTCGCCTCGCCGGCGCGCCGCGTGGCGTGCCAGGCGGCGATGCGCGACATCAGGCGCTTGCCCGCCGCGATGCCGGGCATCTCCAGCCAGCGCTGCACCACGGCGGCCGCCAGGAAGGACAGCGCCAGGGTCAGCGCCGCCAGCGTCACGACGCTCCAAGGCCAGGACGGGGACCAGCGCAGCGCCGCCGTCTGCGCCAGGTCCAGCGCCAGCGGGTGAAACAGGTACAGCGCGTAGCTCAGCGCGCCCAGGCGCACCAGCAGCGGCGATGCGAAGCGGCGACGCAACACGCACCAGAAGAACAGCGCCAGCCCGGCATAGAAGGCCGTGATCACGGCCAGCACCGACTCGCGGTGCGAGTGATCGTCATAGGCAGTGGACCAAGCCACTGGGAACAGCACCAGCAGCAGCGGCAGCACCAGCAGGCAGCAGTGGCCGGCGCCGGGCAGCTTCTCCAGCAACCACAGCCGCAGGCCGGCGCTGAACCACATGATCGCCAGGTACAGCGGCACGCCCACCGGCGCCAGGGCGTATCCGCGCGCGCGCAGCACGCTGCCCACCAGCGCGACGGCCAACAGCGCGCAGACCATGCCCGCGCACCAGGCCGGCGAGCGCAGCCGGCCCAGGCTGAACACCACCAGGCAGCTGGCGTAAAACACCAGCTCGACCAGCAGCGTCCAGTACACGCTCAGCACATCCTCGTGCCCCAGCAGCAGCTGCACCATGCTCAAGTTGGCCACCAGCTGCGAGGCGTTGAAGCTGGCCACGCCCAGCGCCGGCAGCAGCAATGCCGTCACTCCCAGCGACAGCCAGTAGGCCGGATAGAGCCGGAACAGGCGCGACAGCGTGAAACCCAGCCGCGGCAGCGCCTGCGTGCCGAAGCTGAACGGCACGACGAAGCCACTGATGGCGAAGAAGGCAATCACGCCGGCCTTGCCTAGGTCGATGACCGTCAGCAGCTGTGCCAGATGCGCCGCCACCCAGCTGCCCACTGGGGCCATACCGCCGGCGTACTCCACCAGGTGCTGGTAGACCACCAGCAGCGCGGCGATGCCGCGCAGCCCGTCGAGATGGCTCAGGCGCTGCATCGCTCAGGCTTTCCGTGGCGCCGCGGCGCAATGCCTGAGCACCGCCCGCACCAGCGTCTGCAGCACGAAGAAGGCGGCGTAGGCCTTGAACGCGCTCAGGCTCAGCAGCGAGTGCAGCGTGCCCTGCGACATCAGCACGATGGTCTGGAACATCGCGAAGGAGGGCAGCAGCACATCGGCCGGGTTGCCGCCGGCCATGGCGCGGGCCAGGTGGTGTGCGAGCCAACCCGTCCAGACCCCGGCCAGCAGCAGCGCCAACGCCAGCCCCGCGTAGCCCACCATCACCAGCGAGTAGGCTTCGAACACCATGGTCGGCGTGACCATGCCGCCGTTGTTCACGAAGGACAGGAACAGCACCGTGGGCGCATAGCGCTCTACGAAGTAGAAGGGCGCCAGCCGGTGCTGGAAGGTGAAGTCCGCCGGCGGACGCGCCACCAAGTTCTGCAGGTTCAGTGCGATGTGGTGAGTGTCCAGATTGAACAGGACCGACGCATCGCGCACGGCCAAGTACCAGAGCTGGCCCTGGCCGGCGATGCGCTCGCCCAGCCGCTCCAGCGTCTGCGCGGCGCCGAGCTGGCCGTACCCGGAGTAGATGAACAGCGTCACCGCCGAGGCGCAGCCGAACATCAGCAGCGCCAGCGGCGCAGCGGCACGCACGCGCGCCACCAGCTCGGCGGGCCGGCTCACGAAGAAGGGCATGGCATAGAAGCAGGCCGCCATCAGCACGATGAAGAACTTGTCGCCGAACAGGAACGACACCATCACGTAACCGCCGAACACGGCGTGGTGGGCGCGGCGCCACCAGGGCCCCGGCGCGAACACTGCGCTGGTGCCCGTCACCGCCGCCAGGACGTACTTGAGGATCAGCAGGTTGAGCGTGATGACGTCGGCACTGGCAGCGCGGAAGGCGAAGCGATCGGTGCCGGTGAGCAGCGGAAAGCCGGCGCGCGCGCCCTTGAATGCCAGCCAAGCCACCACGAGCGCCGCGCCGCCCAGCACGGATGCGCACAGCAACAGGCGCGGTCCGCGCGCCATGGCAATCGGGGTCGATACTTGCGGCTGCCGGCGGCCGCGCAGCCGCGTGAAGGTGAACGCCGCCGTGCCCAGGAACAGCGCCGAGCACAGCGCGAAGGCCGCACCAGCCGGGGAGGGTTGGCCGAATTGGCCCATCTCCTTCATGTAGGCCCCACCCTCGATGGCCTGCAGCGACACCAGCACCGAGCCGTGCACCACCACGAAAGGCGCCAGCATCACGGCCGCCACCGGCGCCATGGAGAACAGCCGCGCCGCACCAGCCAGGAACAGCACCAGCCCAAGGGCTGGCCAGACGGGATGCGGCGCCGCCACGGCCAGCGCGGCGTTGGACACCATCAGGGCAACCAGGCCCAGAACGCCCAGCGACAGCTCCAGCGGCCGGGCCGGTGGCCAAGCGGCCGGACCGGCAGTCAGAGGATGCGTGCTCAATTGCGCGTCAGCGTTCGTTGATCAGCACCCCGGCCAGGTAGACCGGCCGCCGCTTGAGTTCGCCCAGCAGCGCCTGCATTTCCGCCAGCCGGCAGGCATGGCGGCGTGCCACCACCAGCGCGGCACCGGCCTTGTCGGCGATCACGGCGCTGTCGGCGCCATGACTGGCCGCCGGCGTGTCCACGATGACGTGGTCGAAGGCAACGGCCATCTCCTGCAGCAGCGCGTCCAGCGTGCCGCGCTGCACCAGGTCCGCCGGGTTGGGTGGCAGCGTGCCCGAAGGCATGATGAAAAGGTGGGGCAGGCCTTCCACGGCGAGGATGGACGGGCTGCCCTGCTGACGCCGCGCCAGCACGTTGCTCAGGCCGCTGCCGTTTGGTAGGCCGAACAACCGGTGCAGCCGCGGCGTGCGCAGGTCGGCATCGATGAGCAGCGTGCGCGCGCCGACCTGGCTCAGCGCAATGGCGAGGTTGGCGGCGAAGTAGCTCTTGCCTTCGCCCACGCCCACGCTCGCCACTGCTAGGGCACGCCGCACCGGCGACGGGGCTAGCGCGCCGATGAGCAGCCGACTGCGCAGGGTGCGGAAATGCTCGGCCTGGCGGCTGAAGGGCTCACGCGCCATCACCAGGTCGGCATGCAGCGCCGGGCCGCCTTCCTCCATGGCGTGGGCATAGGCGTAAGGGTGGCTGTGCTGCTGCGACAAGGCCCACAGCACGTCCTGCTGCGAGGCCATACGCAGCGCCACGGCCGCCTCGCCGAAGCGCAAGTTGCGCTCGCGCTGCACGGCCAGGATCTGCTCGACCTGCTCGTCGCTCAGAGCATGCAGCCTGCGCAGGAACTCGCCAATGCTCTGGGTCTCGGGCAGCAGTTCCGCGTCATTGACCGCCTGCGCCGCGGCCGGATCGCCGTTGACGCGCCGCAGGAACTCGCCGGCCTGCGAAGCCAAGATCGAACCTTCACGCTTACCCATGGCGGCCTCCCATGCCGATCTGCGGCGGCGCGACCAGGCGCCGCCAATGGTCCGAGGGGCCGCGCAGGGCGTCGTGGTTGGGCAGCCGGCCCAGCGCCACGTGGCCCAGCACGCGTTCGATGTCCCCTTCGTCACGCAGGCGCGGATCGCGCACCTCGCGCACCACCACGGTGACCAGTGCCGCCACCACACCCAGCACCAGCGTCACCGCCAGATTGAGGAACACCCGCGGGCGCGAGGGCAGCGGCGGCGGCGTGGCTTCCTTGATACGCGAGACGTTGTTGAGCGTGGCCTGGCCCTCCATGCTGGCCGTGTCCGAGCGCTTGAACACCGCACCGTAGGCCTGCACGGCGTTGTCCAGGTCGCGCTGCAGCACCTCGGCCCGCTCGCGCTTGAGCTTCAGGTCCAGCACCTTGGCGCGCTGCGTGTCCACGGCCGCCTGCAACTGCGCCACGCGGCTCTCGCCCACGGCCCGGCTCACGCCCATGCTCGCCGTGACGGTGGCGCGCTGCGCCTCGATCTCGCGGCGCAGGTTATCGATGGTGGTACGCGCCTCGATGACGGAAGGGTGCGCGGACTGCAGCCGCGTTTCCAGCTCGCGCAGTCGCACCTGCTGTCGCGCCAGCTCGCCCATCAGACTCGAAACCAGTGGATTGCCCAGCACGTCGGGCGAGTGCTCGGGCTGCCGGTTGGCCTGGCTGAGGCGCGCGGCGGAGTCCTGCACCGCGTTGCGCGCCGCCAGCAACTGCGAGGACAGGTCCGACAGCCGTGCGTTCTCGATGTCCAGGCGCTCGTCGTTGGCCACCAAGCCGGCCTGGCGCTGATGTTCGGACAAGGCGGCCTGCGCGCGCTGCACCGCCTCGCGCAGCGCCTTGGCGCGCTGGTCAAAGAAGGTGTCCTGCTGGCGCGCGCCTTCGGCGCGCAGTTCCACCGTGGTGGCGATGTAGGACTCGACGATGGCGTTGACCACCTCGGCGGCGCGCTGGTCCGTGCGGTCGGTGTAGCGCAGCGTGATGACGTTGGACTCGCGCGCGGGCACCACCTCAGCGTTCTTGAGCACGCCATCGGACAGCCAGCTCAGCTTGTCGCCGCGGCCCTGCGTGGCCTTGAGCCAGCGCTCATGCAGTTCGGCGTCCTGGTCCAGCCCAGTGCGCTTGAGCGCGCCGCGCAGCACGCGCTCGCTGAGCAGCAGGTCCACCTGCGTGGCCATGTAATTGGTGACGGCCAGCGGCTGCATCGGGGTACCGGCAATGGGATCTGCGGTGCGCACGTCCAGCATCACTGCGGCCTCGGCCGTGTACTGGCGTGGCAGCCAGGCATTGAGGGCCACGCCCGCGGCCAGCACCAGCGCGAAGGCCAGCAGGCCCTCGCGCCAGCGCGCGCGCAGCGTGGTCAGCAAGCGGGAGAGGGTCATGTTCATGCCGCCTCCACCACTGGACGCCCCACCGCGTGGTACTCCAGCCCGGCGTCCGCCATCAGCACCGGGTCGTAGAGGTTGCGGCCGTCAAAAACCACCGGCTGGCGCAGCAGGCCGCGCAGCTGCGCGAAGTCTGGGCTGCGGAACTGCAGCCACTCGGTGGCGACCAGCAGAGCGTCACAGCCCTTGGCAGCCTCGTCTGCCGTGGTCGCGAAGCTTAGGCCCGAGGTCGCGCCCAGCCGGCGCCGCGCCTCAGCCATCGCCACCGGGTCGTAAGCCTTGAGGCGGGCGCCGCGGCGCAGCAGCTCGGCGATCAGCACCAGGCTGGGCGCCTCGCGCATGTCGTCGGTATTGGGCTTGAAGGCCAGGCCCCACAGGCCAAACTGCAGCCCGTCCAAACTCTCGCCGAAGCGGGCCACGATCTTGTCCACCAGCACGCGCTTCTGGCGCTCATTGGCATTCTCCACCGCGGCCAGCACCTCCAGCGGCACGCTCTGCTCGTGCGCGGTGCGCAGCAGCGCCTTCACGTCCTTGGGGAAGCAGGAGCCGCCGTAGCCGATGCCGGCGTAGAGGAAGTGCGTGCCGATGCGCGGGTCGCTGCCCATGCCATGACGCACGGCCTCGATGTCGGCACCCACGCGCTCCGCCAGCGCGGCCAACTCGTTCATGAAGCTGATGCGCGTGGCCAGCATGGCGTTGGCGGCGTACTTGGTGAGCTCGGCGCTGCGCCGGTCCATCAGTACCAGCCGCTCGCGGTTGCGGCAGAAGGGCGCGTACAGCGCTCGCAGCAGCAGCAGGGCACGCTCGTCGTTGGCGCCGACAATGACGCGGTCGGGCTTCATGAAGTCCTCGACCGCGTTGCCCTCCTTCAGGAACTCAGGATTGGAGGCCACCGCGAACTCGACCTCGATGCCGCGCGAAGCGAGCTCCTCACGCACCACCGCTTCCACCCGATCCGCCGTGCCCACCGGCACCGTGCTCTTGTTGACAATGACCTTGTAGTCCGTCATGTGCCGGCCGATGCCGCGCGCGGCCTCCAGCACGTATTGCAGGTCGGCCGAACCGTCTTCGTCGGGCGGCGTGCCTACGCCGATAAACTGCAAGGTGCCGTGGCGCACCGCCGCTGGCGTGTCGGTGGTGAAATGCAACCGCCCGGCCTCGACGTTGCGGCGGATCACCGGTTCCAGGCCCGGCTCGTGGATGGGGACCTTGCCGTCGTTGAGCGAGGCGATCTTGCGGGCGTCCACGTCCAGGCACATCACGTCGTTACCCATTTCGGCCAGGCATGCGCCTGAAACCAGCCCGACATAACCGCTGCCGATGATGGTGATTTTCAAGATTGACCTTTCAAGCTCAGTCCGTTGGGGGCCATGGAACTCAGTGAATAGGCCGCAAACAGCCGCCTGCCAAAACTTTCCGCATTGAAACGCTGCACCGCCTGCTCACGCGCGGCCGAACCAATGCGGGCGCGCAATGCCGCGTCATCGAGCAGCATGGAAATGCAGTCCAGGAAATCCTCGATACCACCACACAGGTATCCGGTTTCACCGTGAGTGATGACAGCGCGGTGCTGGTCACAATCCAAGGCCACGCACGGCAGGCCCATTGCCATGGCACTAAGCAGCGCCACCGGAAAACCCGCCGTTTCCTCGACCCCCGCATACAGCCAGCTCGTCGTCAGATGCAGGGCATGGTCATGATCGTCGGCACCCAATACACGCACCCCCGCCGCGCTCAAGTGCCGCGCTTCATTCCCGCTGACCGGACCGATCCACTCGAAACCGATATGCGTTTCTCCGCCACTCAGGAGTACCGCCAACTGCGAGAAGGTTTCAATACCGCGAAAACCCTGACCATGACCACCGGAAATAATTAATGGATGAGCAGCCTCATGCCGCCCGGTCGAACCTTGCGCCGGCGTTTCCGTCGCAAAGGGCATGCCTGAATCACTCCATATCTGCAACGCGTGCTTTTCCTGCGGCACATAGGTGATGGGGGCTGGGGGCGCCTTCTGAAAAATTTTCCGCAGCGCCAACAGCACACGGGCCGCCGACATGCCCAGGGCATTTAGGGTGCGAAATCCATGCAGCGAAAAATAAACCGGCACCCCAATACCCGCCCGATGCAGCGCCAATACGCCGACCGCACAGGGCAACAGGCCATGCAAATGCACGGCATGGGGTTTGTCAGCGTGCAGCAGGCTGTCAATGGTCCGAGCCACGGCACGCCATTGCGACAACGGATTTCGCGCCGGTGCCACCAGGAACAATTCGGCCGACTGGTCCAGCTGCACGAGGCAGTGACGGTGCTCTTGCTTGTCGATGAGCACCACGCAGGTTTCGAAGCCATGGGCCGCGCAGGCCTGAAGCGAGGAGCGCAAGAAGCTCAGCACCTCGTCCGTAGCGCGGCCCACCACGTGCACTACTTTCTGCGGCGCCGGCAACGGGTCCCAGGCCGGGGCAGGTGGAGCATGCTCCGACTCGGCATTGACGATGGCCAGAATCTCGATCGTGGTTTCCCGGTTCATCACTGGGCTCCATGACCGCTGATCACAACACCCAGGGTCCTGAACAGGATGCAAATATCCAGCCATTCACTACGCTTTTCCACGTAATTCCGGTCCAGTTCGACCCGCTCCTCGTAGCTCGTGCTGTTACGCCCGCTAACCTGCCAAAGCCCCGTCATACCGGGTTTCACGCTCAGGTAATGCCAGCGTACTTGGCCATAACGCGGCAACTCACACAGCATAATGGGGCGAGGGCCGACTAGATTCATCTCTCCGCGTAATACGTTGAACAGCTGCGGCAATTCATCAAGACTCAGCTTGCGCAATATCCGGCCGATGGGCGTAATGCGCGGATCGTTAGAAAGTTTTTGCTCCCGAATCCACTCGTCGCGCGCTGCTGGATCGCTGCGGAGCAGCTCCTGCAATACCTGCTCCGAATTGCGCACCATCGAGCGGAATTTCAGGCAGGGAAACACCTTGCCGCCCATGCCGACTCGGTAATGGGCGAATACGATTGGCGCACCGTCCACGCGCCAGATGCAGATGGCGATGACAGCCATCAGCGGCGAAAACAGCAACAGCAGCAGAGCTGCAACGACTTGGTTGAAGACCTTCCACGCCACTGCCCGGTATGGCTCATCTCGCGGCCCAAAAGCCACAGGCAAGCCTGCAACGAACGATGCTGTATGCACGCCCAATCCTCCCGGGGTGATGTGAATCAAACTCCGCCGCATTGCAGCATGAGCCCCCGGGAAGTCGCCTTCCCCTGTTTACGGGTTTGTTCTTATTGGATGGAAACGTATGAGCAAGCACATCCGTCAGCGCATCGTAAGCCTTTTGCCAGAAACGCGCTTATTCGCATCACGAGAGTGCATCCTCGTTTTACGGTGCTCGCCCTTGGTGCGCTCAATCAAATGACAAGCTCTACCCTCCATTGCTAAAAAACAAATGCCCACGGCTATGCAACCCGAACTCGGGAACGCAGTCACGAATTTCGGGCAGCACAACCCATACCCCAAGGCTATGGCCGGAGGCAGCATGGATCTCGATCAGGACGAGGCGCGGGCGCCCGGTCTGCACTGTTTAGGTGCATGCGCTGAAGCGGCGAGTGCCGCTGCGCAACCGGCGTGCCCGCGACGCGACGATGCAGTCTAAGAGGGCCATCGTGGCCTTCCGGTGACGGGCAGCGCTGCCCCCCCGAAACGGGCGGGCATTGGGTGGAGAAGCAACCACCGCTCGGCACCCGCGCCGCATCGCCGCACAGCGTCGGCAATGCTTGCGCATGCAACCCGGTTCGCGCCGTGCACAGCACCGTGCTTCGGCTGTCCGATTTCGGCAGTTGGCCCTGCCAATCGGTGATCACGCTCCACCCACGGCGGCGCTCACGCACGCTGTCACGCGCCTGCCATGGACGCCGGCGAGCATGCGCGCATGATCACCTCGCCTCTCAAGCATCTGATGCCCATGCGCTCCCTGGTCTGTGCCACGACCGCGCTGCTGGCCCTGTCCGCCACCGCGCAGGACGACCGCACGCCGCAGCCGCGCGAGTTCCCTGCCACGCTGGCCGGCCATGCGCTGCTGCCCGCGCGCAGCTTCATCGCCGCGCCCAAGGATGGGCCGGCCGACCTGCACGTGAGCGGCAAGTTCACCACCGGCCAACGCGTGGAGGCCCTGAGCACGGTGGAGGGCACTTCGGCCGGGCGGCCCACCGGCGTGGCACTGCCCTTCCAGGGCCAGCCGGCGCAGGGGCACTCGGGCATCAAGCACATGGCGGACGGCAGCTATTGGCTGCTCACCGACAACGGCTTCGGCGCCAAGGCCAACTCGGCCGACGCGATGCTGTTCCTCAACCACTACCGAGTGGACTTCAAGCAGGGCCGCCTCACGCGGCTGCAGACCGTCTTCCTGCACGACCCGGACAAGAAGGTCCCGTTCCGCATCGTTCACGAGGGCACGAAGCGGCGCTATCTCACCGGCGCCGACTTCGACCCCGAGAGCTTTCAGTTTGCCGGCGGCGCGCTGTGGATCGGCGACGAATTCGGGCCGTACCTGATCAAGGCGGACCTGAGCGGCAAGGTGCTGGCAGTGTTCGACACCCTGGTGGACGGCAAGCCTATCCGCTCACCCGACCATCCAGCAGTGACCACGCCGCCCACACCCGACGGCAAAGTGACATTCCAGCTGCGCCGCTCCAAGGGCTTCGAGGGCATGGCGGCCTCGCCCGACGGCGGCAAGCTCTATGCTCTGCTCGAAGGCCCGCTCTGGGACGAGTCCAGCAGCGCCTATGAGACCCTGGACGGCAAGACCGTGCTGCGCGTGCTGGAGTTCGACGTCAAGGCCGGGCGGTGGACGGGCCGCCACTGGAAGTACCCGCTGGAGGACGGCCAGCACGCCATCGGCGACTTCAACATGATCGACGCCACCACCGGCCTGGTCATCGAGCGCGACAACGGCGAGGGCATCGCTGACAAGGCCTGCCCGGAAGGCACCCGGCGCAACGACTGCTTCCACGACCGGGCCCGGTTCAAGCGCGTCTACAAGGTGGAGCTGAGCGACGCCAACGCCGGCGGCGTGCTGCGCAAGGTGGGCTACATCGACCTGCTCAAGATCGCCGACCCGCGCCGCCTGGCGCGCAAGCCGCTCACCGACGGCGTGCTGGCCTTCCCCTTCTTCACCATCGAGAACGTGGACGTGGCCGATGCGCGCCACATCGTGGTGGGCAACGACAACAACCTGCCGTTCTCCAGCAGCCGCGAGCCCAACCGGGCCGACGACAACGAGTTGATATTGCTGGAGGTGGGGGAGCTGCTCGGCGCGCGCTGAAGTCCGGCTGGCCGGGGCACGGCGCCCTCACTGCTCCTCGGCCCAGCTGAACCCGTCTCTGGCCACCAGCGCGCTGGCGCCGGCCGGGCCCCAGCTGCCCGCGGCGTAGGGGCGCGGGCCCAGCCCGGCGGCGTCGTCCTCGCGCCAGGCCTGCAGCACGGGCTCGACCCAGCGCCAGGCCTCCTCCTGCTCGTCGCTGCGCACGAACAGGTTGAGCCGGCCGTGGATGGCCTCCAGCAGCAGCCGCTCGTAGGCGCCGACGCGGTCCTCGAGGAAGGCCTTGTCGAAGTCCAGGTCCAGGCTCACCGGCGCCAGCGTCTCCAAGCCCGAAGCGCCCTTGGCGGCGAGCAGGTGCAGCTCCAGCCCGTCCTCGGGCTGCAACTTGATGACGAGCTTGTTGGCCGGGTGCGGGCCCGGAAAGATCGGGTGCGGCACGGCGCGGAAGTTCACGACGATGTACGCGCTGCCCGCGGCCAGGCGCTTGCCGGTGCGCAGGTAGAAGGGCACGCCGGCCCAGCGCCAGTTCCGCACCTCGGTGCGCAGCGCCACGAAGGTTTCGCACCTGCTGTGCGCGGGCACGCTGCCCTCCTCGGTGTAGCCGGGCACGGCGCGGCCCTGGCACACGCCGGCGCGGTACTGGCCGCGCACCACGTCGCGCCGGGCGCTGTGGGCGTCAAAAGGCTTGAGCGCCTGCAGCACCTTGAGCTTTTCGTTGCGGATGGCATCGGCCTCGTGGCGCGCCGGGGGCTCCATCGCGATCATGGTCAGCAGCTGCAGCGCGTGGTTCTGGACCATGTCCCGCAAAGCGCCGGTGCGGTCGTAGAAGTCGCCGCGCGTGCCCACGCCCAGCGACTCGGCCAGCGTGATCTCGATGCTGGCAATGCTCTCGCGCCGCCACAGCGGCTCGAACAGCGCGTTGCCGAAGCGCAGCGCGGTGAGGTTCTGCACCGCGGACTTGCCCAGGTAGTGGTCGATGCGCAGCGCCTGGCTCTCGCTGAACACGGCGCCCACGGCGCGGTTGATGGCGCGCGCGCTCTCCAGGTCGTGGCCCAGGGGCTTTTCCAGCACCACGCGCACCTCGGGACCGTTGAGGCCCACGGCGCCCAACTGCTCGCAGATCTGCGGGAACAGGTGCGGGCTGGTGGCCAGGTACAGCACCACGGTGTCGGCCGCGGCGGCGCGGCCTTCCTCTGCCTTGGGCTGCTTGAGCCAGCGCTGCAGGCGCCGGTAGTGCGCGGGCTGCGTCAGGTCCAGCTGCAGGTAGTGCAGTTGCGCGGCGAAGTCGCTGAAGGCCTCGGCCGAGGGCCGTGTCGGGCCGGACAGGTCGTTGAAGCGCTGCTGCAGCCAGTCGCGGTAGCCGGCCGCGTCCAGGGCGTTGCGGCCGACGGCCAGGATGCGCCCGCCCGCGGGCAGCTTGCCGTGGCGCCAGGCCTGGAACAGCGCCGGCATGAGCTTGCGCCAGGCCAGGTCGCCGGTGCCGCCGAAGAGGACCAGATCGAAGGACATGGCGCTCACCACCAGGCTTCGAGCTGCACGCCGAACAGCGTGGCCGAGGTGCGTCCGCCGGCGCCGAAGGAGCCGGCATTGGCCGCGGCAGCCGCGTCGTTCCAGTTCACACGCGTGGCGTAGAAGCGCAGCTCCGGGCGCGAGAACAGGTCCGGTCCCAGCGACAGCGTCGGCGCGATGGTGAACTTGTGCAGGCGCTGGCGCGGCTGGCCGTCAATGTCGCGGCTGGTCGTGCCGGCATCAAGCAGCAGCTTCACGTGGTCGGTGAAGGCCCAGGACACCCGGCCGCCAATGGACACGTCCTTGGTGACGGTGCCGTTGCTGGGCCCGCCGTCGGCCTTGGCATGCTGGTAGGCCAGGATGGTCTGGCCGCCGAAGCGGCCCGATTGCCAGCTCAACGAGTCCACCACGCGCCAGGCCTTCTGGCCCGGATTCGGCGTGGGCGCACTGGTCACGGGCGTGACCACGCCGCCGGGGCCGACGATCAGGCTGGTGCTGCCGGCGCTGTCCAGGCCGTAGAACTGGCCGTTGAGCCCGGCGTGGCCGCGGGCCGCCTGCACGAACAGGGCGTGCTTCAGCCCCGGCGTCAGGAAGTCGGCCTGGTTGTGCACCAGCGACAGGCCGGCGCCGTCCTTGCCGTAGGCGAAGTCGCCGCGCACGAAGGTGCCGGTCATGCGCAGCGTGCCGCCAGGATTGGTGGCGATGTCGTAGACGTCGATGTTGAGGCGGCGCGCGCGGTTGGGGTCGGACGCCTTGTTGTCGATGCTGTCGCCCGTGAACAGGCCCACGCCCAGCTTGACCGGCCCGATCTTCCAGTCGGTGAAGCCCACGCCGAAGTTGTCGCCGTAGTCGGCGAAGAACTTGTCCACGATGTGCACGTCTTGCAGGCGCAGGCGGCGCTGCCCACCCCAGAACACCGCCTCGGGCGCGAAGGACAGGCCCGAGAAGGTGGCGTAGGCCTCGGCCGTGCTGCTGTCGCCGTCCCAGACGATGGGCATGTAGTAGGCGCCAAACTTCAGCCCGTTGCCGGCCTCAAACTGCTTGCCGATGCCGAACTCGATGCCGTTGTCGCCCTCGTTGCCCAGGCGGAACTTCTGCGCGTCGCCGCCCAGGGTGTAGCCGCCGCGCGGCGCGTCGCCGTTGCTCGAATAGAAGCCGCCACGGGTGTAGCCGTAGAGCTCGACACCGCCAACTTCCGCGGCCTGCGCCGCCAGGCCCGCCAGGGCCGCCGCGGCGATGGCGAGCGGGCGCAGGCGCGGGTGGTGAATGGCTTTCATGCTGTGGTCTCCTCTCTCTGTGTGAATGGACGCGGGGGTCCTCTTCCCGGCCGGTGGCGCGGAAGTTCTTCTTGGGCGAAGCCCATCCCGCCACGGCGCGCGGCCGTGGGAGAAGGCGTCCATGGGGATGCGCCGCGCGGCGGCGCGGGCGCTCAGGCCACGCGGGCTTCGGTGCGCGCGTCGAACAGGTGCGCGTGCTGCGGCTGCCAGCGCAGATGCACGTTCTCGCCGACACCGGCGTGCAGCACGCCGGGCACGCGCGCGGTGAGCTGGCCCAGCGGCGTGTCCACCGTGACGTAGGTGTCGGGGCCGGTGGGCTCGATGATGGCCAGGCGGCCCGGCACGCCGTTGTCGGCCAGGCTCAGGTGCTCGGGGCGCAGGCCGTAGAGCAGGTTATTGGCGCCGGCGCGCAGCGCTGAGCGCTGCGCCTCGGTGGTGGGCAGCTCGATGCTGCCGGCGACCGGCCCGGCGACGCCGCGCGAGGCCGCCACCATGTTCATCACCGGCGAGCCGATGAACTCGGCCACGAAGCGGTTCACGGGCCGGGCGTAGATGTCCTCGGGCGTGCCGAACTGCTGTACCACGCCGTCCTTCATCACCGCGATGCGGTCGCCCAGCGTCATGGCCTCGACCTGGTCGTGCGTGACGTACACCGTGGTCGTGCGCGTGCGCTGGTGCAGCAGCTTAATCTCGGCACGCATCTCCACGCGCAGCTTGGCGTCGAGGTTGGACAGCGGCTCGTCGAAGAGGAAGAGCTTGGGGTTGCGCGCCAGCGCCCGGCCCATGGCCACGCGCTGGCGCTGGCCGCCGGAGAGCTGGCCGGGCTTGCGGTCCAGCAGGTGGCCGATCTGCAGCATCTTCGCCACGCGCTCCACCGCGGCCTCACGCTCGGCCTTGGGCACCTTGCGGATCTCCAGGCCGAAGGCGATGTTCTGTGCCACGGTCATGTTCGGGTAGAGCGCGTAGCTCTGGAACACCATGGCGATGTCGCGGTCCTTGCTGGGCAGGTGCGTGACGTCGCGCTCGCCGATGTGGATGCTGCCGGCCGTGGGCGTGTCCAGGCCCGCGATCATGCTCAGCAGCGTGGACTTGCCGCAGCCCGAGGGGCCGACCAGGATCAGGAACTCGCCGGCGTCGATGTCGATGTCGATGCCCTTGAGGATGCGGATGTTGCCCGCGTAGGTCTTCTCGACCTGGCGAATGGAAAGTGCGCCCATGATGTTCAGCCTTTCACCGCGCCGGCCGTGAGGCCGCGCACGAAGTACTTGCCCGCGATGACGTAGACCAGCAGCGTCGGCAGCGCGGCAATGAGCGCGGCAGCCATGTCCACGTTGTATTCCTTGACCGAGCTGGAGGTGTTGACCAGGTTGTTGAGGCCCACCGTGATGGGCTTGCTGTCGGCGCCGGAGAACACGACGCCATAGAGAAAGTCGTTCCAGATCTGCGTGAACTGCCAGATCAGCGTCACGACCAGGATCGGCGTGCTCAACGGCAGCACGATGCGCCTGAAGATCTGCCAGAACGAGGCGCCATCGAGCATGGCGGCCTTGATGAGCTCGTCGGGCAGGCCGACGTAGTAGTTGCGGAAGAACAGGGTGGTGGAGGGCAGGCCGGCGAGCACGTGCACCAGCACCAGGCCGCTGATCGAGCTGGCCAGGCCCAGCCAGCCCAGCACCTGGCTCATCGGCAGCAGCACCACCTGCATCGGCATGAACACGCCGAACAGCATCAGCGCGAACATCAGCTCGCTGCCGCGGAAGCGCCACTTGCTCAGCACGTAGCCGTTGAGCGCGCCGATGGCGGTGGAGATCAGCACCGCCGGCACCACCAGCAGCACCGAGTTCATGAAGAAGGGCCGCAGGCCGTTGCAGTCGGTGCCGGTGCAGGCGCTGCTCCAGGCCCGCGACCAGGCTTCCAGGCTCGGGCTGGTGGGCAGCGACAGCAGGCTGCCCTCGCGGATCTGCGCCATGTCCTTGAGCGAGGTCACCACCATCACGTACAGCGGCGCCAGGAACCAGGCGGCAAACAGCAGCAGGGCGCCCCACAGCACGAGGCGGTGCAGGTGCAGACGCCGCGGCTTCACGGCGGGGGCGGCGGACAGGCGGGCGTGCGGCAGTCCGGCGGCGAGCGGGCGGGTCATCGCTTGCTCCTGAGTTCGGAGTAGAGGTAGGGCACGACGATGGCGGCCACGGTGGCCAGCATCACGGTGGCGCTGGCGGCGCCCAGGCCGATCTGGCCTCGGGTGAAGGCCATCGCGTACATGAAGGTGGCGGGCAGGTCGGTCGCATAGCCGGGGCCGCCGGCGGTGAGCGCCATCACCAGGTCGAAACTCTTGATGGCGAGGTGGCTGACCACCATCAGGGTGCTGAAGAACACCGGGCGCAGGCTGGGGACGATGATGCGCAGGTAGATGCGCGGCAGCGTGGCGCCGTCGACCTGCGCGGCCTTGATGATGGAGTCGTCGATACCGCGCAGCGCCGCCAGGAACAGCGCCATCACGAAGCCCGCGGCCTGCCACACGCCGGCGATGGCGATGCAGTAGATGGCCTTGTCCGGGTCCACCAGCCAGCCGAAGCTGAAGTCCTCGAAGCCCCACTGCTGCACCAGGTGCTCCAGGCCCAGCCCCGGATTGAGCATCCACTTCCAGGCCGTGCCGGTGACGATGAAGGAGATCGCCATCGGGTACAGGTAGACGGTGCGCAGCACGCCCTCGGCCCGCACCTTCTGGTCCAGCAGGATGGCCAGCAGCAGCCCCAGCCCCATGGCGCCGCCGATGAAGAGCGTGCCGAACAGCGCCATGTTGGACAGCGCCACGCGGAAGCGCTCGTTGGCGAACAGGGCGATGTACTGGTCGAAGCCGACGAATTCGTAGTTGGGCAGCAGCCGCGAGGCGGTCAGCGACAAGTACCCGTTCCAGGCCATGAAGCCATAGATGAAGATGAAGCAGAGCACGAACCCAGGGGCCACGACGAGCTTGGGCAGCCAGGGTGTTCGCAGGGTCGAGGGAGCGGACATGTCGGTCCTTTCGCCAGGCGTGAGCAGGCCTCACCCGTCGCGCGCGGCGCGGGGTCCGGGAGCCGCGAGTGCGGCCGGGTGAGGAGCGGGAGAGCGGGCCGGGGCGGCGCGGGGCCGCCGCGGCTTCAGCTGGCCTTGGCGGCCGAGACGAGGCGCGTCATGGCGTCCTTGGCCGTCATGCGCTCGTTGTTCCAGAACTGGCTGATGACGTCCTTGATGGCGCCTTCCACCGCCGCCGGCACGGCCATGCCGTGGGCGATGCTGGGCACCAGCGTGCCGGCCTGGGCGCTGGCGGCGAAATCCTTGGCCGAGGCCTTGGCGCAGTCGTCGAACTTCGACAGGTCCATGTTCATGCGCACCGGGATGGAGCCCTTGTTGAGATTGAAGGTCTCCTGGAACTGCGGCGACATCACGGCCGCGGCGAGGTCCTTCTGCGCCTTGACCTTGTCCTCGCCCTTGACCTTGAACATGGCCAGCGAATCGACGTTGAAGGTGAAGGCCGAGGCGCTGCCCGGCGCGGCGACGCAGACGAAATCCTTGCCCGGCTGCTTGCCCGCCGCCACGAACTCGCCCTTGGCCCAGTCGCCCATGATCTGCATGCCGGCCTCGCCCTTGACCACCATGCCGGTGGCCAGGTTCCAGTCGCGGCCCGGGGCGTTCTTGTCGGTGTAGGCCTTGACGCGGCGGAAGGTGGTGAGCACCTTCTCCATGGTCGCTCCGTTGAGCGCCGCGGGGTCGAGCTGCACCAGCGCCTTGCGGTAGAAGTCCACCCCGCCCAGGCCCAACGCCACGCTCTCGAACACGGTGAAGTCCTGCCAGTTCTGGCCGCCATGCGCCACCGGGATCACGCCGGCCTTCTTCAGCGCCTCGGCGGCGGCGAAGAACTCGTCCCAGTTGCCCGGCACCTTGGCGCCGGCCTTGCGGAACACCTCCGGGTTGGCATAGAGCCAGTTGACGCGGTGCACGTTCAGCGGCGCGGCGATGTAGCTGCCCTTGTACTTCATGACGTCGCTGATCGGCCTAGGCAGCAGGCTGTCCCACTTCTCGGCCTTGGCGACGTCATCGATGCTCGCCAGCACGCCCTCGGCGGCCCATTCCTGCAGCGACGGGCCCTTGATCTGCGCCGCGGCCGGCGCATTGCCCGAGACCACGCGCGACTTCAGCACCGTCATGGCCGAGTCGCCGCCGCCGCCCGCCACCGCGAAGTCGCGCCAAGTGTGGCCCTTGGCCTGCAGCGTGGCCTTCAGCGCCGCGGCGGCCTTGGCCTCGCCGCCGCTGGTCCAGTAATGCAGCACCTCGACCTCGCCGGCCTGCGCCGCGCCGGCCAGGACAGTGGTTGCGGCGGCAGCCAGCAGGGCGCGCGCGAGCTTCGGGCGGGACTTGTTCATGCTCTTGTCTCCTGGAGAGTGCCGGGCCCGGCCCGGCTTGATGATCCTGTCGGCAGAACGCCTGGCCATCCATGCATTCCACCGCCTGCGCCGACGGCCTTGACAAGCCATCGGTTGCGATGGAATGGAATATTAATGTTGCGTTAAGACATTAATATGCGGTTAAACCCTGTCTTGCACCACCGCAGAGGAAACGGGACACGGGCGGCGTTAAGGGTTGAAGACACCGTTAAGCTTCGGCCATGCGACTCCTGCTTGCGGAAGACGATGCCCTGTTGGCCGACGCGCTCTCGACCCAGCTGCGCCAGGCCGGCTTCGAGGTCGAACACGTGGAGAACGGGGCGGTGGCCGAGTACCTGCTGCTGCGCCAGTCCTTTGACCTGGCGATCCTCGACCTGGGCCTGCCCATGCTCGACGGCCTGAGCGTGCTCAAGCGCGTGCACGCGGCCAAGCCGGGCTTCCCGATCCTGGTGCTCACCGCGCTGGACGACCTGGAAAGCCGCGTCACCACGCTCAACGCCGGCGCCGACGACTACCTCACGAAGCCCTTCGACTTCCCGGAGCTGGAGGCGCGGCTGCGCGTGCTGCTGCGGCGCGCGCAGACGGCGCAGCCGGCCCACGGCGGGGGAGCCTCGTCCAGCACGCTGGGCCGCCTGGTGCTGGAGCCGCAGGCCCGGCGCGCCAGCGTGGCCGGCGAGGCGCTGGAGCTCAGCCCGCGCGAATGGACGCTGCTGGAGCTGTTGAGCACGCAGCGGGACCAGGTCGTGACCAAGGAGCAGATCAACCAGGCCTGGAGCGGCGAGGGCGATGCCGCCGGCGCCGCGGGGGCCGGCGGCGGCAACTCCATCGAGGTCTACATCCACCGCCTGCGCCGCAAGCTCGAAGGCTCGGGGCTGAGCATCCGCACCGTGCGCGGCCTGGGCTACCTGCTCGAAACCGGGGACGCGGCGCGCGGCTGAGGCCCCGCCCGCGCCACGTGAGCCGCGCCGGAGCGCCAGGGTGCCGTCCCGCCTGACCCGGATGCTGCGCGGCGTGGGCGCCGGCGGCCTGTCGCTGCAGCGCCAGCTGCTGCTGTGGCTGCTGCTGCCCCAGCTGGTGCTGTGGCTGGCCGGGGGCTTCGCCACCTACCGCCTGGCCGCCGGCTACGCCAACCGCGCCATCGACGACAGCCTGTCGCAGGCCTCGCGCGCGCTGGCGCGGCAGATCAAGCCGTTGGAGAGCGGCCTGCTCATCGACTTCCCGCGCGCCGCGCAGGACGTGCTGGAGGCCGACCCCGAGGATCGGCTCTACTACATGGTCAGCACGCCGCCGGGCCGGTTCATCCTGGGCAGCCGCACGCTGCCGCCGCCGCCGGCCATCGCGCAGCCGCGGCTGAACGTGCCGTACTTCTACGACGGCAGCATGGCCGTCGCCGAGGCGGACCAGGAGCTGCCGCGGCAGCAGCGCGTGCGCGTGGCGGCGCTGTACCTCGCCTACGGCGGCGCGGACAGTGCGCGCCAGCTGCTGCTGGTGCAGGTGGCGCGCAGCAGCGCCAACCGCGAGGAGCTGGCGCGCGGCATCCTGGTGGACACGCTGCTGCCGCTGTCCGGGCTGATCGTGCTGATGACCATGATCGTGTGGGCCGGCATCCGCGCCGGCCTGGCGCCGCTGGCGCGGCTGCGGCGCGAGGTGGAGAACCGCGCGCCCACCGACCTGGCGCCGCTGCACATCGAGCAGGCGCCGCGCGAGCTGCAGTCGCTGGCGCGCGCGCTCAACGAGCTGCTGGGCGCGGCGCGGCGCAACGTGGCGGCGCAGAAACGCTTCATCGGCGACGCCGCCCACCAGCTGCGCACGCCGCTGGCCGGGCTCAAGAGCCAGACCGAGCTGGCGCTGCAGGGCTGCGCCGATGCCGAGCTGCGCGCGCGGCTCGAGCGCGTACACCAGAGCGCCACGCGCAGCGCGCACCTGGTCAACCAACTGCTGACGCTGGCGCGCGCCGAGCCCGAATCGGCCCTGGTGCAGGATCGCAGCCCCGTGGACCTGCGCCAGCTCGCGCGCGAGCTCACCGCCGAGATGGTCCCGCGCGCGCTGCGCGCCGGCGTGGACCTGGGCCTGGACGAGAGTGAGGCCGAAGGGGACGCCGGTACCGTGCCGGTGCGCGCCAACGGGCTGCTGCTGCGCGAGGCGCTGAGCAACCTGATCGACAACGCCATCCGCTACGCCGGCCGCGGCGCCGAAGTGACGCTGCGCGCACGGCGCGAAGGCATGCAGGCCGTGGTGGAGGTGGAAGACAACGGCCCCGGCATCCCCGTGACGGAGCGCGAGCGCGTCTTCGAGCGCTTCGTGCGCGGCACGCACGGCGGCGACGGCTGCGGCCTGGGCCTGGCCATCGTCAGGGAGATCGTGGAGCGCCACGCCGGCACGGCCAGCCTGGAGGACGGCGCCGCGGGCGGGCTGCGCGTGGTGCTGCGGCTGCCGCTGGATCTGGCTGCTGCGGCCTGAAAGCGCTCCCGCCGATGCCGGCGCTGCGGGTTTAACCCGTGTTCATTTATTAATGACTCATTAATACTCATTGCATCACTGTCATGCTGCCGCGTGCGAGTGCGGCCCCGTTCCGATGCACCACCTGCCCCCGGCCCCGCAGCCCGAGGCCGCCGCGGCGGCCCAGCCCGCCCCGCTGTCCGACCCCACTGCCCTGCGCCTCGTCGGCGACATCGGCGGCACGCATGCGCGCTTCGCGCTGGTCCGGGGGCCGCAGGGCCGGCCGGCGGCGCAGCACACACTGTCCACCGGCGCGTATCCCGACCTGGCCTCGGCCGTGGCGGCCTACCTGCAAGCCGTCGGGGCCCGGCCGGTCGAGGCGGCCATCGCCATCGCCTGCGCCATCGAGGGCGACGAGCTGCGCATGACCAACAACCGCTGGCAGTTCTCCGTCGAAGCGACGCGGCGCCGCCTGGGCCTGCAGCGGCTGCTGATGCTCAACGACTGGGAAGCCATGGCCTACGCGGTGCCGGCCTTCCAGCCGCCGGACCTGCTGCACCTGGGCGGCGGCGCGCCCGTGGCCGGCGCGCCTTGCGCGCTGCTCGGTCCCGGCACCGGGCTGGGCGTGTCCTCGCTGGTGCGCTCGCGCGGCGGCGAGTGGGTTGCCATCGCCGGGGAGGGAGGCCATGTCAGCGTCGCGCCCGGCAACGAGCGCGAGGCGGACATCCTGCGCGTGCTGTGGACGGAGCACGCGCATGTGTCGGCCGAACGGCTGGTGTCGGGCATGGGGCTGGAGAACCTGTACCGCGCCATCGCCCGGCTCGACGGCGTGGCGCCGCAGCCGCTGGCCGCCGCCGAGGTGTGCGCTCGCGCCCTGGCGCGCGCGGACGCGCAATGCGAGGAGGCCCTGCTGAGCTTCTGCAGCCTGCTGGGCAACGTCGCGGGCAACCTGGCGCTGACGCTGGGCGCGCGCGGCGGGGTGTACTTCGGCGGCGGCATCCTGGGCCGCATCGGTGCCGATTACCTGCTGGAGCGCTCGCCGCTGCGCCGCAGCTTCGAGGCCAAGGGCCGCTTCGCGCCGTACCTGCAACGCGTGCCGACGTACCTGATCCGGGCCGAGCAGCCGGCGCTGCTGGGCGCGGCCATCGCGCTGGGCGTGCAGCCCGGCGAGGCGGGGCCGGACAAGGACTGAACGGGGCCGCGCCCGCCGCTCAATGCAGCTTCACGCGCGGCACCGTGCGCCGCGCCAGGAAGCGCGAGGCGGTGCCGAGCGAGGTCTTCCACAGGCCGTGCAGCGCCAGCTCGTGCATCTTGTAGAGCGACTGGTACATCCAGCGCGCGAACAGGCCCTCGATCCAGAAGTTGCCGCCCACGAGCTGGCCCATGAGGTTGCCCACCGTGGTGTAGGTGCCCAGCGACACCAGCGAGCCGAAGTCGCGGTAGCGCCAGGGCTGCAGCGGCTGGCCGCGCAGGCGCCGGCGCATCTGCTTGACCAGATGCGCGGCCTGCTGGTGCGCCGCCTGCGCGCGCGGCGGCACGGTCTTGCCCTCGTGGCCCAGCCAGGGCACCTCGGCGCAGTCGCCGATGGCGAAGACGGTGTCATCCAGCGTGGTCTGCAGCGTGGGACGCGCGCGCAGCTGGTTGATGCGGTTCACCTCCAGCCCGTCGAGGCGGGAGAGGAAGTCCGGCGCCTTCACGCCCGCGGCCCAGACGACGAGCTCCGCCGGGATGGTTTCGCCGCTGGCGAGCTGCACGCCGTTGGGCGTCACGGCCGTGACCTTGGCGTTGGTGCGCACGCGCACGTGCAGCTTTTCCAGCAGCTGCCGCGCCGACACCGACATGCGCTCCGGCAGCGCCGCCAGGATGCGCGGGCCGGCCTCGACCAGGTTGATGCGGATGTCGCGCTCGGGGTCGATGCGGTCCAGCCCGTAGGACACCAGCGTGCGCGTGGTGTGGTGCAGCTCGGCGGCCAGCTCCACCCCGGTGGCACCGGCGCCGATGATCGCCACGTGCAGCTGCTCGGGCCGCAACGGCGCCGCCTGCGCGTGCGCGCGCAGGCAGGCGTTGACCAGGCGGCGGTGGAAGCGCTCGGCCTGCGCCGGCGTCTCCAGCAGCAGCGCGTGCTCCTGCACCCCGGGCGTGCCGAAGTCGTTGTTGAGGCTGCCCACGGCGATGACCAGCGTGTCGTAGGGAAAGATGCGCTCCGCCGTGACCTGCTCGCCCTCGTCGAAGTCGATGTAGGGCGCCACGTGCACCTCGCGCCGCGTGCGGTCCAGCCCCGTCATCTCGCCGATGCGGTAGCGGAAGCAGTGCCAGTGCGACTGCGCCAGGTAGTCCACGGCGTGGGTGTGCAGGTCCACGGTGCCGGCGGCAATCTCGTGCAGGTGCGGCTTCCAGAAGTGGGTGCGCGCCTTCTCGATGAGCGTGACCTGGGCCAGCCCGCGCTTGCCCAGCGTGTCGCCCAGCCGCGTGGCCAGCTCCAGGCCGCCGGCGCCGCCGCCGACGATGACGATGCGGTGCGGGGGGTGCGCGTCGTGGCCGGCCCGGGCGGTGCGGGCGGATGTGTCGGTGGAGGTATCGATGGCGGGACTCCGGTTGCAGCCTCGAACCCATCCTGGCGGGCCGAGCCCGCCGGGACACCGGGCCGCCGCGGCCCGCGGGCCGGGCGTCCCCAGGGCGGGGGTGAGCAGATGCCATGCCGCCACGCGGGCGGCGGCGCCACCAGCGGCCGCAAGCCGCCGTCATGGCGGACAGCCAAGCAGGGATGTCCGCGCTTGGCCCGCCCCTGCTGCCGCAGGGGCGGGCATGACGGGACGACGGCAATCCCGGTCAGACGGTCGGCTCAGGCCGCCGCCAGCTGAAAACGCCGGGCGATGCCTTCCAGCCGCTGCGCCTGCTCGCGCAGCGTCTCCGAGGTCGAGGCCGACTGCTGCACCAGCGCCGCGTTCTGCGCGGTGCTTTCCTCCACGTCGTTGACGTTGCCGCTGAGCTCCAGGATCTGGCCGCTCTGGCCGGCGGCGGCCTGCTGCAGCGTCTTCATGGCGGCGGCCACCTCGCGCACCGAGCCGATGATGCGTTCCATGCGGGCCCCGGCGTCGCGCGCGGCCTGGGTGCCCTGGCCGATGTGCTCCACCGACTCGCCCACCAGCGCGGCGATCTCGTCCGAGGCGCGGGACGCGCGCGCGGCCAGCTCGCCCACCTCCTGCGCCACCACCGAGAAGCCCCGGCCCTGCACCCCGGCGCGCGCGGCTTCCACCGCGGCATTGAGCGCCAGCAGCCGCGTCTGCAGCGCGATCTGGTGAATGGTGGTCGTGATCTCGCTGATGCGGCCGGCGCTGCGGTCGAGCTGCTCCATGGCGTGGGCCACGGCGGCCACGGCCTGGTTGCCGTCCTCGGCGGCCCGGGTGGCGGAGTGGGCCAGGCCGGTCACGGTGCTGGCCGTGGTCTCGGTCGCGGCCACGCTGCGGGCCAGCAGCTGCATCTCCGAGGCGGTGCGCTGCAGCTCGGCCGCGGTGCGGTCGGTGCGCAGCGACAGGTCGCCATTGCCGGCGGCGATCTGCGCGCTGGCCGTGGCCACCGCGTGGCTGGAGTGCTGCATGTGGTGCAGCATCTCGCGCAGGCTCGCCTGCATGGTGGCCATGGCCTGCAGCAGGTCGGCGCATTCCTGCGGGCCCGAGGGCTGGATGTGGTGCGAGAGGTCGCCTTGGGCCATGCGCCGCGCCTCGGCCACGGCGCGCGCCAGCGGCCGGCCCACGGCCCGCACCGACAGCCACGCCATCACGACGAAGACCGCCACCGCCGCCGCGCTGATGCCGAAGATGGCCAGCAGCCAGGCCTGCGAGCGCGCCAGCGTCTCGCTGCGGCGCGCCTCGCCCCGGGCCACCACCGCCGAGGACACCTTGCCCACGACCTGCGCGATGGCGGCGCTGTGCTCATGCGCACCGGACAGCGTCTGGAAAGCCTCGGTGGCGGTGACGATGCGGCCGTTGAGGGTGTCCTGGATCACCGCGCCGGCCGCGCTCTCGTAGGCGCCGAGCAGCGCCTCCAGCCGGTCCACGTCGGCTGCGTCGCCCCCGTTGCGCAGTTGCGGCAGGCTCTTGCGCGCCTCGCCCAGCGCCTCGCGCCAATGCGCCTGCGCAGCCTTGGCCACCGCCACGTCGTCGATGTTGATCAGCGCCTCGCTCTCGAAGCGCAGCATGTCGCCCACATGCTGGCGCAGCCCGGCCACGTCGGCCTGGGCCACGAACTCCGTGTCCGTGAAGTCCGTGAATTCCCGGTTCACGTCGCGCAGTGCCAAGGTCGCGGCGGAGCCCACGACCAGCAACGTCAGCGTGGAAGCGGCGGCACCGGCGATAAGGCGGGCGCGGATGGAGGTGCGGAATAAAGCGTTCATGGATCGAGTCGGGGTACACGAGCACCGCGGGCCGGTGCGGAACATCACGCCCGCGCGCCTGGAAGGCGCCCTGGCCGGCGTGGTGAGGTCGGCCACGGACCGGTCGCCATGACCGGCCGGCAGCAGGAGTCGGCGCCACCGTTGCCTTCGCATCGGCCGCAATGTTCGGGCAAACCCGGACACTTCCATCACATGTCGTTACGAACCACAAGGCCTTCCGGGGATGTCACAGAGCAGTCACGAAGGGCCGCTATCAATGGCAGTCCTGGCGCTGCGGCCCCGGCGGCGGGACGGCTCCAGGCGCGACGCTTGCCACACCCCGGGGGCCATGCCCATGCCACCCTGCATCCAGTTGATCCGCCATGCCGAGGAGCCCGATGCCTACGCGGACATCCGCGGCGTGGACGAGCGCGGCCACCCCGATAACGACGCGCTGTCGGTGCGCGGCTGGCAGCGCGCGGGTGCGCTGGTGCACCTGTTTGCGCCCGCAACCGGCTGGCCGTCACGGCCGCCGCTGGCCCGGCCCGCGGCGCTGTTTGCCGCCACCGACGCGGGCAAGAGCCGGCGCCCGTGGTGCACGCTGCAGCCCCTGGCGCAGCAGCTGAAGCTGCCCGTGGACGCGCGCTTCGGCTCCGAGGGCGACCCGTCCGCCTTGCTCGATGCGGTGCGGGCCTGCGACGGTCCTGTGCTGATCGCCTGGCGCCACCAGTCCATGGCCGACATCGCGCGGGCGCTGGCCGGCGAGCAGGCGCCACGCGCCTGGGACGCCGATCGCTACGACCTGGTGTGGGTCTTCGAGCCTCAGGAGTCGGCTTGGCGCTTCACCGAGCTGTCGCAGCGGCTGCTGGCCGGCGATCACTGAGGCGGCGGGCAGGGGCCTGCCGCAAACCAGGGGCTTTTCCGGGGCGCCGTCACGGCGCAGCAGGAGGATCAGCGTGCACGAGGTCGAACTGAAGCTGCAGGTCCCGGGCGAGGCGCGCGCCGCGCTGGAAGCGGCGCTGGACGTGGCCCACTGGCAGCGCACGGCGCTGGAGGCGCACTACTTCGACACCGCCGGGGGGCAGTTGGCGGCGCATGGCTTCTCCTGGCGGCTGCGCAAGGAGAACGGGCGCTGGAAGCAGACGCTCAAGGGCGATGGCGGCCACCTGCTGCAGCGCCTGGAGGACGAGCTGGAGGTCGAGGCCGAAGCCGGCCGCGCCGTGCCCCGGCCCGATGTGACACGGCACCGCGACAGCCCGGCCGGCCGGGCGCTGGCCGCGGCGCTGGGGGGCTCGCTGGACGACCTGTCCACGCTGGTGGTCGAGCAGTTCCACACCCGCATCGAGCGCCGCACGCGCCTGATGAACCACGGTGACGCGCAGGTCGAGGTGGCTTTCGATGCCGGCTCCGTCCACGCCAAGGGCCAGACGGCCCCAGTGTGCGAGCTGGAGCTGGAGCTCAAGGCCGGCGCTCCGGAAGGCCTGTTCGCGCTGGCGCGGCCCTGGGTGGCGGCGCACGGGCTGTGGCTGTCCACCATCTCCAAGTCGCAGCGCGGCGCCCTGCTGGCCGCGGGCCACACGCACGGCCCGGTGGTGAAGGCCGGCGTGCCGGCGCTGGACTGGTCCATGTCGCCGCCGGCGCTGCTGCGCGCCATCGTGGCGAGCTGCCTGGCGCAGATCCTGCCCAATGCCAGCGAGATCGCCGCGGGCAGCGTCGATGCCGACCACGTGCACCAGGCGCGCGTGGGCCTGCGCCGGCTGCGCACCGCGCTGCGCGAGCTCGGCGAGCTGGCCCCGGTGCTGGACCCTGAGCGGCAGGAGGTGCTGGCCACGGCCTTCTCGCGCCTGGGCGAGGTGCGCGACCAGGAGGCCGTGAGCCGCACCGTGCTGTCGCGCCTGGCCGAAGCCGGCGCCCCCGAGGAGCTGCAGTGGCCCAGGCCCGAAGGCGAGGTGCACCAGCCGGGACCGGCCGTGCGCGACGCCGCCTTCCAGGCCGTGCTGCTGGAACTGCTGGAGTTCTCGCTGAGCGAGCCGCCGCCGCAGCCCGGCTGCAAGCGGGACGGCGCCTGCCGCAAGGGGCTGCGCCGGCGCCTGGCCCGGCTGCACAAGCAGGTGGTGCACGACGGCGAGCGCTTCACCGAGCTCAGCGTCGAGCACCAGCACCGTGTGCGCAAGCGCCTCAAGCGGCTGCGCTACCTCAGCGAGTTCCTGTCCTCGCTGTACGGCACGCACGCGGTCGAGCGCTACGTCGAGGCGCTGCGCCCGGCGCAGGACGCGCTGGGCCTGCACAACGACGATGCCGTGGGCCTGGAAGCCTTCAATCGCGCCAAGGACACCCAGCCGCAGGCCTGGTTCGCCGTGGGCTGGCTCAGCGCCCAGCAGCGCGAGACCGCGCGCGAATGCCGGCGCGCGCTGCGCAAGGTGGCCGACGCGCCGAGGTTCTGGAAGAAGAAGGGCAAGCATTGAGGCCAGGCCTCAACGCGCGCGCCTGAGCCTGCGCACCACCATCAGTGCCAGCACCGCGGTGAAGGCCGTGATCAACGCCACCATGATCCAGAAGCCGTGGCCATGGCCGGCCAGCGGAATGCCGCCCACGTTCATGCCCATCAGGCCCGCGGCCAGGTTGATGGGCAGCGCCAGCACCGTGACCATGGTCAGCGTGAACAGGCTGCGGTTGTTCTGCTCGGCCACGTGCGTGGCGGTCTCGTCCTGCAGCAGCTTGATGCGCTCCTGCAGCGCCAGCACGTCGCGCAGCACCACGGCGAAATCCTCGCCGGCATGGCGCAGCAGCTCGCGCTCCTCGGCCGACATCCAGCGCGGCGGCGCTGACAGCAGGCGCAGCAGCGCGGTGGGCTCGGGCGCCAGCAGCCGTTGCAGCCGCACCGTCAGCCGCCGCAGCCGTGCCAGCTCGCCGGCGTGGCGCGGGCCGCGGTGCGCCAGCAGCTCGTCCTCGATCTCGTCCACGCGGTCGGCGGCGGCGCGGTGGATGCGCTGCAGCTCGTCGGCCTGGTCGCCCAGCAGTTGCTCCAGCAACGCCACGGTGGAGGCGACGGGCTCGCCGCGGTTGACGTCCGCGCGCAGCCGGTCCACCGCGCGCAGCGGCTGGCGCCGCGCGCTCACCACCAGCCGCGGCCCCAGGTGCACCCACAGCGTGGCCACGTCGTTGGGATCGAAGGAGAAGTCGAAAGTGACGTCGTTGAGCACGGCCAGCAGGTTGTGGCCGTCGCGCTCGATGCGCGTGGAGCGCGAGCCCAGCGCGTGCAGCGCCTCGAACCAGCTTTCCGGCAGCCCGGCATGCGCGCGCAGCCAGGGCAGGGCCTTGGCATGCGAGAGGTTGAAGTGCAGCCAGACGAAGCCTTCGCCGGCCTCGCCTGCCGGGCGCTGGAGCCAGGGCAGCGCCTCCTCGCTGCCCAGCGGCACGCCGGGCTGGCCCGGCATGAAGCGGTAGCCGCACACCAGCCCGTTGGCGTCGGTGCCGTAGCCGGCCAGGGCCTGGCGGTACAGCAGCTCAGGGCGGGGCAGGGCGCGGGCGGCGGGATGGAAGGGCGCTTGGCCTGTCGCGGCCTCGCTGCCGCTGCCCTCCGGCGCCATGCGCTCAGCTCGACTTTGGCCATCACGCGGCATAGCAAGCCGCCTCGTGCAGGCGGCGGAACACACTGCGCGGGACTTTGATGATGTCGCGTTCGCGCCGGGACGTTGCTAAACCGATGGCCCGCCACCA
>NZ_JABBFW010000021.1 GCF_012927045.1 Azohydromonas caseinilytica | reverse complement strand
CTTATCGGCTGTATGTTTTTAAAGAGCTTGCCGCTGTTGCAGCGCTTCGCAGTTTTGTTCAGCGAAGCTTGAAATTCTGACACATTCAAAAAACCTTGTCAAGCACTCGGAATTTCGAATCACTAACCAAGTTGCTTAGATCGACAGCAACCATCAATGATGGTTGCCACACAAGCAGCACACCAACCGCGCCGCTCGATCAACTCAACTTGCTCAGCGCAAGCCGCAAATTATGACATCACTTTAAAAGTAATGTCAACACCTCGCGGCGAATTTCCCACTTGCTGCTGCCAACAAGCCCAGAGCTGCCGCTGGCGGAAAGGGAGGGATTCGAACCCTCGATACAGGAAACCTGTATACCGGATTTCGAGTCCGGCGCATTCGACCACTCTGCCACCTTTCCTGGAACTTCACCCTGGTCAGTGAGTGAAGCCTCGCATTCTAATCCAATTTTTGAGCGGAACGCTAGAGGCCAAGCGCGATTGCATCAAATTTTGTTGCACCACGCGCGACGGCCCTCTGCAAGGTCGTCCGGCGGACGCAGTCCTGTCTATTGACCTGCGGCTTGACTGCCCGCAGGACTGCCGTAGGGCGCCGTGGCTTCCGTCTCTCAGGGACGCAATTCCTCCAGCCCACCCAGGTACGGCCGCAGCGCCGCCGGAACAGCGATCGAGCCGTCCTCGCGCTGGCCGTTTTCCAACACAGCGACCAGCGTACGCCCCACTGCCAAGCCGGAACCATTGAGCGTATGCACCAGCTCAGGCTTGCCCTGGGCATTGCGGAAGCGCGCCTGCATGCGCCGAGACTGGAACGCCTCGCAGTTGCTGCAGGAGCTGATCTCGCGATAGGTGTTCTGCGCGGGCAGCCACACTTCCAGGTCATAGGTCTTGGCCGCGCTGAAGCCCATGTCACCGCTGCTCAGCGCCATGACGCGGTACGGCAGCTCCAGCTTTTGCAGGATGGCCTCGGCATGCTGAACCATCTGCTCCAGTGCCGCGTTGCTGTCCTCGGGCCGCACGATCTGCACCATCTCGACCTTGTCGAACTGGTGCTGGCGGATCATGCCGCGCGTGTCACGCCCGGCACTGCCGGCCTCGCTACGGAAGCAGGGGCTGTGCGCGGTAAGGCGAATGGGCAACTGCGCCGCGTCCAGGATCTGTTCGCGCACGCTGTTGGTCAGCGAGATCTCGCTGGTGGAGATCAGGTACTGCTCTTCCTGCGCCTCGTCGCCGCCGCGCAGCACCCAGAACATGTCCTCGCGGAACTTGGGCAGCTGACCCGTCCCCAGCAACGCGTCGCGGTTGACGATGTAGGGCGTGTAGCACTCGGTGTAGCCGTGCTCGGTGGTCTGCACGTCCAGCATGAACTGGGCAAGCGCCCGGTGCAGCCGCGCCGCCGCGCCGCGCATGAAGGCAAAGCGCGAGCCCGACAACCGCACGCCGGTTTCGAAGTCCAGGCCCAGCGGCGCACCCAGGTCCACATGGTCGCGCGGCTCGAAATCGAACTGCCGCGGCTGGCCCCAGCGCCGCACCTCGACGTTGGCGCTCTCGTCGGTCCCCACCGGCACGCTCTCGTGCGGCAGGTTGGGCACGCTCAGCAGCATCTGCTGCAGCTCCAGCTGCAGCGCCTCCAGCCGCTCGGCCCCGGCCTTGAGCTCGTCGCCGATGCCGGCCACCTCGGCCATCACGGGCGCGGTGTCCTCGCCCTTGGCCTTGAGCTGGCCGATACGCTTGCTCAGCGCATTGCGCTTGGCCTGCAGTTCCTCGGTGGCCGACTGGATGCGCTTGCGCTCAGCCTCCAGTGCCCGGAAGCGTTCCACGTCAAGAAAAGGTTGCGGCGACTTGCGCGCTTCCAGGCGGGCCACCACCGCGTCGAGGTCGCGGCGCAGCAGAGAAATATCGAGCATGGTGTGTTCCTTTGCGAGGCGGGGATTGTAGAAAGCCGCCCCGCGCCCTCAGGCCACCGGCGCCCCGCCCGTCCGACAGCACGGGCCGCATCCACGCGCGGCCCGGTTTGAATCCTCAACCTTCGCCGGCCTCGGCCATCGCGCGGTCGCCCAGGCCCTTGGGCAACGGGAAACGGATGTGCTCTTCCACGCCTGCCATGCGGCGCACGCTAAGGGCGCCAAGCTCGCGCAGGCGCTGGATCACCTGATTCACGAGGATGTCGGGCGCCGAGGCTCCGGCGGTCAGGCCGACACGCGCCCCTTGCGGAAACCACTGCGGCTGCAGGTCGGCGGCGGCGTCCACCATGTACGCGGGCGTGCCCAGGCGCTGCGCCAGCTCGCGCAGCCGGTTGCTGTTGGAACTGGTGGGACTGCCCACCACGATCAGCACGTCCACCGTGGGCGCCAACAACTTCACGGCGTCCTGCCGGTTCTGCGTGGCGTAGCAGATGTCCTGCTTCTTGGGCTCGCGCACCAGCGGGAAATGCTCCTTCACGGCCGTCAGGATCTCGGCCGCGTCATCCACGCTGAGCGTGGTCTGCGTCACCACCGCCAGCTTCGACGGGTCGCGCACCTGCACCTTGGCCACGTCCGCGACCTCTTCCACCAGGTGGATGCCGCCGTCGAGCTGGCCCATGGTGCCCTCGACCTCCGGGTGCCCCTTGTGGCCGATCATGATGAACTCGTAGCCTTCGCGCGCGAGCTTGGCGACTTCCACGTGCACCTTGGTCACCAGCGGGCAGGTGGCATCGAAAAGCTGGAAGCCGCGCTCGGCCGCCTCACGGCGCACGGCCTGGCTGACGCCATGGGCACTGAACACCAGCGTCGCGCCCGGCGGCACCTCCGACAGCTCCTCGATGAAGATGGCGCCCTTGGCGCGCAGGTCACTGACCACGTAGGTGTTGTGCACGATCTCATGGCGCACGTAGATCGGTGCGCCGAAGCGCACCAGCGCCCGCTCCACGATCTCGATGGCCCGGTCCACCCCGGCGCAGAAGCCTCGCGGCTGCGCCAGCACCACTTCCTGCACGCTCATCTCACAGCACCCCAATGACCTGGACTTCGAAACTCACGCTCTGGCCGGCCAGCGGGTGATTGAAGTCGAACAGCAGCCAGTCCGGCCCCACCTCGCGCACCACGCCGGCATAGCTGGCCTGGCCGCCGGGCGTGGGGAACTGCACCACGTCGCCCACGCCGTACTCGGCATCGGGGTCGCCCAGCTCGCGCAGCAGCGACAGCTTCACGCGCTGCAGCAGTTCGGGGTTGCGCTCGCCGAAGGCCTCGCCCGGTGCCAGCTCGAAGCGCTCGTGCGCGCCCTCGCCCAGGCCCAGCAGCCGCGCCTCCATGGCCGGGGCGAGCTCACCCGTGCCCAGCGTGAGCGTGGCGGGCTTGCCACCGAAGGTGTTGACGAGATCGGCACCGTCGGGGCCCGACAGTCGGTAATGCAGGGTCAGGAAGGCCCCGGGCTGGATCATGCTCACGGTGGATGAAACTCTTGTCTATAGACTGGTCCCGAGATTCTACGAGCCGGCCCCAAGCCGTCCTGGACGCGATGCCTTTGAAAGACCTGCCCGCCGACGCCTTGCCGCGCGAGAAGCTGCTCACCCGCGGCCCGGGCGCCCTGGCCGACGCGGAGCTGCTGGCGCTGCTGTTGCGCACGGGGCTGCCCGAGCTCAACGTGCTGCAGCTGGCGGACAAGCTGCTGGCGGACTTCAACGGCCTGCCGGGCCTGTTGCGGGCGCAACCCCGACAGCTGGCGCTGGTCAAGGGACTGGGGCCGGCCAAGCAGGCCGAGATCGGGGCGGTCATGGAGATCGCGCGGCGCACGCTGGCGGTGGAGCTGGCCCGCACGCCCGTGTTCGATGCGCCGGCCAAGGTCAAGGACTACCTCGCGCTGCGCCTGGCCGGCCTGGAGCACGAGGTGTTCGCGGTGCTCTTCCTCGACAGCCAGCACCGGCTGCTGTGCATGGAGGAGCTCTTCCGCGGCACGCTGACACAGACCAGCGTCTACCCGCGCGAGGTGGTCAAGCGCGCGCTGCAGCTCAATGCCGGCGCGCTGATCCTGGCGCACAACCACCCCTCCGGCCTGGCCGAGCCTTCGCGTGCCGACGAGTTCCTCACCCAGCGCCTCAAGAGCGCGCTGCAGCTGGTGGACGTGGCGGTGCTGGACCACCTGGTGATCGGCGCCGGGCAGACCGTCTCCTTTGCCGAGCGCGGGCTGTTGTGAGCGCCACCGCAGGGCCACGGCACCGGGAGTAGCCCGTTTCTTGCTCTTGTCTTTTGTTGAATGAACCGCGCGCAGCGCAGGGCAGTCCCAAGGAAGTACCGATGAACGTGAAGCTGCGCAGCCTGCACGAGCTCGATGCGATCAAGCGCGTGCTGGAACACCGCCGCCAGGAGGCCGAACACCTGCGGCAACGCGAGCTGGAGGCGGCGCGCCGCGCGCAGAGTGCCGCCACGCTGTTCGCGCAGGCCGTGGGGCCGGTGCAGCCGCTCAAGCCGCATGGGCGCAAGGAGCATGTGCACGCGCGCCCGGCGCCGTGGCCGCGCCAGCGCGAGCTCGACGAGCAGGCGGCACTGCAGGAGGCGCTGTCGGACGAGGTGGACGTGGAGTCGCTGCTGGAAACCGACGCCGAGCTGAGCTTTCGCCGTCCGGACATCGGCCCCGACGTGCTCAAGCGGCTGCGCCGCGGCCAGTGGTCGATCCAGGCCGAGGTGGACCTGCATGGCCTGCGCCGCGACGAGGCGCGCGAGCGGCTGGCGTCGTTCCTGCGCGAGGCCATGCAGCGGGGCCTGCGCTGCGTGCGCGTGGTGCACGGCAAGGGCCTGGGCTCGCCCGGACGCACGCCGGTGCTCAAGGGCAAGGTGCGCGCATGGCTGGTGCAGAAGAGCGAGGTCGCCGCCTTCGTGCAGGCCCGCGGCAGCGAGGGCGGCCACGGGGCGCTGATCGTGCTGCTGCGCGGATGAAGTCGTTTGCGCTCGCCCTGACCTTGTCGAAGGGCTTCGACAGGCTCATCCCGAACGGAATTCACCCACCCTTGTTGCGCATCCAGTCCGCGGTATTGAAGAAGGCGTCCTCCAGGCGCTGGGCCAGCGCCGGGTCCATGCCCTGCTCCTGCATCGCCTGCTGCATGCAGTGCAGCCACTGGTCGCGCTCGGCCAGGCCGATGGCGAAGGGCAGGTGCCGCGCGCGCAGCCGCGGATGGCCAAAGCGTTCGATGTAGTGGTTGGGGCCGCCGAGCCAGCCGCACAGGAACCAGTACAGCTTGTCGCGCGAGCCCTGCAGGTCGGCCGGGTGCATGCGCCGGATGCCGGCGTAGGCCGGCTCCAGCTCCATCAGGTCGTAGAAGCGGTCCACGAGCCGGCGCACGGCCGGCTCGCCGCCCAGCAGCTCGAAGGCGTTGCTGGGCGTGTCGTCGTTGCTCATCGGGAACTGCTCGGAAAAATGAAAAAGCCGCCCGGGCTCAGGCGGCGTCGGTGGGCGTGTAGCCCTCTTCGTCCAGCGCCTGGACGAAGGCCTCGGCGGGCAGCTGGGAGTCAATCTGCACCTTGTGCGTGGGCAGGTCGATCTGCAGCCCCGCGGTAGCGTCCACGCGCTGCACCGTGGCGGTGACGGTCTTGACGCAGTGGCCGCAGGTCATGGTGGGTAGGGTCAGCTCGATCATCGGGGCTCCAGGGGGCGTGGACACAGCCTGCGAGTATCGCCCCGCACGCGTTCGACGCCGGGCGCAGGGCCGCGGCCCGCCACCCCGGCCCGCCGGCCGCCGCGGCCTCAGCGAAAGCGCGACTGCGGCACCGTGTAGACCTCGCCCGGCAGCGAGCCGACATAGTCGGCGATGGCCTTGAGCTCGGCATTGCTGAACTGCTTGACGATGCCGCCCATGATGGCGTTGTTGCGGCCCACGGCGGCGTTGTTCTCGGTGCGGTAGGCCTTGAGCGAGGCGAAGAGGTAGTCGGGGTACTGGCCGGCGATCTTGGGATAGCTCGGGTCGATGGGCTTGCTGAAGTTGGTGCCGTGGCAGGAGACGCAGGCGCCCTTGGTCAGCAGCGCCGCGACCTCGGCCGACGGCGCGCGCGGCGCCTCCGGCGCGGGCGCGGCCTCGGAAGGCGCCAGCTGCGCGTAGTGGGCGGAGACGAAGCTGATGTCCTGGTCGGTGAGCGAGGCGGCCACGCCGTGCATGGTGGAGTGCTTGCGGTCGCCCTTGCGGTAGGCCTGCAGCGCGGCCTCGATGTACTTCTGGCCCTGGCCCGAGATCATGGGCACCTTGTAGACCTGCGGAAAACTGGCCTGGTAGCCGGGGATGCTGTGGCAGCCGTTGCACATGGCCACCCGGGCATCGCCGGCCTGGCCCTGGGCTTGGCCTTGAGGCTGGGCCTGTGCGGTGGTGACGAACAAGCCGGCCAGGGCCAGCGACAGGGCGAGTGTCTTGGTCATCGTCTCGGAGGTGGGTGAGGAAGGCTGACCGCGTGAGCGCCGTGGGCGGAGCTTGCGCGGCGTCAAGGGCCAGTCTAGGGGCCTCCTATACTGCGACGCCACCCCTGCAAACCCCGCCGAAACCAATGAAATTCCAAGGCTCCGACCAGTACGTCGCCACGCCCGAACTGCGGCTGGCGGTCAACGCGGCCATCACGCTGCAGCGCCCGCTGCTGATCAAGGGCGAACCCGGCACGGGCAAGACCATGCTGGCCGAGGAGGTCGCCAAGGCGCTGGGCGTGCCGCTGCTGCAGTGGCACATCAAGAGCACGACCAAGGCGCAGCAGGGCCTCTACGAGTACGACGCGGTGAGCCGCCTGCGCGACAGCCAGCTCGGCGACGAGCGCGTCAAGGACATCCACCACTACATCGTCAAGGGCGTGCTGTGGCAGGCCTTCACGGCCGAGCAGCCCGTGGCGCTGCTGATCGACGAGATCGACAAGGCCGACATCGAATTCCCCAACGACCTGCTGCGCGAGCTCGACCGCATGGAGTTCCATGTCTACGAGACGCGCGAGACCATCCGCGCGCGCCACCGCCCGCTGGTGTTCATCACCTCCAACAACGAGAAGGAGCTGCCCGACGCCTTCCTGCGCCGCTGCTTCTTCCACTACATCAGCTTCCCCGAGCCGGCGACCATGCGCGCCATCGTGGACGTGCACTTCCCCGGCCTGAAGCACGAGCTGCTGGCCGCGGCCATGGACCACTTCTATCGGCTGCGCAACCTGCCCGGGCTCAAGAAGAAGCCCTCCACCAGCGAGCTGCTGGACTGGCTCAAGCTGCTGCTGGCCGAAGACATCCCGCTGCAGGCACTGCACAGCGACGACCAGCGCGTGAGCGTGCCCCCACTGGTGGGCGCGCTGCTCAAGAACGAGCAGGACCTGACGCTGTTCGAGAAGCTGGTGTCGATGCAGCGGCAGCACCGCTGAACGAGGAACCCCGAAGCGCCGCCCCGCGCCCTCAGCGCAGGAACCCGCTCATCGACAGCGACAGCCTCGGCTCCAGCGGCTGCCCTTCGGCGCTGCGGCGGGCGCCCATGTCCAGCGCCAGCCGCCCGGGCTGCAGCCACCAGCGCACGCCCACCTCGCGCGCCACGCCGGTGGGCTCCTCGGCCCACTGCGCGTAGACCATGTGCTCGCCCATCGGGCGCCACAGCCCGGTGACGCTGGTGCGCGTGCGCAGCTCGCCGCTCTTGAGCGTGCCGCTGCGCAGCCGGCCCACGCTCATGTCCAGCGCCGCGTCGGGCCCCAGCCTGAGCAGCCCGCCGGTGGCCAGCAGCGCACGCTGGTCGCTCTGCACCTGGCCCAGCCGCCCCTCGCGCGAGCCCTGCCAGCCCAGCCGCAGGCTGGTGATGAGCGGCGCGCTCAGCGCCGACCACTGCTGGCTGTGCAGCTGGTCCACCTCCAGCTTCAGCGGCGCCTGGGGCGAGGCCGGCGCCGGGCCCAGCAGCGCCGCCGGCTGCACCGTGGCCAGCTCCACGCGCGAGCCGTCCACGCCCAGGCGCAGCCGGTCGCGCCCGCAGTCCTTGCGCAACTGCTGCACGCGGTCGTCGGTGCTGGGGCTGGCGAAGGGGTCCAGCGGACAGTCGCGCGGCGCCGTGAAGGCGGTGTCCTTGAGCGGCCGCTGCGGCCGCGGGGCGTAGATGCGCGAGGCCGCCAGCGGCTTGTCCGGCAGAAGCCGGTAAGCCTGGGTGGACCACACGCTCGGCGCCGCGAAGGGCGCGGGCGGCAGCAGCGGCGACTCCTCGGGCGGCAGCAGCGGCGCCACGGGCAGCGGCGCGCTGGGCCGGCTGGTCGGTCGCCACAGCGCCAGCAGCTGGGGTTCGACGTCGTAATCGAAACTCACCCCGAGGCGACGCGCCGGCGCCGGGGCGGCCTCGGCGGACGCGGCGTCCGGCGCCGTGCCTTCCTTCGACCCCTCGGCCGCCGCCTCCTGCGAGGCGGGCTCGGCCGGCGTGTCGGTGGCGGTGTCCGCAGCGGCCCGCGTCTCCTTGGCGGCTTCGCGGGACGCCTCGGCGGGCTGCGCCGGACCCGGCGTCGCGCCGTCCTGAGCGGCTTGCGCCGGGGGCTGCGTCGGCGCCGGCTGGGCGTCCTGGCCGGCGTCCTGCGCCCAGGCCGTGCCGGCCAGCAGCGCCAGCGCCACCAGCCCCATGCCCTTCACCGCCCGCTTTCGCGCACCCCTCCCGCAGCCCACGACCTTCTCCCGCGCCAACAACCCCGACCCCATCCGGGTCCGCCCGGCAGCGATGGTGCGATGATCCGCCGCCATGGAATTGAAGCAACAAGACGGACTTTGCCGCCTCTGTAACGTCTTGCAATCGCTCCGGCGGAGGCCCGCTTGAGCTGGCCCGAAGCCGTTCCACTGGGGGGTCGCCACGCGGCGCTGCGCCTGCTCTCGCACGCGGACGCGCCGGCCCTGGCGCAGGCGGTGCAGGACGGCGAGCTGTGGAAGCTGTGGTTCACGCGCATCCCGGCGCCGGACGAGATGGACGCCGAGATCGCCCGTCGCCTGCAGCTCCATGCCCAGGGCTCGATGACGCCCTACGCGGTGCTCGACACCCAGGGCACGCCGGTGGGCATGACCAGCTACATGAACGTCGATGCCGTGAACCGCCGCGTGGAGATCGGCAGCACCTGGATCGCCCGGCGCGTGCAACGCACGCTGCTCAACACGGAGTGCAAATTCATGCTCCTGCAGCACGCCTTCGACACCCTGGACTGCCTCGCGGTGGAGCTGCGCACCCACCGCCTCAACCTCAATTCCCGCCGCGCCATCGAAGGGCTGGGCGCGCAGCTCGACGGCATCCTGCGCCACCACCAGCGCCTGCCCGACGGCAGCATCCGCGACACCGCCGTCTACAGCATCACCGCCCCGGAATGGCCCACCGTGCGGCGCCACCTGCAGGCGCGGCTGGCGTCATGAGCAGCGCCCGCCGCCTGCACCCGCGCCTGCTGTGGCGGCTGGAGCACCCCGGGGCCATCGCCCTGTGCGCGGACGGCGCGCGCGCGGCGCTGGAAGTGCACGCGGCCCGGGATGGCCGGTTCACCTCTTGCCTGTGGCTGCTGGACACGCGCCAAGGCGCCGACCCCCGTCCGCTGCAGCTGCCCGCCGTGGACGCGCGCATGCCGGCCTGGTCGGCGCGCGGCGCGCGCATCGCCTGCACCGCGCGCTCACCCGATGACCCCGAAGCGGCGCCGCAGCTGTGGGTGCTCGATCCCCAGCCCGAGGGCGACGCGCCGCAGCCGCTGGCCTTCGTTCCCACCGGCGTGTCCGAGCCGCGCTGGCTGCCCGACGGGCGCCGCCTGCTGGCCGTCTCCCGCCTCTGGCCCGACCTTCCCGACCTGCCCGCCCAGGCGCGGCGGCTGCAATCGGTACAGCGGCGGCGCCGGCAGGGCCTGCGCATCGACGACAGCGCCCGGCCGTGCGCGGCGCACCTGCTGCTGTTCGAAGCGGACGGCGGCGTGCGCGACCTCTTCGCCGGCCTGCCCTGCGCGCTGGACGAGGCGCCACACGCCTTCGACCTCTCACCCGACGGCCGGCGCGTGGTCTTCGCCTGCGCGCCGGAGCAGCCGGGCGGGCCGCGCGCACTGGCCGAGCTGGACCTCGCCGGCGGCACGCTGCGCTGGCTGGTGCGCGATGCCGCCTGGGACTGCTCCGCCCCGCGCTGGGCTCCGCCCTCGGCGCTCAGCGGCGCGCGCATCGCCTTCCTGGCGCGCCACAGCGGCCTCAAGCACAACCAGCCGGCGCAGCTGGCGCTGTGGGAGGAGGAAAGCGGCGCTTGGTCCGTGCTCAGCGCCGCCTGGGACCACGAAGTGCACGCGCCGCTGCAGTGGGAGGAGGACGGCATCGCCGTGCTGCTGCGCGCCCAGCAGCAGGGCCGCCAGCACCTGTGGCGCTTCGACGTGGCGGATCGCCGCGCCGAGGCGCTGGTGCGCGGCGGCTGGGTGCGCGCCTTCGACAAGGCGGCCGGCACGCTGGTGACGGTGGCCGACGCGCTGGAGCACCCGGCGCGCGTGCACGTGCACCTGCCGGGCCAGCCGCCGCTGCGCGTGGAGCGCTTCAACCACGCCCGCCTCAACGGCACGGCCCTGGGCGTGGCCGAGCCCGTGACGCTGCGCGGCGCGCAGGACGAGGAGTTTCAGCTCTGGCTGCACTACCCGCCCGGTTTCGACGCGACGCGCGCCTACCCGGTGCTGCAGCTGCTGCCCGACGGGCCGCACCGCGCCGCGGGCGAGCGCTGGGAGACGGTGCTGAACCCCTCGCTGCTGGCGGCGCAGGGCGACTGCGTGGTGGCGCGGGCCAACGTGCATGGCAGCAGCGGCTTCGGCTACGCCTTCCTGGACAGCATCACCCACCGCTGGGGCGAGCTGGAGCTGCAGGACCTCGACGCCGCCACGGCCTGGCTGCAGCGCCAGCCCTGGGCCGACACGCGCCGGCTGTTCGCCGCGGGCAGCGGCTACGGCGGCTTCCTGGCGGCCTGGCTCAATGCCCGGCAGTCGCCGCACGCGGCGCTGGCCTGCCTGGGCGGCGTGTTCGATTGGGAAGCGATGCTGGCCAGCAGCACCTGGCCGCGCTACGTGCAGGCGCTGGGCGCGCTGCCCTGGTCGCAGCCGGAGCGGCTGCTCATTGCCAGCCCGCAGGCCAGCGCCGGGACCATGCGCACGCCCACGCTGCTCATCCACGCCGCAAACGACGCGCGCGTGCCGCTGCAGCAGGCCCTGGCGCAGCACCACGCGCTGCAGGCGCTGGAGGTGCCGTCGCGGCTGCTGGTGCTGGACGCCGCCGACCTGCGCCAGCCGCCCCATGCCCGGCGCGTGCTGGGCGAGCTGCTGGCGTGGTTCAGGCGGCACGATCCGGGGGCGGCTGGGGGGTGAGGGGGCGGTCATTGACGGCGGCCCGGAGGCCGAGGCGCCCCGCCTACTGTTTCGTCATTCCCGCGCAGGCGCTCACCAAGGGTGGGCGCCTGCGCGGGGATGACGAAGTAGTGCGCGGAGCGAGGCAGCTCGCGGCCAGCGGCTCCACACTTCCTTTCCTCCGGCCTGACAGCACCTCCTCCGCCCAACCACACCCAGCCCCTCACCGCCCCCTGGACCCACCCCCGTTCCAGCCGCCGCGCACAATCCACCGGGACAGGCGGCTCCTCACCGCCCTCCTCCTCCCGCCACTCGCGAGACCCCCATGCTGATCGACTTCTTCTACAGCCTGCGCCAGGCGCGGCTGCCGGTGTCCCTCAAGGAGTTTCTTACCCTGCTGGAAGGGCTCAAGGCGGGCGTGATCGGGCCTTCGGTGGACGAGTTCTACCAGTTCGCCCGGCTCGCGCTGGTCAAGGACGAGACCCTGTTCGACCGCTTCGACCGCGCCTTCGGCGCCTACTTCAAGGGCGTGGAGCAGATCGACCTGGCGCTGGAGCTGCCCGAGGACTGGCTGCGCCGCACGCTGGAGCGTGAGTTCAGCGACGAGCAGCGCGCCGCGCTCGAAGCCATGGACTGGGACGAGCTGATGGACACGCTCCAGAAGCGCCTGGAGGAGCAGCAAGGACGCCACGAGGGCGGCTCCAAGTGGATCGGCACCAACGGCACGTCGCCCTTCGGCCACGGCGGCATCAACCCGCGCGGCGTGCGCATCGGCGGGCCCGGCAAGGAGAGGAGCGCGGTCAAGGTCTGGGAGCGCCGCGCCTTCAAGGACTACGACGACTCGGCCGAGATCGGCACCCGCGGCATGCAGCTGGCGCTGCGGCGGCTGCGCCGCTTCGCGCGCCAGGGCGCGGCCGAGGAGCTGGACCTGGACGCCACCATCCACCGCACCGCCGCCAACGCCGGGCTGCTCGACATCCAGCTCGTGCCCGAGCGCCACAACAACGTGAAGTTGCTGCTGCTCATGGACGTGGGCGGCTCCATGGACGAGCACGTGCAGCGCGTGGAACAGCTCTTCACCGCGGCGCGCAGCGAGTTCAAGCACCTGGAGTTCTATTACTTCCACAACTGCGTCTACGACTTCGTCTGGAAGCACAACCGCCGCCGCCATGCCGAGCGCACGGCGACCTGGGACCTGATGCGCACCTACAACAAGGACTACCGGCTGGTGTTCGTGGGCGACGCGACCATGAGCCCCTACGAGATCCTGCAGCCCGGCGGCAGCGTGGAATACAACAACGAGGAGCCCGGCGCCGAGTGGCTGCAGCGCCTGGTGCACCACTACCCGCATTGCGCCTGGATCAATCCGGAGCCGCAGGGCCTGTGGCAGTACCGCCAGAGCATCGCGCTGGTGCAGCAGCTCATCGGCCCGCGCATGTTCCCGCTCACGCTCTCCGGCCTGGAAGGGGCGATGCGGCTGCTGAGCAAATGAGGGCCCGGCGCGGGCCGCTGTCACACTCCCCGCTGGCGCGCGCCCTGGGCGCGCTGCTGGCGCTGAGCCTGCTGGGCGGCTGCGCGCTGCTGCGCCCCGAGACGCGCCCCGGCGACCAGGGGCCGGAGCCGGCCGCCGAGGCGCCGCTGCCTCCGCCCTACACGCTGCGCGTGGAGGTGGCCGACGAAGCGCTGCGCACGCTGCTGCTGGAGTACCTGGACCTGGCGCGGCTGCGCCGCATGGCGCCGCAGGCCGGCATCGACGACACCGAGCTGACGCGCCTGGTGGCCGCCGCCCCGGCGCAGGTGCGCGAGCTGCTGGAAACCGAGGGCTATTTCAACGCGCAGGTGCGGCTGCGGCGCGAGCCGGGCACGCCGCCGCAGGTGGTGCTGCAGGTCGATCCGGGGCCGCGCACGCGGGTCACGCAGCTGCGGCTGGAGCTCGAGGGCGAGCTGGAGCGCGCCCGCCAGTCCGGCGACCGCGACGCCCGCAGGTTGGCGGCGCAGCTGCACCGGCGCTGGCCGCTGCCCGAAGGGGCACCGTTCCGCAATGCCGACTGGGCCGCGGCCAAGAGCGGCGCACTGGCGCAGCTGCGCGCGGCCGGCTATGCCCAGGCGCGGCTGGCCGACAGCGCGGCGCAGGTGGACGCGGCCACGCACGAGGCGCGGCTGGCCTTCACGGCCGACAGCGGCGCGCTGTTCCGCACCGGCGAGCTGCGCATCGAGGGGCTGGAGCGCCAGGACGAGCGCGCCGTGCGCAACCTCGCCGGCTTCGGCCCCGGCACGCCCGCCACCGAGACGCTGCTGCTGGACTACCAGGAGCGGCTGCAGCTGGCCGGCCTGTACGAGCGCGCCACCGTCACGCTGGACAGCAGCGCCGCCCCCGAGGCCGCGCCGGTAGTGGTGACGCTGCGGGAGCTGCCGCTGCAGCAGGCCAACGTCGCGCTGGGCGTGGACGCCAACACCGGCGTGCGCACCAGCGTCGAGCACTGGCACCGCCGCGCCTTCGGCTGGGCCGCCACGGCGCGCAACAAGGTGGAGATTGCCCAGCTGCGCCAGGCCTGGGAGGGCGAGCTGGCCTCGCACTTCCTGCCGCGCATGCGCCGCAACCTGGTGAGCGTGCAGGCCGAGCGGCTGGAGTCGGACGTGGACACCGTGCGCTCGCTGCGCCTGCGCCTGGGCCGCGACCAGACCACCCCGCGCGCCGACCGCTTCACCTTCGTGCAGTTCGAGACTTCGGCGCAGCAGCCGCTGGACCGGAGCCTGCCGGGCGAGCATGCCGAGGCGCTGTCGCTGAACCACCACGTGGTGCTGCGCCGGCTGAATGACCCGCTGTTGCCCACGCGCGGCTACACGCTGTCGCTGCAGAGCGGCGTGGGCCAGGCGCGCAGCACCGAGGGCGACAGCGGCCCCTTCGGTCGTCTCTACGGCCGGCTGACGCTGTACCGGCCGCTGGGCGGCGGCTGGTACGGGCAGGGCCGGGTCGAGCTGGGACAGGTGTTCGTGCGCGAGGGCGTGCTGGTGCCGGAGTCGCAGCGCTTTCGCGCCGGCGGTGACGAGTCGGTGCGCGGCTACGTGTACCGGTCCCTGGCGCCGACGGCGGCGGACGGCTCCATCAGCGGCGGCAAGGTGCTCTTCACCGCCAGTGCCGAAGTGGCGCGTGCGCTGTCGGCGCGCTGGCCGGCGCTGTGGGGCGCGCTGTTCGTGGACGTGGGCCAGGCCGCGCAGCGCTGGAGCGAGCTCAGCCCGGTCTGGGGCCCCGGCCTCGGCCTGCGCTACCGCAGCCCGGTCGGTCCGCTGCGCCTGGATGTCGCCTACGGCACCGAGGCGCGGCGGCTGCGGCTGCATCTGAGCGTGGGAGTGACGTTCTGAAGGCGCCTCAGCCTCTGGACCATCCAAGGCCGACAGTCTTCCCGAACAGCCTCCAGGAGTTCACTCCTCCAAGACGCCCTCGTCCCACCCTTCACACTCCCTCCCCCGCCCGCCACCCCCTGATGTCCCCCAACGCCCCACCCGCCCTCCCGCCCGCCCCCGCCGCCGACACCCCGCCGCCGGTGGTGCCGCCGCGCCGGCGGCGGCGCTGGTGGCCGGCGCTGCTGCTGGCCCTGGCCGGGCTGCTCGTGGCCGGCGGCGCAGCACTGTGGTGGGCGCTGTCCCCGGCCGGCCTGGCCTGGTGGCTGCCGCGCGCGGGCGTGCAGGTGACGGGGCTGCGCGGCGGCCTGCAGGGCGGAGCGCTGGCCTTTGACGCGCTGCGCTGGCAGAGGAGCGATGGCGCCCGACTGGAGATCGACGCTTTCACGTTGCCTGAGCTGCGCTGGACCTTCCGCCCGCCCGGCGGTTGGCTGGGCCTGCATCTCCAGGCACCCCAGGCGGCGCGCGTGGCCTGGCAGCCGGGCCGGGCGGCGGACGAGACGCCGCCCATAAGAGACATTCCCCGCTCGCTGCGCCTGCCGCTGCGGCTGCGTGTGCAGGACCTGCGCATCGCCACGCTGCAGATCGGCACGCAGCCACCGGTGCACGCGCTGCGGCTCACGGCCGAGCTGGGCGCCCAGAGCGGCAGCGTGCACCGGCTGGAAGCACTGACGCTGCAGTGGCAGCGCCTGGCCCTGCAGGCCAGCGGCCAGATCGGCGCCGGCGCGCCCATGGCGCTGCAGGCACAAGTACAGGCCGACGCGCTGGCCGAAGTGCAGCCGCCCTGGCAGGCCCAGCTCGCACTCACGGGCACGCTGGCGCAGATCGACGTGGCAGCGACGCTGCACGGCGCGCCCGTGCCGACGGGCGGCCCGGCGCGGGGCGCCGCCGCGACACCCAGCCTGGACGCCCAGGCGCGGCTGGCGCCCTTCGCCGACTGGCCGCTGCAGCAGCTGCAGGCGCGCACGCAGGCCCTGGACCTGTCGGCCCTGTGGCCCACGCTGCCGGTGACGAGCCTGACCGGCCACGCCGACCTGCGCGGCGGCAGCGCCGGCGCGCCGCTGGAGCTGGACCTGGCGCTGGACAACGCCCGCCCCGGCCGCTGGAGCGCGCGGCAACTGCCGCTGCGCAGCGCCCAGCTCACCCTGGGCGCCCGCCCCGAGCGGCGCGACCGGCTGGAGCTGCAGGCCCTGGCGCTGGAGCTGGGCGACGCCCAGGGCCGCGCCGGCAGTTTCAGCGGCAGCGGCCATTGGGAAGGCGCGGTGCTGGCACTGGAGGGCCGGCTGCGGCGCCTGCAGCCGGCGCGGCTGGATGCGCGTCTGCCCGCACTGCAGCTGGACGGGCCGCTGGCGTTGAACTTGTCCGGCATCGCCCTGCCCGGCACGCCGGCCCCGCCCGCGCCGGCAGCGTTGGCGCTCAAGGTCCAGGCGGAGCTGCGCGGCACGCAGGACGGCGGCCCGGCCGTGCAGGCCAAGCTCGCCCTGCAGGCCCGGCGCGAGGGCCCGGCCACGGCCGCGCGCTGGTCGGTGGCGCTGGACGAGTTCGACGCCCGCGCCGGCAGCGCCCAGGCCCGGGCGCAGGCCCACCTGGAGCTCGATCCCTCGGGCTCCTGGCAGGCACGGACCCAGGGGCAGCTGAAGAATTTCGACCCGGTGCCGTGGTGGCCGGCCACGCCCGCGCCGACGACGCTCAGCGGCGAGTGGGACGCGCAGCTCTCCGCCGCTGCCGGGCAGCCGCTGCCGCGAGCGCTGCGCGGCCAGGCCGCCCTCACGCTGGCCCCGGGCCGCCTGGCCGGCGTGCCGGTGCAGGGAAAACTGTCGTGGCGCGACGCCGGCGCCGGGCTGCAGGCCCAAGCCCGGCTGCAGCTGGGCGCCAACCGCCTGGAGCTGGACGGCCGCGCCGCCGGCCGGGCCGCGCCGGAATGGCAAGTCAATGTGGACGCTCCCGCGCTGGCCACGCTGGCGCCCTTGAGCCGCCTGCACCCGTCGCTGCCGGCGCTGTGGCCGCGCGAGGGCCGGCTCAGCGCCCAGGCGAAGCTGCACGCCGGCGGCCCGCGCGACTGGCGCACGCAGGGCACGCTGGAAACGAGCGGGCTGGCGCTGGGCGCCTGGCGTCTCGCCCAGGGCCAGGCGCGCTGGGAGCTGCGGGCGCCGGGGCGCAGCGACGCCCCGCTGGCGCTGGCGCTGGACGCCGCCGGCCTGCAGCAGGCCGGCGCCGCGCGGCTGGACCAGCTGCGCGCGCGGCTGCAGGGGCGTTGGTCGACGCACCAGGTGGAGCTCGACGCGTCCAGCCCGCTGCGCCCGCCCGCCTGGGCCGACAGCCTGATCGGCCCCTCCACCGGCACGGAACTCACGCTGCGCGGCAGCGGCACCTGGCAGGAGGGGAACCTGAGCCGCTGGGCCCTGCAGGCGCAGACGCTGCAGGCCCGCGCCCGTGGCGGCCGGGGCACGCCCTGGCTCAGCGCCGCGCCGCTGCAGGCGCAGCTCGCCTTCGACCCGGCGCTGCGCAGCGTCACGCTGGCGCCGGGCGCGCTGGAGACGCTGGGCCTGGCGCTGCGCTGGTCGCAGCTGGACTGGAGCGCACCCGCCACGCCCGACGCGCCGCCGCGGCTGCGCGCCCAGGCCGAGCTGCAGGCGCTGCGCGTGGCGCCCTGGCTGCAGCGGCTGCAACCCGGCTTCGGCTGGGGCGGCGACCTGGAAGTGGGCGGCCGGCTGCGCTTCGACAGCGCCGACCCGCAGGGCAGCGAAGTCGTCGTGGAGCGGCTGCGCGGCGACCTGCAGCGCAGCGACGAAGTCGGCGGCGTGCAACCCTTCGGCATGACGGATCTGCGCCTGGCGCTGCAGGTGCAGAACGGGCGCTGGACCTTCACCCAGGCCATGGCGGCGCGCCATTTCGGCGTGCTGGCCGGGGCGCAGGTGGTGCAGAGCCGCCCGCGCGTGCCCTGGCCCTCGGCGCAGGACCCGATGCAGGGCGTGCTGGAGCTGCGCGTGGACGACCTGGGCGTATGGGCGCCCTGGGTGCCGCCGGGCTGGCGCCTGGGCGGGCGGCTGCATGCCGGCGCCGGCCTGGGGGGGCGCTTCGGGGCGCCGGAGATCACCGGGCGGCTCGACGCCTCGCGCCTGGCGCTGCGCAACCTGCTGCTGGGCGTGGACCTGCGCGACGGCGAAGTCGCCATGGCGCTGCGCGGCGAGGACGCGCGCATCGAGCGTTTCAGCCTCCAGGCCGGCGACGGGACGCTGCAAGCCACCGGCGGCGCGCGCTTCGGCGCGACGCCGAGCGCGGCGCTGCAGCTGCAGCTGAAGCGCTTCCGGGTGCTGGGGCGCTTCGACCGGCGGCTGTCGGTGAGCGGGCAGGCAGCGCTGGCGCTGCAGGCGCAGCAGCTGGCGCTGGACGGGCGGCTGGCGGTGGACGAGGGCCTGATCGACATCAGCCAGCGCGAGGCGCCGGCGCTGGACGCCGACGTCACGGTGCTGAACCGCCCGCACACGCCGGGCGGCGCGGCAACGCCGGGTGAGCCCTCGGCGCTGATGCGGCGGGCGCGGGTCGATCTGCGGCTGGACCTGGGCCCGCAGCTGCGGCTGCGCGGCCAGGGCATCGACACCCGGCTCGGCGGCGAGCTGGCGGTGAGCACACCCGGCGGACGGCCGCAGCTGCACGGCACCGTGCGCACGCTGCAGGGCCGCTACGCTGCCTACGGGCAAAACCTGGAGATCGAGCGCGGCGAGATCGTCTTTTCCGGGCCGGTGGACAACCCGCGGCTGGACATCCTGGCGCTGCGCCCGCGGCTGGACGAGGTGCGCGTGGGCGTGCAGATCCTGGGCACGGCGCAGAACCCGCGCGTGCGGCTGTACAGCGAACCCGAGGTCAGCGAGCTGGACAAGCTGTCCTGGCTGGTGACGGGCCGTGCGCCGGACGGCCTGGGCCGCGCCGACACCGCGCTGCTGCAGCGCGCGGCGCTGGCGCTGCTGGCTGGTCAGGACGGCGACGCCGCGGGCCGCAACCTGCTGCGCAACCTGGGCCTGGACGACCTGGCCGTGCGCCAGCGCGACGACGGCGAGCTGCGCCAGACGGTGGTGTCGCTGGGGCGGCAGCTGTCGCGGCGCTGGTGGGTGGGCTACGAGCGCGGCATCGGCAGCGCCAGCGGCACCTGGCAGCTCATCTACAGCCTGGCGCACCGCTTCACGCTGCGCGGCCAGTCGGGCGAGCAGAACTCGGTGGACCTGCTGCGCAGCTGGCGCTGGAACTGAGTGCCGCCAGCGATTGTCAACTTACACACACTGATGGAGTCACTTTCCGGCATTCGAATGGCGACACCATGAACCCACAGGAAACAGTCGCTGACTGTCTTGAAAGGGCGGAAGGGCAAGCCATGGCGGTGTCCCGAGGTGCTTGGCGGCCTGGGCCGGAAGGGCACCGCGCGCCGTGCGAGAATCCGCGCCGCTGTCCGCGCTCGCCGTAGTTCAATGGATAGAACGGCCGCCTCCTAAGCGGCAAATACAGGTTCGATTCCTGTCGGCGGGACCAGCACCCCTCCCTACCAAGCTGTTGTTGCAACAACGTGACAAGCTTTTGCAACAGCCGCTTACTTGAAGGCCCCACCTCCGGGCCGATCAGCAGGGCACATGGACGCCCTGCTCCGCCTCTTCCGTACCACCTCCAGCCGCCCTGACGCCTCGGTGCGCCCGGGCGTGTTCCACCGCTTCGAGCGACTGCAGCGCCTGGGGCTGATCGGCTTCATCGCGCTGTTCCTGGTGCTGGCGCTGATGGCGCTGATGCAGAACGGCCGCTCGGGCCAGGTGATGCAGGCGCACGAGCAGGCGCAGGCGCTGGTGGGCGAGATCAACCAGCTGCGCGGCCGGCTGCTGGACATCGAGGACGCGCTGCGCATCTACCAGACCACCGACAACCCCGCGCTGCTGCGCCTGCGCATGCGCTGCGAGCCGCCCTGCCCGCGCGCCGCGGCGCTGCAGGCGCTGGGGGTCGAGCCGGCGCAGCGGGTGCTGTTCGCGCGCATCGCCGAGTGGGAATCGACCCTGGGCCCGCTGCTGCAGCAGGCGCTGGACGGCGGCCCCGCCACGGCGCCGCTGCCGCTGCCCGCCATCGCCCACATGCGCCGCCTGCTGCTGGAGGCCGAGGAGGTGGAATTGAGCCGGCTGCGCTGGCACGACGAGATCCGGCGCACGCAGAACACCTACCTGCAGCTGGTGCTGGGCGCCACGCTGCTGCTGGCACTGGTGGGCGGGCTGCTGCTGCAACAGCGCACCCGGGCCCTGGTGCAGGCCGGGCTGCGCGCCGAGAAGGCGCTGGAGGAGGCCTCGCTGCGCGACCCGCTCACCGGCGCCTACAACCGCCGCGGGCTGGACCAGCACCTGGAGCGGCTGCTGCGCGACGCGCGGCGCCAGCAGCAGCCGCTGGCGGTGCTGGCGCTGGACCTGGACGGCTTCAAGGCCATCAACGACAACCACGGCCATGCCGCGGGCGACACGGTGCTGCGCGAGATCGTGGCGCGGCTGCACGGCACGCTGCGCGCCGAGGACCTGGTGACGCGCCCCGGCGGCGACGAGTTTGTGGTGGCGCTGCAGGCCCCGGTGGACGAGGCCCAGGCCTGGGCCACGGCGCAGCGGCTGCTGCAGGCGGTGAGCAGGCCGCTGCCACTGCCCGGCGGCGCGACGGCGCGGCTGAGCGCTTCCATCGGGCTGGCGCAGTTTCCGCGCGACGGCGGCTGCGCGCAGGCGCTGCTGGCCGCAGCCGACACCGCCTCCTACGCCGCCAAGCGCGGCGGCAAGAACCGCATCTGCGTGGCAGGGGAATCCAGCGTCGCCTTCGTGCCCGGAGCGCTGCGGCGGGTGTGCTGAGGCCGTGTCGAGGGCGTCGCCGCGCGGCCTCAGCGCCGCCGCAGCGCCCGCGACAGCATCACCACCGGGATCAGTCCCACCGCCACGATGGCCAGCGAGGGCAGCGCGGCCTCGCCCAGGCGCTCGTCGCGCGCGAAGTTGAAGGCCACCACCGCCAGCGTGTCGGTGGCAAAGGGCCGCAGCACCAGCGTGGCGGGCAGCTCCTTCATCACGTCCACGAACACCAGCAGCGCCGCGGCCATGACCGAGCGCTTGAGCAGCGGCGCGTGCAGCTCCGCCAGCACGCGCCAGCGGCCCGCGCCCAGCATGCGGGCGCTGTCGTCGATGGCCCGGGGCACGCGCGCGTAGCCGGCCTCCACCGACTGCAGCGCCACGGCCGAGAAGCGCACCAGGTAGGCGTAGAGCAGCCCGACGATGCTGCCCGTCACCAGCGCGGGCAGCCCCAGCTGCGGCCAGCGCTCCTGCACCAAGCCCAGCGGCAGCAGGATGCCCACGGCAATCACGGCGCCCGGCACGGCATAGCCCAGGCTCACGACCCGCGCCGTCACGCCCAGGGCATCGGGCAGGCGCCCGCGCCGCGCGGGCTGCTGGCGCATGGCGAAGCCCAGCAGCAGCGCCAGCAGCGCCGCGGCGATGGCGGCCAGGCCCGCGAGCTGCAGGCTGGACCAGCCCCACTGCAGGAAGCGCTCGACGGGCAGCCCAAACTCCGAATAGCGCACCTCCTGCCACAGCATGCGCAGCAGCACCGCCACCGGCAGCAGGAAGCCCAGGAACACCGGCAGCGCGCACAGCAGCCACGCCGCCACGGCCTTGCGCCCGCGCAGCCGCGCGGGCCGCGCCTCCACCGCCGGGCCGCCGCCGCGCGTGGCAAAGCGCAGCCGCGCCTGCGCGCGCCGCTCCAGCGTCAGCAGCAGCGCCACCAGCAGCAGCAGGATGGAGGCCAGCTGCGCGGCGGCGGTGCGGTCGTTCATCACCAGCCAGGCCTTGTAGATGCCGGTGGAGAAGGTGGTCAGGCCGAAGTACGCGCCGACGCCGTAGTCGGCCAGCGTCTCCATCAGCGCCAGCGCCACGCCCGCGGCCAGCGCCGGGCGCGCCAGCGGCAGCGCCACCGTCAGCACGCGGCGGCGCATGTCGGCGCCCAGCAGCCGGGCCGCCTCCATCAGCTGCACCGCGCGCTCGGCCAGCGCCGTGCGCACCAGCAGGTACACGTAGGGATAGAGGCACAGCACGAACAGCAGCACCGCGCCCCAGAGGCTGCGCACGTCGGGCCACAGCGCCCCCTGCACACCCAGCAGCTCGCGCAGCAGCGTCTGCAGCGGCGCGCCGTAGGCCAGCCAGTCGGTGTAGGCGTAGGCCAGCACGTAAGCCGGCATGGCCAGCGGCAGCAGCAGCGCCCACTCGAAGACGCGCCGCCCCGGAAAGTCGAACAGCGTCACCGCCGCGGCGGTGGCCCCGCCGACCACGGCCACGCCCACGGCCACGCTGGCGCCCAGCAGCAGCGACTGCAGCGCGTAGCCCGGCAGCACCGTCGAGGCCTGGTGGCGCAGCACCTCCATCGCCGCCGCATCCAGCGCGAACCACGCCCCCAGCACACCCAGCACCGGCAAGGCCAGCAGCGCGCAGCCCAGCGCCAGCAAACGCCGCATCACGACGCACTCCCCATGATTGATCTCGCGCAAATGCGAATTGTTTTCATTGAGCCGTATGATAGGCCCATGTTTCTGCAACTCGATCAAGTCAGCGTGCGTTACGCCGGCAGCGCACGCGGTGCGGTGGAGGCGGTATCGCTGGGCCTGGCGGCCGGGCAGATCGGGGTGCTCATCGGCCCCTCGGGCTGCGGTAAGACCTCGCTGCTGCGCGCCGTGGCCGGGCTGGAGCCGCTGGCCGGCGGGCGCATCCTGATGGACGGCCAGGTGCTGGACGAGCCTGCGCGCGGCGTACACGTGGCGCCCGAGGCGCGGCGCATCGGCATGGTGTTTCAGGATTACGCGCTGTTCCCGCACCTCTCCATCGCCGAGAACGTGGCCTTCGGGCTGCGGCACCTGGCGCGCGGCGAGCGCAAGGCGCGCGTGCAGCAGATGCTGGAGCTGGTGGGCCTGGCGCATGCGGCCGGGCGCGCGCCGCACCAGCTCTCCGGCGGCCAGCAGCAGCGCGTGGCGCTGGCGCGCGCGCTGGCGCCGCAGCCGCGGCTGCTGCTGCTGGACGAGCCCTTCTCCAGCCTGGACGTGGAGCTGCGCGAGCGGCTGACGCACGAGGTGCGCGCGATCCTGAAGGCCACCGGCACCACGGCGCTGTTCGTCACGCATGACCAGATGGAAGCCTTCGCACTGGGCGACCGCATCGGCGTGATGCACGGCGGGCGGCTGGCGCAGTGGGACGATGCCTACACGCTCTACCACCGCCCGGCCACGCGCTTCGTGGCGGACTTCATCGGCCACGGCGTGTTCGCGCCGGCGCGCATCGTCAGCGACGGCGAGGGCGCGCGCGTGCGCACCGCGCTGGGCGAGCTGCGCCACGTGGCGGAATGCCCGCTGCCCGCGGGCGACGCCGACGGCGCCTGCGAGGTGCTGCTGCGCGCCGACGACATCGTCCACGACGACGCCTCGCCGCTGAAGGCGCGCATCGAGCACAAGGCCTTCCGCGGCGCGGCCTTCCTCTACACGCTGCGCCTGGCCAGCGGCGAGCGGCTGCTGGCGCATGTGCCTTCGCACCACGATCACGAGGTGGGCGAATGGATCGGCATCCGCGCCGAGGTGGATCACGTGGTGACCTTCGACCGCGCCACCGCGGCCGAGCCGGGCACGGTCTGAGAGGTCCGGGGATCGGGGCCTGCGGCGAAGTGAGCTTCCCGCCCTGCCCGGCCGGCGCGTACCGTCGTCAAAAACCTGGCTGGAGCGCCTGGCGCGAGGGCTTCTACCGGCTTCAGGCGTGAAATTCGCTTGAAAGCCTGAGGTGGCGCGCCACCTTATGGCCCTGCGGGCGCTGACCCGCGGGGGGGCAACCTTATACTGCCCTGGACTGGTTCATCTCGCGGGAAAGCTGTTCACATGGGTGCCAAATTGAAAGTCGCCGGCCTCGTGGCCATCGGCGCCGTGGCGGGCGCGCTCACCACGATGCAACTGCAGGCCGTGGCCCGCAGCACGACTTCGCCGCTGCCGCTGGAAGAGCTGCAGCAACTGGCTGCGGTCTTCGGCATCGTCAAGACCGACTACGTCGAGCCGGTGGACGAGAAGAAGCTGCTCACCGACGCCATCGCCGGCATGGTTTCGGGGCTCGATCCGCACAGCCAGTATTTCGACAAGAAGACGTTCAAGGAATTCCGCGAAGGCACCAGCGGCCGCTTCGTGGGCGTGGGCATCGAGATCGGCATGGAGGACGGGCTGGTCAAGGTGGTGTCGCCCATCGAGGGCTCGCCGGCCTTCCGCGCCGGACTCAAGTCCGGCGACCTGATCACCAAGATCGACGACACCGCCGTCAAGGGCCTGACCATGGACCAGGCCGTCAAGCGCATGCGCGGCGAGCCCAGCACCAAGGTGCAGCTCACCATCTTCCGCAAGGCCGAGAGCCGCACCTTCCCCGTGACCATCACGCGTGAGGAGATCCGCGTGCAGAGCGTGCGCTCCAAGGTGGTGGAGCCCGGCTACGCCTGGCTGCGCGTGAGCCAGTTCCAGGACCGCACCGTGGACGACTTCGTGCGCAAGCTCGAGGAGATCTACAAGCAGGAGCCCAACCTCAAGGGCCTGGTGCTGGACCTGCGCAACGACCCGGGTGGCCTGCTCGAAGGCGCGGTGGCGATCTCGGCGGCGTTCCTGCCTTCCGACGTGGTGGTCGTGACCACCAACGGCCAGCTGCCCGACTCCAAGGCCAGCTTCAAGGCCTCGCCGGAGTTCTACCAGCGCCGCGGCGGGGCCGACCCGCTCAAGCGGCTGCCCGAAGCGGTCAAGAAGGTGCCGATGGTGGTGCTGGTCAACGAGGGCTCGGCCTCGGCCAGCGAGATCGTCGCCGGCGCGCTGCAGGACCACAAGCGCGCCGTCGTCATGGGCGCGCAGACCTTCGGCAAGGGCTCGGTGCAGACGGTGCGTCCGCTCACGCCCGACACCGCGCTCAAGATCACCACGGCGCGCTACTTCACGCCCAGCGGGCGCTCGATCCAGGCCAAGGGCATCGTGCCCGACGTGTGGCTGGACGAGACGGCCGAGGGCAACGTCTTCGCCGCGCTGCGCATGCGCGAGGCCGACCTCGACAAGCACCTGGTGCAGGGCGAGGAGAAGCGCGACGAGGCGCGCGAGAAGGCCCGCGAGGAGGCGCGCCAGAAGCTCGAGGAGCAGCTGGCCAAGCGCGCCGAGCCGCCCAAGCCGCTGCCCGAGTTCGGCAGCAACGAGGACTTCCAGCTCGTGCAGGCGCTCAACCGGCTCAAGGGCAAGCCCGTGCTGGTGAGCAAGACCATGACCGAGCGCAAGCCCGAGTCCGAAACCAACTGAGCCTGAGCCAGCCCGGTCCCGCCGCCTGACACACGCAGACACGAAGCCCGCCGCGCGCGGGCTTCACGCTTTTCAGGGCGGCTATGCTGACGCGATGAACGACGACCAGCTGCTGCGCTACTCGCGCCACATCCTGCTCAACGAACTCGGCGTGGAAGGCCAGCAGAAACTGCTCGACAGCCACGCCCTGGTCATCGGCGCCGGCGGGCTGGGCTCGCCGGTGGCGCTGTACCTGGGCACCGCGGGCCTGGGCCGGATCACGCTGGTGGACCACGACACCGTGGACCTGACCAACCTGCAGCGCCAGATCGCACACGACATGGCGCATGTGGGCCTGCCCAAGGTGCTCTCCGCCGCGGCCAGCATCCACGCCCTCAATCCCGAAACGCGCGTGGTCACGCTGCAGGAGAAGGTGGACGCGGCGCGGCTCGACGAGCTGGTGCGCGACGCCGACGTGGTGCTGGACTGCAGCGACAACTTCGGCACCCGCCACGCCGTCAACGCCGCCTGCGTGCGCCACGGCAAGCCGCTGGTCTCGGGCGCGGCCATCGGCTTCGATGGGCAGATCGCCGTCTACGACACCCGCCGCCCCGAGGCCCCCTGCTACGCCTGCGTCTTCCCGCCCGAGGCCGGCGCCGAAGAGGTGCGCTGCGCCACCATGGGCGTGTTCGCGCCGCTGGTGGGCATCATCGGCAGCGTCCAGGCCGCCGAGGCCCTGAAGTTGCTTGCGGGCATCGGGCAGTCGCTGGCCGGGCGGCTGCAGATGCTGGACGCGCGCAGCATGGAGTGGACCGACATCCGCATCGAGCGCACCGCCCAGTGCCCCGTGTGCGGCGAGCGCGCCGCCCACTGACCCCGACAAAAACGCCACACACCACCCAAGCAGTCCTATGGAAAAGCGCACTGAGCTGACCGCACGCAACTTCCCCACGGCCGAGGAAGAAGCGCTGTCCCTGCAAGAGCCCTCCCCCTACGCCGGCCCCGAGAGCGCCTACCGGCTGGCCTTCACCGATCCGGCCTTCCTGCTGCGCGAGGAGCTGCGCCCGGTGCGCATGCAATTGGAGCTGCTCAAGCCCGAATTGGTGCAGCGCGAGCAGGGCATCGAGTCCACCATCGTCATCTTCGGCAGCGCGCGCGTGCTGCCGCCGGAGGAGGCGCAATTGCGGCTGCAGGCCGCGCGCGATCTGGGCGAGCCCCAGGCGCTCAGGCGCGCCGAGATGGCGCTGCTGATGAGCCGCTTCTACGACGAGGCCCGGCGCTTCGCGGCGCTGGTGACCACGCAGTCGCGCTCGCACGAGACGCCGATCTACGTCGTCACCGGCGGCGGCCCCGGCGTCATGGAGGCGGGCAACCGCGGCGCCTTCGAGGTGGAGGGCAAGAGCATCGGCCTCAACATCGTGCTGCCGCACGAGCAGGCGCCCAACCCGTACATCACGCCGGAGCTGTGCTTCCAGTTCCACTACTTCGCGCTGCGCAAGATGCACTTCCTGATGCGCAGCATCGCGCTGGCGTGCTTCCCCGGCGGCTTCGGCACGCTCGACGAGCTGTTCGAGGTGCTGACGCTGATCCAGACCGGCAAGTCGCGCCCGCGCCCGGTGCTGCTGTTCGGGCGCGAGTTCTGGAGCCGGCTCATCAACTTCGAGTGGCTGGTGGAGACCGGCATGATCAGCCCGGGCGACGTCAACCTCTTCCACTTCGTGGAGACGGCCGAGGAGGCCTGGGAGCGGCTTACCGAGATCTACGGCTTCGACGCGCCCGTGACCCAGACCGGGGAATTCGCCGACGACATCTGAGCCGGCACGACGGCTGCCCGTGGGCATGGCAGCACCCACACCGTTCAGGAGGAACCGCGCATGAACCGCAACGTCAGCCTCATCGGCGCGCCCACCGACGTGGGCGCCGGCGCCCGCGGCGCCAGCATGGGCCCGGAGGCGCTGCGCGTGGCGCGCATCGGCCCGCTGCTGGGCGAGATGGGCCTGAACGTGGAGGACCGCGGCAACCTCACCGGCCCGGCCAACCCCTGGCTGCCGCCGGTGGAGGGCTACCGTCACTTCGACGAGGTGCTGGCCTGGAACCGCGCGGTGCACGAGGCGGTGTACGCCGAGCTGCAGTCCGGCCGCTTCCCGATCCTGCTGGGCGGCGACCACTGCCTGGGCCTGGGCTCCATCAGCGCCGTGGCGCGCCACTGCCGCGAAGCCGGCAAGAAGCTGCGCGTGCTCTGGCTCGATGCCCACGCCGACTTCAACACCGACCAGATCACGCCCAGCGGAAACATCCACGGCATGCCCGTGGCCTGCCTGTGCGGCTTCGGCCCGCAGCCGCTGGTGGAGATCGGCGGCCACGTGCCGGCGGTGAGCCCGAAGTGGGTCAAGCAGATTGGCATCCGCAGCGTGGACGCCGGCGAGAAGCAGCTGCTGCACGACGCCGGGCTGGAGGTGTTCGACATGCGCTACATCGACGAGATGGGCATGCGCCACACCATGGAGCTGGCGCTGGCCACGCTGGACGCCAACACCCACCTGCACGTGAGCTTCGACGTCGATTTTCTCGACCCCTCCTTCGCCCCCGGCGTGGGCACGACCGTGATGGGCGGCCCCACCTACCGCGAGGCGCAGCTGTGCATGGAGATGATCGCCGACACCGGGCGCATGGCCTCGCTGGACGTGATGGAGCTCAACCCCGCGCTGGACGTGCGCAACCGCACCGCCGAGGTGGCGGTAGACATGGTGCAGAGCCTGTTCGGCAAGAGCACGCTGGTGCGGCGCGCACCGCGCTGAGGCGCGGCTTCAGCCGGCCGGCGCCGGGTTGAGGGCGCAACCCCGGCGCCCTCTTGTCCTCACACGTCCTTGACCTGCTGCATCGGCACCGCCGCCGCCGAGGCCGCGGGCAGCTGCCGCGCGGGGGCGGCCAGCGCGCCGTTGGACTCCAGGATCGGGTAGGCGATCGAGCAGATGTGCGAGTTGATGCGCTTCAAGTCGCTGATGAGGTCCAGGTGCAGGCTGCTGGTCTCGATGCTGTGCGGCGTGTTGGCCTGCAACCGCACGATGTGGCTGGCGGCGTACTCGTGCTCCAGGTTGCGGAAGCGCGCCTTCTCCTCCAGCAGCTTCTGCGCGTCGTGCACGTTGCCTTCGAGGAACACGCTCATCCCGAGGCGCAGGTTCTGCAGCAGGCGCTGGTGCAGGTGCACGATCTCGGCCATGCCGGCGTCGGAGAAGCGCCGCTTCTTGCGGATCTTCTTGTCCTCGATGTCCTGCAGCACGCGCTCGATGATGTCGCCGATCTGCTCCATGTTGATGGTGAAGGAGACGATGTCGGTCCAGCGCCGGCCCTCGCGCTCCGACAGCGCCTCGCGCGAGATCTGCGTCAGGTAGAACTTGATGGCCGAGTACAGCGCGTCCACCGTGTCGTCCATCTTGCGCAGCTGCTGCGCCAGCTCCAGGTCGTCGTGGCGCAGCACCGGCTCGATGCCGCGCAGCATGGTCTCGACGATGTCGGCCTGGTGCAGCGCCTCGCGCGCGGCGCAGCTGATGGCCAGGGAGGGCGTGTCCAGCGCCATCGGGTCCAGGTGCTGCGGCCTCGCGGGGGTCAGCGGCGCCGGGGGCTCGGTGAGCCAGCGCTCCAGCCACTGGGCCAGCACGCCGGTGGCGGCCACGAACAGCAGCGCCAGCGCCACGTTGAAGCCCAGGTGGAACAGCACCACCTGGCGCGCCACCGAGGGCGCGGCCAGCTGCAGCCAGGCGGGGAGCTGCGGCAGCAGCGGGATGGCCAGCACGCAGCCCGCGACCTTGAACAGCAGATTGCCCACCGGCAGCCGGCGCGTGGCCACCGAGCCGCGCAGCGTGGACAGCACGCCCAGCAGCCCGCTGCCCAGGTTGGCGCCCAGCACCAGCCCCAGCGCCACCGTCGGCGCCAGCAGCCCCTGCGCCGCCAGCGTGGCCGTGAGCAGCACGATGGCCAGGCTGGAATAGGACAGCACCGCCAGCAGCGCGCCCATGAGCAGGTTGGGCACGATCTCGCGCGGCATGGCGCTCAGCAGCGCGCGCACCACCGGCGAGGCCACCAGCGGGTGCGTGCTCTCCATGATCAGGTGCAGCGCCAGCGTGATCAGCCCCAGGCCGATGAGCACGCGGCCGAAGCGGCCCACGGCGCTCTTCTCGCGCGAGATGAACATCACCACGCCGACGAAGATCAGCAGCGGCGACAGCCACGACAGGTCGAAGGAGAACACCACCGCCATGAGGCTGGAGCCCATGTCGGCGCCGAGCATGACGGCCAGCGCCGCCGAGGTGGGCACGAGCTGCCGGCCCACGAAGGAGGCCATGAGCATGCAGGTGGCGGTGCCCGACTGCAGCAGCATCGTCACGCCCATGCCCGACAGCAGCGCCGAAGGCCGCGAGCCCAGGCTGCGGGCCAGCACGTGGCGCAGGTTTTCGCCGAACAGGCGCAGCACCCCGGTGCGCACGATGAAGGTGCCCCATACCAGCAGGGCAATGGCGGCCAGCAGATTCAGCAGCTCGGTCATGAATACTTCTTCCGGATCACCGGGTCGGCACGCTGCCCTCCATCCCCTCGCGGCGCGCGCCCTGGTTTCGAGATCCGAGCGAGAAGCATGCCCGATCCCCCTGCCCCGAGGCTATGCGGGTTTGCGGAAGGCGCAGCGCCGTCGGGGTCCTGGGTGCTCAACGCGGCTCGCAGGGGCCGTGCCGACGCCGGAACTCGCGCGGATGCAGGGCCGCGGCGTCGGCATGCAGGCCCAGTCCCAAGGCGCGGGCCGCGCGCTCGGCTTGGGCGTAGGGGCCGGGACGGCGGCGCCAGCCGTCGTTCCAGGCCGCGCCCTCGCGCACCAGCCGCTCGCCCAGGTCCTGGCCCTGCGCATCGAACAGCCGCGCCACCAGCCGGCCGTAGCCGTCGCGCGCGGCCACGCGCACGTGCAGCTCGCGCCGGCGCACCAGGGCCTGCAGCGCGGCGCGCGACTGCGGCCCCCAGGCCTGGCACAGCTCGGGGGCGTCCAGCCCCTGCAGGCGCACCTTCAGGGCGCGCCCGCCGTCGCGCGGCGCGATCCACAGCGTGTCGCCGTCCACCACGCGCTCGGCCCGCCCCTGCAGCTCGGCCGGCTTGCGGGCCTGCGCCGCGGGAGCGGCCGCCAGCAGCAGCGCCGCCGCCAGCGCCGACAGCAGCATCCAGCGCCCCGGCCGGCGGTCGCGAAGGCTGCGGGCGGCGCAGCGGTGCTTCATCTCATGACTGCCGGCTCATCCACCAGCGCACCAAGCCCGCCACCACCAGCAGCCACAGCAGCACGATGGCCACCGCGCCCCAGAGCATGCGCGGCAGCTTGTCGGCCTCGGCCTCGGCCTCGCGCAGCCGTGCCTCCCACAGCGGCGCGGGCGTGAGCCGCACCGCCAGCGCGATGCCCAGCGGCAGCAGGATCAGGTCGTCGAGCTGGCCCAGCACGGGGATGAAGTCGGGCACCAGGTCGATGGGGCTGACGGCGTAGGCAATCACGGCCACCGCCACCAGCTTGGCCGCCAGCGGCGTCTCGGGATGCTTGAACAGCTTCCACAGCGCCAGCAGCATCGTCTTGAGGCGCCCCTGGCGCGCGGCCTTGAACAGGCGAGCAACACGTCCCATGCGGCGATTGTGCGCCGCCGCCTGCGCCCCTCAGGCCGGCACCGCGTCGCGCGCCAGCGCCAGCTGCTCGTCGAGCCCGTGCAGGAAGGCGTGCACCTCGATGGGCTTGCTCCAGAACGCGTCGAAGCCGCAGGCCCGCGCCCGCTCCATGCTCTCAGGCATGGCGTCGGCCGTCAGCGCCACGCAGCGCAGGCCGCGCGTGGCCGGGTCGGCGCGCAGCGCCGCCAGCACCTCGTGGCCGCTCATGTCGGGCAGGTTCAGGTCGATCAGCACCAGCGCCGGGCGCTGCTGCCGCGCCAGCGCGATGCCCGCGCCGCCGGTGTCGGCCACGCGCAGTTCGCAATCCGGGCGCAGGGACAGGATGTGCCGCACCAGCAGCGCATTGACCGGCTCGTCCTCGATGTAGAGCACCAGCGCCGGTCCGGGCGCCGCGTCCGGCGCGGACACAGTTGCCGGCACGGCCTCGCTGCAAGCCAGGGCGGGCACCGGCGCCGCGGCGGTGCTCTCCATCCGCGTCGCGGCCTCGGGCCCGGCGGGTAAAGCGGTGACCAGCGCCGCCTTGGCTTCGGTTGGGGCCGGGACGACGGTGGCCTCCTGGACGACCTCGGATGAAAGCGACAGCGGCATTGCCACGGGCAGCTCCAGCGTGAACACGCTGCCGCCCTGCTCGCGCCGGGCCGCCTGCAGGCTGCCGTGCATGAGCCGCGCCAGCCGCTGCGCGATCACCAGCCCCAGCCCCGTGCCCTCGATGCCCGAGCGCTCGGCGCCCAGGCGGTTGAAGGGCTGGAACAGCTGGCCCAGCTGCGCGTCGCTCAGGCCCGCGCCGCAGTCCTCCACGGCGACGCTCACGCGCGCGGCACCGGCCGCACGCGCCGTCAGCCGCACCCAGCCGCCGGGGCGGTTGTACTTGGCGGCGTTGCTCAGCAGGTTGAAGAGCACCTCGCGCAGCCGCGTGGCATCGGCCTGCACCGCCAGGGCCGGGTCGGCAATGTCGGCGTGCAGCGAGACCTGCGCGGCCCGCGCCAGCGGCTCCAGCGCCTGCAGGCAGGCCGCGACCAGCGGCGCCAGCGTCACGGGCGCCAGCACCAGCCGCACGCTGCCGGCCTCGATGGCGGTGAGGTCCAGCATCTCGTTGATCATGGTCAGCAGGTGCTCGCCGGCGCCCTGGATCTGCTGTAGCCGCGGCGCCTGCGCCGCCGGCAGCGGCGCCTGGCGGTCGAGCTGCATCATCTGCGCGAAGCCCAGGATGGCGTTGAGCGGCGTGCGCAGCTCGTGGCTGGTGCGCGCCAGGAACTCGCTCTTGGCGCGGCTGGCGCGCTCGGCGGCCGCGCGCGCGGCGCGGTCCTCCTCGGCGAGCTTGCGCTCGCTGATGTCGAGGTTGGTGCCGGCCATGCGCAGCGGGCGGCCCTGGGCGTCGCGCTCGACCACGCGCCCGGCATCGAGCACCCAGCGCCAGGGGCTGGCGCCGGTGCCGACGCGGTACTCGGCCTCGAAGGCCGGCGTGCGGCCCTGCAGGTGCGCCTCCAGCGCCGCCCGCAGGCCTTCGCGGTCCTCCGGGTGGACCAGCGCCCGCCACGTCGCCACGCTGGGCAGCAGGTCCGGCGCGCTGCAGCCGCGCATGGCCACCCAGCGCGCGTTCCAGGCCAGGGTGCCGGTGGCGATGTTCCAGTCCCACAGTCCCAGGTTGGCGCCGGCCAGCGCCAGCTCCAGCCGCTGCTCGCTGGCGCGCAGCGCGGCGTTGGCGGCGGCGAGCTCGGCGGTGCGCGCGGCCACGCGCGAGGCCAGCTCCCGGCTCAGCCGCGACTGCAGGCGCAGCAGCCGGAACAGCAGCAGGCTCGCCAGCACGCCGCCGAACAGCACCAGCACCGGCGCCAGCTCGGCGTCGCTGTCGCGCTGGCGCAGCTCCAGCAGCCACACCCGCTCGGCCACCGGCAGCCGGATGGACTGGGTCAGCGCCTGGCGCGGCGCCTCCACCTGCGGCCGTGCCGCCGCGCTGTCGTAGAGCAGGTTCTCGACTGCCGGGCGCTGCGCCGCCTGCGTGGCCGGGCCCAGGTCGTACACGCGCAGGTCCAGCCGCCGCAGCAGCTCGCCGCCCACGGTGCCCTCGAAGAAGTCGTCCATGCGCAGCAGTACGGCGACCACGCCCACGAAGGCCTCGCGGCGCTCGGCCACGCTGTCCAGCGGCATGGCGGGGCGGTACACCGGCTGGCGCAGCACCATCCCGGGCTGGTCGCTGGGAATCTGCGACAGCTGCAGCCGCCCCGAGGCGGCAGGCAGCCCGCTGTCGCGCAGCTCTTCGAGGGCCTTGAGGCGCCTGGGCAGCGTGGCCACGTCAAGGCCGAACAGCGCCTCGTTGCCCGCCATGGGCTCGATGAAGTCCGTCACCAGGTAATGCGGCCGCTCACCCTCCGGGCGGATTCTGAAGTCCGGGTAGCCCTGGGGTCGCAGGCTGGTGTCGGCCCGCACCGCGGCCTCGAACGCCGCCTTCTGCGCCGCGGGCACGTGGCGCACGAACTGCAGCGCCACGAAGCCCGGATGGCGCTGCGGCAGCTCCAGCTGCTGCGCATGGCGCTGGAAGTCGGCACGCGTGAGCTTGTCCGAGGACGTGAGCAGCACCCGCACCCCGTGCAGCACCTTGCTCCAGCTGTCCATGCGCCGCGCCACCATGTCGGCCACGATGCGCGAGCTGGCCTCGAAGTCGTGCTGCGCGCGCGCCTGCGCGGTGCCGTGCACGTACTGCGCGGCGCCCAGGCTCAGCACCAGGCCCAGCACCAGCACCAGGAGCGCGAACGATGGAGGCCGGTGCATGGGCAAGGCGGACATGGGAACAGCAGCGGGGCGGAGAGGCGGCCGGGACGGAACGCGCACAATAAACCGGACATCCCCCGGGCTGGCGGCGGCCGGCCGGCCCGAGCGTGACATCTGGACTCCCGGAGCGGGTCACGCGCCGGGAACGGCCCGAGGCGGGCCGCAACCCACCCCGCCGCCCTCAACCCGGAAGCAGCCCGCACGGCCCCGCCGGCACGGACGGCGCCGGCGGCCTGACGCAAATCAACAAACCCTTAACCGGTTGGAGCACGAATGCTTTGCGTGAAGCAATCCATACTCGGATCGGCTTCCTGGGCCGGGGGCCTCGCGCAAGTCCGGCGCCGGCGGCATAAAAGCAGTTTGATGAACTGCCCCGCCGGTTCGGCCCGCCATGCCGAGAGAAGTGCCATGAAGGAATATTTGATGCTGCTGGTGATTTCGATGTTCCTGGCGCACAACGTCGGCACGGCTTACGGCGAGTATGTGAATGCGCTGTACGGCGAGCTGACGGCCAAGCTGGATCGGGTGCAGGTCACGTTGCGTTGAAAAAGCGGCCCGGAGCGCATGCCCGTCCACATCACCGAAGCAGTTTTCCCCCGAGACACCGCGGCCCTGCAGGCCGTGATCCGCGAATATGTCGCCTGGCTGGACATGGATTTGTCCTACCGCGGCTTCGAACAGGAAATGGCCCGCTTTGAGCAGATTTTCACGCTGCCGAGCGGGCTATTTCTTCTGGCGCGCAGTGAGGCGGTCATCGCCGGCTGCGTCGGGTTGCTGCGGCATGACGATCGGAGTGCGGAAGTGAAGCGCCTCTACGTCAGGCCGGGGTTCCGGGGACAACGCCTGGGGCGGCGCCTGCTCGAACAACTGATCGAGCGGGCGCGCGGCCTGGGTTTTGAGCGGCTGATCCTGGACGCGGTGCCGCAAACGGTGGTGGCGCAGGGGGTGTATGAAGCCATGGGGTTTGAGCGGACTGAAGCCTATTACCAGGCACCTTCACCGGGAACAAAATTCTACGAATTCAAGTTGTCCGCGGAAACCACACCATAAAAATCTTGCGCGCGCTGCCGATGATCATTGAACCCAACAGTTTTGAAGCGAACACACGGACATGAGCGACCACGCAAGCCTGATCACGAACGAAGCCGGCCAGGACCTGACCTCGCTGACGCTTGAGGCGGCCCGACTGCTGGTGGCTACCCTGAAAGACATAGAAAGCGACACCAACCAGGCCCGGGAATTCAGGAATATCATCATGGAGCAAAGGGAAAAGCTGGAAAAAGAGCTCGACTCGGAAGCGCCCTCCATACTGAAAATAAAAACCGCCATGGAAGCCGTCAAAGACCTGAGAGAAATCTGCAGCCCGCTCGACGACGGCGTTGATGCGTCAAATTGAAGGCGGGTTGAGAATTCGTTTCAGCCTTTGGTCCAAAGCCTCATTGCTCAACTGCTCCCGCCACCGCTCCACCATCAGCGGCACGGCAAAGGGACTGGGCTGCTTGAGATCGACCAACACCACCCGCTGGGCGGACAGCCTTTGCAGCGTCCGCTCCAGCCGGCCTATTTCCAGCTCCTGCGCCAGCGCCTCATGGCGCGCCTGGGCCAATAACAGGTTCCCCGGGTCGTACTGGCGGAACACGTCGTAGAACAGGCCGCTGGAGGCCTGCAATTGCCGCGCGCTTTTCGCGGCACCGGGATAGCCGGTAAAGACCAGCCCCGCCACGCGCGCGATTTCCCGGAAGCGCCGCTGCGCCAGCTGGCGCGCGTCCAGGCTGGCCAATAAATCGGCCTCCAGGTGGTCACTCTCGAATATCGAGCCGTCCAGCAGTGAATCGATCTCCACCGGCAAGGCGCTGAGCAATTCCAGCCCGTGGTCGTTCACGGCCAATGAAAAAGTGTTCGGCTTCGATTGCGCCAGCCGCCACGCCAGCAATCCCGCCAGCCCCAGGTGCACCGGGCCGCCGGCAAAGGGATAAATCCAGAGGTGACAACCTTCGCGGGACTTGTGGCGCTCCACCAATAACTCGTCGGGCCCGGGCAGCCGGGACAGGCTGGCCTGCAACTCCAGCATCGGCCGGGCCGCGCGCAATTCGGGCTCCTTGAATTTCCCTCGTGCCGCCTCCCACAGCAGCTCCCGGAGCGCCCCGGCCAATTCATCCGACAACGCCATGCGGTTCCCCGACCAGACGGGAATGCGCCCGCTCTTCTTGCTAGCGCGCGTGACGTAGGCCGTCAGCTCGCGCACCCTGACCAGCTCCAGCAGCCGCCCGCCAAACCAGAAGCAGTCGCCCGGCGCCAGGCGCGAAATGAAACTCTCGTCCACCGTGCCCAGGGAGGCGCCGCTGACCATGCGCAGCCGCATGGTGGTTTCAGAGACGATGGTCCCGACCTGCAGCCGGTGCCGGTGCGCGATGGCCCGGTCCGTGACGCGGAAGCGCCCGTCCATCACCTGCAGCCGGTGGTACTGCGGGTAGGCCGCCAGGCTGGCGCCGCCCTGCCCCGCGAAGGCCAGCGCCCAGTCGAACTCCTCGCGCGTGAGGTGGCGGTAGGCCGGCGCGCTCCTCACTTCCTCGTACAGCGCCGGGGCGCCCCAGCCGCCGCCGGGCAGCGCCTCGGCCTCGAAGCCGCCGCCCAGCGCCACCGTCACCAGGTGCTGCACCAGCACGTCCATCGGCTTGTCCGGACTGCGCCGCGGCTCCACCGCGCCGGCCAGCGCGGCGCGGCGCAGCGCCGCCGCCTCCAGCAGCTCGAACAGCTGCGTCGGCACCAGCGTGGCACGGCTGGCGCGGCCCGGCGCATGGCCGGAGCGGCCGGCGCGCTGCAGCAGCCGCGCCACGCCCTTGGGGCTGCCCACCTGCAGCACCCGCTCCACCGGCAGGAAGTCCACGCCCAGGTCCAGCGAGGAGGTCGCCACCACGGCTTTCAGCCGCCCCTCCTTCAGGCCCTGCTCCACCCACTCGCGCAGGCTGCGGTCCAGCGAACCGTGGTGCAGCGCGATCAATCCGGCCCAGTCCGGCCGCGCCTCCAGCAGCCGCTGGTACCAGATTTCGCTCTGCGCTCGCACGTTGGTGAACACCAGCGAGGTGCTGGCCTGGTCAATCTCCTGCACCACCGCGGGCAGCATGCGCAGGCCCAGCTGCCCCGGCCAGGAGAAGCGCTCATCGCCCTCGGGCAGCAGGGTGTCGATGGTCAGCGGCTTGTCGATGCGGCCCCGCACCAGCCGGCCGCCGCCCGCGCCGACCAGGGTGTGCATCGCCTCCTCCAGGTTGCCCAGCGTGGCGCTCAGGCCCCAGGTGACGAGCGCGGGGTTCCAGCGCCGCAGCCGCGCCAGCGCCAGCTGCACCTGCACGCCGCGCTTGCTGCTGATCAGCTCGTGCCACTCGTCCACCACCACGGTGTGCACGCCGCCCAACTCGGCCTGGGCGTCGGCGCGGGTGAGCAGCAGGCTCAGCGATTCGGGCGTGGTCACCAGCGCCTGCGGACGCTGCCGCTCCTGGCGCTGGCGCTCGGCGGAGGTGGTGTCGCCGGTGCGCTGCGCCAGCGCGAAGCCAGGGGCCAGCGCCGGCAGCGGACGCGCCAGCGCCTGCGCCGTGTCGCTGGCGAGCGCCCGCATCGGCGTGATCCACAGCACCTGCAGCCCCTTGGCAGCCGTGCGCCGCTGCAGCGCGCCCAGCCACACCGCGTAGGTCTTGCCGGAGCCGGTGGTGGCGTTGAGCAGGCCGTTCTCGCCGGCGGCCATCGCGGCCCACACCTCGCGCTGGAACGGGAACGGCGTCCAGCCCTGGGTAGCGAACCAGGTTTCGGCCGGGCTCGCGGCGGCCGAACCGGCGGGAAGCGGCGCGCGGTTCGGTGGCCGGGGCAAGCGGGCGAAACTCATGGCGGAAGCGGGAAGTAGAGCGGAAGCTCGAACGTACACGGCGAGCATGCCGCATGCGCCACGGCTGGCCGCGCGCCGGCGGCTGCGCTACCTTGCCCGTCCCTGCCACGTTCCCCGAGGAGTCCGTGATGCGATCAATCCCTGTCGCCCTGCTGTGCGCTGCCCTGCTGCCGGCCTGTGCCCAGCGCCCGCCCCAGCCGGGCTCGCAATTGAGCTTCTTCGTCACCAGCACTGGGCTGGGCCGCGGTGCGGACCTGGGTGGCCTGGCCGGCGCCGACAGGCACTGCCAGACCCTGGCCGATGACGTGGGCGCGGGCGGCAAGACCTGGCGCGCCTACCTCAGCACCAGCGCCGAGGGCGCCACGCCGGCCGTGAACGCGCGCGACCGCATCGGCCCCGGCCCCTGGCGCAACGCGCGCGGCGAGCTCATCGCCGAGAACGTGGCGCAACTGCACCAGGACAACCGCCTCACCAAGGACACCGCGCTCACCGAGAAGGGCGACACCGTGCGCGGACGCGGCGACAGCCCCAACCAGCACGACATCCTCACCGGCACGCAGGCCGACGGCACCGCCTTCCCCGCCAGCGGCAACGACATGACGTGCCGCAACTGGACCCACAGCGGCGAGGGCGCCGCCATGGTCGGCCACCACGACCGCACCGGCCTGGACGAGAGCGCGGCGGCCAAGTCCTGGAACTCCTCGCACCCCACCCGCGGCTGCAGCCAGGACGCGCTCAAGGCCACTGGCGGCGCGGGGCTGCTCTATTGCTTCGCGGAACGCTGAATCAGCGCTTGCGAGCATTGCCGGAAAACCACCTCGAATTGAGATTACCCGATCACCAGGCAATTTCAGCAGGCGGGCAGGCGGCGGCGAGAAAATCAAGGCCACAGTTGAATATCAGACTCCAACAGACCGCCCGGCAGAAAATGCCACCCTTTCCATGGCGATTTCCTGCGCCGCACGGCCAGTTGACGCCATGAATTCAGGCCGCGACGGCATCCCACGGACGGCCATCAACCGCTGGAACTACAGCTTTTCGACTGTGCCCGGCAAATCCGCAAGCACAACCCCAGCCGAGAAAACGGCAATGCCCGGGTAACTTGCAGATACACGGCGCCCCGGAAATGAGGCAGCCGGCCAGCACGATCCCGGGCATGGGCCGGCCCGGTTCCCGGGCCTGGCAACGGGAGGCGGGCCGCCGGGTTCAGGCCCGCTTGAAGCCTTCGATCATCTGCTGCAGCGCCTGCGGGTCCACCGGCTTGACGAGGTGGCCGTCGAAGCCGGCCTCCTGCGAGCGGCGCTTGTCGGCGGCCTGGCCCCAGCCGGTGACGGCGATGAACAGTGCGTCGCTGGCCCAGGGCTCCTGGCGGATGCGGCGGCAGACCTCGCAGCCGTCCAGCCCCGGCAGGCCCAGGTCCAGCAGCACCACCTCGGGCTGCAGCCGCGCCGCGGCCTCCACGCCCTCGGGGCCGTCATAGGCGGTGTGCGCCTCGTGGCCGCTGAGCTGCAGCAGCATTGCCAGGCTGTCGGCGCTGTCGACGTTGTCGTCCACGATCAGCACGCGCCGGCCCTGCGGCTCGGAAGTCCGTGTGGAGTTCTGGACCGCCTCGTCGGACGGCATCGGGGAATCAGGATTGATGAGCATGGCGGGCGCAGCGGGCAAGGCCGCGGCTGAGGTTCGGAACCGGACCGCAGCAGATGCGGCCCAGGGCACATTGGACAAGAGTACGGCCGCTGCCGCTGCCTCAGGGACATCGGACCGCCTCGCCCGGTCGGGCTTTGAAAATTCGGCAAAAACGGCCGCCCCATGCAGGCCACCCTCGGCATATCTGCGCCGGAACGAATTACCCCTCCAAAATCCGCCCTCTCCGGCACGATTTGTCGAATTCGCGACGCTTCTCCAGTTTCTCTCCCAGCACGGCTCCCGTACCCCTACGTGTCGCACCAGAAATACACGCACCCGAGCTGCGCCGAATTGGCTTAGAAAAAGGCGATACCTACGCTGAGCCGGACAGATCTTCGAGCCCGCAGGATTCCAAGGCCAATACCGATGCCGTCGGTGTCTTCTTCCTAGCGCTGCTCTCTGAGGTCGAGGCCATCGACACGGCGCAGCTCAAGAACAGGGGCAAAAGCGTCTGAAGCGCCCGGGACGCCCCGAGCAACCGCCTTACCCCGCCCGCGGCGCGCTCACGATCCAGCCCTCCACCGGGTCGAAGCCGGCGGGCAGTCCCCAATCCTCCCGGCCGCCGGCCCAGGCCGCCTGCAGCAGGCACAGCACGGCATCGAGCCGGTCGCCGCTGGCGTCGGCGATCAGGGCGTCGTGCTGCGCCGGCGTCAGCTTCAGGCGCAGGTTCAATCGGGTGCGGCCCTGCTCCAGCGCGGCGACGATGTCCTTGCGCGCGATCAGCCGCTCCGGCGTGTGCTTGGCCGCATCGTCGTTCTTGTAGGAGCGGCGCCCGATCAGCTCCCATGCCAGCAGCCCGGGATAGGCCTCCAGCGCCACGCGCGCGCGGTCGCCCTCCAGCAGCCCGGGCAGGTGCACCCCTGCCTCTAGCAGCAGCGGCACGCCCGCGTGCAGCATGTAGGCCACCGGTGGATTGACCCATTTCATGGAGGTGCTCGATCCGGCCGGCGCGTCGCATTCGCGGTGCGCAAACTTGCGGCCCACCGGCCGCGCGTTGCAGAAGGCGGCGAAGGTGTCGCGGATCTGCGCGCGCTCCAGCGCCGCGTAGTGGCGCATCAGCTTCAGCCACTCGGTGGGCCAGCCCAGGTGCTCGACCAGCTCGCGCGGCAGCCCGAAGGGGAAGTCGAAGCCGCCGACCCAGGGCCCGGGATGCTTCAGCAAGGCGCCGAAGCCCTCCAGCGTCTCGAACGTGAGCAGCGCCTCCAGCTTCACCGTGGCGCCCGTGGCACGCCCCTGCGCCACCACCACGGGCTTGCGACGGCTGGGACGGCTGGAGAAATCGACGCCGATGACTTCGAGGGAGGACATCGGGGGATTGTCGGGCGGGGCGCCATGGCCCCGTCCCGGCAAGGACTGCGGCTCACGCCACCGGCGCCGCCGCTTTCAACTTCCCCTCGCTGAAGAACGCCCGCAGGTTCTCCAGCACCAGGTCGGCCATGGCCTGGCGCGTCTCGTGGGTGGCGCTGGCCACGTGCGGCAGCAGCACCACGTTGTCCAGCGCGAACAGCCCTTCGGGCACGCGCGGCTCGTCCACGTACACGTCCAGGCCCGCGCCGGCGATGGCCTTGTCCTGCAGCGCCTTGATCAGCGCCGCCTCGTCCACCACCGTGCCGCGCGCGATGTTGACCAGGAAACCCTTGGGCCCCAGCGCCTGCAGCACCTCGGCCGAGATCAGGCTGCGGCTCTCCGCGCCGCCGGCCGCCGCCACGACCAGGAAGTCGGCCCAGCGCGCCAGCTCCAGCAGGCTCGCCTCGTAGCCGTAGGGCACGCCCTCCACGGGCCGGCGGTTGTGGTAGCGGATCTCCATGTCGAAGCCGCTGGCGCGCCTGGCGATGGTGCGGCCGATGCGCCCCAGCCCGACGATGCCCAGCCTCTTGCCGCTCACGCGCGTGGCCAGCGGGAATTTCTCGTTGAGCCAGGCCCCGCGGCGCACGAAGCGGTCGGCCTCGCTGGCGCGCCGGGCCACGTCCAGCAGCAGCGTGAAGGCGGTGTCGGCCACGCAGTCGTTGAGCACGTCGGGCGTGTAGCCCACGGGAATGCCGCGGCGCGCGGCGGCCTGCAGGTCGATCTTGTCCAGGCCCACGCCGAAGCTGGAGATCACCTTCAGCGCCGGCAGCGCCTCGATGGTGGCGGCGTCGATGCCCACCGCCGCCGAGGTCACGGCGCCGGCGAACTCGCGGCCGTGCCCGGCCAGGTAGGCCTGGGGATCGGGCTGCTGCGCCAGCAGCACCAGGTCGAAGTGCCCGGCCAGCTGCTCTTCGAGCCAGGGCAGCAGGCGGCCGAGCTGCAGCACGCGGGGTTTTTGGTCGTTCATGGTCATGGGTGTGAGGTCCTCATTCGATCTTGACGCCGCCCTGCGCCACCACCTTGGCCCAGTTGGCGCGCTCGCGCTCGAAGAAGGTGGTGAACTCGGCCGGCGTCATGGTGTGCACTTCCGCGCCCTGCCCGCTCAGGCGCTGGCGCACCTCGGGCGTGCGGATGATGCGGGTGAGCTCGGCCGAGACCTTGTTGAGCACGGCCGGCGGCGTGTTGGCCGGCATCAGCACGCCCTGCCAGGTGCCGGACTCGAAGCCCTTGACGCCCTGCTCGGCGATGGTGGGCACGTTGGGCAGCAGCGCCACGCGCGTGGCCTTGGACACGCCCAGCACCTTGAGCTGGCCCGACTGCACGAAGGGCAGCGTCGCCAGCATGCCGTTCATCAGCACATGCGCCTGGCCCGCCACCGTGTCGTTGATGGCCTGCGAGCCGCCCTTGTACGGGATGTACTCCCACTTGGCGCCGGTGGCCTTCTCGATGGCCACGCCCGCCACGTGCGGCGCGCTGCCGATGGCCGTGACGGCGAAGTCCATCTTCTGCTTCTGCGACAGCGCCACGAGCTCCTTGAGGTTGCCGGCCTGCACCGAGGGATGCACCACCAGCAGGTGCGGCGAGTAGGCCAGCATGGTCACGCCCTTGAGGTCCTTGCTGGGGTTGAAGGGCAGCCGGTTGTAGACCGAGGCGGTGATGGCCAGCGCGCCCACGTCGCACAGCAGCAGCGTGTGGCCGTCGTTGGACTTGGCGACGGAGTCGGTGCCGGTGTTGCCGTTGGCGCCGGGCTTGTTCTCGATGATCACCGTCGTCTTCAGCGCCTCGCCCAGCGGCTGGCTGATGGCGCGGGCGATGATGTCGGAGCTGCCGCCCGGCGGGTACGGCACCACGATGCGCAGCGGTTTCGTGGGCCATTGCTGGGCCTGCGCGCCGGCGGCGGCCAGCGCCAGGGCGGACAGGGCAAAGAGGCGGCGGGTGATGGCGTGGGTCATGGAAGTCCTCTCGGAGGGACGTGGCTCGGGGCGGAACAAAGCCGGCGCGGCGGCCGGCTTGCAGGGGGTCACTCGATCTTGATGTTGGCGGCCTTGATGAGCTGCGCCCACTTGGCGACCTCGGCCTTCTGGAAGGCGGTGAACTGGTCGGTGCTCAGCTGCCCGGGCTCCATGCCCAGCTTGGCCAGGCGCTCCTTGATGTCCGGTTGCGCCAGGATCTTGTTGACCTCGTCATGCAGCCGCTGCTGGATCGCCTTGGGCGTGCCCGCGGGCGCGAAGATGGCCTGCCACGACACCACCTCGTAGCCCGGCACCGTCTCGGCCACGGTGGGCACGTTGGGCATGTTGGGCAGCCGCTTGGCCGAGGTCACGGCCAGCGCGCGCAGCTTGCCCGACTCGATGTGCGGACCCGCCACCACGGTGGTGTCGAACATCATGTCCACCTGACCCGCCATCACGTCCTGGATCGCCGGGGCGCTGCCCTTGTAGGGAATGTGGTCGATGCCGATGCCGGTCTTGTGTTTCAACATCTCCAGCGCCAGGTGCTGCGAGGTGCCGTTGCCCGCGGAGGCCGAGGTCATCGGCTTCTTGGCCTTGCCCGCGGCGATGACGTCGGCCACGGTCTTGTAGGGGCTGTCCTGGCGCGTGACCAGCACCACCGGGTTGGTGCCGATGAGCGCGATGGGCACGAAGGACGTGACCGGGTCGTAGCCCAGCTTCGGGTACAGGCTGACGTTGATGGCGTGCGAGCTGATGGTGCCGCCCAGGAGGGTGTAGCCGTCCGGCGCCGCGCGCGAGACCTGCTCCGAGCCCACGCCGCCGCCGGCGCCGGCCTTGTTGTCCACGATCACCGTGGTGCCCAGCGCCGGGCCCAGCTTCTGCGCGATCAGCCGCGCCACGATGTCGCTGGTGCCGCCTGCGGGGAAGGCGACGATGTAGGTGATGGGCTTGCTAGGCCACTTGTCCTGCGCCTGAGCGGCGGGCAGCGCGGCGGCCAGGGCCAGCGCGGCGACGGTGAGGGTTCGGCGGGTGCGGTTCATCGCTTGTCTCCTTGGTTCATGTAGTTCGTGTGAATGGGCAACAGCTGCTGCGGCCCCAGCTCGGCCAGCCGATTCAGGCCCAGCAGCCCCATGTCGGCGTGGATTTCGGCGCGCAGCAGCGCCAGCGCATGCGCCACGCCGGCTTCGCCGCCGACCGCGGCGGCGTAGTTCATGGGCCGGCCGACGAAGACGGCGCGCGCGCCCAGCGCCAGCGCCTTGAGCACGTCGGTGCCGCGCCGGAAGCCGCTGTCGGCCAGCACCGCCACGGGTCCGGCGGCCTCGGCGACGGCCGGCAGCACGCGCAGGGGCGAGACGGCGCCGTCGAGCTGGCGCCCGCCGTGGTTGGAGACGATGACGCCATCCACGCCGGCGGCGCGGGCCAGCTTCACGTCCTCGGGATGCAGCACGCCCTTGAGCACCAGCGGCCCGCTCCAGCGGCGGCGGATGTCGCGCAGCGCCTCCCAGTCCAGGTGCTCGCGGCCCGAGAAATCGCGCGTCACGTCGCGCGCCACCAGCGGCGCGCCGCGCTCGGCGCCCACGTTCTCGAAATGCGGCATGCCGTGCACGAGCAGCGTGCGCAGGAAGGTGCCCAGCGCCCAGCGCGGATGCGTGACGCCGTCCCACAGCAGCCGCAGGTCCGGCCGCAGCGGCGTCTTGAAGCGGTTGCGCACGTTGTTCTCGCGATTGGGCACCACGGCCGAATCGATGGTCACCACCAGCACCGGCGCCCCTGCCGCCTTCACCCGCTCCACCAGCCGCGCCGTGGCCCGCGGATCGCGCCCCAGGTAGGCCTGGAACCAGGTGCCGGGCGCCTGCTGCAGCACTTCCTCCATGCGGATGAGCGAGGAACTGCTCAGCACCATGGGCACGCCGGCCGCAGCCGCCGCGCGCGCCTGCGCCAAGTCACCGCGATAGGCGGTGAGCGCGCTGATGCCCATGGGCGCGATGCCGAAGGGAGACGAATAGCGCGTGCCGAACAGCTCCACCGACTGCTCGCGCCCGGCGACGTTCACCAGCATGCGCGGCAGGAAGGCCAGCTCCTCGAACGCGGCGCGGTTGTCGCGCAGCGAGGCATTGGTTTCGGTCGCACCCGAGACGTAGCCGAACAGGGGACGCGGCAGCCGCGCCCGCGCCGCGGGCTCGAAGTCGTCCAGGCACAGGAAGCGCTGCAGCGCACGCGGCGCCACGTAGGCCGCAGGCGCGCGCGCGCCGGCCGGCGGCGCTTCGGGCGATGCCCCCACCGCCGGCTCCACCGGCATGGCGGAGGCCTGGGCGCGGGACGGGGTCTGGACGGCCATGGAGCGCAGCGCCTGTCCTGCGGTCAGGCCGCCGGCTGGTCGATGACGATGGCCCGGAAGTCGTTGACGTTGGTCAGCGTCGGCCCGGTCACCACCGAGTCGCCCAGGGCCTGGAAGAAGCCGTGGCCGTCATTGTTGTCGAGGCTGGCGCGCGGGTTGATGCCCTGGGCCCAGGCGCGCGCCAGGGTGTCGGGCGTGGCGATGGCGCCGGCGATCTCCTCCACGCCGTCCACGCCGTCGGTGTCGCCGGCCAGGGCGTGCACGCCGCTCAGGCCATCCAGCGCCACGGCCATCGACAGCAGGCATTCCACGTTGCGCCCGCCGCGGCCCTGGCCGCGCAGCGTCACCGTGGTCTCGCCGCCGGAGAGCAGCACGCAGGGCGCGGCAACGGGCTGGCCCTGAATGGCCACCTGGCGCGCGATGCCCGCCAGCACCTTGCCCACGTCGCGCGCCTCGCCTTCGAGGCTGTCGCCCAGGATGTAGGGCGTCACGCCCGCCTCGCGCGCCACCTGCGCCGCGGCCTCCAGCGCCATCTGCGGCGCGGTGATCATGCGCACCTCGTGGCCCTGCAGCCGCTCGTCGCCGGGCTTGACGCTCTCGCTCTCCTCGCGCTGCAGCCACTCGCGCACGGCGGCCGGCACCTCGATGCGGTAGCGCTCGATGATGGCCAGTGCCTCGGCGCGGGTGGTGGTGTCGCCCACGGTGGGGCCCGAAGCGATGTCCATCGGGTTGTCGCCGGGCACGTCGGAGATCAGCAGGGTGTGCACCCGGGCCGGATGGCAGGCCGCGGCCAGGCGCCCGCCCTTCACCGCCGACAGGTGCCGGCGCACGCAGTTCATCTCGGAGATGGAGGCGCCGCTGGCCAGCAGCGCCTTGTTGACGGCCTGCTTGTCGGCCAGCGTCAGGCCCGGCGCCGGCCCCACCAGCAGCGAGGAGCCGCCGCCGGAGATGAGCGCGATCACCAGGTCGTCGGCGCCCAGGCCGGTGACGAGCGCGCGGATGCGCTCGGTGGCGCGCAGCCCGGCGGCGTCGGGCACCGGGTGCGCGGCCTGCACGATCTCGATGCGCTCGCACGGCACCTCGTAGCCGTAGCGCGTGACCACCAGGCCCTCCAGCGGGCCGTCCCAATGCTGCTCCAGCGCCCGCGCCATCTCGGCCGAGGCCTTACCGGCGCCGATGACGATGGTGCGGCCTTTCGGCTTGGGCGGCAGGTGCGGCGGCAGGCACAGCGCCGGCTGCGCGGCGGCGATGGCGGCCTCGAACATGCGGCGCAGCAGGGGGCGGCGGTCGGGGGGGGTGGGGGCGGTCATGGGCAGGTCCTTGATCAGTGGTTCAGTAAGCGCTGAAGAGGAGGCCTCCAGCGATCACCGATGCGCAGGCCGTGAGCCAACCAAGTCGTCATGCCCGCGTACGCGGGCATCCATGTTTGGCCGGCCAGCAGGCCGGCGGCTTTGCGTGGCACTACGTGAGGCTGCGGAACTTGGATTCCCGCTTTCGCGGGAATGACGACGTTTCGTCTACGGCCTGCGCACCCATGCGCACGAGGCCGCAAGACTGACAAGCCTCACTCCGCCTTCTGCGCCACCTCATGGTTGCCCATGATCTCCAGCGCCCGCACCAGCGCCGAGTGGTCCAGGTCGGCCATGCCGTTGGCGGCCAGCACCTGCATCAGCTGCGCGGCGTTGGCGGTCTGCGGCAGGGCCAGGCCCAGCTCGCGCGCGCCCTGCAGCGCCAGGCCCAGGTCCTTCTGGTGCAGCTTGATGCGGAAGCCCGGGTCGAAGGTGCGCTTGATCATGCGCTCGCCGTGCACCTCCAGGATGCGGCTGGAGGCGAAGCCGCCCATCAGCGCCTGGCGCACCTTGGCCGGATCGGCGCCGGCCTTGCTGGCGAAGATCAGCGCCTCGCCCACGGCGGCGATGTTCAGCGCCACGATGATCTGGTTGGCCACCTTGGTGGTCTGGCCGTCGCCGTTGCCGCCCACCAGCGTGATGTTCTTGCCCATCTTCTCCAGCAGCGGGCGCACCTTCTCGAACACCGCCTCGTCGCCGCCGCACATGATGGTCAGCGACGCCGCCTTGGCGCCCACCTCGCCGCCGGAGACCGGCGCGTCGATGTAGTCGGCGCCCAGCGCGTTGATCTTCTGCGCGAAGGTCTTGGTGGCCATCGGCGAGATGGAGCTCATGTCCACGATCACCTTGCGCTGACCGCCGGCGCCGGCCTGCAGCGCGCTGGCCACGCCGTTCTCGCCGAACAGCACGGCTTCCACGTCCGGCGTGTCCGGCACCATGGTGAAGACGATCTCGGACTGGCGCGTGACCTCGGCCGCGTTGGCGCAGACCTTGGCGCCCGCCGCGGTGACGGCCTCGGGCACGTTGCCCACGGTGTTGACGAAGAGCTGGTGCCCGGCGTTGACGAGGTGCAGCGCCATGGGCGTGCCCATGATGCCCAGGCCGATGAATCCGATGTTCATGAGGTTTCCTTTGCTACCAAACGAGAGAGGAAAGAGGGTTCCGGTTCACCGTTCGCCCTGAGCGTGTCGAAGGGCCTGCCGCCCGGCCGGGCAACAAGGCTTCGACAGGCTCAGCCCGAACGGCATCCTTCTTGCCGCGATCAGTACGTGCCCGAGGCCGGAGGCTGCGCCACCGGTTGCGCCCGCATCTCCTTCAGGATCTGCTGCGACCCCGAAGCCAGCAGCCGCGCATCCGAGCTGATCGTGACGAACTGGAAGCCCTTGGCGATGCGCGCCAGCGCCACGTCGGTGCGGCCGTTGTGGATGCCCGCGACCACGCCGTGCGCCTTGGCACGCTCCAGGATGTGGTCCACGGCCTGCGCCGCCTTCGGGTCCAGGTCGTCGAAGGTGGGCTTGCAGCCCAGCGACAGCGACAGGTCCGAGGGGCCGATGTAGATGGCGTCCAGCCCTTCGACCGAGAGGATGTCGTCCAGGTTGTCCAGCGCCTGGGCGGTCTCGATCATGGCGAAGCGCACGACGGTGTCGTTGGCGTGCTCGGGGTAGTCGGCGCCGCCGTAGTACAGCGCGCGCACCGGGCCGAAGCTGCGCACGCCGCGCGGGGCGTAGCTCGTGTAGGCCACGAGCTTCTGCGCGTCCTCGCGCGTGTTGACCATCGGGCAGATCACGCCGTAGGCGCCCGCGTCAAGGATCTTCATCAGGATGCCCGGCTCCAGCCAGGGCGCGCGCACCACCGGCACGGTGTCGGTGGTGGAGATGGCCTGCATCATCTGCACCATGGCCTGGTAGTCCACCACGCCGTGCTGCACGTCGATGGTCAGCGTGTCCCAGCCCTGGTGGGCCATGACTTCCGCGGCAAAGCCGTTGGGGATGGCGAGCCAGCCGTTGACGGCGGCGCCCCCGGACTTCCACAGCGAGCGCAAACGGTTTTCTCTCATGGCATCTCCAGCCTTGGGGTTCGGTGGCCTGAGTGAGGTTTCAGGCGGGGTCGTGAGTGGGTGAAAAAGGCGCCGCCGCGGGCTGCGGCCCAGCGGCGGCGCGGGCAAGCTGTCAGCGCACCAGGCAGGGCCGCTTGTTGTCGAAGGTCCAGCCCGGGATCAGGTACTGCATGGCGATGGCGTCGTCGCGCGCGCCCAGCCCGTGCTGCTGGTACAGGGCGTTGGCCTTCATCACGGCGTCCATGTCCAGCTCCACGCCCAGGCCCGGCTTCTTCGGCACCGCCACCTCGCCGCCGACGATGCGCAGCGGCTGCTTGGTCAGGAACTGCCCGTCCTGCCAGATCCAGTGCGTGTCGATGGCCGTCACCCGGCCCGGCACCGCGGCGGCGGCGTGCGTGAACATCGCCAGCGAGACGTCGAAGTGGTTGTTGGAGTGCGAGCCCCAGGTCAGGCCGAAATCGCGGCAGGTCTGGCCCACGCGCACGGCGCCCTGCATGGTCCAGAAGTGCGGGTCGGCCAGCGGGATGTCCACCGACTGCAGCACCAGCGAGTGCACGAACTGGCGCCAGTCGGTGGCGATCATGTTGGTGGCCGTGGGCAGCCCCGTGGCGCGGCGGAACTCGGCCATCACCTCGCGGCCGGAGAAGCCGCCCTCGGCGCCGCAGGGGTCCTCGGCATAGGCCAGCACGCCGTGCATGTCGCGCATGAGGCGGATCGCGTCTTTCAGCAGCCAGCCGCCGTTGGGGTCGAGCGTGATGCGCGCATCCGGAAAGCGCGCCTTGAGCGCCTTGATGGCCTCGACCTCCTCCTCGCCGCGCAGCACGCCGCCCTTGAGCTTGAAGTCCTGGAAGCCGTAGCGCGCCTGCGCGGCCTCGGCCAGCTTCACCACGGCTTCGGGCGTCATCGCCGCCTCGTGGCGGATGCGCAGCCACTCGTCGTCGGCGTCGGGCGCGCTGTCGTAGGGCAGATCGGTCTTGTTGCGGTCGCCGATGTAGAACAGGTAGCCCAGCATCGGCACCGCGTCGCGCTGCTGGCCCTCGCCCAGCAGCGCGCACACCGGCACTTCCAGCTCCTGGCCCAGCAGGTCCAGCAGCGCCGACTCCACGGCCGTGACGGCGTGGATGGTGGTGCGCAGGTCGAAGGTCTGCAGTCCCCGCCCGCCGGCGTCGCGGTCGGCGAAGCGGGTGCGGATCTCGGTGAGCACGGCCTGCCAGTCGCCGAGCTTGCGGCCCACGACCAGCTCGCGCGCGTCTTCGAGCGTCTGGCGGATGGCCTCGCCGCCGGGGACCTCGCCCACGCCGGTGCGCCCGGCGCTGTCGGTGAGCACGAGCAGGTTGCGCGTGAAGTACGGGGCATGCGCGCCGCTGAGGTTGAGCAGCATGCTGTCGCGCCCGGCGACGGGAATGGCCTGCAGGGAAGTGACGGTGGGGGTGGTGCTCATCGGGAATCCACGTTGGGGCGGCGAAAACCGGGGGGATGCGGCGGGCCGGGCAGCCCTGGCGGCCGGCCCCGGCACGGCAAGGTGGCGCCTCAGTCGGCCGTGATCTTTCGTGTCTCGATCACGTTCTTCCAGCGCGCGTACTCGGCGGCCTGGAACCTGGCGAACTGCTCGGGCGTGTTGGCCACGATCTCGAAGCCCTGCTCGGTGAGCTTGCCCTTCACCGCGGGCTCGTTGAGCACCGCGGCGATGTTGCTGGCGAGCTTGGTCTTCACGTCGGCGGGCAGGCCCTTGGGGCCGGCCACGGCCTGCCAGGAGTACACGTCCACGCCCTTGACGCCCGCCTCGCCCAGCGTGGGCACCTGCGGCAGCAGCGCGGCGCGCTTGTCGCCGGTGACGGCCAGCGCGCGCAGCTTGCCGGCGTTGATGTGCTGGATCACGGCGTTGATGTTCTGGAACGAGGCGTCCACCACCGCGCCCAGCAGGTCGGTGATGGCCGGGGCGCCGCCCTTGTAGGGCACGTGCGAGGCCTGGGTGCCGGTCTGGGCCCAGAACAGCTCGGCCGTGAGGTGGTCCGAGGAGCCGTTGCCCGAGGAGGCGAAGGTGAGCTTGCCCGGGTCCTTCTTGAGCGCGGCCAGCAGGTCGGCCACGGTCTTGTAGGACGAGGCCGCCGGCACCACCAGCACGTTGGGCGCCTGCACCGCCACCGTGATGTAGTCGAAGTCCTTGGTCGCGTCGTAGGGCACGTTCTTGAGCAGGTGCGGCGCGATCACGTACGGGCCCAGCGAGGCCACCAGCAGCGTGTAGCCGTCGGCCGGTGCGCGCTTCACCTGCGCCGCGCCGATGGTGCCGGTGGCGCCGGCCTTGTTGTCCACGATGAAGGTCTGGCCCAGCCTTGCCTGCAGGCCCGAGGCCAGGGTGCGGGCGATCATGTCGGTCGATCCGCCGGGCGGGAACGGCACCACCATCGTCACCGGCTTGGCCGGCCAGGCCTGCGCCAGGACGGGGCCGGCGACGCACAAGGCTGCCGCGGCGGTGGCAACGCTCAACAGGGTTCGACGAAGCATTGGGGTTGTCTCCTTGATCCGGACCGGAACGCTGGCTGGCTGCGGGTCACCCGCGCCTTCCGGGCGCGCGCTCCCCGACGCCCGGCCGGACATCATCGGCCGCAGCCGTGAATGCCTGGACCGGGTTGCGCCCGAGAACATGTGTCTGTTGTCGGTCATCGTACAACTAGCGTCACACCAAGACAAGGCATGCCGGATTGGGGAGAACACGTAGCCCGCCGGCCTGGGCCCGGCGCTGGAGGATGGCGGAGGGCGGACGGATTCAGCGCGGACGGAAGAACAGGTAGTCCGCCGTGTAGGGCACCCGCACCGAGGTGCCAGTGCGCGCGGCCGAGCAGCCTGACTTGGGCGCCGTGCCCCCCACGGTGTGGATGCGCTGGATGCTGCTGACCCGGCTGAACAGGCCCTCCCCGCCCACGGAGCGGGCGCTGAGCAGCAGCCAGGGAATGGCGTCGGGCGTGGGCGCGTCGGCACGCTCCTTCACCATGCCGGCGACGCGGCTGCCGTCGTCGGCCTCCCAGTGCGGGCCGACGTAGTGGCGGCCGATGCGCCGGCCGCGCGTGTCGAACAGCTCGGCCTCGGGCGCGACGAGGGCCCACTCGTAGCCCTGGGCGTTGGCCTTGAGGCGGCACTCGTAGACCTGCACGCCCCGCGCCGGCACCCGCAGCGCCAGCTGCTCGTTGGCCGGAGGCTTCAACGGGTCCGGCACCTCGGGCGCGGATGGGCCGGGCTGCAGGCTGCCGCAGCCGGCCAGCAGCAGGGCCAAGGCCCCGAGGCCGCCGCGCAGCGCCATGGAGGAATGGGACATCGCTCGCCTCCTCGCATCGGGTGGAGCGGCGATTGTGGCGGCGCCCCGCCCCGGCGCCCGGCATTGCCCCCACCGGGCACCCCGGGCCGCGTTCAAGACCGCCCGGCCCGGCTCACTTCTGCGGTGCGGCGCCCCGGCCTGCGTCGTCGGAGCCGGCCAGGCGCGCCAGCGAGCGCGCCAGGTTGGCGCGCGCCGGCGCCTCGAAGCGCTGCCTGAAGTGGTCGGTGGCGTACAGCGCCGGGCGCTCCAGCAGGCGCTGCAGCAGCGCGCGCCGGCCCGTCCTGAAGCGCTCCTCCGGCACCCAGGCGTACTCCTGGCGCACCTGCCGCTCGTACTCGTCGAAGCGCGCCGGCGTGGCGCCGAGGATGGCCAGGTCCGCGTCCAGCAGCAGCCGCGCGTCCGGCGTGGCGGGCAGGGCCTCGTGGCGGGTGGCCAGGATCAGCGCGGCCACGCGCCCGCCCACCACCGCATCGACCCCGGCCGCGCCCAGCGCCTCGCGCGCCCATTCGGCGCTGCGCGCCTCGTTGTCGCCGGCACGGGGGTCGTACACGGCATCGTGGAACCACAGCGCCACCTCGACCTCGGCCGGGTGCCACGCCAGCGGCAGCGCGGGCTCCAGCAGCGCCACGGTCTCCCGCAGGTGCTGCAGCGTGTGGTAGTGGCGGCCACCGCAGGCATAGGCCATGGCCAGGGCATCGCGCAGCGCGTGGCCCTCGGCGCCGCTCACGGCGCCCCAGGCCCGTTGCCAGGAGCGGCTCAGCAGCTCATCCATCGCGCATCTCCTCTCGCCGCTTGCGCCGGCCTACGGGCCGGCCTGTGCCGGAACGGTGCATCGGGCGCGCTCTTCAGCACAAGTCGTCCGTCAACCGATGATCTATTTCGTGCTGTTTCCAACACCAATTCAATCACCATCAGCCGTTTTTCCTAACAGAAAAATCCGCCGAACTGCTGCTTGGGATTTTCCTGGGGTGTAGGAAGCGGCATTAGTTCATACGATGTCCTACAACTTGTTCGCCACGGACAGGTCTTGTCTGGCCGGCATGGCGCCATCGCGGCGCCCTCCTCCTCCCGGCGCGGCCAGCCCCTCACCGAACCCCCGAGAGAGAGAGACGATGAAGCGCAGAACCTTCGTGATGTCCGGCCTGGCCCCGGCGGTGCTGGCGGCCTGTGGCGGCGGCAGCGAGAACGCCCTGCTGTCCGCTTCCGAGACGGCGGCCGATGTGCCCGGCGCCGGCATCGGGCACCTGCAGGGCACCGTGCGCGACGCCGTGATGGCGATGCGGCGCGCGGTGCAGCACATGGACGAGAACGTGTCCTACAACGGTGGTTACGTCTGGGACTACCTGCCCGACCTGTCGCGCACCTGGGGCGAGATGGAGGCCAAGCGCACCATGTGCTGGATTCAGCCCCCGGGCACGCCCTCGGTGGGCCATGCCCTGATCGATGCCTTCCACGCCAGCGGCGACCCGGTGATCTACGCGGCGGCCCGGCGCACGGCGCTGGCGCTGGTGGCGGCGCAGCACCCGGCCGGCGGCTGGAACTACATCCACGACTTTGCCGGCGAAGCCTCGCTCAAGGACTGGTACGAGACCATCGGCAGGAACGGCTGGCGCCTGGAGGAGTTCCAGCACTACTACGGCAACGCCACCTTCGACGACGCCGGCACGGCGGTGGCCTCGCAGGTGCTGTTGCGCATGTACCTGGAGAAGCGTGACAAGCGCTTCGAGGAGCCGCTGAACAAGGCCATCCAGTTCGTGCTGGACGCGCAGTTCAAGGGCGGCATCGCCGACGGCGGCTGGCCGCAGCGCTTCCCCGCCGTCAACGGCACCGCCGAGATGCCCGCGCCCAATCCGGAGCAGATTCCCGACACGCCCGGCGTGCGCCAGGGCATGGAGGACGGCGACTACACGCGCCACGTCACCTTCAACGACGACGTGGCCGGCGAGAACATCAAGTTCCTGCTGATGTGCGTGGTCAGCCTGGGCCGCACCGACCTCATCGAGCCGGTGCAGCGCGCCATGCAGTGCCTCAAGCGGCTGCAGTATCGCGAGGGCGCGCAGTCGGGCTGGGGCCTGCAGCACCTGGCCGCCCCTGCCGCCGACGGCCGCCCCGCGGGCGCCCCGGCCGGCGCGCGCAGCTACGAGCCGCGGTCTCTCGCCACGCACACCACGCAGACCAACATCCAGCAGCTCTTCAACTACTTCCGCCTCACCGGCGATCGGCATTACCTCGACGGCGTGCCCTCGGCCATCGACTGGCTGGCGAGCGTGCCGCTGAGCGACGAGGCGAAGGCGCAGAACCCGCTCATCCGCACCCGCACACACCCGACCTTCGTCGAGCTCGGCACCAACAAGGCGCTGTTCGTGCACCGCTACGGCTCCAACATCCACAACGGCGCCTACTACGTGGACTACAGCCACCTCGATACGCCCAGCCACTACTCGGCCGGCCGCAACATCGACATCGCCGGGCTGCGCAAGACCTACGCCCAGCTGATGGCAATGACGGAGGCGCAGATCGCGGACATGGTGGCGCGCTCGCCGCTCAAGGCCACCACGCCGCGCGCACTGCCGCGCTACTTCTCGCTGCGCGAGGTGGACTTCGCCGACCTGTTCGCGGGCAGCGTGATGGCGAGCCCCACGGTGAGCGAGGCCGCGGCGCAGTCGGTGATCAACGACCTGGGCGACAAGAACTACTGGCTCACGGCGCTGTCGGCCGCCACCAACCGCTACATCGGCGACGGGCCGAGCACGCCCTACACGGGCACGGCCTACCAGAGCAAGCACGTGGGCGACCGCTACGACACCTCGCCCTACGACCCGGCCGACCCGCCCCTGGACGGCAACTACACGCCGCAGCCCAAGCCGCAGGGCATCTCGACCACCGGTTTCGTCAGCAACCTCGGCAAGCTCATTGCCTATGTGGCGCCGGTGAAGGCGTGATGACGTGAGCGGTGCGGCGGCCTGGGGCTGCCGCGCTGCAGGCGGGGTGGCCAGCAGGCGGCCCCGCCGCCCGAAACGGGCTCAAGGCGGATGCGGCGCGGCTGGCGGGGCTCATCGCGCTGTTGAAGCGAGCCCAGGCGCGCTGCCCGGCCGTGTCCACGGCGGCAGCGCGCGGTTGTCAGGCCCGTTGCGGACGTTGGCGACAATTCGCCCACGCTCAACCACCGCAAACGCCGCCGCCGTGCCCGCGCACGGCCGGCTGCCAGACAACCATGACCGAAGAACTCCGCCTGCAAAAGGACAGCGGCGGCACGCTGGCCGACCGCATCTACGCCCGCGTCGTGGAGGCCATCCTGCGCGGCGACTTCGGCGTGGGCGGCAAGCTGCCCACCGAGGGCGAGCTCGCCAGCCGCTTCGGCGTGTCGCGCCCGACGGTGCGCGAGGCGCTGTCGCGGCTGCGCTCGGACGGCGTGATCGAGACCCGCCGCGGCTCGGGCAGCCACGTGGTGGCGCCCGGCGGCGCGCCCGCGGCCAGCACGCCGCCCATCGCCAGCCTGGCCGACATCGAGCGCTACTACGCCTTCCGCAGCTGCGTGGAGGCCGGCACGGCGGCCGCCGCCGCCGAGTACCGCGACGCCGAGGACCTGGACGCCCTGCGCGCCGGCTTCGAGGCGCTGGGCGAGGCCATGGAGAGCGGGCGCAGCGGCATCGAGGAGGACCTGCGCTTCCACTTCGCCATCGCCCGCGCCGCGCACAACCCCTTCTTCCTGCACACCATCGAGACCAGCGTGGCGCCGATCCGCCAGTTCATGGAGCTGGCCAACAGCGTGACCGACAAGAAGAGCCTGGAGCGCGTGCGCACGGTCCAGGCCGAGCACCAGGCCATCATGGACGCGATCGCGCGCCGCTCGCCCCAGGACGCCGCGGAAGCCGTGCGCCTGCACGTGCTCAACGCCAAGCGCCGTATCTTCGAAGGCACGCGCCTGCCCTGATCTCCCTTCAGGTGTCGGCAAGTTGTTTGACAACTTGCCCTTATGACTGACAATTGCGCCCGCGGCACCGGCCGCCCGGGCGCGTCAGTGAGCGCCTGGGGACCGGTGCCGCAGCCGCTTTCCGTTCGCAGCACCCGTCCATGCCCGCCCCCGCCCCCGTCCGCGCCCGAGTGGCGCTCCCTTGTCGCAATGGCTCGCGCCGTAGAGGCCGGGAGCGCTCGCGCTCAGCAGCAGTCGCCCGCCGCGCGGCGCCGGCGCTCGCGGCTGTTGGCCAGGTGCGTGCGCATGGCCGCGCGCGCGGCCTCCGGGTCCTGGCGCTGGATGGCGTCGAAGATGCTCTCGTGCTCGGCGTTGGCGCGCAGCAGGTAGGCCTTGAGCTCCTCGTTGCTCTCGTCGCTCAGCCGCGCGCGGGGAATGATCCGGGCGCCCAGCGAGCTCAGCAGCTCGGTGAAGTGGCCGTTCTGCGTGGCGCGGGCGATCTCCAGGTGGAAGCTGAAGTCCGGCGCCACCGCGTCGCGGCCCTCGCCCACGGCGGCGGCGAACTCGTCGAGTGCGTGGCGCATCTCGCGCAGGTTGTCCTCGCCGCGGCGCATGGCCGCCAGCGCGGCGGCCTCCGTTTCCAGCCCGATGCGCAGCTCCAGCACCGCGATCACGTCGCGCAGCGTCTCCAGCTGCTCCGGCGTGATGCGGAACGAGGCCTGGCCCGGCCCGACCACGAAGGTGCCCACGCCATGGCGCGTCTCCACCAGCCCGGCGGCCTGCAGCTTGGAAATGGCCTCGCGCACCACCGTGCGGCTGACACCGAATTCCGCCATCACCGCCGCCTCGGTGGGCAGCTTGTCGCCTGGGGCCAGTACGCCCTCGCGGACGCGCTCGCCCAGGACGTCGACGAGCTCCTGCGCCAGGGAGCGGGGCTTCTTGCGGATGGGCAGTACGGTGTTCATGGCTCGGTGTAATCCCTGATCTGCTGTGCCTTGACAGTCAAGGCACGAAAAACTCAAATAGTTGTACGACAACAGATGACAGACGACAAGCGCAGTTTCCTCAAACGCTTGTCCTCGTTAACCCGGAGTTTCGACCACCATGCTGACTGAGCCTGTCACCCCGCTGCGCTTCAACCGCCTGCTGCTCACCGGTGCCGCCGGCGGCCTGGGCCGCGAGCTGCGCACGCGACTCAAGCGCTATTGCGACACGCTGCGCCTGTCGGACGTGGCGCCGCTGGGCGAGGCCGCCCCGGGCGAGGAAGTCGTGACCGCGCCGCTGCAGGACAAGGCCGCCGTGCACGCGCTGCTCAAGGACGTGGATGCCGTGGTGCACCTGGGCGGCGTCTCCACCGAGCAGCCCTGGCAGCCGATCCTGGAGGCCAACATCGTCGGCACCTACAACCTGTACGAGGCCGCGCGGCTCAACGGCGTCAAGCGCATCTTGTTCGCCAGCTCCAACCACGTCACCGGTTTCTACAAGCAGAACGAGGTCATTGGCACCGACGCGCCGGCGCGTCCGGACGGGATCTACGGCCTGTCCAAGGCCTTCGGCGAGGACGTGGCGCGGCTGTACTTCGACCGCTTTGGCATCGAGACCGCCTGCGTGCGCATCGGCTCCTCGTTCCCCGAGCCGCGCGACCGCCGCATGCTGGCGACCTGGATGAGCTACGACGACCTGGAGCGCCTGGTCATGGCCGTGCTGACCACGCCGGTGCTGGGCTACAGCGTCATCTACGGCATTTCGGACAACCAGACGCGCTTCTACGACAACAGCGGCGCCGCGCACATCGGCTACCGGCCGCAGGACAGCTCCGACCGCTTCCGCAGCGCCGTCGAGGCCCGGCAGCCCAAGCTGGACCTGTCCGACCCGGCCGTGATCTACCAGGGCGGCGCCTTCGTGCGCACCGGCCCCTTCGAAGGCTGAAAAGGTTCGCCACCGCCATGACGCAATCCGACAACCGCAACGACAGCCCGGCCGTGAACGCGCTGTGCGAGGTGCGCAACCGCGTGGGCGAGAGCCCGCTGTGGAGCGTGCAGGAGCAGGCGCTGTACTGGGTGGACATCGAGTCCAGGCGCCTGCACCGCTTCGACTGGGCCGCGCAGCAGGAACAGCGCTGGGATGTGCCCGAGCGCATCGGCTGCATCGCGCTGCACGCGCAGGGCGGGCTGATCGCCGCCATGGAGACGGGCCTGTTCCGGCTGCGCCCCCAGGCCGGCGGCGAGATCGGCATCGAGCTGCTGCACGCCGTGCACTTCGAGCAGCCGGGCATGCGCTTCAATGACGGGCGCTGCGACCGCCAGGGCCGCTTCTGGGTCAGCTCGATGGTGATGGACATGTCGCTGGCGCAGCCGGCCGGCGTGCTCTACCGCTACGACCGCCGCGGCCTGGTACCGATGGTCGAAGGCCTGATCACCGGCAACGGCCTGGCCTTCAGCCCCGACGGGCGCACGCTGTACCTGTCGGACTCGCACCCCAAGGTGCAGCGCGTGTGGGCCTTCGACCTCGACGCCCAGGGCAACCTGAGCCACCGGCGCGAGTTCATCGACATGAACCGGCACCCGGGGCGCCCCGACGGCGCCGCGGTGGACGAGGACGGCGCCTACTGGATCTGCGGCAACGACGCCGGCCAGGTGCACCGCTTCGGGCCCGACGGCCGCCTGGAGCGCTCGCTGCATGTGCCGGTGAGCAAGCCGGCGATGTGCAGCTTCGGCGGCCCCGAGCTGCGCCACCTCTTCATCACTTCCATCCCGCCCGCGCAGCCCGCCGCGGGCTTCGAGGCCGCGCTCGACGGCGCGGTGTTCGTGACGCAGCCGGGCCCGCGCGGGCTGCCCGACATGCCCTTCCAGCCCTGAGCAAGCCGCTCTCTCGCACAACCACCACAAGGAGACACCACCATGTTCAACAAGCGCTTCACCCTGGCCGCCGTGGCCGCGGCGCTGGCCGCCTTCGGCGCCCAGGCCAAGGAACTCCGCTCCGCCGACGTGCACAACAGCGACGACTACCCCACCGTCGCGGCCGTGAAGTACATGAGCCAGGTGCTCGAACAGAAGAGCGGCGGCAAGTACAAGATCAAGGTCTTCAACAAGAGCGCCCTGGGCACCGAGAAGGAGACGCTGGACCAGGTCAAGATCGGCGCGCTGGACATGAACCGCGTCAACATCAGCTCGCTGAACTCGATCTGCCCGAAGTCGCTGGTGCCGACCATGCCCTTCCTGTTCAGCTCCATCGAGCACATGCGCCACGTGCTCGACGGCCCGGTGGGCGAGGAGATCCTCAAGGGCTGCGAGCATGAGGGCCTGGTGGGCCTGGCCTTCTACGACAGCGGCGCGCGCAGCATCTACGCCAAGAAGCCCGTGCGCACGCTGGCCGACGCCAAGGGCATGAAGATCCGCGTGCAGCCCTCGGACCTGTGGGTGGCGGTGGCCGCCGCCATGGGCGCCAACGCCACGCCCATGCCCACCGGCGAGGTCTACACCGCGCTCAAGACCGGCCTGATCGACGCCGCCGAGAACAACATCCCCTCCTACGAGGGCTTCAAGCACTACGAGGCGGCCAAGGTCTACTCCAAGACCATGCACTCGATGGCGCCGGAGATGCTGGTGATCAGCAAGGCCGTGTTCGACAAGCTGCCCAAGGCCGACCAGGACCTGTTCCGCGCCGCGGCCAAGGAGTCGGTGGCGTTCCAACGCAAGAAGTGGGACGAGCAGGAAGCCAAGGCCCTGGAGATCGTGACCAAGGGCGGCGCGCAGATCGTCTCCGACGTGGACCAGGCCTCGTTCAAGGCCGCCATGGCGCCGGTGTACGCCAAGTTCATCAACACGCCCGACCTGCAGCGCCTGGTCAAGGCCGCGCAGGACACCAAGTAAGCCTTTCCTCCAGGCCGCCGGCCCTCACGGGCCGGTGCCTTTGACGCGGGTCGCGCCGCCCTTGGCGCGGCCCGCCTTTTCTGGAGACAACCCAATGACACAAGCCGCCCTGCCGGCCACCGTCGCGGACAACGAAAACGTCAACGCCGCCACCGGTACGCCGCTGGAGGCCGACCACACCCGGCCGCCCTCCACCCACCTCTACTCGCGCTTTTGCGCCTTTCTCTCCAAGGCCAGCCTGGTGCTGGCCGTGATCGGGCTCATCGCCCTGATCCTGTGCGTGCAGTTCCAGGTCGTCGGCCGCTACATCTTCAACGACACGCCCACCTGGGCCGAGGCCCTGGCGCTGCAGCTCGTGCTCTACATCACCGCACTGGGCGTGGCGGTGGGCGTGCGCGACGCGGGCCACATCGGGCTGGAGTCGCTGGTGTCGCTGCTGCCTGAAGCCTGGCGGCTGCGCCTGGAGATCCTCATCCACGGCTTCGTCGTGCTCTTCGGCGCCATCATGGCCAAGAGCGGCTGGCTGTGGACCACGCTCAAGTGGAGCGACATCAAGCCCATGCTGGGCGTGCCCGTGGGCGCGGACTACCTGGCCCTCGTGGTGGCCGGCGTGCTGATCGTTCTCTTTTCTATCGAACACATCATCGCGCTCGTGCGCGGTGAGGAAGTGGTGCCGGCATGGAACTGACCGTCCTGTCCCTGAGCTTCGCCGCCCTGCTGGTGCTGGGCGTGCCCGTGGCTTTTTCCATCGGCCTGGCCTCCATCGCCACGGTGCTGTACTCGGGCATGCCCGTGGAGATCGTCTTCCAGAAGATGGTGGGCGGCATGCAGGTGTTCTCCTTCCTGGCCATCCCGTTTTTCGTCTTCGCCGGCGAGCTCATGCTCTACGGCGGCATCGCCGACCGCATCGTGCGCTTCGCCAACAGCCTTGTCGGCCACGTGCGCGGCGGCCTGGGGATGAGCAACGTCGTGGGCTGCACGCTCTTCGGCGGCGTGGCGGGCTCGGCGCTGGCCGACGTCTCGGCCATGGGCTCGGTGATGATCCCGCTGATGAAGAAGGAGGGCTACGACGCCGACTACGCCGTCAACGTCACCACGCACTCGGCGCTGGTGGGCGTGCTCATGCCCACCTCGCACAACCTCATCATCTTCACGCTGGCCACCACCGGCATCGCCTCGGTGAGCGTGCTCAGCCTGATCCTGGCGGGCATCATCCCGGCCATCCTGCTGACCGCGTGCAACCTGGGCGCCGCCTACTACGTGGCGCGCAAGCGCGGCTATCCCATCCGCGGCGGCTTCCCCGGCTGGGGCGAGGTGCTCAAGAGCTTCCTGGGCGCGCTGCCGGGCCTGCTGATCGTGGTCATCATCCTCGCGGGCATCCTCTCGGGCATCTTCACCGCCACCGAGAGCGCCGCCACGGCCGTGTTCTGGGCCGTGCTGGTGACGGCCATCGTCTACAAGACGCTGAGCTGGGGCGACTTCCTCAAGGCCTGCGCCAAGGCCTGCAAGGCCACCGGCGTGGTGCTGCTGCTCATCGGCATCTCCAGCGCCTTCGGCTACTTCATGGCCCTGTACGAGGTGCCGCAGAAGACCGGCGAGCTCATGCAGTCGGTGACGGACAACCCGCTGGTGATCTTCTTCATGATCAACCTGCTGCTGTTCATCCTGGGCACCTTCCTGGACATGGCCGCCACCATCCTGGTGTGCACGCCCATCTTCCTGCCCATCGCCATGCAGTTCGGCATGGACCCGGTGCAGTTCGGCATCGTCATGCTCATCAACTGCGCGCTGGGCCTGAACACGCCGCCCGTGGGCGTGACGCAGTTCGTGGGCTGCGCCATCGGCAACATCTCGGTGGGCCAGGTGATGAAGTCGATCCTGCCCTTCTACAGCGCCCTGGGCGTGTGCCTGGCCCTGGTCACCTACGTGCCCGCCTTCTCGATGTGGCTGCCCAACATGTTCCGCTGACGGCCGCATGGCGGGGCCTGCCCCGCCCCGTCCCCTCTTCGTGAACTCCTGAACCCCGCGGCCGGAAGCCTCCTCCAACCAGGACTTCCGGCCGCGCTCATTTCCCAAGCAGGACCCTGCCCATGACCGCCCCTTCCGCACCGCTGCTCATCCGCATGCATGCGAACGACAACGTCGCCATCGTCGCCAACGACGGCGGCCTTCACGCCGGCACCGCGCTGCCCGACGGCCTGGTGCTGCGCGAGCACGTGCCCCAGGGCCACAAGGTGGCGCTGGTGGACTTGGTCGCCGGCGACGCCGTGCGCCGCTACGACGTACCCATCGGCTTCGCGCACGAAGACCTGCCCGCGGGCAGCTGGGTGCACGAGCGCCGGCTGAAGATGCCCGAGGCCCGCGGCCTCGAAGACCTGCCCCTGGCCACGCGCCAGGTGGAGCTCCCGCCGCTGGAGGGCTACACCTTCGAGGGCTTCCGCAACCCGGACGGCTCGGTGGGCACGCGCAACCTGCTGGCCATCACCACCACGGTGCAGTGCGTGGCCGGCGTGCTGGAGCACGCGGTCAAGCGCATCCGCGCCGAGCTGCTGCCTCAGTACCCCAACGTCGACGACGTGGTGGGCCTGGAGCATGGCTACGGCTGCGGCGTGGCCATCGACGCGCCCGATGCCGTCATCCCCATCCGCACGCTGCGCCACATCAGCCTCAACCCGAACTTCGGCGGCGAGGTGATGGTGGTGAGCCTGGGCTGCGAGAAGCTGCAGCCCGAGCGCCTGCTGCCGCCGGGCGTGATCCCGCTGGTGGACGAGCGCAACGTGGCCGACATCGGCAACAACGCCGGGCCGGGCCTGGACGTGGTGACGCTGCAGGAGCACGACGGCTTCGGGCCCATGATCGACACCATCATGGCGCGCGCCGAGCTGCACCTGGAACGGCTCAATGCCCGCCGGCGCGAGACGGTGCCGGCCTCGGAGCTGGTGGTGGGCGTGCAGTGCGGCGGCAGCGATGCCTTCAGCGGCGTCACCGCCAACCCGGCCGTGGGCTACTGCGCCGACCTGCTGGTGCGCGCCGGCGCCACCGTGATGTTCTCCGAGACCACGGAAGTGCGCGACGGCGTGGCCCAGCTCACCGCGCGCGCCGCGACGCCGGAGATCGCGCAGGCCGTGATCCGCGAGATGGCCTGGTACGACGAGTACCTGCAGCGCGGCAGCGTGGACCGCAGCGCCAACACCACGCCGGGCAACAAGAAGGGCGGGCTGTCCAACATCGTCGAGAAGGCGATGGGCTCGATCGTCAAGTCGGGCTCGGCGCCCATCAGCGGCGTGCTCTCGCCGGGCGAGAAGCTCAATGGCAGGAAGGGCCTGATCTACGCCGCCACGCCGGCCTCGGACTTCATCTGCGGCACGCTGCAGCTCGCGGCGGGCATGAACCTGCATGTCTTCACCACCGGCCGCGGCACGCCTTATGGCCTCGCGGAGGTGCCGGTGATCAAGGTGGCCACGCGCAGCGACCTGGCGCGGCGCTGGCACGACCTGATGGACCTCAACGCCGGGCGCATCGCCGACGGCGAGGCCAGCATCGAGGACATGGGCTGGGAGCTGTTCCGCCTGATGCTGGAGGTGGCCAGCGGGCGCCGGAAGACCTGGGCCGAGCAGCACCGGCTGCACAACGCGCTGGTACTGTTCAATCCGGCGCCGGTGACTTGAACCGGAGACGGACCCGATGACGACGCAACGCCTGCTCGACGTCACTGCGCTGGAGGCAGCGCTGCAGCGCTTTGCCGACGCGCGCGACTGGAACGGCTTTCACACGCCGCGCAACCTGGTGCTGGCGCTCACCGGCGAGGTGGGCGAGCTCGCCGAGCTGTTCCAGTGGCTCACGGACGAGCAGGCCGCGCGCCTCGCGCAGGACCCGGCCACCGCTCGCGCCGTGCGCGACGAGCTGGCCGACGTGCTGATGTACCTGGTGCGCCTGTCCAGCGTGCTGGGCGTGGACCTGGACGCGGCGGTGCGCGAAAAACTCGTCGCCAACGGAGTGAGGTACCCGGCGCCGTAGGCGGCCGTACCGCGTTCTACGGGGTCGGCTGCAACACGTTCACGGCCAGCGCACCGGCCGCGGCCTTCAGTCGGTCATCGTTGGTCCAGAGCTCGCTGCACCCGTGGTGCAGCGCCGTAGCCAGGTGCAGGGCATCGGGGGTCTTCAGCCCATGGCGCACCCGCAGGTCCAGTGCCTGCGCAAAAACCTCATCCCCTATGGGCAGCCATACCTGCTGCGCCAGCAGCTCGTCGTAGGCCTGGACCAATGCATGCTGGTCACCGCGCAGCGGCTTGACCAGCACTTCCAGCCGCACCAGCGGCGACACGCACAAGACGGCGTCCTGATGCGCCACCAGCCACGCGGTGGCAGCCTGCGCCAGGGCTCCTTGCCCCTCGACCCAGTAGATCAGCAGGCAGGTGTCGACATAGACACGCCGCATCACTCGGCGTCCCAGTCCTGACGGATTTCGCGGATGCGCTGTTCGATGTCCTGCGGATCACCCGGCGGCAAGGAGCGGAACGCGCAGGACTGCAGCAAGGCCAGCGTGGCGGGCACGCTGCCCTGCCCTGCCGCTTGCGGTTCCGCGGCGTCCAGAAAGGTCACCAGCACGGGCACGGGCTTGTCTCGCCGCAGCGTGGAGGGCAACTGGATCTGCCCATCGGGCAGAAGAACGGCCTGGACCGTCAGCATGGCTTCAGCTCCTTTGACAACGCTGGTTGGCCCATTGTCAGAGATGGCTTGAAGCCACGAAGCCCGGCATGCGACCGCGGCTCGTCAGCCGCGGACCGCCGGCATCCGCCCCAGCGTGTGACGTCGTCTCAAAACGCCGTCCACTCGCCGTCCGTGCCGGTGGCCGCGGTGTCGGCCCTGGCGACCCGGGCCGGAGCGTCCGGCTGCGGCTGCGGCACGCTGCGCTTGAAGTCCGGGCGCACCACGTTGCGCGCGCGCTCCGGGCAACGCCGCTCCCGGTCCGGCGCCGCCGCCCTGGCGACAGGAGCCGGCGCCGGCAGCGCGGCGGCGTGGCCGCCCTCGCCGGCCGCCAGGCGGAACACCGACACCACCTGCACCAGCTGCTGCGCCTGGAGCTTGAGGCTTTCGGCCGCGGCGGAGCTCTGCTCCACCAGCGCGGCGTTCTGCTGCGTGACGCGGTCCATCTGCGTCACGGCCTCGCCGACCTGCGCCACGCCCTTGCTCTGCTCGGCGCTGGCGCTGTTGATCTCGCCCATCAGGTCGGTGACGCGCTTGATGGCCGTGACCACCTCCTCCATGGTCTGCCCGGCGCGGTTGGCCAGGTCCGAGCCCACGCTCACGCGCTGCACGCTGTCGGTGATGAGGTCCTTGATCTCCTTGGCCGCCTCGGCGCTGCGCTGGGCCAGGCTGCGCACCTCGCCGGCCACCACGGCGAAGCCGCGGCCCTGCTCGCCCGCGCGCGCGGCTTCCACCGCGGCGTTGAGCGCCAGGATGTTGGTCTGGAAGGCGATGCCGTCGATCACGCCGATGATGTCGGCGATCTTGCGCGAGCTGTCCTCGATGCCGCGCATCGTCTGCACCACCTGCGCCACCACCTCGCCGCCGCCCACGGCCACGGCCGAGGCGCCCTGCGCGAGCTGGTTGGCCTGGCTGGCGTTGTCGGCGTTGTGGCGCACCGCGCTGCCGAGCTGGTCCATGGAGGCGGCCGTCTGCTGCAGCGAGGCGGCCTGCTCCTCGGTGCGGTGGCTCAGGTCCTGGTTGCCCTGGGCGATCTCCACGCTGGCCGTGGCCACGCCCTCGGCGCCATGGCGCACGTTGCTGACGATGCGCACCAGGTTGTCGCGCATGGCCTGCATGGCCGCCATCAGGCTGTTGGTGTCGCCGCTGCGGCAGGGCACGTCCGTCATCAGGTTGCCCTGGGCGATCTCGCGCGCCACGCGGGCGGCCTCGGCCGGCTCGCCGCCGAGCTGCCGGGTGATCGAGGGCGTGATCGTCAGCGCCAGCAGCACGGCCAGCAGCACGGCCAGCAGGCTGCCGCCGACCAGCACCGCGCGGCTGGTCTGGTAGGCGGCGGCATTGGCCTGCACCGCGGCGTCGGTCAGCTGGTGGCCCTGGGCGATGTAGGCTTCGACGCTGCGCACCAGCGTGGCCAGCAGCGGCCGGCATTCGCTGTTCATCTTGGCAATGGCCTCGATGCGCTGGTCCTGCACCGCCAGCTCGACGATGGCCAGCGCCAGCGGCCCGTAACGCGACTCGACGCTCCGGATCTCGCCGAACAGGCGCTGCTCCTCGGCGCTGACGTCGCCGCCCTGCTTCAGCAGCGCATCGAGCCTGGCGATGGCGGCATTCACCTTCTCATGCGCCTGCATCACGGCCGTCTTCTCGGCCTCCCGGTCGGCCGCGCTGCTCACCAGCACCAGGTTGCGGGCCGCGATGGCACGGGCACCGGCCTCGGCGAGCACCTGCTGCGCCAGCTCCTGCCGCACCACCACCTCGCCGCTGTAGCGCTCGAAATCCCGGTGCTCCTGGCTCAAGGCCCGCCAGGCCAGCGCGGCCAGCACGATGACCAAAAGGGTCAGCAACGCGAAGGCCCCGGCCAGCTTGGACTTGACGGTCAGGTTCTGCAAATTCATTCCGGCTTTCCTCCACTGTCTTTGTTCTTCAGCCCAACACAACGGGCTCCAGTGTCAAGATGTTCTAGACAAAATCGTTATGGAAGCGTTACGGCGCCTTTTCCACGCGTGTCTGCCGGCGTCCGGCGAGACATCCGTCACGCTTTGCCGCGACGGCGCCGCCGCCGGGAAGCACGCGGCTCCTGCCGCAGTCCGCCTCAGGCCTTGCCGGCCTTGCGGGGCGCCGGCCGCGGCGGCAGCGCAATGGGCAGCCGCGTCTCGGACTTGACCTCCTTCATCACCACGCTGGAGCGCACGTGCGTGACGCCGGGCAGGCGAAAGGCGGTCTCGTGCAGGAACTGCTCATAGGCCCGTATGTCCTGGACAAGAACCTTGATGACGTAGTCGGCCTGGCCCGTGGTGGACCAGCAGGCCACGATCTGCGGGCACTGCGCCACCGCCTGCTCGAAGCGCTGCACCTCGCCCTCCTGGTGGCGGCCGAGGTTGATCTCGGCCAGCACGCACAGCTGCAGGTTGACCTTCTCGCGGTCCACCAGCGCGGTGTAGCCGCGGATCACGCCCGCGGCCTCCATCTCCTTGACGCGCTTCCAGCACGGCGTACTGGACAAGCCCACCGCGGCGGCGAGCTGCTGCACGGTCTGGCGCGCGTCGCGCTGCAGCTCGTTGAGCAGCAGCACGTCATGGCGGTCGAGCAAATCCATTCTCCTGATCCTCATTCAGTGGAGAACATTGTTCTACCGCTCCGCGCACCACGGAGCAAAAAAGAATCCTTTTCCGGCTCTCGGCGCCTACGCTTGCCCCTCATCAGAGCAGCCCGGAGATGGCGCCATGGCCCAGGAGACAAGCCTCCCCTCTTCCCCGTCCCTTGCTTCCCGCGACCCGCTGCGGGACTACCGGCTCGACGACGCCCTGTGGGCGCCCCTCGGCCGCGTCTTTCTCAACGGCACGCAGGCGCTGGTGCGGCTGCTGCTGATGCAGCGCCGCCGCGACGCCGCCGCCGGCCTGGACACGCAGGGCTTCGTCAGCGGCTACCGCGGCTCGCCGCTGGGCATGGTGGACCAGACGCTGTGGCAGGCCGGCGAGCGGCTGCAGGCCGAGGGCATCCGCTTCCTGCCCGCCATCAACGAGGAGCTGGGGGCCACCGCCGTGCTGGGCACGCAGCGCGTGGAAGCCGACCCCGAGCGCACCGCGCAGGGCGTGTTCGCCCTCTGGTACGGCAAGGGCCCGGGCGTGGACCGCGCAGCCGACGCGCTCAAGCACGGCAACGCCTACGGCGCCTCGCCGCACGGCGGGGTGCTGATGGTGGCGGGCGACGACCACGGCTGCGTCAGCTCCTCCATGCCGCACCAGAGCGATCAACTGTTCCAGAGCTTCCACGCGCCGATCGTGTCGCCCTCCAGCGTGAGCGAGATCCTGGAGTTCGGCCTCTACGGCTGGGCGCTGTCGCGCTTCTCGGGCTGCTGGGTCGGCCTGACGGCGCTGTCGGAGGTGGTGGAAAGCGGCGCCACGGTGGACCTGGACCTGGTCCAGGCCCGCGCCGCCACCTGGCTCGACGCCGACACCGTGCGCAGCCTGACCGGCTACCAGCCGCCGCCCGACGGGCTGCACTACCGCTGGCCCGACCTGCCCTCGCTCAAGATCGAGGAGCGCTTGCATTCGAAGCTGGACGCGGTGCGCGCCTTCGCCCGCGTCAACAGCATCGACCGCACGGTGGTGGAGGCGCCGGCCGCGCGCGTGGGCATCGTCACCGCCGGCAAGGCACACCACGACTTCATGGAGGTGCTGCGCCGGCTGGAGGTGTCCCCTGAGACGCTGGCCGAGCACGGCATCCGCGTGCACAAGCTGGGGCTCACCTACCCGATCGAGCCGCGGCGCATGCTCGACTTCTGCGAGGGCCTGGCCGAGGTGCTGGTGATCGAGGAGAAGGGCCCGGTGGTGGAGACGCAGCTGCGCGAGCTGCTCTACAACCGCGCGCGGCGTCCGGCCATCGTCGGCAAGCGCGACGCGCAGGACCGGGCGCTGGTGTCCGAATTGGGCGAGCTGCGCCCCTCGCGGCTGATCGAGATCGTGGCGGACTGGCTGGTGAAGCATGGCCCCGACCTGGACCGCCGCCACCTGGTGCGCGACTTCACCCTGCCCGACCTGCTGCACAACGAGGCCGACGCCGTGAAGCGGCTGCCCTACTTCTGCGCCGGCTGCCCGCACAACACCAGCACGCGCGTGCCCGAGGGCTCGAAGGCGCAGGCGGGGATCGGCTGCCACTTCATGGCGAGCTGGATGCAGCGCGACACCGAGGGCCTGATCCAGATGGGCGGCGAAGGCGTGGACTGGGTGTCGCACGCCCTCTTCACCAAGGCGCCGCACATCTTCCAGAACCTGGGCGACGGCACCTACTGCCACTCGGGCTACCTGGCGATCCGGCAGGCCGTGGCCGCGGGCACGGCCATGACCTACAAGATCCTGTTCAACGACGCCGTGGCCATGACCGGCGGGCAGCCGGTGGACGCGCCCATTCCCGTGGACGCCATCGCGCGCCAGGTGGAGGCCGAAGGCGTCAAGCGCATCGCCGTGCTCTCCGACGACATCGGCAAGTACGGCGCGATGCGCGACCGCTTCCCCGCCGGCACCACGTTCCACGACCGCGCCGAGCTCGACGCCGTGCAGCGCGAGCTGCGCGGGCTGCCGGGCGTGACGGTGCTGATCTACGAGCAGACCTGCGCCGCCGAGAAGCGCCGCCGCCGCAAGCGCGGCCTGATGGAGGACCCGGCGCGGCGGCTGTTCATCAACGAGCAGGTGTGCGAGGGCTGCGGCGACTGCAGCGTGCAGAGCAACTGCGTGGCGGTGCTGCCGCACGAGACGGCGCTGGGCCGCAAGCGCCGCATCGACCAGGCCGCCTGCAACAAGGACTACTCCTGCGCCAAGGGCTTCTGCCCCAGCTTCGTGTCGGTGCTGGGCGGCAAGCCGCGGCGCAAGGCCGGCTCACTCACGGACCTGGGCACCTTCGCCAAGAAGGTGGAGGCGCTGCCCCGGCCGGCGCCGCACGACTGGACCGGGCCTTATGACCTGCTCGTCACCGGCGTGGGCGGCACCGGCGTGGTGACGGTGGGCGCGCTCATCAGCATGGCGGCGCACCTGGAGGGCAAGTCCGCCTCGGTGCTGGATTTCATGGGCTTCGCGCAGAAGGGCGGCGCGGTGCTGAGCCATGTGCGGCTGGCGGACGTGCCGCAGCGGCTGAACCAGGTGCGCATCGACACCCAGCAGGCCGACGCGCTGCTGGCCTGCGAGCTGGTGGTGGGCGCCAGCGCCGACGCGCTGCAGACCGTGCGGCGCGGGCGCACGCGCATCCTGGCCAACGTGCACGAGGTGCCGGTGGCCGAGCACTTGCGCAACCCCGAGGCCACGCTGCGCGTGCCGCAGCTGCTGGAGAAGCTGCGCTTCGCCGCCGGGGAGGAGCGCGTCGAAACCCTGGACGCGCAGGCGCTGTGCGAGGGCTTCATGGGCGACGCGGTGGCGGCCAACATCCTGGCGCTGGGCTACGCCTGGCAGCGCGGGCTGGTGCCGGTGGGCCTGGAGGCGCTGCTGCGCGCCATCGAGCTCAACGGCGTGGCGGTGGAGGCCAACAAGCTCGCGCTCTCATTGGGCCGCCTGGCCGCGGGCGACCCGGCCGCGCTGGCGGCACTGGGCACGGCACAGGACAGCGCCGTCGCCGACGAGCCGCTGGAGGCGCTGCGCGCGCGCGGCGTCGAGCTGCTCACCGCCTATCAGAACGCGGCTTATGCCCGCCGCTACGCCGCGCTGGTGGACGCCGCCGCCGCGCGCGAGCGCGAGATCGACGCCGACGCCTCCCTGCCCTTCGCCCGCGCCGTGGCCCGCGGCCTGTTGAAACTCATGGCCTACAAGGACGAGTACGAGGTGGCGCGCCTCTACACCGACGGCAGCTTCGAGCGCGCGCTGCGCCAGCAGTTCGAGGGCGAGCTGAAGCTCAATTTCCACATGGCGCCGCCGCTGCTGGCGCGCCCAAAGGACGGCCAGCCGCCGCGCAAGTGGACCCTCGGCCCCTGGCTGCGGCCGCTGCTGGGCGTGCTGGCGCGCGGCAAGGCGTTGCGCGGCACGGCGCTGGACCCCTTCGGCGCCACCGAGGAGCGGCGCATGGAGCGCGAACTGATCCGCCGGTACGAGCAGCGCGTGCGCGAGCTGCTGCCGCTGCTGAGCCCGGAGCGGCTGGCGCTGGCGGTGGAGATCGCCAGGCTGCCGCTGTCCATGCGCGGCTTCGGCCACGTCAAGGCGGGCAACGTGGCGCAGGCGCGGGCGCGCGAGGCCGAGCTGCTGCACCGCATCGACCCGGCGCACCACCCGCGCCCGGCGCCCTCGCGCGAGGCCGGGCAGATTCGGGGCATCCAGGTGACGGCGGGGGTGCATTGAGCTTGACCCCGAGGTCGTCGCGGTGCGGGGCACCGCGGTGCCCATGCCCTGCCCGCTAGCATCAAGGCTCCCCAGGAAAGGCCGGGCCATGCTTGAACGCATCACCATCGATCCCGCCATCTGCCACGGCAAGCCTTGCGTGCGCGGCCTGCGCTATCCGGTCGAAACCGTGCTGGAGTGGCTGTCCGCGGGCATGACGCCTCAGGAGATCCTGGCGGATTACGAAGACCTGGAGCCGCAGGACATCCAGGCCGTGCTGGCCTACGCCGCCCGGCTGGCGCAGGTGAAACGCATCGAGCTGCTGCCCAGAACAATCGATGCCCGACAGAGACTGGCCCGTGCCCGTGAATTGCGCGCCGCCCTGGCCGGCAAGGATTTCGAGGCAGCAGATATCGAGGCTTTCAAACGCGAAGGCCGCGAATGATCGTCGTTGACAGCCGTGCCTCTGCCCTCACGGGCAGTCTCTCATCAGGTTCAACGCGTTGTCGGGATCGCAACGCAGTACTTCCTTCAGCTCACCCAGCCGGTTGGTCAGAGGGCCGGCGCATTTCAGATCGCGCACCCGGCCATCCGGCGTCGCCACCCGCACGCCGGACCGTCGCTCGCCATCCTCTTCGTCGTAGTCGAACAGCGTGTAGTCCGTGCCGCGATTCGTGAATCGAATCTCGAAGCGGTTGGTTTGATAACGGGAATAGTGAGCGAAGAGAAATTCGTCCATGCCCAGGTTCTTGTCTTCGGGAAACTGGAACTCGATGTGATGCTCCAGGCCAAAGCGGTATTGCAATTCTTTTTCGGGCAGCCGGCCGCACAGGGCGATGTGCCGGCCTCTTGAGGTCTGGCAGGCGAAGAAGGCCGTTTCTCCTGCAGCGCAGAGGCCGGCCGCCTCGGCCCAGGCCATCGAGGCCAACGCCAGGCCGCAAACCAGCAAACCCTTGGATTTCCTGTTCACACCGCCTCCCTGAGGACTCGCCTGAATGACGGGCTCATGCCGTCCGGAACGCTCATTCCACACCCAAAGGCCCTCGCCCCGGTTTAACTGAACACCCCGGCCCCGCCGGACGCCAGCGCCGGCCGCGTTAGCCTTGCCCCCCCATCAACCAGCCCAGAGCACCCCCAATGAAAGCCATCACCCTGCGCGCCCCCGGCGGCCTGGACCGCCTCCAGGCCGTGGACCTGCCCGACCCCGGCGCGCCCGGCGCGGGGCAGGTCCGCGTGCGGCTGCACGCCAGCTCGCTCAACTACCACGACTACGCCGTGGCGCTGGGCGCCATCCCGACCGCCGACGGCCGCATCCCGATGTCTGACGGCGCCGGCGTGGTGGAGGCGTTGGGCGACGGCGTCACGGAATTCGCCGTGGGCGACGCGGTGGTGTCGGGCTTCTTCCCGACCTGGCTGGAAGGCCCGGCGCGCCTGGGCAACTTCGCCACCGTGCCCGGCGACGGCGTGGACGGCTACGCGCGCGAGGCCGTGGTCGTCCCGGCCACCTGGTTCACCCGCGCGCCGCGCGGCTACAGCCACCAGGAGGCCGCCACGCTCACCACCGCCGGCCTCACCGCCTGGCGCGCGCTGGTGGTCGAGGGCCGGCTGAAGGCCGGCGACACGGTGCTGGTGCAGGGCAGCGGCGGCGTGTCGGTGTTCGCGCTGCAGCTGGCCAAGGCCATGGGCGCGCGCGTGGTCGCCACCTCCTCCTCCGACGAGAAGCTGGAGCGGCTGCGCGCCCTGGGCGCCGACCACGGCATCAACTACCGCCGGCACGCCGATTGGGGCCCCCTGGCGCGCGAGTGGACCGGCGGCCTGGGCGTGGACCACGTGGTGGAGGTGGGCGGCCCGGCCACGCTGGCGCAGTCCATCGAGGCGGTGCGCGTGGGCGGGCACATCGCGCTCATCGGCGTGCTCACCGGCATGGGCGGCGAGATTCCCACTGCGGCGCTGATGGCCAAGCAGGCGCGGCTGCAGGGGATGATCGTGGGCAGCCGCCGCATGCAGCAGGACTTCGTCGCCGCGCTGGAGGCCACCGGGCTGCGGCCGGTGATCGACCGCACGTTCGCGCTGGCCGACTTGGCCGACGCCTTCCGGCACCAGGGCGCCGGCGCGCATTTCGGGAAGATCTGTGTCTCCATTTGAGGGAACGGCCCGGGCCACCCTGGGAACGGACGCAGGCGGACGGGCCTTCGGGTTGCTCGAGCGGGCCCATGCCTGACCGCGCCCGCCTGTCCGCCCGCCCCTGCGACGCTCCGCCCCTGGCCCACGAGGCTGCCGTGGGCCTGCACCGCCTGGACCTCGACGCCGCCACCCGCCCGATGGCGCTGCACGTGCCCGTGGGCTGGTGCGCCGACACGCCCGCGCCGCTGGCGGTGATGCTGCATGGCGCCGGCGGCAGCGCCGCGCAGGGCGGCTCGCTGCTGGAGCCCTTCGCCAGCCACCGCGGGCTGCTGGTGCTGGCGCCGGTGTCGCAAGGCTCCACCTGGGACGCGCTGCGCGGCGACTGGGGCCCGGACGTGGCGGCCATCGACGCCGCGCTGGCCTGGCTGTTCGCGCGCTATCGCGTGGACGCGGCGCACCTGGCGGTGGGCGGCTTTTCCGACGGCGCGTCCTACGCCCTGGGCCTGGCGCTGGCCAACGCGGAGCTGTTCCCGCGCGCCCTGGCGCTGTCGCCGGGCTTCGTGCCGCGCGCGCCGGGGCAGACGCCGAACGTGGCGGTGTTCATCGCGCACGGCACCGGCGACGCGGTGCTGCCCATCGGGCCCTGCAGCCGCCGCATCGTGCCGGGGCTGCGCGGCGTGGGCGTGGACGTGACGTATCTGGAGTTCAACGGCGGGCACGAGGTGCCGCCGGAGGTGGCGAGCGATGCGGTGACGTGGGTGCTGAAGTAGCGGGCAGCCCGCCCGCGCCCACTGGACTCAGTACGCCGTCCCGTCCTTGTGGGTGAAAGTCCAGCGTCCCTCCACCAGCATCGCCTGGATGTCATCGTCCGGGTAGCTCGCCGCGTCGCCCGGCGTGCGGTCGCCGGCTTCCAGGTAGACCACCTCCTCGGCCTTGTCGTTGCGCAGGCAGTGCGCGTCGCCGCTGCCGGCCTTGAAGCCGGCGCACATGCCCGGCGCCAGCGGCGTGTCGCCGGCGTCGGTGCACAGCGTGGGGTGGCCTTGCAGCACGTAGACGAACTCGTCCTGCCGGCTGTGCGCATGGCGCAGCGCCGACACCGCGCCCGGCGCCAGGTGCACCAGGTTCACGCCGAAGTTCGTGAGGCCGAACAGCTCGCCCAGCGGGCGTTTCACCCGCCCGGCCATGCGCGAGGCGAAGGGCTCGGGGTAGTTCGAGGGCTTCACCCGCGCCGGCGCCTCGGCGGCGACCACGGCGACGGGACGGGCAGGACGGGCTTCGTCGGACATGCGCTTCCCTCAGGCGGCCACCAGGCCGTTGTTGTGGCTGTAGTGGCTGAGCAGCTGCAGCGCCAGGCCCGGACGCGCCCGCAGCCGCTCCGCGTCGAAGCCGGGGTGCAGGTAGCGCAGCAACTCGGGGGGCAGGTCACTGCCGTCGTCGTCCGGGAAGACGCAGGCCATGGCCCATTCCGGAAAGGAGCGCTCCTCGATGGGCCCTTCCAGCAGCTTGGTGATGCGGCAATGGCGCTCGTCCTCGCGGATGCGCGCGTACAGCGCCTTCACCGCCGCTTCCTTGCCCTCGACGAGCTGCATGAAGCCGCCATGGGCGTACAGCAGCAGCCCGGTGATGCCCGCGGCCTCGTTGTGCCGCACCGACTCCTCCAGCAGCGACTGCAGCTCGGCGCGCGTCGGCGCCTCGCCGGACACCATGCTGAGATAGATCACCTGGTAGAGCGCCATGGCGGGACCTTTGCTCCGATATGCCTCAAGGGCGCACAGCATCGCGGCGCGTTTCCGCCGCGACGCTGATGGAGATCAAACGCCGCCGCGCCGCGCCTGCACCGCGTCGGCCAGCCGGCGCAGCACGCCGGCGGTCTGGGCCCAGCCGATGCACGCGTCGGTGATGGACACGCCGCGCTGCAGCGCCACGCCGGGCTGCAAGTCCTGTCGGCCCTCCTCCAGGTGGCTCTCGATCATCAGCCCGGCAATGCGGCGCTCGCCCGCGGCGATGCGCGCGGCGATGTCGTCGGCCACCTCGATCTGGCGCCGGTGCTGCTTGGCGGAGTTGGCGTGCGAGCAGTCCACCATCAGCGTCTCGCGCAGGCCCGCCTTGCGCAGCGCCTCGCAGCTGGCGTCGATGCTGGCGGCGTCGTAGTTGGGGCCGCGCGAGCCGCCGCGCAGGATGACGTGGCAATCCTCATTGCCGCGCGTCTCGAAGATGGCGGCCTGGCCCATCTTGGTCATGCCCATGAAGGCGTGCGAGGCGCGCGCGGCCTGCAGCGCGTCCACCGCCACCTGGATGCCGCCGTCGGTGCCGTTCTTGAAGCCCACCGGGCAGCTCAGGCCCGAGGCCAGCTGGCGGTGGCTCTGGCTCTCGGTGGTGCGCGCGCCGATGGCGCCCCAGCTCACCAGGTCGGCGATGTACTGCGGGCTCAGCAGGTCCAGGAACTCGGTGCCGCAGGGCAGGCCCAGCGTGGAGATCTCCAGCAGCAGCTCGCGCGCCTTGCGCAGGCCCTCGTTGATCCTGAAGCTGCCGTCCAGGCGCGGGTCATTGATGTAGCCCTTCCAGCCCACGGTGGTGCGCGGCTTCTCGAAGTACACCCGCATCACCACCAGCAGCTGGCCCTGCAGCTCCTCGGCCAGGCCCTTGAGGCGCTGCGCGTACTCGACGGCCTGCTCGCGGTCGTGGATGGAGCACGGGCCGACGACGACCAGCAGCCGGTCGTCTTGGCCGCGCAGCACGTCGGCGATGTCCTCGCGCGCGGCTTCCACCACCGCCTGGGCGGGGTCGGACACCGGCAGCTCGTCCAGCAGCAGCGCCGGCGAGATCAGCGGACGCACGGCGCGGATGCGCACGTCGTCGATGCGGGTGAGGTCCTGCGTGCTGTCGGCGTTGCCGGCTTCGTGGTCGTGCAGGGGGTCGTCGATGCGTTGATTCATGGCGCGAGAACTCAGGGGTGAACTGCAGGAAAAGACGGAAGACTCAATGGGCCGCTGCTTGGTCGGGAGAGTGTGGGTTTGAGCTTGGTCAGGCTTAACGAAGGCCCAGCATGACCGTCAAAGGCTCGGCGGGGGAAACAACGAAGCCATGCCGCAAATAGAAAGCCTTGGCCTTTTCGTCGATGGCATGGCACAGCATGGCTCGCATGCCCACGATTTCAGCCGCCTGAAGAGCGCGTGAAACCGCATCCTTGAGCAAGCCCGTACCGATACCCTGCCCGCCCCAGTCCTTGTGCACGGCCAAGCGGCCCAGCACGACGACTGGAATTGGTTTGGGCATGTTGCGCCGCAGTGCGCCCGTCGCGACGCCAGGTTCGACCGCTCCCGCAGCCAACGCGTAATAGCCCACGACCTGGGACCCGGCACAGACGACATAAGTCTTCGAGCCACCAGCGACATGGTTGGCCAATGCCCGGCGCTGCAGCCATGTCGTCAGCTCGGAATGCTCACAGGCGAAATTGGAGACGTCGTGCTGCGGCGAGATGGGGGCCGGTGCGCTGAGCGCCGGATGACTCACTGCTCCCACGGTGCACGCGTGGACAGCAAACGGCGCACGGCCTCGTTGTCTTTCAACGGCGCCGACATCAACGCTTCGAAAGCTTGGAACTGCGCTTCGTCGAGCTGGAACAAGGTCTGGTCCAGCAGCACTTGGCGCGCCTTCTCCGAGGAGGCTTCCAACATGAAATCGGTGCGCGTCTTCCCGGACAGGGCCGCTGCTCGGTCGATGAGCTCGCGTACCTCTTCCGGGGCGCGCACGTTGATGGTGGTCGTTGATGCACCCGGCATGGGAACCTCCGCAGCTTCGGTTTTCAAGCTGGACATGATTGCCGCTTGTATATACGACGTCAACACAAACCGCATTGACTGAGCCGTCTACTGTTCTCCAAACAGCAGTACGGCCCCCAGCTCAAAGCTCAAAAATCTTCCCGGGATTGAGGATGTTCTTCGGGTCGAGCGCGCGCTTGACGGTGCGCATCAGCTCCACCGCGCCCGCGCCCGCTTCCTCGACCAGGAAGCCCATCTTGTGCAGCCCCACGCCGTGCTCGCCGCTGCAGGTGCCATCGAGCTGGAGCGCGCGGCGCACGAGCTGGTGGTTGAGCGCCTCGGCGCGGGTGCGCTCCTCGGCGCTGTCGGGGTCGATGAGGTAACCGAAGTGGAAATTGCCGTCGCCAACATGCCCGACCAGGAAGTACGGCAGCCCGGAGGCGTCCACCTCAGCCACAGAATCGAGCAGGCAGTCGGCCAGGCGCGAGATGGGCACGCAGGTGTCGGTGGAGATGACGCGGCAGCCGGGCCGCGACTGAATTGCCGCGAAGTAGGCGTTGTGCCGCGCCGTCCACAGCCGCGTGCGCTCCTCGGGCGTGCTGGCCCACTCGAAGGCCTGGCCGCCGAACTCGGCCGCGATCTCCTGCACGGTCTCGGCCTGCTCCTTCACGCCCGCGGGCGAGCCGTGGAACTCCATCAGCAGCATGGGCTCCTCGCGCAGGCCCAGCTTGGAGTGGGCGTTGACCATGCGCACCGTGTTGGCGTCGATCAGCTCCACGCGGGCGATGGGCACGCCGAGCTGGATGATCTGGATGACGGTGCGCACCGCGGCCTCGATGCTCGGGAAGGAGCACACCGCCGCCGACACGGCCTCGGGCAATGGGTACAGCCGCAACGTGATCTCGGTGATCACGCCCAGCGTGCCCTCGCTGCCCACCATCAGCCGCGTCAGGTCGTAGCCGGCGCTGCTCTTGCGGGCGCGGGTGCCGGTGCGAATGATCTTCCCGTCCGCGGTCACGACCTCCAGCGCCAGCACGTTCTCGCGCATGGTCCCGTAGCGCACGGCGTTGGTGCCCGAGGCGCGCGTGGCGCACATGCCGCCGATGGAGGCATCGGCGCCGGGGTCGATGGGGAAGAACAGGCCGGTGGACTTCAGCTCGTCGTTGAGCCGCTTGCGCGTGATGCCGGGCTGCACGGTGACGGTGAGATCTTCGGCGTCGATGGACAGCACCTGGTCCATGCGCGAGAGGTCCAGGCTGATGCCGCCCTGCACCGCCAGCAGATGCCCTTCCAGCGAGGAGCCGGCACCGTAGGGAATGAGCGGCACCTCGTGCTGGCTGCACAGGTCCACCACTTCCGCCACCTCGGCGCTGCTCTGGGCGAACACCACCGCCGCGGGCGGTGGCACGGTGAAGGCGGACTCGTCGCTGCCATGCTGCTCGCGCACCGCCTGGGCGGTGGAGCAGCGCGCGCCGAAGCGGGCCTGCAGGGTTTCGATCAGCGCCTGCGGCACCGGGCGCTGGCGCACCACGGGCAGCAGGTCGGCGGCCGGAAGCTCGGAAGACGGGTGAAGCATGGGGGTCTCCGTGATGACGCCGGCGACCGCGGCCGGCCTTGAGAGGCGGGCAATATACGCCGCCCCCGATGGCGCTCCGGCGACGGGGCCGGCGCCATGGCGCCAGGGCAGCGCCGCCGGCCCACGGGCACGGCGTGAGAATCGGTCCTCCCATGAACACCGAGGCTGCCGAGATGAACCTTGCCGAACTGCTGGGCCTGCAATTTCCGCTGATCCAGGCCCCCATGGCCGGCGTGCAGAACAGCGCGCTCGCCATCGCCGTGTGCAACGCCGGCGGCCTGGGCTCGGTGCCCTGCGCCATGCTCACGCCCGAGGCGCTGCACGAGGAGTTATTCACCCTCACCGCCGCCACGCGCCGGCCCTACAACGTCAATTTCTTCGTCCACCAGCCGCCCACGCCCGACGCCGCACGCGAGCAGCGCTGGCGCACCGCCCTGGCGCCCTATCACGCCGAATTCGGCATCGATCCGGATGAAATTCCGGCCGGCGCCGGCCGCGCCCCCTTCAGCGCCGAATTCGCCGACGTGCTGGAGGATTTCAAGCCACCGGTGGTGAGTTTCCATTTCGGGCTGCCCGCGCCGGCATTGCTGCAGCGGGTGAAAAGCTGGGGCGCCAAGGTGATTTCCTCCGCCACCACCGTGGAAGAAGCCCTTTGGCTGGAAGCGCACGGGGTGGATGCCGTCATCGCCATGGGCCTGGAGGCCGGCGGGCACCGCGGCATGTTCCTCACTGACGACATCACGACCCAGGTCGGCACCTTCGCGCTGCTGCCGCAGGTGGTGAAGGCGGTACGGGTGCCGGTGATCGCCGCCGGCGGCATCGCCGACGCGCAAGGCGTGCGCGCCGCCATGGCGCTGGGCGCGGCCGGCGTGCAGGTGGGCACGGCCTACCTGCTGTCCAAGGAAGCGACCACCAGCGCCCTGCACCGCGCGGCGCTGAAGAGCCCGGCGGCAGCGCACACGGCGCTGACCAATCTCTTCACCGGCCGCCCGGCGCGCGGCATCGTCAACCGCGTGATGCGCGAGCTGGGCCCGATGTCGGACGCGCCGCCCGCCTTCCCGCTCGCCACCGCCGCCATCGCGCCGTTGCGCGCGCAGGCCGAGGCAAAGGGCTCCGGAGATTTCTCGCCGCTGTGGGCGGGGCAGAACGTGAGCGGGTGCGCGGAGCTGTCAGCAGCGGAGATTACGAAGGCTCTTTTCAAATAAGCGAGCACCGGCCGGCGCCATCACCCCGCCGGCCGATTGAGGACAAATTCACGGTTCCCCCAAAAGGGCGGCATGAAAGCCTGAGCATGTGACCAAAGTTTGGTTACAGGGGCCGACATCTCGAAAACAATTGAACCTATAAAGCCTGCCGCCCCGGCCGAATAAGGCCGTCAGCAAGCCGGAGCGCGCATGGTCTTTTGATGTCCTGAGGGATTGGGGCATTTTCGAGAAATAGTGCCGCTGCGGCCTCCCTCGTCAGGGGACGGGGGATTCACGGAATCGACCCATGCGCTCTATGTCCTGGAGTGTGCGCCTCGCTGCGTCCGCGTTTCTGATTTTCTCCGCGGCAATTTGTCACGCCGCGCCGGCCGCTGGCAATTCGAGCTGCCAGCCGCAGGTCAGCGTGCGGACTTTGCCCTTGACTCATGCCGAGGACGATTCCGGCGACGTGCGCGTGGTCACGGCGCTGAACCGCAATTCCTCGCTGCCGCTGACCCAGCGCAGCTACGGCCTGGGTTCCACCTACGCCGAAAGCCGCGTCACCGCCTACTGGCGCAAGGACGTCCAGGGCTGCCCGGCGCTGGAACTGGAGGTGGGCTACCAGAAGACCACCGTGCACATCGCCAGCGAGCTCAAGGACAGCCCCTGTGCCTACGACCATGTGCACGCGCACGAGATGAACCACCTGGCGATCTACCGGAAGTGGCTGGAGGAATCGCCCGAGCGGCTGGGCGCGGTGTTCAAGGAACGCTTCGCCATGCTCACGGCCCTGGACGCGCCGCAGCGCGGCCAGGAAACCGTCCGCCTCGCACTGCAGGAATTCGGCAAGGTGCGCGCGCAGCACGACCAGTTCGATTCGGAAGAGGAATACGCAGCCAATCAGGCGGTGTGCGAAAGGTTCATTCCGAAAATGCTGGATCGATTGGAGAAGGAAGGCAAATTGCCTTGAATTCAAGTTGCGAGTTGCCGAGCCTCGCTTTGCATTGACCTATTGAAGCTTGGGCAGCCCATCGGCTGAAATAGCTCGCACCCTACTTCGTCATTCCCGCGCAGGCGGGAACCTAGGCGGTCCCACGTCGGATCGCAAGAGTTGACGCAGGCATTACGACATTCGAAATACGGGCCCGCTGCCACGTCTACTGACGGCCCGCTTGGGGACTCCCTGGGTTCCCGCCTGCGCGGGAATGACGAAATAGCAGGCGGGACGGCTCAGCTACGGCCTGCGCCTGAAATTCCTCAAGCACCCGGCCCTTTCGCCAGACCCGAAATCCCTCAAGTAAACCCCTTGCTGAGAAATTTCGACCCCTTCAATCCGAACCGCCACAACTCGTGCGCCGCCTTGCTGATGCCGATGCGCGGCCCGATCAACAGCTCCACCGGCTCCGGCGGCCCGGGCAACAGCTGAAACGGCGGCGCGTCCAGCGCCTGACCGTCCAGCGCCCGCGTGATGCCCAGCGCCTGCGCCAGCCGCCCGGGGCCGGCGCACAGCAACTCCAGCTTGTCCAGGCCACGGCGCTCGCGCATCAGCTCCAGCCCCTGCGTGGGCTCCAGCGCGCGGATCAGCACCCCGGCGCCATGCCCGGGCTCGCGGCACACGAAGTTCATGCACCAGTGCATGCCGTAGGAGCGGTAGACGTAGGCGTGCGCCGGCGGGCCGAACATGGAGGCATTGCGCGGCGTGCGGCCGGCGTAGGTGTGCGAGGCCGGGTCGCTCTGGTCGTAGGCCTCGGTCTCGACGATGAGGCCGCCCACGCCGTCGATGAGCAGGGTCACGCCGATGAGCTGCCGCGCCACCAGCAGCGAGTCGGCGGAGAAGTCGATGTTCGCCAGTCGGGTCATCGCGCCAGTATGGGCGGCCCCCGCCGCCCTCCGTGCGCGCGGGGCTGAGGCGCCGCGCCGGGCTGCATCGGTAGGCAAGCGATGCAACCGGCCCGGCGCATCGCCGTGGCCTTCGGCACAAGACCAGTCACATCCGCCCATGTCCCGCGGTCGGCGCCGGCGCTACCTTGCGCGTTGCACGTCAACGTCCAGCTGCGGGAGAAGCCCATGGTGCAGAGCGTGGTGGGAGGCAAGCGGGGGATCGCGTTCGCCGTGGTGCTGCTCCTGGCGGCCCTGGCGATAGGCGCCTGGTGGTGGCACGAGCAACGGCTGTCGGCGGCGCCCGCCGCGCTGTCCGACCCGGATGCGCCCTTCACCACGCTGGACTGCAAGCCGCGCCTGCTTGATGACCGCCCGGCGCTGGCCGTGGTGTTCTCCCAGCCGGTGGACGCCCGGCAGGATTTCAGCCGGGCCTTGCGCGTGGTGGACCTGGGCCCGGCCAAGGCCGACGGCGAAGCCCGGGAGCGCAGCGCCGAGCAGCCGGCCTCCGCCGCCGGCTCCGCGCCCGATGAAAAGCTGCTGCAGGGCGGCTGGGTGGTGGGCGACAACCCGCGCCTGGTCTACTTCCCCTTCATCCAGCCGCAGCGGCGCTTCCGCATCGAGGTCGATGCCGGCGTGAAGGCGCAGGACGGGCGCGCGCTGGCCGACGCGCACCGCTGCGAGGTGGTCAGCGAGGCCATGCCGCCCTCTTTCTTCTTCGCCAGCCGCGGCGTGGTGCTGCCCGCCGGCCAGAACGGCGGCCTGCCCGTGGTCACGGTCAACGTGCCGGAGGTGGACGTGCAGTTCCTGCGCGTGACGCCGGAGCAGCTGCCGCGCTTCCTGGAGCGCGTCGCGGGCGGGCGCAAGGGCGCGCGCGACGCGGACGCGGAAGGCAACGCCGAGGGCGACAGCGAGGGGCGCGGCGGCGGCTACGAACCGCCCGGCCGCCGCCTGCAGGGCCTGGTCGGCGGCTGGGAGCTGGACCAGCTGCGCCAGAGCGCACGCAGCGTCTACCTGGGCCGCTTCGCCACCGACGACACGCCCAACCGCCGCCATGTCAGCTTCATTCCGGTGGAGGGGATCAGGGAGCTGCAGGAGCCCGGCGTCTACATCGCGGTGATGGGCCAGCCCGGGCGCTTCGACAGCGAGTACCAGGTCACCTACTTCTACGTCAGCGACATCGGGCTGCAGGCGCGGCGCTACGCCGGCTCGCTGGACGCCTTTTCCACCTCGCTCAAGAGTGCCGAAGCGCTGCGCGGCCTGCAGTTCGAGCTGCTGGACGAGAACGGGCGCAGCCTGGCGCGCGCCCAGGGCGACAGCGAGGGCCACGCCCACTTCGACGGCGCCTTCGACACCGCCGCGCTGCTGGTGGCGCGCTACGGCGACGAGCACCAGGGCGCCATGAGCGTGCTGGCGCTGCGCGCGCCGGGGCTGGACCTGTCGGAGTTCGAGATCAACGGCCATCCCTCGCGCAACACCAAGCTGTTCGTGTACGCCGGGCGCGACCTGTACCGGCCCGGCGAGCGTTTCGAGCTGTCGGTGCTGATGCGCGACGCCGACGGCAAGCCGCTGCCGCCGCAGCCGCTGACGGCCACGCTCAAGCGCCCCGACGGCCGCAGCGTCAGCACCAGCGTGTGGAAGCCGGAGGAGAAGTTTCCGGGCTACCTGCGGCATGCCGTGGCGCTGCCGCCGGACGCGCCCACCGGCAGCTGGCTGCTGGAGCTGCGCGCCGACCCAGGCGCCAAGCGCGCGGACGCGGCGTGGAAATTCCAGGTCGAGGAGTTCCTGCCCGAGCGCATGAAGCTGGAACTGAGCACCGCCCGCCCGGTGCTGCTGCCCGGCGAAGCCTTCGAAGTGGCGGTGCGCGGCGACTACCTGTTCGGCGCCCCGGCCGCGGGCAACCGCCTGCTGGTGGCGGCGGCCACCGCGCGCCAGCCCCTCGCCCTGCCCCAGAAATGGCCCGGCTTCGTCTTCGGCGACTTTGCCGACGACGAGCTGGCCCGGCGCCAGGAGGTGGGCGAGCAGGAGCTGGACGCGCAGGGCCGCACCGAGGTGACGCTGCCGCTGCCGGACCTGCGCCCGGACTCGCCCATGCTGGTGCGCGGCAGCTTCAGCCTGCTGGAGAGCGGCGGCCGGCCGGTGGTGCGCTCCATCGAGCGCGTGCTGTGGCCGGCGCCCAAGCTGCTGGCGGTGCGTCCGCTGTTCGATGGCCAAGTGGCGCCGGAGAACAGCACGGTCGGCTTCGAGCTGATCCGCGTGGACGTGAATGGCAAACCGCAGCCGCTGAAGAAGGCGCCGCTGCGCCTGGTGCGCGAGGACCGGCAGTACTACTGGCGCCATGACGACCAGAAGGGCTGGCACTCGGGCTACACCGAGACCGACGAGCTGATCGAGTCCGGCCAGGTGGCGCTGCAGGGCGAGCGCACGCGGCTGACGCTGCCGGTGCGCTGGGGCCGCTACCGGCTGGAGGTGGACGACCCCGAGACCGGCCTGACGCTGCGCTACCGCTTCTACGCCGGCTGGGGCGCGCAGGAGGCGCAGGACGTGGGCAACCGCCCCGACCGCGTGCAATTGAAGCTGGCGCGGGCGCCGCTGAAGGCGGGCGAGCGCGCGCAGCTGAGCATCACGCCGCCGCACGACGGCACGGCGCTGGTCACGGTTGAGGGCGACCGGCTGCTGTGGAGCCAGCGCATCGACGTGCGCGCCTCGGGCACGCGCCTGGACATCCCCATCGACCCGGCCTGGGCGCGGCATGACCTGTACGTGGGCGTGACGGCGCTGCGCCCGGGCAGCCGCGGCGAGCGCGTCACGCCGGCGCGCGCGGTGGGCCTGATGCACCTGCCGCTGGCGCGCACGGAGCGGCAGCTGAAAGTGGCGATCCAGGCGCCGGCCAAGGTGCTGCCCGAAACGCGCGCCACCGTGCGCGTGAAAGCCGACGGGCTCGATGGGCAGCCGGCGCTGGTGACGCTGTACGCGGTGGACGTGGGCATCCTCAACATCACCCGCTTCGCCACGCCGGACCCGCTGGACTTCTTCTTCGGCCGGCACCGCTACGCCGCCGAGCAGCTCGACCTCTACGGCAAGCTCATCGAGAAGATGGAGGGCAGCACGGCGCGGCTGCGCTGGGGCGGCGACGCCGGGATGCGCGACAGCAAGAGCCTGCCCAAGAAGGTGCGGCTGGTGGAGCTGTTCAGCGGGCCGGTGGCGCTCGATGCCCAGGGCGAGGCCGCCATCGCGCTGGACATCCCGGACTTCAACGGCACGCTGCGCCTGATGGCGGTGGTGGCGGGCGCGGACCGCTTCGGCAAGGCGGACGCGGAAGTGGTGTCGGCCGCGCCGCTGGTGGCGGAGCTGGCAACGCCGCGCTTCATCGCGCCCGGCGACAGCGCCTTCATCGCACTGGAGCTGACCAACCTCAGCGGCGCGCCGCAGGAGCTGAAGGTCAGCCTGCAGGGCGCCGAGCCGGTACGCGTGGGCGGCACGGCGCAGACGCTGTCGCTCAAGCACCAGCAGCGCGCCACGCTGCGCTTCCCGGTGGAGGCCACCGACGCCTACGGCCTGGGCCGGCTGCGGCTGCAGGTGGCCAGTGCCAGCGGCCTGCGCATCCAGCGCGAGTCGGTGCTGCAGGTGCAGCCGGCCACGCCGGCCGAAACGGAGATACGACGCCTGCGGCTGCAGCCGGGCGAGTCACTGAAGCTGGACGCGCAGGCGCTGGCGCGCTTCCACCCGGGCTCGGCGGCGCTGTCGCTGGCGGTGTCGGACAAGCCGCCGCTGAACCTGCGCCCGCTGGTGCAGGGCTTGCTGGACTATCCCTATGGCTGCCTGGAGCAGACCACCAGCGCGGCCTACCCGCACCTGTTCATCGACGAGGCGCAGGCCCAGGCGCTGGGGCTCAAGCCCCGCAGCCGCGAGGAGCGGGCACAGTTCGTGGAGGGCGCGCTGGGCCGGCTGGCGGGGATGCAGAAGGCCAACGGCGGTTTCAGCCTGTGGGGCGACGGCGGCTACGAGACCTGGCTGTCGGCCTACGTGCTGGGCTTCATGCAGGACGCGCGCGACCAGGGTTTCAGCGTGCCGGACGCCTTGTACCGCAAGGCCCAGGGCTGGCTGCTGCAGGAGCTGCAGCAGGCACCGAACCGCTTCCCGCAGCTGCCGGCGGCGCTGCAGGCCGCGATCAGCGCCAGCGGGCCGCGCGCGGCGGCGTCCAGCGCCAGCGGCGTGGACGCCGGGGGACTCAGCAACCGCGACCGCAACCTGCTGCGCGACAGCCACCAGCGCTTCGCCGAGCTGGCGCATGCGGGCTACATCCTGGCGCGCGACCAGAAGGCGCCGCTGGCGATGCTGCGCTACCTGCACGACCAGCAGCGCGCCAAGGCGCGCTCGCCGCTGCCGCTGGTGCACTTGGCCATCGCGCTGAAGCTCATGGGCGACGAGGCCCGCTCGCAGGCGGCGCTGGACGAGGCGCTGCAGCGCCCCTACGGCCTGCCGGGCACGCGTCCGGGCTGGGACAGCGACTGGCTGGGCGACTACGGCACGCCGGTGCGCGACCTGGCGCTGGCCTATGCGCTGCTGGGCCGCCACGACCTGAAGCACGCGCGGCGCGAGAACCTGTTCTTCGACGCGGCGGACCGGCTGGGCGGGCGCGGCTACCTCTCCACGCAGGAGCGGCTGGCGCTGTTCCTGGCCGCGCGCGCGGCCGGCGTCGCGGGCGGGAGCGGCAACAACGGCAACGGCTGGAAGGCCCAGCTTGCCATGGGCGACGCGGTGCAGGCGCTGGCGTCCAAGGGCGTCGAGCAGCGCAGCCTGGACGCGGCGGCGCTCTCGCGCGGCGTGTCGCTGCTGAACCAGGACACGCGGCCGCTGATGGTGGAGGTGCAGAGCAGCGGCTACCCGCTGAAGGCGCCGGCGGCACGCAACGACGTGATCGAGCTGCAGCGCGAGTGGTTCGATGCCAAGGGCCAGCCGCTGCCCGCCGGGCAGGCGCTGAACGTGGGCGAGCTGGTGATCGTGCGGGTGCAGGCCCGCGCCAGCCGGCGCATCGAGGACGGGCTGATCGTGGACCGCGTGCCGGTGGGCATGGAGGTGGAGAACCTGAACCTGTCGCAGGGGCCGAAGGCCGAGGAGTTCCAGATCGGCGGCGTCAACGTCGCGGCGGCGATGGCGGACAGCAGGGTGAAACACCGCGAGTACCGCGACGACCGCTACGTGGCCGCGGCGCGGCTGGACGGCGACTGGCTGCCGGTGTTCTACCTGCTGCGCGTGGTCAGCCCGGGGCGCTTCGTGGTGCCCGCGCCCTTCGCGGAGGACATGTACCGGCCCGAGCTGCGCGGGGTGGGTGCCGGCGGCGGCATGGTGGTGATCAACGATCCGCGGGGGGCGGGGGCGCAGTGATGGGGCAAAGGCGAGCCGCGGTCCGGGGAAAGACTATTGGTCGCTGACCGTGAGCTGATGCGGCTCGCCCACCACTTCGTCATCCCCGCGCAGGCGGGGACCCAGGCGGTCCTACGTCAGAGCGCGAGCGAAGGCGCAACGCCACAAGCCCAACGTCCATGGCACGCCTCTCGATTTGTTCACGGCCGGCTTGGGGACCGCCTGGGTTCCCGCCTGCGCGGGAATGACGAAGTAGGAGGTGTAGCGCTTCAGCCTCCGGGCCAACGTCCGCTGTCCAACTGGCGCGACTGCTCAGCCTCCACCTTGGCCGCGCCATGACCCAGCCCCGCCTTGTCGAGCTCACCTTGGCCGCCCTGCTGGCCCTGCTGCTCGCCCTCGATCTCGCCTTCCCGCCCCCGATTCCCCGGGACGCTCCCGGCGCCGTGGTCCTCGCGCGCGACGGCACGCCGCTGCGCACCTGGCCGGACGCGGACGGCATCTGGCGCCAGCCCGTCACGCCGGAGCAGGTGTCGCCGCTGTACCTGGACGCCCTGCTCGGCTACGAGGACCGCTGGTTCCATTGGCACCCGGGCGTGAACCCGGTGGCGCTGGCGCGCGCTGCCGGGCAGTGGCTGCGGCACGGGCGCATCGTCTCCGGCGGCTCGACGCTGACCATGCAGGTGGCGCGCCTCATCGACCCGCCGCCGCCGGGCACCAGCCGCAGCCTGCGCGCCAAGGCGCGCCAGATCGCGCGGGCGCTGCAGCTGGAGCTGCGGCTGTCCAAGCGCGAGATCCTGACCCTGTACCTCAACCGCGCGCCCATGGGCGGCATCGTCGAGGGCGTGGAGATGGCCAGCCGCGGCTACCTGGGCCGCCCCGCGCTGCACCTGAGCCACGCCGAGGCCGCGCTGCTGGCCGCCCTGCCCCAGGCGCCCTCGCGGCTGCGCCCGGACCGCGACCCCGCCGCTGCCCGGACCGCGCGCGACAAGGTGCTGCAGCGGCTGCTGGCGCAGGGCGTGTGGGACGCGCGCACAGTCGCCGACGCGCGGCTGGAGCAGGTGGCGGCGCAGCCGCTGCGCGCGCAGTGGCTGGCGCCGCTGGCGGCCGAGCGCGTGCGCGCGCAGGCGCGCGGCGCGGCCCGGGGCGCGCCCGCGCCCCTGCTGCGCAGCACGCTGTCGGCCGAGCTGCAGGCCGGCGTGGAGCGGCTGCTGCTGGACCGCGTGGAGGCGCTGCCGCCGCGGGTGTCGATGGCGGTGCTGGTCATGGACAACGACACGCTCGACGTCCTGGCCTACGCCGGCTCGGCGGATTTCGCTGACCCGAAGCGCGCCGCCCACGTGGACATGACCCGGGCCGTGCGCTCGCCGGGCTCGACGCTGAAACCTTTTCTTTACGCGCTGGCGCTGGACGAGGGCCTGATCCACTCCGAGAGCCTGCTGGTGGACGCGCCGCAGTCCTTCGGCGGCTACCAGCCGGGGAATTTCCAGGCCAGCTTCAGCGGGCCGGTGAGCGTGGCCGAGGCGCTGCAGAAGTCGCTCAACGTGCCGGCAGTGGACCTGCTGGACCGCCTCACGCCGCAGCGCTTTGCCGCCGTGCTGCGCGCGGGCGGCCTGGGGCTGCGCCTGCCCGGCGCCGAGCCCAACCTGAGCCTGATCCTGGGCGGCGCCGGGACCACGCTGGAGGAACTGGTCGGCGCCTACCGGGCGCTGGCGCGTGGCGGCCTGTCCGGCCGCCCCCGGCTCACCCCCGAGGCGCCGCGCGTGGAAGGCCGGCTGATGAGCGCGGGCGCGGCCTTCATCGTGCGCGACATCCTCGAAGGCGGCGGCCATCCGGAGCGGCCCTTCACCGAGGGCCTGCGCCGCCTGGCCTGGAAGACCGGCACCAGCTTCGGCTTTCGCGACGCCTGGGCCGTGGGCGTGACCGAGCAGCACACGCTGGGCGTGTGGGTCGGGCGGCCCGACGGTACGCCCAACCCGGGCTTCTTCGGCGCCAACACCGCCGCGCCGCTGCTGCAGGACCTGGTGGCGCTGCTGCCCGAAGCCGAGGCGGCGCCAGCCGCGCGCGTGCCGCCGCCGGGCGTGGCGCCGCTGCACAGCTGCTGGCCGCTGGGCTTGAGCGTGCAGGCCACCGCGCCGGCGCATTGCCTGGTGCGGCGCACCGGCTGGATGCTGGACGGCGCCGCCCCGCCCACGCTGCCGGACCGCGAGCGCAGCGGCGGGCTGCTCGGCGCGGGCTGCGGTACGGAGGGCCAAAGCGTGGCGCGCTGGCCGACGGCGCTGGCGCCCTGGGTCGGCGCGGCAGCGCCAGGCTGCGCCGACAGCGGCAGCGCGCTGCGCATCAGCGGGCTGGACGAGGGCAGCCTGTTGAAACCCGTGCCGGGCCAGGCCGAGGTGGAGATCCGCGTCTGGGCCCAGGGCGATGTGGCGCCGGGCGAGCGGCTGTACTGGCTGCTCGAGGGCGTGCAGCAGCGGCGCGGCCCGGCGGGCGAGGCAGTCACGCTGCGGCTGCCCCCCGGGCGCCACACGCTGACGCTGCTGGACGAGCGCGGGCGCTGGCAGCGCGTGGCGTTCCGGGTGGCGGCGCCCTGAGAGCAGTCCGCATTGTTTCTTGGGGGCTCACTAAGGGCTCACTGACCAGTCAGGAATGGGGAAACCGTTGCCTGCATGTTGACAATTCTTGCCGCAGTGCTCACGGCAGCCGCAGCCGATACCCGTAGCGTGTCACCGTCTCGATGGCCGGGGCGCGCACGCCGAGCTTGCGGCGCAGCGCCAGGATCACCACGTCGATGACGTTGCTGCCGCCCTCGTAGCGCGGGCCCCACACGTCGTCGAGCAGGTCGCCGCGCTTGACGGCCTGGCCAGCGCGCTCCATCAGGTACTGCATCACCTCGCATTCCAGCCGCGTCAAGGCCACGCGCTGGCCGTCCACGCGCAGCTCGTGCGCGGCGGCGTCAAGGGCGATGGCCGGCTGCTGCGGCGCGTTGAGCGTGTTGGCGATCAGCTGCGACAGCCAGCCGTCCACCGACCCGGGGGCCGAAGTCCAGCATCGCGCTCAGGTGCGTGGGTGCGCCCCAGCGCGACGGTACACCCCCCGCGGGAACCGCCAGCGGCTTGGCCCTGATCGGCGGCGGACGACGGTAGCGGGCCGCGCGATTGCTGAGGCACGGACAAGCTCCAGAAGGAGTGCGCCGTGGACGCCGACCTGCCCCCTTCCCGCCCGCGCTCGCGGCTCGCCGGCTTGGCGCTGGTGCTGGTGCTGGCGTGCGGCCCAAGCCTTGCAGCCGGTGAGGCAACGCACCGCCACACGCTGGCGGCCAGCTCGGCCCAGGCCCCGCCCAGGAGTGCCACGGCGCGCCATGCCCTGATCGACGCTCCCCTGGCCGCCGACCTGCTGGGCTGGGCCAGCCGGCTTTCCGGCCTGCCCAGTCCGGCCGGGGAGCCGCCGCCGGCGCTGGTCCCGCTGCCGCCGGCCCAGTTGCAGGCCACCGTTTGCCCCAGGCATCCGCAGGACTGCGCCTCGCTGGTGGCGGTGTACGACACCGACCGGCGCCGCGTGCTCTACCGCGACACGCTGGACATGCGCGATCCGACGGACCAGTCCTTCATCGTCCACGAACTGGTGCACCACCTGCAGTTCCTGCAGCGCGGCGACGCCCTCTTCGCCAGCTGCCCGAGCACGCTCGCCGGCGAAGCCCAGGCTTACCGGGCGCAGAACCTGTACCAGGCGCATTTCCGGCAGTGGCAGCGCATGGGCGAGGTGCTGCGCTTCATGCACTGCGACGGCAGCCCCGGCGGCGAGCCCGTGGCCCGGCTGTTCGGCCCGCCGGGCGCACGCTAGCCACGAGCGGCGTGTCGCCACACACGGGGCTTGCCATCGCAGAGCCCCCCAACCCGTGCCTCGCAAAATCACCTGTAAATTTTCACAGTATTTATTTACACAGGTCAAACTTTTTGAAACAAGTTCTGTTCTGATCCGTTCTCGCCCGAACGGCCATGCCGCCCGCTTGCCGCGTGCCGCAGGACATGGCGCTCCTCAACCTTCTGGACAACCCAAACAAAGGGAGAACGACGATGAAGACAGGCTTGCTCAAGACCTTCGGCGCCGCGGCGCTGGCGCTGGCCGGTGTCGGCGCCCAAGCCACCACGGTGAACTGGACGAACTGGCAAGGCGGGGGCTGGGAGCCGGACGCCAGCTTCACCGGCACGGGCACGGTCAGGGTGGGCAGCATGTCGGTCGGCGTGACCTACACCAACGCCAACCGCAACGGCGTCTACTTCTATCAAACCGATGGCGGCGAGGACTACTGGACCCCGCGTGACTCGAGCTCGCCCTACACCAGCGCCGAGGTGAAGAACGCGCCGTCGTCAACGGACATCATCGGCGCGTGGGCCGCGGGCTGGCAGACCCTCACCTTCTCCCAGGCCGTCTCCGACATCTACCTCTCGTTCGTCAGCCTCAACGGCAACGGCTACGCCTTCGAGCAGGACTTCGACATCCTCAGCCAGGGCTGCGGCTACTTCACCTGCGGCAGCGTCACCAAGCTGCCGGTGGACCTGGGCGACGGCAACATCGAATACCAGCTGCTCGCCACCGGCGGCGAGCCCCACGGCACGATCAAGCTCACGGGCAGCTTCACCTCGCTGAGCTGGCGCACCCTCAACAGCGAGCTCTGGCACGGCTTCACCATTGGCGTCGGCGGTCCGGCGCCCGTGCCCGAGCCGGCCTCGCTGGCGCTGGTGGGCCTGGGGCTGGCGAGCCTGCGGATCACGCGCCGCAAGCCGCAGTCCTGAGGCATGGCGGCCGGTGCGCCCAGGCGCCGGCCCCGAGGGTGCGGCGGCAACCAGCACCTGGCCCCGCCGCCGCGGCTCAGGCGCCCAGCCTGTCCGCCAGCTCGATGAAATCAGCCGCCACCACGTCCCAGGCCTGCGCGGGCGCCAGGTCCTTGCGCTGGTGCGGGCCGTACTCGGTGGGCCGGGCCACGAAGGCGGTGCGCAGGCCCTGCGCGCGGGCGGCGGCCAGGTCGTCGTTGTGGGCCGCGCACAGCATCAGCTCATCGGGCGCCAGGTCCAGCATCCGCGCCGCGCCCAGGTACGTTTCGGGCAGCGGCTTGTAGGCCTGGAAGCTCTCGGCGGAGAACACCACGTCCCACGGCAGCCCGGCCTGCTTGGCCATGTTCACCAGCAGCGCCACGTTGCCGTTGGACAGCGTGCCGATGACGTGGCGCTGCTTGAGCCGCCACAGCCCCTCGCGCACGTCGCTCCAGGGATTGAGGCGATGCCAGACGCGGTTGATGTACCGCCGCTCCTCTTCGCCCAGTTGCTGCAGGCCGTGCAGCGGCAGCAGCTCGTCCAGCGCCTGGCGGTGCAGCGCGTCGAGCACGGTCCAGCCGATGGCGCCGCTGCGCACGCGCTCCATCTGCGGCTGGTAGCGCGCGCGCCAGTCGTCGGCCAGCGCGGCCCAGTCGCGGACGAGGCCATGCCGCGCGCCCCAGGCGCCGAGGTCGGCGGCAATGCTGCCGCGCCAGTCCACGACCGTGCCGAACACGTCGAACACGATCGCCTTGAGCTCATGCGTCATGAGGAACCCTGCGGAGTCAGAGAGACGCCGCAGTGTGCCGCGCCCCGGGGCCGCACCTTGGTGCGGTGCCGTTCATCCTTCGACGAAAGAACGGCCTGCACGCATGCAGGCTGCTTGAGCGGAAGGAGCGAGGCTGTGTCAGGGCTTGAGATCGGCCGCCTTGATGGCGGGCGCCCATTCGGCGGCCTGCTTCGCGACGAAGGCGGCGAAGGGCTCGGGGCCCAGCTTCATGGGCGTGATGCCCAGTTCGGTGAAGCGCCTGACGGTGGCCGGGTCGGCCACGATGTGATCCAGCGCCTTGGAGAGCTTGTCCACGATGTCCTTGGGCAGGCCGGCCGGGCCGGAGACGCCGAAGTAGTTCTCGGCCACCAGCTGCGGCAGGCCCAGCTCGACCACGCTGGGCACCTCGGGCAGCAGCGGCGAGCGTTCGCGCGTGGTCACGGCCAGGCCGCGGATCTGCCCGGCCTTGACCATGGGCACGAAGGCGGTGATGACGTCGATGCCCAGCGGGATGGTGCCGGCGATGAGGTCCGTCGCCATGGGCGCGCCGCCGCGGTAGGGCACGTGCGTCATCCGCACCTTCAGCGCGGCCTTGGTCATCTCGCCCACGATGTGGCCGATGGAGCCGGGCCCGCCACTGCCGAAGGTGTAGCCGGGCGTGGCGGCGGCCTTGGGCAAGTCCTTGAGGCTGGCCGGCCCGGACTTGGGATGGGCCATGAACAGCACCGGCGCCACGCCCAGCATCGCCACGTGCGTGAACTGCTTCGCGGGGTCGTAGGGCTGGCGCGGCACCGTCCACGGGCCGATGGACAGCGGCGTGGAGTTGGAGAGCATGAGCGTGTAGCCGTCGGCCGGCGCGCGCGCCACCTCCGAGCCGCCGATGGTGCCGCCGGCGCCGGGCTTGTTGTCCACCACCACCGGCTGGCCCAGCGCGCGCGCCAGCGGATCGGCGATGGTGCGCGCCACGATGTCGCTGGCGCCGCCGGCGGCGAAGGTGACGACGAGGCGCACCGGCTTCTCGGGCCAGGCGGCCTGCGCGGCGAGGGCCTGCAGGCTCCAAAGCAGCGCGGCGGCTGCGGCGACAGGGCGGGCTCGGGTCATGACTTCTCCCCTTGAAAAGCCACGTTCACGCAAGGCTCGCGCCATGGGCGCGGGCAGGGTTGGCGCCGGGGCGCCTCAGGAGCCGCGGTAGGTGCTGTAGCTCCAGGGGCTGACCAGCAGCGGCACATGGTAGTGCCCGGCCGGGTCGTCGATGCCGAAGTCCAGCGGCACCTCGTCGATGAAAGGCAGCTCGGGCATGGCCGTGCCGCGCGCGCGGAAGTACGGCGCCACCGAGAACACCAGGCGGTAGCGCCCGCGCTGCAGCGTCTCGCCTTCGAGCAGCGGGCCGCCGCCGCGGCCGTCGTGGTCCAGCGTGAGCCGGCGCAGTTCCTGCGTGGAGCCGTCCGCCTGCAGGCGCAACAGCGTCACCTGCATGCCCGCGGCCGGGCAGCCGTTGGCGGTGTCGAGCACGTGGGTGCTGAGTTTTCCCATGGTTCGTCCTGAAAGATGAAAAAGCCGCGGCGGCCCGCGCCTGGTGCGCGGCGCACCGCCCCGGCGCGCCGGGCGGCGCCGCCGGTGCAGTTGAAGGATGCGGGTTTGCACGCTTCCATTGCACGCCAAACTGTATACACTTTGGTCCGCAGTTCCAAGCCCGAGAAGTACCGACTCCACGATCCACGAACCTGCCACCGCTCATGCCCCGCAGCCGCAGCCCGCTCCAGCTCGTCGCCCCCGCCGCCCCGGCCAAGGCCTCGTCGGCCAAGTCGTCCCGCGCCACCGAGGTCAGCGCCACGCAGCGCATCGCCGAATCCATCACCAGCGCCATCGTCGAGCGCCGGCTCATGCCCGGCACCAAGCTCGCCGAGCAGCAGATCGCCGACATCTTCAAGGTCTCGCGCACGCTGGTGCGCCAGGCGCTGAACCAGCTCAGCCGCGACCGCCTGGTGACGCTGGAACCCGCGCGCGGCGCCTTCGTGGCCCAGCCCAGCGTGGACGAGGCGCGCCAGGTGTTCGAGGTGCGCAAGATGCTGGAGAGCGCCATGATCCGGCAGCTGTGCACGCGCATCACCGACGCGCAGATCGCCGAGCTGCGCGCGCACTGCAAGGCCGAGCGCGCGGCCGTCTCGCGCACCGACGTGACCGGGCGCACGCGGCTGCTGGCGGACTTCCACGTGGTGCTGGCCAACATGCTGGGCAACGAGGTGCTGGCGCAGCTGCTGACGGACCTGCTCTCGCGCAGCTCGCTCATCAGCCTGATGTACCAGAGCTCGCACTCGGCCGAGCACTCGCAGCAGGAGCATGTGGCCATCGTCGACGCGCTGGAGCGCCGCGATGCGCGCGCGGCCGTCAAGCTCGTGGAGCAGCACCTGGGCAACGTCGAGCGCAACCTGCGCCTGAACCCGCGCGCCAGCGACCTGGCGCTGGCGCTGCAGCCGGTGGAGTGACGCCGTGTCTCGCTCGCGATTGAGGCATTCCGTTCGTCCTGAGGTATCGAAGGATGAACGGCCCCTGCCGAAGTGCCGCCATCACAGCCTGACGGATTCGCACTTCGATACCTCAGTGCGAACGGGTCATTCCACAAGCAAAGCGAAACAGCAATAAACCCAAGACCCTGGCCGGCCGCAAAGGTCTTCGGCCTGGACTGACTCTCGCGGCCCGAAAGCCGCGGCAAGTGGAGTACCGCATGACCCCTGACCGCTACCCCCGCGACCTGGCCGGTTACGGCCGCAACGTCCCTCATGCCCGCTGGCCCGGCCATGCCCGCGTCGCGGTGCAGTTCGTCCTCAACTACGAGGAGGGCGGCGAGAACTCCGTGCTGCACGGCGATGCCGGCAGCGAGCAGTTCCTCTCCGAGATGTTCAACCCCGCGGCCTACCCCGCGCGGCACCTCTCGATGGAAGGCATCTACGAGTACGGCTCGCGCGTGGGCGTGTGGCGCATCCTGCGCGAGTTCGAGCGCCGCGGCCTGCCGCTGACCGTCTTCGGCGTGGGCATGGCACTGCAGCGCTGCCCCGAGGTCACGGCCGCCTTCGTCGAGCTGGGCCACGAGATCGCTTGCCACGGCTGGCGCTGGATTCACTACCAGAACCTGGACGAGGCCACCGAGCGCGAGCACATGCAGCTCGGCATGCAGGCCATCGAGCAGCTCACCGGGCAGCGCGCCCTGGGCTGGTACACCGGCCGCGACAGCCCCAACACCCGCCGCCTGGTGGCCGACTACGGCGGCTTCGAGTACGACAGCGACTACTACGGCGACGACCTGCCCTTCTGGCTGCAGGTCAAGAAGACCGACGGCAGCCTGGCGCCGCAGCTGGTGGTGCCCTACACGCTGGACTGCAACGACATGCGCTTCGCGCTGCCGCAGGGCTTCAGCCATGGCGACGAGTTCTTCGAGTACCTGCGCGACGCCTTCGACGTGCATTACGCCGAAGGCGACGAGCGCCCGTCGATGATGAGCATCGGCATGCACTGCCGGCTGCTGGGCCGCCCCGGGCGCATGCGCGCGCTGCAGCGCTTCCTGGACCATGTGCAGCAGCATGACCGCGTGTGGGTGGCGCGGCGCATCGACATCGCGCGCCACTGGAAGACCTACCACCCCTTCGACGCCAACACGGCCTTCGTGTGGGAGTGAGCGATGCTGACGCTGGACATCCTCAACAGTGCCTCGCAGGCCCGGTTCACCGAGCTGCTTGACGGCGTCTACGAACACTCGCCCTGGATCGCGGAGAGGGCCTGGAGCAAGCGCCCCTTCGCCACGTTGGCGCATTTGAAACGCGCGCTGGTGGAGGTGCTGCGCGAGGCCGGGCGCGAGCCGCAGCTGGGCCTCATCCGCGCCCACCCGGAGCTCGCGGGCAAGGCCATGGTGGCCAAGACGCTCACGGCCGAGTCCACCAACGAGCAGG
>NZ_JABBFW010000020.1 GCF_012927045.1 Azohydromonas caseinilytica | reverse complement strand
CACCAGCGCAGTCCTTCACCGATCGCCGTCAGACGCAGCCAAGACCGCGTTCATTGCGATACCGCGGCAGGACTTGAACCTCGGCGCGCTGGGTAGCCTCCGAAAACTCTGCCGCCCACGCTCCTAGGCTGGATGCATCAGCCCGATCAACAGGAAGGAGTGAGGCATGCCTCGCGAACCCCTTGCCCAGCCCAGCGACCGGCATCTGCCCGCGCCGGTCCGTGACGAGGCCCGCCACGGCACGCCGGCGCTGCAGGCGGCCGGCGAACCGGCCTTGCAGTGGCTGGAACGGAGCCTGGCCGCGCAGGTGTCGGCCTTCAAGACCTGCACGCAGGCGCTGCAGGCGGCCGCGGACCAGGCGGTGAACACCACCGAAGCCCGCAAGCTGCTGGAAGTGCGTGACACGCTGCTGGCCATCGGGCTCGAAGCGCTGTCGCGCTGGCAGACCGAGACGCTCGACGCCTGGTATGCCTTGCACCACGACCTGGCCGGGGCCTGGAGCGAACAGGCCACCGCGGCCCTGCAGGAGTGGGCGGCCATGGCCGGGGTGGCCTCCGGACCTGGGCTGGAAGCGCCTGCGCCGCTGCCTGGAGCGCAAGGCGCGCAGGCCCCGGGCGACGCGGCCTGGCGCCAGTGGCAGTCGCTGTGGGCGCTGTGGCAAACCCGGCCCGAGGCGGCGCAATGAGCTCGCGCCGGCGCCTGGTGTCGGCGCTGGCCGGCGTCCTGCTCGCGCTGGACATGGCCTGGGCCGCCACCGCCGGCGTCACGCCGGCCGGCTGGGCTTACGTCGAAGGCGGGCCGGCGCCGCAGGACGAGCTGGTGCTGCAGGCGCGCCGCGCGCAATACAACCTGCTGGTGATGAGCGCCGGGCGCGTCTCCGCCGAGCCGGTGCTGAACATGCGGGTGCGCGTCAGCGCCGATGGCGGCCGCCCGGCCTTCACGCGCGTGCTGTCCGGGCCCTGGCTGCTGCTCAACCTGCCGGCCGGCCGCTACGAAGTGGAAGCCTCGGCCCGCGGGCAGGTGCAGCGCCAGCCCGTGGCCATCGTGCTGGGCGAACCGGTGGCGCTGGTGTTCTATGTGGACGATGCCGCCGTGCCGCCGGCGGACTGACGCGAAGGGACGGCCATGGAAGAGCTGCGCTCCGTGCTGGTGCACATCGACGGCGGCAGCCACGCCGCGGCCCGGCTCACGCTGGCGCGGGCCCTGGCCGCGCGCTTCGAGGCGAGACTGTCGGCGCTGTTCGCGGTGGCGCCGCATTTCGTGCCGGTGCCCGTCCCCGTTCCCGGGCTGGGCCTGCCGGCGGCACCGCTGCTCGACGAGATCGACCCGGCCGCGCGCCGGCGCGCCCGCGCCTGCTTCGACCGGCTGGCCGGCGCCTCGGGCTGGCCGCTGCAGTGGGAGGAGGTCGTCAACGGCGACCCGGTGGCCGCCTTCGCGCGCCATGGCCTGCACGCCGACCTGATGGTGCTGGGCCGGCACGATCCGCAGGACGCGGCCGCGCGCGACGTGCCGCGCGACTTCGCCGAGTCCGTGCTCCTGGCCAGCGGCACGCCCGCCATCGTCACGCCGCGCGGCGACGCCGGGTTTGGCGAAGCCGCCTGCATCCTGGTCGCCTGGCGCCCCACGCGCGAGGCCGCCAACGCGCTCAAGGGCGCCCTGCCCCTGCTGCAGCGGGCGCAGGAGGTGCACCTGGTGAACTGGTCCGAGGACGCCGCGACGCAGGGCGAGTGCCTGGACGCGGTGAGCGAGTTCCTGCGCCTGCATGCCGTGGAGGGCATCGCGCGCCACGAGGGCCCTGCGCCGGCCAACACCGGCGAGGCGCTGCTGGTGCTGGCCGAGGGCCTGGGCGCGGACCTGCTGGTCATGGGCTGCTACGGCCATACCCGCGCCCGCGAGCTGGTGCTGGGCGGCGCCTCGCGCACGGTGCTGCACGAGGCGCCGCTGCCAGTGCTCATGGCGCATTGAGGGAGGCGCTCATTCGCCCGATGCCGGATGGCCGCCATGGCCCCGACCCGCGCCCCGGCGCGGGTTGAGGCCGCGCAAGGGTGGCCGCGCCACGGCCGGTGCACGCTGCGGCCATGGAAGCCCCCGTCGTCGCCGGCATCGGCCTGTCGGAGCACCAGGCCCGCGCGGGCTTGGCCGAGCACGGTCCCAACGAGATCCAGCCCGCGGCACCGCGGTCGCTGGCGCGGCGCTTCGTGGCGCGGCTGGCCAACCCGCTGCTGCTGGTGCTGCTGGCCGCCTCGGCCATCGCGGCGCTCACCGGCGACGCGCTGAGCTTCGGCATCGTGCTGGCCGTGATCCTGGCCAGCGTGGTGCTGGACCTGGTGCAGGAGCAGCGCGCGGACCGCGCCATCGAGTCGCTGCAGCAGGCCGTGGCGCTGCGCGTGCGCGTCTGGCGCGACGGGCAGTGCGTGGAGCGCCCCGCGCCCGAGCTGGTGCCCGGCGACCTGGTGCAGCTCGGCGCCGGCAGCCTGGTGCCCGCCGACGGCACGGTGCTGCAGGCCACCGACTTCTTCGTCAACCAGGCCTTGCTCACCGGCGAGGCCGTGCCGGTGGAAAAGCACGCCGCCCCCGGCGCCCCGGCCGGCTCGGCCGCACCGGCCGAGGCCACGCTGCAGGAGGCGCGGGCGCTGTTCATGGGCAGCTCGGTGGTGTCGGGCTCGGCGCTGATGCGCGTGGACGCCACCGGCGCGCGCACCGAGTTCGGCCGCATGGCGCAAAGCCTGCGGCAGCCCGAGCCGCCCACCGAGTTCGAGCGCGGCACGCGCCGCTTCGGGATGATGCTCACCCGCGCCACCGTGGCGCTGGTGCTGGCGGTGCTGCTGCTCAACGTGCTCTACCAGCGCCCGCCGCTGGAGTCCTTCCTGTTCGCCGTGGCGCTGGCAGTGGGCCTGACGCCGGAGCTGCTGCCGATGATCGTGTCGGTGACGCTGGCGCGCGGCGCCATGCGGCTGGCGCGCAGCCGCGTGGTCGTGCGCCGGCTCTCGGCGGTGCAGGACCTGGGCGCCATGGACGTGCTGTGCACCGACAAGACCGGCACGCTCACCGAGGCCACGCTGCGCGTGGAGCGGGCCGTCGATGCGCAGGGCCTGGACTGCGAGGCGGTGTTCGAGCTGGCCTGGCTCAACAGCCACTTCGAGAGCGGCGTGAAGTCGGCGCTGGACGACGCCATCCTGGCCCGCCGCACGCCCGGGGCGGTGCCCTGGCGCAAGCTCGACGAGGTGCCTTTCGACTTCGAGCGCCGGCGCGTGTCGGTGCTGCTGCAGCGTGGCGACGAGCGGCTGCTGATCTGCAAGGGCGCGCCGGAGGACGTGCTGCGCCTGAGCGCGGCCTGGGACGACGGCCAGGCCGAGCCGGCGCTGGACGCCGCGGCGCGCGCGCGCATCGCCGCGCTGTTCGAGGCGCACAGTGCCCAGGGGCTGCGCCTGCTGGCCGTGGCGCGGCGCCGGGTGGACGCCGGCACGGTGGACGTCTCGGCCGCCGACGAGCACGACTTCGTCTTCGCCGGCTTCGTCGCCTTCGCCGATCCACCCAAGGCCTCCACCGCGGCGGCGCTGCGCGAGCTGCACGCGCACGGCATCGCGCTGAAGATCATCACCGGCGACAACGAGCTGGTGACGCGCCACCTGTGCCAGGCGCTGGGCCTGCGCGTGCAGGGCGTGCTCACCGGCGAGCGCATCGCGCAGCTCGACGACCACGGCCTGCGCGCGGCCGTCACGCGCCACAACCTGTTCTGCCGCGTCACGCCCGAGCAGAAGAACCGCATCGTGCTGGCGCTGCGCGCGCGCGGGCATGTGGTGGGCTACCTGGGCGACGGCGCCAACGACGCCGCGCCGCTGCACTCGGCCGACGTGGGCATCTCGGTGGACGGCGCCGTCGATGTGGCGCGCCAGGCCGCCGACCTGGTGCTGCTGGAGCATGACCTGGGCGTGCTGCAGCAGGGCGTGCGCGAGGGCCGGCGCACGGTGCTCAACGTCGACAAGTACCTGTTCATGGCCACCAGCTCCAACTTCGGCAACATGGTCAGCATGGCCGCGGCGGCGCTGTGGCTGCCCTTCCTGCCGATGCGCCCGGCGCAGATCCTGTTGAACAACCTGCTCTACGACCTGTCGGAGCTGGCGCTGCCGCTGGACCGCGTGCGCGAGTCCGAGATGCTCAAGCCCCGGCGCTGGGACATTGCCCGCATCCGCCGCTTCATGCTGTGGTTCGGCCCCTTGAGCTCGGTGTTCGACCTGGCCGCCTTCGCGCTGCTGCTGGGCGTGCTGCGCGCCACCGAGCCGGTGTTCCAGAGCGCGTGGTTCGTGCAGTCGCTGGCCACGCAGGTGCTGGTGGTGTTCGTGATCCGCACGCCCGGCACGGCCTGGCGCGACCGGCCCTCGCCCTGGGTGGCGGCGGCCAGCCTGGGCGTGGCCGCGCTGGCGCTGGCGCTGCCCTACCTGCCGCCGGGGCGGGCCTTCGGCTTCGTGCCGCTGCCGGCTTCCGCCCTGGTGATGGTGGGCACGCTGACCGCGGCCTACCTGGTGGCGGCCGAGGCGCTCAAGCGCCTGTTCCACCGCAGCGCGCCCCGGCGCAGGCGCCGGCGGGCCCCGGGGCCGCGCTGAGGCCCTGCCTGCGCAAGGCCCCCCGGCCCGGCCGGGTCCGGCACCGGCGGCACGGCTGGATTGCGATTTCTCAAGAGCGCAGGCCCGGCCCGGCCAAGAATGCAAGGGCCGATCGGGCGTTCGAGCCTGCGGCGGAGGACGCCATGTATGCACGAGTCCTGGTCCCCATCGACGGCAGTGCCGCGTCCGGGCGCGCCCTGCGCGAGGCGCTGGAACTGGCCCGCCACCTGGGCGCCATGCTGGTGCTGCTGCACGTGGTGGACGCCTACAACCTGCTGCTGGGCAGCGACACGCAGACCGGCTTCGACGCGGCGCGGCTGGCCATGCTGGAGCACGGCAAGGCGCTGCTGGAGCAGCACCGCCAGGTCGTCGATGCCGCCGGCGTGTCCTGCGAGGTGGTGCTGCGCGAGGTGCTGTCCAGCCGCATCTCCAGCGCCATCCTGGAGGAAGCCCGGACCCGCCAATGCGATCTCATCGTGATGGGCATGCACGGCCGCAATGGCCGCACCCGGCTGGCCCTGGGCACCGACACGGAGCATGTGCTGCGCGGCGCCCGCATCCCCGTGCTGCTGGTGTGCGCCGAGGCGCCGGAACCCTGAGGCCCGACACGCGGCGTCGCGGGCGGCGCGGCGCCTGCTCACCCGCAAGGGCGCGGCTTGACGCAGCGCAACCGATGGCCCGGACGGCGGCTGAAGATGGGACTGGCTTTCGGGAGTTCCACCATGTACTCGAGCATCCTCGTTCCCATCGACGGCAGCGCCACGGCGGCGCGGGGCCTGGCCGAAGCCATCGGGCTGGCCCGGGGCCTGAAGGCCGGGCTGGTGCTGCTCAACGTCGTCAACGACTTCCCCGTGCTCATGGAGATGGCCGCGGCCGTGAACTACGCCGAGGTGCTGGAGGAGCTGCGCAAGAACGGCGCGGAGGTGCTGGCCCAGGGCCGCGAGCAGGTGCAGGCCGCCGGTGTGCAGTGCGAGGTGGTGCTGCGCGAGGTGCCTTCCGGGCGCGCGGCCGACGCGATCATCGAGGAGGCCCGGACGCGCCGGTGCGACCTCATCGTGATGGGCACGCACGGCCGGCGCGGGCTGTCGCGGCTGGCCATGGGCAGCGACGCCGAGCTGGTGGTGCGCGGCGCGCCCGCGCCGGTGCTGCTGGTGCGCAACCCGCACGCCAGCGCAAGCTGAAGGCCATGGCGATGAGCCCGGTGCCGGCATGGCCGCCCGCGGCTGCGCCAGCTCCCGGGCCGGGGTTGCGGTGACGAGCCGTCACGCGCGCGGCGCACCCCTCACCAGCTGCGCACCCGGCCCGTGTCCAGGTGCACGAACTGCTCGCGCGCGTAGTAGCCCACGCCGCCGCGGCCCAGCTCCAGGGCCGCGTCGCGCAGCTCGGCCAGCGGCACGCCGGGCAGGCGCACATCGATGGCCTTGCCGTCCATGTGCAGGCTGCGCCGGGCCACGCCGCCGCCGCCCTTCAGGCGCAGCCGCTCGTTGGTGTCCGGGCAGCGGTAGCCGGAGATGACCTCGTAGGGGCCTTCGCAGCCCAGCAGCGCCTGCACCCGGTACAGCAGGTCGAACAGCGGCGGGTCCATCACCCCGACCTGGCCGGTGTAGTGGTCGCGCAGGAAGCGGTTGAGCTGGCCCAGGGCCTCGGGGCGGTAGCTCTCGCCCAGGGCGAAGACGGTCTGCAGCCGCTCGCCGGTGTGCGTGTGGGCAAAGGCCAGCGCGCGCGGCTGCGGCACGGCGGCACGGGCCGGGCTCCACAGCGGCAGCGTCGCGGCCAGGGCGCCGGCCCGGCGCAGGAACGCGCGGCGGCGCGGGACGGGATGCGAGGGGTTCATCGGGGCGACTCCGGCAGCGGTGCGGCCACGCGCGCGCGCAACGCGGCATCAAGCGCGCGGTCATGGCCATAGAGGTCTTCGAAAAAGTGGACACGGCCGTCCTTCACCAGCGCCGTGCCGTAGGCGATGAGCACCGGCAGCGGACGCTCCAGGCGCACGCTGTTCGATTCGCCGCGCGCCATGGCCTCGCGGATGCGCGGCAGGTCCCAGCCGGGCTGGCCTTCCAGCACGAAGGCGGCCAGCGCCTGCGGCTGCTCGACGCGGATGCAGCCGTGGCTGAAGTCGCGCCGCGCGCGCTCGAACAGCCCGGTCGAAGGCGTGTGGTGCAGGTAGATGTTGTCGCTGTTGGGGAAGACGAACTTGATATCGCCCAGCGCGTTGCGCGGCCCGGGGCGCTGGCGGATGCGCAGCTGGCCGGCCAGCACCGCGTCCAGCCGCGTGGCGGACAGCCCCGTCTGCACGCTGCCGTCCGGCGCCACGAACTCGAAGCCCTCGCGGCTCCAGTAGCCCGGATCGCGCCGCAGCCGCGGCACGAGCTCGCCGCGCGCGATCGAGGGCGGCACGTTCCAGTAGGGGCTGAACTCGATGGAGCGCATCTGCTCGTCGAGCAGCGGCGTGCGCGTGTCCAGCGCCTTGCCGACGATGACCTTCATCTCCTGGCGCAGCTCGATGCGGCCGTCGCGCACCTCGTAGGCGCGCAGCACGAACTCCGGCAGGTTGACCACGATCATGCGCGGCGCGCGCGTCAGCGGCGTCCAGCGCAGCCGCTCCAGCGCCAGCACGATCTGGCGGGCGCGCCGGCCCGGGCTCACGTCCAGCGCGGCGCGGGTGTCGCGGCCCAGCACGCCGTCGGCCTGCAGCCCATGGCGCTCCTGGAAGCGCCGCAGCGCCTCGACCAGCACGCCCGCGTGGCGCGGCGGCAGCGTGGCGGCCTCATCCAGGTCGCCCAGCGCCTGCAGCCGCTGCGCCAGCAGCGCCAGCCCGCTCCAGGCCTGGCCCGGCTCCAGGCGCGGCGCCCCGCCACCCGGGCGCGCCGGCAGCGCCGGCAGCGGCTCGGCCCAGGCCGGATGGCCATCCAGCGCCTGGTAGCGCGCCAGCGCCTCGCGCAGGCGCTGGTACTGCGGCAGGGGCGGCACGGCAGCGTCCACGGCGGCGTGCAATCGGTGCCGGGCCAGGGCTTCGGCCAGCACGGTGTCGGGATCGAAGCCGTCCGCCGGCGCTGGCTTCCAGCCTCGGTACAGGGTCGCGGGCTGCAGGCGGCCCGCGTGCAGCTCGCGCAGGAAGCGCCTGAAGGCCTCGTCCAGCGACGCCTCGAAGGCCTGTGCCGTGGCGGCGTCGGGGGCCTGTTCCAGTTGCTCCAGCGTGCGGCGCAGCGCCGGGGCGCCGTAGTCCCGCGGCTGCAGGCCGTGGCTGGCCGCGTCGTCCAGCAGGGCCACGGCCTCGCGGGCCTCGGGCAGGGGGCGGCCTCCGTCCTGCCAGGGTGCGGCCCAGGCCGCGCCGCCCACGGCCAGCAGCGCCGCGCCCAGTACACGCGCGGTGTGCGTCCAGATACTGCTCATCCGCGGATTGTGGTCCAGCGCGTCGAGGGCACCGGTTGGCGAGGGTCAAGGGCGGCGCCTCACTGCGGCACCTTGGCGCGATGCGCCGCGGCCGTGCGCCTCACCGGCACATGCGTATCGCGGCCCCGGAGTTGACGGCGCGCAAGTCATGCCGCCGCCGGCCTCCTAGGCTGTGCCGCAGGTGCCCGGCAACCGGACGCCCTGCCCTTGATGAAGCCCCTGCCTTCCGCGCCCCTGTTCACGGCCGGCGCCGTCCCGACCGGCGACGGCGAGGCCGTGCTGCGCACGGCGCTGATGCTGCGCTCCCTGGCGCAGGCCGGCACCGAATCGCCCTTCCTGCGCGGCAAGCATCTGGCGCTGGTCAGCGCCAGCGTGCCCAGCAGCTCGCAGGACCGCGTGGAAACGGCCGCGCGACGGCTGGGAGCGCGCGTGGCCCGGCTCTCCGCCCTGGCCGTCCAGGGCGAAGGCGCCAGGGCGCAGGACACCGGCCGCATGCTGGGCCTGCTGTACGACGCCCTGGACTGCGAGGACCTGCCCGCGGCGGTGCTGCTGCGGCTGCGCGAGGACTGCGGCGTGCCGGTGTACGAGGGTCTGGGCCGCATGGACCACCCCGTCGCGCTGCTGCTGCCCTGCCTGGCCGGCGCGACCGATCCGGCGGGCAGCGCACCCGAGGACAACCACTGCTTCCTGCTGCAGGCGCTGCTGGTGCGCACGCTGCTGTAGCCCCCACCGCAGGCCGTTCACACGCCCGTCACCGTCCGTTCACCCGGCGTTACCGAGCGGTGCACGCCATTGGCATGGCGTTGCCACCGCGGGGCGAAGCTGCAGGCCTTCTGCACCACGGGAAGCCCACCATGCTCCAGGCCCTCGCCCCTGCCGCCGTCCAGCACCCGTGCTCCTCCCCGTCCGCTGCAGGCAGCACCACCGAAGCCCCGTGGCAGCGCGGGTCGGCGCCAGGGCCGCAGGAGCACCCGGGCACCGAGCTGCCCCGGTTGCTGCAGCAGTGCGGGCTGCCGCTGCGCCGGCGCCTGGTGCATGACGGGGACGTGATCTACCGCAGCGGCGACGCCTTCACCGACCTGCACCTGCTGCACGCCGGCATCGTCAAGACCGTCGCCACCAGCAGCGACGGGCGCGAGCAGGTGGTGGGGCTGCATTTCAAGGGCGACTGGCTCGGCTTCGACGGCATTGCCGGCAGGTGCTACGGCTGCGACGCGGTGGCGCTGGACACGGGCGAGGTCTGGTCGGTGCGCTACGACACGCTCATCGCGGCGGCGCTGGACCGGCCCGAGCTGCTGGGGCTGCTGCACGCCGCCATGAGCCGCGAGATCGCGCGCGACCGCGCCTCGATGCTGTCGCTGTGCACGCTCTCGGCCGACGCCCGCGTCGCGGACTTCCTGCGCCAATGGGTCGAGGCCCTGGAGCAGCGCGGGCTGCGCACCGACCGCATCACGCTGTGCCTGAGCCGCGCCGAGATCGGCAACTACCTCGGCATGACGCTGGAGAGCGTCAGCCGTGCGCTGTCCAGGCTGGCCAAGGCGCGCGTGATCCGCTTCGCCGAGAAGGGGCGGCGCCACGTGGAGATCCCGGACCCGCGTGCGCTGGGCGCGTGCATCGAGCGCAGCCTGGAGCCGGGCACGGCCGTGCAGTGAGCGGCTGTCAGCCGGGGCCCAGCGCCCGCACCAGCGCCCGCAGCAGCTGCTTGCGGCTGCAGGGCTTGTGCAGCAGCGGCCAGGGCCGCTGCGCCGAACCCCGCGGCCCGGCCAGCTCCTCGGGGTAGCCCGAGATCAGCAGCACCGCCAGGTCGCTCCAGCGCGCCGTCGCGCGCCGCGCCAGCTCGGTGCCGCGCATGCCGGCCCCCAGGGCCACGTCGCTCAGCAACAGGTCGAAGCCCTGCGCCGGCTCGGGACCGGCCAGCGCCTGTTCGCCGCTGGCACAGGCGGTGACCCGGCAGCCGAAGCCGGCCAGGAAGCCGCGCAGCACCTCGCTCACTTCGGCGTCGTCCTCCACCAGCAGCACGTGCAGCCCCGGCGGCAGCGAAGCCGCGGCCGGGTCCGCCGCCAGGGCCTGCGGCGCGTCGGCCTCGGCGTGCGGCAGGAATAGCGTCACCGTCGTGCCTGCGCCGGGCGCGGAGTCCAGCGTCACCGTGCCGTGCGACTGGGTGGCGAAGCCGTACACCGTGCTCAGGCCCAGCCCGGTGCCGCGCCCCGTCTCCTTGGTGGTGAAGAACGGCTCGAAGGCACGCTCCCGCACCGCCTCCGGCATGCCCACACCGGTGTCGCTCACCGAGATCGCGACGTAGCTGCCGGCCGCGGGCGGCGCGGCCTTGCGCGCCGGGCCGGGCGGCAGCCGGTCGCGGGCGCGGCACCGGAAGGCCAGCCGGCCGCCCTCGGGCATGGCGTCGCGCGCATTGATGGCGATGTTGAGCAGCGCCGATTCCAGCTGCCCCGGGTCCACCAGCACCCGCGGACAGCTCGGCGCATCGAGCGCGATCTCGATGCGCGGGTCCAGCGTGCGGCGCAGCATGTCCGTCAGCGAGGCCAGCAGCTGCGGCACGTCCACCGGGCGCGGCTGCAGCACCTGGCGCCGCGAGAAGGCCAGCAGCTTGGCCGTCAGCTCGGCCCCGCGCCGGCTGGCGCGCAGGGCCGAGGCCAGGAGCTGCTGCGCGCAGGCGTCCCCGGCCATGGACGGCAGTTCCTGCAGCACCTGCAGGTTGCCGTGGATGACGGTGAGCAGGTTGTTGAAGTCATGGGCGATGCCGCCGGTGAGCTGGCCCACGCTCTCCAGCCGCTGGGCGTGCCGCAGCGCCTCCTCGCCCTGCGCGCGCTGCAGGCTGCTGGCCAGCAGGTTCGACAGCGACTGCAGGAAATGCAGTTCGTCCTCGCCGAAACGGCCCGGCTGCGCGCAGCGCACCTGCAGCAGCCCGATGGCCCGGCCCCGATCCAGCAGCGGCACGGCCAGCGCGCTGGCCCGTCCGGCATCGAGCAGCGCCAGCGGCACCGCGAAGCGCTTTTCCCGCGCGTAGTCGCTCACGCTCAGCGGCTCGCCGCGCGCGAGCACGAGCTGCGCCTCGGCGTCCAGCGGCAGGCAGCCGTCCGGGTCGGCGCCGACGCCGGCCAGCGTGCCGCGGCAGCCGGCGATGCGCAGGTGCTGCCCGTCGGGCTCCAGCAGCAGCACGGCCGCCTCGTCGGACTCCAGCGCCTGCGCCGCGGCCAGCGGCACGCGCTCCAGCAGCGGCCGCGGATCGAGCGCGTCCACCGCCAGGCGGCTGAGCTGCGCGACGGTCTCGCTGTAGCGCGCGCGCTGCAGCGCCTGGCGCACCCGCGGGTAGTCGCCCACGTCGCGCACCGCGGCCAGCACGTAGGGCAGGCCTTGGCCATGCAGCGGGCTCAGCGCGATCTCCACGCGCACCTGCGTGCCGTCGCGGCGCAGCGCCACCAGCTCCTGCTGCACGCCCATGGGCCGCGGCCGAGGGTGGTGGGCATAGCCGGCCCGGTAGGCGGCGTGGCGGGGGCGGATGCCGTCGGGCACCAGCGCGTCCACGCTCAGGCCGACCAGCATGTCGGGCGCATAGCCCAGCAGCCGCTCCGCGGCGGGACTGGCCAGCACGATGCGGCCGGCGACATCGACCAGCAGCAGCGCGTCCGGGGACGCCATGAACAGCGAGCGGTACAGCGACCCGGCGTCCGGGCCCGGCGCGGACGTCTCGACGCGGTGGATGCTCATGGCAGACGGCTCCAGGGGCGGGCGCGGCTCAGGCCACTTCCACCACGGGCACCAGGATGTAGCCCGCGCCGCGTACCGACTTGATGATCCGCGGCTCCTCGGGCTCGGCTTCGAGCTTGCGGCGCAGACGGCCGATCTGCACGTCGATGGTGCGGTCGAAGGGCGCCGCCTCGCGCCGGCGCGTGTGCTCCAGCAGGAAATCGCGCGACAGCACACGCCCCGGGTGGTGCACGAACACCGTCAGCAGCTCGAACTCGCCGGTGGTGAGCGCGACCTCGCGCCGGTCGGGCCCGGTGAGCCGGCGCGCGGCCGTGTCGAGCTCCCAGCCCAGGAAGCGATAGCGGGTGCGCGACGGCGCGGCCGGCGCACCCGGCAGGGCCGTGTCCGCCGCGGGCGCCAGGCGCCGCAGCACGGCCTTGATGCGCGCCAGCAGCTCGCGCAGGTCGAAGGGCTTCGTCACGTAGTCGTCGGCGCCGATCTCCAGCCCCACGACCTTGTCCACGGCGTCGCCGCGTCCGCTGACGATGACGAGCCCGCAATGCCAGTGCTCGCGCAGCCGGCGCGCGATGGCGAAGCCGTCCTCGCCGGGCAGGCCCAGGTCCAGCAGCACCAGCTGCGGCGGGTCGGCCAGCATCAGCGCCATCAGCGCCGCGCCGTTATGCAGCCGGCTCACGCGGAAGCCCTGCGCCGTCAGGTAATGGTTCAGCAGCAGGGTGACTTCCGGGTCGTCGTCGAGAACTGCCAGATGGGCCGCGCTCACGGGTTCAGGCCGGCGGCGGGCCGAAGTTCAAAGCCGCGCCGGCCTGGCGGCCGAAAGCGCGTCACGTGCACCACCAGCGCAGCAGATCCGGCCCTGCGCGCGCTCCGTTCATCCTGCATGTCTTCCCCCTTCCCCTTCCAGCGCCGCCGGGCCGCTCGTGACAAGCGGGCCGGCGGGCCGTGGCCCATGGCCTATGGCGGTGTACTGCTTCCCGGTCAAGCCTCGGTGGTCAATGGCCCATCCCCATCGGCCATCGCATGGGCGCGCACCCGGCATCGCCTCCTATCGGAGTGTGCGAGCGGCATGCATGTCGATCCCTCACAAACCTCGACAAGCGGCAAGCAAAGTAAGCGATGTTTGCCGTGACGAAACAGCAGGCTTCTGCACGCAGTTGCGGCCTCAACGCCGGCGCCGCGCCACTGCGGCGCGGCGTCGCGCTCAGCGCGTGCCGGCAGGCGGATCGGACGCGGGCTCGGTGATGAGGCAGCGCACCAGGTCCAGCGCGGACACCACGCCGGCGATGCGGCCTTCCTCCAGCACGATCAGGTGGTGGATGTCGCGCTCCACCATCAGCCGCGCCGCCTCGCCCACGGGCAGCTGCGGCGCCACCGTCACCGGCCTGTAGCTGCACAGCTGCCACGCCGGCGTTGCAGCCGCGTCGCGCCCCGCGGCCCGGGCGCGCAGCAGGTCGGCGGCGCTGATCACGCCCACCGGCGTGCGCGCCTCGTCGAGCACCGGCACCCAGGACAGGCCTTCGCGCGCGAACAGGCCCTCGACATCGGCCAGCGCCGTGTCCATGTCCACGCTGCACACCCAGCGCTGCATCAGCGAGGAAACGGGGCGGTTCATGGCCGGGCCTCCCGCGTCGCGGCACCGCGCGGTGCGTGGCCCAGCCGCTCCTCCACGGCCAGCACCTCGCGCGTGACGTCGAGCAGCGTGTCGGGCGTGACGCTGAGCGAGTCGATGCCCAGCTCCACCAGGTAGCGCGCCATGTCCGGATAGTCCGACGGTGCCTGCCCGCAGATGCCGATGTGGCGCCCGTTGCGCCGCGCGCCCTCCACGGCCATGCGGATCATGGTCTTGACGCCCTCGTCGCGCTCGTCGAAGTCGAAGGCCACCAGCCCGGAGTCGCGGTCCACGCCCAGCACCAGCTGCGTCAGGTCGTTGGAGCCGATGGAGAAGCCGTCGAACAGCCGCGCGAAGGCGTCGATCTGGATGACGTTGTTCGGGATCTCGCACATCACGTACACCTCCAGGCCGTCGCGCCCGCGCTCCAGCCCCTGCGCGGCCATCGCCTGCAGCACGCGCTCGGCCTCCTCGACGCGGCGGCAGAACGGGACCATGAGCTTCACGTTGGTCAGGCCCATCTCGCCGCGCACGCGCCGCATGGCCGCGCACTCCAGCGCGAAGCCGTCGGCGTAGGACGGGTGCGTGTAGCGCGAGGCGCCGCGCAGGCCGAGCATGGGGTTCTCCTCGTGCGGCTCGAACCAGCGCCCGCCCAGCAGCTGCGCGTACTCGTTGGTCTTGAAGTCCGACAGGCGCACGATCACCGGCCGCGGGTGGAAGGCGGCGGCGATGGTGCCCACGCCCTCGGAGAGCTGGCGCACGAAGAAGTCGCCCGGGCGCTCGAAGCCGCGCGTCAGGCGCTGGAGCTGCTCGCGCTCGGCCGCGTCCTGCACCCGCTCGGGATGCGCCAGCGCCATCGGATGGGCGCGGATGTGCTCGGCCACGATGAACTCCATGCGCGCCAGGCCCACGCCGTCCGCCGGCAGCAGCGCGGTCTGGAAGGCGGTGTCGGGATTGCCGACGTTGACCATCACTTCCGTGCGCGGGCGCGGCAGCGTGGACAGATCGGTGCGGGTGCGCGTGAACGGCAGCGCACCCTCGTAGACCCGGCCCGTGGCGCCCTCGGCGCACGACACGGTGACCTCGGCGCCGGTGCGCAGCCGCGTGGTCGCGTCGTCGCAGCCCACCACCGCCGGGATGCCCAGCTCGCGCGCGACGATGGCGGCGTGGCAGGTGCGCCCGCCGCGGTTGGTGACCAGCGCGGCGGCGGTCTTCATGACGGTGCCCCAGTCGGGCATGGTGGTGTCGGCCACCAGCACCTCGCCGGGCTTGAAGGCGCCCAGCTGCGCCACGTCGGTGACCACGCGCGCCGGCCCGGTCGCGACGCGGCTGCCCACGGCCCGCCCGCTGGCCAGCACCTGGCCCTTGGCGCCCAGGCGGTACTCGTCCACCAGCCCGACCGGCCGCTGCGAGGCCACCGTCTCGGGCCGGGCCTGCACGACGTAGAGCTGCCCGTCCAGCCCGTCCTTGGCCCACTCGATGTCCATGGGCGTGGGCCGCCCCGCGCGGCGGCTGTAGTGGTCTTCCACCACCACCGCCGCGTCCGCCAGCGCCAGCACTTCGTCATCGCCGATGCAGAAGCGCATCTGCTCCTCCTTCGGCGTGGGCACGTTGCGCGTGGTGTCGCGCCCGGCGCCGTAGGCGTAGACCATGCGGATCTCCTTGCCGCCGAGCTTGCGCCGCAGCACCGCGCGCCGGCCCTGGCGCAGCGTGGGCTTGAAGACGTAGAACTCGTCCGGGTCCACGGTGCCCTGCACCACGTTCTCGCCCAGGCCGTAGGCGCCGGTGATGAACACCACGTCGCGGAAGCCCGACTCGGTGTCGAGCGTGAAGATCACGCCGCTGGCGGCGCGGTCGGCGCGCACCATCTTCATTACGCCCACCGACTGGAACACCTTGAAGTGGTCGAAGCCCTTGTCGATGCGGTAGCGGATGGCGCGGTCGGTGAACAGGCTGGCGAAGCAGCGGCGCAGGGCGTCCAGCAGCGAGCCCTCGCCGCTGATGTTGAGGTAGGTGTCGTGCTGGCCGGCGAAGCTCGCACCGGGCAGGTCCTCGGCGGTGGCGGAGCTACGCACGGCCATCTCCACATGCTCGCCGTACTCGCGGCGCAGGCCGGCGTGGCCGGCGCCGATCTCGCTCACGAGGTCGGCGGGCAGCGGCGCGCCCAGCACGATCTCCCGCGCGCGCCGGGCGCGCCGCGCCAGGTCCTCGACATCGTCGGGGTTCAGCCCCGCCAGCGCCTCGCGCAGCCGGGGCCAGGCCCCGGCCTGGTCCAGCACATGCCGGTAGGCCTCGGCGGTGACGGCAAAGCCGTTGGGCACGCGCACGCCGCGCGGGGCCAGCTCGCGCACCATCTCCCCCAGCGACGCGTTCTTGCCGCCCACCAGCGGCACGTCGTCGTTGCCGATCTCGGCAAACCAGCGGATGTACTTCATGGACGGCTCCTCCACGGCCCGCGCCCGGCAGGCGGCACCACGAAAGCGAGCATGGACCGGCGGCGGATCGCGTTCTTGATCGGCATCAACTGCAACAAGCCGCGCCGCCGGACCCCGGACGGGCGATGGATTTGCTCAACTGCGGCCATCCCTTGCGCCGCGGCCTCAGCGCCGCCACCGCCGTTGCCAGTACCCGTCAGGACACCGCCACCATGCACGCACCCGCACGGCCGCCGAGCTCCACCGGTGGCGCCGGCGTGCCCAGCGCCGGCACTTCCTTCACCAGGCCGTTCGCGCCGGGGCGGCGTCCACGTTGTCCGCCGGGCTGACCCCCCGGCCGATGTCCGGCGCCATGGCCACCCTGCCCGACCACCTGCCCGCGCCCGTGCAGCCCGCGTGCGTGCCGCAGGCCTGCGGTGGCGCGCTGTGCTGGCAGCTGCGCCGCAACTGCCGCCTCACCCCGGCCCAGCTGGGCGCGAGCTTCGCGGCGGTGTGCGTGTTCCAGGCGCTGCTGGCGCTGGCCTTCTGGGCGGCGGGCTTTCCGCTGGTGGGCCTGTTCGCCGGGCTGGAGGTGCTGGCGCTGGGCGTGGCGCTGCTCGTCCATGCGCGCCACGCCTGCGACCGCGAAACCATCACCCTGGCGGCGGACTGCCTGTGCGTGGAGCAGCACTGCGGCACCCGGGTGTGCCGCGTCGAGCTGCCCGCTGCCTGGGTGCGCGTGCAGCCCGATGGCGACAGCCCGGCGGCGCTGCTGCGCCTGAGCGCGGGCAGCGTCAGCGTGTGCGTGGGCCGGCACCTGTGCCCGGCCCAGCGGCCGCTCATGGCGCGCGAGTTGCGGCGCGCGCTGGCGCTGGCGCACCGGCCGCCGGGCGGCACGCCGGCGCCGTGAGCCGCCGCGGCCCGGCAGGCGGCTGGGGCCGCGAGGCCCGCCGCGATCCCGCCCGCCTGACGACAGCCATGCCGCCCGCGGCCGGCGAGCGGCCATGAAGTGGTCCGAGCTGAGCGACGAGGAGCAGGCGGCGCTGGAGCGCCTGCGCCTGCGCATCGGGCGGGCGCACCTGCTCCAGCGCCTGGGGCTGGAAGGCGAGGACGAGGCGCGGGTGCGGCGCCGGCGCACGCACTTTCCGCACCTGGAGAACTGGCTGGCACTGCCGGCCGTGCTGCACGGGCTGCTGACGCTGCTGGGCCTGCGCGGGCGCGGACGCGGCAACACGCTGCGCATCGAGCTGCGCCGGCACGAGGTGGCGCTGGAGCGGCTGCCCGCGGCCTTCGACGGCTTCAGGCTGCTGCACCTGAGCGACCTGCACCTGGACGTGGGCCAGCCCTTCGTGGCGGCCTTGATCGAGCGCGTGCGCGGCGTGGAGCACGACGCCTGCGTGCTCACCGGGGACTTCCGCTTCCGCACCTCCGGGCCGCACCAGCCCGCCATGGCGGCGCTGGCGGCGCTGCGGCCGCACCTGGGGCCGCGGGTGTTCGCGGTGCTGGGCAACCACGACACGGTGCGCATGGTGCCGCCGATGGAGGCGCTGGGCATCCAGGTGCTGATGAACGAATCGGCGCGCCTGGAGCGCGGCGGCGAGGCGGTCTACATCGCCGGCATCGACGACGCCCACTACTTCCGCGCGCACGGGCTGCACAAGGCCGCCGACGGCATCCCGGCCGAGGCCTGCACGGTGCTGCTGTCGCACACGCCGGAGCCGTACCGGCAGGCGGCGCACTGCGGCTTCGCCCTCATGCTCTGCGGCCACACCCATGGCGGGCAGATCTGCCTGCCCGGCGGCATCCCGATCCTCACCGACTCCGACGCGCCCCGCGCCCTGGCGCGCGGGCCCTGGCGCTACGGGCGCATGCGCGGCTACACCTCGGTGGGCTGCGGCTCCTCCATCCTGGACGTGCGCTTCAACTGCCGGCCGGAGGTCACGGTGCATCGGCTGGTGCGGGCGGGAGGCGGGGCATAGGCGGCGTGAAGAAACCACTGCGCCACCTTGGCTCGGCTTTGTGCTACGGCAAAAGGATTCGATTCACCGACGATCCGGACAGTGATTGCGTGATGCATTTCACGCCAACTCATTCAGATATCGGGCTTGGCTTCGCGGCCGAAAAACCGTCCGCCAGGTCCAATTGATTGCTATCCAGATCAAACGCCAGGGCATCCAGGCAGCGGATACCGGCATCTGCGTCGCTGCCTTGCACCCTTTTTCCAAGCGATCGGGCGAATCAAACTCAAGCCCGGATGGAAAACCAAACGGGACAATCTTGTCTGGACACCGCGTCTGGGGGATGATGGCGCGGTTGAATGATTTGGGTCGCATCAGGCTTGGAAAGCTCGGCAGGCCCGATCAACGGCGGGGGTTAGGGGTCCGTCGGCTTGCGCCACGAGCCGAGTAGACCGTTGATTACGGACGTTGAGTATGGTTCAGAAAAGAAATATGAAGTGGAGAATTGCCATTGCGGCCGCATCGGCCCTGCTCTGCATTTCCGTCACCGCTGCGCCGGCCCCTTGGTACCTGTGGCGCAGCAAGCTCGATGGCAAGGAATTCTGCGCCCAGACATCCCTTGGGGACGGATGGAAAAGGATCAGTGGCCCTTACAAGGATGCGCGATGTGAAAAACCAGGTGCGCCTGGGCAGTAGGCCATATTCGATTCGCCATTCCACGACTGACCAGCAAAAATTTGCGCTCTTCCCGGCCATAGGGTCTCATCGTTAAACTGCCTTTTCCGTCCAACCCCCGGGGGATATTCGTGAGCCAACGTTTTTGGCTTTGATTCTGGCGGCGGCCGGTGCGTCGCCGATTCCACAGCGGGCAAGGACCGAAAAGATTTGGTGCGGCGATCGGATTTCACAATGGCGGTGAGCAGGCCATCAGAACCGGCTTTGAGCATGTCGGACGGCTTGCCATGCAGGAACTCAGCGTCGATCCCAAGGTTTCCGCCGCCACGGGCTCGCTGAGCGAATACGCCGACACCAGGAAAATGATTCAGGCAGTCAGCGAGTGAGATGTTCGCGCCCGCGGTCTTTCGAAGAAACCCAAATCACCCCTCGCCTCGGTAAATCCGCGTCAGCGATCCATCGCCGCCCGGCTCCCGCGCCACCAGCCCCAGCTCGTGCAGCAGCTCGAACACGTGCACCGCCTCGACCACGCTGCTGGTTTCGATGACGCGGTACAGCCGTCCCTGCGCGTCCTCGATGCCGACACGGATGGTTTCGCCCGGCTGCAGCGGCCAGCGCAGGGACTGCAGCTTCTCGATCAGCAGGTCATCGGTGGACGGGGCGGCATCGACGAGGCGGGTTTGCATGGGTGCTTCCGGGCCGGGCGGGCCTGGTGGAGGGACGGGTCTGCCATGGTCGTCCCTCACGGCCCGGGGAACCACCCGGCCCGCGACGCAGGCCGCGCCCGGGTCGTGCCCGGGCTGGGTTTGCCCTTGGTTCAGCCGGTGCTCACGGCCTCGGGCAGCACCCGGTGCGCCAACTCCCCGACGCGCCGCAGCGCGCGGCGCTGCGCCTCGTCCCAGCGTCCACCCAGGCCCAGGCGCAGGCAGTGCCGGTAGCGGCCGGTGGTGCTGAAGATCGCGCCCGGGGCAATGCAGATGCGCTCGCACAGGCAGGCTTCGAACAGCGCCATCGCGTCGCTGCCCGGGGGCAGCTCCACCCACAGGATGAAGCCGCCGGGCGGGTCGGTGACGCGCGTGCCCTTCGGGAAACTCTCGGCCACGATCCCGCGCGCCTCGTCCACCCGCGCCGCCACGGCGGTGCGCAGCTGCCGGAAGCCGCTCTCCAGCCCGGGCTGCAACAGCAGGTCCGCCAGCGCCAGCTCCATCAGCTCGGTGAAGCTGCCCGAGTGCACGGTCTTCAGGCGCCGCACCTCCGGCGTCCAGCGCCCGGCCTCGACGTAGCCCACGCGCACGCCCGGCGTCATGGTCTTGGAGTAGGAGCCGCACAGCATGACGTGCCCGCTGCCGTCGAAGCTGCGCACCGCGCGGCGGTGCTCGGGCCCGCACAAGGGGTTGTAGATCACGTCCTCGATCAGCGGCACGCCGCGCTGCGCCACCAGTTGCGCCAGGCGCCGGCGCTCGCCCACCGGCATGCAAGAGCCCAGCGGGTTCGACAGCGTGGGCACGGCCAGCACCGCCTTGACCGGCTGCGTGTCCAGCGCCAGCGACAGCGCGTCCACCGACATGCCTTGGCGCGGGTGTGTCGGAATCTCCAGGGCGCGCAGGTGCAGGCTCTCCAGCAGCTCCAGGAAGCCGAAGGAGGTGGGCGACTCCAGCGCCACCACGTCGCCGGGCTGGGTCACGGCGCGCAGGCACAGGCTGATGGCGGCCTGGCAGCCGGTGGTGGAGACGATGCGTTCCGGGTCGAGCTGGCAGCCCAGGGCCAGCGCCTGGCGCGCCACGGCGCGGCGGAACTCCAGCGCGCCGCTGCCCGAGGGATAGCGGCACAGCGAGGCCCGGTGCCGCTGCGCGGCGCGGCTCACGGCGCGGCGCACGCGCTCCTGCTGGAACAGCTCGGCGTCGGGGCACACGGCGCCGAAGGAGAGCACGTCCGGATCGTTCGCCAGCGCCATCACCTTGGCGGCGAGCGAACTCACGGCCACGAGCTGCGCCTGCGCCGGCAACGGCGTGGTGTCGGGCTCGGCCGGACGCCGCCCGGCACGCCCGGCCACGAAGTAGCCCGAGCGCGGCCGGGCCTCGATCAGCCGTGCGTCCTCCAGCGTGCGGTAGGCCTGCACCACCGTGGACACCGACACGCCGCGCTGGCGCGCCAGCTCGCGCACGGAGGCCAGGCGCTCGCCGCGCGCCAGCGTGCCGGCGCGGATCGAGCCGGCGAGCTGGTCGGCCAGGTGCAGGTACAGGGTGTCGGGGGCACGGTCCATGGGGAGCTCTTCGTCCGATGCCGCGTCAGTCCGCGCCGCCGGCCACGTCCGGCCGGTGCGCCAGCTCGCCCACGCGGCGCAGCGCGGCGCGCGCGGCGTCATCCCAGCGTCCGCCCAGGCCCAGGCGGATGCAGTGCCGGTAGCGCCCGGTGGTGCTGAACATCGTGCCCGGCGCGATGCAGATGCGCTCGCGCAGGCAGGCCTCGAACAGCGCCATCGAGTCGCTGCCCGCCGGCAGCTCGACCCACAGGATGTAGCCGCCGGGCGGGTCGGTGACGCGCGTGCCCCTGGGGAAGCTCTCGGCGACGATGTCGCGCGCCTCGTCCACGCGCGCGGCCACCGTGTTGCGCAGCTGGCGGTAGGCGCTCTCGGTGCCGGGCTGCGTCAGCAGGTCGGCCACGGCCTGCTCCAGGAACTCGGTGTGGCTGCCCGAGTGCACGGCCTTGAGGCGCTGCACCGGCTCGGACCAGCGCCCGGCGTCCACGTAGCCCACGCGCAGCCCCGGCGCCACGGTCTTGGAGAAGGAGCCGCAGATCATCACGTGCCCGGTGTCGTCGTAGCTGCGCACGGCGCGGCGCTGCTCGTCGTGCTCGCACAGGGCGTTGTAGATCACGTCCTCGATCAGCGGCACGCCGCGCTGCGCCACCAGCTGCGCCAGGCGCCGGCGCTCGGCCAGCGGCATGCACGAGCCCAGCGGGTTGGACAGCGTCGGCACCGCCAGCACCGCCTTCACCGGCTGGGTATCCAGTGCCAGGGACAGCGCGTCCACGGACATGCCCTGGCGCGGGTGCGTGGGAATCTCCAGCGCGCGCAGGTGCATGCTCTCCAGGATCTCCAGGAAGCCGAAGTAGGTGGGCGACTCCAGCGCCACCACGTCGCCGGGCTTGGTCACGGCGCGCAGGCACAGGCTCACGGATTCCAGGCAGCTGTTGGTGACCAGGATGTCGCGCAGGTCGAGCTGGCAGCCCATGGTCAGCGCCTGGCGCGCGATGGCGCGGCGCAGCTCGGCCGTGCCCGTGCCCAGCGGGTAGTGGCTCATCGACGCGCGATGCCGCTGCGCCGCGCGGCTGACGGCGCGGCGGATGCGCTCGTGCGGAAACAGCGCCTCCCCGGGCGTGGCGGCGCCGAAAGACACGAACTCGGGGTCCTGCGCCATGCGGAACACGCGCGCGCCCATCGAGCTCACCGCCACGGCGTGCGACTGCGCCGGCAGCGGCGTGGTGTCGGGCTCGGGCGGGCGCCGCCCCGCGCGCCCGGCCACGAAGTAGCCCGAGCGCGGCCGGGCCTCGATGAGCCGCGCGTCCTCCAGCGTGCGGTAGGCCTGCACCACCGTGGCCATCGACACGCCCTGCTGGCGCGCCAGCTCGCGCACGGAGGCGATGCGCTCGCCGCGCGCCAGCGTGCCGGAGCGGATGGAGCCGGCCAGCTGGTCGGCGATGCGCAGGTACAGGGTGTCGGGGGTACGGTCCATGCCCGATTCTGTACCGGTCCCTCACATCCGGAGCAGTACAGATACCGCTGCAGCCGACCGGCACAGTCGCGCCCGGCACGGCGCTGTCCTTGCTGTATTGGTCGCGATCTGCATCTGTGCGGGTCGGGCCGCGGCGCCGACATTGGTTGCCATGGACACCACCTCCACCTTCGATCTGGCCCCCGGCAGCGCGCTGGGGTTGTCCCACGCCGCCGGCCGCGAACTGCTGGTGTTCAGCGGCCGCCTCTGGGTGACCTGCGACGGCGGCTCGCAGGACCTGTTCCTGAGCGCCGGCGACCGCCTGCGCCTGGGCCCCGGCGCCGTCATCGAATGCGACAGCCCCGGCGCCGCGCGGCTGCAATTGCTGCCCGCGCATGGCCGGCTGTGGTGGGCCGCCGCGCTGACCGCCCGGGCGCTGGCCCGGCTGGCGCTTCGGCTGCAGGGCGTGCAACTGGCGCCCGCACCGCGCCGGGTTTGAACCCCAAACCGGGCCGGCCGCAACAGAGCACGACCGGGCGGCCCGGCACTGCACCGGCAGGGCCCCCTTCCCCGCGCGGCATCCCGCCGCCCCGAGCCTGGAGAACACCATGGACACCATCGCCGCTTCCTGCTTCGAGCTGGCGCCCGGCACCGCCCGGCGCCTGGACCATGCCGACGGCCGCGAACTCTTCGTGCTGCGGGGCCGGGTGTGGCTGACCTGCAGCGGCTACGGCGAGGACCTCTTCGTCAGCGCCGGCCACGCCCTGCGGCTGGGGCCGGGCGCGGTGATCGAGTGCGACGGCCCGGTGGCCGCCCGGTTGCGGCTGGAACCGGTCGAGGCCGGCTGGTTCGCGCGGGCCGGCCGCGCCCTGGCGGCACTGGCGCGGCGGCTGCCCCGCTGGCCGGTGCTGCGCCCGGCGGCGCCGGACCTCAAGGCGCTGGACGGGGGCTGCAACGGCTGAGCCGCTTCTCAGCCCGCCATGCCCAGCAGCGACATCGCCACCGCGTGCGTGTAGCGGCTGGCCACGTCGGCGATGAAGCGGTTGAAGTCCACGTGCGCCGAGTCGTCGGCGCGGTCGGAGATGGTGCGCATCACGGCGCAGGGCACGCCGAAGTCGTGGGCCACCTGCGCCAGCGCCGCGCCTTCCATCTCCACGGCCAGCGCCGCCGGGTGGTCAGCCTGCAGCGCGCGCGCCTCGGCCGCGCTGCTGACGAAGCGGTCGCCGCTGAGGATCAGCCCGCGGTGCACGCGCGGCGCGTGGCGCACGCCGCAGTCTTCCAGTTGCGCGCGCGACAGCTCCTCGCAGCGCCCGGCCTCGATGGCCGTCAGCACCTCCTCGCAGGCGGCGTGCAGCCGCGCCGACAGCGCCGCGTCGGCCGTGAAGCGGTCGGTGCCGTACAGCGGCACCTCGAAGCGCGGGAAGATGGGCGAGGCATCCATGTCGTGCTGCAGCAGGTCGCCGGCGACGACGATGTCGCCGATGCGGACGTCGGCGCCCAATCCGCCGGCCACGCCGGTGAACAGCAGCGATTCCACGCCGAAATGCTCCAGCAGCACCGCCGCGGTGGTGGCCGCGGCCACCTTGCCGATGAGCGAGCGCACCAGCACCACCTCGTGGCCGCCCAGCGACCCCACCCAGAACTCGCGCCCCGCGCGCCGCACGCATTCGGCCTGCGGCAGCGAGGCCAGCAGCCCGCGCAGTTCCGATTCCATGGCGCTCACGATGGCCAGGCGTCCCATAACTCGAACCTTCCCGCGGCTGTCCCGCGTCAATCGATGGATGAAGGGACGACCGTCCCGCGCCGCCACCGGGCCGGCGCGGGCGGGAGTATCGGCCACGCGCGGCAGGCCGCCCGGCGCGGCGCTCAGCGCCTGAGCCCGCAGGTGTTGATGCCCAGCAGCCGGTAGAGCGGACACCAGCCGATGGCCGCCGTGGCCAGCGGCACCACGCCGATCCAGCCCCAGGCCCCGATGGTGCCGATGGCGGCCAGGCCGATCAGCGTCACGCCGGCCAGCGCGCGCAGGGCGCGATCCAGGGAACCTTCGTTCTTCGTCATTTGAGCCTCCTGTGACATGCCGGCCCGCAGCCGGATGCCGGCAATGTTGGTCCAGGAGAGGCCCGCCGTCTGTGACCGCAGTCACCAAGGCTCAGGCCGGCTCGCCCTCGGCCACGCGGCGCAGCGCCGCGGCGTCGGCCACCTCGATGCGCTCGCGCCCCAGCGCCACCCAGCCGGCGCGCTCGAAGCGGCGCAGCAGCCGGGTCACCATCTCGCGCACGGTGCCCAGCTCGTCGGCCAGGCCCTGGTGCGTCAGCGCCACCACGGCACCATGGCCCAGCAGCGCGGCGGCCAGGCGCTGGTCCAGGCGCTGGAACGCGACGGCCTCGGCCAGCGCAATGACGTCGGACAGCCGCTCCGCGAACAGGCCGAACACGTGGCGGCGGAAAGGCAGGTGGCCGGTCCAGGCCTCGAAGGTGGCCGGCGACAGCAGCAGCAGCTGGGTCGGCACGGCCGTCACGCCATGGGCCGGCATGGGTGCGGAGCCGAACAGCGACGCGGTGGACACCACGCAGATCTCGCCGGGCCCGACGCGGTACAGCTCGATGGAGCGGCCCCGCGGCGTGCCGCGCGCCACGCGCACCTCGCCATCGAGCACCAGCGGGAAGCCGCCGCAGGGGGCAGCCTCGTCGAACAGCACCACGCCGGCGGGCACCGTCACCGGCGCCGGCAGCGCGAAGGGCGTCCCGGCCTGGCCGGCCTCGGGCGGCAGCGGCAGCTCGGGATAGCACGTTGCCAGGCGGCCCATCAGGCTCAAGGCACCCGTCGGATCGTTATTGATATTGCTCATGCAGCAACTGTAAACAACTGTCACAGCCGGACCCGCCGGCCCACGCCGGACCCGGCCGCCCACCCGGCTGCGGCGGCGCCCTGGCAGCCGATCCCCCAAAGTCCGCGTACGCCGCCAGAGGGTGTCCGGGCTAAGTTCAACCTCCCGTCGTCAGGCAGTGCAGTGGCTGTACCTGGGCTGGCGAAACAAATAAGAAAGTGGGAGAACCAATGGACGACGAGGCCATATCGCTGCCCGCGAGGCTGAAAGCCGGCGGCGATGGCGAGAGCCCGGGCGCCGCAGGCCGGCAAACACCCTTGAAGCAGCGCATGGACAGCGGCCCGCCGCGCCGGCTGTTGTGTGTCGGTCAGCGTCTGGAAGCGCTGCAGGCCGGCCTGGCCCAGGCGGGCTGGCAGGTGTACAGCGTCCCGGACTTCGCCGCGGCCGAGCGCACGCTGCGCGACACGAGCATCACGGTGGGCCTGCTCGTGTCCACGTCCGAGGACGAGGCGGCATGGGCGCGCGCGGGCGAGTTCGTGCAGGCCACCGAGCTGGTGTGGGTGGCGCTGCTGCAGCGCCAGGCCCTGAGGCAGCCGGCCTGTCTGGACCTTGTGCTCGGCGGCCTGTTCGACCATCACCATCTGCCCCCCGACATGCCGCGGCTGCTGGCGACGCTGGGCCATGCCCACGGGCTGGCCGCCTTGAGGCAGGAGCGGCGCAACCTGGCCAGCGAGCAGGCCGACGTGGGCATCGTCGGGCGCAGCCCGGCCACCCGGCAGCTGCTGGCCCAGATCCGGCGCGTGGCCCGGGTGGACGCGCCCGTGCTGGTGCAGGGCGAGAGCGGCACCGGCAAGGAGCTCGCCGCCCACGCCATCCACTTGTGCTCGCCGCGGCGGGACGGCCCCTTCGTGGCGCTGGACTGCGGCAGCCTCCAAAGCCCGCTGTTCCCCGCCGAGCCCGCAGGTCCGCTCCGGGGCGAGGCCGCGGCCGGGCTCCAGCACCTGGGCGGCCACCTGCAGGCGGCCAATGGCGGCACGCTGTTCCTCGACGAGGTGGCGGACCTGCCGCCGGGCCTGCAGATTGCGCTGTTGCGCCTGCTGCAGGAGCGCAGCATCCACCGGCCGGGCTCCGCCCAGGACATCGAGGTGGACGTGCGCGTCATCGCCGCCACGCACGTGCAGCTGGAGGAGGCCGCCCGTGCCGGCCGCTTCCGCCAGGACCTCTACTACCGGCTGAGCGTGCTGCACCTGCAGATGCCGCCGCTGCGCGAGCGCCCGCAGGACATCGCCCTGCTGGCGCAGCATTTCTACGCGCTGTATGCCCATGAGCGGCGCCCGGGCCTGCGCGGCTTCAGCCGCGGGGCGCTGGCCAGTCTGCAGGCGCATGCCTGGCCCGGCAACGTGCGCGAGCTCAACAACCGCATTCGCCGTGCCGTGGTGATGGCCAGCCGCCGGCTGATCCGGCCCGAGGATCTCGGCTTCGAACAGGCACCGTCCCTTGACCCGGCCGACGCGCTCGACATGGCGCGCACGGCCGCCGAGCGCAACGCCATCCTTGCCAGCCTGCGGCGCGCGGGCAGCAACGTGACCCAGGCGGCACGGGAGCTGGGCATCTCGCGCATGACGCTGTACCGGCTCATGGCCAAGCACGGCATCCGCCACTGAACACCGCCGGCGGCGCCTTCTCAGCGCATCCGCCCGCCGGCCTGAAGACCGAAGCCACCACGCCGCCGCCCTGCCGTGCAGGGGGCGGCCTGAGGGCGTGTGCAGCCACTTCCCTTCCCTGGCCGCAACAAAGCCCCTCCCCGGATCAGGTGGACGGCTGCATGCGCTCCCACGGCCTTGCAGCCGCCGCAGTCCTGTCCGACCGCCGGCGACTGGGACGCAGGTGTCACATCCGCGTGACGCCTGCGCCATGGAGCCGGTATGCCGGTATCGGTCACCATTTCACTCTGCAAAGGTTGTCCTGGCAACGACTTGGGCACGTTGGAGGCGTTTCACCGATGTGACAGACGGCGCCTCGACACCCGTTTGGGTTGCCCTCGCCGTCGGCCGCCAGAACCTGAAAAACTTCAGTCGCGACAGTTACTTGTTGATGATTTGTCGAGAAGACATCGAAGTTGCGATGCTCCCGTCCGGAGTGAGCCGGCGATGGGGCCGGACCGCCTCCGCTTGAGACTGTTCAAGGAGTGAACTGATGAGAAAGACAATCCTGGCTGCCGCCCTGGGCGTGGCCTTCGCCGTACCGGCATTCGCGGATGAGCCCTCCACGAGCACGGGCACGACGCAAGGCGAGTCGAGAGTGACGCAGACGGCGACCTCCTCCCGCAGCAACAGCGGCACCGCCACGGCCTCGGCTGCCGGCGCTGCGGCGGCCCTCAACGGCGCGACCGCCACCTCGAACGTGAGCAACGCCTTCAACACCAGCACGGCCGTGGCCAGGAGCACGCTCAACGGCACCGTGACCGGGCTGCGGATCTCCAACATCGGCAACTACGCCACCAACGAGGGCACCTCCACCGGCGGCGCCGGCGGCGCCGGCGGTGCCGGCACGGGAGGCACGGCCAACGGCGGATCGGGCACGGGCGGGCGGGGCGACGGCGCGGCGGGCGGCGCCGGCGGCGCCGGCGGCGGCGGCGGCGCGGGCGGCACCGCCAGCGGCGGCGCGGCCAGCACGGGCGACGCCAGCTCCACCGGCGGCAGGAGCACCGCCACGGCCGGCGCGGGCGGCGCCGGTGGCTCCACCGGGGCGGCCACGGGCGCCAACGGCGGCTCGGCCACCACCTCCGGCGGCAATGCCAACCAGACCACCACGGCCACGGGCGGTGATTCCTCGCTGACCAGCACCGCCCGCGGCGGCGCCTCCACCGCCACGCAGACCAGCACCGGCGGCAGGGCCACTGCCAGCGGCACGGGCACCGGCGGCGAGGCCACCGCCAGCAACACCTCCACGGGCGGACGCTCCAGCGCCACGGGCACCGGCGGCACCAGCACCGCCACCGCCACCCAGGGCAGCACGGGTGGCGCGTCCACGGCCACCGGCCGGGGCGGCGCCAACACCACCACCGCCGACACCTCGTCCACCGGCGGCGCCTCCACCGCCACGGGCCGCGGCGGCTACAGCAGCTCCACGGCCAGCGCCACGCCCACGGCCGGCGGCTCCGGCAACCGCTCCACCAGCGACGCCAGCGGCAACACCTCCACGGCAACCGCCACGGCCGGCGCGGGCCGCGGCACCAGCACCGGCGGTGCAGGCACTGCGGACGGCCGGGCCACCGGCACGGCGGGCGCGGGCACGGCCACCAGCACGGCCGGCGCTGCCACGGGCACCGGCCGCGCCACGAGCACGGCCGGCGCGGGTACCGGCACCAGCACCGCGGGTGCCGCCACCGGCACGGGCACCGCCACCGGCGGGGCCGGCACCAATACCTCCACCGCTTCCTCAGGCAGCACCAGCGGCTCGGCCACCAGCACGGCCGGCGCGGGCAGCAATGGCGCGGCCACGTCCACCGCCGGCGCCGGCACGGCCACGGGCACCGCCACCACCGGCGGCAACACCGCCACCGCGGGCGCCGGAGGCGCGGCCACCAACACGGCCGGCAACGGTGCGGCGGGCGGCACGGCCACCAGCGGTGACGCCGGCAGTGGCGCAGTGACCTCGACCGCGTCCACCGGCAGCACCAGCGGCGGCAGCGGCGCCGCGGGTGGCGACGGCGGCAACGGCGCCAGCGGCGGCAACGGCGGCGGCGGCAACGGCGTTGGCGGCATGGCGACGGCGGGCGCGGGCAACGGCGCCATGGGCGGCGCGGGCGGCAGCAGCGGCAACCACTCGGTGACCACCGGCGCGTTCAACATGTCCAACAACATGAGCGGTACGGCGCAGAACGCCGCCGGCATCATGGTGCTGAGCCAGAACTCGGGCATCGGTGCGCTGGTGCAGCAGAGCGTCAACGTCCAGGCCAACATGAGGCTGGGCCGCTGAGCCTGCGGGGGCTGTCAGGGCCCCCTGACAGCCCTTTTCCACCGAACCACCCAAGGAGGCTACATGCTCAACGGTTTCCGGCAGGCGCCCGGCGCCGCCCTGGCCCTGCTGGCGCTGCTGCAGTGGGCAGGGTCGGCCCAGGCGTCGGATGCGCCGGCTGAAGCGCCGCCATCCGACCCGCCTTTGGCCGCAGCCGCCACGGCGGCCACGCCGCCCGCCGCCCGCCCGGGCCCGCTCGGGAGCAAGCCTGTCGCGGCCGACGTGCTGGCCGCGAATCGAGGCGGCACCGCCATCAATGACATGAAGCTCAATGGCGTCGTGAGCGGCAACCAAGCCAGCAACCTCGCCACCGGCAACAACGCCATCAGCGACGGCGCCTTCGCCAACGCCGCGGGGCTGCCCATGGTGGTCCAGAACAGCGGCAACAACGTGCTCATCCAGAACGCCACCATCGTGAACGTACAGCTGAAATGAGCCTTTCCCCGCGCCTTGCCCGAGGCCGGCTCGCCGGCCTCGCCGCCGCACTGGTCCTGGCCGGCGCGGGTACCGCGCATGCGGGCTCCGTCGAGCTGCCCGTGCAGATCGGCGGCGCCTTTGCGGTACCGACACGCAGCCTGCAGGAAGCCCGCTTCAGCACCACGATGCGCCAGCAGTTTGACTTCAGCTGCGGCTCGGCCGCGCTGTCCACGCTCCTGACCTACCACTACGGCGTGGCGGTGTCGGAGCAGACGGCGTTCGAGGAGATGTTCCGTCAGGGTGACCAGGCCAAGATCCGGCAGCAGGGCTTCTCGCTGCTCGACATGAAGCGCTACCTCGAACACCATGGTTTCGAGGCCAACGGCTTCGAGGCGCCGCTGGACGCCCTGCGTCAGGCCGGCATCCCGGCCATCGTGCTGATCAACGACAACGGCTACAACCACTTCGTGGTCGTCAAGGGGCTGCAGGAAGGCCGCATCCTGATCGGCGACCCTTCGGGTGGCACGCGCTCGATGGCGCAATCGGACTTCGAGACGATCTGGGTCAACCGCATCCTGTTCGTCATCAGCAACCGGCAGGAAGCCGCCCGCTTCAACGCGCCCGAAGACTGGCGCGTCGCGCCCGTGGCTTCGCTGGGCGATGGTGTGCAACGCGACGGGCTGGGCGGCATCGTGCTGCCGCGCCTGGGCCCCTCGGACTTCTGACGCAGGACCGCTCACGCCATGAAACGATGTTTGAGCCGGACCCTGCTGTTGAGTACGGCACTGGGGGCGGCCTGCGCCATGCCGGGCCTGCGGGCCCATGCCCAGCAGGCCGGCCAGGGCCTGACGCAACAGCTCCCGCGCGACGCCGCCGAAGCCGTGCGCCAGGCACTGGGTTTGGGCGGCACGCCCGCGCCCTCCGTACCGCGGCCAGCGGCCGCGATGGCCACGGCGGCGCCCACGGACATGCGCAGTGCCGAGCCGGCATCAAAGGAAGAACGGCAGGTCCGCAACATCATGGGCTTCTCGCAAGAGCCCACAGTGGCCTTCAGCTCCGCCGGGCTTGCATCGGCCCCTGAGAAGGCACAACGCCAGCCGCCGGGCAGCGAGCCGGTTGCACAGGTATCGGCGCCAGGGCCGGCGACCGTATCGCCGACGGCGCAGCCTCCCGTGCTCTCCGATGCCGCGGCAGCGCCTTCCAGGCAGGCGGCCCTGGCCGCCACGCCCACCGTACCCGCCCCGATCGACGCGGCCCGCGCGCCAGCGGCACCGGCGGGCTTCCGTACAGGCGCCCAAGTCGTGGCGGCCCTCGATGAAAGCACGCTCGACACCATGCGCGGCGGCTTCATCGGCGACGGTGGGCTGAAGATTTCCTTCGGCATCGAACGGGCCGTGTACGTCAACGGCAACCTCGTCACCACGACCAGCCTGAACCTGTCCGAGCTGGGCGCCCTGTCAGCGGGCAAGGGCGCTTCGCTGGACTTGGCCGATGCCGGCACGCGCATCGCGCTGATCCAGAGCGGCGCCGGCAACACGGTGCTCAACAACCTGGGGCCGGCGGCCATCGGCACCGTGATCCAGAACACGCTCAACGGCCAGAAGATCCAGACCATGACCGTAATCAACGCCACGGCCAACAGCCTGAGCGTGCTGAAGTCATTGGACCTGGAGCGCAACGTGCGCGGCGCCATCACCGACGCGCTGCGGCGCTGAAGCCGCGGGCCAAGTCTGCAGCGCGCCGGCGCGCCACACGACGGTCGGGCCTCGGGCCCGACCGCTCGTTCAGAAGGTCATCGGCATGCGCACCGTCAGAGTGACGTCCGGCGTGTCGCGCGTGACGCCCACACCGAGCGAAACGTTGAGGCTGCGCTCCGGGCTGAGCCGGTACGAGTAGCCCAGTATCAGCGTGCCGAGCTGCGTGCGCAGCGATTCGCTGGTCACGCCGCCCACCGTGGTCTTGGTCCGGCCCACCGAGCTGTGGTCATAGCCCAGGCTGAACGACGACTTCTCGTTGAGCGCCAAGCCCATGCCGAAGTTGAAGCCGAACACGCCGCCCGGAGCGACACGGTCGATCATCACCGGCCCGTCGCTGTAGTGGGCCGTGATGTTGTTGCGCGGGAGGCTGTAGAGGTAGCTGATCGAGCCGAAGAAGACCGCCGGATCGGACGGGTACAGCACGGTGAGCGCGGGCTGCAGGCCATGGAAGCCCGAGCCCGTGGGCAGCTCGTTCTGGTAGCCGGAGAAGTAGCGGGTCTGGCCCGGCGTGGTGACGACCTCGAAGGGGTCCTTGCCGGTGCGCGACTTGTAGCGCAGGCTGCCGATGTAGTAGGGCTTGTTGACCCCGCCGTCGGTAAGCTGGTATCGCGCGGTGAGCTCGACGTCGCCGATGCCGTGGCCCGAGGCGCTGAAGGGCAGGCTTTCGGTGCGCGGCGTGATCTCGCTGACGATGCTGTCGTCGGTGCGGTAGGTGTAGGGCACGCGCGCCTCCAGCTCCAGCCGGTTGGTGATGCCGTAGCGCCCGGTGAGCGCCGCGGTGAAGGTGCTGCGCTTGACCTCGCGCACGTCGATCACGCCGATGGTGATGGCCGGGATGATGGTGTAGCCCACCAGCGCCACGCGGTTGTTCGATGAGTAGGCGTACTGCAGCGAGGGCTCCAGCACCATCTTGCCGCGTGGGGTGAGCACGCCCGGTTGCTCGAAGATCTGCGCCACCTGGGCGGCACGGTTGTCGGCCTGCGGCGCCTGGCCCACGGGCTCGGCGGGCTGGGCCTGCGCGGCCTGGGCCGTCTGCTGGGGCTGCGCGGCACCGGCCGCCGTCCCGGCACCGCGCTGGGCGTCCAGCGCCGTGAGGCCCAGCGCCTCCTTGATCTCGTTGAGGCGGCGCTGCTCCTGGGCCATGGTCCGTTGCAGCACCTGCAGCTGCTCCATTTGCTGGTTGATCTGGCGCTGCAGCGCGTCCAGCCTGGACTGGGCCTCGCCCTCCGGCTCGCCGGCCGAGGCGGCCGCACCGGCCAGCAGGCAGAGCGACACGGCAGGCCACGACAATTGCGCGATACGCGGCTTGGTCATCGACTTCCCTTGGTGATTTGCTGAAGGGGTGCCGCTGAGGTGAAGGGCCCGCGCAGCCGCTCGCCAGGAACCCGGCCCCTGGCCGTTGACAGGCTGCGTTGCGGCCAGTCTCCCCTGACAGGCACCCGGACAGGATCAGGCACGAGTGCTGATCGTTGTCTTCTTCAACTATCCCGGCTGTACCGGCTCCTGTGGACCCCACGTTTGAGCCCCGCGCGCAGGCGCGGCGCGGCAAGCTCCGCCATCGGGGAGCTCGCCGCGGCACGGGCTCAGGCCACCGCCTGGTAGTACAGGTTCTGCGGGTGGCGCACGTGGGCGAAGAAGAACCAGCGCTCGGCCAGCAGCCCCAGGGTCTGCAGCAGCACAGCCAGCCCCCAGATCCAGGTGCTGTCCCACACACCTATCCACGGCAGCGCCAGCAGCAGCGCGGGCAGCTTGAAGGCCAGCATCAGGAACAGCGGTTTCACCTGCCGCACGGCCCAAGGCGAAGCGCCATGGAAGAACTCCCGCGTGTTGTGGCTGCCGCCGGTGAAGCCCCTGGACAGCTGCACCACGCGCACGCCGCGCAGCCCCGTGGCGGACTGCGGCGTGGAGCGCGGCACCAGCGCCGCATTGCGCCGCAGCGCCAGCGCCCGCCCGGCCCAGGCCAGCAGCGTCAGGGCCAGCGCCCAGGGCTGCAGGCGCCTGGCGAAGGCGCCCTCGCCCGCGGCTGCCGCCAGCGCCCCGGCCAGCACCGCGCCGGAGCACAGGCCCATCAGCGCGTAGTTCAGCACCGTCAGCGGATGCGCCCACTCCCGCACCATGCGCAGGCAGGCATAGATCATCCCCGTGCACAGCCACAGCAGCGCCGCCAGGGCCAGCACCCCCGCCGCCAGCAGCGCCTGCGCACCGGCCGGCGCCTGGCACCACACTGCCAACGCCCAGCCCGCCACGGCGGCCATGAAGGCGGGCAACACGATGACCTCGCGCGACATCCACGACGTGCGCCACATCGCCGCCGCGCGCCAGGCCCGCTCCGGGCGGCCCAGGTGCGCGAAGGCCGAAGCCAGCGCGACCAGCAGCAGCGCTTGCGCCACCCCGAGCGCGAGCAGCAGCACGCCCGGCGCCGGCGCCACGCCGGCCAGCGCCGCGAACGCCAGCGCCACACTCAACCCCTGGGCGCTCCCGGCCAGCGTGGTGAACAGCACGATGGCGAAGGACGGGTTCATTCAGCGCCCTCCTCGCCCTCGGGCTGGCTGGCCTCGCCGGCGGCAGCCGGGCCGCGCCGCGGCAGGTAGCGGTTGGCGGGCCGGGTGTCCCATTCCGGCATCAGCGCGTAGCCGCCGCGCTTGGCCACGGCGCGCGACACCTCGGAACCCGGATCGTTGACGTCGCCGAACAGCCGCGCCCCGGTCGGGCAGGCCTTCACACAGGCGGGCTGGCGGTCCTCCGCCGGCAGCTGCGTGTCATGGATGCGGTCCACGCACAGCGTGCACTTGGTCATCACGCCGCGCGCCTCGTCGTACTCGCGCGCGCCGTAAGGGCAAGCCCAGCTGCAGTACTTGCAGCCGATGCACTTGTCCGCATCGATGAGCACGATGCCGTCCTCGGCGCGCTTGGTGCTTGCGCCGGTCGGACACACCGGCACGCAGGGCGGGTCCTGGCAATGCAGGCAGCTCTTGGGCAGGTGCAGCGTCTGCGTGTGCGGGAAGCGGCCCGCCTCCCAGGTCTGCACGCGGTTGAAGAAGGTGCCGTGCGGCGAGGCCTCCCAGGCGCCGGGATCGGGCGGCAGCCCGGCGCTGCCGCTGCTGTTCCACTGCTTGCACGACACCACGCAAGCTTGGCAACCCACGCACGCGTCCAGGTCGATCACCAGCGCCAGCTGGCGCGCCAGGGTGTCACTCCGGGCGGCGGCCCCGGACTTCTGCGGCTCCGCCGCGACGGGCCGCGCCAGGGGCTGCCGCGGCGCCTCGCCGCTCTCCCGCCACAGCCCCGACCACCAGCTTTCGAGCGCCAGGCCCAGCTTCATGACCGCCTCCCGCCCGTCAGCCGCGCCACCACCAGCCGCAGTGCGGCGCCGATGCCCAGCACGCCCGGCGGCGCCGGCACGGTCTCCACCCGCGGGAAGGGCTCATCCGGCTCGCCGGGCTCGCAGGGGCGCAGTCGCACCCGCACGTCGTACCAGCCCGCCTGGCCCGTGACCGGGTCGGCATTGGCAATGTGGCCCTCGCCCCAAGGCAGCGTGGCGCTGAGCAGGTGGTTCAGCAGGAAACCCTTGCGGCTCTCGTCGGCCTCCGCGGGCAGTTGCCAGGCGCCGGGCGCCTTGCCGATGGCGTTCCAGGTCCAGACCGTGCCCGGCTCCACGGCCTCGCTGCAGCGGATGCGACATCGCACCCGCCCCCAGCGGCTCTCCACCCAGCACATCGCGCCATCCTCCACCCCGGCGGCGCGCGCCGTGGCCGGGTGCACGTGCAGCGCGTTGTGGCTGTGCAGCTGGCGCAGCCAGGCGTTCTGCGAGTCCCAGGAGTGGTACATGGCCATCGGCCGCTGCGTCACGGCATGCAGCGGATAGGCCTGCGCGTCGGTCACGCCGTCCTCCAGCGGCGGCGCCCAGAACGGCAGCGGGTCGAACCAGGCCACCACGCGCTCGCGCAACGCTTCAGGCGGCTGGCGCCCCGGGCGCTTGCCCTGCGCGGCCAGGCGGAAGGTCTGCAGCGTGTCGGCGTAAACGGAGAGCTGGATCGGGCAGTCGCGCTGGCGCCAGCCCATGGCCTTGGCGAAGTCCAGGTAGGCGCGGTTCCAGTTGCGCCGGTACTGCAGGCCCTCGGGCAGGCGGTGGTGGAACACGCAGTCGTTGCGCGCGTAAGCCTCCCACTGCTTCGGGTTGGGCGCGCCGCGCAACTCGTTCCCCTGCTCGCCGCGCCAGCCCATCAGGAAGCCGATGCCCGGCTGGTGCTCGTAGCGCACAACGAAGTCCGCGTAATCGGCGTACTTGCGCGTGCCGTCGGCGTGGGTGAAAGCCGGGAAGCGCAGCCGCGAGGCCAGCTCCACCAGCACGTCCTGGAACGGCCGGCACTGGCCCATGGGCGGCAGCACCGGCACGCGCACCGAGTCCATGGGCCCGTCGAACTCGGAGATGGGCCTATCGAGCAGGCTCATCGCGTCGTGGCGCTCCAGGTACGTCGTGTCGGGCAGCACCAGGTCGGCGTAGGCCACGGTCTCGCTCTGGAAAGCATCGCAGACCACGACGAAGGGGATCTTGTGCTCGCCGTGCTCGTCCCGGGCATTGAGCGCTTCGCGCACCGCCAGCGGGTCCATGCTGGAGTTCCAGGCCATGTTGGCCATGTAGATCAGCAGCGTGTCGATGCGGTAGGGATCGCCGCGCGCGGCGTTGGCGATGACGTTGTGCATCAGCCCGTGCACCGCCAGCGGGTAGGCCCAGGAGAAGGCATGGTCGATGCGCAGCGGCGTGCCGTCGGCCTGCACCGCCAGCTCCTCGGGGCTGGCCGGAAAGCCCAGCGGCTGCGCGTCAAGCGGCGTGTCGGGCTTGAGCTTGTCCGGGTCGTTGAAGGCCCGGTAGTTGGGCACGATGTGGCGCGGGTACGGCGCCTTGTGCCTGAAGCCGCCGGGCGCGTCGATGGTGCCCAGCACGCTCATCAGCACCGACAGCGCGCGCACGGTCTGGAAGCCGTTGGAATGCGCCGCCAGCCCGCGCATGGCATGGAAGGCCACCGGCCGCAGCGGCACGCCGGCATGCGCGTGGCCCCAGGCGTCGGTCCAGGGAATGGGCAGGCTGTCGTCGTGCATCAACGCGGTCTGGCCCAACTCGCGCGCCAGGCGGCGGATGCGCGCCGCCGGGATGCCGGTAAGCGCTTCCGCCCATTCCGGCGTGGTGTCCGCCACGCGCTCGCGCAGCAGCTGGAACGAGGGCGCCACGCGCGTGCCGTCGGGCAGATTGAAATGCCCTTCCAGCGCCAGGTCGCGCGCGGCCTCGACGCCTTGCGGGTACGCGGCCACCACGCTCTGAGTGAGCTTGTCCCAGGCCAGCTTGTTGTGTGGATGGCGCCCGTCCGGCGCCCGGCCGGCCGCGGGGTCGAAGGCGAACAGCCCCTCGCGCTCGCCCTCGTCCAGCACCACCAGCTGCGGCGCGTTGGTGCAGCGCTGTAAGAAGGCGCGGTCGATCAGCTCCGCGCCCAGCAGCTCGTGCAGCAGCGCCATGAACAGCGCGCCGTCGCTGCCTGGGCGAATGGGAATCCACTCATCGGCGATGGCGGCATAGCCGCTGCGCACCGGGTTGATGGCGATGAAGCGCCCGCCGCGCTGACGGAAACGCCCCAGCGCGATCTTCAGCGGGTTGCTGTGATGGTCCTCGGCGGTGCCGATCATCACAAACAGCCGGGCGCGTTCCAGGTCCGGCCCGCCGAACTCCCAGAAGCTGCCGCCAATGCTGTAGATCATGCCCGCCGCCATGTTCACCGAGCACAGCCCGCCATGCGCGGCGTAGTTGGGCGTGCCGAACTGGCGCGCGAACAGGGCAGTCAATGCCTGCATCTGGTCGCGCCCGGTGAAGAAGGCGAACTGCTTGGGGTCGGTGCGCCGGATGCGGCCCAGCCGCTCGGTGAGCAGCGCCAACGCCTCGTCCCATGAAATGGGCTCAAACTCGCCGGCGCCGCGCTCCGCGCCGGCCTTGCGCCGCAGCGGCTGCGTCAGCCGGGCCGGCGAGAACTGCTTCATGAGACCGGCGCTGCCCTTGGCGCAGATCACGCCCCGGTTCAAGGGGTGTCGGGGATTGCCGTCGATGTAGAGCGGCCGCCCGTCGCGCAGGTGCACGCGGATGCCGCAACGGCAGGCGCACATGCAGCAGGTGGTCGTCCTGATCTCGGAAGAAGCGAGGGGATCTTCGGGCGCGTGCGGTACGGCGGCACAGGCGGGATCGTTCAACCGGCTCTCCTTGTGAACACCGCCACGCGCTGCCCGTAAGGGCGCCGCGCGGCGGGGCAGGCCATCGTAGGAAGCTGGCCTGGCGCGGCGCAAATCACGGATGCGCATATGCAAGCAGTAAAAGCGCGCCGGGCAGCCTTGCCGGCTTCAAGTGATTGCGTCCGCAACGCAGCCTGCGCGCCATGCCCGGACGCTGCCCCGGGGGGCTTCATATGCAGCTCGCGGATATCCATAGCCGCACTCATTCGTTCCGCGTTGCAGCGGTGCTGCCTATCGTGCAGCCCATGAACATCGTCACCCTCTCCGGAAGTCCCAGCGCCTCTTCACGCTCGGCGTCGCTGCTGCGCTGGTGTGAAGTGCAGCTGGCGGCGAGCGCCCGATCCATCCACTCCATCGCGCTGCGCGAGCTGCCGGCCACGGCGCTGCTGCAGGCGGACTTCGCCCACCCCGGTCTGCAGGACGCGCTGCAGCGCGTGGCGCAGGCCGACGTGGTGCTGCTATCCACGCCCATCTACAAGGCGGCCTACAGCGGCCTGCTCAAGGTGTTCCTGGACCTGCTGCCGCAGGACGGCCTGCGCGGCAAGCAGGTGCTGCCGCTGGCCACCGGCGGCAGCCTGGCGCACCTGCTGGCGCTGGACTACGCCCTGCGCCCGGTGTTGCACGCCCTGGGCGCGCGCCAGGTGCTCGATGCCGTGTTCGCCACCGACGGCCAGTTCCAGAAGCACCCCGACCTGGGCTACGTGCCCGACGCGGAGATCGTTGCCCGCCTCACCCGCTCGCTGGGCCCCTTGCTGGAAGCGGCGGCGCAGCGCCGGGCCGAGCCGGCGAGCGTGGCGTCCTGTTGAGCCTCGCCTGCCCCTGAAGGCGCCTCGCCGCGCCCACGCCCCTCTTCCCCGCCCGCGGCCCGGCGGCCGCGGCGCCACACCCTCATAACTCCCAGGACCCGACCATGCTTCCCGAACTCAAGTCCTCCCATCGACGCCGCATCCTGCAGCGCGGCGCCCTCGCCGCCCTGGTGCTGGGCATGAACCCCAAGTGGCTGCGCGCGCAACCTGCCGTCACGCTGCGCGTGGGCTACCAGAAGTCCGCCAGCCTGTTCGTGCTGCAGAAGGCGCAGGGCACGCTGGAGAAGCGCCTGGCCGCGCTGGGCGCGGGCGTGCAGTGGGTGGAGTTCCCGGCCGGTCCGCAGCTGCTCGAAGGCCTGAACGTGGGCTCGGTGGACGTGGGCTACGTGGGCGAGGCGCCGCCCATCTTCGCCCAGGCCGCCGGCGCCAACTTCATCTACATCGGCAACGACCCGGCCTCGCCCACGGCCGAGGCGCTGGTCGTGCCCAAGGACTCGCCCATCAAGAGCGTGGCCGAGCTGCGCGGGCGCAGGGTGGCGCTCAACAAGGGCTCCAACGTGCACTACCTGCTGGTCAAGGTGCTGGAGAAGCACGGCCTGAAGTACAGCGACATCCAGCCGGTGTTCCTGGCCCCGGCCGACGCGCGCGCCGCCTTCGAGCGCGGCGCGGTGGACGCCTGGGTGATCTGGGACCCGTTCCTGGCCGCCGCCGAGAAGCAGATCGGCGCGCGCAGCCTGGCCGACGGTCGCGGCGTGGTGGACAACTTCAACTTCTACCTGGCCGAGCGCAAGTTCGTGGAGCACAACCCCAAGGTGATCCAGGCGCTGTTCGAGGACCTGGTGGAACGCGGCCAATGGCTCAAGAGCCACGTGGACGAGGCTGCCACCCTGATCGCGCCGCTGCAGGGCCTGGACCGCGAGGTGGTCAAGACCAGCATCCAGCGCTACGAGTTCAAGGTCGCGCCGCTCACGCCCGACGTGGTGGCGCGCCAGCAGCGCATCGCCGACACCTTTCACGCGCTCAGGCTGATCCCGAAGCCCATCCGCATCGCGGATGCGGTGGCGGCACGCGGCGCGCTCTGAAACCTCGCACCGGGTACGGAGCGACCATGATCCCAAGCCGCCCTTTCCTGGACCACGTGCAGCTGCCCGTGCCGCCCGGCGGCGCCGCGCAGGCGCGGCGCTTCTACCGCGACGTGCTGGGCCTGCACGAGCTCAACACCGCCCAGGCCGAACCCGCGCGCGTGCTGCGCTTCGGGCTCGAAGGCCTGACCCGGGACCTGAGCGAGGGCCGCTACACCGGTGTCGCGCCGCAGGCGCACCTGGCGCTGCGCCTGCGCGAGCTGCCCGCGGTGCTGGAGCGGCTGCGCGCCGGCGGCCACCCGGTGGACGCCTGGGCGCTGGCCGACGAGGGCCGCGCCAGCACCGAGGACCCTTTCGGCAACCGGCTGGAGCTGATCGCGCTGCCGCCCGAACCCCTTCTGCACGTCAAAGAACACCATGTCACGCAACTGCGCATTTCCCTCTGAAGTCCCGCCCGCGCAGCCCCAGGAGCCGGCGGTCCGGCCCCAGCCCGCTGGCGACCGGGTGCTCCAGTCCACAGCCGGCACGTCGCGCAAGAGTGGGAGCCACCCGGCCTGGCGCCACGCGCTGCCGTGGCTGGTGCCTTTGTTCATCGTCGTGGCCTGGGAGCTGGCCTCGCGCAGCGGCTGGCTGTCCAGCCGGGTGCTGCCCGAGCCCTGGGCGGTGCTCACGGCGTTCTGGACGCTACTGCTGTCGGGCGAGTTGGGCGAGCACGTGGTGGTGAGCACCGGGCGCGCCTTCGCCGGCCTGGCCATCGGCGGCAGCCTGGGACTGCTGTTCGGGCTGCTCACCGGCAGCTTCCGGCGCGCCGAGACGCTGCTGGACACCACCTTCCAGATGCTGCGCAACATCCCGCCGCTGGCGCTGATCCCGCTGGTGATCCTGTGGTTCGGCATCGGCGAGGGCGCCAAGCTGTTCCTCGTGGCGGTGGCGGTGTTCTTCCCGATCTACCTCAACACCTTCCACGGCATCCGCTCGGTGGACCGCGGCCTCATCGAGATGGCGCGCAGCTACGGCCTCAGCGGCTGGCCGCTGTACCGCCACGTGATCCTGCCCGGCGCGCTGCCGTCGATCCTGGTGGGCCTGCGCTTCTCGCTGGGCCTGATGTGGGTGCTGCTGATCGTGGCCGAGACGCTGTCGGCGCAGTCGGGCATCGGCTACATGACCATGAACGCGCGCGAGTTCCTGCAGACCGACGTGGTGCTGGTGGGCATCGTGCTCTACGCCCTGCTGGGCAAGGCCGCCGACCTGGCCGCCCGCGGCCTGGAGCGCTGGTGGTTGCGCTGGCACCCGGCCCACCAGCAGCGCTGATCCGCACCTCTTTTTCCGAACGGACTTCCCATGCAACTCGAAGCCATTCCCTTCGGCGCCGTGCCGCGCGCCGCCTTCGTTGCGCAGCAGCCGGCCGGCGGGCACGACGCGCGCCCCGCCTCGGCGCGCGGCGCGGAAGTGATCGTGCAGGACCTGGGCAAGAGCTACGGCGGGCGCCCCGTGCTGCAGGACGTGACGCTGCGCCTGGCCCCGGGCGAGTTCGTCGCCATCGTCGGGCGCAGCGGCTGCGGCAAGAGCACGCTGCTGCGCCATGTCGCCGGGCTGGAGCAGCCCGACGCCGGCACGCTGCGCGTGGCGGGCGACGCCGACGGCCAGGGCACGCGCATCATGTTCCAGGACGCGCGGCTGCTGCCCTGGAAGAGCGTGCTCGACAACGTCGCCCTGGGGCTGCCGCAGCGCGAGGGCCGCCAGCGCGCGCGCCGCGCCCTGGCGCAGGTGGGGCTGGTCAAGCGCGCGCTGGAGTGGCCCTCGGTGCTCTCCGGCGGCCAGCGCCAGCGCGTGGCGCTGGCGCGCGCGCTGGTGCACGAGCCGCGGCTGCTGCTGCTGGACGAGCCGCTGGGCGCGCTGGACGCGCTCACGCGCATCGAGATGCAGCAGCTCATCGAGGCGCTGTGGCACGAGCACGGCTTCACGGCGCTGCTGGTCACGCACGATGTGACCGAAGCCGTGGCGCTGGCCGACCGCGTGGTGCTGATCGAGGATCACCGCATCGCCTTCGACGAGCACGTGCCGCTGCCGCGCCCGCGCTCGCGCGCCGACCCCGCCTTCGCCGCCTTCGAGGACCGCGTGCTGCAGCGGCTGCTGCGCCCGTCGCCCGCCCGGGCGTTGGCCGAAGCCACCGCCGTCTGAGCCGGCGGCCCCGTTTTCAGGAGGAGAAGCATGTCCATCGCCGCCATCAACGTGCGCAACCAGTTCCGCGACAAGGTGATCGAGGTCATTGCCGGGCCGGTCGTGTCCGAGGTCGATATCGAGACGCCCGGCGGGCTGATCGTCACCTCCGTCATCACCAGCCGCTCCGTCAAGGAGCTGGGCCTGGTGCCGGGCAAGGAGGTCATCGCGCTGGTGAAGTCCACCGAAGTGTCGATTGCCACGCTATGAGCGCCGCTCGCCTGTTGATCGTGCCGGGCCTGCACGACAGCGGCCCGGGCCACTGGCAGAGCTGGCTGCAGTCGCGCCATCGCGGCGCGCTGCGCGTGCGGCAGGCCGACTGGGACGACCCGCAACTGGAGCGCTGGGCCGACACCATCGCGGCGACGCTGCGGCAGGCCGGCCCGGCGCGCTGGATCGTGGCGGCGCACAGCTTCGGCTGCCTGGCCTTGGCGCGGTACCTGGCGCGGCACCCGGACGCGCCCATCGCGGCGGCGCTGCTGGTGGCGCCGGCCGACCCGGACAAGTTCGGCGTGGCGCCGCTGCTGCCGCAGCACGCGCTGGGCGTGCCGGGCCTGCTGGTGGCCAGCGACACCGACCCCTGGATGAGCGCGCCGCGCGCGCTGGAATGGGGCCAGCGCTGGGGCCTGAGCACCTTCAACCTGGGTGACGTCGGCCACATCAACATCGAATCCGGCTTCGGCCCCTGGCCCTTCGCGGGCCGCTGGGTGCATGCCATGCAGCAGCGCCAGGCCCGCCAGGCGCGCATCCGGCATGCGACGCCGCGGGAGTGGCGCTTCGCGACCTGAGCGAGCCGCCTCACCGTCACCGCCTGTCGCGCGCCGCGGCGCGCCCTGCATGGCGGCACCCGGTGCGGGGTGCATGCCCTGGTCCGGGCGCCGTGGTTGCTGCTGCACCGAGGCTGCCCGCCCATGCGGCAGCCTTTCCCACTTCGCTGGCCCATCGCGCCCCGCAGGGCGGCAGGAAGTGGCTTCGCCCGTGCAAGAACGACAAGTGGAGACATGCCGATGACGTTCCCGAGCCCTTCCTGGCGCCGGCGGCTGCTGGCGCTGGCCCTGCTGGCGGGCCTGGCCGCGCCGGCACTGGCGCAGCGCGCCAACATCCTGTTCATCCTGGTGGACGACATGGACGTGGAGCTGCCCCAGCACATGCCCAAGCTGCGGCGCCTGCTGGCCCAGCCCGGCGCGAGCTTCGAGAACAACTTCGTCAGCCTGTCCTTGTGCTGCCCCTCGCGCGCCACCACGCTGCGCGGGCAGTTCTCGCACCACACCGGCATCTTCACCGGGCACTGGCCCGACGGCGGCTTCCTCAAGTTTCACCGCGACGGGCTGGAGTCCTCCACCGTGGCGACCTGGCTGCAGGGCGCGGGCTACCGCACCGCGCTGATCGGCAAGTACCTCAACGGCTACCCCAACGTGGAGGACGGCGGGCGCAGCTACGTGCCGCCGGGCTGGAGCTACTGGTTCAGCCCCAACGCCGGCACGCCCTACAACCAGTACAGCTACCGCATCAACTTCAACGGCCGCACGCTCAGCTACGGCAAGGCCCCGGAGCATCACCTCAACGACGTGCTGCAGGCGCAGGCCAACGCCTTCCTGCGCGACGCGGCCAAGACGCCCGCGCAGCCGTTCTTCCTGGTCCTGACGCCCTACCTGCCGCACGGGCCGGCCACGCCGCCGCCGCGCTACGCCGAGGCGCTGCCCTGGGTGAAGGCACCGCGCACGCCCTCGTTCAACGAGGCCGACATCAGCGACAAGCCCCGCTGGATGCGCAACCGCACGCTGCTGACGGCCGCGGACATGGCCGACATCGATGCCTTCTACCGCAAGCGCCGCCAGTCCACGCTGGCGCTGGACGACATGGTGGAGAGCCTGGTGCGCACGCTGCGCGCCACCGGCGCGCTGGACAATACCTATATCTTCTTCAGCTCGGACAACGGCTTTCACCAGGGCCAGCACCGGCTCAAGGAAGGCAAGGGCTGGGCCTTCGAGGAGGACATCCGCGTGCCGCTGGTGGTGCGCGGCCCGGGCATCCCGGCCGGGCGCAAGGTGCGGCAGCTCACGGCCAACGTCGATTTCGCACCCACCTTCGCCCAGATCGCGGGCGTGGCGCCGCCGGAGTTCGTGGACGGCCGCTCGCTGGTGCCGCTGTTCGCCGGCCCGGCGCCGGCGCGCTGGCGCCAGGCGCTGCTGTTGCAGAGCCCGACCAGCCTGGAAGTCGTGCCCGAGGCCGGCAACCCGGGCTCGGAAGCGGGCGTGCTGGAGCCGGCCGAGGACCGCGAGGCGGCCGCGGCCAACCCGGTCTGGAAGAACCACCTCTACCACGGGCTGCGCACCGCCTCGAACTACAGCTTCGCGCTGTACGAGAACGGCGACGGCGAGTTCTACGACCTGGAGACGGACCCGTACCAGCTCGCCAACCGTTACAAGTCCATGCCGCCGGCGCTGAAGCAGGCGCTGACGCGGCAGCTGCGCACGCTGCGCGGCTCCGCCGGGCAGGCGCTGCGCAACGCGGAGGAAGTGGCGGTGGGTCGGCGGCCTTGACTCCAGGTACTCCGGGAAACGTCATGGTCCTCGCCGGAAGGCGTCCTGAATTGGTCAGCTTTTCCAAACAAAGACCCCAATGCATGCAGCCATTGTCCAGCTCTCCTGGCCAGTTCGACATTGGGCGCGTTTCTGCCGGCAGCGCCCGGCTCAGTCACCCACGGCCTGCCCCGCGTAGCGCCGTATCGAGGCCAGCGTGACCGTGAGCGCCCCCTCCAGGCGGGCCAGCGCCTGCCGCGGCGGCTCGCCGGCGCGCAGCGCCTGTTCCACTGCGGCGGCCGCCGCCGCCACGCCGTCCAGCGCCAGGGTGGCCGCCGCGCCCTTGAGCTTGTGCGCCAGCGCCGCGGCGGCGCCGGCCTCGGCCGTGCCCAGGTCGTGGATGCAGTTCGCGAACTCCTGATCGAACACGCGCAGGCAGCGTGCGTAGAGCGCCGGGTCGTCCCAGATCCCCACGCCGCGCGCGATGTCCAGGCCGGGAAAGCCGGCATCGGCATCGCCGGCACGCCGGCCGCCATCGGCCGGCCCGGGGAACGGCGGCGTCCCGGCGCGTCCCGGCGCGCCGGGACGCCCGGTGAGCCGCAGGATCACGGCCACGGCCGCGGCGACGTTGATGGGCTTGGCGATGAAGTCGTCCATGCCATTGGCCCGCGCCGCTTCCTGCTCGGACTGGAAGGCGCCAGCGGTGAGCGCCACCACCGGCAGCCCGGCCAGGGCCGGCATGCTGCGGATGGCGCGCGTGGCCTCGTGGCCGTCCATCACCGGCATCTGCACGTCCATCAGCACGATGTCCACCGCCCTGCCATGCGCGCGCAGCCAGTCCAGCGCCTGCTGGCCGTCCTGCGCCAGCGACACCCGCGCGCCCTCGGCGCCGAAGATGCCCTGCGCCACCTCGCGGTTGATCTCGCTGTCGTCCACCACCAGCAGGTGCAGCCCCCGCAGCGGCGCCTGGCCGGTGCCGGCCGCCTGGCGCAGCGCCTCGCGCGCCACGGGGCGGTCGTCGGCGCTCGGCACCTCCAGGCCGGCCATCGGGGTGCCGGGCTCGGCGGCCGGGGCCGGCGGCTCCTCGCGCCGCAGCTGCACCGTGAACCAGAACTCGCTGCCGCTGCCCGGTACGCTGCGCAGGCCGATCTCGCCGCCCATCATCTCCACCAGCCGCCGGCAGATGGTCAGGCCCAGGCCCGTGCCGCCGAAGCGGCGCGTGGTCGAGGCGTCGGCCTGCGAGAAGGGCGCGAAGATTTCCCGCTGCTGCCGCGGCGAGATGCCGATGCCGGTGTCGCGCACCACGAAGCGCAGCGTGAGCTTGGGCCCGTCGTCGGCCTCGATGCGCAGGCTCACGTCCACATGCCCGCGCTCGGTGAACTTGATGGCGTTGCCGGTCAGGTTGACCAGAATCTGTTCCAGGCGCAGCGCGTCGCCGCGCAGGTGCTGCGCGCCGGGCGGCGGCGGGTGGATCACCAGTTCCAGGCTCTTGGCCCCGGCCGTGGCGGCCATGACGGTGGAGAGGTTGTCGAGCACGTCCGCCAGCTCGAAGGGCGCGTCCTCCAGCTCCAGGCGGCCGGCCTCGATCTTCGAGTAGTCCAGGACGTCATTGATGATGCCCAGCAGGGTGCGCCCGGCGTTGTGCACCTTGCGCACCAGCTCGCGCGCGGCGGCGGACAGCGGCTCGCGCTCCAGCAGGTAGACCAGCCCCAGCACGGCGTTCATGGGCGTGCGGATCTCGTGGCTCATGTTGGCCAGGAAGTCGCTCTTGGCCCGGCTGGCGGCCAGCGCCTCGTCCGCGCGCCGGGACAGCGCCTCGTTGAGCCGCGTGCGCTCGGCCAGCAGCTGCTGGATGGCGGCATGGGCGCGGGTGCGCTCGTCCAGCGCGGCCTGCTGGCGCTCGGCGGCGCGGTAGATCAGCACCGTGGCGATGGCGGTGAGCGCCACCACCAGGCCGCCCAGGGCCGACAGGGTCAGGGCGTTGTCGCGCCACTCGCCCAGGTAGTCCTCGGTGGCCAGCCCGATCAGGACGTAGAAGGGATAAGCCTGCAGCCGGCGGTAGGCGTTGCTGCGCTCGATGCCGTCCAGCGGCGTGGTGGCGACGTAGGTGCCGCCTTCGGGCGCCGCCTGCAGCACCCGCTGCAACTGGGCCGAGACGTTGCGGTTGCCCACCGCATCCCGGGTTGCGGGATGGCGGTGCACCAGCGCCAGGTCCGTGGTGCGGATGGTGGCGGCGCCATGCGGGCCCAGCGAGATCGCCGACAGGATGCGGCCGAGCTCGGCCGTGGCCAGGCCGGCATACACCACGCCGGCGAAGGAGCCGTCCGGCGCATTGAGCCGGCGCGCCAGCACGATGACCCATTGCTGCGAGATGCGTCCCTCCAGCGGGCCGGAGACGATCAGCGCCGGGGCCGCGCTGTCCCGCGCGCGGATGAAGAAGTCCTGGTCGGCCTGGCTCACCGGCGCGCTGCCGGGCTCGACGCCGAAGCGGACGATGCCGTCGGAGCCGGCCACCCGCAGGCTCACCGCTTCCGGCAGCAACGACTGCTGGTGCGCCAGGAAGCGGTTGAAGGCCTCGGCCCGCAAGCCGCGTTCCGCGGCCTCGCTCTCGTAGACCCAGGTCGCGGTCCGCAGCGCGACGTCGGTCTTGTCGAACACCGCGCTGAGCTGGCGGTCCACCAGCGTGGCGAAGTTCTGCGTGGCCAGCACGGCGCGCTCGCGCACCTGCCGCTGCTCGTAACTCAGCGCGTAGGCCAGCAGCACGCCCACCAGCAGCGTGATGGTGGCCACGAACAGCACATAGGGCTGCCACCGGGCGCGGCGTGCCGGCGGCGTGGGGGGTGGCGGCTCCGGCGCAAGGGCTGCGCCGAGGCCGGAAGGGACCGCGGTGTCGGCCATGCTCAAGCTACCTCGTCAAACCTCGTCAAAGGACAAGCTGACGCGCAGGGTACCGCCCTGGCCGGACACGCCGTCCAGCGCCGGCGTCCCGCCCAGGAGACGCGACAGGCTGGCGGCAGCCCGCCTGTTCCGGATCGGCAGGCCAACCCGGGCCCGGCGGCGGTGGTTGTGGCCGTCTCAGCGGCAAGCCGCGTACCCCGGGCACTGCCCGGGACGCCTCTGGAACAGCGCTGTCAAAGCTCGGCGTCCGCGGTGGCCGTGTCGGCCATCGCGCGCTCGACCTGCTGGCGGTTGAGCGGCGGCGCGAAGCAGTGGATGAAGTCGAAGACGAAGCCGCGCAGGAAGGTGCCGCGGCGCACCGCCAGCCGGGTCATGTTGGTGGCGAAGAGGTGGCGCGCGTCCAGCACCACCAGGTCCTTGTCGCGCTCCTCGTCGCAGGCAATGGCGGCGATGATGCCCACGCCCATGCCCAGCCCGACATAGGTCTTGATCACGTCGGCGTCCATGGCCGAGAGCACCACGTCGAATTTCAGGTGGCGGCGCTGGAAGGCCTCGTCGATGTGGCTGCGGCCGGTGTAGCCGGGCTCGTAGGTGACGATGGGAAATTGCGTGAGCCGCTCCAGCGTCAGCGGCAGGCCCTGGGCGGCGTCCTGCGCCAGCGGGTGCTTCGGCGGCACGATCACGGCGTGCGTCCATTGGTAGCAGGGCAGCGCCACCAGTTCGGGAAAGCTCGCCAGCGCCTCGGTGGCGACACCGATGTCGGCCTCGCCCGCGAGCAGCATCTCCGCCACCTGCTGCGGCGAGCCCTGCTTCAGGCGCAGCGCCACCTCGGGGTAGCGGGTGCTGAAGTCGCGCACCGCCGGCGGCAGCGCGTAGCGCGCCTGCGAGTGCGTGGCGGCGATGGTCAGCGTGCCCTTGCCCTGGGCGGCGAACTCCTGGCCGGCGCAGCGGATGTTGTGCGCCTCCTGCAGCAGCCGCTCGATCATCGGCAGCACCGTCTCGCCCGGCGGCGTCAGCCCGGTCAGGCGCTTGCCGGCCCGCACGAACAGCTCGATGCCGATCTCCTCCTCCAGCTCACGGATCTGGCGGCTCACGCCCGGCTGGGAGGTGTGCAGCACCTCGGCCACGACGGTGAGGTTGAAGCCCTGGCGCACGGCCTCGCGCACGGAGCGCAGTTGCTGAAGATTCACGGCGGGAAAGGTCTATTGCTACGAAAACCGCATTCTGAAAGCTCAATATGCATAAGCATCGACTCTTTAAGGCTATGCAAATTCGGTTTTCGAATATGCCAGTCCTGCCCGCCAGCGCCGGCTGAGCCGGTCCGGCGCCGGACAGTGTCCCTGGCGTCCCGGGGCGCCTCCGTGTTCTCCCGCATCATGGCGGCCTGTGTTGACGGAGACTGGGATGCCGAGAGTGAGGAAGTCCGGGGTGGTGCTGGCCGTGGTGGGGCTGGGGCTGGGGCTGGCGGGTGTGGGCGCAACCTCCACGGCCCATGCCGACGAGGTGCTGGTGGCGGTGGCGGCCAATTTCAATGCGCCGCTGGCGCGCATCGCCGAAGGCTTCGAGGCCCGCACCGGCCACAAGCTCAAGGCCGCCGCCGCCAGCACCGGCAAGCTCTACGCGCAGATCGGTGCGGGCGCGCCCTTCGAGCTGCTGCTGTCGGCCGACGACGAGACGCCCGCCAGGCTCGAAGCCGAAGGCCGCGCCGTGCCGGGCAGCCGTTTCACTTACGCCATCGGCGAGCTGGCGCTGTGGAGCGCCCAGCCCGGGCTGGTGGACGCCCAGGGCGCGGTGCTGGGCTCGGATCGCTACCGGCACCTGGCCATCGCCAACCCCAAGACCGCACCCTACGGCCGCGCCGCGCTGGAGACGGTGCGCGCGCTCGGCCTGGAGGCCGCCGTCGCGCCGAAGCTGGTGACGGCCGAGTCCATCGCCCAGGCGCACCAGTTCGTGGCCTCGGGCAACGCGGAGCTGGGCTTCGTCGCCTGGTCGCAGCTGTCCGTGCCCGGGCAGACGCCCGGCGGCTCGTGGTGGCGGGTGCCGCCGAAGCTGCACCAGGAGATCCGACAGGACGCGGTGCTGTTGAAACCCGGCCAGGGCCGCCCCGCCGCGACGGCGCTGCTGGCCTACCTGAAGAGTGAGCCGGCGCAGGCCGTGATCCGCGCCTGGGGCTACCGGCTGCCCGACACGGCCGCCGTGGGTGCGAAGCCCGCCGGCAAGCCGTGACCGAGGCCGACTGGAGCGCCGTGCGCCTGACGACGGCGCTGGCGGGGCTGAGCACGCTGCTGCTGCTGATCGTGGGCACCCCGCTGGCCTGGGCACTGGCGCGCACGCGCTCGGGCCTGAAGCCGCTGTGGGCGGCGCTGGTAGCGATGCCGCTGGTGCTGCCGCCTACCGTGCTCGGTTTTTACTTGCTGCTCTTCATGGGGCCCGGTGGTCCCCTGGGCCGGTTGATGGACACGCTGGAGCTGCAGCGGCTGCCCTTCACCTTCGGCGGCCTGGTGGTCGCTTCCGTCATCTACTCGCTGCCCTTCGTGGTGCAACCGCTGCAGCAGGCTTTCGAGGCCATCCCCGAGCGCACGCTGGAGGCAGCGGCCACGCTGCGCGCCGGGCCGCTGGACCGCTTCTTCACCGTGGCGCTGCCGCTGGCGCGCCCGGGGCTGCTGACCGCCAGCGTGCTGGGCTTCGCACACACCGTGGGCGAGTTCGGCGTGGTGCTGATGATCGGCGGCAACATCCCCGGCCAGACGCGGGTGCTGTCCATGGCCGTGTACGACCACGTCGAGGCCGGCGAGATGGCCGACGCGCACCGCCTGGCCGCCGGCATGGTGGTGTTCGCGCTGACGGTGCTGGTGGCGCTGTACCTGCTGAACCGCGCGCCGCGCGAGGGAGATCGGGCGTGATCGAGGCCCGGTTGCGGCTGCAACGGCGCGATTTCGCGCTGGACGTGGCGCTGTCCCTGCCCGGGCGCGGCGTGACGGCGCTGTTCGGCCCCTCGGGCTGCGGCAAGACCACGCTGCTGCGCGCCATCGCCGGCCTGGAGCGCGCGGCCGGGCGCGTGGCGTTGGGCGACGAGACTTGGCAGGACGACGCGCGGGGCCTGTTCGTGCCCACGCACCGCCGGCCGCTGGGCTACGTGATCCAGGAATCGGCGCTGTTCGCGCACCTGGACGTCAGCGGCAACCTGGCCTACGGCCGGCGCCGCGCCGGCGAGGCCGCGCAGCGCCTGGCGCTGGAGCCGGTGATCGAGCTGCTGGGCATCGGCGGGCTGATGCGCCGCCGCGTGGGCACGCTCTCCGGCGGCGAGCGCCAGCGCGTGGCCATCGCGCGGGCGCTGGCCACCGCGCCGGAGCTGCTGCTGATGGACGAGCCGCTGGCCGCGCTGGACGCGCCGCGCAAGGCGGAAATCCTGCCCTACCTGGAGCGGCTGCAACGCGAGCTGGCGCTGCCCATCCTCTACGTCACGCATGCCCTGGACGAGGTGGCGCGCCTGGCCGACCACCTGGTGCTGCTGGAGCACGGCCGGGTGCAGGCCGCCGGGCCGCTGGCCGAGCTGCTGGCGCGCACCGACCTGCCGGCGCTGGTGCGCCACGGCGGCGGCGCGCCGGACGAGGCCGGCGTGGTGATCGAGGCCGAGGTCATCGAGCGCGACGAGGCCTACGGCCTGGTGCGACTGGGCTTCGGCGGCGGCACGCTGTGGGTGGGCGAAGGGCCGGGCACGGGCCTGGGCCAGCGCGTGCGCGCGCGCGTGCTGGCGCGCGACGTGAGCCTCACACGCCAGGCGCCGCGCGAGACCAGCATCATCAACGTGCTGCCCGCCGTCATCGAGCAGCTGCAGGCCGACCGCGGCACGGCGCTGCTGCAGCTGGCCCTGGGCGGCCGGGGCGGCACGCGGCTGCTGGCGCGCATCACCCGCAAGAGCTGCGAGGCCCTGGCGCTGCAGCCCGGGGACCAAGTGTTCGCGCAGGTGAAGGGCGTGGCGCTGATGTAGCGGCGCCGTGGCCTTGTCACGGAGGGCACCGAAGATGGTGCGCCGCGGCGGCGCCGCCCAAGCCCTCGTCTCGAAACCGCAACCAGGACATCGCCCATGACCGATCCCCGCCCCGCCACCGCCGCTGTGGCGCCGTCCTTCCTGACGCGCTGGAAGCGCGCCCTGCTGCTGGGCATGCCCGGCGTGCTGGTGCTGCCGCTGCAGTGGGCGCGCTTGCCCGTGGAGGCCCTGCCGCCGCCGCTGCAGGAGATGGGGCCGGTCGTGCGGGCGCTGCTGTCCATGGTCAATCCGCTGCTGATCCTGCTGGTGCTGGCCGCCGTGGGCGCCGCCGTGGCGCACCGCGCCGGGCTGCGCAGCGTGTGGGTGCAGCGCGTGGCCGGCGCGGATGCCGGCCCGGCGGCATCGGCCCGGCTGCGCGCGCAGCTGCTGCAGGCCGTGCTGATCGGCCTGGCGCTGGCCGTGCTGCTGTATGGCGCGGACCGGCTGCTGCTGCCGCGGCTGGGCGCGCCCGGGGCCGCGCTGCTGGCGCAGCAAGCCGCCACCGACGCCTCGGCCGCCCTGACCGGCCTGGCGCTGGGCCTGCTGTACGGCGGCTTCACCGAGGAGGTGATGCTGCGCTGGGGCGTGATGAGCCTGGTGGTGTGGTTCATCGGTGCGCTGCTGGCGAAGCTGCGCCGCGCGCCGGCCGGCGCTTCCGCGTCTTCGCCCGCGCCTTTGGCGGCCTGGACCGGCATCGGGGTCGCGGCTGTTCTCTTCGCCGTGGGCCACCTGCCCGCGCTGGCGCTGGCCGCCGACATCACGCCGGCGCTGGTGGCGCGCACGCTGGCGCTGAACCTGCTGGGCGGGATGGTCTACGGCGGGCTGTTCTGGCGGCATCACCTGGAAAGCGCCATCGCGGCGCACGCGGCCACGCATGTGGGCTTCGCGGTGTTGAAGCTGGTGTAGGGCGGCGTACTGCACAGCGGGCCCGGTCCTGCAAATCCCGTCGGGGCGCCTCGCCGCGCGATCTCCCTACACTCCCGCCTCCGCGCCCTCCCGGGCCGTCCCCTTGCCCCGAGCTGTAAACCCCATGCAGATTGAATCCCTCCGCCAGCGCCTGCGCGACCTGGGCGCGCGGCCCGTTCATGAGCAGCACCTGCTGCGGCTGTGGACGCGCGCGCTGCCGCTGGACACCACCACCGTGCGCCGCCCGGAGCATTGGCTGCCGGCCGAAGTGCGCGCCGCGCTGCCCGGGCTGCAAGCCGAACTGAACGGGCTGGCCACGCTGCGCTCGGCGCACCCCGGCGCCGACGGCTCCGTGCGGCTGCTGGTGGACCTGCACGACGGCCAGGCGGTGGAGAGCGTGCTGCTGCCGCGCGGCGGCGTGTGCGTCTCCAGCCAGGTCGGCTGCGCCGTGGGCTGCGTGTTCTGCATGACCGGCAAGTCGGGCCTGCTGCGCCAGGTCGGCAGCGCCGAGATCGTGGCCCAGGTGGCGCTGGCGCGGGCGCAGCGCGAGGTGAAGCGCGTGGTGTTCATGGGCATGGGCGAGCCCTCCCACAACCTGGACAACGTGCTCGAAGCCATCCAGCTGCTGGGCACCGCCGGCGGCATCGGCCACAAGGAGCTCGTGTTCTCCACTGTCGGCGACGAGCGCGCCTTCGAGCGGCTGCCCACGCTGGCCGTGAAGCCGGCATTGGCGCTGTCGCTGCACACCACCGATGCCGCGCTGCGCGCCCAGCTGCTGCCGCGCGCCCCGCGCATCGCGCCCGAGGATCTGGTGGAGGCGGCCGAGCGCTACGCGCGGCTCAGCGGCTATCCGATCCAGTTCCAGTGGACGCTGATCGAGGGCGTCAACGACACCGACGCCGAGCTCGAAGGCATCGCCCGGCTGCTGCAGGGCAAGTACGCGATGATGAACCTCATCCCCTACAACACCGTCCCGGCTCTGCCCTACCGGCGCCCGGACGGCGAGCGCGCCGCCGAGATGGCGCGCTGGCTCAACCGCCGCGGCATCCTCACCCGGCTGCGCAACTCGGCCGGGCAGGACGTGGACGGCGGCTGCGGCCAGCTGCGCGCGCGCGCCCTCGACGGCCAGGCCACCGTGGCCGTGCACCGACGCCCCGCCGCCCCGCGCCTCGAACAGGAGAACGCATGCTGAAGATCGATTTCGTTTCCGACATCGCCTGCCCCTGGTGCGCCGTCGGCCTGTACGCGCTGGAAAGCGCGCTGCGGCAGCTGCCCGACGTGCCGGTGCAGATCCGGCTGCAGCCCTTCGAGCTCAATCCCGCCATGGGACCGGAGGGCGAGGACAGCACCGAGCACCTGGCGCGCAAGTACGGCCGCACCCCGGCCCAGCTCGAAGAAACCCGCGCCTACCTGCGCGAGCGCGGCGAGGCCGTGGGCTTCAGCTTCGGCCCGCGCACCCGCATCTGGAACACCTTCGACGGCCACCGGCTGCTGCACTGGGCCGGACTGCAGGGCCGGCAGCTGGAGCTCAAGCGCGCGCTGCTCAAGGCCTACCACGCCGACGACCTGAACCCTTCCGACCCGGCCGTGCTGCTGGCGGCGGCCCGGGAGGCCGGGCTCGACGAGGCCGAGGGGCGGCAGGTGCTCGAGGAGGGCCGCTACGCCGAGGAGGTGCGTGAGCAGGAACACCGCTGGCAGCGGCTGGGCATCCAGTCGGTGCCGTCCGTGATCGTGAACGAGCGCTACCTGATCCAGGGCGCGCAGCCGCCCGAGGCTTTCATGCAGGCGCTGCGGCGCATTGCCGACGAAAGCGGCACCGCGGCGCCCCATTGAGCCGACGCGCCACCGCCAGCGGCGCGTCGGGCCTGCCGCGCCGCTGAAGCCTTGCCGGCCTCGGTGCCGGGCGGGCGCGACGCCCTGCTACTCGACGGCAGCCGCCGCGCGCACAAGGCGCGGTTCGCCCTCGGACGGCCTCATGCGGCTCCAATGCGGTGTCGCGTTCACAGGGCGGGGACTGTTGGGATCGTTGCCGTCCGGCACCACCATCCGGAAACGTTCCGGTGAAATGTCGAAATAATCCCCGGCCTGCACCTGGACAAGGTTCCAGGAAAAATGCCGGTCCCGGTCCGCATGCTCGATGGCTTGAATGCTTGGATATTCAAAGACGATATCGGCAAACAACCGGCTGTCGCGAACCGCGGCCAATTTCCTGCGGAACGAGAGGCACATTTCCGTGTCATTGAAAGATTTTCCCAGAGCGAGCGCCTCGGCACAGCCTCGGGCCGGTTCTACCGGAACCCGGTACGAAAGCATGATGCCGGCCTTGGCAAATGCCTGGGCGCAAGACTCCAGCGCCGCGGTTTCGGGCAGCGCCGCGGCGGGAAACTCGACCATGACGCTTCTGGGCTTGGCCTTCATTTCCTCGACCGAGCGTGCAAGCTGTTCGCACTGACCGGGCGCCATTGAACCCTGCGCGCGCAGCCAGAGAGCCATTTGCCGGTTTGCCGCAATCTGCAGGATTCTCGGCAGGACCGGCGCCAGCGCAAGCGCGGTCGGACCAGGGCCGGCGGCCTGGCCCCCTTCAGTCAAATCAAGCTGCAGGCAGTCGGAAACCAGGCTGCCTCGCAACGCCGCGCCCAGCGTTTGGGCGGGCCCATAGCAGACCAAGCCCATGCCTTTGGATTTATGCCGGTTGAGGACATGAACTGCGGAAGCAAGGTCCTTGCTTTCGAAAGCCTTGCGGCCCGGATTTTCAGGCAACTCCAAGCCCGGACGGTCAATTCTCAAATACTCGATGCCTGCGGCCGTCTGCCGCACCATGATGGGCGGATGAGCCGTTTTCTCGCCGACCACGGCGGTGGGAATGAGCTTTGCGGCGTCGCGCGGCTCGATGCGGGCGCCCAGCAAGTCCAGCAGCGTACTCGGCACTTGGGCCAGCGTGGAACTGTTGGCCGACCGGGACAGGCCGCTGTATTTTTGGAACAGTTCCTCGTGCGCCCGCCTGGCGGCATCATTGAAGTACATCACCAGCGGCACACGCGCCATCTCGTGGGTGAAACGCGACGATTCATGCCCCCGCCCCGTGTAAATGGATTCGCCATGATCTGAAAAATAAACAAGGACGATGGGCTGCACCGAGCGCCTGACCAACTCGATGATTTTGCAGAGTGACTCATCGATATACTTGACCGCCGCATCGTATTGTTCGAGATCCTTCAGGTGGTTGCCCGAAAAACCGAACAGAAGCGCTGGAGCGATGCCCTCGTACTGGCGATCGACGGGGAGTCGGTAAGCCGGCGGAATATTTTCGAAATATTTTCCATGGCCGGCATAGGAATGCAAAAAGGTCACTCTTGCCGGCAAGCTCAGCCCCGCTCCCGCCGGCTGCACCTGCTGCAGGAAGAACTCATGGTCCCAGGGCCGCTTCAAGGCCACGTCACGGCTGCCGGCCAATTCCGATCGGATACTGAAAGTCCGGCTCGCATTCTTGAAAATGATGGAAGACGCCTGGTTCCAGGTGCCTGCCTTGCCTTGATTGCTGATCAGCGCCGTCGGGATGCCATTGCTTTGCAGCACATCGATGATGGAAAGCCGTCGCCGGGCATTGATGGGCAAGTAGTTTTCCCGAGTGTCAACGGCAAAAGACAAGGCCTCCAACAATGAAAAACTGGTATGGGTGTGGGTCGAGAAGACATCATGAAAAACCAGCAGATTGTCGGCCTCTTCATGCAGGCGCTTCAAGTTGGGCGTGGTATTCCTGCCATAACCGTAGACCGACATGTTCATGACCGAGGTGGACTCGCCGATATAGACCACGATCTTGATATCGTTGCCGGTACCTGCGATGCCGGGCACGGGCGTGTCAAAATTCTTTTTCAGTGAAGAAAAAGAGTTTGAATTGCTCAGATAAAATCCCGTCGTGACTCCGACCACGCGGAGCACGGCGATACAGATGGCCACCGAGGCCACCACGACGGGCAGCCGATAATCAATTTCCCCGCCGGAATGGCGCCGCCCGGACACCGTCTGCATGCCCCAAAATGCAGCCAAAGCGACGGCAACGACAGGCACGAAATTGCCCAGGCTCCAATCGGGCGTGACGACCTCCCGCAAGGTCGTGAACCAGAACATGGCTTCATGCCAGTCGAAATTCTGGGCCTCCGCAAAGGAATCCGAGCCCAGGGAATGGAAATATTCCGTCACCGAGTCATGGAACGCCATCCACGTCCACCCCGCCAGGACGCTGAAGGCCGCCGCGGTCCGCTGCTTCTTCTTCAAGAGAACCAACGCCAACAGCAGGGCGCCAGCCAGAAAAAACTCCCGCCGCGTCCAGATGGCCACCTGCCGGAGTATGGGTTCGACCTGGGCCTGAAGCTGGGCAATCCAATCCTGTTCGCTCATCGCCCCCTCCCCTGCCCCGCTTCAGCCCCGGACACCAGGCGGTCCGCAAGACAAGATCAAGCGTTTGTCTCTGTGAGATCCATACCGATCCCAAAGCCGGCGACGCGAGAACTTGCGCACCTGCTGCGCTTTACCTCGCGGAACCCAGCGATTCGGCGCAAAGCAGCACCAACCCATACTGGCAAGCGTTGCCACGCCATATTTTTCCAGGCGGCGTACTCGTATCAAACTCACGCCCAAGCCGATTCCGAGGCGCACCGCCAATTTACGACTGCAGTGTCACACAGCGAACACAAAACATTTTCCATTTGTGATCATGTGAAACAGCCGGAATGAAATCCGACTTGCTCGTGGCGGCTGCGGAGGCGGGAGTGGGATGGGCGCGAGAATGCCGGGAAATTTGAAGGGTTATGTCGGAAGCTCGACGCGCCGGCAGCGCTTACGGAGCCGGCAAGGCCCGCTCCAGGTCGGCCAGGGCTGAGCGCGCCGTCTCCACCAGCGCCTCCACGGCGCCGGCCAGGCGCAGGACCAGTACCGGGTCGGGCGTCCCGGCGCTGCGCAACTGCTGCTCCAGCAACGCGGCGGCATGCCGTACCGGTTCCGCGAACAGGGTGCCACCCACGCCCTGGAGCTTGTGGGCCAGCAGCGCCAGGGGCTCGTGGTCCGAACAGGCCAGCTGCCCCCGCAGCAGCGCGGCCGAGCCGGCATGGTTGTTCAACAGGATCTCCAGGATCTGCCGGACCGACTCGGGCCGGCGCAGCCGCCTCCACAGTGCCTGCCAGTCGATGACCGGCGTCGCCTCGGCCACCCGCGAGGTGCGCGGGGCCGGCCCGGCCGCGGCGCCGTTCTGGGACCGGCCCACGGCCTTGAGGATCGCGGCGCAGAGCAGGTCCGCATCCACCGGCTTGGTGAGGTGCTCGTCCATGCCGGCGTCCAGGCAGCGCTGCCGTTCCTCGGCCAGCGCGTAGGCCGTGAGCCCGATCACGGGCAGGCCGGGATACAGGCTCTTGCAGCGCCGGGCCGTGTCGTGGCCGTTGAGCCCGGGCATCTCCACGTCGGTGATGAGCAGGTCGAAATCCGCCCGCTCGGCCAGGGCCCGCAGCGCCTCCAGGCCGCTGTCGAGCACCACGCACTGCGCGCCCTCTTGTTCCAGCAGGTCGCGCAGCACCCAACGGTTCACCCCGTCATCCTCGGCCGCCAGGATGTGCAGGCCCGCCAGCCGCCGCGTGCCCGGCGGAGCCGGCAAGGGCTCCGGGCTTTCGGCGCCGCACGGCGCGGTTTCCGTCACCGGGATGCGCAGCCGGAAGCACGACCCCCGGCCCGGCTCGCTGCTGACATCGATGCGCCCCTGCATCAGGTCCACGATGCGCTTGCTGATGGACAGCCCCAGGCCGGTGCCACCGAAACGCCGCGTGGTGGAGCTGTCGGCCTGCGTGAAGGGGCGGAACAGCTGCCGCATCTGCTCGGGGTTCATGCCGATGCCCGTGTCCCGCACGGCAAATTCCAGCCAGCGCTGCTCCTGAACCCGGTCGCTCGACACCTGCAGCCGCACGCTGCCCCGCTCGGTGAACTTGATGGCGTTGCCCAGCAGATTGACCAATACCTGCAGCAGCCGGGTCTCGTCGCACAGCACGGCTTCGGGCACATCGGCGCCCCACTCCACCCGGAAGTCGAGCTGCTGCTGCAGCGCGCGGTGCTCGGTCAAGCGCATGGCGCGCTGGATCAGGCTGGGCACATGCACCGGGCGCGATTCCAGGGCCAGTTTGCCGGCCTCGATCTTGGCCAAGTCCAGGATATCGCTGACCAATTCCAGCAACAGCCGGCCGGAATCCTGGATCTGCTTCAGATAAGGCCGCGCCGCCGTGAGCTGGGCATCCCGCGTGGCGATTTGCGCCATGCCGATGATGGCGTTGAGCGGCGTGCGGATCTCGTGGCTCATGTGCGCCAGGAAGGCACTCTTGGCCGCATTCGCCGCCTCGGCCGCGATCCTGGCCGCCTCCAGCTCGGCGGTGCGGCTTTCGACCAGCTTCTCCAGCAGGGCCTCGGTGCGCTGCTGCTCGGTCTTGCGGTCGGTGATGTCCATGTGCATGCCCGCGGCACGCAGCGCGCGGCCCTGCTCGTCCCGCTCGATCACCTGGCCGCAATCGAGCACCCAGACGAGATGGCCGTCCTTGTGGCGCAAGCGGTGTTCGGATTCATAGAAAGGCGTCTCGCCGCGCAGGTGCGGATCGAGCGCGGCGCGGATGCGGGCCCAGTCCTCCGGATACACCAGCTCGGTCCAGCTCTCCACGCTGGGCTGGATCTCGTCCGGGCGGTAGCCCAGCATCGAGCACCAGCGCTCGTTGAACAGCACCGCGCCGGTCTTGACGTTCCATTCCCAGGTGCCGACGTTGGTGCCGGTGATGATGTTGCGGTAGCGCGTGGACAGCTCGCGCAAGGCCGCCTGCGGCAGGCGCACGCCGGTGACGAAAATGCCGTAGTAAATCAGCGCGCAGCCCGTGGCCTTGTAGACATGGCCGAGCACATTGAATATGTCGGTGACGTTGGCGTAGAGCGTGAAAAACAACTCGGACAGGGCCATCGTCCAGGCGGCGGCGGCCATGAACGCCAGGTTGGAGGAATCCTCGATCCAGGCCCGCCACACCAGCCTAAAAGCCGCCGTCGCGAACAGCACCACCAGCACATATTCGAGGCCGACCTTGAATGCGGTCAGCCCTTCGCCAGGAATGAAGGTGCGGGGCAGCAGCTCCAGGTGCCACAACCCGACCCAGTAAACCAGGCCCGCCAGCGCCAGCCCCGCCACCAGGCCGAGCACGCCGCTCAGCGGCCGGGTGGGCCGCGCGGGCAGGAAAGCGAACAGCAGCAGCGCCAAAGCGGAAAACACCCGGGCCACTAGCCAGAAATAAATGCCCTTTTCCGGGCCGCTGGGCGTCACGAACACTGGCATGCCCTGGTAGGACAAGGTATGCGCGAAATCGATGGTGGCGACCAGCAGAAAACCGATGCCCAGCCACAGCATGCGCTGGTCGCCCTCCCGGTGCAGCGTCCAGGTCAGGGCGAAAACCATGGCCGCGATCGCCATGGCGGCGAATTCAAGAAGAATGTGCAGGGGCAAAAAATGCTGCGAGGCCAGAAAGAAATTGTCGGCCGGCAACCAGAAACCGGCGAGCAGAAACAAGGTGAGCAGGCCGATCCCCATTTTCAGCCCGGTCATGGTGCGTTCTTTGACCACGTTTTCTCTTGTTCGGTATTCGTTCTGTTTTCAAGAAGCGGTGCCACTGCCATGCCGCCGGCCTGTGCCGGCATCCGGGCTGTCTCCTGCCCGGATGCCGCTGCCCACGCCTGCCCGGCGTGAACCGAGCGCGATTGTGGTGCGCGGAGCTGACGCGCCCTTGAAATGCCTCAAGGCGGGCTCCGGCGTGCAAGAAATACAGCGTCGCCAGCCAGGACCGCGGCAGTGCGGCCCGTGGCGCGTCAGGGCGTGCCCAGCAGTTCCAGCGTCCTCCCATCCGGCCCGTCATAGAACCGCTCCAGCGCCTGCCGGAACAGCGGCTCCTCGGGTGCCACGGCGGCGAACAGCGTCATGCAGGAGCGGAACTTCAGGTCGTCGGGGGAATGGAAGATGGCGTGCGCGCTGCGCGGCGCGGGCACGCCCAGCACCAGCGCCGTGCACTCGCGCAGGCGCGGGCCCAGCAGCGGGTGGCGCCAGTAGGCCAGCGCCTCCTCGCGCGAGGCCAGGCCGTAGTGCAGCGCCGTGGCGCTGCGGCCCAGCGACTTGAGCTGCGGGAACACGAACCACATCCAGTGGCTGCGCTTGTCGCCGGCGGCCAGCTCGGCGCGCACGTGTGCCAGCACCGGGTCCTGCGCGGCGACGAAACGGTTCAGGTCGAAGGGGTCGTCCATGGCGGCTTCCTGGAAGCCCCCGCCCGCCGCGCGCCTGGGGTCAGGAGCCGCTGGGCGAGAGCTGGCGCGAGCTTGCCGCATCGGCCGGGGCGCCGGACGCATGTCCCTGCTTCGCGGCACCGGCCAGCTCGTTGCGCACCACCGCCAGCACGCCGGCCACGACCAGCAGCAGGCCCAGGAAGGCCCACGCCGAGGGACGCTCGCCCACCACGGCAACGGCCAGCATGAAGGCCACCACCGGTTCGCCCAGCGTCAGCGTCACGGCCGAGGCGGCGCTGACGTGGCGCAGCGCATGGCTGAACAGCAGGTAGGCGATGCCCGCGGTGACCACGCCCACGTAGAGCACGGCCAGGCCGTCGGCCCAGCGCAGCGCCAGCGCGCCGGACTCCCACCACGCCGCCGGCACGGCCAGCGCCGCCGCGACGACGAAGGCCTGCAGCGTCACGGCCGAGGGCGCCAGGCTGCGCAGCAGCCGCTGGCTCAGCAGCGTGTAGGCGGCGTAGGACAGGCCCGAGAGCAGGCACAGCACCACGCCGCCCAGCGCGACGCCACCGGCCGTGCCGCCGCCGGCCAGCGTCATCAGCACGCCGCCGCCCACGGCCAGGGCCGTGCCCAGCCACCAGCCGGCCGCGGGCACCTGCCGCGCCAGCAGCGACTGCAGCACGCCGGCCCACACCGGCCCGCTGCCCAGCGCGATGGCGGTGCCCACCGCCACGCCGGCCCCGCGCACGCCGGCAAAGAAAGTCAGGTTGTAGGCCGCCATGCTCAGCCCCGCGCCCAGCAGCGCCGGCAGCGGCAAGGGCACGCTGCGCGCCGTGGCTGGCGCTAGACCGCGCCCGCGCTGCGCCGCAAAGCAGCAGGCGAAGAAGGCCGCCGCCACCAGCAGGCGCAGCGCGCCAAACCACAGCGGCGACAGCGCACCCGTGGCCAGGGATTGAGCGGTGCCCGTGGTGCCCCAGAGGGTGGCGGCCGTCAGCACCAGGACGACGCCGGTTTTGGGATCGCTGTTCATGCCGCGCAGGATGCGGCGGAACACGGGGCGGAAATGTCTAGAAACTCGCGTCCTGCCGTCGCGCGGTGCCGGCCCGAAGCTCGTTCAAGCTTCCCATGGCGCCCTGCACGGCGTCCCCCGCCATGCCGTCGGCGGGCCGCCTTGTTCTTGCAGGCACGCGCCGTAAATCGCCACCGGGCATGTCCCGCCGCCATGCCGGACACGAGACGGCAAACGTGAAAAATTCACGGTATCAACTTCCTAACCATTTCTTACATCTATCCAGATTGGATTTGGTTTTTTATCGTATGCACCTGTTTTCGGCTTTGTCGCAGTAATTGCGCGTGGCAGCACCTGGTTAATCAGACGCGCATGGATGGAAATTGCCATTTCGGGTCTTGTACGGCTATGGGCTGCGTACTTGGACACCCTACAAAACAGCCCAAGAAAAGTTCCCACTGGGAGTCGAGTCCATGAGCCAGGAAATCGTCATGCGTGCTGAAGAAACGCACAAAGCCATTACCCGCCATTACGCTGAAATGGGAGCCCGATATGCGGATCTCGACGTTTCCGCGCAGACCTGGACCACCAGCAGCGCGTCCGGCGCCTGTGCCTATGTCTTCATCTACCTGCAGGTGGACCTGAACCTGAACTTCCCGGACGGCCTGTCCCTCACGTTCAACGGCAAGGGGCTCGTGGCCGGCCTCGGCGCCACGGGAACTCTCGGCGGGCAAGCCTCCTTCAACGTGGACCCGCACACGCTCAAGAACGCCGAAGGCATCACTTTCCAGGCGGCCGGCATCGGTATCGGCGTCGGCGGTTTCCAGGTGACTTTCTTCAAGGACAATACCTATATCGGGCACGCCGAGTTTTACGGCGCTGGTGTCCAACTCGGCACGCCCGGCGGCGGCTGGGGCACTTTCTCCTAAGAAACTTATTGAAACGGCCTGGACATGGCCTTTGCCGTGCAACTCGGCGGAATGTGGAAAAGCAAAGCATCCCCGGGGGCGCAATTACTGCGGCCCTGACGGATCAGGCCACTCAGGTCTGCAAATTCCGCCGGGCACGCACTGCGCGCGCGCCATAACCCCGCTCGCGCCGCAGCGCGAAGGCCAGCGCGCTGGCCGTGGCGTAGCCCACCTGCAGCGCGGCGGCGTCCAGCGACAGGCCGGCGCGGATCAGCCGCTCGGCCGCGTCCAGCCGGCAGCGGCGCACCCAGGCCGCGGGCGTCAGGCCGCTGAGCTCGGTGAAGCGGGCATGGAAGCGCTGCGGGCTCAGGAAGCACAGGCCGGCCAGCCGCGGCGTGGACCAGTCCTGCGCCGGCGCCGCGGCCACCGCCGCCTCCAGCACCATGAGGTCGATGCGCCGGCGCTGCAGCAGCGTGGCGGTGCCGCCGACGGCCGCGATGGCGGCCTCGGCGTCCAGCACGTCGGGCGGCTGCGCCTTCCAGTGCGGCGGCGGCACGAAGCGGCGCACGCGCTGCAGCGCGCCCCCGGGCGGCGCGTCGATGACCAGCATGCGCGCCGGCGTGTCGGCCAGGAAGGCGTGCGACACGCCCGCCGGCACGATCAGCGCGCTGGCGGCATCGACGAAAGCCGCGTGTCCGTCCAGCTCCAGCTCCAGGCAGCCCTGCAGCCCCACCAGCACCTGCGCGTGCCCGTGCGCATGCGCCGGGTACTCGCCCGCGTAGCGGCGCAGCGAGGCCTGGGCATGTTCGAGGCGGCGATCCATGGCGCGATTGTCCGCGCCCCGCCGCGGCGCACCGCCGGGACGCCCTGCCGGACGTGCAGGCAATCCAGCCGTCGATTGGTCAGAAAGCCCGAATAACAGGGTCAATGAGTGGCCTCATTGTTCAGGCGATCTGGACAATGAAGCGGCTGGGGCCGCGCGGTCCCGGTTCCATGTCGGCTGGAGCCTGCTCCGCCACCGTGCCCGCCGCAGGGCCGGGCTGCCCTGACAACCGTGCGACGGACCCGCGGTGGCCCGCACGCGACAATCCCGGCTGTATGTCCGCACAGCCCGATGCCTCTCCGCTCTACACCGTCGCCGTGCGCGCGCTGTGCGAGTTCGGGCTGCGCCGCGGCGACCTGGACCAGCGCTTCAGCGGCGGGCCGACGGCGCAGGAAGGCATCGAGGGCCATGCGCTGGTGGCGTCGCGCCGGGGCGCGGGCTACCAGCGCGAGCTGGCACTGGAAGGCGTGGTGGGGGCGCTGCGCGTGCGCGGCCGCGCCGACGGCTACGACCCGGCGCTGCACCGGCTGGAGGAAGTGAAAACCCACCGCGGCCGGCTGGAGCGCCAGCCCGAGAGCGTGCGCACGCTGCACTGGGCGCAGCTCATGGTCTACGGCGCGCTGCTGTGCCGCCAGCAGGGCTGCGCCGACGTGGAGCTGGCCCTGGTCTACCTGGAGCTGGGCAGCGGGCAGGAGACGGTGCTCACCCGCCACTGCACGGCGGCCGAGCTGGAGGCGCAGCTGCTGTCGGCCTGCGCCGCCTTCGAGCAGTGGGCGCGGCTGGAGGCGGCGCACCGCGCGGCGCGCGACGCGGCGCTGCAGGCGCTGGCCTTTCCGCATGCCGCCTTCCGCCCCGGGCAGCGCACCCTGGCCGAGGCCGTGTACCGCGCGGCGCGCGGCGGCCGCCGCCTGCTGGCCCAGGCGCCCACGGGCATCGGCAAGACGGTGGGCACGCTGTTTCCGCTGCTCAAGGCGGTGCCGGGACAAGGCATCGACCGCATCGCCTTCCTCACCGCCAAGACCTCGGGCCGCGCGCTCGCGCTCGACGCCTTGGGCCTGCTGCGCGGGTCGCAGGGCCCATCGGCTGGCACGACGCGGGAGGCGCCCGCCGCCCCGCAGCAGGCCAAGGTGTTCCCGCTGCGCGTGCTGGAGCTGGTCGCGCGCGAGAAGAGCTGCGAGCACCCCGACAAGGCCTGCCACGGTGGCTCCTGCCCGTTGGCGGCGGGCTTTCATGACCGGCTGCCCGCGGCGCGGCTGGAGGCGGTGTCGCTGCCGGCCTGGGAGCGCGAGCCGCTGCGCGCGCTGGCGGCGCGGCATGGCTTGTGTCCGTACTACCTGGGCCAGGAGCTGGCGCCCTGGGCCGACGTGTTCGTCGGCGACTACAACCACTGGTTCGATCCCAACGCCCTGCTGCACGGCCTGAGCGGCGCGCAGGGCTGGAAGACCGCCCTCCTGGTGGACGAGGCGCACAACCTGGTGGACCGGGCCCGGCGCATGTACACGGCCGAGCTCGACCCGGCCACGTGGCGCGCCCTGCAGCGCCAGGCCACGGGCGAGCTCAAGCGCGCCCTGCAACGGCTGCAGCGCTGCTGGCGCGAGGTGGTGCGGCTGCCGGCGCAGGCGGAAGGTGCGGAAGCCGCCGAATCCGAGGTCCCGGACAGTACGCACGGCCAGGAGCTGCAGCCCTCGCTGCTGTCCGAGGACGGCACGGTGGCCGGGGTGGCGCGCCCCGCGAAGCCGCGTGCGCCCCAGCCTCCGTACCGGGTGCTGGACGGAATGCCCGTGAAGTTCGTGGAAGCGCTGCAGCTGGCGGCCTCGGCGGTGCTGGCACAGCTGGCGGACGAGCCCGGCCGGCCGGACCCGGCCCTGCTGGACTTCGCCTTCGACGCCCTGCACTTCGCGCGGCTGGCGGCGGCGTTCGGGCCGCACGCGCTGCTGGACCTGCACACCGACGGGCGCCACCAGCGCCTGTGCCTGCGCAACGTGGTGCCCGCGCCGCACCTGCAGCCGCGGCTGGCGGCGGCGCAGTCGGTGACGCTCTTTTCCGCCACGCTGCGGCCGCCGCACCACCACATCCGGCTGCTGGGGCTGCCCGAGGACACGCTGCAGCTGGAGGTGGAGGCGCCCTTCACGGCCGAGCAGCTGCGCGTGCGCGTGGCGCGGCGGCTGTCCACGCGCTGGCGGCACCGCGAGGCTTCACTGGCGCGCATCGTGGCGATCATGGGCGCGCAGTACGACGAGCGGCCCGGCAACTACCTGGCCTTCTTCAGCAGCTACGGCTACCTGCGGCAGGTGGCGGAGCGCTTCGCCGCGGAGCGGCCGGACATCCCGACGTGGACGCAGGCGCGCGGCATGAGCGAGGCGGAACAGGCCGCGTTCATCGAGTGCTTCACGGAGGGCGGCCGGGGCGTCGGCTTCGCGGTGCTGGGCGGCGCCTTCAGCGAGGGCATCGACCTGGCCGGCGAGCGGCTTATCGGTGCCTTCGTCGCCACGCTGGGGCTGCCGCAGGTGAACCCGGTCAACGAGCAGTTCCGCGAGCGGCTGCAGGCGCAGTTCGGCGCCGGCTTCGACCATGCCTACCTGTACCCGGGGCTGCAGAAGGTGGTGCAGGCCGCCGGCCGCGTGATCCGCGGCCCCGAGGACCGCGGCGTGCTGCACCTGCTGGACGAGCGCTTCGATTGGGCCGAGGTGCGGGCGCTGCTGCCGGGGTGGTGGCGGGTGGGGGAGTGAGGTCCCGCTCCCGTTGTTTCCGATATTCAAAGCCCGATTAGCGTCATCAATCCGGAAGTGCGAATACCGTCAATTGCCCGCCAAGCTGGGTATAGGCCGACAGCTCCTTGTCTTTCTCTGGCACTGCTGTGGTGCCAACCCCAGGCTCACCTCCAATCCCCGACAAGACCCCAATATATTGCTTGCCCCTGTACTCCCAGGTATTTACATTGCCAACAATTCCGGACGGCGTCTTGAAAGAAAACAGCTCCTTGCTCACATCGGCCGCGTCCACGCATTTCAGATACCCTTCCAACGTTCCATAGCATGCGATTCCGCCGGCCGTCACCAATGCGCCGCTACGCACCTCAAACGACTCTTGCCGTGCACCGACGAGTTTTCCCAGGCCGGCATCCCAGGCCAGGAATCCGCCGGCCTTGTTCCGGTTGCGGGGGGCGGGATACATTGAAAGCGTAGCACCGACATAAGGTTGTCCAGCCGTATATTCAACCACGAAAGGCTCATAATCCATGCAAACTGCACTGGTTGGCACATAGAACAACCCGTTTTCTGCATCGAATGCCGAGGGCTGTTGTCCCTTGGAGTCCGTCATGGCCGGACAAACGCCTATGGTGGGCACGTTCACGTCCTTCGGCACGGTAGCGTACTGTTTTTCGAGTTGCGGACGCCCTGATGTCAGGTCGATGCGAGTGGCCCAATTGGCTGAGGAATTGTACTTGTCCGCGACCAGCAGTTCACCCGTGACGCGATCGAGGGTGTAGGCAAATCCGTTGGTATCGAAGTGGACCAGAGCTTTTCGCTGGACCCCTTTGACCGGGATATCAGCCAGAAGCATCTCCGTTGCGGCGCTGAAACCCCAGTTGTTGTTCGGCGTCGTCTGATAGATCCACTTGACCCGTCCGGTATCGATGTCTCGGGCCCATATGGAGGCCGTCCACTTGTGGTCAATCGACCGCTGCGCCGGGTTCCAGTATGAGGGACTTCCGGAGCCATAATAAAGAAGATTAAGTTCCGGATCGAAGGAATAGGCACCGGGCGTAGTACCCCCTCCGAGCTTCCACTCCTCGCCGGCCCAGGATTTGAGCGATGAATCCGGGCCGACAGGTTCCATCCGGCCGTTTGCATAGGTCAATGTCTCAACCGGATCGATCAGCATTTCACTGTCCGGACCGGTGCTGTAGCCTTTCCAGACCAACGCACCGTCCTCGACACTATAGGCCGCGATGAAGCCGCGAATACCGAAATCATCACCTGCAATTCCGGTGATAACCTTGTCCTTGAATACATGGGGTGCATTGACGCTACTTTGCCCAAATTTGGGATCGCCGGTCCTCACCCACCAGATCACGGCCCCGGTGTCAGCATCCAGGGCCACCAGGGTCATGTCCGCCTGCTGCAAAAATATCTTTCCTTCGGCGTAGGCAACCCCTCCTGCGCCTGAATCGCAGCACGCAGGCACGCCAGCACCTGCAACCTGCTTTGCCTCATATTTCCACTTGATGCGTTGCGACTCCAGGTCGATGGCAAAAACTTTATTTGGGAACGGCGTGTGGACGTACAGGGTATTGCCGATGACAATCGGCCCTCCTTCATGGCCTCGCAGCACGCCGGTAGAAAACGTCCACGCCACTTTCATCGTGGTGACGGTACGCCGGTTGATTTGGTTCAGCGGGCTATATCGTCGGCCATACATGTCCCCGGCTTGCATGGCCCAGTTCTTCGGATTGCTGATCAACGCGGAGACCGGGGCATAACTCACCCGCAGCGTCACTTCCTTGTTACAATAATCTTTACGTTCCGCGCTTTGCCACACCCGATCAGCCGACCGTGCCATCAACCGGTTTGACTTGGCACACCGCTTCCTGGGCCTCGCCACTCCGTCTTTGTCCGTGAAAGAAAAATTCGACTCCTTGTTTTCCGGATCAATGAGCAATATCTCGCTCTCAATGCCCTGCAGCTTCGGATTGACAACCTTTATCACGTCGACCATGACATGCGGATCACCTTGTGCATGGCTCACGAACGGGAGCATTGAAGCCACCAGGCAGACGACCCCGACAATGCACCAGCGCAAGGTATGCACCCGCACCAAGAGTGCAATCACGACCACGACAGTCCACACCAGCAACGCACCAAAAACCACCAGTGCCTCATTGGCCAATAAGAATGTCTCAATGGAAGGAGGCGCAAGCCTGAGTGGATGCTCTCCCGGCTTTTCCAGTCTTCCCAGAGCAACGGGACGTTCATTCCCTCTGTAGTGCGCGACCAGATCAACTCGCCCATTAGGAGGCAGGGTTGAAATCGCGTAAACCACTGAATAGCCTCCACCGCTCGTGGATGCCTTTTTCTCCGAAGCCCAGGTCGGAGCATGGGCCACAGTATTGTTCAGCAACCCACGCCCTTCGAAGAACGCAACATTACTATCTTCATTGGCGCGCCGCAAGACAAACTCTATATTCTCAAACGAAACATTCCTGGAGAGATTTCTCAACTGCACCGTGAGACGATTAACTTTTTCACCATCGGCGGTCGGCACCAATTCGAACTTTTCTCTGTATTCGACAGTAGGCGTCGATTCCAGGCGGTCAACCGTATGCGTGACGGCCCAGGCTACGGCGGCGAGAAGCACGGTGATGATGTAAGGAACTCTTTCAGAGGGTTGGCTTAACGAATTCATCATCGCCACTCCTTACGTTCTGATCATCGTTACTGACCAACATCCCGAGAGCATCCATGCCATCCAGCCACTTCACGCATTCTGCACAGAAGCCGGAGGGGTTAAACCATTTCTACAACTTGATATGGAACGAAGCGCCGGTAGAAGCCACTGCGGAACAGGAATACCCGTTTCGGGCTTGGCGGGCGCCTTCGCATGCTGCGGCGCAGGCAGGGTTCGTGATCAGCCAGGCGAATCGACCAATTCACAGTGGCGGGCGCCACGGTGAAGGCAGTGCCGGCTGGACAGCAAGGCCGCCGGCCCTCAATCAATCGTCTGCCGATACCGCAGCAGCGCCACCGCTCCCGCCGCCAGCATGAAGGCGCCGATGGCGGCAGCTTCCGGCGCCAGCGCCTCCCAGCCGGCGCCCTTGAGCATCACGCCGCGCACCATGCGGTTGAAATGCGTCAGCGGCAGCAGCTCGCCGATCCACTGGGCCCAGCGCGGCATGCCGCGAAACGGGAACATGAAGCCCGACAGCAGGATGTTGGGCAGGAAATAGAACATCGTCAGCTGCATCGACTGCATCTGCGACCTGGCGAGCGTCGAGAAAGTGAAGCCCACCGCCAGCGTGGCCAGGATGAACATCAGCACCGCCGCCGACAGCAACACGAAGCTGCCGGCCATGGGCACCTCGAACAGCTGCCGCGCCGCCGCGAACACCAGCAGCACCTGCACGTAGCCCACCAGCACGTACGGCAGGATCTTGCCGACCATCATCTCCAGCGGCCGCACCGGCGTGGCCAGCAGGTTCTCCAGCGTGCCGCGCTCGCGCTCGCGCGTCATCGCCATGGCGGTCATCATGACCAGCGTCATGGTCAGGATCACGCCCATCAGCCCCGGCACCACGTTGTAGGCGCTCAAGCCTTCCGGGTTGTAGCGCCGGTGCACGCGCAACTCGAAGGGCTCGGCTCCCGGCCGCAGCGGCGCCAACGCGCCCGTCAGCTCCCGCCACAGCGCCTGCCGCGGCAGGGTGAGCAGGGCATTGAGCGCCGGCCCGGCCGCCGCCGGGTCGGAGGCGTCGGCGTACACCGCCAGCGCCGGGCGCTCGCCGCGCAGCAGCCGGTGCGTGAAGTCCGAAGGGAACACCAGCACGAACTGCACCTCGCCGCGCGCCAGCAGCGCCTCGGCCTCGCCCTCGGTGGGCACCTGCACTACCTGGAAGTAGCCGGTGTGCTCGGCCGCGCGCACGACGGCGCGCACCATCGGCGTGGCCTCGGCCGCCACCACCGCCGTGGGCAGGCGGCGCGGGTCGGCGTTGATGGCGTAACCAAAGAGCATCAGCTGCAGCAGCGGCACGCCGATGAGCATGGCGAAGGTCAGCCGGTCGCGGCGCAGCTGCAAAAACTCCTTGCGCAGCACCGCCAGCACGCGGCCCCAGCTGAAGCGCGGGTCGCCGGCGTCACGCGCCATGGCCGCGGCGCGTCAGCGCAATGAAGACGTCCTCCAGCCCCGGCGCGGCGGGCTCGACGGTCCAGGGCACGCCGGGCGCGCGCAGCCACGGCGGCAACGCGTCGCCATCGTCGCTGCTCAAGTGAAAGGTGCTGCCGAAGGGCACGGCCATCCAGCCCGGCGCCTCCTGCTGCAGCCGCTGCGCGGCCCGGGCGGCGTCCGGCCCGCGCAGCACCCAGGTGCGCAGCCGCGCCTGGGCAATGACTTCGTCCACCGTGCCCTCGGCCAGCAGCCGGCCCAAGGCGATGCAGGCCAGGCGGTGGCAGCGCTCGGCCTCGTCCATGTAATGGGTGCTCACCAGCACTGTCAGGCCCTGCGCCGAGAGCTCATGCAGCTGCTGCCAGAACTCGCGCCGCGCCTGCGGATCGACGCCGGCCGTGGGCTCGTCCAGCAGCAGCAGCTCGGGCTCGTGCAGCAGGCAGGCCGCCAGCGCCAGGCGCTGCTTCCAGCCGCCGGAGAGCGTGCCGGCGAGCTGGTCGCGCCGCTGCGCCAGCCCCAGGCGCTCCACGGCCGCGTCCACCGCACGGCGCCTCTGGCGCAGGCCCCAGGCGCGGGCGACGAAATCCAGGTTCTCGGCGATGGACAGGTCCTCGTACAGGCCGAAGCGCTGCGTCATGTAGCCCACGCGGCGGCGGATGGCGCGGGCGTCGCGGCGGATGTCCAGGCCCAGGCAGGTTCCGGACCCCTCGTCGGGCTCCAGCAGCCCGCACAGCATGCGCAGCGTGGTGGTCTTGCCGCTGCCGTTGGGGCCCAGGAAGCCGCAGATACGCCCGCGCGGCACGGCAATGTCCAGCCGGTCCACGACCGCGCGCCCGCCGAAGCGTTTCACGAGGCCGGTGACCTGGATGGCGGGCGCGTCAGCCCCGCTCTGCCCCGCCATCACTGGCTCCCCGAAGCGGCCGGCGCCGGGGTGGCCGCCAGGCGCACATCCAGCGGCTGCCCGGGCTTGAGGCCGGAGCCGGGCGCGGGGTCGGCCTCGGCCATGAACACGAGCTTGCTGCGGCTGGCGTTGCTGTAGATGACCGGCGGCGTGAACTCGGCCTGCGGCGAAACCCAGCGCACCCGCGCCCTCAGCCCGGCCGGGCAGCCGTCGCAGGCCAGCGCCACGCTGGCGCCGGGCGCCACGCGCGCCAGCAGCGGCTCCGGCACGAAGAAGCGCACCTTCAGGTTCCGCGGCGGCAGCAGCGCCACCACCGGCAGGCCGGCATTGACCCACTCGCCGGGGCGGTACAGCACGTCGAAGACCTGCGCGTCCACCGGCGCGGCGCGGGTGCGCTGGTCTTCGCGCCACTGCGCCAGCGCCAAGTCCGCTCCGGCCGCCCGCGCCTCGGCAGCGGCGGCGGCCACCTCGTCGCTGCGCGCGGCCTCGGTGGCCAGGCGCCGCTGCGCCTCCAGCTCGCGCACGCGCGCGGCATCGCGATCCCGCGCGGCCACCAGCGCCTCGCGCTGCAGCGGGGAGACAAAGCCCTGGGCGATGAGGCTTTCCTGGCGCTGCAGCGCCGAGGCGGAGGCCGACAGCGCCGCGCGCGCCTGCGCCAGCTGCGCGTCGATGGCGCGCAGCTCCTCGGGACGGCGGCCCTTGCGCAGGTTGCGCTCCTGCGCCTGCGCGCGCTCGCGGCGCGCCTGCGCGGCGTCGCGGCCCAGCGCGTCCGGCTCGGGCTCGACCGTGAACAGCGGGGCGCCCTGGCGCACGGCCTGGCCGCGCCGGACGTCCACCGTGCGCAGCGTGCCGGCCGCGGCGCTGGACACGTAGACCAGCTCCGCCTCGGCATAGCCGCTCATCACCGGCTCCCGGTCGCGCTCGCAGCCGCCCAGGGCGGCGGCCAGCAGCAGCGCCGCCAGGGCGCGGCCGGCACCCGTTGCGGCAACAACCGGGGGACGGCGACAGCCCGGGCCACCGTCGGAGGCGGGCGTGGGTGAGCGGGGACGGCGCCGGGACATGCAGCCAGTGTAGGCGCCGCCCCGGGCCTCGCACGGCGGCTGCCCGGTGCCACGGCCGCCGTCGCGGCGCCGGATTCGAGCGGCCTCGGACCGCGCGCCACGCGCTTGCAAAAAAACCTCTTGAAGCCGCGACAGGGCGCCCTATCTGAGGTTCCGAGCGGCCCGGGCAGCGAGTCGTCAACAGCGAAAACACCAGCTGCCATCGGGCCGATGACGTGGAGGACATGAACATGTTTGGATCGCTCTTGAACTTCCCTGGTGGCGTCTTCTCCGACTTCGACCGCCTGCGCCGCGAGCTCGACGACGTGTTCGGCCCGGTGGGCCAGCCGTCGAACATCCGCTCCATGGCGCCCGGCTCGTTCCCGGCCATCAACGTCGGCCGCACGCCGCAGAGCGTGGAGATCTATGCCTTCGCACCCGGCCTGGACCCGGCCAAGCTGGAGGTCAACCTCGACCGCGGCGTGCTGACCATCTCGGGCGAGCGTGCGTCCACGCTGCCCGAGGGCGAGGACAAGAAGCAGCGCGTCTACAGCCGCGAGCGCGTGAGTGGCCGCTTCATGCGCGCCATCAGCCTGCCCGACGACATCGACCCGTCCAAGGTGCAGGCCCGCTACCGCGACGGCGTGCTCAACGTCAGCGTGGGCCGGCGTGCCGAGGCGCAGCCGCAGCGCATCCAGGTCCAGTAAGCCGACACACCCGTCGCATCGCAGTGATCACGGAGACATTGCCATGACCGACAACCGCAATCTTCAAGCCCAGAACGAGAGCAGCAACGTGCAACAGCAACCGCAACAACAGGTGCAGCGCCGCGGCGCACAGCAGGACGACCGCGTGATGGTGCCGCGCGTGGACGTGTTCGAAGACGAGTCCGGCATCACGCTGCTGGCCGACCTGCCCGGCGTGCCCAGGGAGCAGCTGGAGCTCAAGGTCGAAGGCGACACGCTGCAGATCGAGGGCACCGTGGCCGCCTTCGCGCCCGAAGGCCTGGAAGCGCTGTACGCCGAGGTGCGCCTGCCGCGCTACCGCCGCGCCTTCACGCTCAGCCGCGAGCTCGACGCCGGCGCCATCCAGGCCCAGCTGCGCGACGGCGTGCTGAACCTGCGCATCCCGAAGCAGGCGCACGCCCAGCCGCGGCGCATCGAGGTGCAGGTCGGCTGAGATCGGCCCGCCAAAGCGCCGGCCCCGGGCCGGCACCGTCTGTCCAGGCCCGGGCGCCACAGCATCGCCCGGGCACTGCCCGCCGTCGCAATGAGTGCGCGACGGCGGGCTTTTTTCATGGCTTCATGGCGGCGCGCGGCCTCGATGCCGGTGCGCTTACAGCGAGCGCAGCGGCATCACGCCCGCCCGCTGCAGGGCCGCCATGGCGGCGCGGGCCCGCATCTCGTTCAGGGGATGGACCACGACCGCATGCCGGCCCCGGGCCAGCGCGGCGCGGACCCGGCGGATGACGATGGCGTGATCCGGGCGCAGCGTCAGCAGCCCGGCCACCATGCCGCCGAAGAAAGCGCCCATGAGGCCCAGGAACAACAGCGTGAAGTAGGGCGAGCCGGCAGCCGCGGGCCAGCCGGCGGCCACCAGCCACAGCGCCACCACCAGGCCCAGCAGCGCGCCTGCCGGCATGAGCAGGGCATGGCTGCGCAGCAGCGTGCGCCAGATGCCGCGCTGCTCGGGCTCCAGCTTGCGTGAGACCTGCTCGTCGCCGGGATGGATGACCGTGGTGTGAAGTCCAGGATCGTGGCGCAGCGATTCAGCCACCTGCTCGGCACGGTCGGGGTCATCGAAGACACCGGCCACCAGCGTCAGCGAATGTTCGCCAAAGGGAGTGAGAGGGGAGGAATTCATGTCGGCTCTCCAGTGCGTGGCTTCTGATGCCGGCATTGGGCATCGCTCGTGGGGCACAGGCCATCGCCCATCGCCGCAATTGCCCGTCGGAGTGCTCCTACAGCGGCCGGGCGCCCCGGGCCGGGCCAGGGCACGGCCCTTGCCGCCCTGCGGCCATGAACCTTCGCTCCGCCTTCGGCCGCTGGGTGGACCGGGCCGACCGGCTCAATGACCTGCGCCAGGTCCACTGGCAGCGCTGGCGCCCGCCCGGGCCGCTGGAAATCGCGCCCTACCTCGGCTGGGGCACGCCGCGGCGGCTGCAACTGGGCGCGCGCGTGCTGCGGCTGGTGGCGCACCGCGCGCCGCAGGCCTCGGACCCGGCCTGGCGCAACCTGATCTCGGTCTGGCGCCGCCTGGCCTCCGACGAGGTGCCGCGCGCCCGCGTGCGCACCACGCTGGGGCCGCTCAGCGTCGAGACGCAGGCCGACGACGAGGGCCATGTGCAGCTCGTGCTGGAACCGGGCGCCCCGCTGCAGCCCGGCTGGCACGCCGTCGAGCTGGAGCTGCTCTCTCCATTACCCCGCGACGCCGCGCCGGTGCGTGCCACCGCCCGCGCCCTGGTGCCGCCGGACACGGCCCGCTTCGGCGTCATCAGCGACCTGGACGACACGGTGATCTGGTCTCACGTCAGCAACCGGCTGCGCATGCTGGCGCTGCTGCTCAGCTCCAACGCCCACACGCGCAAACCCTTCGAAGGCGTGGCCGCGCTGTACCGGGCGCTGCATGACGGCGCCTCGGGTGCGGAAGGCAACCCGGTGTTCTACGTCTCCAGCAGCCCTTGGAACCTGTACGCGCCGCTGACGGAATTCCTGCGCCTGCAGGGCCTGCCGGAGGGGCCGCTGATGCTCAAGGACTTCGGCGACCACATGCTGTTCGCGCCCCTGGACCACCGCGGGCACAAGCTGCGCCACATCGAGCAGGTGCTGGCCACTTATGCGGCGCTGCCTTTCCTGCTCATCGGCGACAGCGGCGAGCAGGACCCGGAGATCTACGCCCAGGCCGTGCGCGACTTCCCCGGCCGCGTGCGGGCGGTCTACATCCGCAGCGTCGATCCCGACCCGGCGCGCCAGGCCGCCATCGCCAGGCTGGCCGAGGAAACGCAGCGTGCCGGCGTGCCGCTACTGCTGGTGCCCGACAGCCTGGCCGCCGCGCGCCACGCGGCGGAACAGGGCTGGATCAGGCCCGGGGCCGTGGAGGAGGTGCGCGCGGACAAGCGGGACGACGAGGATGCGCCGCCGCCATGACGGGCAGCTTGGTCAAGCCCCGCTCACGCGGCCGGCGGCGTCGCGTTCAAGTGCCTGAACCACTGCGCCAGGAACTCCACCGCCACGCGCAGCTTGGCCGAGCGCTCCAGCCGGGTCGGGTAGACGGCCCAGACGTTGGCGGGCTGGATGCAGCCCGGCAGCAGCTGCATGAGCTGCCCGCCGGCCAGCAGCGGCGCCACCTCCCACAGCGAGCGCAGCACGATGCCGCGGCCGTCCAGCGCCCAGCGCAGCGCGATCTCGCCGTGGTTGCTGGACAGCGGTCCGGACACCTTCAGCGCCTGCTCCTGCCCGCCGTGGCAGCGCAGCCGCCAGAGGCCGAAAGGGTGGTCGCGCTCCTTGATGGCCAGGCAGTCGTGGCCGGCCAGGTCCGCCGGCGTGCGCGGCAGGCCGCGGCGCGCCACGTAGGCGGGCGACGCGCACAGCACGCGGTGGTTGTCGGCCAGCCGGCGCGCGATCAGGTGCGGCGCGGCCTCGTCGCCGACGCGCACGTCCAGGTCAAAGCCTTCGGCGGCAACGTCGATGAGCCGGTCGAACACCTCCAGCCGCACCTGCAGCTGCGGATGGCGCTCCACCAGCGCGCCGATGGCCGGCGCCACCTGCTGGCGGCCGAAGCCGAAGCTGCTGCACACGCGCAGCGAGCCGCGCGGCTGCGCCCGCGTGCCGCCCACCTCCTGCAGCAGCTGGTCGAGGTCGTCCAGGATGCGCTGCGCCCAGCGCAGCACGCGCTCGCCGTCCTCGGTCAGCGCCACGCTGCGCGTGGTGCGGTGCAGCAGCCGGGTGCCCAGCTGCTGCTCCAGCAGCCGCACGCGCTTGCTGACGTAGGCGGGCGACACGCGCAGGTCGTCCGCCGCGGCGGTGAAGCTGCTCTTGCGCGCCACGACGCTGAACACGCGCAGGTCCTCGTTGGCAGGGGTGGCGTTGTTCACGTTGCGTGCATAAAGACTTCACAGGGAAGCGGATTATCGGCGCGGCGTGAATGGCTACGATGCGCCATCCTCGACACGGAGTCCCGACCATGAGCAACGACAAGAGCTACAAGATCGCCGTCATCCCCGGCGACGGCATCGGCAAGGAAGTGATGCCCGAGGGCCTGCGCAGCGTGCAGGCGGCGGCCGAGAAGTTCGGCATCGCGCTGGAGCTGACGCACATCGACTGGGCCAGCTGCGACTACCACCAGGCGCACGGCAAGATGATGCCGGACGACTGGAAGGAGCAGCTGCAGGGCATGGACGCCATCTTCTTCGGCGCCGTGGGCTGGCCGGCGACGGTGCCGGACCACGTCTCGCTGTGGGGCTCGCTGCTGAAATTTCGGCGCGAGTTCGACCAGTACATCAACCTGCGCCCGGTGCGGCTGTTCGAGGGCGTGCCCTGCCCGCTGGCCGGGCGCAAGGCCGGCGACATCGACTTCTTCGTGGTGCGCGAGAACACGGAGGGCGAGTACACGAACCTGGGCGGGCGCATCTACGCGGGCACCGAGCGCGAGATCGTGATCCAGGAGTCGGTGTTCTCGCGCCACGGCACCGACCGCGTCCTGAAATTCGCCTTCGATCTGGCGCAGTCGCGCCCGCGCAAGAAGCTCACCGTCGCCACCAAGAGCAACGGCATCGCGGTGAGCATGCCCTGGTGGGACGAGCGCGCCGACGAGGTAGGAAGCGACTATCCCGAGGTGCAGGCCGACAAGCAGCACATCGACATCCTCAGCGCGCGTTTCGTGCTGCAGCCGGACCGTTTCGACGTGGTGGTGGCGAGCAACCTGTTCGGCGACATCCTGTCCGACCTGGGCCCGGCCTGCACCGGCACCATCGGCCTGGCACCGTCGGCCAACCTCGACCCCGAGCGCCGCTTCCCCTCGCTCTTCGAGCCCGTGCACGGCTCGGCGCCCGACATCTACGGCCAGAACATCGCCAACCCGGTGGCCATGATCTGGTCCGGCGCGCTGATGCTGGACTTCCTGACGAACGGCAAGGGCGCCGGGCGCCAGGCGCACGACGCCATCCTGAAGGCCATCGAGACCGTGCTGCGCGAGGGCCCGCGCACGCGCGACCTGGGCGGCAATGCGAACACGACGGAGATGGGGAAAGCGGTTGCGGCGCTGATCTGATCCGCCTTCGCTCTTGAACGACGCCGGTGCGGGGCGCCGGCGTCGTCCACCACACGGTCCGCCCGCCGGCTGCAGACGGGGCAAGGGTCGCCATGGCCCATGCGGCGCACCGCTTGCCGGTCAGCCGCGTAGGCCTGAAACCCGGTGACCTCCGCATGACGCCTTCGCTCCCTCCTCCACGCCTGCTGATCCTCAACCCGAACACTTCCCCTTCCGTGACCGCGCTGCTGGCCGACCATGCCACCACGCTGCTGGGCGGTGCGGCCGTGGTGGACAGCGTCACGGCGCGGCTGGGCGCCTCCTACATCGCCAGCGAGGCGGCCTGCGCCATCGCCGGCCATGCGGCGCTGGACGCCTGGGCCGCGCACCGCGCCGCGGCGCCGCGCCCGGACGCGGTGCTGATCGGCTGCTTCGGCGATCCGGGCCTGTTCGCGTTGCGCGAGCTGTGCGACAGCCCGGTCACCGGGCTGGCGGAAGCCTCGTTCGTGCAGGCCGCGCGGCGCTCGGCGCGCGGACGCTTCGCCATCGTCACCGGCGGCGCGGCCTGGGGGCCGATGCTGCGGCGCCTGGCGCAGGGGCTGGGCTTCGACGACGCGCTGGCCGGCGTGCACACCGTGGCGCCCAGCGGTATCCAGCTCGCCGCCGACCCCGCCGGCGCGCTGCCGCTGCTGGCCCGGGCCTGCCGCGAGGCGGCGCGCGACACGGGCGCGGACTGCGTGATCCTGGGCGGCGCCGGGCTGGCCGGCATGGCGGCGCGCATCCAGGACCAAGTGCCGGTGCCGCTGATCGACAGCGTCAGCGCCGGCGCGCAGGAGGCGCTGACGCTGGCCCGGACAGCCGTACCGCCCACCACGCGAGCCGGAGCCGGCGACGGCCCGGCATGGTGCGGCCTGTCGCCCGAGTTGAATGCGTGTTTGTCCTGACCCCCAGCACAGGGCAGCACAGAGGGCGGACGTAATGCGCACTTTTTTAGTCGGGAAGTGTTACAGGGCTTAACAGCCGCGCGGCGCTTTAAGACAATCCCCTGATTGGGGGCTGTGACAGTCAATTACAAGTACGGGTACCGGGGTGCAACGCCGCGGAACGCCTGTCACAGCCGGGTTTGTCCATTTGGTTGCTGGAGGTTCCCATGGCACGCGCGCGGTTCTGGTTCATCCCATCCTTCGTGATGGCGATCCTGGCCCTGAGTTGGACCCCGGCAGCACAGGCCGGCCCGACGGGAGCGCATGAAGACGGACCGCAGGTGCGCATCGTCCACTGCAGCGACGTGACCTGCGACACCGTCGTCGGCCTGGCGCCGGGCCAGCCGATGATCCGGCTGGCGGCGCACTACCCGGAGCAGGCCGGCCGCCGCGTGCGGGTGGTGGTGGTGTCCGAGCGCGACAAGCACACCTCGCTCATCGACGTGAACTCGCATGTGCAGCCCAACGGCCGCTTCGGCGTGAGCCTGCCGGTGCACCTGCTGCCCCAGGGGGTTTATGACATCGGCGTGATGGGCGCCTCGCGCTTCCTGGCCGAGGGCCAGATCCGCATCAAGCGCGCGGCCACGCCGCGGGCCTCGCGCGGCACGGAGGCGGCGCCGGCGCGCCCGGCACGCCGTGGGGTGCTGATGGTGCGCGGCCACCAGCGCAAGGCGCCCGTCGCGGTGGTGCTGGCCCCGCGCGGCGGCCAGGAGCCGGTCTATACGGCCAGCACCGGCACGCGCACCGGTCGGCGCGGCTGAGGACGGGCGGCCGCGCACTCCATCACAACAGCCTCAGGTCCACCACCAGCGCGAACGCCGGCGCGATGCGCAGCGGGCGGCCTTGCTCGTCGAGGTCCACATGGCCGGCCAGGCCGACGCCGCAGCCGGAGACCTCCAGCCGGATCGCCAGCATCTGCAGCAGCGGCGCATCGGGCCCGCGCGGGCGCCAGGTGCCGTGCTCCAGCGACACGAACACCAGTTCCGTGCCCGGCTCCACCAGCGCCAGCGCCTCGCGCTGGAAGCGCTTGAATCCCGTCAGCGGCGAGCCCGAGGGCTCCTCGTCGGCCACCGGCAGCACGCGCGCGTCCAGCGCCTGCGCCCGATGCAGCGCCAGCCAGCGCCCGGCGAAGTTCCGCAGGCGCACCCCGGGCGCACACAGCCGCGCGGCATACAGCGCGTACACCGCGCGCAGGCCGTCGGGGACTTCGGGCAGGCGGTCGGAGTCGGGGCGTGGGCTCATGGCAGGTCGGGAAGCGCTGTGAACGACGCGCTCAGTTGAACATCGGAAATGGCCAGGCCTGGGCCGCCACCTGGGCTCACCCCTGGGCGGCTCATCGTTTCTCCGCTGCCGCCGGCGCGGGAGCGTGCCAGCATGGTGGATGTCGCTCCGACATCCCGCCCTGCCCGCCGACGGCACCGGGCGGGCCGGATTGCCGCAGCCGGCCAGGGTTTAGCGCAGGAAGCTCAAGGCCAGTCCCAGCGCCGCGCAGGCGCCCAGCAGCGGCATCACCCCCACCTTGAAGCGAAACAGCGCCACCGCCGCCCCCACCGCGATGAGCGCCGATACCGCATCGAAGGGGCCGCTGAAACCCTGAGGCCACAGCACGTGCCAGGCGAAGAACAGCGCCAGGTTCAGGATCACGCCCACCACGGCCGCCGTGATCGCCGTCAGCGGTGCCGTGAAGCCCAGCTTGCCGTGCGTGGCCTCCACCAGCGGCCCGCCGGCCAGGATGAAGACGAAGGACGGCAGGAAGGTGAAGAAGGTCACCACCGTCGCCGCCAGCGCCCCGCCCAGAAAGGGTGCGCCGGCAATCACCTCCTTGGCCCAGCCGCCGACGAAGCCGACGAAGGCCACGACCATGATCAGCGGCCCCGGCGTGGTCTCGCCCAGCGCCAGCCCGTCGATCATCTGCACGCCCGAGAGCCACTGGTGGTGCTCCACCGCGCCCTGGTAGACGTAGGGCAGCACGGCGTAGGCGCCGCCGAAGGTCAGCAGCGCCGCCTTGGTGAAGAACCAGCCCATCTGCGTGAGCGTGCCCTGCCAGCCCTGCAGCGCCAGCAGCAGCGCCATCGCGCCGGCCCACAGGCCCAGGCCCACGCCCAGCACCTTCATCAGCCCGTGGCGCGAGAAGCGCGCGTGTTCGGGCGTGGGCGTGTGGTCGTCGATCAGCGCCGGGCCGTAGGAGGCCTTGGCCGCGCCATGCCCGCCGCCCATGGTGAAGACCTGCGGCGCGCGCCGGGCGCCGAAGTGGCCGATGAGCCCCGCCGCCAGCACGATGGCCGGGAACGGCACGTCCAGGGCAAAGATGGCCAGGAAGGCCGCCGCCGCGATGACCCACAGCCACGCATGCCTGAGCGCGCGCGTGCCGATGCGGTGCGCCGCGTGCAGCACCAGCGCCGTCACCGCCGGCTTGATGCCGTAGAAGATCCCGGCCACCAGCGGCACGTGGCCGAAGGCGATGTAGATCCACGACAGCGCCACCAGGATGAACAGCGAGGGCAGCACGAACAGCGCGCCGGCCGCCACGCCGCCCCAGGTCCGGTGCAGCAGCCAGCCGATGTAGGTCGCGAGCTGCTGCGCCTCGGGGCCGGGCAGCAACATGCAGTAATTCAGCGCGTGCAGGAAGCGGCGCTCGCTGATCCAGCGCCGGCGCTCCACCAGCTCGGTGTGCATCAGCGCGATCTGCCCGGCCGGGCCGCCGAAGCTGATGAAGCCCAGCTTCAGCCAGAAGCGCAGCGCCTCGCCGAAGCCGACCGGCGGCGGCGCTTGCGGCTCCGGCTCCGGCTCGGGTACCGGCGCCGGTGCCGCTGCGTCCGACGCGGGCTGCTGCGCCTGCAAGGCTCTCTCGATGATGGAACCGCTCATGCCTGCTCTCCCGGCGCCGCGTGCAGCGCATCGAACACGACCGCCGCGGCGGCCACGAGCTTGTCGTCGTCGCCGTGCAGCGCGCGCAATCCGTTGAGCACGGCCTCGACCCCGGCGGCTTCCGGCACCGGGATGCCGCCCACGTCCAGCAGGTGCACCAGGGCGCCGATGCGCTGCAGCTTCGGGTCGCTGTCGAGCCCGAAGCTGGCGGCCAGCACCTCGAAGCTGACAAGCCCGCCCCGGTGCGTGAAGGGCGCGCCGTCGAAGTCGAAACCCAGCGTGTTGCGCGGCGCCAGCGCCGGATCGGCCAGCCACACGAACTCGGCGCGCGGGTCGATGAAGCGCCGGATCAGCCAGGCGCAGGCCAGCCGGTCCACCTCGGGCCGCGCCCGCGTGGCCCAGCGCCGGCCCAGGAACCGGCGCGGGTCCAGCCGCGGGATCTCACCTTCCTGCGCCAGGGTCCGGGGCTCGCCGCCGGGGCCGCGGGCCTCCAGCGCGCGCCGCAGCGCGGCCAGCTGCGCCTGGGCCTGCTCGCCGGCCGCGCCGGGGTAGTAGTCGATGCGCTGCAGCGCCTGCAGCGACTCCGACAGCAGCCGCCAGCGCCGGCGCGCCTCGCCCTCGGCCAGGCGATCGAGCTGGGCCTGCAGCGCCTCGGCGCCGCGCTGCCATTCCGCATAGGCCGCACCGCGGTCGAACAGCGCCAGCAGCTCCCGCTTCTGCGCCGCGCCGCGTGCCTTGAGGCTCAGCACCGTGGCGCTGCCGCCGTGCTCGCGCACCTCCTGCGCCACGGGCTCCAGCAGCTCGGCATGCTCCTCGGGCAGCAGGTAGGCACCGTCGCGCAGCGAGGCGCAACCCAGGGTCTTCAAAGTGCGCCACACGCGCAGCCGCACGGCATTGGGCTGCGTGGGGAGCGTCAGGATCAACATGGCCCACATGGGGCGAGCATACGTTACGTGAAAAGAGATAAGCATTTCGCGCCGCATGCCGCCCGCTGGGCGAGGCCGCGGCTTCAATTGGCGGGCAGCCGCAACGTCAGCGTCACGCCGAAGGCGCTGCCCGCGCCGGGCGTGCTGTGGAGGTCGAGCACGCCGTCCATCATCACCACCAGGCGCCTCACGATCGACAGCCCCAGCCCGGTGCCGCCGAAGCGCCGCGTGGTGGAGCTGTCGGCCTGCGCGAAGGGCTCGAAGATGCGCGCCTGCACCTCCGGCGCGATGCCGATGCCCGTGTCTCGCACCTCCAGGCGCAGCGTCGCGTGCGAGGCGTCGCGCTCGGCCACCGTGGCGCGCAGCGTGACGCTGCCGGCCGGCGTGAACTTCACGGCGTTGCCCAGCAGGTTGAGCAGCACCTGCCTGATGCGCAGCGGGTCGCCCAGCAGCCGCGCGGGCAGCGCCGGATCGGCCTCCAGGCGCAGTTCCAGCCCCTTGGCGTCGGCCTGGGGACGCACCAGCGCGCACACCGCGTCGAGCAGCGCCGCCGGCTCGAACACGGCCTCCTCCAGTTGCATCGCGCCGGACTCGATGCGCGAGAGGTCCAGCACGTCGTTGGTCAGCGCCAGCAACTGCTCGCCGGCCTGGTGGATGTGGCCGACGAAGCGCGACACCTCCGGGGGCAGCTCCCGTTGCCGCAGCAACTGGCTCAGGCCGATGACGGCATTGAGCGGCGTGCGGAACTCATGGCTCATGTGGGCCAGGAAGGCGCTCTTGGCCCGGCTGGCGGCCTCGGCCTGGTGCGTGCGCTGGCGCAGCGTCTCCTCCAGCAGCTGGCGCTCGCTGAGGTCCGTGATCACGCCCAGGAAGCCGATGGGCCGGTCGCGGCCGTCGCGCAGCACGCTGATGTTGAACAGCGCCGGAAAACGCGTGCCGTCGGCGCGCACGCAGCTCCACTCGTTGCGCACCTCATCCGCCGCCGCCCCGGCCCCGCCCTCGCGCTGCATCGCCTGCTGCAGCTCCTGGGGCAGCTGCTGCGCGTTGCGCCGCATCTCCGAGGGCAGCTGCGGGGCGTGCGCCAGCAGCTCCTGCCAATCGAACAGGGCCAGTGCCGAGGTGCCCAGGGCCCGGGCCGCGGGCAGGCGCAGCATGCGCTCGGCCGCGGGATTGAAGCTGATGATGCGCGCGGCCAGGTCGGTGGCGACGATGGCGGTGGCGGCGCTGACCAGGATGGCGTGCTCGCGCGCCGCCACCTGCTCCAGCGCGGCCGTGCGCTGGCGCACCTGCTGCTCCAGCGTGGCATTGAGCTCGACGATGCGCGCCTGCGCCGCGCGCTGCGCCCGCATGTCGCGCATCGTGGTGGCTGCGCCGACGACGCGGCCCATGCTGTCGCTGCGCACCGGCGACACCGACACCGACACCTCCACCGGCCGGCCCTCGCGGTCCAGCCGCACGGTGTCCACGGGCGGCACCTCCTCGCCGCGCCAGGCCCGCGCCAGCAGCGCCAGGGCCTCCTCGCGCCGCGCCGGCGGCACGGTCAGCCCGGTCAGGTGGCGCCCGACGGCCTCGTCGGCGCTCCAGCCCAGCAGCCGCTGCGCCGCCGGGTTCCAGCTCTGGATCAGGTCTTCCGGCGTGTGGCTGACGATGGCGTCATGGGCGTTGTGCACCACCGCCGCCATCAGCGCGCGTTGGCGCTGGATGGTGCGCTCGTCCCGCACGGCACGCAGCCGCACCGCCAGCAGCAGCGCCAGCACCAGCGCGGACAGCGCCGCGGCGCCCGCCACCAGCGCCGGGCTGCGCAGGTTCAGCGCCTCCTCGAAGGGCGGCAGGGCCTGCACCCGCACTTCCCAGCGCCGGCCGTAGAGATCAAGCACCACCGGGTGCACCGGCGCAGCGGCGTCGGCACGCCAGGCCGGCGCGGTGTAGAGGCGCTCGGCCGCGCCGGGCTGCGTGACGTCCGTGAGCGCCAGGGCAAAGGCGCCGCTGTCGTCCTCCAGGTTGCTCAGCACCGCTTCCATGGCCAGCGAGGCCGTGACCACGCCGAAGGCCAGCTCGTCACGCCGCGCCGCTTCGGGCGGCCCGATGCTGCGGTAGGCCGCGAGGTACAGCAGCACGGCCTGGCGGGGCTCGCCAGGCCGCTGCACCAGGGTGACGGGCGCCGTCATCCGCGGCTCGGCGCTGGCGATGGCCGCCATCACCGCCTGGCGCCGCCGGGGCTCGGAGACGATGTCGTGGCCCAGGGCACCGGCGTTGGCTTCCAGCGGCTCGATGCACTGGACGATGAAGCGGTCGCCCGGATGAGGCTGTTCGCGCTGGATGCGCACCGGTCGGCCCTGGCGGCGCAGACTCTCCAGGAAGACCGCCTCGCGGCCTGCGGGCACGCGGCGCGCGAAGCCGAAGCCCACCACGCCGGGGTACTGGCGCCGGATGTCCTGCGCGGCGCCGAAGCGGCGGAACTGCTCGGGCGAGAGCTCTTCCACGTCGCGGCCGGCGGCAATGACGGCGCCGTGCGCGCCGCGCAGCCCGTACTCGTACAGGCGCATGCGCCGCAGCACCCGGTCCGCCGCGCGCGCCGCCAGTACCTGCAGCCGCTCCTGAACCAGCGCCTCGTTGGCCCGCTGCTGCCACAGCCCACCGCCGATCGCCGCCAGCAGGCCCGGCAGCAGCAGCGCCGCCGGCCAGAACGACAGGGAACGGAGACGCGTGCCGTTGGGCTTCATGCCGGCATGACTACTGCCTTTTCTTGTCGCCTGGGCCTGTAGAAGACGCGCTCACTTGGGGACGGAGCCCTTCCGGAACGCGGCGGGCCGGCACGACGGTGCGTGCCAGAGGGCAAGCGGAATACCCGGGCCCCGCGGCGCGAAGTCGGCACCGGCTCCGGCCTGGGTCCGGGCCTTGCTCGCGCCCCGGCGGCGCGCCGGGGACGAGGCCCCGGGGGAAAGGAGCTTGCATGACACCGCCCTTCATGTTCGCCACCGGCATCGAGAACTCCTGCCCGACCATCAACGGCGGCCGCACGCGGCGCGACGAGATGGAAGCCTGCGGCCACTACACGCGCTGGAAGGACGACTTCGACCGCGTGCAGCAGCTGGGCCTCTCGTTCCTGCGCTACGGCCCGCCCATCCACCGCACCTGGCTTGGCCCCGCGCGCCACGACTGGGAGTTCGCCGACACCACCTTCAACGACCTGGCGGCGCGCGACATCGTGCCCATCGTCGATCTGTGCCACTTCGGCGTGCCGGACTGGATCGGCAACTTCCAGAATCCCGACTTCCCCGAGCTGTTCGCCGCCTACGCCGGCGCCTTCGCGCGGCGCTTTCCCTGGGTGCAGCTCTACACGCCCGTCAACGAGATGTTCATCTGCGCGCTGTTCTCGGCGGCCTACGGCTGGTGGAACGAGCAGCTCAGCAGCGACCGTGCCTTCGTGACGGCGCTCAAGCACATCGTCAAGGCCAACGTGCTGGCGATGCAGCGCATCCTGGCAACGCGGCCGGACGCGCTCTTCATCCAGAGCGAATCCTCGGAGTACTTCCATGCCGACAACCCGCGCGCGCTGGGCATCGCCAAGGCGCTCAACGGCCGGCGCTTCCTGTCGCTGGACCTCAACTACGGGCGCCGCGTGGACTCGGAGATGTACGAGTACCTGATGGACCACGGCATGACGCGCCAGGAGTACCACTTCTTCCTGAGCCAGCACCTCAAGCAGTACTGCATCCTGGGCAACGACTACTACGCCACCAACGAGCACCGCGTCTGGGAGAACGGCCGCACCGAGCCGGCCGGCGAGGTCTTCGGCTACAGCCACCTCACCTGGCGCTACTACGCGCGCTACCGCATCCCGGTCATGCACACCGAGACCAACATCGCCCAGGGGCCCAATGGCGACGAGGCGGTGTACTGGCTGTGGAAGCAGTGGGCCAACGTGCTGAGCCTGCGCAGCGACGGCATGCCCATCCTGGGCTTCACCTGGTACTCGCTCACCGACCAGGTGGACTGGGACACGACGCTGCGCGAGGTCAACGGCCGCGTCAACCCGCGCGGGCTGTACGACCTGGACCGCAACATCCGCCCCGTGGGCCAGGCCTACCGCAAGCTCATCGCCGACTGGCGCGAGGTGCTGCCCACGCGCAGCGTGTGCCTGCAGGTGCCCATCGTGCGCCCGCAGCGCTACGCGCGGTCCCAGGTGGACGACGGTGAGCGCGCCGAGGCGGCCCCGGCCCGCGCGTCCGCCAAAGCCGGCGACGCGCAGGACGGCTGAAACCGCGGCTCAGCCGTTGTTGATGCGGCTCACCAGTGCCTGCGTGTACTCGCGCGTGCTGGCCTTGCCGCCAAGGTCGCCGGTGCGGACCTGGTCCACGTTGAGCGTGTCGTGGATGGCCTGGCGCAGCCGCGCGGCCTTGTCGCCGAGCTTGACGTGGTCGAGCATCTGCGCCGCCGCCAGCAGCAGCGCCGTGGGGTTGGCCAGGCCCTTGCCGGCGATGTCGGGCGCGGAGCCGTGCACGGCCTCGAACATGGCTGCGTCCGCACCGATGTTGGCGCCCGGCGCCATGCCCAGGCCGCCCACCAGCCCGGCGGTGAGGTCGGAGAGGATGTCGCCGAAGAGGTTCGTCGTGACGAGCATGTCGAACTGCCACGGGTTGAGCACCAGCTTCATGGCGCAGGCGTCCACGATGATGCTGTCCATCTCGATGCGGCCCTTGTAGCGCTCCTCGTACATCTGCTGCGCCGTCTCCAGGAAGATGCCCGTGAGCGCCTTCATGATGTTGGCCTTGTGCACCACGGTGATCTTCTTGCGGCCCAGCGCGATGCCCAGCTCGAAGGCGTACTCCAGGATGTGGCGGCAGCCCTGGCGCGTGTTGATGCCGGTGGCCATGGCCACGGCATGCGGGTCGTCGTCGATCTGCACGAAGTGCTCGTGGCCGATGTAGAGGCCTTCGAGGTTCTCGCGCACCAGCAGCAGGTCGATGTTGTCGAAACGACCGCCGGGGATGATGGTGCGCGCCGGGCGCACATTGGCGAAGAGCCGGAACTCCTCGCGCAGCCGCACGTTGGAGGAGCGCCAGCCGCCGCCCGAGGGCGTCTCCAGCGGGCCCTTGAGCGCCAGCCGCGTGCGGCGGATGCTCTCCAGCGTGGCCTGCGGCAGCGGGTCGCCCGCGGCCTTCACGCCCGCGGCGCCGGCGATCTGCGGGTCCCATTCGAAGGGAGAGCCCAGCGCGTCGAGCACGGCCACCGTGGCTTCGACGATCTCGGGGCCGATGCCGTCACCGGCGATGAGGGTGGCGGGAATACGGGCGGTCATGGGGCTCTCCTTCCAGGGTCGTTGATCTGGATCTATTTGTCGGGAGGGTTGTCGATCGCGGCCGTCCACGCCGCGATCTCCTCGGCGCTCATCGTACCGGCTGGCTTGAGCCGGGCGTCGCCGGCACCGTGCTCCAGGTCGGGCAGGTACTGCTCGCGCGACAGCAAGGTGCCCTGGCAACGGCCCGTGGCCGGCGGCGGGGCCAGCATCTCGTCGTGCAGCTTCTGCAGCAGCTCGTGCATGACCCAGGCCGGGATGCGGTCGCGCTCGTCGGGGTAGACGTAGCCGAACAGCACCAGGTGGCTCAGCAGCACGCGCCAGTGGCTGCCCGCGCGCTCCATCAGGTGCGGCCAGTCCAGCGTGGCGGCGCAGCCGCGCAGCACATGCGCCACGTCGGCGCCGTCGTAGCGCTCGCGCTCCATGATGAAGGCCTTGGACCACACCATGTCCTCGGCCGACATGGTGCGCACCGGGTGGCCCAGGATGGTGTCGCGGCCCGCGCGCTCGAACCAGCCCTCGTCCACCGCGTTCATGCCGTTGGCCGAGGCGAAGATGAAGTCGATGAAGAAGGGCCCGCGGTAGACCTTGCCCAGCCAGTGCGGAAAGGTCAGCTCGCTGCGCAGCCCGGTGCCGGCCAGCACCTGGTCCAGCCGCATGAAGTCGTCGCGGCGGATGAACAGGTCCAGGTCCTTGGTGGGCCGCTCCACCCCGGTGAGGCCGGCCAGCGCGAAGGCGCCGCCCACCAGGTAGGGCACCCCGGCGGCGTCCAGGGCCTGCAGCACCTGCAGGTAGAAGGGCTCGGCCTGCGGGTCAAGAGCAGTCGCGCTGGCGGCCGGGGGCAGCGGCGTCTTGGCGGTGGATGTCATGCCGCTCCCGGGCAAGGCCCGTGCCTTGCTCCGGGGCGGCACCGGGCCTGCGCCGGCAGCGTGGCCCACACCATCCATCGGTTGAAGGAGGACGGCATGACCATGCCCACGGAGCAGCTTCAAGCCACGACATCGCCCCTGCCGCCTCAGGAGCGGCCACCGCAGCCCGCGGCGTCCCGGCCCTCGGCGGCGGGCGACGGCCTGCTGCGCTTCGCCGCCGTGGGCGATCTGCACTGCACCAAGGATTCCACCGGGCGGCTGCGCCCGTTCTTCCAGCAGGCCGCCGAGGCCGCGGACGTGCTGCTGCTGTGCGGCGACCTCACCGACTACGGCACCACCGAGGAGGCCAAGGTGCTGGCCGGCGAGCTGGCGCAGGTGGCCATGGCGCGGCCGGTGGTGGCGGTGCTGGGCAACCATGACTTCGAGACCGGCCAGCCCGAGGTGGTATCCCAGATCCTCAAGGACGCGGGCGTGCGCATGCTCGACGGCGAGGCCGTGGAGCTGATGGGCGTGGGCATCGCCGGCGCCAAGGGCTTTGCCGGCGGCTTCGGCCGCGGCGCGCTGGGGCCCTGGGGCGAGCAGGCGATCAAGGCCTTCGTCAACGAGGCGCTGCACGAGGCGCTGAAGCTGGAGTCGGCGCTGGCCAAGCTGCGCACGCCCGACAAGATCGCGCTGCTGCACTACGCGCCCATCGCCGCCACGGTGCAGGGCGAGCCGCTGGAGATCTTCCCGTTCCTGGGCACCACGCGGCTGGAGGAGCCGCTGATCCGCTACCCGGTGAGCGCCGTGTTCCACGGCCACGCGCACCGCGGCACGCCGGAGGGCAAGACCGTCAACGGCACGCCGGTGTTCAACGTCGCCATGCCGCTGCTGCGCCACCACTACCCGCAGCGGCCGCCCTTCCGGTTGCTGGAGCTGCCCCGGCCGGCGGCGGGGGCCGAGGCCGAGGTGGAGTCGCGCCAGTAGCGGGCAGCAGCCAGGCTTGGCTTGCCGGGAACGCCGCGCCGCGCCGCGACGTCCATCCCCATGCAGGCCGCCCACGGGGCGGCGCCAACCCAGGAGATGGAGCATGAAGCAAAGCCTCAAGCGGGCGCTGTGCGCGCTGGCGACCTGCACGGCCCTCGGCGCCGCCGCGCAGGCCGGCCCCAGCGATGCCCAGATCGCCGCCATCGTCGTGACGGCCAACCAGGTGGACATCGACGCGGGGCAGCTGGCCGGGCAGCGCAGCCGCTCCGAGCCGGTGCAGTCCTTCGCCCGGCTGATGGTGTCGGACCACGGCAGCGTCAATCAGCAGGCCAGCGCGCTGGCGGGCCGGCTCAAGCTCAAGCCCGAGGACAACCCGACCAGCGCCAGCCTCAAGCAGGGCGGCCAGGACAACCTCAAGCGGCTGCAGGCGCTGCAGGGCGAGGCCTTCGACCGCGCCTACGTCGATCACGAGGTGAGCTACCACCAGACGGTGATCGACGCGCTGGACAAGACGCTGATCCCCAGCGCTCGGAACGGCGAGCTCAAGGCGCTGCTGGTGAAGGTGCGGCCCGCCTTCGAGGCGCACCTGGAGCATGCCAAGGCGCTGCAGGCGCAGCTGGGCAAGCGCGGTGGCTGAGCGGCGTCGGCACGGCCGCGCGGCGGCCGGGATGGTCCTGGGCGCGGCGTGGCTGGTTTGCCCAGGGCTGGCCGATGCCGCACCGGCCACGCACACCGTGGTGATCGAAGACATGCAGTTCAAGCCGGCGACGCTGGCGGTGCGGCGCGGCGACCGCGTGGCCTGGGTGAACCGCGACCTGGTGCCGCACACCGTCACGGCGCCCGGGATGCTGGATTCGGGCCCCATCGCCGCCGGGGCCACTTGGAGCGCCGTCGTGGGCCACCCGGGCCGGCTGCGCTACCTCTGCAGCCTGCACCCCACGATGAACGCCACCCTGAGCGTGGAGGACACGCCATGAGTCCGGTGATCTCCCTGCCCGGCCCGCTGCCGGCGAGCCCGGCTGACGACGAGCCCGCGCTGGTGCGGCGCATCGTCGCGGGCGACGTGGCGGCCTTCGAGCTGCTGATGCGCCGGCACAACCGCCGCCTGTACCGGCTGGCGCGCGCCACGCTGCGCGACGCCGCCGAGGCCGAGGACGCGCTGCAGGAGGCCTACCTGGCTGCCTACCGGCATCTGGGCGCCTTCCGCTGGGACTGCAGCCTCTCCACCTGGCTGATGCGGCTGCTGCTCAATGCCTGCCACGACCGGCAGCGCCGCCAGGCGCGGCGCGACAACGTCGTGCCCATGCTCAACGGGCTGGACGGCGCCGAGGCACAGGCGGTGCCCTCGGACCGCCGCGACGAGCCCGAGGACGCTGCCGCGCGCGGCGAGATGCGCGCGCTGCTGGAGCGCCATCTGGACGCCCTGCCCGAGGCCTTCCGTACCGTGTTCATGCTGCGCTGCGTGGAAGAGCTGAGCGTGGAGGAAACCGCGCAGTGCCTGGACATTCCCGAGGCCACTGTCCGCACCCGGCAGTTCCGCGCGCGCAGCCTGCTGCGCGAGGCGCTGGCGCGCGAGATCGACCTGGCCGAGCGCGACCTGTTCGGCTTTGCCGGAGCGCGTTGCGACCGCATCGTGGCCGGCGTGCTGGCGCGGCTGGAAACAGGGGCCGGTCGGCCGGATTGAGCCCGGGCGCCGCGCCGCTCAGGTCCAGTCCTGGTCCGGCCGCAGCTTGAGCCGGTGCGCGGCCTGGATCACGTCGTTCAGGTCCACCGGGTCGCTGAACGGGTCCTCGTCCAGCACCGTGACGCGGTTGAGCAAGCGCTGCCAGTGGCGCAGCTCGTCGATGTAGGTCAGGTAGGGCACGCGGCGCAGCGTGCCGTCGGCCTGCTTCTCCAGGTCGCACAGCCCGTTGTGCAGCCAGTGGCCGGTGTGCCAGTCGGGCATGTCCACGGCCGGGAAAAGGCACACGCCGTGCAGGTCGATGCCCTGGTCCACGGCGGCCAGCGACTCCTGCATCACGTCGCACAGCCAGTCCTTGCGACCGCGCCCCAGGCCGCTGGTTTCGGAGATCACCATCGGCCGCCCGTAGCGCCGCCACACGCGCTGCAGCAGCTCGCACAGCGGCACGATGCGCGCGTCATCCGGCGCCAGCGCCTGGTGCGGGCCGTGGGCGCGGTACTCCATCTGGCCGAAGGAGTAGGCATTGCAGCCCACGATATCCAGCACCTGCGGCGCGCCGCCCAGCTCCGGGCGCAGGCGTCCGGCCAGCACGTCCCAGGCATGCCAGGCGTCGTCCTCCATCTCGTGGCGCGCCTCGTCCGAGAGGTCGGGCCGGTCGCGCGGCGGCACGACGTGGATCAGCGGCTCCACGTGCAGCATGCGTGCGTCCGGGTCCACCTCGCGGATGGCGTGCACGCCGGCGATGGCGGCCTCGCACAGCGCCTCGCGCAGCCGGTAGCGCGCTTCCCGGCTCTTGCCGAAGGGCCCCATCCAGCCCCATTCGCCGCCCGCGAAGCCCCAGAAGGTGATCTCGTTGATCGGCGTGAAGCAGTGCGGGCCGCGCACGCGTGCCGTCACATGCTCGGCCGCGGCGCGGCAGTAGGCGGCGAAGCGGCGGCTGAAGTCGGGGTGGGATGGCTCCAGTGCGTCCGGGTAGCCGTAGTGGCACAGGTCCCACACCGGCAGGATGCGCTCGGCGTTCATGGCCTCGATCAGCGGCGCCAGGCAGGTGAAGTCGTAGCGGCCCTCGCCCTGGTCCACCAGCGGCCACGGGATGCCCTCGCGCGCCACGGCAATGCCCACGCTGCGCAGGAAGGCGTAGTCCGCGCGCGCGCAGCGGTCGTGCTGCGTCTCGGCCGCGAGGTTGCGCCGGCCCCGGTCCTTCCACAGGAAGGTGGAGCACTCGAAGCCGGAGAGGAAGAAAGTGGGGAAGAGGCCGGCGCGCTGGGTCATGCGGGGCTCGCATTCATTCTTCCGTTCGCCCTGAGCTTGTCGAAGGGCTGGCGGCTTGGTGAGGCGGCGGGGCTTCGACAAGCTCAGCCCGAGCGGAGCTTGGGCAGCGGCAAACCCAGGGCCCGACCCTCACTCCGCCCCCAGCGACCGCGGCGCGAACAGCAGCGCCTGCGCCTGCGGCACCACCTGGGTCCACAGCGGGCGCGGCCCCAGGCGCAGGGCGCGCAGCGCGTCGGCCAGCGGGCCCTGCCCCAGCCTCAGCTCGGCACCGCCGCCGCCCGGGTGCTCGTGCCAGCGCTCCTGGCGCAGGCGCAGCTCGCTCACCACCGGCGCGCCGTCCAGCAGCGTGTGCGACAGCAACGACAACTCGCGCGCCGGCCCGCTGCCCGGCGCGACGCGACAGGCCAGGCTCAGCTCGGGCTGCCCCGGCCCGGTGTGCAGGCTGCAGCGCCGCCAGCGCGGGTCCTCGCTCCAGCGCAGGTCCGCCACCCATTTCGGAAAACCCGCCAGCCGCACGCCGGCGTCGCGGGCGCGCTCGGTGGTGACGGGCATCTGCCAGATGAACCCCTCGAAGCGCATGCGCAGCAGATCGCGCAGCGCCTGCAGTCGCGGCAGCGGCGCGCGGCCCACGGGCACCGTCACCGCCAGCTCGTCGTAGGGCCCGAGGTCGCCCTCGTGGTAACGCACGGCGATGAAGCTCACCAGGCAGCGCCCCGGGCGCCACTGCAGCGGCGCCAGCACCGAGGCGCCGGCGGCGGGCAGCAGCGCGCGCACGGCGGCGGTGTCGGCGCCGAACACGGCCGCCATGGCTTCGAGCGAGTCCAGGCGCAGCGGCACGGGCGTCCCGCCCAGCGCCGGGCAGGGATGGCGGGGAACGGCGTCCAGAAAGCTCATGGCCCGGTCTGCAGCAGCGGCCGTGCCGGGAGCGGTGGACCGCGCCACGGCAGTCGCCAGGCCCAACCCCTGGGACAGGCGCCGTCCGGCGGGCAGTTCAGGAATGTGGGTTGCCGCCGCCGCGACGCAGCGCGGCCTCTTGAGGAGGCCGCTGCTCTCGCTCACACCCATCCGACGCCGCCTGATGCGCCCCTTTCTCCCTCTCCTGAACTTTCGGCAGGCCGTTGCGGCGCGGCCGGCCCTGGCCCTGCGGCGCGCGCGAGCCTCGGCCCGCGCGCGCCGCAGCGACGCCGCACCGAAAGTCCGGCGTTGAGCGCCGCCCCCTACGACGCTGACGTGCTCATCGCCGGCGCGGGCGTGGCGGGCCTGTCCTGTGGCGCGGCCCTCGCTGACGCCGGGCTGAAGGTGTGCGTGCTGGAGCGCGACGCCCTGCCCGGCGGGCGCGCCGCGAGCTGGCCCGACTTGGTCACCGGTGACGTGGTGGACATCGGCCCGCATGTGCTCATCAGCGACCACCTCAACTTCCGCGCGCTGCTGCGCCGCCTGGGCACCGAGGACGACATCGCCTGGCAGCCGCAGCCGCTGATCACGCTGCTCGACGCCGGGCGGCGCATCCCGGTGTCGATCTGGCGCCACCTGCCGCCGCCGCTGCACGGCCTGCCGGCGCTGCCCAAGGCGCTGCGCTGCATCGGCGTGCGCGACCTGCTCTCCAACCTGCGCGTGGTCTGGCACGCGGCGCGGCTGCGGGAGGCGGACCTGGAGCCGCTGGACGGCATGGACGCCATGCGCTACCTGCGTCAGCTCGGCGCCAGCGAGCGCAGCATCGAGTGGTTCTGGACCTCGGCCACCATGGCGCTGCTCAACGTGCCGCTGCAGCAGTGCTCGGCCGCGGCGCTGATGCGCGTGTACCGCGTGATGCAGGGCCGCAGCGACTACTGCTTCGGCTTCCCCAAGGTCGGCCTGGCCGCGCTGTACGCGCCGGGCTGCCGCGCGCGCATCGAGGCCGCGGGCGGGCGCGTGCTGCTGCGCACGCCGGTGGCGCGCGCGCACGTGGAGGCCGGGCACTTCCGCGCCTTCGAGCTGGAGGACGGCAGCCTGCTGCGCGCCCCGGCCGCGGTGCTGGCGCTGCCGCCCCAGGCCTACCGCCGCGACTTCCTCAACGTGCCCTGGCCGGCGCTGTCGCATGCCGCGCACCTGTTCGAGCCGGCGCGCTACATCAGCGTCTACCTGTGGCTGGACCGGCCCGTCACCAAGGAAAGGTTCTGGGCCCGCACCTGGGCCACGCGCGACCTCAACACCGACTTCTACGTGCTCTCCAACATCCGGCCGCACACGCATGGCGGCACGCTGGTGGCGTGCAACTCCATCCACGTGCGCCTGGCCTGGGACTGGAGCGACGAGGAGCTGGTGCAGCGCTCGCTGCAGGAGGTGGCGGATTTCGCCCCGCTGGCGGCGCAGGCCCGGCTGCTGCACGCACGGGTGCACCGCATCCCGATGGCCGTGCCCTGCCCGATGCCCGGCACCGAGCGCGCGCGGCTGCCGGCCCAGACGCCCTTCGCCGGCCTGTGGCTGGCCGGCGACTGGACCCGCACCGCGCTGCCGGCCTCGATGGAAAGCGCCGCCCGCTCCGGCGCGCTGGCGGCCGAAGCCGTGGCGGCCTCCTTCGGGCATGAGCTGCAACTTGCCATACCGGTGCCCCGGCCCACCGGCGTGATGGCGCTGCTGGAGCGGCTGCCGGCGACGCCGGTGAAGGCGGTGTGAAAGCCTGGCTGCGCGTCAGCGCTCAGCCGCCCGTCTCCAGCACCATCAGTCCCGAGGCCGTGTTCGAGATCGGGATGTGGTAGTTGCGGTGCAGCTCATGCACCTTGGCGCCCAGCGCGGCGCGGGTGGCGAGCCACATCAGCAGCTCCACGCCCTGGGTGCCGGTGTGCTCGACCAGCTCGCGCGTCGTGAACTGCGTGGCCCACTGCGGGTCGTGGACCATGCTGTCCATGAACTTCAGGTCGAAGTCCTTGTTGATGAAGCCGGCGCGCTCGCCGTCGAGCTGGTGCGACAGCCCGCCCGTGCCCAGGATCAGCACGCGCTCGTCCGTCTCCCACTTCGCCACCGCGCGGCCGATGGCCTCGCCCAGCTTCCAGCAGCGCCTGGCGGTGGGCAGCGGGTCCTGCACGGTGTTGATGCACACCGGGATCACGCGCACCGGCCAGCTCTGATCCGGCCACAGCAGCGCCATGGGCAGCGTGAAGGCGTGGTCCACCTTCATCTCCTGGCAGGTGGTCAGGTCGAACTCGTCCTCCACCAGCGATTCGATCAACTGCCACGACAGCGCCGCGTCGCCCTGGAACGGCGGCATGGTCGGGATGCCCCAGCCCTCGTCGGCGTTGCGGTACTCGGCCGCGGCGCCGACGGCGAAGGTCGGCATCTTGTCCAGGAAGAAGTTCAGGCCGTGGTCGTTGTAGATGACGACGACCACGTCGGGCTTCGATTCAGCCACCCATTTCTGCACCGGCACGTAGGCGTCGAAGAAGGGCTTCCAGTACGGGTCCTGCTGCAGGCCCTTGGCGATGGCGCGGCCGATGGCCGGGACGTGCGAAGTGGTGATGCCACCGATGATCTTTGCCATGGCAATGTCTCCTGGATGCGTTCTCAACCGCGGGCGGCCAGCAGCTTGGCCTGGAACTGTTCGCGGGTCAGGCCCGTCTGCTGCGCGCCGATGTCCTGCATGTCCAGGCCCAGGATGCCGGCGAACTTGGCCAGGTAGTAGGCATTGCCGCCGGCGGCGATGAGCTGCAGCACGTTGCGGCTGCGGATGGCCTCGCGCTGCCGCTCGTTGAGACCGTATTTCGCGCAGTAGGCCTCCTCGTCGGCGACGAAGGCCTTGCGGTTGTCCTCGTCGTTGAAGGAGAAGCACATCTTGTTGAGGGCATAGCCCTTCATGGCCTGCTCGCCGTCGAAGATGACGGTGCCGGGAATGGGTTTCTTGTGGGCGCTCATGGGCCTTGTCTCCTGAAAAGCCAGCGGACTTGCTTCAGATCAAGCGCGGCGACCGCGCTCGGGCTGGGCGTGAGTATTTGGCGGGTCATCATTTCGAAAAACCGGGGATGACTCATTGGACTCATGAGCCGATTCGATCATTTGGACCTTGACGGCCACCTGCTGGCGCTGCTGCTGGCGGTGTACGAGGAAGGCTCCATCACGCGCGCCGCCGCGCGGCTGGGCGTGACGCAGTCGGCCGTGAGCCACCTGCTGGAGAAGCTGCGCGCCATCGCGGGCGACCCGCTGTTCGTGCGCAGCGGGCGCGGCATCGTGCCCACGGCGCGCGCCGAGGTATTGACCCGGCACGCCCGGCTGCTGCTGGAGCAGATGCGCGGCTTCACCACAGCCGGCGGCTTCGACGCCGCCACGCTGGACGCGACGGTGACCATGGCCGCCAACGACCTGCAGCGCGACCTGCTGCTGCCCGCGCTGCTGCGCCGGCTGCGCGCGCAGGCGCCGAATCTGAAGCTGCGCGTCATCAACTCCGGCGTGCCGACGGCGGAGATGCTGCGCGAGGGGCAGTGCCAGCTCGTCATCTCGCCGCGCCCGCCCGACGCGGCGGACCTGGTGCAGAAGCGGCTGTTCGAGGACCGCTATGCCGTGTTCTACGACCCGCGCGAGCGCGAGGCGCCGCGCACGCTGCAGGAGTACCTGGCGGCCGAGCACGTGACGGTGGTGTACGAGCCGCGCCGCGCGCTGGACTTCGACCGCTGGCTCAACGAGCAGCCCTGCGCGCCGCGGCGCATCGTCGCCAGCGTGCCCAGCTTCGCCGGCGTGGCCGCCTTCGTGCAGGGCAGCGCGCTGCTGGCGACCATGCCCTCGCTGCTGCATGTGCAGCAGCTGCGCGAGCTGGCGCAGGCGCCGCTGCCGATCCAGTGTCCCCCGATGCCCATGTACCTGATCTGGCACCTGCGGCACCAGGCCGAGCCGATGCATGCGTGGCTGCGGCGAGAGCTGGAGGCGGTGGTGGCGCAGGTGCTGGGGCGCAGGGCGGCCTCGGCCTGAGAAGCTGTGAACGATTTGCCTGCACCGAGCATGTTGAGCGGTACTGACGCGGCCAGCCGTGACGGTGCACGGGTGGGCCGTGGACGGCTGCAAGGCGCTCGCCGGGGCCGCCATGCCCGGCAT
>NZ_JABBFW010000002.1:166800-532091 GCF_012927045.1 Azohydromonas caseinilytica | reverse complement strand
TTGATGAAGTTGGCCGTGGCCAGCAGCTGCGTCTGCTCCATGAAGTAGCTCCAGCCGCTGACCAGGTAGGCCATGTAGCCCATCGAGGGATGGTGCGAGACCTTGAAGGTGGGCGGCACGGCGCCGCCGGGCGCGGGCGTGTAGCGCCCGGTGGAGGAGTCGCCGGTGTCGGCCACGCCCGAGCCGGTGTGCATGACCAGGTTGGGATGGCTGGCGAAGGCCAGCGGGCGCTGGGTCTTCTCGTCGCGGTAGTGGATGCCGTAGCGCCCGGCGGCGTAGGCGTTGATGAGCACCGCGCGGTACGCGCGCGGATCGGCGCGCGTGCTGAGATAGGCCACGTCCCACTCGGGCAGCAGCCCGATGGAGGGGTGGTAGCCGGTGGTGCCCATGGCGCTGTGGTAGCTCCCCTGCATCAGCGGCGTGTACTCGGTGGGCAGCCGCTTGAAGAGCGGGCTGTCGCGCCCGGTGGCGCCGCGGTAGTGCGGCACCAGCCGCGTCGCCATGAAGTAGTCGGTGTCGTGGGCCGGCACGACCTGCGGATCGGCGCCCAGCCAGTGCGTGAGCGCCTCGGGCCCGGCCAGCACCGCGCGCTGGTGGTTGAGCAGCGTCAGCGGCTGCGAGAAGCGCTGCGTGCCGCCCAGCGTGAAGCTGGCCGTGGCGCTCTTGGCGGTGGGCCCGGGCACGTTGAGGTAGCCGTTCTCAATCCACGGCAGCACCTCCACCGCCCCGCCCTGGTAGGCGCGCACCTCCAGCCAGGCCACGAGGTGGGCATCCGCGCCGATGGGCTTGCGGTAGGTCCAGGCGCTCATCTGCGGCCCGGACACCACGGTGCGCACGGGCTTGTCCCAGTCGCCGGCGTTCCAGCCCGCCGTGCCGAACTCGCCGAACTCGATGCGGGCCGTCACCCCGGCGCGCCTGAGGCTGCCGGTATCGACGGCTGCCGCCGCCTCGGGCGCCGGCCCGGCCCGCAGCCCGACGTAGGCAAACAGGCGCGGCTTCAGGTCGGCATGGCCGGAGAGGATGGCGAACTTGGCGCTGCCGTCGGGCCAGCGGTTCTTCACGACGCACTGCAGCTGCGGCAGATCGGGCGAGCGCAGCACCATGCCCGCGGGCACGTCGCCCTGGCGCAGCGGCTGTCCCACGGTGAAGGGCAGGCCCTCGCCGCCGGGCCTGCTGCTCAGGGTCAGCTTGGCCAGCAGCGGCGTGGCGTCCGCGGCACCGGCCTGCGACGCGGGCGCCGACGCGGCCGGGCCCGGCGTGGCGGCGCTGGCCGCGGCCACCCAGGCCAGGGCGCCCGCGATCAGGGCCAGGGCGCGCACCCCGGCCCGGCACGGCGGGACCAAGGACATCACCGAATCCGCGAACCAGGGACGGGCCCGGCCGCGGGCGGGCCTCACGGTGCCGCCTCGGCGCAGGGCACGCCGGCCGCCACGGCGCCCGGCAGGAGCTGCTCCGTGCGCGGCGTGCCGCAGAAGTCGGTCGCGATCTGCCCAGGCGCCGCCGCGCGCCATGCCAGGGAGCCGGGCGGCTGCAGCAGCAGGCCGTCCACCTGCTGCGGCGTGCCCGCCAGCGGGCCGACCACGTTGTCCTCGACCCGCACCACGCCACCGTCGCGGGCGCGCAGGAAGCCTTCGAGCAGGTTGGCCTCGACCTGGGCACGGGCCGGCGGCACGCGCACCTCGACGCCGGCCGTGTTCACCAGCGTGTTGTGCGCCACCCGGATGTCGGCCGAGCGGTAGACGTGGATGCCGGTGTCGTTGCAATGCGCCACCACGTTGTTGGCCACCAGCCCGTGGGCATGCTCGGCCTCGCAGCGGCCGTCACGGCAAAACGCGCGCGACGTGCCGCCGCCGCCGAAGGACAAGCCCACGCGCGCGCCGGGCTGGGAGATGTCCTGCGTGGTGCAGATCACCAGGTTGCGCTCGATGCGTCCCTGGTCGCCGCCGCCCTTCATGAACATGCCGTAGGAGATCTGGTCGCCCTGCGCCTTGACGAAATGCGCCACCAGGTTGTCCGCCACCTGCCAGCCGCTGGCGGCCACGATGTCCAGCGGCGTCACGGGCTTGCGGGTCTGGCGCGGGGCGCCGTTGCGCAAGGTGTTGAACTGCACCAGCCCGTCGTCGGGCCAGACGCCGCCGCGGCCGTTGACCTTGATGTGCGCGTTGAAGTCCTCGACGAGGTTGTTGCGCAGCACCGTGGCGCGCGCCGCGCCGACCACGTGGAAGGCGTGCTCGCACTCGTCGTGGTGCGCGCAGGTGCCGCGCAGGTGCAGGTTCTCGAACACCCAGTAGGGATGGGCGACGAGGAAGCCTTCACCCGTCTCGAACTCCAGCGTGACCTCGCCGGGGCGCAGCGCCCGCACCACGATGGGGGCGCTGGCCGTACCGCCCGCGCGGGTCTGCAGGGGGTGCGTGATGCGGTAGCGGCCGGGCGCGATCACGAGCTGCTGCCCGGGCCGGGCCCGGCCCATGGCCGCGGCGATGGCGGCGGCGCTGTGCAGCAGCTCGCCGCCGCCCGGCACCGGGATGGCCTGGGCCGTGATGGGCAGCGGCTGGCCGGCGTCGCCGTAGCGCAGCGGCCCGAGCGTGCGGGGCTGCTGGCCCTTGCCCAGGTTGGGCAGCAGCGTCGGCACCTCGCGCTCCAGCCGGTGCTGGATGGCGCGCAGCGGCCCCGAGGCCACGGCTTCCAGGGTCGGATGCCCCTGCACCCGGCGCTGCAGGTGGCGCAGCCATTCGCCCGGCGTGTGCCCCGTGGCCGACTGCAGCGCCTGCGCCACCCCTCCTCCGGGAGCCGCGACCCCGGCCAGCACCGTGACGGCCAGCGGCACCAGCAGCCCCAGCAATACCAACACCAGTTTTCTCAGCATGGCTCACCCTGTGCGGGTCTGAATTTCTTGTGGTCCGCCCTTCTTGCGTTTCCAGAACGGCGGCTTGGGCGGGGGCTCGCGCTCCCAGGCGCGCGTGGCGACCCACACGCGCGCGAGCACCACCAGCACCATCAGGTTGTAGGGCAGGTCGAAGTAGGCCAGGCTCAGGAAGGCGCCGCCCACCGCGTAGCCCAGCAGCGCCATCTGCACCAGGTTGCCCAGATCGGCGGCCCAGCGCGCCTCCTCGATGCCCGCCGCGTGCTTGCGCAGCCAGCCGGCCGTGAACCAGGTCGAGATCCACAAGCTCAGGAATATCGCCAGGCCGATGAAGCCGTGGCTGCCCATCATCTGGAAGTAGATGCTGTGCGCGGCGAAGACGGCCTTCGGGAAAGGCGAATAGCGCTCGAAGTACTCGGGCTTCCAGGTGATGTAGCCCAGGCCGAAGAGGTGGTCCTGCGCGGCGTTCCAGGCCATGTGCCAGGCGCTGATGCGCCCTTGCGCCGAGGCGTCCTCCTCGTAGGTCTGGATGGTGTTCATGCGCTCGGTCCACGAGTCGGGCATGAACGCCACCATCGCCACCGCCGCGACGGCGATGAAGACGCCGCCGAGCACGCGGCTGTTGCCGCGCCACCACATGGCCAGCACCATCGCGCCCAGGGCCAGCAGCGCGCCGCGCGACTGGCTGCCCAGCGCCGCCAGCGCGCACAGCAGCATCATCAGGCCCAGGATCTGCCGGCCCCGGCGCCAGGTGACCTGCAGCTGCAGAAAGCGCAACACCGGGATCGTGATGATCAGCGCCAGCGCGAACTGGTTGTTGTCGTCCAGGAAGGAGCCCGCCGGACCGACCGTGCGGTAGCTGCCCCCGGTGAGGATGGTGAAGATGCCGCCCTTGGTGCCCAGCACTGCCAGCGACATCGCGACCACCCAGGCCAGCCCCATGATGTGGCGCTTGCTGTGCATCACCGCCAGCGCCACCAGGATCATGAAGTCGATCTTCATGACCTTGCTCCACACCTCCTGGTCGCCCGCGCGGTCCTGGGCAAAGATCCACGAGAGGTTGAGCCAGAGCATGAGCAGCGCCAGCCACACCACCGGCGGGCCCTTGAACGGCCAGCCGCGCTCGCGCGTGAAGAGCAGGCCCAGCAAGGTGGTGCCCGCCGCCATGGCCGCCAGCGGCGCGCTGTAGGCGAAGCCGTAGGTCAGGCGGTGCGGATTCATGATGCTCAGCCACGTCCACACCAGCACGCCGATCCAGGGCTGCCGCAGCGCCAGCAGGCAGCCGATGACCACCGGCAGCACGACGAGGAGGTCACGCATGCGTCAGAAGGCTCCGGTCACGACACGGGACCGCGCCGCGGCCCCGAAGCAGGACTCCGCCTCATGTGGGCGCCATGGTGCGGATGCGGACGTCACGCGCAGGCCACGTCGGCCTGCGACAGGCGGCGGAAGAGGTCGAGCTGCGCCTGCGTGGTCTGCTGCCAGCTGAAGCCCTCGGCGTAGCGGCGCACCTGCTCGCGCGACGGCGCCGCCCGCAGCAGCTGCTGCACGGCGGCGGCCAGGGCGCAGCCCTCGCGCGGCTCGAACAGCACGCCGCCCGACTCGGGCGTGACCACCTCGGGCGTGCCCCAGATGCGCGTGGCCACCACCGGCGTGCCGCAGGCCATGGCCTCCAGCAGCACGTTGGCCCAGCCCTCGCGGCTGGAGGCCAGGATCAGCGCGTCGGCCGCGCTGTACCAGCGCAGCAACTGCTCGTTGGGCACGCCGCCGGCAAAGGTGACGCTGTCGTGCACGCCCAGCGTGCGGGCCTGGGCCTTGAGCCGCTCGCGCTCGACGCCATCGCCCACGATCACCAGCCGCGCCTGCGCATGCGTGGCCAGCAGCGTGGGCATGGCGTCGATGGCCACGTGGTGGCCCTTGCGCTCGACCAGGTGGCCCACCGACAGCAGCAGCGGCGCGCCCTGCAGCCCCAGCTCGGCGCGCATCTGCGCCTGCGGCAGCGGGCGGAAGCGCTCCAGGTCCACGCCGTTGCGCATGACATGCAGCCGCTTGCCGTCGATGCCCCAGCCGCGCAGCACGTCCATCAGCGCCGCGCACACGCCGATGGAGGCGTCGGCCCGCTGGGCGGCCCAGCGCATCATGGCGCGCGGCAGCGCATGGGCGGGAATGAGGTTGAGGTCGGTGCCGCGCGCCGTGATCGACAGCGGCTTGCCCACCCAGCGCGCCAACATCGCCGCCGCCACCCCGTCGGGGTAGTAGTAGTGGGCATCGATCACGTCGAAATCGAAGCCCTCGGCCTGCAGCTTGCGCACCGCCGGCAGCGCGGCCAGCGCCAGCAGCAGCGGCGCCGTGCTCATGCCCACCTTGGGCAGCAGCGGGTAGCGCGGATGCAGCACCTCGATGCCGTGGCGCGTCTCGCGCTCGGGCGTGGCGGCCATGCGCGCGTAGTCGCCGAAGCGCGGGTGCCTGAACGGGAACCACGGCACCGGGGCCACGACCTTGGTTTGCACCGCGCCGCTCTTGAGCAGCTCGCGCAGCCGCGTCTCCACGAAGATGCCGTGCACCGGGCGCGTGCTGCTGGGAAACAGCGTGGAGAACAGCAGCGTGCGAATGGGCCGGCTCATGTCTTGAGCGGCACGGCGTTGGCGCGGCCGATGGCGAAGTACTCCAGCCCGTGAGCCTTCACCAGCGCGGGCTCGAACAGGTTGCGCCCGTCGATGACCACGGGCTGCTTGAGCGCGGCGCGGATGGCGTCGAAGTCGGGGCTGCGGAACTCGCGCCACTCGGTGACGATGACCAGCGCGTCCGCCCCGCTCAGGGCCGCCTGCGCGCTGTCGGCAAAGCTCACGCCCGCCACGTCGCCCAGCGCCAGGCGCGCCTGCTCCGTGGCCACCGGGTCGTAGGCCTGCACGCGCGCGCCGCGGCGCACGAGGTCGGCGATCACCACCAGGCTGGGCGCCTCGCGCATGTCGTCGGTGTCGGGCTTGAAGGCCAGGCCCCACAGCGCGAAGGTGCGGCCCGCGAGGTCCTCGCCGAAGCGCGCCACCACCTTCTTGCCCAGCACGTGCTTCTGCTGCTCGTTGGCCTCCTCCACCGCCTCGAGCACGCGCAGCTTCACGCCATGCTCCTGCCCGGTGCGCACCAGCGCCTTGACGTCCTTGGGGAAGCACGAGCCGCCATAGCCCGCACCCGCGTACAGGAAGTGCGTGCCGATGCGCGGGTCGCTGCCGATGCCGCGGCGCACCATGTCGATGTCCGCGCCCACCTTCTCGGCCAGCTGCGCCAGCTCGTTCATGAAGCTGATGCGCGTGGCCAGCATGGCGTTGGCGGCGTACTTGGTGAACTCGGCGCTGCGCACGTCCATGATCTGCAGCCGGTCGTGGTTGCGCGTGAACGAGGCGTACAGCGCGCGCATGAGCAGCACCGCGCGCTCGTCGTCGGCGCCCACGATGATGCGGTCCGGGCGCATGAAGTCACCCACCGCCGCGCCTTCCTTGAGGAATTCGGGGTTGGACACCACGGCGAACTCCACCTCCATGCCGCGGCGCTGGAGCTCGCCGCGCACGGCCTCGCGCACGCGGTCGGCCGTGCCCACGGGCACGGTGCTCTTGTCCACGATGATCTTGTAGTCGGTCATGTGCGCGCCGATGCTGCGCGCCGCGGCCAGCACGTGCTGCAGGTCGGCCGAGCCGTCCTCGTCCGGGGGCGTGCCCACGCCGATGAACTGCAGCGTGCCGTGCGCCACCGCCGCGGCCACGTCGGTGGTGAACTGCAGCCGGCCCACGGCCACGTTGCGCTGCACGATGACGTCGAGCCCGGGCTCGTGGATGGGAATGCCGCCGTCCTGCAGCACGCGAATCTTCCTCTCGTCCACGTCCAGGCAGACCACATGGTTGCCCATCTCCGCCAGACAAGCGCCGGTGACCAGGCCGACGTAGCCGGTGCCAATGACCGTGACTTTCATGTTCTCTTATCCCTGTTGACTGTCCGACGGCCGACGGCCGTCCTTTAGGCTTCTCAGGCCGCCTTGCACAGTGACTCGTAGACCTTGCGGTAACGGGCCACCGACACGCGCCAGTTGCGCTCCATCTCGACGAACTGGCGGCCGGCCTGGCGCAGGTGGGGCCAGCGTTCCCGTTGCGCGAGCAACTGCAGCACCGCCTGCGCCAGCGACTCGGCGCTGCCGGCCTTGAACAGCAGCCCGGTCTCGTTGTGGCGGATGAGCTCCTTGTGGCCGCCGACGTCCGAAGCCACCAGCAGCCGGCCCTGCGCCATGGCCTCCAGCGGCTTGAGCGGCGTGACCAGCTCGGTCAGGCGCATCGAGTGGCGCGGATAGGCCAGCACGTCCACCAGGTCGTAGTAGCGCTGCACCTGGGCATGCGGCACGCGGCCGGTGAACACCACCTTGTCGGCCAGGCCCAGCTGCCTGGCCTGCGCCTTGAGCGCGGCGTCCTGCGGGCCGCCGCCCACCAGCAGCACGCGCACCTCGGGGCGCTGCGCCAGGATCGCGGGCAGCGACTGCAGCAGCAGGTCCAGCCCCTCGTAGGCGTAGAAGGAGCCGATGAAGCCCACCACGGTGCAGCCGGCCAGGCCCAGCTGCGCCTTGAGCGCCCCGTCGGGCTCGCCGCCGACGTCGAAGGCCTCGATGTCCACGGCGTTGGGAATGACGGTGACCTTGTCCTCGCCCAGGCCGCGCGCCACGATGTCGCCGCGCAGGCCCTGGCAGATCGTGAACACATGGTCAGCGTTGCGCAGCGCGTGCGTCTCCAGCCGGCGCGTGAGGCGGTAGCGCAGGCTGCCTTCGGTGGTGGTGCCGTGGTCCACCGCGGCGTCCTCCCAGAAGGCGCGCACCTCGTACACCACCGGGATGCCCAGCCGCTTGCCCACGCGCAGCGCGGGGATGGCATTGAGCACCGGCGAGTGCGCGTGCAGCAGCTGCGGGCGCACCTGCTCCGCAACCTCCTGCAGCCGCCGCTCCAGGCTGCGCATGAGCGCGATCTCGCCCAGCCCCGGCAGGCGCGCCCCGCCCGCGGCCGGCGCGCTCGTGCGGTAGAAGTGCAGCCCGTCCACCGTCTCCTCCGGCGCCGTGGCGCCGAGGTGCTTGGGACTGGTGACGTGGTACGTCTCCCAGCCCAGGCGGCGCTGCTCGCGCAGGATGGACTGGGTGCGGAAGGTGTAGCCGCTGTGCAGCGGGATCGAATGGTCCAGTACGTGCAGGATGCGAAGCTTCATCTCAAGCCCCCTTCTAAGGCCGGCAACGCGAGCGTCGCGGCCGGGGTGGACGCGTGAGCGCCGCCATCCACCACATTTCGTAAAAAAGCCTCAAACATCACCAGGGCCCACAGCGGCGTGCTGTGGTCGCTGCGGCCGCTTTGATGGGCGTCCACGAGCTGGCGCAGCGCGCCCGCATCGAACCAGCCGGTGTCGGCCAGGCGCGGACCCAGCACCGCCTGGCGCACGCGCTCCTTGAGCGGGCCGCGGAACCAGCGCGCCAGCGGCACCGAGAAGCCCATCTTGGGCCGGTACAGCACGTCGTGCGGCAGCCTGGGCTCCAGCGCCTTCTTGAAGAAATGCTTACCCTCGTTGCCGCTGATCTTCAGCGCCGAGGGCAGCGTCGCGGCCCACTCCACGAGCTCGTGGTCCATCAGCGGCTCGCGCACCTCCAGCCCGTGCGCCATGCTGGCGCGGTCCACCTTGGTGTTGATGTCGTCGATCAGCCAGGTCTTGAGGTCCAGGTACTGCACCAGCGCCAGCGGGTCGTCCGTGCCGGCCTGGCGCGCGTGGCGCTCGAACACCTCGTGCGCGCCGTAGCCGCCCAGCGCCGACTTCAGGCCGGGGCTGAAGAGCTGCGCGCGCATCGGGCCGCGCAGCCGCGACATCGAGTGGAAGTAGGCCTGCACCGACGTGCGCGCCATGCCCTGGAAGCTGGTCTTGGCGCGCAGCACGCGCGGGGCCCAGTCGGCCTTGGGGTACACGCGCCCGAGCAGCCCGAACAGCGGCGCGCGCAGCCCCTGCGGCAGCGCCCGGCGCATGCGCTCCTCCATCAGGTGCAGCCGGTAGCGCCGGTAGCCCCCGAAGGCCTCGTCCCCGCCGTCGCCCGACAGCGCCACCTTCACGTGCCGGCGCGCGAGCTGGCACACCCGGTACGTCGGAATCGCCGAGGAGTCCGCATAGGGCTCGTCGTACAGCCACGCCAGCGTGTCGATGAGGTCGAAGTCCTCGCTGTCGACCATGTCCACGTGGTGCCGGGTGCCGTAGCGCTGCGCCACCTGCTGCGCAAACGCCGCCTCGTTGTACGCCGGGTCGGCAAACGCCATCGAGCAGGTGTTGACCGCCACGCCCGAGAGCTGCGCCATGTGCGCCACCACCGCGCTGGAGTCCACCCCGCCGGAGAGAAACGCCCCCAGCGGCACATCGGCAATCATGCGCAGCCGCACCGACTCGCGCAGCCGCGCATCGAGCTCGCCGCACGCCTCCTCCAGCCCGATCTTGCGATCCAGCGTGAAGCGCAGATCCCAGTACCGGCGCGGCGCGGGCAGCGGCTGCCCACGCTGCACCCGCAGCGTGTGCCCGGCTTCGAGCTTGCGCGCCTGGCGGAAGATGCTCCGCGGCTCGGCCACGTAGCCCAGCGCGAAGTACTCCTCCACCGCCAGCGGGTCGAGCTCGCGGCTCAGCCCCCCGTGCGCCAGCAGCGACTTGAGCTCCGAGCCGAACAGCAGCGTGCCGTCGTCCAGCAGCGCGTAAAACAGCGGCTTGACCCCCAGCCGGTCGCGCGCCAGGAACAGCACCTCGCGGTTGCGGTCCCACAGCGCAAAGGCAAACATGCCCCGAAAGCGCTGCACGCACGCCTCGCCCCAGGCCTCCCACGCGTGCACGATCACCTCGGTGTCGCTGTGCGTGTGGAACACGTGCCCCAGCGCCTGCAGCTCCGGCACCAGCTCCTGGTAGTTGTAGATCTCGCCGTTGAAGACCACCACCACCGAGCCGTCCTCGTTGAACAGCGGCTGCTGCCCCGACTCCAGGTCAATGATCGACAGCCGCCGGTGCCCCAGCCCCAGCCCGGGCTCCATGTACACCTCGCCCGCGTCCGGGCCGCGGTGGTGCTGCGACTCGTTCATGCGCACCAGCGCCGCGCGGTCCAGGAACCGCGCCCCGCGCGTGTCAAAAAAACCGGTGATGCCGCACATTCACGCGCTCCGCTGGGTCAGGGGCCGTTCAACCGGTGATCTCAAGACAGGGCATGGGCTCAAAGGCGCCAGAGGCGGAAGCCGGCGTCCCGCACCGCCTTCGCGTCGAAGGCGGCCTTGACGTCGATGAAGACGCCTCCGCGCACGAGCTTGCGGCCCATCTCTTCCACGGACAGCTGCACGAACTCGCGGTGCGACACCGCCGCCACGATGGCGTCGGCGCGCGGCAGGTCGTCCCAGGACATGAGCTGCACGCCGTACTCGTGCATCGCCTCGGCCGGGTCGGCCTGCGGGTCGGCCACGCAGACCTGCACGCCATAGCTCTGCAGCTCGTGGATGATGTCGATCACCTTGGAGTTGCGCAGGTCGCCGCAGTTTTCCTTGAAGGTCAGGCCCAGCACGTTCACGTGCGCGCCCTTGATGTAGCTGCCTGCGGCGATCATGTTCTTGATGGTCTGCTCGGCCACGAACTTGGCCATGCCGTCGTTGATGCGGCGCCCGGCCAGGATGACCTGCGGGTGGTAGCCCAGCATGTCGGCCTTGTGCGTGAGGTAGTACGGGTCCACGCCGATGCAGTGGCCGCCCACCAGGCCGGGCTTGAACTTCAGGAAGTTCCACTTGGTGCCGGCCGCCTCCAGCACCTCGGTCGTGTCGATGCCGATCTTGTCGAAGATGATGGCCAGCTCGTTCATCAGCGCGATGTTGAGGTCGCGCTGGGTGTTCTCGATCACCTTGGCGGCCTCGGCGGCCTTGATCGAGGAGGCGCGGTGCACGCCCGGCTCGATGATGCTCTCGTAGAGCTGGGCCACGGCCTCCAGCGTCTCGGGCGTGTCGCCGGAGACGATCTTCACGATCTTGGTGAGGGTGTGCTCGCGGTCGCCGGGGTTGATGCGCTCGGGGCTGTAGCCGACGAAGAAGTCCTGCTTCCACTTCATGCCCGACTCGCGCTCGAGCACCGGGATGCACACCTCCTCGGTGGCGCCGGGGTAGACGGTGGACTCGTACACCACGATGGCGCCGCGCTTCATGTGGCGACCCACGCTCGTGCTGGAGCCGATCAGCGGACGGAAATCAGGGATGTGGGCCTCGTCCACGGGCGTGGGCACCGCCACCACGATGATGTCGGCTTCGGCCAGCATGGCCGGATCGCTGGTGTAGACCGCGTGCCTGGCCTGGGCCAGGTCCTCGTCGGCCAGCTCGCGCGAGGGGTCGGTGCCGCGCTGGCACGCCGCGACCTTGTCCACCGCGATATCGAAGCCGATGGTGCGCACCTTCTTGCCGAAGGCGACCACCAGGGGCAGGCCCACATAGCCCAGCCCGATGACTGCTACCACACTCACTGAAATTCTCCTGTTGGGCTTGCAACCGCCACTGTCGGCGGTCATTGCCTTCATTGCGATAGGTTGATGACGCGACGTTTTGTGCCGGGCACCGCACACAGCCGGCGGAACAGGTCGAGCTGTGCCTGTGTCGTGGCTTCCCAGCTGAAGCCCTCGGCGTAATGCCGTACCTCAGCGCGAGGGCGCGGATGGTGGATCAGCTCGCGCACGGCCTGGGCGATGCCCTCGGCACTGCGCTCGCGCACCAGCACGCCGGCGGCAGCGTCAGCCACCACCTCGGGGGAACCGCCCACGGCCGTGGCGACCACGGGAGTGCCACAGGCCATGGCCTCCAGCAGCACGTTGGCCCAGCCTTCGCGGCTGGAAGCCAGCACCAGCATGTCCGCGGCGCTGAACCATGCCGCCAGGCTGGCGTTGTCCAGCCTGCCGGCAAAGCGCACCTTGTCGGCCAGGCCCAGCTCCCGCGCCAGGGCCTGCAGCCGCTCCAGCTCGGGCCCCTCGCCCACGATCACCAGCCGTGCGCCCGGGTGTTCGGGCAGCAGCAGCTGCAAGGCACGCATGGTCAGGTCATGGCCCTTGAGCGGCACCAGGTTGCCCACCGACAGCAGCAGCGGCGCGCCGTCCAGCTCGAGGGCGTGGCGCGCCGCGTCCCGGGGGTGCGGCGAGAAGCGCTGCAGATCGACGCCGTTGCGCATGACGTGCAGGCGCTCTTCGTCCACGCCCCAGCCGCGCAGCACGTCCACCAGCGCCGAGCTCACGCCGATGCTGCCGCCGGCCTGGCCGGCAGCCCAGCGCATCAGGCGCCGCGGCCAGGCGTACTGGCCGATGAGGTTGAGGTCCGAGCCGCGCGCGGTGATGGTCAGCGGCTTGCCCAACCAGCGCGACAGCAGCGCCGCGGCCACGCCGTCGGGATAGAAATAGTGGGCGTCGATGAGGTCGAAGTCGAAGCCTTCGCGCATCAGCCGGCGCAGCGTCGGCAGCATGGCGCTGGCCAGCAGGAACGGGGCGGTGCTCATTCCCACCTTGGGCAGCAGCGGATAGCGCGGATGCAGCACCTCGATGCCATGGCGCGTCTCGCGCCGGGGCACGGCGGCCATGCCGGCGTACTCGCCGAAGCGCGGGTGCGTCGAGGGAAACCACGGCACCGGCGCCACGACCCGGGCCTCGACCGCTGCGCTTTTGAGCAGCTCGCGCAGCCTGGTCTCGACGAAGATGCCGTGGCCCGGCTTCACGCTGCTGGGGTAGAGCGTGGAAAACAGCAGCACGCGCAGCTTGCGGCCGTGGCCGCCCGCCTGGCGCGGCCGGTCCGGCTGCGCAGGCGCCATCGTGGCGGCGGCCAGCGTCGTCCTCATGTCAGGCGATCTCCGCCACCGATACCGGCGCCTGGGAGCTGGCCGGCTCGCCGGCGCCGGCAACGTTGCGCAGGAAAGCATCGAACATCAGCAGCGCCCACAGCGAGCGGCTGTGGTCGCGCATGCCGGACTCGTGCTGCTCGACGAGCTGGCTCACCACGCGGGGGTTGAACCAGCCCGTGTCGGCCATCGCACCGCCCAGCAGCGACTCGCGCACGCGCTGGCGCAGCGGGCCGCGGAACCAGCGCGCCAGCGGCACCGAGAAGCCCATCTTGGGCCGGTACAGCACGTCGTGCGGCAGCCTGGGCTCCAGCGCCTTCTTGAAGAAGTGCTTGCCCTCGTTGCCGCTGATCTTCAGCGCCGAGGGCAGCGTCGCGGCCCACTCCACGAGCTCGTGGTCCATCAGCGGCTCGCGCACCTCCAGCCCGTGCGCCATGCTGGCGCGGTCCACCTTGGTGTTGATGTCGTCGATCAGCCAGGTCTTGAGGTCCAGGTACTGCACCAGCGCCAGCGGGTCGTCCGTGCCCGCCTGGCGCGCGTGGCGCTCGAACACGGCCTCGGCCGTGTAGCCGCCGAGCTGGCGCTTGAACGCATCGCTGAACAGCTGCGAACGCTGCGGCTGGCGCAGCTGCGCGACGCTGTGGAAGTAGGCCTGCACGGAGCTGCGGGCGATGCCTTCGAAGGTGGTCTTGGCGCGCAGCACGCGCGGGGCCCAGTCGGCCTTGGGGTACACGCGCCCGAGCAGCCCGAACAGCGGCGCGCGCAGCCCCTGCGGCAGCGCCCGGCGCATGCGCTCCTCCATCAGGTGCAGCCGGTAGCGCCGGTAGCCCCCGAAGGCCTCGTCCCCGCCGTCGCCCGACAGCGCCACCTTCACGTGCCGGCGCGCGAGCTGGCACACCCGGTACGTCGGAATCGCCGAGGAGTCCGCATAGGGCTCGTCGTACAGCCGCGCCAGCGTGTCGATGAGGTCGAAGTCCTCGCTGTCGACCATGTCCACGTGGTGCCGGGTGCCGTAGCGCTGCGCCACCTGCTGCGCAAACTCCGCCTCGTTGTACGCCGGGTCGGCAAACGCCATCGAGCAGGTGTTGACCGGCACTCCCGAGAGCTGCGCCATGTGCGCCACCACCGCGCTGGAGTCCACCCCGCCGGAGAGAAACGCCCCCAGCGGCACGTCGGCAATCATGCGCAGCCGCACCGACTCGCGCAGCCGCGCATCGAGCTCGCCGCACGCCTCCTCCAGCCCGATCTGGCGATCCAGCGTGAAGCGCAGGTCCCAGTAGCGCCGCGGCGCGGGCAGCGGCTGCCCACGCTGCACCCGCAGCGTGTGCCCGGCTTCGAGCTTGCGCGCCTGGCGGAAGATGCTCCGCGGCTCGGCCACGTAGCCCAGCGCGAAGTACTCCTCCACCGCCAGCGGGTCGAGCTCGCGGCTCAGCCCCCCGTGCGCCAGCAGCGACTTGAGCTCCGAGCCGAACAGCAGCGTGCCGTCGTCCAGCAGCGCGTAAAACAGTGGCTTGACCCCCAGCCGGTCGCGCGCCAGGAACAGCACCTCGCGGTTGCGGTCCCACAGCGCAAAGGCAAACATGCCCCGAAACCGCTGCACGCACGCCTCGCCCCAGGCCTCCCACGCGTGCACGATCACCTCGGTGTCGCTGTGCGTGTGGAACACGTGCCCCAGCGCCTGCAGCTCCGGCACCAGCTCCTGGTAGTTGTAGATCTCGCCGTTGAAGACCACCACCACCGAGCCGTCCTCGTTGAACAGCGGCTGCTGCCCCGACTCCAGGTCAATGATCGACAGCCGCCGGTGCCCCAGCCCCAGCCCGGGCTCCATGTACACCTCGCCCGCGTCCGGGCCGCGGTGGTGCTGCGACTCGTTCATGCGCACCAGCGCCGCGCGGTCCAGGAACCGCGCCCCGCGCGTGTCAAAAAAACCGGTGATGCCGCACATTCACGCGCTCCGCTGGGTCAGGTACCGCTCGTACAGGCCCTGGTAGGCCTTCACCATGGCTTGCTGGCTGTAGTCCTTCACGACCCGCGCGCGGCCCGCGCGCCCGAGCTGCCGCGCCAGTGCCTGCGGCGCACTGGCCATGCGGGCCAGCGCGTTGCCCAGCGCCTGCGGATCGTCCGGGGGCACGATCTCGCCCGTCTCGCCGTTCTTGACCAGATCGGGGTTGGCGCCCACGGCGGTGGCCACCACCGGCAGCCCGCTGGCCATGGCTTCCAGCAGCGTGTAGGAAAGCCCCTCGGCCTTGGACGGCAGCGAGAAGCAGTGCAGCCCGCGCATCACCGCCGGCACGTCGCTGCGCTCGCCGGGCATCCAGACCAGTCCGGTGAGCTTCGTCTCCTGCACCAGCGCTTCCAGTTCCGGGCGCAACGGGCCGTCGCCGATGATCACCAGCCGCATGCGCTCCTTCAGCGCGGGCTGCGCCTGCAGCGCATGCGCGAAGGCACGCACGAGGTTGAGCTGGTCCTTGACCCCCTGCAGCCGCCCCACGGTGCCCACCAGCCAGTGACGCTCGGGCGAGAACGGGCAAGCATCGATCGGCGTGGGCTGCTCGCCCGCCACCGGGTGGAAGCGCTCGGTGTCCACGGCATTCGAGATATGGCTCACGCGCTGCTGCGGCACGCCCACGCGGTCCAGCAGGTAGCGGTTGAGGTCGCCCGATACGGCGATGTAGTGCGACACGAAAGGCCGGTACAGGCGGCGCAGCTGCCGGTAGCGGGGATTGCTGCCGTTGAGGTCCGACAGGTCCCAGCCATGCTCGCTGTGGATGCGCACCGGCACGCCGGCGGCCCAAGCGGGTACGACGCACTCGAGCGCGGCAATGTTGTTGGTGTGCACCACGGCCGGCCGCAGCTCGCGAAAGAGGCGGTACATGCGCGGATAGAGCCCGATCGCATGCCCGGGCCCCTTGTTCAACGCGATGAAGGGCACATCCTCGCGCTGCACGCGGCGGCTGAAGTCCGTCACCTCGGTGAGCGACAGCACGGCATGGCGGAAGGCCTGGGCGGGCATGTGGTTGATGAGGTTCACGACCCCGTTCTCCAGCCCGCCGGTATCGAAGCGGTAGACCACATGCAGCACCAGCGGCGCCTTCCGCGCAACGCCGGACTGCCGCGATAGCCTCTTCTGCTCAGCCGATTTCAGGGCCGTCACTGCCATGCCCCTTCAGACCAGCCCAAGCAGCCCGGTCCAGTCACTGCCACCACCCCCACGCTTTCCCCCAAGTTCCTTGGCATCCCGCCGTCATGAGCGGAGGGACTCTTCATTTCGTCGCAGACAGAAGGCTTCGTGCAGCGCAGTCCGTTCAACACCGTCCACAAGCTCGTAACCCCTAGATCATAGTTTGTAACGCCCTCCCCCCGACCCAGCGAGCTCCGCCAGGACGTTGCAAGGCGTGAACGAATCACATCCGGGTCGTGCTCATGGCCGGGCCTTGTCCCGCAGCGGCTTGAGCAGCCGGATCAGGGCTTCGCCGGCGGCGCCCATGAGCCCACGCGGGGAGCGCGGGTTGTAGGCCACGATCCCACGGCGCTCGCGGCGTTGGCTCATCCAGCTGCGCTTGTAGGCGTCGTCGCCCATGAGGTAGTCCACCTCCGCGACACGATCGACGTCCAGCACATGGCACATCAGCCGCGCCGTGAGCACGGTGCCCGATCCCAGCGCCTTGAAGGCCTCGTCGTAGGCGAGCTTGTAGATCGCGGCCTTGCCGTGCGCGACGATCCACAGCTGCGCCGCGATGGGCCGCTCCTCCAGCCAGACCACGCCCAGCCGCAGCCAGCCGTGCAGCGCACAGGTCCGGATCAGCCCGGGCATGAACGCCGCGTGCGGCTCGGGCTGCTTCCAGCTGGCGGCGTAGACCTGCTCGTAGGCGCGCGTGGCCGTCACCAGGCGCTCGCCGCCGGTGACGATCTCGACACGCGCACCGGCCTTGAGCAGCCGCTTCTCGGCGCGCCGGATCGTGTTGCGCAGCTCACCCGGCCGCGCCGCCAGATAGCCGGCCCAGTCCACCTCGGTGCGCAGGTACCAGTTGCCGAAGGCAAAGAAATCCCAAGCCGGCAGCCCGGCCAGCCGCAGCGCGGCGCGCAGCAGGGCCCAGGCCCGGGAATCTGGGTCCATGGGCGCCAGGTGCAGGCTGCGCAACGGCGCATGCCGGCGCACGACGTCGCGCAGCAGCAGCGCCAGCTCCGCGGCCGTGAGCGTCGGGTCCAGCGCCGGGGCCCACAGCGCGCTGTAGTAGTTGGCCAGCGACTGCACCCGGCCACGCTGCGCAGTGTCGGCACGCGCCAGCAGCGGCAGCACGGCCACCGCCCTGCCCTCGCGGCACAGCAGGTGGAAATACGCGCCCTGGCACAGCTCGGGCATCGTCCCGAGGAAGTTGCGCAGCCAGGGCGCGCCGAGCTCGATGCCGTCGTGCTCGGCCCGCGCCAGCAGCGCCAAGGCGTCGGGCGGCAACTCCTCCAGACGGCGCACACACAGTGGGGCCACCGCCTGCGGCGCAGCGCCCAGGGGCTGGCGGGAATCGCCGTGCCGGGCGCGGCCTTGACCGCTAGCCGCCTGCACTGTCGCGGGCCCGGCGCAGCCCGGTCGTGAGCACGTCCATGTGGTCGCGCACGAAGGCTTGCAGCGTCGCCGTGTCCCGCTCCGCCGAAGTCTTGACGGTGTAGATGAGGATCACCGCACCGTCGCTGCCGCGGCCCGCGAGCCGGTTGAAGGCCAGCTGCGCCTTGGCCCGGGCATCACTGGCAATCAGCTCGCCGTTGATCCAGTAGATCTGCCACACCGTCAGCCGCAGGCCGCCCGTGTCGGTCAAGGCGGAAGCCAGGGAACGCAGCTCGGCGGTGCGCCAGGCCAGCGGCTGGCCCAGCGTCTGCACCGTTTGCCGGCCTGTCTGCACCTGCGCCCACTGCCCGTTCTGCGGCGCCACCAGCGCGTTGGTCGAGCTCACGAGCTTGCTGTCGGCGGTCTCGGACCCGTAGTAGGCCAGCTGCAGGCCCACCACCTGCCCATCGCGCGCATAGCTGCGCTGCAGTTGCTGCGTGGGATTCAGGAAGGCATTGCGCCAGTCCGACGGCGGCTGCGCCGCCGGCGCCCAGCCTGCAGCGGGTGCAGCCAGTGTCTCCAGCCCGTGCAAGGAAGCGGGCGCTTCGCCCTGCACCCGCGCCAGCAGGCCGTGCGGCAGCGCCAGCACGGCCAGAGCCGCGGCGGCGGCCAGCGTCGAAGCCATCCCGACCGAGCGCGGTGACATGCCCGGCGGCGGCGGGGCCACGGCGGCCGGCGCCCCTTCGGGCTGCGACCAGTACGCGCCGATGGCCAGCATCACCAGGATGACGATGCCGAAGAACACCCAGCCATAGACCAGATGGTCCGCGCCGGTGGCCAGCTCATTACCGCTGAGATGGCCCACCAGCACGATCAGGTACGCCCGCACCCAGTTGGCGACGATCGGCACCAGGATCGAGATGCCGACGAACAGCCAGCGCCGCAGCATCGAGGTGTAGTTGAGATAGGCAAAGAGCACGCCCACCATCAGAGAGGCCATCAGGTAGCGGATGCCGCTGCATGCCGCCTCCACCGACCAGTGTCCGCTCGGAATGGTGAACTGCAGGCCCTCGCGCAGCACCGGGATGCCCGACAGCCGCAGCGCCCACACGGTGAAGTCCGCCGTCCAGTCCATGAACAGCGGCATCAGGAACTCGCCGAAGGGCACGGCAAAGAACAGGAACAGCAGCGGGAACTGGATCGCGCGCGCCACCTCCCAGCCCAGCACCGCGGGCACGCTCAGCACCAGCAGCGCCACCAGGGCGAACTGCGTGACCGCGTTGACCGTGGCCAACTGGCCCAGCAGCCAGGCCAGCGCTACCAGCACCATGGGCAGCAGCAGCCACGGCACCGGCCGCGGCGTCATCTGTGCCAGCAGCGCGCGCCGGCGCCAGATCAGCCACAGCGAGATCGGCGGCACGGTGAACGCGTGCGTGAACGTCTCCGAACGTGCCCAGATGCCCACCATGGCCAGTCCCGTGTCGCGGTAGAGCCACAGCAGCGCGGCCAGCACCACCCCCAGGGCCGTCAGCGCGGCAGGCCAGGGCCTGTCGCCCTTCATCGGCAGCACGGAGCTCATGCGCTGCACAACGCCGTCTGCACAGCGGGTGAGCTGGGCACGAGATAGGTATCCAGTCCCGACAGGTGTGCATCCCAGCTGTAGCTGCGCAGGACGCGCTGGCGCCCGGCCTGGCCGATGGCCGCCGCTCGCTCGGGCTGGGCCAGCAGCGAGTCGATCTGCTGCACGTAGTCCTCCACTTCCAGCGCGGGCACCAGTTCGGCGCCGGGCTGGGCCTCGATGGCGCGCGTGCAGGTCAGCGAGGCCACCACCGGGCGCGCCATGGCCATGGCTTCCAGGATCTTGTTCTGCACGCCACGCGCCAGGCGCAGTGGCGCCACGACCACCGCCGCATGCTGCAGATAGGGCCGCACGTCGGGCACCGTGCCGGTGACGTTCACATGCGCGCCGGCCAGCGCCTGCACGGCCGCCGTTGGGCTGCGGCCCACGATGTGCAGGCGCAGCTGCGGCCAGCGCTGCAGCAGCCGTGGCAGCACCTCGCGCGCGAACCAGCACACCGCATCGACGTTGGGCCAGTAGTCCATGGCACCGGTGAACACCAGCGGATGCGCCTCATCGCCGAAGGGAGAGGCACGACGCGGGTCGGGCGCGAAGAACTCCGCATCCACGCCGTTGCCGATGGGCTCGACGTTGTGCGCGCATTCGGGCGCGAGCTGGCGGAACAGCCCCACCTCGGCCTCGGTCACGAAGAACGAGCGGCGCGCGCGCGCGGCCACGGCGCGCTCGCAGGCCAGCAGCCGCTGACCTTCGCGGGCATACAGCCACGACATCGGCCAACGGTGGGCACTCGCGTACTGGGTCCACTTGGCGGAATCCACGTCCACGAAGTCCACCAGCATCGGCAATTGCGGCAGTGCATCGACGTACTGCGCCATCGATGAGGAGAACACCACGGCCGCGTCCAGTGCTTCACGGGCGGCGAGATCCCGCACCCAGCGCCGCAGCCCGGCGTTGTCGTAATAGCTCAGCGTCAGCGCCTGGCCGCGCGGCAGGGCGCGCAGGCTGGCCAGCTTGGCCAGCCGCGCGTGCAGCCGCGCCACGTGCATGTCCGCACAGTAGGGGCGCAGATGATCCACGTAGGCCTCGTCCTCCGGGTCGTCCACGAAAGTGCCCAGGAACACCCGATGGCGCGCGGCCAGGTGCTTGAGCAGGTGGAACGAGCGCACCTTGTCACCCTTGTTGGGCGGGTACGGCAGCCGGTGCACCAGGTACAGCAGGTTGGCCATGACGTCAGCCCAGACTGCGCACCAGCATCGGCCCCAGGCGGTTGGCCAGGCCGATGGGCATGCGCCGCCAAGCTTCGATGAAGATCTTGTACTTGGCGTTAGAGGGATTGTTCTGCGGCACCGACTCGCGCTTGTAGAGCCGGTACTCGTAGTGCAGCGGCGTGGGCTCGAAGCCCCAGTTTTTCTTGAACGCGAAGGAGCCCGTGCCCTGCTTGCTGCGCCCGTAATCGAAGACCTTGCAGCCGCGCGCCAGCGCATGGCGCATGAGCTCCCAGTACTTGAAGTCGTTGGCGGCGAGGTCGCGCGCGGCCACGGCGTCGCCCGCGTAGTACGGCAGGATCTCGTCGCGGAAGTAGAAGCTCAGCACGGCGCTCAGCGGCTGGCCGTCGGAGCCGTCCACGGCCATGAGCTCCACCGCGTCGCCGAACTCGTCGTGCAGCGCCTGGAAGTAGCGCCGCGGCAGCGCCGGCGTGCCGTGGCGGTGCACGTTGTCGGCATAGAGCGCGAAGAAGCGGCCCACGTCCCGGTGCACGGTGCTGGTGAGGCCGTTCTTGATGCCCTTGCGCACCATGGCGCGCTGCTTGCGCGGGATGGCCAGCATGTTGGCCTCCTCGTCCTCCAGCAGCTCCTTGCGGAACGTCACATAGAGGTCCTGCTCGGGCCAGTCGGGATGGCGCTGAGTGGTGTGGCGCAGCTCCAGGTGCTGCACGCCGAGCTTGCGGCCGAGCTGGTCGGCATGCGCCTCCAGCGCCTGCGCGGCATCGGCGCTGGCCGCGGCCACGCCGCCGTAGACCGCGAAGGGCAGGCTCGTGAGCGAGCTGCCGAACAGCCAGCTCTTGACGTGCGCCAGCGGCAGCACGCCCTCGATGGCGCCGGCACGGCGGGCAAGCAGGAAATGCGTCTCGTGCCCGAAGGACTCGCGCAGCACGCGCTGCCAGCCGGCACGGTGGAAGAAGGTGGCTTCGGGACAGGAAAAGACGAACTCGTCCCATTGCGCCGCGGCGCGCTGGTCGCCCGCGGCGAGCAATTCGATCTGGATCATGCGTTGGTGACGGCCGTGCCCAGGAAGATGTGGTCCATGCGGCCCCAGCGGAAGTCGGCCAGCAGCCGCTCCAGCCGCGCCTCCATGCGCTGCAGGTTCAGGTAGTGACGGAAACGAGCCTTGCGACCCACGCCGGCCACGCGCGGCTGCTCGGGGTCGATCTCCCATGGATGGAAGTAGAAGATCGCAGATTGGCGCTCGGCCTCGTTGACATGCCTCAGCATCCAGCGGGAAATCCCGTAGGGCAGCAGCCGGAAGTAGCCGCCACCGCTGGAAGGCAGGTTGCGCGAGCCCAACCGCAGCGTGGTGGGCGGGGCCTCGATGAAGCCCCGGCCGGTGGCGTCAAAGGCAAAGCGCGGCGCCTCGGGCATGCCGTAGTGGTCGTGCACGATGGGATACACGCTGGAGCTGTAGCGGTAGCCCGCGCGTTCGAGCTCTTCAAAAGCCCAGGGGTTGGTCCGTCCGATGGAGAAGCTCGGTGCGCGGTAGCCCACCACCGGCACGCCGCCGATGTCCTCGAGCAGCGCCTTGGCGCGGTACACGTCCTCGTAAAAGCCTTGCGGCTTGAAGTCACTGGCGCGCTGGTGGTCCCAGCCATGGCTGGCGAGCTCGTGGCCGCCGGCCACGATATTGCGCACGAGTTGCGGATAGCGCTGGGCCACCCAGCCCAGCGTGAAGAAGGTGGCTCTCACCTCACGCCGGCGCAGCATGTCCAGGATGCGCTCGACATTGCGCTCGACACGGCACTCGCGCAAATCCCACTCGCTGCGCGCGATGTAGGGGGCGAAGGCGGAAACCTGAAAGTAGTCTTCGACGTCGATGGTGAAGGCGTTGGTGACAGGGGCTAGTTGCATGTTTCTTGTTGTTGTCAGGGAGCACGGGGCGACAGCCACTGCCACAGGTCGGCGGCGATGCGCTCGGCGGCATGCCCGTCCCACAGCTCGGGCACGCGGCCCTGCTTGCCCTGGCCGGAAAGCACCTGCGCCACGCCCTGCAGGATGGCGTCGTGGTCGCGGCCCACCAGCGTGTTGGTGCCCTGCTCCACCGTGATGGGACGCTCGGTGTTCTCGCGCAGCGTCAGGCAGGGGATGCCCAGCGCGGTGCTCTCTTCCTGCAGCCCGCCGGAGTCGGTAAGCAGCACCTTGGCCTGGCTCATCAGGCCCAGCATCTCCAGGTAGCCCTGCGGCGGCAGCAGCACCGTGCGGCCCGAGTCCAGCAGCGAACCGAGCCCGAAGCGTTCGATGTTGCCGCGCGTGCGCGGGTGCAGCGCGAACACCAGCGGCAACTGCGCCGCGACTTCGCCCAGCGTGCGCACCAGCGCCTCAAGCGTGGCGGGGTCGTCAACGTTGGAGGGGCGGTGCAGTGTCACCACGCCATAGCCTTGCGCCAGCAGTGCCGGATCAAAGCCATGCGCGGCCAGCGTCCGCTCCGGCGCGCGCGCGGCCTCGCGGCTGGCCAGCAGCGAGTCGATCATGACGTTGCCGGCAAAGCACACGCGTTCAGGCGCGATGCCCTCACGCGCGAGGTTGTCCGCGGCGCTGCGCTCGGTGGTGTAGAGCCGGTCGGCCACCTGGTCGGTGAGCACGCGGTTGATTTCTTCGGGCATGGCGCGGTCGCCGCTGCGCAGCCCGGCCTCCACATGCGCCACCGGCACATTCTTCTTCACTGCCACGAGCGTGCACGCCAGCGTCGAATTGACGTCGCCCACCACCAGAACGCAGCTGGGGCGATGTTCGTCGAGCAGCGGCTCGAATCGGCGCATGACCTCGGCCGTCTGCACCGCGTGGCTGCCCGAGCCAACCTCCAGGTTGATGTCCGGACGCGGCAAGCGCAGGTCGCGAAACAGTTGCTCGCTCATCTTCTCGTCGTAATGCTGACCGGTGTGCACCAGCAGCACGTCGATGGCGGGCTCGTGCGCGGCCAATGCCCTCAGGATAGGGGCCATCTTCATGAAATTGGGCCGTGCGCCCACCACGCACAGAACCGGTCCGCTCAGGCTCATGCCTCGTTCTCCTCGGGTTTGTTCATGGCGCCGCCGCGCTGCTCGACGGCGCTTAGCAGCCGCTGCAGCAGCGACAGCGTCTGCAAATTGATGTTTTCCAGGCGCAGCAGGCTCTGCTCCAGGCGCTGCAATCGATCTCCGTGCTGCTGCGTGACCAGCCGCGACACCTCCTGCGACATCGGCTGGCCATCCAGTACAGGCATGTCCGCAGCCAGCGCCGGCGTGCCGCCGGGCAGCGCCGCCTCCGCGGCGAACTCGGCGATCACCTGCTCGATGTCGCTGACCGTCAACCGCGTGCTGCCCGTCAGATACCCCAGCAGCAACAGCCGGTCGCACAGCGCGTTGATACGCCGCGGGATGCCCCCGCTGGCCTGATGCACGCGCTCGATGACGCCGATATCGAACTCGGGCTTGCCGGGCGCGGCTCCCGCACAGCGCAGCCGGTGCTCGATGTAATGCTGCGTATCTTCCAGGTCCAGCGGGCCGATATGACAAGTCGCGGCCACGCGCTGGCGGAATTGTTCCATCTCCGGGCGCTGCAGGATCTGGCGGAACTCGGGTTGTCCCAGCAAAAAGCTCTGCAACAAAGACTGGTTGCCGAGCTGGTAGTTGGAGAGCATGCGCAGCTCCTCCACCGCGCGCGTGGTGAGGTTCTGCGCCTCGTCCACGATCAGCAGGCAACGCTTGCCCTCCTGAGCCATGCTCAACAGGAAGGCCTCCAGCGCGATGAGCAGCTCCGACTTGGGCACGTCCTTGACGCGCAGTCCGAAGGCCGCTCCTACCATGCGCAGCGTGTCCTCGGCATCAAGCTGCGTCGTCACGAGCTGGCCCACTACCACGTTGCTCTGGTTGAGACCGTCGAGCAGCCCGCGCAGCACGGTGGTCTTGCCCGCGCCGATCTCGCCGGTGATGACGATGAAGCCCTCGTTGCGCAGCACACCATAGTCAAGGTAGGCCTTGGCGCGGCGATGCTGCTTGCTGGCGAAATAGAAAGTGGGGTCGGGGTTGAGCTGGAACGGCTTGCAGCTCAACCCGTAGAAGGCTTCGTACATGATGGTCAGAAGGTCAATCCAAACGTGCCGATCAGGGCAGACTCGGTGTAGGGCTCAAGGCCACCCTTGGACCGCGCATGCCGCCCCAGCAGCAGCAAAGTGGTGCGAGGCCCCAGCTTGGTGGACCACTGCGCCGTGCCCGATCGCAGCGTGGTGCTGCCGTTCACGCTGCCGGCGGCACGGCGCTGGGTGTAGCCCAGGGTGAGCGTGGACAAAGGCGTGAGCCGGTGCGCCAACGTCATCGAATAGCCCTGCTGGTCAATGGTTTCGTTGGACAGGATGTCGCCCACGGAGACTCCAGGCAGCGTGTCCAGACGCCGGCCACTGGTGCGCTGGAAGGCGAACGAAAGTGTGTCGCGCGGGCCTACCCAGCCTACGGAGAGCTGCTGGTTGCGCTGCACGGTCACGGCCGAAGACAGGAAAGACTCCAGCACCTGGGCATTAGGATCAATGTTGAGTTCGCGCAGTCGTGCCAGCACCAGCGCCTCCCGCTGTGCCTGATCCGGAATCTGCGAAGCCCAATCCTGTGTCATGCGCTCGAAGTAGGACCCCACGCCGACCAGCACCGGCTGGCCCACCCCGTTGGACATGCTGCGCGTGTCGGTGTAGCCCAGCACCATGCGCGCCATGCGATGGGCAAAGCGGATGTTGTAGGCGCTGCCGAAGAAACGCTTCTCCTGCTCGGCCTGCAGCCCTGTGCGCTGGCTGGGGGTCCACGACAGCCGCCAGCCGTAGGTAGCTCGCCCTTCCTTCTCGATGGAGCCGATGTCGGTGGACTCATAGCCCCCAATTACGCCGGCCGTGAACTCAGGACTGATGCGGTAATTGAGCACGCCTCGCGCGATGTCGCTGACGGTGCTGCGTCCGCGGCTGAAATCCTGGGTGTTGTGCGAAGCCTGCAGCGACCAGCCAATGGTCGTCGGGAGGTCACCGTTGCTGAGCTGCAACTGGGCCGATGTGGCCGACGAATTGGATACTGCAGAGGAATCAGCCTGACTCGTCTGGTAGGCCACGCGCGCATCCCATTTCGCCACGTCGCCGAACCGGCCCTGAATACGCGGCGTCACGCTCAAGGTACGTACTTCAGTACGGTTGCCACGGCCGAGCTGATCGTCCGTCGATTGCGAACGCAGAGGGTTGATGGCCTGCTGCGTGATGCTTGCTTCTGCATCGACGTAGGCATGCTGCTCCAGCAGCTCAGCCTGACCTTTGCTCTGCAGCGCATTGAGCAGGCTGTTGCGCTCAGTGGAGCGGGCATAGGCCAGACCGCTGAGTGTGTAGTCCAGGAAGCCCTGCACCCGCCCGGACTGGCGACGCAGCAGTACGCCAGGCGAGATGCGGGTAACGGTATCGGCCCGGCGCTGCGGGCGCAGGTCCACGTTGCTCGTGATGGTCTGTGTCAGGCCCAGCCGCGGCTCGAACCGGACAGGCACGCTGGCAGCCGACTCCAAGGGCTGGTCGTCCTGCTGTGCCCACGCCGACGTGACCGCCATGGCCAGCATGCCCAGGACAGGGAGCGCCGTGATCGTGTTTTTCATCGGCACGCGCTCCCCAAGCGCGGCCGAACCTCAGCTTGCCTGCTCACCTTGCTGCTCTTGCTCATATCCGTACCCGTATTTGTATTCGCTGGCGTAAGTATCAAACTTGTTGCCACGGGCCTGGTTCAGCAGCAGCAGCTTCACGGGGCAGAACTCGATGGTGGCCAGCGCAGCCTGCACGTCAGACTGACTGGTGCGTCCGGCTCGCACGACCATGATGATCTGGCCCATGTGGCTGGCCAGCGCGCGCGCCTCAGTGGTCAGCAGCAGCGGCGGCGAATCGAAGACGATGATGCGATCGTCATAGCGCTGTGCCACCTCCTGCAGCAGCGCGTGCATACCGTCGCTGGCCAACACCTCGGTGGCACGGTCGTGCAACGTGCCTGCGGACAGCAGCGTGAGCTTGTCGATGTTGGTGCGCAGCAGCACCTCCGGCATAGTGGCCCGCCCTTCCAGCACGTCGAGCAAGCCTGGCCCGGGCGCCAGCCCCAGTGTCTTGAGCACGGACGGACGGCCGACGTCAGCATCCACCAGCATCACTGTCGTATCAAGCTCGGCGGCGATGCTCAATGCCAAGTTGACGGCAGTGAATGTTTTGCCTTCTCCAGGCAAGGCGCTGGTGACCATGATCCGGTTGCCGTGGGCTACTGGTGCAGCACCCTTGCCCAGCGCGTTGGCAATCAGCGGGCGCTTGATGACGCGGTACTGGTCAGCAATGCGTGTGCGCGGCGAACCTGGCGTGACGAAATGGGCAGCAGCCAGTCGCTCTAAGTCCAGCTCGACACGGCGCGAGGTCGTCGGCGAGGACCGGAAAGTGGTCGGTGAGTGCACCGAGGCTGTGGCCATGGCGAACTCGCTTCCCGCGGGAGCGCCGGACTGGACGTCGGAATGCATGTCCGCGGGAAACTCGGAATGCATCATTGGCGGCTGCCCGGACGCGAACACGGGCGGCGAATCCGCCTGGAGTTCGAGGTCGAGCGTGGACTGGAAAGCGGGTGGGACGTCCGGTTGAAACTCGGTCGGAAACGGCGTTGTCGGTTCAGTGGGTACCGATGCTGCTCGCTCTACCCCAGTACCGCGCAATTGCGCCAAGCGCGCGGCGGCTTGTTCGATAAGACTGCTCATGACGTCACTTCGGGGATTTAATGGCCGTGATCGCCATGACGATCAGCAGCAGGCCCACCAAGCTACCTAGGGCACCGAGAAAGCGCATTCGGTCGAGTCGCTCCTGGCGCCGTTGGGCCGGCGACATCACCAACGTCACTACACCCAGCAGTGGTAGACCCAGCTTCTTGCGCAGGTCGCCACCCTGGTAGAACACGGGGCGTAACTGGCTCATGCCAAACGTCGTCAGCACACCCAAGACGAGCGCAGCGACCAGTACCACCGGCAACAGCAGCATCCGGTTCGGCGAAGTAGGCTTAGAAGGTACGCGCGGCGGATCAACGAGGCGGAATTCGGCCACGCCGGCATCCTCAAGTTGTCCGGACATGGTTGCCGACTCACGTCGTGCTACTAAGCCCTCATAGTTTTTCTTGTGAATGTCGTAGTCGCGGTTAAGCTGCGCCGCCTCGGCTTCCAACGCTGGAGCGTTCTTCATTTGTTCGCGCGCAGCGGCGTAGCGCGCGCTGTATTCGTCCACGCGGGCACGCAGCGTGGCTACCTGGACTTCAGCAGCAGCCAGCATCTTGCTTAGCTCCTGGTAAGCAGGGCTGGCGTTGCCTGCCGTGTTCGCAACGGAGCCGTTGGAAGCCGAGCGCTTCAGTTCGGCCACCTCTCGCTGCTTCTGTTCCTCTAACTCCTGAAGCAGACGCCGCGTGGCCTGTACCTCAGGATGCTGGTCCGTGAATCGCTGCAGCAATCCGTCCAAGTGGCGGCGCTGCGCCTCGATGCGCCCGTCGATTTCCGGCGTGGAGACAGACAGCGAGGAGTCCGACGCTGAGCTCGAAGCAACGGCGGCGCCCTTCGCCTGGGACTGTCCCCCAACAAGCTGCGCGCGTGCGGCATCGCGGGCCGTTTCGGCTTCGCGCAAGGCAAGCTTGGCCTGCTCCAGCTGATTGCTCAGCTCGCCCAGACGCAGAGCGCTGTCCTTGCCACCTGCCTGCATCTCGATATTGCGCAGACGAAACTCTTTCAGCCGCGTCTCTGCCTCTTCTAGCTTGCTGCGGTATGCCTTGATTTGCTCATCAAGGAAGAGCTTGGCGGAATTCGTGTCCTTGCGGCTGGCGCCTAGGCTGGACTCCACAAATATAGACACCAGAGATTGGATAACACGCCGAGCCTTCTCGGGGTTCGAGTCCAAATAGCTGAGTTGATAGAAATTGTCACGCCCCACGGCCTTGATCGAAAGTTTGTTCGTGAGCTGCTCAATGAGAGCTTCCTGTTGCGCGATGGGGGCGTCCTTGAGATCGAGATTGGCCATGTGGATGAGTTTTTCCACATTGGGGCGGCTGATCAGCGTGCGGCTGAGCATCTGCAACTGCTGGTCGACATTAGGCTGCACGGCCAAGCCTGACATCAGAGGACGCAGGATGGACTGCGTATCCACATAGATGCGCGCGGAAGCCTCGTAGCGGTCGGGCAGCCGCCACACCACGATAGTCCCAGCCACCGCCACAACCCAGGCCACGATAAGCCCGTACCAGCGGAAGCGCCACATGCCGCGCGCGAAACCAGTCAGCTGCTCAAGCAGCTCTTCCATCAGGATTCCTTCCCAAACACCAATTGGGACCTACCCCTCCAGGTCCCGGCCGCCGCGACAGACTGTGCTGCAGAGAGCTTCAGAAATAGCTCTGCGGGATGATGAGGATGTCGCCAGGACGCATCTCGACGTTGGCTGAGATGTCACCTCGGTTGAGCAAATCTTTCAAACGCACTGAGTACTGCTTGTTACCTTCAGCGGTCCGCAGGATGGTGGCGCTGTTGCCAGCCGCGAACTCCGTGAGCCCGCCCACAGCGATCATCACGTCCAGCAGTGTCATCTTCTGCTTATAGGGAAGGAATTGTGGCTTGGCGGCTTGGCCTACGACGCGTACTTGCTCGCTGTAAGGCCCGACAAACGTGGTGACGATCACGGTAACAACTGGATCACGCACGTACTTGGACAGCGCTTGCTCCAGTTCGCGGGCAAGTTGCTGCGGGTTCTTGCCTTGAGCCACCACCTCGTCGACCAGCGGCGTGGCAATCTTGCCATCGGGTCGAACCGGCACAACCATTGACAGTTCAGGGTTGCGCGAAACGATGATGTTGATGTTGTCGCCAGCACCAATGATGTAGGAGTACTCATCAGTAGCCGCGCTGGTTGGCGCTGCCGGGAAGTCGGGCGTGCTGCCGCAAGCAGCCAGCAGTGCCAATGCAGCGACCATGATCACACCGCGACCCGATCGTGCAGATTGTTTCACGTACTTTCCCACAGCCCCTCCCGATTGTGCTGCCAACAATTCATGGACTGGGCGGCCTGGCCTGCATGTCGCCCCTTTGGATTGCACAGACAGCCCTCGTCGTCTGCACCACTCAGCAACTCGTGCAATTTTGCAGGATCTATCACTTACAAAGACTTGCATGTCTCCCTCGGCACCCGAATGGGGCTCATTTGTCTTGAAACTAACAAGTTTGCACGTTGTGCTATAGGCAGATGAAAACCTTCTGCAAGCTTGTACGCAAAAATTAGAACGTGACTGTGCTGCAGTTGAAGCCCCACATCGTGAGAAACCACCGTTTCCGTTACTAAATGTACTTTTAATGCGGCGGATTCTAGGGCTGGCTCCCAGCAGCACCTGCCTCTATTCAGTTTTATCCCTGACCATGGATGGCAAATGACCGCGTCCGCCTTCTTGCATAAGCCGTCCTCTTGCAGGCTGCTCCCTGACGACAGGCCACACGTCAGCGCGCGACTTTGATTGCAAGGCGATTGAGCAAGTCGTACAGCGTAGGGCGGCTTACACCCAGCAACTCGGCTGCCTTGACAAGATTGCCATCGGACCGCGCCAGTGCAGTGACGACGGCGGCACGTTCTGCGCGGTCGCGTACGGTGCGCAGATTCAGTACGTCAACGTCATCAGCCGGCTCTCCGCCTGTCACGGACAACCCAAGATCTTCTAACGTAACAAGCTGGCCGTCGGCCATGATGACTGCCCGACGCACCACGTTAATCAACTCGCGCACGTTGCCCGGCCAAGCATGAGCCTCAATCGCTCGCAACGCTTCGCTTGTGAAACGCAACGCGCGGCGCTGTTCCTCGTTGAAGCGACGCAGGAACGCATGAGCAAGCAACACCGCATCACCTTGGCGCTGACGCAGCGGCGGGATCTGTACCACGATTTCCGATAATCGATAGTAGAGATCCTCGCGGAAGCGCCCCTCACGAATGAGTGCCTGCAAATCTTGGTGCGTGGCACAGACGATGCGCGTGTCGATAGGGATTTCCTGGCGCCCGCCGATACGCTCAATGGTGCGCTGCTGCAGGAAACGCAGCAGCTTCGCCTGCAACGGATGAGGCAGATCGCCGATCTCGTCAAGCAGCAACGTGCCACCATGCGCTGTTTCGATACGGCCCACAGTGGTCTTGGTGGCACCGGTGAAGGCACCACGCTCGAACCCAAACAACTCGCTCTCCAACAGTGCTTCAGGAATGGCGGCGCAGTTGATGGCCACAAAACGGCCACTACGCTTAGAAGCGTCGTGCAGCGCTTGTGCCAGTACCTCCTTACCCGTGCCGCTTTCACCCAAAAGCATCACGGACGCGCTGCTAGGGGCAACCTTCTCAATGGTGCGGCAGATGCGCAGCACCCCCTCGTCACGTGTGATCACACCTTGCGTGGCGTCACCCTGGTTCAACGTCCGTAATCTCGTGTTCTCGGCTTGCAAGGTATACAGCTTGTAGGCGCGCTCCACGATAAGGCCCAGCACGTCGGGGTCGAAGGGCTTCTCCAGAAAATCGTAAGCGCCGAGCTCAATGGCACGCAGAGCGTTGGAGCGGCCGTTCTGCCCGGTAATGACAATGACCTTGATCAGGGGGTCAAGCTCCAGCAGTTGCTCCAGCAACTTAAATCCCTCGGACACTGAGTCAGGATCGGGAGGCAAGCCCAGGTCCATCGTTGCTACCGCAGGCCGATGGCGACGACATTGCCGCAGCGCCGCCTCACGATCATTGGCTTCGACGCTGGCATAGCGATCCAGTGACCATTGGATCTGCTTCTGCAAAGCCGGATCGTCCTCAACGATCAGCAACGGGGGATTAGTCGTCGTCATGCGACACTAGCCATGAATGCGTCGGGAGGACGCTCGGTTTCAATCAACGGGATGAGCATCGTGATCACCGTGCCGCGACCCGGCTCACTTTGTGCAGAGATGTTGCCACCCAACTCCCGCAAATACTGTGCGCTTTCATAGGCGCCGATACCCATGCCTCCAGACTTGGTTGTGCTGAACGGCTTGAACAGACGGTTGGTGATGAAGTCCGCCGACATCCCGCAACCGTCGTCGCCAACGGTAATCTTGGCCTGCCCAACGCAACGCTCCACGCGCAGCCACACGCGCTTATCTGCGGGCGTGGCATCCAGGGCGTTCTGCACCACATGCCCCACAACTCGTTCCAACCGCAGCTCATGGCCACGCGCCTTCACACATTGAATCAACTCGATATCGAGTGTGCGCCCACGCGAGCTCACGCTGCGCTGTAGCCGCTGCGCCAACGCAGCCAGATCGACACCATGGCGGCCGTCGGCAGGAGCTTCTCCTTCGCGCAGCTGCGCCATCAGCTGGCGCATCTTCTCCAGCGCGTTCTCCACCGTGGCAAGCATGTCCTGCTGAAACTCGGGGTTATGCTGTAGCCGCTTGGCGTTCTTCATCATGAGCGACAACTGCGTCACGATGTTTTTGAGGTCGTGAACCACAAAGGCTGACATGCGGTTGAAGGCTTCGAACTTACGCGCCTCCAGCAGCGCCTCGGCCGCACGCATGCGGGCAATGAAGATGCCAGCTTGCCTGCCCGCCGTCTTTAGCAGATCTCGCACTTCCCAGTTCAGCGTCAAGGGCATGCGTGGACGAGCCAACACCACAAAACCAATGAACTCGTGCGCCACGGGTAGCGGCACGACAACCCATGCCGTCGCGTCCGACGCCAGCCATACCGGCATCGCTAGCCCGTCATAGCGCTCGGGACTCTCACGCATCTCCTGCACGTCCACAAGCCAGTCGCGCTCGCGCATGAAGTTTACGAAAGCTGAATTGATGGCTTCTCGTGCCGTCGTGCGTGCGCTGTTCCAATGGGCGGCGGGAAAAAAGTGGGATCCGTCAGCCGCTGCAATCCACAACGTGCCCGCTGGGCTCTCTACCATATCGCCCAGTCCGCGCACCACTTGCGGACCGAAATCTCCGCTGCCTGGATCGGCTGACAGAGCGGCCGTGAAACGCAGCCACTCGGTGCGGTAGTCGTAGTGGTAGCGAAAAAAATGCTTGCCCACGAAGACGCGCAGATGTGCCCGCACAGCACCTGAGCTCAATAGCATGGCCAGCGCCGCCAGCGCCGCCACACCGAAGCCGACCTGCAGCGCATGCCCCCAGTCGCCACCGAGTTCACGCACGTAATACCCAACGGCAGAAATGATGAGCAGGTAGCAGCCCACCAACAACAGCGTCAAGGTATGAAACGCCATGCTATGCGAAAGCTGCAGCGTACGCTGCCCCAGAGCCTGGCGTCGCAGTGCAATGGCCATGGCAGGCACCGTCAGCGAATGTACTGCGGCACGCACTACCAACGTGTGCGGCTCGGACTGCCCGAACAGTACGCCATGGGAATGGAGATACAAGTCGAATACAAAGACACAGCCCAACCCGATGCACATGGGCTTGGCTGCCCAGCGCAGCCCGTCGGACGCATTTCGGTAAAGTTGCTCTACCAACAAAAGTCCCAATATCGGCGTTGCCAGCGCTACCGCGGAAGTTAGATGCGGCAGCGACCATCCCGACAGGGCCAGGACAGGCAGTGCGACCGCCGTCAATACTAACCAGCGCGCGAGTTCGCACATCCAGCGTTGAGGATGCAGCAGCAGCAGTAGCAGCAGGAACCACGCGCCGTAGCGGGCTGCGTCGAACATCAGCGTTGCGGCAATCCAAGCCGGCCTACTGTGCAACTGCGTGATCAGTGCCACAGCTGCCCACGCTGCAGTACAGAGCAGCGCCAGACGCAATGCACGCACCACCGACGCACCGGGCTCACTGCCCACCCCCACACGAGCCGGTCTTGCTCCCAGCCATAGATGGGCAACCGCGGCCAGTGCATAGCTGCCAATCGCGGCTTCCCCGAGCATCAATGCCACTGCAGTTCCGCTTTAGTCATCTGGTTGCGCCCAGCGCCAACGTCTTCTTATCAGCGAGCGCCCTTGCCCGTAAGCACCACACCTACAGTCTCGAACAGCACCAGCAGATCCAGCAGCAAGTTGTGGTTTTTGACGTAGTAAAGATCGTACTGGAGCTTCTGGAGCGAGTCTTCGACGGTTGCGCCGTACGGATAACGTACCTGTGCCCACCCTGTGACACCCGGCTTGATGCTGTGACGCAGTCCATAGTAAGGCAGCTCGCACACAAGCTGCTCGACAAAGAACGGGCGCTCGGGACGCGGGCCGACGATACTCATGTCTCCCAGCAGTACGTTGAAAATCTGAGGTAGTTCGTCAATACGCAATCGCCGAATGACACGACCCACGCGCGTGACTCGATCGTCTTGAGCCGAAGCCCAACGCGGCTGCCCATCTTTCTCAGCATCAGTACGCATACTGCGGAACTTGATGACGTTAAAGGTGCGCCCGTTGAGCCCTACCCGTTCTTGCCGATAAAGCACTGGCCCCGGACTTTCTAGCTTGATCAGCAACGCTGTCACCAGCATCACAGGCGTAGACGCCAGGAGCAGCAGCGTTGCGCTGGCGATATCGCACACACGCTTGACAACTAGGCGCAATGAGCCTTGGTTGAACCCCTTACCAAACACCAGCAGAGCCGGATCAATGCAGTCCACTCGTAATTGACCTAACGTTTTTTCGAAGTGGCTGGACATATCTAGCACACGCACCCCCTGTGTGCGGCAGGCTAGCAGTTGATCCATAGGCAGGCCGCCTCCACGCCGCTCCGTCGGAGCCACGATCACCTCATGGACTTTGAGGCGTTGCACCAGCTCAGCCAGCGACTCCTGAGCGGACAGCAACTGGTGAGCAGGCACCACAATCTCACCTTCGTTTGGCGTGAGGTAGTAACCCACCAGTTCGGCCCCCGCGTCCGCTTCTTTCAGCGTATGACCAACGCGCGCGGCCCGTTCGCCGGCTCCAAGAATAAGCACGCGTGGACGCAGCCCAGCTGGCAGCACGGCATGCGCTGCATAAACTCGATGCCCAACCACCACTGCAGTGCCAAGTAATGCTGCAGCAGGTAACGCTGCCGCCGGCAGCACGCTGGTAGGCATCAGATGCCCGATCAAGAATGCAATAGGCAACACTAACAAAATGCAAACTAGCGCCCGGATGCAAGATTGGGTCAAGGAGCGCTTGTGAGCAGGTTCATAAAAGCCCGAAGCGGTATTGATCAGACAGAGGAACGCCGCCAATGAGAGGCCTTGCGCTGCCACGCCAGGCATCAACGTAGATGGCTCTCCCACCTGGGACATGCCGAACAAGACCACGACCGCTGTGAGAACTGCAAAGTCAAAGCCAACCTGAAACAACACTCGCTGATGCACGTGATGCTTATAGACGCTAATCACCTTCCCCCCTCGCTGTTCTAGAGAACAGACTCTTCCTTGTTGCCGTCACGGCTTAGGGCAGCTTTCGCCATATCGCCTCTGCCCGGGCCAGCTTCAATCACTGGCATCGGCCAAGCTGCCACAACTACTGGCAAGGCCTTTCTTCATCGGATGTAGACGGACTATTTTGTCCGCTCACTTGTAGCAAGACACTACAACTGTCTCAACATCCGCGACAGGCCGTAACAAATTGCGCACTTGTGAGATGGAAGTGAGCCAACTTGATGTTGCTGAGCCACTTTATGAACTCAGAACCAAGCATTCTGCCTGTGCGAAGGGGCACTCCTCTTTGGCTTACGTTCGCTTGCTCCCCAATCCCCCTGTTTGCGGTGAAGATCGCTTGGGACGTTGCAATGCAAGGCGAAAAGGTCTGCGCGGTATGCCTTGGCCAAGAGCTAAACCCTATGCCTTTCGCCTGCCAGCAGGCTCAGGTTGTGTATTAAGCATACTTAACCCCAGACAGGTGGGGGGTTAGAGAGCGAGAGCCCACCCCTCATCAGCAACTGCGGTAAACGCCAGCAGCGAGATCCCGCAGAGATCCGCGCTGCACATCGCTGCGTTAGCAAGCAGCGTGGTCAGCACGTCTTGATCGATCCGTGGTTGTCATGGCGTTGCTTCCCTTGAACAGCCTGCTTGGCTGCACTGGAAATCATGGGCGGCGCATCCCAATGGCGCAACATCATGACGCCAGAACAAGCAGCCTTGCGTGCGAAGCGTCACTGTACGCGCGGCACCGGAGCCAGGCAGGCTGGCCCCAGAGGATCAGTCGTCCAGGCCGAGGTCCTGGATCTTGCGGGTAATGGTGTTGCGCCCGATGCCTAACTTGTGCGCTGCCTCGATGCGTCGCCCCCGCGTAAGTTCCAACGCGGTGTGGATCAGCCGGCCTTCGAACTGACGCGTGAGGGTATCCCAGACTTCGGGAGATCCCGCCTCCAGCATGCCGCGCGCATGGCGCTCGAGATCGCGCAGCCAGTCGGCGTCCATAACAGTCCCGGTTGGCGGAACAGGCTCGCCTGCCAAGGGTTGCTCGACAGGCATTGCCGCAGTGGCCGCAACCGGGACAGGCACGGCTTCGTTGATCAGCGCAACGGAACTGCTCATGAGCTCGGGCGGCAGGTCTTTGGGCTCGATCACCTGAGCCGGCGCCATCACGGTGAGCCAGTGGCAGATGTTTTCCAGCTGGCGCACGTTGCCAGGGAAGTCAAATGCGGCCAGACGCTGCAACGCCGCCTCAGTAATGCGCTTGGGCTCCACACCCAGCTCGCGGGCGCTCTTGGAAAGGAAGTAGCGCGCCAGCGCCGGCACGTCCTCGCGGCGTTCGCGCAGCGGTGGCAGCCGCAGCCGGATGACGTTGAGGCGGTGGAACAAGTCCTCCCGGAATGCGCCCTCCTTCACCCGCTGTTCCAGGTTCTGGTGCGTGGCCGCGATCACGCGCACGTTGCTCTTGAGTGGCTGGTGTCCGCCCACGCGGTAGAACTGCCCATCCGAGAGCACGCGCAGCAGCCGCGTCTGCAGGTCGAAGGGCATGTCGCCGATCTCGTCGAGGAACAGCGTGCCGCCGTCGGCCTGCTCGAAGCGGCCGCGGCGCATGCTCTGCGCGCCGGTGAAGGCGCCGCGCTCGTGGCCGAAGAGCTCGGACTCCAGCAGGTCCTTCGGGATGGCCGCGGTGTTGATGGCCACGAAGGGCCCGTTGCTGCGCGGGCTGTGCTTGTGCAGCGCCCGGGCCACGAGCTCCTTGCCCGAGCCGCTCTCGCCGGTGATGAGCACCGTGACGTTGCTCTGCGACAGGCGGCCGATGGCGCGGAACACGTCCTGCATCGCCGGCGCCTGGCCCAGCATCTCCGGCACCTGCGCCAGCCGCTCGCCTTCAACCTGCTCGCGCAGGCTCTCCTCCACCGCGCGGCGGATGAGCTCCACCGCCTTGGTGACGTCAAAGGGTTTTGGGAGGTACTCGAAGGCCCCGCCCTGGAAGGCTGAAACGGCACTGTCGAGGTCGGAGTAGGCCGTCATCACGATCACCGGCAGCCCAGGCAGGCGCTGCTTGACCTTGGCCAGCAGATCCAGCCCCGAGCCTCCAGGCATGCGGATGTCGCTCACCAGCACTTGCGGCTCATCGTCGTCCAGCGCTGCGAGCACGTCACGCGGGCTGCCGAAGCTGCGGACTTGGAACTGCTCGCGCGCCAACGCCTTTTCGAGCACGAAGCGGATGGATTGATCGTCGTCTACGACCCAGATCGGTTTCATGCTTGGGCGCTTACCTTGGCTGTCAGGGCAATGGAATCAGGATTTTGAAAAGCGTCTGGCCGGGTGCGCTGTCGCATTCGATCGTGCCTTGATGCTGCTGCACGAAGGTCTGCGCCAGCGTCAGCCCCAGACCCGACCCGCCTTCGCGTCCCGACACCAGCGGGTAAAAGATGCGATCGCGGATCGACTCCGGAATCCCCGGACCGTTGTCCTCGATATGCAATTCCAATGCCAGTCTGTAGCGCGTCTTGCCGATGGTGACCTGCCGCGCCACGCGCGTGCGCAGCACGATGCAGGCGCCGCCCTCGGCAATGCGCTGCGACAGCGCCTGTGCCGCGTTGTGCGCGATGTTGAGCACGGCCTGGATGAGCTGCTCGCGGTCGCCGCGAAACTCGGGAATCGAGGTGTCGTAGTCGCGCTGCACGGCCAGCCCACGCGGGAACTCGGCCAGGATCAGCGCCCGCACCCGCTCGCACACCTCATGGATGTTCACGTCGCCCACCACATGCGGCTTGCGGTGCGGCGCCAGCAGCCTGTCCACCAGCGCCTGCAGCCGGTCCGCTTCCTGCACGATGACCTGCGTGTACTCGGTGAGCTCCTTGGACTGCAGCTCCATCTGCAGCAGCTGCGCCGCGCCCCGGATGCCGCCCAGCGGGTTCTTGATCTCGTGCGCGAGATTGCGGATGAGTTCCTTGTTGGCCTGCGCCTGGTCCAGCGCACGCTCCTCGCGGTCCAGCCGGGTCTGCTGCTCGATCTCGATCATCTCCACGATGATCCGCTCGGTGCTGTCGGTCTGGTTGACGATCACATGCACGGGCAGCGCTTCGGGCTGGACGCCCGGCAGCCGCTTGAGCTGGGCATCGAAGCGGCCGCTGGCGTAGTCGTTGCGCGCCACCGCCGCCAGCGTCTCCTGCAGCTGCCGCGGCAGCATGAACCACTGCGGCAAGCTCGACCCCAACAAGCTGCGCCGTGACAGGCCGATCTGGTCCTCGAAGGCCGAGTTGACGAACAGGCACTGCCCCTGGGGCGAGACCACGGCCACCAGCGTCGCGAGCAGGTCGAAGTTGTCGTAGTTGGGCTCGGCGTGGGACTTCATGGGCGGGAATGTCGGGCGAGTTCGCGCTGCAGCGCAGCGATGTCGGCGCTGCTGCGTTCGATGGCGGCTTTCAGGGCGGCCACGCGGTCGAGGTAGCGCTGGTAGTTGCGTTCGTGGCCCTGGCGCTCGGGCTGGCCGTCGTTGTACTCGGCCAGCAGCTGCTGCAGCCGCGCCTGCTCGCGTTGCAGCTCGGCCTGCAGGATGCTGCGCGCGTCGTTGTCACGCTCACGCTGCTGCGGCGGCGCCACGCGCTCGGTCTCGCGCGTGGGCGCACGCGCCGGCGCCGAGGCGGCGCTGCCGGCCGGTGCCGGCGCGGCCGCGCGGCGCGGCGGACGGTCCTGGGCCACAGTCACGGGGCCCGCCTCCAGGGGACGGCAACCGCGCTCCCGGGCCTGCTGCACGCCGATGGCGTCGGTGTAGAGCACGGGCGGCCCGGGGCAGCGGTAGACCGTGCCGCCCGGCGCCGACTGCACCGCCAGACCCGACAGCAGCGCCGCCCCCACCAGGACGGTTCCGATGGGCTTCATGCGCAAAGGTGTTCCTCCTCGTGAGCCCGCATTGTCCCCGAGCCACCGCAGCGGCGGCCACAAGCGAAAAGGGACGGCCCGGAGGCCGTCCCTTGCGCGTCACGATCCGAACGGGATCACAGCGCGTAGTACATGTCGAACTCGACCGGGTGCGTGGCCATGCGGAAGCGCGTGACTTCCTGCATCTTCAGCTCGATGTAGGCGTCAATGTAGGCATCCGTGAACACGCCGCCCTTGGTCAGGAACGCGCGGTCGGCGTCCAGCGCCTCGAGGGCCTGGTCCAAGCTGTGGCAGACGGTCGGGATCTTCGCGTCCTCTTCCGGCGGCAGGTGGTACAGGTCCTTGGTGGCGGCCTCGCCCGGGTGGATCTTGTTCTCCACGCCGTCCAGGCCCGCCATCAGCAGCGCGGCAAAGCCCAGGTACGGGTTCATCAGGGGGTCCGGGAAGCGGGCTTCCACGCGACGGCCCTTCGGATTGGCCACGTACGGGATGCGGATCGAGGCCGAGCGGTTCTTGGCCGAGTAGGCCAGCTTCACCGGGGCTTCGAAGCCGGGTACCAGGCGCTTGTAGCTGTTGGTGCCGGGGTTGGTGATGGCGTTCAGGGCACGGGCGTGCTTGATGATGCCGCCGATGTAGAACAGCGCGAACTCCGACAGGCCCGCGTAGCCGTCACCGGCGAACAGGTTCTTGCCGTCCTTCCACACCGACTGGTGCACGTGCATGCCGCTGCCGTTGTCGCCGACGATGGGCTTGGGCATGAACGTGGCGGTCTTGCCGTAGGCGGCCGCGACGTTGTGGATCACGTACTTCTGCAGCTGCGTCCAGTCGGCGCGCTCGATCAGCGTGCTGAACCGGGTGCCGATTTCCATCTGGCCGGCGTTGGCCACTTCGTGGTGGTGCACTTCCACGGGGATGCCCAGCTGCTCCAGCAGCAGGCACATTTCCGAGCGCAGGTCCTGGCCGGAATCGACCGGCGGCACCGGGAAGTAGCCGCCCTTGACGGTGGGACGGAAGCCGGAGTTGCCGTGCTCGTACTCCTTGCCGGTGTTCCAGGCGGCCTCCTCGCTCTCGATCTTGGAGAAGCAGCCCGACATGTCCACGTTCCAGCGCACGCTGTCGAACACGAAGAACTCGGGCTCCGGACCGAAGTAGGCGGTGTCGCCCAGGCCGGAGGCGCGCATGTAGGCTTCGGCGCGCTTGGCCAGCGAGCGCGGGTCGCGCTCGTAGGGCTTGCCGTCGGCCGGATCGATGACGTCGCAGCTCAGGATCAGGGTCGGCTCTTCGAAGAACGGGTCGATGTTGGCCGTGTTCGGGTCCGGCAGCAGCAGCATGTCGGAGGCTTCGATGCCCTTCCAGCCGGCGATGGACGAGCCGTCGAAGGCGTGGCCCGAATTGAACTTGTCTTCGTCGAAATGAGAGACAGGCACCGAGACGTGGTGCTCCTTGCCGCGGGTGTCGGTGAAGCGGAAGTCGACGAATTTGACTTCGTTCTCCTTCACCATCTTCATCACGTCGGCGACGGTCTTGGCCATCAAACTCTCCTAGCGGGAAATGCTGTGCGGGTGGGTTGAAAACAGCTGGTCAAACAAAGGCCCGGGATGGAACCGGGCCCTCGAAAGCGCTCCGGAATCTAGCAGAAAGCATGCCGATTTCAGCGATGCCGAATGTGCATTGCGTCAACTCGGGGCGGCCCTTAGTAAAGCCAGCCCCAGGGAGGGCCAACAGCGCCCCAAATCGATGCATTTTCACGCACCGATTTGGTGAAATGACAATCCTGCTAACGCACCATCTCGGTGCCGACGCGGATCTGCAATTGCGCCAGCCCGGCGCGCAGCGCTTCGAACGCGGCGTCTACCGTGCCGGCCGGGCCCTTGACGCCCAGCTCCACGTGCCGGCCCCACTGCGGGTGGTCCACGCTGGGCAGGCTGAAGACGCGCACCGAGTCATGCGCGGCCTCGATGGCCTCCATCAGCGGCGTGAGCGTGGCCTCCATGGCGCCCAGGACGATGAAGGAGCGCTCGCGCTGGCGCTGCGTGCCGTGCAGCGCCGCGTAGCGGGTGTCGAGCAGCCTCTCCATCATCGGGTGCGCCATCACCGGGAAGCCCGGCAGGAAGTGCACCTCGCCGACGCTGAAGCCGGGAATACGGTTGTAGGGGTTGGGCACGATCCGCGCGCCACGCGGGAACTCGCCCATGTGGAGCCGCTGCAGGTTGTCCGGATGCCGGGGATCGAAGGCTTCACCTCTCTCCGCCGCCATCTCGCGCATGCGCTGCGTGATGAGCTCGCGGGCCTCGGGATGCAGCTCCAGCGGTACGCCCAGCGCCGCGGCGGCAGCCTGGCGGGTGTGGTCGTCGGGGGTGGCGCCGATGCCGCCGCAACTGAACACGGCGTCGCCGCTGTCGAAGGCCTGGCGCAGCGCCGCCGCGATCTGCGCGCGCTCGTCGCCCAGGTAGCGCGCCCAGCTCAGTTGCAGGCCGCGCGCGCCGAGCAGCTCGATGGCCTTGGCCATGTGCCGGTCCTGGCGCTTGCCGGAAAGGATCTCGTCGCCGATGACGATCAATCCGAAATTCATGCGTGGGGCTCCCGGGGCAAGTGGAGGGATGGCGTGGCCGGCGGCATCTCGATGATCTCGCCGCCGGGCGGCGGCGCCATGGCGGCCGCGGCCTCGCGCGCGCGCAGCCGCTGCAGCGCCGCCAGGCTGAAATGGGCGAACCACAGCGAGGAGAAGGCGAACACCAGCGTGTACAGCCACACCGACACCACCACCAGCAGCGGCGCCAGGATCAGCACCGTGGCGCTGAAGGCCCACAGCAGCGAAGGCGCCGCGCCCAGGTAGCCGGTGACCACGCCCATGGCCAGCAGCGGCCAGCGCTGCTCCTGCAGGATGCGCCGCCGCTCCTCCTTGCTGGCGTGGTCGGACAGCACGTCGAAAGCCACCATCTGGTAGGTCAGCCAGCCCCAGATCAGCGGCGGCAGCACCAGCACCAGCGGCGGAATGAGCCACAGCGGCACCGACGCCGCCAGGGCCAGCAGCGCCAGCAGCGAGCAGCCCAGCGACCAGGCCACGCTGTGCCAGAAGCCCGCGCCATGGCGCCGCTCCAGGCCCGGGAAGCGGCGCCGCGCCACCAGGCCGGTAAGCGCCGGCGTGGCCAGCACCGAGACCAGCAGCAGCGACAGCACCACCAGCACCGGCACCGCCAGCGCCACCACCAGCAGCGGCGCGACCACGGCGCGCAGGCTCTCGCCGCCCATGGCGTCCAGCCAGCCCAGCACCGCTGCGGTGAGCGACCAGCGCTGCAGCGTCTCGCGCACGCCGTCCAGCGCGCTTTCCCAGTACAGCCAGCCCAGGCCCAGCGCCAGCCCGGCCGCGATCACCAGCGGCAGCAGCGTCAGCAGCACCACGCGCGGATGCAGGCAGTAGGCCGCGGCACGCCAGAAGGCATCCAGGAGTTCCTTCAGTGGGCGCATGAGGCTTTCCAGGTCAGGACCGGCCAGCAGCCGGCAGGTTCAGGCGCCGCGGCACGGCGCATCGAAGCGCAGTGTGGCGCCGACCGCTCAGGCACGGCCGGCCAGCCGCTTGATCCCGAGCCACTGCTGGGCCCAGAAGCTGCGCCCCCAGTCGCGCCCGTCCTCGGGCAGTCCGGTGCGCTCGTAGTGCTCGCCGAAGTAGGCGGTGCCGAAGAGCCGGTCCCAGATCGGGAACAGCACCGAGAAATTGTCCCCGCCCGGGCGGCCATGGCCGTCGGCCACCTCGCCGTCGCCGGTGCGGTGGTGCCAGCGGTGGTAGCGCGGGCTCACCAGCCAGCCCTCCAGCGGCCCGTAGGACAGGCGCACGTTGGCGTGCGAAAGGCTCTCCAGCAGCTGCGTGCAGGCCACCACGGCCACGAACTGCCCCGGCGCGATGCCCACCAGCAGCCCCAGGATCACCAGCGCGCTGTCGCGGATGACGTCGTCCAGCAGGTGGTTGCGGTTGTCGCTCCACAGCGTCATCTGGCGCTGGCTGTGGTGCAGCCCGTGCAGGTTCCACCACCAGCGGAAGCGGTGCTGGCCGCGGTGCAGCAGGTAGTCGACGAAGTCGAACAGCACCAGGTACAGGGCGAAGCTCACCAGCGCGATGTCGGTGACGCCCGGCCACAGCGCGTCGAGCTGGAAGGTGGGCAGCCCCTGCACGCGCAGCCGGCCGATGAGCAGGTCCCACAGCGGATCGAGCGTGAAGAACAGCACCACGCGGAACAGGCCCAGGCGGTGGATGAGCGTGTAGAGCATGTCCACGCGCACGGCGCGGCGGTCCGCCACCGGCTCCACCGGGCGCCAGCGCTCCAGCGCGCGCATGAAGGTCAGCATCACCACGATCTGCAGCAGCCCCACCAGCAGCCAGCCGGTGGCAACGAAGGCGTCCTCCATCACGCTGGCCAGGCCCAGCTCGAACAGCAGCGGCTGCACCACCCGCTCGAACAGCAGCTGCTGCGCCTGCGCAAAAAGGTCAATGAACCATTGCATGGGGTCGAGTTCAACGTCCGGCGGCCAGCGCCGCGTACTTTGGATGCTCGCGCAACGTGGCGAAGCAGAAGCCGCGCTGCTTCAGGCCCTCGATCAACGGCTCCAGCACCGCCGGGGCCCAGGGGTCCTTGCGCGACCAGATGCCCAGGTGCGCCAGCAGGATGTCGCCCGGGCGAATGTCGCGCAGCGCCTGCGCCAGCAGCCTGTCGTTCGGATAGCGCTCGCTGGGCAGCTCGTCGCCCAGGAAGCCGGCCGGCGCCCAGCCCACGTGCGTGAAGCCGCAGCGCTGCGCCGCCGCCAGCAGCGCCGGCGAGGTCTTGCCGCCGGGCGCGCGAAACAGCGGCAACATCTTCCGGCCCGTCATGGCCTCGAAGCGCTGGGCCGGCTTCTTCAGCTCGGCGCAGTACGCCGCCTCATCCATGGTCAGGCGCTGGCCGGCCTGCTCACCGGCCGTGGGCTGCATGCGGAAGGCGCCGCGCTCGTCGCCGCGCCATACCACGTGGTCCCAGGTGTGCGAGCCGAAGGCATGACCTTCGGCGGCACGCGCGCGCCACCACGGCGCCCAGTGCTCGTCCAGGCTGCCGCCCCCGTCGAGCGTGCGCTCGTCGGCCAGGAAGAAGGTGGCCTTGACGCCCTGGCGCTGCAGCACCTGCGCCACCAGCGGCGCGACGCCCATGTGGCCGGTGTCGAAGGTCAGGTACACCGGCTTGTCGCAGGGCTGCGCCGCGGCCCAGCCGGCCGCCAGCCCGAGGCCAAGGGTCAGGACGCTAGCGGCGCGACGCATGGTCCAGCGTCCAGATGCCGTGCGGCGAACGGCCCACCGCCACCTGCTGCACGATCTGCTTCTTCTCGGTGTCGATCACCGTGACCTTGCGCGCCCAGCGCGAGGACACCAGCAGCGTCTTGCCGTCGGAGAGCAGCTCCATGCAGTCCGGGCCGCCCGGCGCGGGATAGTCGGCCACCACCGCGAGCGCCTGCGTGTCGATCTTGCTGATCGTGTTGGCCACGCGGTTGGACACGAAGATGTGCTTGCCGTCACCGCTCGAACGGAAGGCGTGCGCGCCCTTGCCGGTGGGGATGCGCTTGATCAGCTTCGGCTGCGCGCCGCTGACGTCGTAGGCCTCCACCACCTCGTCGCCGGTCAGCCCCACCAGCAGCGTGCGGTCGTCGGGCGTGAGGTAGACGTCCGCGGGCATCTTGCCCACGGGCACGCGCCAGCGCGGGGTCTGGGTGTGCAGGTCGATGGCGATGAGCTCGTCGCTGTCCTGCAAGGAGCCGTAGACCACCGTGGACTTGCTGTCGATGGACAGGTGGCTGGGCGTGCGCCCGGCCGGGATGCGCTTGGCCAGCTGCAGCGGCTGCGCGGCGTTGGCGGGCTGCCACTTGTAGATGTCGATGTGGTTGAGGCGGTTGGCCGCCGTGACGAACCACTTCATGTCCGGCGAGAAGCGCAGGTGGTAGGGGTCGCTGATGTCCGTCACCGTGCGCTGCACCTGCGCGGTCTTGGGGTCGATGAAGGTCAGCGAGTCGGCCAGCGCGTTGGCCACGACGATCGACTTCTCGTCCGGCGTCAGGTAGAGGTGGTGCGGCTCCTTGCCGGTGGGAATGAGCGCGCGCGGCTGCATGGTGGCGCGGTCCAGGACGCTGACGTTGGCGTCCTGCGAATTGAGCACGAACACCGGCGGCAAGGCGGTGGCGGCAGCGGCGCCCTGGGCGGCGGCCCAGGATGCGGCGGCCAGTAAAAACACACCGGCGCCAGCGCGCGCCACCGTCGAGAACAGCTTCATGGGTCCACCACCGTTTGCAGGGGGCGTCAGTGTAGTCAAGCCACCCCGGCCCGACAGCCCGGCGGGCTGCTCGGATGTTGACGTCCGTCACGGTCCCGCCATGCACGTGCCGCCCGCCGCTGCGGCACCCCGGCGCGCACGCCGGAGCGCGTGCCTTATCAATCGTCGTCGCCGCCGCCAAAGAGGCCGCCCAGCAGCCCGGCGCCGGCCGCCATGGGCAGGATCGAGCCCTCCTCGCGCCCGCCGCCGCCGGTCTGCGGCGCGGCCGCGAACACGCGCGAGGCCAGGCGCGAGAAGGGCAGGCTCTGCAGCCACACCGTGCCCGGGCCGGTGACGCGCGCGAAGAACAGCCCTTCCCCGCCGAACAGCGCCGTCTTGATCTTGCCGACGTACTGGATCTCGAAGTTGACGCTGGGCGTCATCGCCACCACGCAGCCGGTGTCGATCAGCAGCGTCTGCCCGGGCTGCAGCTCGCGCCGCACCACGGTGCCGCCGGCGTGCACGAAGGCCAGGCCGTCGCCGTCGAGGCGCTGCATGATGAAACCCTCGCCGCCGAAGAAGCCCACCGAGAGCTTCTGCTGCAGGTAGATGCCCAGCGAGACGCCGCGCGCGGCGCACAGGAATGCGTCCTTCTGGCAGATGAGCGTGCCGCCGAGCTGGCGCAGGTCCATCGGCAGGATCTTGCCCGGGTAGGGCGCGGCGAAGGCCACGCGCTGCTTGCCCGGCGCCTGGTTGGTGTAGACGGTGGTGAACAGCGACTCGCCGGTGATGAGCCGCTTGCCCGCGCCCAACAGCTTGCCGAACAGGCCGCCGCCGCCCTGGCGCGCGCCGTCGCCGAACACCGTGTCCATGGCGATGCCGCCGTCCATGAACATCAGGCTGCCGGCCTCGCCCACCGCGGCCTCGCCGGGATCGAGCTCGATCTCGACGAACTGCATCTCCGCGCCCTTGATTTCGTAATCGACGACGTCCATGGCCATGGTGCAAACCCCCTGGGTGTTGAAAGCGCGGCGATGGTAACCAACCCCCCCAGGCACCGGCCCTGCTGTATCCAGGCGTCAGCCGGGCCGTCAGGGTGATGCAGGCGGTTGCAGTCCGTGCCTTGCCGATAGCGACAGTGCGGCTGCGTCCCCACCACACTGGCCGGCGGCGCCCGGTGACGATGCAACCCGACCTTCCGACCCTGCTGCTGGCCGACCTGGTGCTCACCGCCGGCGTGGCGCTGCTGATGGCTGCCTGGGGCCTGCTGCATGCCATGCCGCGCGGCCATTGGGGCTGGGTGGCGGCGCCGGCGCTGGCCGCAGCCGGCGCGGCGCTGCAGCTCGCGGGCGAGGAGTCGCGGCTGCTGGCGGGCCTGGGGCTGTGGCTGCTGTCGCTGTGGCCGCTGGCGGCGCTGCAGGGGCTGCGCCGCTTCGACGCGCGCCAGCGCCTGCCCGGCAGCGCCGGGGGCGACGCGCTGCTGGCCGGGCTGGCGGCGCTGTGGGCGCTGGGCCTGGAGTTCGAGGAAGGCCCGCAGCGCGACGCGCATGCCGCGGTGCTGGCCGCGGCGCTGCAGGCCTGCGTCGCGCTGGTGCTGGCCCGCGCCCAGGCGCACCGCCACAGCTTCGTGCTGCGCATCTCGGCGCTGACGCTGGCCACCGGCGCCACGCTGCAGGGCCTGGCCGCCTGGCTGGCACTGCAGGCGCAGGCCTGGGCCGCGCCGGCGGCGCTGATGCTCAATGCCCTGCTGGCCATGGCCGCCAGCGGCGTGGCGGCGCTGCTGGCGCACGAGCGCGCGGAGAGCGCGCTGCGCGAGTCGCGCCGGCGGCTGCGCATGCTGGGCCGGCGCGAGCTGCTGGCCCCGGGCAGCGCCCATTTCGAGGTGCTGGCGCGGCGGCTGCTGCGGCGCGAGACCCGGCCCTCGGCGGTGCTGCTGTTCGACATCGATCCCCATCCGCAGGCCAACCAGGAGGAGGCCCGCGTGCGCGCGCGCCAGCGCGTGGTGGCGCACGGCGTGCATGCCACGCTGCGCGGGCACGACCTCGCCGGCCGCCACGGCGATGCCTTCGTGCTGCTGCTGCCCGGCACCACGCTGCGCAACGCCATGGCGGCGGCGGCGCGCATCGCCGAGCGCGTGCAGGCCCTGGCGCTGCTGGAGCCGCCGCCGCCGTTGAGCCTGAGCTTCGGCGTGGGCGAGCTGCGCGCGGGCGAGGACTTGGCGCAGGGCCTGCACCGCGCGCGCCTGGCGCTGGCCGAGGCCCGGCGCCAGGGGCCCGGCCGCGCCGTCAGCGCCGCCGCCGGCGAGCGCGAGCCGGTGTTCGTGGAAAGCCGCCGCCTGGGCGCGCGCGATCCGTGGCCGCTGGGCGCTACTGCGCCACGTAGCGCCCGGGCCGGTGGTTGAGCGCCAGCACCAGGTTCAGCGCCACCGCGCCGACGATGGACAGCGCCACGCGCTGCCAGGACACGGTGAACAGCGCCGCCGCGACGATGGCGCAGTCGATGGCCATCTGCACATGGCCCGCGCGCCAGCCGCGGCGCTCCTGCAGCACCAATGCCAGGATGCCCACGCCGCCCAGGCTGGCCCGGTGCCGGAACAGGATCAGGAAGCCCGCGCCCAGCAGCATCCCGCCCAGCACCGCCGCGTACAGCGGCGCCAGCCGCCCGAAGTCCACCCACTGCGCCTGCGCGGCGGTGAACAGCGACAGCAGCGACACCGCCACCACCGTCTTGGCCGTGAAGCGCCGGCCCATGCGCACCCAGGCCAGCGCGTAGAAGGGCAGGTTCAGCACGAAGAAGGCCGCACCGAAGGGCACGTCCAGCAGGTAGTGGGCGAGAAAGGCCAGCCCGGCCGTGCCGCCGGCCAGCAGCCCCGCGTGCTGGAACATCGCCACCGCCAGCGCGATGAACAGCGTGCCCATCACCAGCGCCAGCACGTCCTCGAAGGCACTGTGGCGCAAGGCCTCGGCCGGGGCGGCGGCGGCGGCGGGGGAAGACGTGGCGGGGGTGGTCATGGCACTGCGGGCAAAGGCGCGATTGTTCCGCAGTCCGCGCGGCCGGCCGCGCCCGCGATGGCCCGCGCCCGGCGTGCCGCCTGCCGGGCTGGCAGCATCGCCCCATGGACTCCCTCACTCATGTCGCCCTGGGCGCCACCCTCGGCGTAGCCGTGCTGGGGCGCCGCATCGCCCCCTGGAAAGCCGCGCTGTGGGGCGCGGTCTGCAACACCCTGCCCGACCTGGACGTGCTCATCGACCACGGCGATGCCGTGAGCAACATGGTGCTGCACCGCGGCCACAGCCACTCGCTGCTGTGGCTGGCGCTGCTGGCCCCGCTGCTGGCCGCGCCGATGGCGCGCTGGCTCGGCGGCGGCTTCAAGCGCTGGTGGCTGGCCACCACGCTGGCGCTGCTGACGCACCCGCTGCTGGACCTGATGACCGTCTACGGCACGCGGCTGGCCCTGCCCTTCAGCGACCACCCCTTCGCCGTGGGCTCGCTGTTCATCATCGATCCGCTGGTGACGCTGCCGCTGCTGGGCGGACTGCTGGCAGCGCTGGCGCTGCGCGGCGCGCGCGGGCGGCGCTGGAACCTGCTCGGCCTGGCCCTGTCCGTGGGCTACATCGCCTGGAGCGTGGTGGCCCAGCAGCAGGTGCAGCGGCTGGCGCTGGCCTCGGCGCGGGCGCAGGGCTTGGCGCCGCAGCGCGTGCTGGTCACGCCCGCGCCGCTGAACACCCTCCTGTGGCGCGTGGTGCTGGTGCAGGACGGCCACTACCACGAGGGTTTCAGGTCGCTGCTGGACCGCGGCGACACCATGGCCTTCGAGCGCTTCGACCGCGGCACCGCCCTGGCGCCGCTGCTGCGCCCGGTGCAGGCGGCGCAGCATGTGCGCAGCTTCAGCCACGGCTTCTACAAGCTCGCCCAGGCGGGCGAGGAGCTGCTGATCACGGACCTGCGCATGGGCCAGGAGCCGCAGTACGTGTTTGGCTTCGTGGTGGCGCGGCAGGAGGCCGACGGCGCGGTGCGGCCCGTGCCGCCGCGCCAGGTGGGCGGACGCATCGACACCGGGCGCGCCCTGGCCTGGCTGTGGCCGCGCATGCTGGGCCGGCCGCTGCCGCCGCCGCGTTGAGCTAAGTCATCCGACGACTCGGGACAAGCCCCAGGGGGCCTCTTTTTGTCAGCTTTGTGTGGGTTGTCGCGCCTAACGTGAACAACTCCACACAACAGAGGCACCCCACATGACTCAGGAAGTGTTCGTTCTCTCGGCCATGCGCACGGCCATCGGCACCTTCGGCGGCACGCTCAAGGACACGCCGCTGGCAGACCTGGCCACCACTGCCGTCAAGGCCGCGCTCGACAGGAGCGGCGTCGATCCGCAGCGCATCGGCCACCTGGCCATGGGCAACGTGATTCCCACCGAGGCCCGCGACGCCTACCTGAGCCGCGTCGCCGCCCTCAACGCCGGCTGCCCCAACGAGACGCCGGCCTTCAACGTCAACCGCCTGTGCGGCTCGGGCCTGCAGGCCATCGTCTCGGCCTCGCAGGCGATCATGCTGGGCGACTGCGAGTTCGCCATCGGCGCCGGCGCCGAGCACATGAGCCGCGGCCCGTACCTGATGCCCGCCGCGCGCTGGGGCCAGCGCATGGGCGACGCGCAGCTGCAGGACTACATGCTGGGCATCCTGCACGACCCCTTCGGCCGCATCCACATGGGCGTGACCGCCGAGAACGTGGCCGACCGCTTCGGCATCACGCGCGAGCAGATGGACGCGCTGGCCGTGCAAAGCCACCAACGCGCCGCCGCCGCGATTGCCGCGGGCCGCTTCAAGGACCAGATCGCCCCGGTGCAGATCGTCACCCGCAAGGGCACGGTGAGCTTCGAGGTGGACGAGCACGTCAAGGCCGACACCTCGCTGGAGACGCTGGCCAAGATGAAGCCCGCCTTCCGCAAGGAGAACGGCCGCGTCACCGCCGGCAATGCCTCGGGCATCAACGACGGCGCCGGCGCGCTGGTGCTGGCCAGCGGCAATGCCGTCAAGGCCGGCGGCCTGAAACCCATCGCGCGCCTGGTGGCCTACGCCCACGCCGGCGTGGAGCCCGAGGTCATGGGCATCGGCCCGGTGCCGGCCACCCGGCTGGCGCTGCAGCGCGCGGGGCTGAAGGTGGCGGACCTGGACGTGATCGAGTCCAACGAGGCCTTCGCGGCCCAGGCCTGCGCGGTGAGCAAGGAGCTCGACCTCGACCCGGCCAAGGTCAACCCCAACGGCTCCGGCATCTCGCTGGGCCACCCGGTGGGCGCCACGGGCGCGATCATCGCCACCAAGGCGCTGCACGAGCTGCAGCGCGTGCAGGGCCGCTACGCGCTGGTGACCATGTGCATCGGCGGGGGCCAGGGCATCGCGGCGGTGTTCGAGCGCTGCTGACGGAACAACGCCCCGGCTAGCCGGGGCGTGTCTCCATACAAACAAAGGGCCCCGCGGGCCCTTTGTGTTTCACAAACCCCAGTCGGCACCGGACGCCACACCACCCGTTCGCCCTGAGCTTGTCGAAGGGCATGCGCCCGGATGCCGCCGCGGGGGCTTCGACAGGCTCAGCCCGAACGGGAGTCGTGAGTTCACGAGCTTCGTGGGATGCGAATCACCCCCAGCGCGTCGTGCTGCTGACCGAGATGCGCTCGTCGCCCGGGGGCGCGCCGAACTGCTCCTTGGGCTTGGTGAGCACGTTCTCGATGAGCTCGCCCCACGGCCCGTCGGTGGGCGAGGCTTCGAGCTCCTTCTCGCGCTGCTGGACCAGCTCGTCGAAATGCTTGGCCGCCACGGCGGGCACGCGGTCCACCACGCGGTGCTGCCCCGGATGCCCGAAGTGGTTGGAGATGCGCTGCAGCACCGACTTGTAGAGCTGCGACACGCGCGAGGGCGTGACCTTGAGCGAGGCCGCCAGCTCCACCGGCGTCATGCCCACGCCCAGGTAGGAATCGATCACCTGGCGGTCGCGCTCGGGCAGCTGCGCGAAGAACTTCTCCAGGTGGCGCATGACGATGCTGGTGTCCACGCGCGCCTCCACCTCTTCCTTCTCGGTGGCGGGGTGGAACTCGTGGTGCGGCTCGTCGAAGTCCGAGTCGGGCCCGCTGCTGCTGCGCGTGCGCCCGGCCTGGTCCAGCATCTCCAGCGCGGAAATCTCGTCCACGCTGATGCCGCAGACCTTGCTGAGCTGCGCCAGCGTGGGCTCGCCGCCGTTGGTGGCGCGCCAGCGCTCGCGCGCGATCTGGATGATCTTGACCTTGCGCCGCTGGCCACGGCCCAGGTGGTCCATCTGGCGCAGCTCGTCGAGCATCGCGCCCTTGACCCGCATGCGCGCATAGCGCACGAAAGCCTCTTTCGCCTCTTCGGTGTCGCGGTCGCCCTCCCACTCGAAGCTCAATGCGGCCTGTGCCACGGCAATGAGCCCGACCTGGATCAGGTCAGCCTTTTCGACGTTGGCCGGCAGATGCCGCACCAGGGCCTGCGCCTGCTTGCGCACCCAGGATTCGTTGCGGGCAATCAATGCCGACGGGACGCCTTGCATAGGGAGAACCATGAGCCGATTCTAGGCCTCCCTCTTTCGGGGGAGAGCTTGCCGGATTTCACGCTCCAGCCAGCGCTCCAGCGTGGCGTAAAGCAATACCGGATTGACGGGCTTGGGGATGTAGTCGTTCATGCCGGCCTCGATGCAGGCGGCGCGGTCCTCGGCAAAGGCATTGGCCGTCATGGCCAGGATGGGCACCTGCCGCCCTTCGGGCAGCGCCCGGATAGCGCGCGCCGCCTGCAACCCGTCCATCACCGGCATCTGCATGTCCATGAGGATCAGCGCGTAGCCAGCCTTGTGCCCGCGCACCTTCGCCACGGCCTCGGCGCCGTCGTCGGCACAGTCCACCTCGAAGCCGGCAAAGCGCAGCAGCTCCATGGCCAGCTCGCGATTGACGGGGTTGTCCTCCACCAGCAGCACCCGCGTGCCGGCAAAGCGCGTCCGCAGCGCCGCCGCGCCGGCGGCCGGCGTAGTGGCCTGCGCGGACCCGGAGGCCGGCACGGCCACGGGCATCGGCATCGCCGGCGGGGACGCGGACAGCGGCAGCTGCACCAGGCGGTCCAGCAGCGTGGAGGCCGTCAGCGGCTTCATCAGCACGCCCGCGAAGCCGGCCCGCCGCGCCACCGCCTCCAGCGCGTCCGGGTCGTGCCCCGTCACCAGCAGGCTCGGCGGCAGCTCGCCGCCCAGGCGCCGGAGCTGCTGCAGGGTTTGCAGGCCGTCCATGTCCGGCATCTGCCAGTCGACGAGCAGCAGCTCGTAGGGCTCGTGGCGCTGCCGCGCCGCCTGCACGGCCTGCAGCGCCTGCGCGCCGGAGCCGGCCTGGTCCACCCGCAGCCCCATCAGTTGCAGCATGTGCTCCAGCGCCTCGCGGGCCTCGGGCAGGTCGTCCACCAGCAGCGCGCGCTGGCCCTGCAGCGCCAGCGGCAGCATCGGCCCGGGCACGTCCCGCGCCACGCGCAGCGGCACGGTGAACCAGAAGCGGCTGCCCTGCTCCGGCACGCTGTCCACGCCGATCTCGCCGCCCATGAGCTGCACCAGCCGCCGCGTGATGGCCAGGCCCAGCCCGGTGCCGCCGAAGCGCCGCGTGGTGGAGCTGTCGGCCTGCTCGAAAGCCTGGAACAGCTGCGCGCGCTGCCCGGCCGCGATGCCGATGCCGGTGTCGCGCACCTCGAAGCGCACCAACAGCTCCACCTCCTCGCGCCGCAGCGGCTCGGCGCGCAGCAGCACCATGCCCTGGTGCGTGAACTTCACGGCGTTGCTCAGCAGGTTCACCAGCGCCTGCGACAGCCGCGTCGGGTCGCCGTGCAGCGCCTCGGGCAGCCCGGTGCCGTCCACCACCAGCTCCAGGTTCTTCTGGTGCGCGGCCTGGGCCACGAGCGCGCAGCTGCGCGACAGCAGCTCGTCGAGGCGGAAGTCCACGCGCTCCAGCTCCAGCTTGCCGGCCTCGATCTTGGAGAGGTCCAGCACGTCGTTGATGACGCCCAGCAGGTGCTGCGCGGCGTCCTCCATCGTGGCCAGGCGCTCGGCCTGCGCCGGCGTGGGCTGGTCGCGCCGCAGCAGGTGGGTCAGGCCGATGATGGCGTTGAGCGGGGTGCGGATCTCGTGGCTCATGTTGGCCAGGAACGCGCTCTTGGCCCGGTTGGCGGCCTCGGCCTCGTCGGCGCGCTGCGCCAGCCGCGCCGTCAGCGCCTGGATCTCGGCCTCGCGTGCCTTGCGCTCGCGGTTGTCGAACATGGTGGCGCGGGTGCGCAGCAGCCGGCCCCGGCTGTCGAGCTCGGCCACCACGTCCACCACCACCGGCAGCACGCTGCCGTCCTTGCGCACGAGGTCGTATTCCAGGCCGCGCAGCATGCCCAGCCGCTCCAGCTGCGCGCGGTACTGGGCGAACAGCGGGCGCTGCGCCGGCGGCATCAGGTCGGGCAGGCGAAGCCGGTTGACCAGCTCCTCGCGCCGGTAGCCGAGCATGGCCAGCTCGGTGTCGTTGATGGCCACGAAGGTGCCGTCCGTGTCGGTGGAGTGGTAGCCGCAGGGCGCACGGTTGTAGAGCGTGGCCACCTCCTCGGCCTGCACGCGCAGCGCGCGGTTGGCGTCCTCCAGCTGGCGCGTGCGCTCGGCCACGCGCTGCTCCAGCAGGTCGCGGTGCTGCGCCAGCTCGGCGGCCTGGCAGCGCAGCGCCGTCACGTCCTCGAACACCAGCAGCAGCTCCTGCTCGCGCCCCTCGGGATGCTGGATGGGAGCCAGGCGCACGAGCAGGTCGCGCGGCTCGCCCTGGCGGCCGCCCAGGCGCAGCTCGCCCGTCCAGGGCAAGGCGGCGTCCAGCGCCGCCCACAGGGCACCCACCTTGGCCTGGCCCAGCCCGGCCTCGCGCAGGCTGCGGCCCGGGAAGGCCTGCACCGGCTCGCCCACGAAGTCGGCCCAGGCGGCATTGGCATAGTGGATGAGCCCCTGGCGGTCGGTGATGACGACGCCGTTGGGGCTCTGCTCCACCGCCAGCGACAGCCGCCGCAGCCGGTCCTGCGCGGCATCCATCTCCGTGATGTCGCGCGCGATGCTGAACAGCCCGATCACACGGTCCTGACCGTCGCGCAGCGGCCCCTTGGTGGTGAGGTAAGTCCGCGCCCCCCGCACCGTATGGATGTGCTCCAGGCGGGTGGCGACGGTGTCTTCCACCAGGGCCCGTTCGTCGCTGGCGCGCACATGGGCGGCGTCCTCGGCCGACATCAGCTCCCGGTCGTCCCTTCCGCGCACCTCATCAACGCTGCGGCCCAGCGCCTGCGCCGTTGCGCGGTTGCACAGCAGGTAACGGCCCTGCAGGTCCTTCACGAAGATGGCGTCGGTGGAGTTCTCGGAAATCGCTTCCAGCAGGGTGAGCGCGCGCAGCCGCTCCTGCTGCGCCGCGGCCAGGCGCCGCGATTCCTCCAGCGTGCGGCGCTGGCGCTGCAGGTACAGCGCCGTGGCGGCAGCGGCCAGCAGCGCGGCGGCCGCGGCGCCGATGCTGGCGGCCAGGCGCTGCGTGGCGGCCAGGGCTTCGCCGCGGTCCATCTTGGCCACCAGCACCCAGTCCGTGTCCGGCACCGCGCGCCAGGCGGCCAGCACCGGCACGCCGAGGAAATCCATCCGGTCCGTCACGGCGCTGGGCGAGTCGGGCTGGCCCATCACGCGCCCCAGCACCCAGTCCTGCAGGTCCAGCGGCCGGCGCAGCCGCAGCGGAGCCTGCGGGTCGCTGCGCAGCGGGGTCAGGGCCAGGGCCTGCTCGCCGTCCCGGCGCCACAGCACGGTCTCGGCCGTCTCGCTGGGCACGGGCCAGCGGCGCAGCAGGGGATAGAGCTCGGTGTGCGGGTCCACGCGGAACACCAGCAGCGCCCGCGCCGGCGTGCCGCTGTGGACCAGGGGCGCCACCACGTCCAGCCTCAGCGGCAGCGGCAGCCCGGGCTGCTCGTAGAGGCCGCTGTGCTGCACCTCGCCGGTGGACAGCGCCCGCGCGATGGCCGTCTGCAGCTCGGGCGCGGGCGAGGCATCGGCCGGCCCGTCCTGCTGCAGCACCCGGCCCTGGGCGTCCATGACCAGCACCTCGCGCGCATTGATGACCGCCCGGTAGCCCTGCAACCGCTCCTGCAGCACGGCCCAGGCGCTGTCGCTGCCCTCGTCGCGCCACTGGCGAAACAGGTTGGCCAGCGGCTGGCTGGTGCCCAAGAAGCGCGCGGCGCGGTGCATCCCCTCCAGCCAGCCGGCCACCTGGTTGGCGCGCAGCTCGGCCACCGCCTCCAGCCGCGCGGCCTCCCGCTGCTCGTCTTGCCGGTACAGCGCCCGGATGCCCAGCACGGTCAGCACGACGGTGAACACCGTCAGCAGCAGCAAGGAGCCCCACAGGCTGGCGCGCGGCTTGGCGCCTCGGCTCATCGAGTCCCTCCGGTGCGGCAGTGATCAAGGTGAAAGCCCGGGTTCATTGAAGTTCTTGATGGGGCGGACGGACATGATGCTCAGGCGCCCGGAAACCCCAGCAAGCGTGCTGCCATGCCCCCCGGACAGGGCAAGCTATAGTCGCCGGCCTCGCCCGCTCGCGGGCCTTCCCCTGCAGCTCCGGCCTTGCCAGCCGTCCGACCCGTGGATTTCGCCCGCCAGCAACGCAACCCCGCACGCCATCTCGCCGGCATCGCGGCCGTGCTGGGGATGCACCTGCTGCTGGGCTGGGCCCTCTACACCGGCCTGGCGCGCAAGGTGGTGGACGTGGTCAAGGCGCCCGTGACGGCCATGCTGCTCGACGAGCCGAAGCCCGCCCCGCCGCCTCCTCCACCCCCACCTCCGCCGCCGCCACGCCCGGCCCCTCCGCCACCGCGCCCCGCGCCGCCGCCGCCCCGTCCGGCCCCCGCGCCGCCGCCGCCCGCGGTGGTGCCCGTGCCCGAGGTGCAGCGGCCGGCGCCGCAGGCTCCCGCCATCACCAGCGTGCCGGTGGCCCCGCCGCCCGCGCCGCCGGCTCCGCCCGCGCCCCCGGTGGAGGCCCCGCCCGCCCCGCCGGCGCCGGTGCAGCGCACGGCGCCGGTGATCAGCTTCTCGGCCTGCGCCAAGCCCGAGTACAACGCCGCGGCGCGGCGCGCCGAGGCGCAGGGCTCCACCGTCATCAGCTTCCTCATCGACACCGACGGCCACGTGCTGGAGAGCCGCATCGACCGCTCCGCCGGCCCCACGCGCGAGCACAAGATGCTCGACCGCCTGGCCGTGGAGGCGCTGGCGCAGTGCCGCTTCAAGCCCGGCACCGTCAACGGCCAGCCCGAGCGCTCCTGGTCCAAGGTGGAGTACGTCTGGAAGCTGGTGGACTGACCCGACGCCTCCCCTCAATCCGTTCGACCTTCGCACCCGTTCCCGACCATGCCCTCCAAGAACAAACCTTTCTGGCCCCGGCTGCTGAGCGCGGGGCTGCTGACCGTCTGCCTGCATGCCGGCGCGCAGCCCGCCGCCCCGGCCGAGCCCGCCGCGCCGGCGGCCGCGCAGCGGGAGGCCGTCGCCAATCCCTACGGCCTGCAGGCGATCTGGGAACAGGGCGACCTGGTGGCGCGCGGCACGCTGGTGCTGATGCTGCTGATGTCCATGGGCAGCTGGTACGTCATCTTCACCAAGCTCGCCGAGCAGCGCCGGCTGATGAAGAGCGCCGAGGCCGCCTCGCGCAGCTTCTGGAACGCCGACAGCGTCAAGGCCGGCACGCAGACGCTGCAGGACGGCAGTGCCTTCCGCTTCATCGCCGAGGCCGGGCTGAAGGCCAGCGAGCACCACGAGGGCAAGCTCACCGAGCAGATCGACCGCCACACCTGGATCTCGATGTCGATCCAGCGCGCCATCGACAACGTCGCCAGCCGGCTGCAGGACGGTCTCGCCTTCCTGGCCACCGTGGGCTCGACGGCGCCCTTCGTGGGCCTGTTCGGCACGGTGTGGGGCATCTACCACGCGCTCACCGCCATCGGCATCAGCGGCCAGGCCAGCATCGACAAGGTGGCCGGCCCGGTGGGCGAGGCGTTGATCATGACCGCCCTCGGCCTCGCCGTCGCCGTGCCGGCGGTCATGGGCTACAACTGGCTGATCCGGCGCAACAAGGCCGCCATGGAACAGGTGCGCGGCTTCGGCAGCGACCTGCACAGCGTGCTGCTCGCCGGCAAGCGCTGACGGAGCCCCGCCATGGCCATGGGCCTGAGCCCGCAGGACGGGGCGTCCGACGAGGAGGCGATGATCTCCACCATCAACACCACGCCGCTGGTGGACGTGATGCTGGTGCTGCTGATCATCTTCCTGATCACGGTGCCGGTGGTGACCGCCTCCATCCGGCTGGAACTGCCCAAGGAGCGCAACCAGCCCACGCAGACCAAGCCCGAGAACATCGTGCTGGCGGTGGACCGCGACGGGGCCCTGTACTGGGGCCTGGAGCCGCTGGACCTCGCCGCCCTGCAGGCGCGGCTGCGCGCCGTGGCGGCGCAGGACCCGCAGCCCGAAGTCCACATCCGCGGCGACATGGCCGCGCGCTACGAGGCCGTGGGCCGCGTGGTGGCGGCCTGCCAGAAGATCGGCATCCGCAAGGTGGGCTTCATCACCGAGCCGCCGGCCGGCGGCGGGCGCTGAACGGGGCCGAAGGAGAAGACGCCGATGGCGATGCAATTCCGCGATGACGGCGACGACGGCCTGATGGCCGAGATCAACACCACGCCGCTGATCGACGTGATGCTGGTGCTGTTGATCATGTTCATCGTCACCATCCCGATCCAGACCCACGCGGTGAAGATGGAGCTGCCCGTGGCCGCGCCCGCGGCGCCGCCCACGCCGCCGACCATCGTGCGCATCGACGTGGACGCCGCCGGCGCCGTCACCTGGAACGGCGAGGCCCTGGGCGCCGAGGCGCTGGAGGCGCGGCTGGCCGCCGCAGCGGCGCAAGTGCCGCAGCCCGAGCTGCACCTGCGCGCCGACCGGGCCGTGCCCTACGCGGCGGTGGCCGGCGTGCTGGCCGCGGCGCAGCGCCAGCGCGCCACGCGCATCGCGCTGGTGGGCAACGAGCAGTTCCTGCCCTGAGTCATTCCTTCCCCATTTCCATTCAGCCCATGACGCTCCCCACCTTCCTGCAGCCGGCCGGCGCCGGCGTGTACGCCATCGACACCGGCTTCCAGCGCGAGGGCTTCGATGCCGCCTACCTGCTGGTGCAGGACGGGCGCGCCGCCTTCATCGACACCGGCACCAACCATTCCGTGCCGCGGCTGCTGGCCGCGCTGGAGGCGCTGGGTTTGCAGCGCGAGGCGGTGGACCTGGTGATCCCGACCCACGTGCACCTGGACCATGCCGGCGGCGTGGGGCTGCTGATGCAGGCACTGCCCGAGGCCACGCTGTGGGCGCATCCGCGCGGCGCGCGGCATCTGATCGACCCGCGCGTGCTGTACCAGGGCGCGCTGGCCGTCTACGGCGCCGAGGAGATGGAGCGCTCCTACGGCCGCCTGGTGCCGGTGGACGCCGCGCGCGTGAAGACCACCGAGGAAGGCATGAGCATCACGCTGGCCGGCCGCACCCTGCGCGTGCTGGACACGCCCGGCCACGCCCGCCACCACCACTGCCTCTGGGACGAGGCCAGCGCCGGCGTCTTCACCGGCGACACCTTCGGATTGAGCTACCGCGAGCTGGACGTGAACGGGAACGCCTGGGTGTTCCCGACCTCCACGCCGGTGCAGTTCGAGCCGGACGCGCTGCGCGAGTCGGTGAGCCGCATCGCGGCGCTGCGGCCGGAGCGGCTGTACCTGACGCACTTCGGCGCCGTGCAGGACGTGCCGCGGCTGAAAGAGCTGCTGCTGGAGGTGCTGGACGGGATGGTCGAGTTGGGCCGGCGGCTGCAGGCAGCGCCGGGGCGGCATGAGGCGCTGAAGGACGGGCTGTTCGAGCTTTATTTAGGCAGCCTGCGGGCACATGGGTGTGCGCTTTCCGATGCGCAAATCCATGAATTGCTGGAAATGGATATTGAGTTGAATGCGCAGGGGATTGAGGTTTGGTTGGATAAAGAAGCCAAGGCCGCGGGCTAAGCGGTGCGGCACTCCGGTTCGTCTGATCGACTGGGATTTTCTCATTACACCGACGTAGGCCGGCGTCTATGATTACCGGTCTGTGTCTTGGTTACGGTTGGTGCTGGCATTAGACGGCATGACGGCAAATATTTCAGACTCGGATAAAGAATAGGGTAAATTCTACTATCCGAAAGACTACTTAATGCCCATTGCTGCCTGCCGGCGGCCGCCACTGAATGACTGCTCTGTAGCAGGAGCATTTCTACCCGTGCCGTCATGAAAATCCAAGCGCGACCGGAACTCCAACACCAAATGCACTTACCCGCAAGTGCGCCGAGCATATGGTGCGAGCCGGAGGTCTTTACATAAGCCAAGACGCATTCGTCCTTGTTCGACGGTTTGTCGCAGTCGAAGGCATTCAGGCCTTGGCTACGGCTGCGGCAACGGACGTTTTGTCGACGTCCACGGCACCAGTGTCAAGCTGCAAAGGCTCACTCTTTTGGTACCTCCGGAAGAGTTGAACGGCAGCTTCGGTGTATTTATGCGTAAGCTGGTCCGACTTGTGGCCGATCTTATACGCGATGTGGTATTTGTTATCCGTTGCCGTGATGTCGAATCCGGTTTCCTCTGCAATTTTGCTGATCATCACACGAACCGGATACCAGTAAGTGAAGCCAAGTTGCTGCGCAACACCGCTGATAGTGTATTTGTAATCCAGGTTAACCTTCGATGGATCAGCGAGCGATGTGACACCAAACAGCTTCGCAAAGTTCTCACCTGACTCAACGGCGTGTTCCAGTTGCTGAAAATTGATCTCGACATACTTTTTAGGGATATCTGACCGAATTAGCTCGACCGACCGGGCCATTAGAGCGCGTAGGAGCTTGGTGTTGATCTTTTCGAGGTTGCCAGCTTGACCAAACGCCTTGAAAACCCACTCGAAGGAGTTCGCGGTGATGCTTTTTATCCGGATATTGATGTCCGGCGCGACTGAAATAACGTACTCACGCGCGGGGTTCGAATCATCGGTAATCGACGGGTCCCACTGCAGAATGTAGATGTTTGGGACAATGTCTGCAGTTGAAGCGCGCACCATGCGGTATACGTCGTACAAAATCGCCTTGATGTTCGGGTCGTCAGCACGGTAGCCGATGAAGATGAGCGGGTGCTCAATGAAGTACGTCAGGAGCTTTGCGCTGAGGTACTTGTGATCCTCATCGAACCGTTGATAGTCTGCTTCGTTGACGACAATCGACTGCGGTATCGTGCAGCAACCATGGATTTTAAAAATCTCTCCGATCGCTAGGTATCCCTTCCGCATGATTTGCTGCCCGATGATAGGCTCATACTCGGGGAACAGCGGATCGAGCATCTGATCGTAGTTCGTAGTAATTATGGCATGCGCGCTAATGTTTTTGAGTGCTTCGATTTCTGCGTCAAGGTCCTTCGAGCCATACGATCCCTTGGCGTTAGGTCCGAGGTTCTTCAGCAGCTCTGCGATCATATGCTTGATGAAAATGTCCGCGGGCGCCGTCGCACTAAAGTACTCGGCAGGAAACTCACTCTTGCCCTTGCCCCATGCCCATTCCCGGTAAAGATCAGTGAATACTGAGCCAATCTTCTTGAGATCGCCTTTTTGCGCCTGCTTATAGTAGGCAAAGTCTTTGTCGATGAGCGGGCACTTCTTGGCAAGCGCTGTCAACAGTTCCTCCCAGTTCGGTCCCTTCCCGTACCGCTTTGAAAACCCAGAACCGACGAATAGAATTGGCTGACACTCGGCATCGCGGAGGACCTTCGCGACATCAGCGGTGACCTCCTCTTGGTACTGCTTGTAATTCATTGGCATGGGTTGGCTCCTGTTGTAATTTGCCGATAATTATGCCCAACGACGTATAAAGCCTTCCATCGAGAGGAAGCGCGCCTACGAACCGGGGCACGTCTTTTATTTCAAACGTTGACTATCTACTCAGCGTCGGCTCTTGTGATATTCGAGACCGCAACAGACACGACCCCCCCCCAGGAACACATTCGGTGAAGGACGGCTTCTCCCCAAACCAGCCTCTCGCTTCAACAAGACGACTTAATCACTTAAACCGAAGCCGTACCGGTAGTGCCAAAACCACTTCCCGGTGATTCTACTTCAAGAAGTATCTGCATCAGCTCGTTCAATTCAAATGCGCAGAATTTTTAAGTTTCAACTGCTCTGTGCAGGCAGTATATGCCTCTACATCGATGTCCAGCGACAGTGCGTCGCTTTAATTTATATCGTGATGCTTCGTGTTATTCCGTGTGAAGTTCATTCTTCGACCAATTGAGCACAATAAAGCTTATATGAAAGCCTCATGCTTACGTAGCCTACACAGCGTGAAAAAGTCACATGAGCCTCCTGTTTTGATCGTTACCGCATCAAGAGAGTGGCAAAATTTCTGAAACTGCAACTGTTGTATGCAAAATTGCGCGGGACCGCTTTTGGTAGCAGCCTATTAATCATGATTCGCCTTAACATTGTTGGATTGCCGAACTTCTACGACAGCATGATAGAGGCTCGCTCTTACTCTAACGCCATTCAGACTGTCGCAGGCGAGGAGCTTGGACTAGCGTTGTTGCTCCACTATATGCAGGAGCAAGAAAATCAGTCGATTTAATTTATTCAAGCAATATCATGACAACAAACACAAAATCAAAACCTAGGACGACTCTTTCGCAGCCTAACGCTAGAAGTCAAGGCGCGCGGGAACACACACAAGATCAACAGTGGTTCCCGGGTGATATGGAGCGAAATTTTCGACGCTCTCTCGGTCGACACAATTTACACCTTGCCCTGCTCGAACTAGCAGCAAGAACATTCACCAAGAAGATCGCCGAACAACCGAGCGAAAGCATATTTATTCGAGATATAGCCAAAACAGAGGGATTCCATTCATTGCACCTACAAGGAGAAGCGTTTAAAAATGCGCGAGCATACTTAGTTTTCTCCCATATAGCTTATGTGTTTAGCGCGGGAGATGCATTGTGTCAGCGCATTCGATCGCATGCAGAAATTCGAACCCTTAAGACGCAGGACCAAACTTTGGCGCGCGCCTTAGACGAGGGCGATTTTATTACTAAGACGCTTGCACTAACGGTTTGGGCCAGCTCCAGCCCTGAGAAACGCCTAGTTTCGGCAATTCAAAAAGAAGCCGAAAAAATAAAAACCACACCTTCGTTTGAAACGGTCAACTACTACCGACTTGTGCGGAACATGGAACTTCATACTGAAAGCGACGAAGGCACAGGAATTCTTGAGCCCGAATGGCAAGCACTTCCTCATGAGGCCATATTGTCCCGTTACGGCTTGAGGCCAAGCCGCTATGGCGATCTAAACTCAAACGATGCACTACTTTGTTCTAAAGCTTGGCAAGACGTAGCCAAGTGGCTATGTAGGCACGTACTCAATGACTCGCAGATCACGATACCTCTGCTGGCACGTCGATACGGTAATTTGTCACACGCACGAAGAAAAAATGCTGCCACCAACTTCATGAAGGAAGCGTTGCTCATGTCTGATGCTGAAGTCGTTGATATACTGACTGAACTTGGTTGGTTAACCGACTAAGGGCCGGTTAGCACAGTGGCAGTGCGTTCCTAGGTCGCGGGAGAAATCCCGCGGCTTCCCTACACAAGCTAATAAGCATTGGCTTGTGTAGGGAAGACGAAGGTTCGATTCCTTCACCGGCCACCATTACTCTCTGATTTCTCCAAGTAATACGAGCGGGTATTCGCGGTCAAAGCCACAGCGCTACCGGCGCGCGCCGCTTACACCCCTCTCCACCCGCTCCTGCGTCTCCTGGTGCCGCAAAATGATGATCGCTTCGCTCTGCGTCAGCGTCGCGGCCAGTTCCAACTCCTGCGCCCAAGGTGCCCACGGCTCCTTCCCATACATCGCCAGGGAGCCCGCCAGCGTCCCTGGCAACGTCTCCACCGGAAACGACAAACAGCCCCGGTAGTCGTATTCGAGCGCTAGCGAGGTGCAAGCCAGCCACCCGGCGACACCGGCATGCGCCCCGTGCTCCGGAAGCGATGCCCGGCAGGCCTTCTCTCCCCCACCCCCTAGACTGCCCCTTCCATCCATCACGGGAGGCACGCATGGCAGACATCGGTTTTGGCCTGGACGAGCGGGTGTTCGTGGTCACGGGCGGGGCGCAGGGCATCGGCGCAGCCTGCGCGCGGCGGTTGTTCGCCGACGGGGCGCGCGTGGCGCTGTGGGACCTCCACGACGAGGCCGGCGGGGCGCTGGCGGCGGAGCTGGGCAGCGAGGACGGCCGCGCGCTGTACCAGCGCTGCGACGTCTCCAGCGCCGCCGAGGTGCAGGCCGCCATGGCGGCGACGCTGAGCTTCTTCGGGCGCGTGGACGGGCTGGTCAACAACGCCGGCATCTTCCGTGCCGCGGAGTTCCTGGACATCACGGAGGCCGACTGGGACGCGGTCATCAACGTCAACCTCAAGGGCGCCTTCCTCGCCGGCCAGGCCGTGGCGCGCGAGCTGGTGCGCCAGGGCACGGGCGGCTCCATCGTCAATATGAGCTCGGTCAACGGCCGCACCGCCATCCCGACGATCGCCAGCTACAACGCCAGCAAGGGCGCCATCGACCAGCTCACCCGCGCCATGGCGCTCGGGTTGGTGAAGCAGCGCATCCGCGTCAACGCGGTGGCGCCGGGCACCATCGCCACCGAGCTGGCGCGCCAGGCGGTGCTCACCAGCGAGGAGGCCAAGGCGCGCATCCTCAGCCGCACCCCCATGGGCCGCCTGGGCGAGCCCGACGAGGTGGCCGACACCGTGGCCTACCTGCTCAGCGACGCCGCCAGCTACATCACCGGCGAGATCGTGGTCGTGGACGGGGGGCGCATGGCGTTGAACTACACGATGCCGGTGTGAGGGTTGGGGCGCGGTGCCCCGCCCCCTCCGTTCCGCCATGTGGCACCGCGCCCCCGGAGCCCGCACGCCGCGCGGGCCCGCCCCGGCAAGCGCCCTACGGCGCCCGGAGCCGGGTGGCACACTCGCCCGCTCTTTCCACACCCCTGGAACACATCCCATGAGACTTCTGCACACCATGCTGCGCGTGGGCAACCTGCAGCGCTCCATCGACTTCTACACGCAGGTGCTGGGCATGGAGCTGCTGCGCACCACGCAGCGGCCCGAGCAGCAGTACGACCTGGCCTTCGTCGGTTACGCCGGCGGCAACCCGGGCCAGGCCGAGATCGAGCTGACCTACAACTACGGCGTCGAGAAGTACGAGCTGGGCAGCGCCTACGGCCACATCGCCATCGGCGTCGAAGACGTGGCCGCCACCTGCGCGGCCGTGCGCGAGAAGGCCGCGGCCCTGGGCGGCGCCATCACGCGCGAGCCCGGCCCGGTCAAGGGCGGCAACACCGTCATCGCCTTCATCACCGACCCGGACGGGTACAAGGTGGAGCTGATTCAGCGCGGCACCTGAGCCTGCGCCCCGGCCCCGCCCACGGGGCCATGACGGCGGCAGTCTGCCGCCGTCCTCAAGCCCGGCACACCGCCGGGCAAGCCCTTCACCCCCGCAGCGCCTGCGCCTCGCGCGCCAGCTGCGTGATGCGGCCCCAGTCGCCGGCCTGCACGGCGTCGGCCGGCGTGAGCCAGGAGCCGCCGCAGACCTTGACGTTGGGCAGCGCCAGGAAGTCCGGCGCGTTCTGCGGCGTCAGGCCGCCGGTGGGGCAGAACGCCACGTCGGCGAACGGGCCGGCCAGGCCCTTGAGCATCGGGATGCCGCCCGCCGCCGTCGCCGGGAAGAACTTCAGGAAGTTGAAGCCGTCGATGTTGGCGGCCATCACCTCCGAGGCGGTGGCCACGCCGGGCAGCAGCGGCAGGCCGATCTCGCGGCACTCCAGGCCGATCTCCGAGACGTAGCCCGGCGTCACGGCGAACTGGCAGCCGGCGTTGAACGCGGCGCGCGCGTCGGCCACCGAGCGCACGGTGCCGGCGCCGACGATGGCGTCGGGCACCTCGCGCGCGATGGCCTCCATGCACTGCAGCGCCACCGGGGTGCGCAGCGTCACCTCCAGCACGCGCACGCCGCCTTCGACCAGGGCTTGCGCCATGGGCACGGCGTCTTCCAGGCGCTGCAGGACGATGACGGGAATGACCGGGCCGAAGCCGGCCAGCTCGATGGGATTGGTTACAGCCATGTGCAGGCGCCCTCCTCGGCGCTGGTGACATTGCGGCGCATGCCGCCGAAGAGATCGCGGCCCAGGCCATGGGCGTTGTCCTCGGCCTGCGCGGGATCGATGGTGGCCGGCTCGCGCGCGGCCCAGGTGGCGTCGTCGATCAGCACCTCCAGGGTGCCGGCGCCGGCGTCGAGACGGATCAGGTCGCCGTCGCGCACGCGCGCCAGCGGGCCGCCCGCCAGCGCCTCGGGCGTGACGTGGATGGCGGCGGGCACCTTGCCCGAGGCGCCGCTCATGCGCCCGTCGGTGACCAGCGCGACCTTGAAACCCTTGCCCTGCAGCACCGCCAGCGGCGGCGTGAGCTTGTGCAGCTCGGGCATGCCGTTGGCGTGCGGGCCCTGGAAGCGCACCACGGCAACGAGGTCGCGCTCCAGCTCGCCGGCCTTGAAGGCGGCCATCAGCGCCTCCTGCGAGTCGAACACCCGTGCCGGCGCCTCGATCACATGCCGGTCGGCCGGCACCGCGGAAACCTTGATCACCGAGCGGCCCAGGTTGCCGGTGAGCAGCTTCAGGCCGCCGGTGGCCGAGAACGGCGCGGTGTGGGTGCGCACGACAGCGGGGTCGATGGGCGACGGCGGCAGCGCGCGCCAGGTGAGCTTGCCCTCGTCGCGCACCGGCACCTGCGTATAGGCGCCGATGCCGCCCTCGGCGACGGCGGCCACGTCGGGGTGCAGGCAGCCGGCGTCCAGCAGCTCGCGCAGCACGAAGCCGGGGCCGCCGGCGGCCTGGAACTGGTTCACGTCGGCACTGCCGTTGGGATAGACGCGTGCCAGCAGCGGCACCACGGCGGAGAGCTCGGCGAAATCGCTCCAGTCAATGTGGATGCCGGCCGCGCGCGCCACCGCCACCCAGTGGATGAGATGGTTCGTGGAGCCGCCGGTGGCCAGCAGCGCCACCATGGCATTGACGATGACACGCTCGTCCACCTGCTCGCCGATGAGCTGCCTGCGCTCGACCAGCGCCAGCGCGCTGCGCACCGCCTCGCGGGTCAAGTCTTCGCGCAGGCCGTCGTGCGGATGGATGAAGGCGGCGCCGGGCACGTGCAGGCCCATGGCCTCCAGCAGCATCTGGTTGCTGTTGGCGGTGCCGTAGAAGGTGCAGGTGCCGGGGCCATGGTAGGCGGAGCTCTCGGCCTGCAGCAGCGCCTCGCGGCCCACCTGCCCCTGCGCGTACTGCTCGCGCACGTGGGACTTCTCGGTGTTTGAGAGGCCGCTGCTCATCGGCCCGGCAGGGACGAAGACGCAGGGCAGATGGCCGAAGTGCAGCGCGCCGATGAGCAGGCCCGGGACGATCTTGTCGCAGATGCCCAGCAGCAGCGCGCCGTCGAAGACGTCGTGCGACAGCGCGATGGCCGTGCCCATGGCGATGGTGTCGCGCGAGAACAGGCTCAGCTCCATGCCGGGCGTGCCCTGCGTGACACCGTCGCACATGGCAGGCACGCCGCCGGCGACCTGCAGCGTGGCGCCGTGGCGGCGGGCCTCGTCGCGCAACAGCCCGGGGTAGCTCTCGTAGGGCTGGTGCGCCGAGAGCATGTCGTTGTAGGCCGTGACCACGCCGAGGTTGGGCGCGCGCTCGGCCACGATGCGCAGCTTGTCGCTGCCGGGCAGCGCGGCGAAGGCGTGGGCGACGTTGGCGCAGCCCAGGCGGTCGCTGCCGCGCTGGCGAGCGGCCAGGCGCCGCACCCGCGCCAGGTAGGCGCCGCGGCTGGCCGCGCTGCGCTCACGGATGCGGTCGGTGATGTCGAGGATGGCGGTCTTCATGGGCGTCCCGGCGTCGTGTAACTCAGTTACCCATTTTGAAGTAACCAGGTTACAGCGTCAAATCGGTGGAACTACGGGGCCGGCAATCGCTGCACCCGCTACGCTGGTCGGCATGGACGAGACGCTGCTGCACGAGAGCCTGCAACTGCGCGATCCCGTCCGACTGCTGCAGCAGGTGCTGCGGCAGTGGGATCGCGGCGACCTGTGGGTGTTCGGCTACGGCTCGCTGATCTGGCGGCCGGAGTTCGAGGCCGAGGAGCAGCGCCCGGCGCAGGTGCATGGCTACCACCGCGCGCTGCGCATGCGCTCGCGCGTCAACCGCGGCACGCCCGAACGTCCGGGGCTGGTCTATGCGCTGCTGCCCGGCGGTTGCTGCCGCGGCGTGGTGTACCGGCTGGCGCAGGAGCGCGTCGAGGAGGAATTGCCGCGGCTGTGGGTGCGCGAGATGCCCACCGGCGTGTACGACCCGCGCTGGCTGCGCTGCCGCACGCCCGGCGGCCCGGTGCGGGCGCTGGCCTTCACGCTCAGCCGGCGCAGCCCCAGCTACACCGGGCACCTGAGCGAGGACGAGCTGCTGGAGGTGCTGCGCCATGCGCGCGGGCGCTACGGCAGCACGCTGGAGTACCTGCTGCACACCGCCACCGCGCTGCGCTGCCACGGCATGCCCGACCGCGAGAGCGAGAAGCTGCTCGCCCTGGCGCGCCGGCATCGGCTGCTGGACGAGCGCTGAGCCCACGTCCCGAGAAAAACAAAGGGCCGCCCGTGAAGGCGGCCCGGTGAGCGTGTGCGGCGCGTCGAGCGAGGCGCCGCAGGAATCAGAAGAGCGGCGGCACCGGGGCCAGGGCCGGCGGCCCGGGCGGCAGCGGCAGGGCATGCAGATCCTGCAGCGATTCCAGGTCGAGCTGCGTGCCCGGGTCGTCCACGTCCACGCCGCAGGAGGGATAGCGCGCCACCAGGCGGCGCGCGGCGCTGTCGTCGGGCAGCTGCACCAGCTCGGAATAGAGCTCGGCGGCGAAGCCCACCGGGTGGCCGCGCCGGCCCGCGTGCTGGGCATAGGCCACGGCGTGCACGCGCAGCGCCTGCGCCACGGCCACCAGGGTGCCGGGCTGCACCAGCGGCATGTCGGCCGGCAGCACCACCCAGCCCGAGGCGTCGGGCCGCGCGCCGACGCCGGCGGCGATGGAGGCGCTGAGCCCGGGCGTTGCCAGGCTGCCGTCGGGCAGCTTCACGTCCGGCAGCACTGCCACGTCACGCGCGGCCACCAGCGAGCGCGCACTGGGCTCTAGCGCCGGCGTGGTCACCACCAGCACCGGCAACTCGCTGGCCACCGCCTGGCGCAGCGTGGCTTCGAGCATGTCGGCATCGTCGAGTTGCCGCGGCGCGCGTTGCGGGCCGTAGAAGCGGCTGCCCCGACCCGCGGCCAGCACGATGACCGTGGGGCAAAAGGTCATGTCGAGCACCATCGTCAAACCTCCACGAACACCTTCGGGTGCCCAAGGCCGGCAGTCTCGTTGCAGTGCAGCAAGAATCACAGTGGGAACTGTCCCTAGGGCCCACTGCGGAACCGGTCCAGGCTGACCCAGGGTTTATCCTTGGTCATGGACTCCAAACTCGCCGACCTGCGCAAGAGCTACGAGCGCGCCGAACTCGATGAAACGGCCTCCCAGGCCGATCCGCTGCAGCAATTCGAGCTGTGGCTGCAGCAGGCGCTGGACGCGCAGCTGCCCGAGCCCAACGCCATGACGGTGGCCACCGTGGGCCCCGACGGCCGGCCTTCCACGCGCGTGGTGCTGATCAAGGGCTGCGACGCGCGAGGCATCGTCTGGTACACGAACTACCACAGCCGCAAGGGCCGCGAGTTGGCCGTCAATCCCTTCGCGGCGCTGCAGTTCCACTGGGTCGAGCTGGAGCGCGTGGTGCGCATCGAGGGCCGCGTGGAGAAGACCAGCGACGCGGAATCGGATGCCTATTTCGCCTCGCGCCCGCTGGACTCGCGCCTGGGCGCCTGGGCCTCGCCGCAGAGCGAGGTCATCCACGGCCGCGCCGTGCTGGTCGCCAACGCCGCCAAGGCCGGCGTGCGCTTCGGGCTCAACCCGCCGCGCCCGCCGCACTGGGGCGGCTACCGGCTGGTGCCGGATCGCTGGGAGTTCTGGCAGGGCCGCAAGTCGCGCCTGCACGACCGGCTGCAGTACCGGCTCCAGGACGGCCAGTGGGTGCGCGAGCGGCTGGCGCCGTGAAGTTGAAATTCCGTTCGGGCTGAGCCTGTCGAAGCCCTGCGGCGACAACCAGGCGCCTGCCCTTCGACAGGCTCAGGGCGAACGGGAAACGGACTGTCCTATAACCACTTCAAACCCGCGTCAAACCGCCCTCACCCGCTCCTTGAAGGTCTTCCTGAACTTCTCCACCTTGGGCGCCACCACGAAGGCGCAGTAGCCCTGGCCGGGGTGGTTCGCGAAGTAGTGCTGGTGGTAGTCCTCGGCGCGCCAGTAGTTGGCCTCGGGCATCAGCTCGGTGACGGCGCGCCCGCCCTGCGCCGCGTTCACCTCGGCCAGCACCTCGCGCGCGACGGCCGCCTGCTCCTCGCTGTGGGTGTAGATGCCGGAGCGGTACTGCGGCCCCACGTCGTTGCCCTGGCGGTTGCGGGTGGTGGGGTCGTGGATGGTGAAGAAGATCTCCAGGATCTCGCGCAACGAAATGCGCTGCGGGTCGAAGGTGACGCGCACCACCTCGGCATGGCCGGTGTCGCCCTCGCACACCTGCTCGTAGCTCGGCCGCACCACCTGGCCGTTGCTGTAACCCGATTCCACCGCCAGCACGCCGTCCACCAGCTCGTACACCGCCTCCAGGCACCAGAAGCAGCCGCCGCCCAGCGTGATCGTTTCAGAAGCCATGTGGGCCCTCCTCGCATGCGGCCCGGCCGGGCCGCGACGCGGGGATTCTGCGGCCTGGACCATCAGCCCTTCGGCGGCCCAGGTCGATGCGCCGGGCGGCGCGGCCTCAGGGCTGGTAGGTGATGCGGTAGATCGCGCCGGCGTAGTCGTCCGACACCAGCAGCGAGCCGTCCTTCATCACGGCCACGTCCACCGGGCGGCCGCGCAGGGTGCCGGTCTCGTCGTCGAGCCAGCCGCTGGCGAAGACCTCGGTCTTGTCGGCCGTGCCGTCGGGCTTGAGCGAGGTGAACAGCACCTGCGCGCCGTTGGGCTTGGTGCGGTTCCAGGAGCCGTGCTGGGCCGAGAAGATGCCGCCCTGGTACTTCGCCGGGAAGCGCTTGCCCGTGTAGAACACCAGGCCCAGGTCCGCGGCATGGGCCTCGGTGAGCACCTGCGCGGGCGTGACGTTGGGCGGCAGCGGGTCCTTGTCGTAGCCGTTCTCGGTGATGCGGGTCTTGCCCTGAATCCATGGGTAGCCGAAGAACTGCCCGGGCTTGGTGGCGCGGTTGATCTCGCCGTTGGGAATGTCGTCGCCCATGCCGTCGGTCTGGTTGTCGGTGAACCAGAGCGTGCCGTCCTTGGGATTGAAATCCTGGCCCACGGAGTTGCGCACGCCCGTGGCGAAGACCTCGCGCTTGCTGCCGTCGAGATCCATGCGCACGATGCCGCCGATGCCCCACTTGTTGTAGAGCTCCAGCTTCTCGCGCGGGGGCACGTTGAAGGGCTGGCCCAGCGTGATGTAGAGCTTCTTGTCCGGCCCCACGCGGCAGGTGCGCGCGCCGTGGTTGAAGGATTCCTCCTCCACCGGGATCAGCTTGCCCTGCGGCACCACCTCGCCCACCGCCACGTCCGGCCCTTCATAGAAGAACTCGGCGGCCGGGAAGCTGAGCACGCGGTTGTGCTCGGCAACGATCAGGATGCCGTCGCGCGTCCAGCACACGCCGTTGGGGTTGGTGAACTTCAGGCTCGGCGCGAAGGGCTTCACCTCGTCGGCCACGCCGTCGGAGTTGCGGTCCGTGACGGCCCAGACGGTGGTCTTGCGCGTGCCCACGAACAGCATGTTGGTGGTGGGCGCCACGGCCATGTGGCGCGCGTCGGGCACGACCGCGAACAGGTCGATCTTGAAGCCCGGCGGCAGCTTGACCAGCTTGAGGTTGTCGCGGATGGCGTTGGCGTTGCGGCCTTCCTGCGGCACGGGCGGGATGTTGAGGTCGGTGCCCGAGACCTTGAACTGCTTGAGCTTGTCCATGTTGCTGGACGCGGGGGCCGCCGGCTGCGCCTGCGCGGCGGTGGCCAGCAGCAGCGCGGACGCCAGCAGGCCCAGGGTGAACGGTCGATTCGGGTTCTTCACGGCGCTGTCTCCTTCACCAGTGAGCCGTTGTCGCCGCAACGGGGGCGACACGGCGGGACCGGCGCGGATGCGGCGCCGGGCCCGCCACTGTGACCACGGCCCAGGGGCCGAGGCAGATGGGGCAATTCCCTATGCCCGGCGCCGCCCCAGTGGGGCAGGCGTGCCGTTTCAGCGCAGTGACAGCTCCACCCGCGGCGTCCAGCGCGGCGCTTCCTTGTCGCCCGGCTCGCCCTCTTTCTGGCCCTCGTGCAGGCGCGGCGCGGCCACGAACAGCCGCTCGCCGGGCACGCCCTGGGCCGTCAGCTCGTCGCGCACCGCCAGCGCGCGCTGCACCGCCAGCGCCCGCGCGCTCTCCTCATTCACGGCGATGCCCGCCAGCAGCCGCTGCTCGACCTCGGCCAGGGGCAGCTCGCGCGCCAGGCCGATGAAGTTGCGCGGCTTGTTGGGCAGCGGCGTGTCGGCGTAGAGGCGGCGCAGCAGCGTCTCGCGCTCGGCCGGCGTGGGCTCGGGCAGCACGGCCTGCGCGGACGCGCCGCCGCGCAGCGCCAGCTTGCGCTGCTCGGCGCGGATGCGCGCCTCCAGCTGCGCGCGGCGGATGGCCTCGGCCTCCGCGGCGGCGTCGGCCTCGCCGGTGATGGTGGTCTGCAGCTCGGGCTTGTCCACCAGCGCCTGCGCCGCGCGGCGCAGCACCTCCTGCCCCTGCTGCGCCGGCAGCGCGCTGCCCGGTTCGAAGGGCACGCCGCTGAGGTCGGGCCCATGGGCGCCGGCCAGCAGCGCGAAAGGCGCCGTCACGGCCTTGAGCAGCAGGTTGCCGATGAGGCGCAGGATGATGCCGCCGATGCTGAACTGCGGGTCGTTGAGGCTGCCGCTGACGGGCAGGTCCAGGTCGATGTTGCCGTTGCGGTCCTTGAGCAGCGACACCGCCAGCAGCACCGGCAGCTTGGTGGCGCTGGGCGACTCCACGCGCTCGCCGAAGGTGAGCTGGTTGAGGACGACGCGGTTGCTGGCCTGCAGCCGGCCCTCGCCGTCGATGCGGTAGCCCAGCTCGACGCTGAGCTTGCCGCGCTCGATGGCGTAGCCGGCGTACTTGGCGGCGTAGGGCGACAGCGGCGGCAGCTCCAGCCCGGTGGCGCGGGCCTGCAGGTCCAGCTCCGGCGGGTTGCTCAGCGGATTGAGCGTGCCCTGGATGTCCAGCAGCGCGCTGCCCGCGGCACGGCCGCGCAGGCTCAGCGGCGCCAAGCCCGGGCTGTCCGAGCGCAGCGGGCCCAGCGAGCCGTTGAGCTCGGTGAGCTCGGCGCTGTAGTTGGGTCGCACGAAGCGGTCGTTGAAGTCGATGCGGCCGTTGACCAGCGTGGTGGTGCCCAGCGCCAGATCCAGCGGCAGCTCGCGCGTGCGCTGCCGCGGCGGACCGACCGTCACACCCTCGCGCGTGGTGGGCGCCGCGGCCGGCGCCGAGGCGGCTCCATCGGCCGGCGCGTCCTTGGGCGCCTGGCCGGCGGGAGGGTTGTCCAGCACGGCGCGGCCACCCAGGTCCTGCAGGTTGAGGCGGCCCTGCTCCGTCACCACCAGGCGGGCATAGAAGTCCGACAGCGTGGCCGACTGCAATTGCACCCGCGGCTTGGCGCCCGGCTGCAGCGCCGCGTCCAGGCCGCGCAGCGCCAGCGACTGCCAGCTCAGCAGCTCGTCGCCGGCGGCGCGGTCGCGGGCCGCGGCCACGTGCACGCCCGCCAGCAGCGCGTCGCCGCGCGCCTGCACGCGCGGGCCTTCGGCGCCCAGGCTCAAGGCCAGCTCGCCGTCGAAGCCGCCCTCGGCATGCAGCAGGCGCAGCGGCAGCTCCGTGCCGGCATAGGCCTGCAGCAGGTGCAGCGGCAGCCGCTCGATGCGCCAGCGCCCGTCCAGCGCCAGGGGCGCCGCCTGCAGCCGGCCGCTCCACTGCACGCGCGCCGGCGTGGCGTCGCCGGGCTCGCGCAGCTGCATGCCCAGGCTGGCGCGGCGCGCTCCGGCGGCCAGCGGCCATTGCAGGTCCTGCATCACCAGCTGCAGCCGGCTGGCTTCCAGCCGCAGCGGGGACTGCGGCGCGGGCTGCGCATCCAGCCACGCCACGCGGCCTTCGGCAATCTGCAACTGGCGCAGCTTCAGCCGCCAGGCGTCCGCTCCGGGCGTGGACTTGGCCGGCTGCGCCGCAGCCGCGGGAGCCGGCGCGGCCGGCTGGAACCAGGCCGCGGCGTTCAATTGGCCCTGGGCGTCGCGGGCGAGCTGCAGCGCCGGGGCCTGCAGGCGCAGCCGGCCGATCTCGGCCTCCCGGCGCGGCAGCTCGACGCGCACGCCTTCGAGCACCAGCTCGTCCCAGGCTGCCACCGGCGGCGCGGCGCGTTCGCCCTCGCGCAGCCGCAGCCCGTCGAGCCGCGCCTGCGCCAGCTCCACCGCCTGCAGCCCGTCCGGCGTCCAGCGCAGCCGGCCCTGCGCGCCCAGCCGGCCCTCCGGACGCGGCCGCAGCGCCTGCGCCAGCACCGGCGCCAGCGGCCCCAGGGGCAGCGCCTCCAGCTCGAAGTCGAGCGCGCCGCCCTCGGCCGCCGCCTCGCCCTTGAGCTTCAGGCTGGCGGCGGGCGCATCGGCCGTGCCGTCCTCGGGCCGCAGCCGCGCGGAGCTTTCAAAGGGCATCGCGTCGCGCAGCGGCCACTGCAGGCCGCGCGCCTGGGCCGCCAGCGCCTCCACGCGCCAGCGCAGCTTGAGCGCCTCGTCGCGCCAGTGCAGCGCGGCGTCCTGCACGGCCAGCTCCTGCACCGACACGGTCCAGGCGCCCTGGGCCGGCGTCCCGTCATCCGGGCGCGCCGCGCCGCCGGGCTTGGTCGAGCTGCCCTGGGCCGCCGGCGCACCGGACGGCGCCAGCGCCGGCAGCAGCCGGCCCTGCGCGTCCCGCCCCGCGTGCACATCAAGGCCGTCGAGCCGCACCGCGCCCAGCGCGACATGGCGCTGCAGCGGCTGCGAAGGCTGCACCTCGATGCGCAGCGACTTCCAGCCCAGCAGCGGCTGGCCCTGGGCGTCGGCCAGGGCCAGGTCCTGCGCCTGGAGCTGGCCCTGCACGTCGAGCCGCGGCGTGCCGTCGTCCTCCAGGCGGAAGCGCAGCTGCAGCCGGGTGTCCAGCTGCCCGCCCTGCAGCTCCAGCGCCGCGGGCAGATAGGCGCTCAAGGATGCGAGCTTCAGCGCGTCGAGGCGCAGCTCCAGCGTGCTGTCGCGGTGGCGCGAGAACGGCGTCGTGGTGGCGCCGCTGTCGAAGCGGCTGCCGTCGAGCACGAAGGCCAGGCGCGGCTGCACCTGCGTCTGCACGTCGGCGGGCAGGCTGGAAATGAAGGGCAGCCCCAGCTGCAGCTCGCGCACCTCGTGGCGCACCTGGCGCGCCTCGTCCTCGTAGACCAGCTCGCCGCGCTCCAGGCGCAGGTTGTGCAACGCGAAGCGCGGCGGCGGGCCGGCGGGCTCCTCAGTCTGAGGTTGCGAGCGCAACGCCTGCAGCATGTCATCGATGTCCGTACCGCCGTCGGCACGCTGCCTGAGCCGCACTTTCGGCGCCTCGATCTCGATGGCGCTGAGCACCGGCGCGCGCTTCCACAGCGAGCTCGCTTCCAGGTTGAGCATCAGGCGCTCGATCTGCAGCTGCGGCGGCTGGGGCTCGGCCGCGGCGGCTTCCCGCGGTGCGGCGCCGGCCAGCGCGATGCCCCGCAGCGTGAGCTGCAGGTTCCACGGCGTGAAGCGGACGCTCTGGACGCTGAGTTCCCGGCCGAGCAGCGCGCTGCCGCGCTGCTGCAGTTGCCACTTCAACAACGGCGGCAGGGCCAGCGCGCCCAGCAGCCACAGCACTCCCAACGCGATCGCCAGCGCGGCCGCGATCCTTGCCGCGCGCTTGCCCTTGAACATGATTTCTTTCCGCTTGGTCACGCAGGCGGCCTGCGCACAATGCGCGCCACTGCAGGTGAGAGAACAACCAAATGAACGAGATTGTGATGCGCCTGGGCCTGGAGGCCTGGAAGCCGGCGCTGGGCTCGCTGCTGCTGCCGCCCATGCCGGCCCTGCTGCTGGTGCTGCTGGGCCTGGCCCTGTGGCGGGAGCGGCTGGGCCGGGCGCTGGCGCTGCTGGGCGTGCTGACGCTGTGGCTGGGCGCGAGCGACGCGGTGGCCGAGCAGGCCAAGCGCTGGCTGCTGGCGCCGCCGCCGGCGCTGGCCGCGGCGTCCCTGAAGACGCTGCGGCCCGCACAGGCCGCCATTGTCGTGCTGGGCGGCGGGCGCGAAGCCTGGGCGCCGGAGTATGGCGGCTCCAGCCTCAGCCTCCACTCGATGGAGCGCCTGCGCTACGGCCTGTGGCTGGCGCGCGCCAGCGGCCTGGGCGCGGGCTTCAGCGGCGGGGTCGGGCACGCGGGCGCCACGGGGGAGCCCGAGGCGCGGATTGCCGCCCGCATCGCCGCCGACGAGTTCCGCCAGCCACTGCGCTGGGTCGAGGACGCCTCGCGCGACACGCGCGAGAACGCCGCACGCACCGTGGCGCTGCTGCGCCCGCGAGGCATCCAGGACATCGTGCTGGTGACCCATGACTGGCACATGCCGCGCGCCCAGCGCGCCTTCGAGCAGGCCGCGGCGGCTGCGGGCATGAGGGTGCGCGTGATCCCGGCACCGGTCGGGCTGGCGCCCCGCGTCGAGCAGCCGCTGCTGCGCTGGCTGCCCAGCAGCGAAGGCTTCACCCTGCTGCGCCAGGTGGTGCGCGAACGCATCGGGCTGCTCATGGGCGCCTGAGGCTGTTTGCTGCCTCCCAAAAGGCGAACCCCTCCACGCGCGAAGCGTGGAGGGGACGGGCGATTGCCACCGCCGCTGGAGATCCGGAGGTAGGCGGTCCGGGGCTCCTGTTGCGCAGAAGACTGCGCCACTGCATGAACCTGCGAAGCAGGCGCTTCAAAGGTAGCTCAGCCCTTGAGCCTCATCAAGCTTGGTGACGGCCGCCGCAGGGACATCAAGCACCCGGGGCGCCAGGCATGAGACGCTTGAAGAGTTCGTCCATGCGCGCCTGCACCGCCGGTTCCATGGTGATGGTGCGCCCCCACTCGCGGTCGGTCTCGCCCGGCCACTTGTTGGTGGCGTCCAGGCCCATCTTGCCGCCCAGTCCGCTCACGGGCGAGGCGAAGTCGAGGTAGTCGATGGGCGTGTCCGACACCAGCGTGGTGTCGCGCACCGGGTCCATGCGCGTGGTGATGGCCCAGATCACGTCGCGCCAGTCGCGGATGTTCACGTCCTCGTCGGTGACGACGATGAACTTGGTGTACATGAACTGGCGCAGGAAGCTCCACAAGCCGAACATCAATCGCTTGGCATGGCCGGGATAGGCCTTGCGGATCGAGATGACGGCCAGCCGGTAGCTGCAGCCTTCGGGCGGCAGGTAGAAGTCCACGATCTCCGGAAACTGCTTCTGCAGGATCGGCACGAAGACTTCGTTGAGCGCCACGCCCAGCACCGCCGGCTCATCGGGCGGCTTGCCGGTGTAGGTGGAGTGGTAGACCGGGTCGCGCCGCTGCGTGAGGCGGTCCACGCGGAACACCGGAAACCAGTCCTGCTCGTTGTAGTAGCCCGTGTGGTCGCCGAAGGGCCCTTCCAGGGCATGCAGGTAGCCACCCCGCTCCTTGAGCGGCACGCCGTCCTCGCTGGTGCCCTGGTAGCCGGGCGCGGCAGTGGGAATGTGGCCTTCCAGCACGATCTCGGCACTGGCCGGGACCTGCAGCTTCAACGGCCCCTCGCCCACCGACGTGTCGGCCAGCTCGGTGCGGCTGCCGCGCAGCAGGCCGGCGAACTGGTATTCCGAGAGCGTGTCCGGCACCGGCGTGACCGCGCCCAGCAGCGTGGCCGGGTCGGCGCCCAGCGCCACCGCGATCGGGAACGGTTGACCCGGGTTGGCGCGGGCGAACTCGCGGAAGTCCAGCGCGCCGCCGCGGTGCGCCAGCCAGCGCATGATCAGCTCGCGCCGGCCGATGAGCTGCTGGCGGTAGATGCCCAGGTTCTGCCGCGTGCGCGGCTGCACCACCGACTGCGGCCCGCGCGTGATCACCAGGCCCCAGGTCAGCAGCGGGCCGGCATCGCGGGGCCAGCACAGCTGGATAGGCAGGCGGTGCAGGTCCACCTCGTCGCCCTGCAATACCTGCGCCTGGCAGGCGGGCGAGGAAACGCGCGCGGGCTTCATGTCCCACAGCGCCTTGGCCATGTGCAGCAGCCGTCCGGCATCCTTGAGGCCGCGCGGGGGCTCGGGCTCCTTCAGGCTGGCCAGCAGGCGGCCGATGTCGCGCAGCTCCGAGGTGTCCTGCGCTCCCATGCCCAGTGCCACGCGGCGCGGCGTGCCGAAGAGGTTGGCCAGCACCGGCATGTCATGGCCGGCGGGCTTCTCGAACCACAGCGCCGGGCCGCCGGCCTGCAGCACGCGGTCGCTCAGCGCCGTCATCTCCAGCCGCGGCGACACCGGTTCGCTCACACGGCGCAGCTCACCCAGACGCTCAAGCTGGGCCACGAAGTCCCGCAGGTCGCGGTATTTCATTACCTATAGATATTAAAAGACGAGTTGATATTCTTGACCGGTTATTTGAACCGTTCCTAGAATGAGGCAACCTGATACAGATCAGGGTTAACCCGAACCCACCTCAGGGTACCGCTGCCTTGCAGCCCGCGCGCCACGGACGCGCCGGAAAGGTTCGCCTTCGGGCGGATCCGCTGCCGAACCATTATCGCCGCCGCCTCTGCGGCGCCCGTGCCGTCCCAGCGGGGCGGGCGGACGCCGCGCCGGCAGACGAAAGGAGAGCAATGACAGCGCTTGTCATGTTGCGCGCCCTGCGCGCCTCGGTCGCCGTCTTCGTGCGCGACGTTCTTTCCGGGCTGCTGCAAGTCAGCCACAACACCCTGGCCTTGCTGGGTCTTGCCGTGGTCGCCGTGCTGGCCTTCGCCAGCGGACATGCCGACCTGCGGCATGAAGCCGAACGCGTCGCCTTCGGCTGGCTGCAATCCCGCCACGAGGCCCGCGCCGAGCGCGAGGGCAACCTGCTGGTGGCGCTGTCGGACCCGCAGGGCGTGGCGCGCGCCACGGCGGCCGATCCGCGCGAGCTCAATCGCCAGCAGGCGGCGGTGGCGAAGTGGCTGTCACGCCGCTACCGCGTGGCGCCCGAGCCGATCAGCCGCCTGGTGCAGGAGGCATGGCAGGTCGGCCAGCGCGCCGGGCTGGAGCCGACGCTGATCCTGGCCATCATGGCCGTCGAGTCCAGCTTCAACCCCTTCGCGCAAAGCGCGGTGGGCGCGCAGGGGCTGATGCAGGTGATGACCCGTGTGCATGACGACAAGTACGAGGCCTTCGGCGGCACGCTGGCGGCCTTCGATCCGGTCACGAACCTGCGCGTGGGCGTGCAGGTGCTCAAGGAGTGCATCGCGCGCGCCGGCGGGCTGGAAGCCGGGCTGCGCTATTACGTGGGGGCAGCCAATCTCAATGACGATGGCGGCTACGTGGGCAAGGTGCTGGCCGAACAGGGCTACCTGCGGCAGGTGGCCAACGGACGTGGTGTACCCATCAACGCCCCGATGCCCGTGCGCCCTGCTCCGTCCTCACCGGCCGCGCCCGTGGAGCAGACGGCTTCCGCAACTGGCAGCAACCAGGTAGTCGCCTTGCGCTGAAACGCTCTTGATCCGCCCTGCCGGTCGCGCCGGCAACCATTGCCGTTTCATCATCAGCGCCTTCCCCAGGCGCCTTTTTGTGTCCGGGACGAGTTGATGAGCGTGCAACCGACCACAAAGCGAAAAGCCCTTGACGAGATCACTCGTCAAGGGCTTGCATTGGTAGGCGCGATTGGACTCGAACCAACGACCCCCACCATGTCAAGGTGGTGCTCTAACCAGCTGAGCTACGCGCCTGTCGTTCGTTTGCTGAAGCCGCTATTCTATACGCACTTTTTTCAGTTGTGCAAGCACCTCTCGCAAAAATTTGAAGAAAGTGCTGCGAAGGCTCCGGCGGGTGAGTGCAGCGGGGGCCGGACCAACTCCGTGGACCCGGCACTGTCAAGGCCATCAACACCCACCCGCCCGGCTCAGCGGCGCGCCGCGCGCCGCACGCCGCCGATGCGTTGCACCTGGCTCAGCACTTGAGCCAGCCGCGCTGCATCGTGGACTTCGATGGTGAAGTTCATGCGCGTGCTGCCGCCATGCAGATCCTTCACCGACTGCATCTGCATGCCCGTCACCTTCATCTTCTCCTTGGCAAAGAGCTCGGAGATGTCGCGCAGCAGTCCGGGCCGGTCAGCGGCCTCCACCGTCACGTCCACCGGGTACAGCGCCGCCTGATCGCCACGCGGCTTGCCCCAGGCCACCGCAATGACACGCTCGGGCGACTGGCGCGCGGCATGGCGGAAGTTGGTGCAGTCGGCGCGGTGCACCGCGACGCCCTTGCCGCGAGTGACGAAGCCGGCGATCGCATCGGGCGGCGCGGGCCGGCAGCAGCGCGCCAGGCTCGTGAGCAGCGACTCCACGCCCACCACCAGCACGCCCCCGCGCGGGCCACCCTCGGGCACGCTGGCGCGCTTGGTGACGAGCTCGTCCGGCGGCGGCGCGGGCTCGGCCGGGCGCAGCAGCTGCTCGATGTTGCGCAGCGAGTACTCGTCCTTGCCGACAACTTCGAACAGCGCGTCCGCGCTCTTGAAGCCCAGCCGCGCCGCCAGCTCCTCCAGCTTGAGCGCCGTGCGGCCCTCGCGCTGCAGCAGCTTCTCGACCGCCTCGCGCCCGCGCGCGATGGTGTCGCGCTGCGCCAGCGCATTGAACCAGGCGCGGACCTTGGCGCGCGCCCGTGCGCTGGCCAGGTAGCCCAGCTCGGGATTGAGCCAATCCAGTGATGGCCCTCCCTCCTTGGCGACGCTGACCTCCACGGTCTGGCCACTGCGCAGCGGCGTGTTCAGCGGCACCAATGCCCCGTCCACGCGCGCACCGCGGCAGCGATGGCCCAGGTCGGTGTGCACCGTGTAGGCGAAGTCCACCGGCGTGGCCCCGGCGGGCAGCTCGACCACGGAGGCCTGCGGCGTGAAGACGTAGATGCGGTCGTCGAAGGCGCCGGGCTCGCCGGACTGCACATAGTCGCGCTCCCAGGCCAGCAGCTGGCGCAACACGGCCTTGCGCGCCTCGGCGATGCGCTCCTCGAACTCGCCCGCAGCGCTCACGCCGGCATAGCCGCGCGCGCCAGCTTCCTTATAGGCCCAGTGCGCCGCCACGCCGTACTCGGCGTGCTCGTGCATGGCGCGGGTGCGGATCTGCACCTCCACCGGCCGGTCCTCGTCGTCGAGCACCACGGTGTGCAGCGACTGGTAGCCGTTGGGCTTCGGTTTGGCGATGTAGTCGTCGAACTCACCTTCCAGCGGCCGGTAGCGCTCGTGCACCCGTGCCAGGGCGGCATAGCACTGCGACACGTCCTCAACGATGACACGCAGCGCGCGCAGGTCCAGCACGCGCTCGAAGCCCAGGCGCTTGCCCTGCATCTTTTTCCAGATGCTGTAGATGTGCTTGGGACGCCCCTGCACGGTGGCATGGATGCCGACCTCCATCAGCTCCTGCGCCAGCTCGGCGCGGAAACGCTCCACGCCCTGCTCGCGCTCGCTGCGCTTCTCGTGCAGCAGCGTGGCGATGCGCTTGTATTCGTCGGGCTGCAGGAAGCGGAACGCCAGGTCCTCCAGCTCCCACTTGATCTGCCAGATGCCCAGCCGGTTGGCCAGCGGCGCGAACACCTGCTGCGACTCCAGCGCCAGATCGTGCGGACAAGCTCGCTTGCTGGCGGCGAACCAGCGCAGCGTCTGCAGCCGCGAGGCTAGGCGCAGCAGCACCACGCGCAGGTCGCGCGAAAAGGCCAGCAGCATCTTGCGCACGCGCTCTGTCTGCAGCGCGCGCGCGGGCTCCTCCACGCGCGCCTGTCGCGCCGCGCGCTGGATCTGCACCAGCTGCCGCGTGTGGCTGACCAGGCTGGCGTAGGACTCGCCGAACGCCTTGCTGACCACCTCGTCGGGCTTCTGCAGGAAGTCGCCGGCATAGACCAGATAGGCCGCGGCCTGCATCGCCGGCGCCGCGCCGATGCTGCGCAGCACGGCACACACACCGTCGGCATGCGCCAAGGCATCCTCGCCGGTGTCGAGTGCGCGCTGCCACAGCAGCGGCTCGGCGAAGGCCCGCGCGCGCTGCAGCGCCAGCAGGCCGGCATCCTCGGGCGAGAGCTCGCCCTCACCGGGCGAGGGCAGCTCCGCCAATTCAACGATGGTCGCGGGCCGTGCCGTGACCCATTCGGACTGAAGACTTCTCATGGCGACAGCAGAAACTCCCGCACCGCAGCCACCTGCTCGGGCTGCACCAGCATCGGCGCATGGCCCACACCCTCGAACTCGACCAGCCGCGCGCGCGGGCCGCGCTGCGTCATCGCCTGCGCGGTGGCATGCGACAGCAGGTCCGACTGCGCGCCGCGCAGCAGCAGCACCGGGCAGCGCAGCGCCTCATAGGCGTGCCACAGCGCGGCGTTGCCGGCCGCGACCGACTCCGGCGTGATCGCCTTGAACACCTGGGCGATGCGCAGGTCGTAGTGCAGCGTGAAGCCCGCTTCGTCGGGCTTGAGCTGGTTGCGGCACAGCGCCAGCCATTGCTCGTCCGTGTGCGGGCCGAAGCTTTCGGACATGGCGTGCAGGAACGCGGCCGCCTCCTCTTCGGTGTCCCAATGCCGAGGCTGGCCGACGTAGTCGGAAATGCGCTGCAGCCCTTCGAATTCAAGGTCCGGGCCGACGTCGTTGAGCACCATGCGCCGCAGCGGCGCGTTGGCCAGCGAACCCAGCCCCATGCCGATGAGCCCGCCCATGGACGTGCCCACCCAGTCGATCTCGCGCGCCTCCAGCCGCGACAGCAGGCTCACCATGTCGGCCACGTACGCCGGCACGGTGTAGCCGGCCGGGTCATGCAGCCAGTCGGAGTGGCCCCGGCCCAGCACGTCCGGGCACACCACGCGGTAGTCGTGGCACAGGGCGCGCGCGAGCGTGTCGAAGTCACGTCCCTGGCGCGTGAGGCCGTGCACGCACACCAGCACGCGCTCGTTGGCCGGGTCGCCCCACTCCCAGCACGCCATGCGGTACAGCGCGCCCGGGCGCAGGCACGGGACGTGAATCAGCCGCGGCGAATCGTTCATGATGGCTCCCGTTTGTCTTTGGTTCATCGTATCAACCCAACAGGAGGCCATTCATGCTCAAGGCAAAGACCGCCCTCGTCACCGGCTCCACCAGCGGCATCGGGCTGGGCATCGCCAAGTCCCTGGCACGGCAGGGCGCCAACATCATGCTCAACGGCTTTGGCGACAGCGAGGCGGCACTGGCCGAGGTGCGCGCGCTGGGCGTGCGGGTGTCCTATCACGGCGCCGACATGAGCAAGCCCGCGGAGATCGAGCAGATGATGCGCGCCGCCGAGGCCGAGCTCGGCGCGGTGGACATCCTGGTCAACAACGCCGGCATCCAGCATGTGGCGGCGGTGGAGGACTTCCCGCCCGAGAAGTGGGACGCGATCATCGCCATCAACCTGAGCTCGGCCTTCCACACCACGCGGCTGGCGCTGCCGGGCATGAAGCAGCGCGGCTGGGGCCGCATCATCAACCTGGCCTCCGTGCACGGCCTGGTGGCCTCGGCGCAGAAATCGGCCTACGTGGCGGCCAAGCATGGGCTGGTGGGCTTCACCAAGTCGGTGGCGCTGGAGACGGCCACCAGCCCCGTGACCGTCAACGCCATCTGCCCGGGCTGGGTGCTCACGCCGCTGGTGGAAAAACAGGTGCAGGCCCGCGCGCAGGCCGACGGCATCGACATCGAGGAGGCCAAGCGCCGGCTGCTGGGCGACAAGCAGCCCTCCATGCAATTCACCACGCCCGAGCAGCTCGGCGAGCTGGCGGTGTTCCTGTGCTCCGGCGCGGCCGACAACATCCGCGGCGCAGCCTTCAACGTCGACGGCGGCTGGGCCGCACAGTAAGCCCTGGTTGCGCACGCGACGGCCCTCACCGCGCCGTCGCGGCCCCGCGCTGTTGCGCTATTCCATCTGGATCGAGCCGCTGACGGTGGCGCTGACCTGGCCACGCCCCGGCTCCACCGGCAGCGACTCGTCGGCCGCACCCGCGGCCATGGCCTTGGCGCGCATCATCACCGGCGGGACCGGGCCCGGCGCGTCGGTGTTGACCTGCACCTCGCGCAGGCTCCAGCGGTTGAAGCCGAACTGCTTGGTCACCTCGCCGGCGCGCTGCTTGTAGCGCTCGATGGCCCGTGCGCCGACCTCGGACTCCACCTGCTCGCGCGCCTCGCGCGAGAGCGAGTAGCCCACGCGGGCGATGGTCATGCTGGTGATGCGCGGCGCCAGCTGCGCGATGGCCGCCATGTCGCGACCTTCCACCTGCAGCTCCGCGCTGCCCTGCCAGCCGCCGATGGTGCCCTTGGCGGTATAGCGCGGGTACACGGACAGATTGCCCGCGCGCACCTCCACCTGCCCCGGCTTGGCCACCCTGCGCGCCTCGGCCAGCGCCGCGTCCAGCGCCTGGCGCAACGCCGACTGCACCGCACCGGCTTCCGTGCCCTCGCGCGTGGCGTTGAAGCTCAGCGTCAGCCAGTCGTTGGGCACGTCCATGGTGGCGCTGGCATTGAGCGTGACCACGCGCTGCGGCGTCGGCGGCGTCAAGGCCTGCGCGTGCGCGGTGTTCAGCAAGGCCGCGACAATCAGGCACGGCACCAGGGCGAAAGCTCTCATCAGGGGCTCCAGTAAGAAGGGGAACAAGGCCGCGCCAGGGGGCGGCAACGCGACACTCTTTAACGCCCCGGGAGCAGCCCCGGCGCCGAAAGAGTTGTAACAGAGGTGCGAAACGCGCCGAAACCCTCGCGTCAACCTGTACACAATGCCGCCGTTACAAATAGGGAGCCCGTCATGAACACCCCTGCAAACCCTCGGCCCGACCGCGTCGTCGTGGTGGACGACGATGCCCGCATCCGCGATCTGCTGCGCCGCTACCTGACGCAGGAAGGCTTCGAAGTGCTGCTGGCCGAAGACGCCAAGGCGCTCAACCGCGTGCTCACGCGCGAAACCATCGACCTCATCGTGCTGGACCTCATGCTCCCCGGTGAGGACGGCCTGTCGATCTGCCGGCGGCTGCGTGCGGCCAACGACTCCACGCCGATCATCATGCTCACCGCCAAGGTCGAGGACGTGGACCGCATCGTCGGCCTGGAAGTCGGCGCCGACGACTACCTCCCGAAGCCCTTCAACCCGCGCGAGCTGCTCGCGCGCATCCACGCCGTGCTGCGCCGCCGGCCTGCCCTGGAAGCGCCGGGCGCACCGTCCAAGGAACCGCAGGTCGTGAACTTCGGCCCCTTCGAGTTCGACCTGTCGCTGCGCCGCCTCACCAAGGACGGCGAGCAGATGGCGCTGACCACCGGCGAGTTCTCCATGCTCAAGGCCCTGGTGCGCCATCCGCGCCAGCCGCTGTCGCGCGACAAGCTGGCCCAGCTCGCGCGCGGCCGCGAGTTCGAGCCCTTCGACCGCAGCCTGGACGTGCAGATCTCGCGGCTGCGCAAGATGATCGAGCCCGACCCGGCGCAACCGCGCTACATCCAGACGGTCTGGGGCGTCGGCTACGTGTTCGTGCCCGATGGCGCAAGCTGAGCTGGACCAGTCCACGCCCGACGTCGAGGGCGCGACGCGGCAGCCCCCGGCATCGACGTACAAGCAACGCAGCCTGCGCCGCCGCCTGCGCCGGCTGCTGCCGCGAACCGCCACCAGCCGCGAGCGCCAGTCGCTGGCGCTGAGCCTGTTCTGGCGCACCTTCTTCCTGCTGGCACTGCTGCTGGGCGGCGGCATCTTCGCCTGGGTGCAGACGCTGCGCGCGCTGGAGCTGGAGCCGCGCGCGGTGCAATCGGCGCAGCAGATCGCCAGCCTCGTCAACCTCTCGCGCGCGGCGCTGCGCTTCTCCGACAGCATCCACCGCGTCGCCGTCGTCAAGACGATGAGCGAGGAGGAAGCCGTCAAGGTGCTGCCGCGCGAGCCCGGCCACCGCTGGGAGCCCTTCGAGACCGACCGCTTCACGCGCCGCATCGGGCGCGAGCTGCGCGCGCGGCTGGACGAGGACACCATCCTGGCGCGCAGCGTCAACGGCGTGGACGGGCTGTGGGTGGGCTTCACCATCGAGAAGGACGCCTACTGGCTGCAGGCCGAGGCCACGCGCGTGTACCCGCTCACCAGCGGCACCTGGTTCGTCTGGGTCGGCATCGCGCTGGTGGCGACGCTGCTGGGCTCGGCGGCCATCGCGCGGCTGATCAACCAGCCACTGCGCGACCTCTCCTTCGCCGCCAGCCGCATCCGCGAGGGCGAGTACGAGTCGCAGCTCGACGAGAACACGCTCACCAGCGAGATCCGCGAGGTGAACATGGGCTTCAACCGCATGGCGCGCGAGCTGGCCAAGGTGGAAGAGGACCGCGCCGTGATGCTGGCCGGCATCTCGCACGACCTGCGCACGCCGCTGGCGCGGCTGCGGCTGGAGGCGGAGATGAGCGTCCAGGATGAGGAAGCCCGGCGCAACATGGCCATGGACATCGACCAGCTCGACGCGATCATCGACAAGTTCATGGACTACGCCCGCCCGGGCGACGCGCCGCTGGTGCCGGTGAACCTGTCGGCGCTGATCGAGCGCGAGGCGGCCGCCTTCCGCGACCCGACCCAGATCCGCATCAGCGCCCGCGTGGCCATCGACCTGATGGTGCTGGCCGACGACACCGAGCTGGGCCGCGTCTTCGCCAACCTGTTCGAGAACGCGCGCCGCTACGGCCGCAGCGAGAGCGGCGGCCCGGCGCTGGTGCTGGTGAGCTACACGCGCAGCGGCCCCTGGGTGACGGTGAGCGTGCGCGACCACGGCCCGGGCGTGCCGCCGGCGCGCCTGGCCCAGCTCACCACGCCCTTCTACCGGGGCGACACCGCGCGCACCGCCGCCACCGGCGCCGGCCTGGGCCTAGCGATCGTCGATAAATCGCTGCAGCGCATGGGCGGCCGGCTGGAGCTGGCCAACGCGCCCGACGGTGGCCTGATCGCGCATGTGCGGCTGAAGCGGGCGCCCTGAGCTTCAGCCGGCACTGAACCGGAGCCGCCATGGCTGCAAAAGCGGCCATGGCGGCTTTCTCTTTTCTTTATGTGCCCTCTTCTGGCTCAGGCCTCGTCAGGCCTTGCACAGCAGGCACACCGCCCGCGCCTCGATCGCCTTCTTCTCGCCCACCGGCCCCAGCTTCTCGGCCGTCTTGGCCTTCACGTTGACGCGCTCCACGTCGATGCCCAGCACCTGCGCGATGCGCTCGCGCATGGTCGGGATGTGCGGCGCGAGCTTCGGTGCCTGGGCCACGATGGTCGAGTCCACGTTGACCAGCTCCCAGCCCTGGGCCCGCACGCGGCGCGCGGCCTCGGCCAGCAGCACGGCGGAATCGGCGCCCTTGAAGGCGGCGTCGGTGTCCGGGAAGTGGCGGCCGATGTCGCCCAGCCCGGCCGCGCCCAGCAGCGCGTCGGTGAGCGCATGCAGCAGCGCGTCCGCGTCCGAATGGCCCAGCAGCCCGTGCGTGTGCGGCACGGTGATGCCGCCCAGCACCAGTGGCCGCCCTTCCACCAGCTGGTGCACGTCCCAGCCCTCGCCGATGCGCAGCGCCGGGATCACCGCGCGCCTCCAGCCGTTGCGACAGCGGCGCCGCGCGCCAGGGAGGAATCGGAAGCGGGAGCCATGGTCTGCAGCAGTCTTTCCGCCAGCCCGAAGTCGGCCGGCCAGGTGAGCTTGAAATTCTCCAGCGCGCCGGGCACCAGCCGCGGGCGCAGGCCCAGCGCCTCGACCGCGCTGGCCTCGTCGGTGACGCCTTCGCCCGTCGCCGCCAGCGCGCGGCGCAGCAGCCCGATGCGGAACATCTGCGGCGTCTGCGCCGCCCATTTCGCCTGCCGGTCGATGGTGGCGGCGACGCGGCCCTGCTCCTCCTGCTTGAGCGTGTCGGCCACCGGCAGCGCCAGCAGCCCGCCCACCTCGTCCGCCTCGCAGGCCTCGATCAGGCTCAGCACCCACTCGGGCCGGATCAGGCAGCGCGCGGCGTCATGCACCAGCACCCAGTCGTCGGGCGCGGCGCCGCGCGCCAGCAGCTCCTCCAGCCCGGCCGCCACGGTGGCGGCGCGGGTGGCGCCGCCGCGGCGGGCGGTCCAGACACGCGCGTCGCCCGCGGCCTGCGGCACGGCGGCGTCGAACAGCTCGTCGTCGGGCGCCAGCACCACCAGCGTGGCGCTGAGGCGCGGCACGCGCGCCAGGGCATCGAGGGTGTGGGCGACCAGCGCCCGGCCGGCCAGGGGAACGTACTGCTTGGGACGGTCGGCACCGGAGCGGCTGCCAGTGCCGGCACAGGGCACGAGCGCATAGCAGCGCGGCGCCGGCCCGTGAGTCAGGGAGGTCATCGGGCCGGATTCTAGAATTTGCCCCCCGCCCGCCCCGGCGTGCCGCTCCTCGGCAGCCTTGGGCCGGCGGCCGTTCTTTGCCCCCGCCCGCTTTCGGGCGCGCCTTCTGCTGCAAGCCCCACACGATGCAACTGCCTGCCATCGCCCCCGGCAAACGATTCACGCTGCCGCGCCCGCCGGGCTCGGCCGACGCGCTGCTGCTGGCGCGCAGCGCCCGCCAGCACGCCAACGCCAAGCGGCTGATGGCCGTCATCACCGCCGACCCCGCCGACGCGCCACGGCTGGCCGATGAGCTGACTTTCTTCGAGCCGGGCCTGCGCGTGGCCGTGTTCCCCGACTGGGAAACGCTGCCCTACGACAGCTTCAGTCCGCACCAGGACCTGATCTCGGAACGCCTGGCCACGCTGTGGCGCATCCTGCAGAAGGATGTGGATGTCGTCCTGCTGCCGGCCACCACCGCGCTGGCCCGGCTGGCGCCGCCCTCGTTCCTGGCCGCCTACACCTTCCACTTCAAGCAGAAGCAGAAGCTCGACGAGGCCTCGCTCAAGGCGCAGCTGACGCTGGCCGGCTACACGCATGTGAGCCAGGTGGTGTCGCCGGGCGAGTACGCGGTGCGCGGCGGCCTGATCGACCTCTTCCCCATGGGCTCGACGGTGCCCTACCGCGTGGACCTGTTCGGCGACGAGGTGGATTCCATCCGCACCTTCGATCCCGACAGCCAGCGCAGCCTGTATCCCGTGCCGGAGGTGCGGCTGCTGCCCGGGCGCGAGTTCCCGATGGACGAGGCCTCGCGCACCGCCTTCCGCGCGCGCTGGCGCGAACGCCTGGAGGGCGATCCCACGCGCTCGCGCATCTACAAGGACATCGCCGCCGGCGTGGCCAGCGCCGGCATCGAGTACTGGCTGCCGCTGTTCTTCGACCAGGTCGCCGACATCTTCGAGTACCTGGGCGAGGCCGCCGCGCTGGTGCTGCACGGCGAGGTGGACGAGGCGCTGCAGCGCTTCTGGACCGACACCCGCGAGCGCCACCGCTTCCTGCAGCACGACCCGGAGCGCCCGCTGCTGCCGCCCGAGGCGCTGTTCCTGCGCGTCGAGGATTTCTATGGGCGCGCCAACGCGCACGCCACGCTGTCGCTGCGCGGCCGTGACGAGGTGGAATGGGCGCGCCCGCTGCCGGACGTCAGCGTGGATCGCGGCGCCACCGAGCCGCTGGCGCGCCTGGAGCAGCACCTGCGCGAGACCGAGGCGCGCGTGCTGCTGGTGGCCGAGAGCGAGGGCCGGCGCGAGAGCCTGCTGGAGCTGCTGCGCGACCACCGCATCGAGGTGCCCAGCGTCGCCACGCTGGCCGAGTTCGAGGCCGGGCCGGAGAAGGTCGCCATCACCGCCGCGCCGCTGGCCGCCGGCTTCTACTGGAGCGATCCGTCCGAGGCGCGGCAGCTGCAGTTCCTCACCGAAACCGAGCTGTTCGCCGCCGCCGGCGGCGGGGCGCGGCGGCGGCGCAAGCAGGAGCAGGTCAGCAACGTCGACACCCTCATCAAGGACCTGTCCGAGCTCAAGATCGGCGACCCGGTAGTGCACATGAGCCACGGCATTGGCCGCTACCAGGGCCTGTTGAACATCGACCTGGGCGACGGCCCCAGCGAGTTCCTGCACCTGGAGTACGCCGACAAGGCCACGCTGTACGTGCCGGTGTCGCAGCTGCAGCTGATCAGCCGCTACACCGGCGTGAGCGCCGACGAGGCCCCGCTGCACAAGCTGGGCTCGGGCCAGTGGGACAAGGCCAAGCGCAAGGCCGCCGAGCAGGTGCGCGACACCGCGGCCGAGCTGCTCAACCTCTACGCCCGCCGCGCCGCGCGCGAGGGTTTCGCGTTCCGCTTCTCGCCGCACGACTACGAGGCCTTCGCCGCCAGCTTCGGCTTCGAGGAGACGCCGGACCAGCGCGCGGCCATCCACGCCGTCATCCAGGACCTGATCAGCCCCAAGCCGATGGACCGGCTGGTGTGCGGCGACGTGGGCTTTGGCAAGACCGAAGTGGCGCTGCGCGCCGCCTTCGTGGCCGTCACCGGCGGCAAGCAGGTGGCGCTGCTGGCGCCCACCACGCTGCTGGCCGAGCAGCATTTCCAGAACATCAGCGACCGCTTTGGCAAGTGGCCGGTGCGCGTGGCCGAGATGAGCCGTTTCAGATCGGCCAAGGAGATCAAGGCCGCCATGGCGGGCCTGGCCGACGGCACCATCGACATCGTCATCGGCACCCACAAGCTGCTCAGCGCCGACGTCAAGTTCAAGCGCCTGGGCCTCTTGATCATCGACGAGGAGCACCGCTTCGGCGTGCGCCACAAGGAAGCGATGAAGGCGATGCGCGCCGAGGTGGACGTGCTCACGCTCACCGCCACGCCGATCCCGCGCACGCTCGGCATGGCGCTGGAAGGCCTGCGCGACCTGTCGGTCATCGCCACCGCGCCGCAGCGGCGCCTGGCCATCAAGACCTTCGTGCGCGGCGAGAACCAGGGCGTGATCCGCGAGGCGGTGCTGCGCGAATTGAAGCGCGGCGGCCAGGTCTACTTCCTGCACAACGAGGTCGAGACCATCGAGGCCCGGCGCGCCAAGCTGGCGGAGCTGCTGCCCGAGGCGCGCATCGCCGTGGCGCACGGCCAGATGCCCGAGCGCGAGCTGGAGCGCGTGATGCGCGACTTCGTGGCCCAGCGCCACAACCTGCTGCTGTGCTCGACCATCATCGAGACCGGCATCGACGTGCCCAGCGCCAACACCATCGTCATCAGCCGCGCCGACAAGTTCGGCCTGGCGCAGCTGCACCAGCTGCGCGGACGCGTCGGCCGCAGCCACCACCAGGCCTACGCCTACCTGCTGGTGCCGGACATGGAAGGCCTGACCAAGCAGGCATCGCAGCGCCTGGAGGCGATCCAGGCCATGGAGGAGCTGGGCTCGGGCTTCTACCTGGCCATGCACGACCTGGAGATCCGCGGCGCCGGCGAGGTGCTGGGCGAGAACCAGAGCGGGAACATGCAGGAGGTTGGCTTCCAGCTCTACAACGACATGCTGTCCGAGGCGGTGAAGGCGCTGAAGAACGGCCGCGAGCCGGACCTGCTCAGCCCCTTCGGCGCCACCACCGAGATCAACCTGCACGCGCCCGCCCTGCTGCCCGACAGCTACTGCGGCGACGTGCACGTGCGCCTGAACCTCTACAAGCGGCTGGCCTGCGCCGAGAAGGCCGAGGAGATCGACACGCTGCTGGAGGAGATCACCGACCGCTTCGGCAAGCTGCCGCCGCAGGGCCAGACCCTGTTCGACACGCACCGCCTGCGCGTGCTCGCCAAGCCCTACGGCGTGCTGAAGATCGACGCGGCCCCGGCGGCGATGGTGATCAGCTTCCGCCCGGACGCGCCCATCGACCCGATGCGCATCATCGAGCTGGTGCAGAAGAACCGGCACATCAAGCTCGCGGGCAACGACAAGCTGCGCATCGAGCGCCAGACGCCCGAGCCGCGCGACCGCGCCCAGTTCATCCGCGACGTGCTGAGGTCACTGGGCGCGCCGGTGAAGGCGACGGCCTGAGGCGGCCCCGATAATCGCGGGTTTTGCCTCGCTGACGCCCGTAGCCATGTCCCTGCCCCTCGCCTTCGCCCCCGGTCTCACCATTCGGGGCTTCACGCCGCCGTTGAACCTGCGCGACTTCGGCCTGATCGCCTTCGACATGGACTCGACGCTGATCAACATCGAGTGCATCGACGAGGTCGCCGACGCCGCCGGGCGCAAGGCCGAGGTGGCGGCCATCACCGAAGCCTCCATGCGCGGCGAGATCACCGACTTCAAGGAAAGCCTGCGCCGCCGCGTCGCCATGCTCCAGGGCGTGCCCGAAGGCTTTCTGCACGAGGTGTTCGAGCGGCGCCTCAAGCCCAATCCGGGCGCCAAGGCGCTCATCGACGCCTGCCGCGCCGCCGGGCTGAAGACGCTGCTGGTCTCCGGCGGCTTCACCTTCTTCGCCGAGCGCGTGTGCGAGCTGCTCGGCATCGATTTCGCCCGCTCCAACGTGCTGGAGATCGTGGACGGCCACCTCACCGGCCGCCTGGTGGACCAGGACTGGGGCGACATCTGCGACGGCGCCGAGAAGCGCCGCATGCTGCTGGCCACCTGCGAGCGGCTGGGTATCGCGCCCTCGCAGGCCATCGCCATGGGCGACGGCGCCAACGACCTGCCCATGATGGACGCCGCCGGCCTGTCCGTGGCCTACCACGCCAAGCCCAAGGTGCGCGAGCAGGCCATGGTGTCCATCGAGGAAGGCGGCCTGGACCGGCTGCTGGAGCTGGTGCGGCCCTGAGGCCGTGCCGGCGCGCGGCACGCCCCGTGGCCCGGTGAGCGGCGGGGCGTGACAGGCTTCACGCCCCGCGCTGCTGCATGCTCGGAAGTCGAAGCCAACGTGCTTTTGGTGCCCTGGCCCGTCGCGCCGCATCGCTAGGATGCAGCGCCCTCATCCCCCCCTCACTCCGCTCCTCACCCACCCGGCCGCCCTGCCCTCGATGTCGACCGCTGTACCTCCGGCCGCCCCCGAGCGCGCGCCGTTCCTGACCGAGCCGCGGCGCGAAGCGCTGGTGCTGGCCTTTGGCGCCTTCCTGATCCTGGTGCTCACCGCGGCGGCCGTGCTCATGCTCTGGCGCAGCCGCGAGGACAGCCTCGCCACCTGGCGGCTGTACATGAAGAACTTCTCGGCCACCGCGGCCGAGCATGCGGCGCTGACCATGCGCACCGGCGACTACGTGCTGGGCCGCATCGTGGACCATGTGCATTCCCTGGGCGTGGACAGCGAGGCGGCGCTGCGCCAGACGGCGCGCACGCGCTCGATGCACGAGTTCCTGAGCGAGCGCACCGACGAGCTGCCGCTGCTGGAGATGACCACCATCGTGGCGCTGGACGGCGAGGTACTTAATTTCAGCTCCAGCTTCCCGGCGCCGGCCATGAACCTGGCCGACCGCGACTTCCACCAGGCCCACCTGGCGGACCCGGCGCTCACCTTCTACATCTCCGCCCCGGTGCGCAACCGCGCCACCGGGCGCTGGACCTTCTACCTGGCGCGCAAGATCCGTGCGCCCTCGGGGCAGACCATCGGCGTGGCGCTGGCGGGCATCCAGTCCGGTTACTTCGAGCGCTTCTACCGCTCGATCAATCTCAGCGACAGCGAGACCGCCATGCTGCTGCTGCGCAACGACGGCACGCTGCTGGCGCGCTATCCGCTGCGCCCGGATGCACTGGGCATGTCCTACCGCGACGCGCCTGCCATGCGCGCCCTGGCGGCGGCGCAGGCCCAGGGCCGCAACGAGGCCATCGTCACCACCGAGGCGCCGCGCATCTCCGACCCCACCGACACGCAGCGGCGCATCGCCGCGTCGCACGCGGTGGACGGCGCCCCGCTGGTGGTCAGCGTCACGGCCCGGGAGAGCCTGATGCTGGGCCACTGGCAGCAGACGGCGTGGCTGTGCGGCATCGGCGTGCTGCTGCTCGATGTCGCGATCGCGGCGCTGACGCTGTACATCCACAGCCTGCTGCGCCGGCGCCGCACGGCGCTGCTGCAGCTCGACGCCGCGCGCGCCGCGGCCGAGGCCGCCGGCGGCGTGAAGTCCCGCTTCCTGGCCAACCTCAGCCAGGAGGTGCGCACCCCGCTGCAGGGCCTGCTGGGCATGGCGCGGCGGCTCCTGGAGTCGCCGCTGCAGCCGGGGCAGCGCCAGCAGGTGCAGATCATCGAGCGCTCGGGGCGGCAGCTGCTGGGCGTGATCGACGAGGTGCTGGACTTCTCCAACGTCGCGGCCGGGCAGCTGGAGCTGGAGCCGGTGAACGTGGACCTGGGGCGCCTGGCGCGGGACTGCGTGGCGCTGTTCGAGCCGCAGGCTCACTTCAAGGGCCTGGCGCTGCGCCTGGAACTCGACGCCAATACGCAGGACGCACAGGTACGCAGCGACCCGCTGCGGCTGAGCCAGGTGCTCAACCACCTGCTGTCCAACGCGGTCAAGTACACGCCCGCGGGCAGCGTGACGCTGCGCGTGGCGCGCATCTCCTCGCAGCGCTGGCTCTTCAGCGTGCGCGACACCGGCATCGGGCTGACGGCGCAGCAGCGCGAGCACCTGTTCGAGCCCTTCACCGGCGAGGCCGGGCCGCGACGCCACGGCAGCGCGGGGCTGGGCCTGGCCACGGTGCAGCGCGTGGTGCAGCTGCTGGGCGGCACGCTGGACGCGCGCGGCACGCCGGGCCAGGGCTCCGAGTTCTGGTGTGAGCTGCCTCTGCCGCCGGCGGAGCCGGAAGGGCCGACGGCTAAGCCTTCGGTCGCCTCGACCTGAAGCCTCAGCGGGCCGCGGCCTGCAGGGCCAGCACCGCCACCAGCGCCACCGTCAGGCCCAGCGCCAGCGTCTTCCAGAACAGCACCGGATGCCGCTCGATCAGCGGCACATGGCGCCGGACCAGGAATTCCGGCCGGGGATGGTGCAGGTCGTGCATGAATTCCGACACGTCGCCCTGGCGCCCCGCCGGGTCCGGCTGAACGGCCATTTGGATCGCCTCGTCAATCCAGCGCGGAATATCCCGCCGCACCTCCAGCAGGCTCGCGTAGCGCAGCTTCCGCTGCGCCGTGCGGCTGCGGGTCTTGGGTGGCTCCAGGCCATAAGGGAGTTTGCCGCCGAGCATTTGATAGCTCAGTACGCCCAGCGCGAACAAATCCGAACGCGGCGTGCCCTCCTCGCCCAGGAAATACTCCGGTGCCGCATATTGCGCCGTGCCCGGAATGCCCTCATTGCGGCCCGGCGCCATGGCTTCCGCAATGCCGGCCACCCGCGTCGAGCCGAAATCGATGATCTTCACCGTGCCTGTGGCGTCGATCAAGATATTTTCAGGGCGCAGATCCTGGTGCAGCATTTCCAGCCGGTGAAAGGCACGCAGTCCCCTGGCAATTTGCGCCACGATGCCACGCACGGCATCCAGGCTTGGCCGGGGATGGTCGATCATCCACTGCGCCAGCGTGCGGCCTTCCACATATTCCATGGCGACATAGAGATGCCGCCGGAGCCGGGCGGTGCCACAGGGTTTGAGCACATGGGCACTGGCCAGGCGCCGGGCGATCCATTCCTCCATCAGGAAGCGCTCCAGGCAGGCGGGATCGCCCTGCACGTCGATGGCGGGGGTTTTCAACGCCACCGCTTCCCGGGTTTCCTCATTCACCGCCAGGTAAATGTGGCTGCGGCTGCTGGCGTGGATTTCACGGACGATGCGGTAGCCGTCCAGCACCATTCTCGGTTCCAGGATGGGCGGCGGCGGCAATTCCGCCACCTGCTGGCGGATATCGCCGGCCTGCGCATCGGGCACGGATTCGACCCGCAACAGCTGCACCGTGAGATTATCCGGGCTGCCGCGCTGGAAAGCCTCCTCGCCAATGTGCCGGGCCGCCTGGTGCAGATCGTCAGCATGCGCCGCCACGGCGGCCAAGATGAAATTCTCGCCGACATGCTCGTGCACCCCGTCCGTGGTGAGCAGGAAGATATCGCCGGGTGCCACGGCCAGTGCCCGGTAATCGACTTCCAAATGGCCGGCAATGCCCAGGGCCCGGCCGAGATAACTCTCCTGCGAGGAAATACGCACGCGGTGCTCCTGGGTCAGGGGCTCCAGAGCCTGGGCATGGACCCGGCAAATTCGGCCATCGCCCACATGAAAAAGATGCGCCGTGCCGGATTTGAGCACCAGGGCGCTCAGCGTACAGACATGGCCGCGGTCCTTGTCATGGCGGCCCAATCCCTGCTGGGTTTGCGCGTACAGCCAGGCATTGGTGGCGGCCAGCACGCGCTCCACCGAGTTTTTCACCGACCAGGCGTCCGAGGTGCAGTAATAGTCCTCCAGCAGGCTGCGCACCGCCGTCTGGCTGGCGATATGGCTGAACTCGCTGCTGCTGATGCCGTCGGCAATGGCCAGCACGATGCCCTTGGCACTCAATGCCGGTTCCGCGGGCAGGCAGGCACCATGGAAATCCTGCTGGGTGGGCTTGCGGCCCGGGCTCGAATACTGGCCGATGGCCACCTGAAGTCGTGCGGGCATAAAAAGAGCCTCAACCCGGCTCGGGTTGAGGCTTGAAGCGTGGGGTGCGGACTATTTGTTGTGATGAAATTCAGGCCAGCTTGCGCTTCGGGCCGGTCTTGATATGGGTGGCGTACAGCGTCAGGCCGGTAAAGGCCAGGCCGCCGACCAGGTTGCCCAGCACGGTGGGAATCTCGTTCCAGATCAGATAATCCATCAGCGAGAAATGGCCGCCCATGAGCAGGCCGGAGGGGAACAGGAACATGTTCACCACTGAATGCTCGAAAGCCATGCCGAAGAACAGCATGATGGGCATCCACATCGCGATGACCTTGCCGCCCACGGTGGTGGAAATCATGGCCCCGACCACGCCGGTGGACACCATCCAGTTGCACAGCATGCCGCGCACGAACAGCGTCAGCATGCCGGCCGCGCCATATTGGGCATAACCCAGCGTGCGCGATTCGCCGATCACGCCGATGGCATGGCCCACCTTGCTGGGCTCGGTCTGGAAACCGTTGGTGAAGACGATGGACATCAGCACCGCCACGGTCAGCGCGCCCAGGAAATTGCCCAGGAACACGATGCCCCAATTCTTCAGCACGGCCTTGAGCGTGACACCCGGACGTTTGTCGATCAACGCCAACGGCGTGAGCACGAACACGCCGGTGAGCAGGTCGAAACCCAGCAGGTACAGCATACAGAAACCCACCGGGAACAGGATGGCGCCAAAAATCGGCGAACCGGTCTGCACGGACACCGTCACGGCAAATACCGCGGCCAGTGCCAGGATCGCGCCGGCCATGTAGGCGCGAATGAGCGCATCCCGGGTCGCCATGTGAATCTTGGATTCACCGGCATCGACCATCTTGGTCACGAACTCCGAAGGGACAAGATAAGCCACGTTATTTCCTTGGAATATTTAGAATATTCAAGCGACCAGCCTCACACGCCGACACAGACCATTTGATGGTCGATGCGCACCGGATAGGCTCGCACCGAGTTTTCGGGCGCTTCCAGGCATTCACCGCTCTGCAGGTCGAAATGGTGCTTGTAGATGGGCGAGGCCACGACGATGCGCGCGCCCAGGTTGCCCACCAGCCCGCGCGAGAGCACGCTGGCCTGGGCATTGGGGTCGTAGTTGTCGATGGCGTAGAGGCGCTGCACGTCGTCCTCAATGCGGAATACCGCCACGTGCCGCTCCTGCACCAGGGCGCAGACGCCGGTATTGGGCAGGATGTCCTCGACGGCACACACGGGGGTCCAGGTCTTTTCCATGTCCTGAGTCCTCAATTTGAAATTCCGGATGTCAAACGGTCTGGGCGGCCTGGTCGGCTTCCTCGGCACCATTCAGCCGGGCCTGCCGTTCCTGCGGCGTGGCCGGGCGAATCTGCCCGCGCTCCTGGACGAAAATCACGTGGCGGTCGCCCTGCTCGCTGTTGACGAAGGGACGGAAGCGCTTGCGGGTTTCAGGGTTGGTGACCGCGGCCTTCCATTCGCACTCGTAGGTATCGACCACATGCTGCATGTCGGCCTCCAATTCGGCGGCCAGGCCCAGCTTGTCGTGAATGACAACCTGCTTGAGATATTCCAGTCCGCCTTCGAGGTTGTCGCGCCACACGCTGGTGCGCTGCAGCCGGTCGGCGGTGCGCACGTAGAACATCAGGAAGCGGTCGATATAGCGGATCAGATCCTGCTTCGACAGATCCGAGGCCAGCAATTCGGCATGGCGGGGTTTCATGCCGCCGTTGCCGCACACATACAAATTCCAACCCTTGTCGGTGGCGATCACGCCCACGTCCTTGCCCTGGGCCTCGGCGCATTCCCGGGTGCAGCCGGAAACGCCGAACTTGATCTTGTGCGGCGCGCGCAGGCCCTTGTAGCGATTTTCCAATTCGACGGCCAGTCCCACGCTGTCGTCCACGCCATAGCGGCACCAGGTCGAGCCCACGCAGGATTTGACCGTGCGCAGCGACTTGCCGTAGGCATGGCCGGACTCGAAACCGGCGGCAATGAGCTCTTCCCAGATCAGAGGCAATTGCTCGACACGGGCGCCGAACAAGTCCACGCGCTGGCCGCCGGTGATCTTGGTGTAGAGGCCGTATTTCTTGGCCACCTGGCCCACGGCAATCAATCCTTCCGGCGTCACCTCGCCGCCGGCCATGCGCGGCACGACAGAATAGGTACCGTCCTTCTGGATGTTGCCCAGGAAATAGTCGTTGGAATCCTGCAGGCTGGCGTGGCTCTTGTTCAAGACGAAATGGTTCCACACCGAGGCAAATATATTGGCCGCCACCGGCTTGCAGATGTCACAGCCCAGGCCCTGGCCATGCTTGTCCAGCAGCTCGTCGAAGGTCTTGATTTTCTCGACCTTGATGAGGTGGAACAGTTCCTGGCGCGAAAAGGCAAAATGCTCGCACAGGTGATTGTTGACCGCCACGCCGAGTTTCTTCATCTCGGACTTCATCACCTGGGTCACCAGCGGCACGCAGCCGCCGCAGGTCATGCCGGCCTTGGTGCAGGCCTTCAATTCACCGATGGTATTGATACCGCCGGCCACCGCCTGGCACAACTGGGCCTTGGACACGTTGTTGCAAGAGCAGATCTGCGCCGAATCCGGCAGCGCATCCGCGCCCAGCCCGGGTTTCGCCTGCCCCTCCGAGGACGGAAGGATCAGGAATTCCGGCGCCTCGGGCAATTCGAGGCGATTCAGCATCATCTGCAGCAGCGTGCCGTATTCGGCGGCATCTCCCACCAGCACGGCACCCAGCAGCTGCTTGCCGTCATTCGAAACGACGATTTTCTTGTAAACCTGCTTGCGCTCATCGGCAAACTGGTAGGCGCGGCTGCCTGGGGTGGTACCCAGGGCATCGCCGATACTGGCCACGTCCACGCCCATGAGTTTCAGCTTGGTGCTCATGTCGGCACCTCGAAATTCAGCCTCCTCGCCGGCCAGCTGCTTCGCCACCACGCGCGCCATGTCGTAGCCCGGGGCCACCAGGCCGAACACCTGGCCGTTCCAGGCCGCGCATTCGCCGATGGCGTAAACATCCGGGTCGCTGGTGCGGCACTGGTTGTCGATGACGATACCCCCGCGCTGGCCGATATTCAACCCGCATTGGCGCCCCATGTCGTCGCGCGGCCGGATGCCGGCGGAAAACACGATCATGTCGGTTTCCAGGTGCGTGCCGTCGGAAAATACCATGCGGTGGCGCGCATTCTGGCCGTCGGTGATTTCAACGGTGTTCTTCTGGGTATGCACCTGCACGCCCAGAGCCTCGATCTTGCTGCGCAGGGTACGGCCGCCGGCATCGTCCACCTGCACCGCCATCAGGCGCGGCGCGAATTCGACCACATGGGTCTGCAATTTCATGTCGCGCAGCGCCTTGGCGCATTCCAGGCCCAGCAGGCCACCGCCCACCACCACGCCGCTTTGCGAGCGCGTGCCGCATTCGAGCATCGCCTCCAGATCCTCGATGGTCCGGTACACGAAGCAATCGGGACGCTCCTTGCCGGGAATGGGCGGCACGAAGGGATAGGAACCGGTGGCGATGACGAGTTTGTCGTAGGGCAGCACATCGCCGCCGGCAACCGTCACGGTCTTGCTGTCACGGTCAATGGCCGTGGCGCGGGCGTTGAGTTTCAGCAGCAGGTTGTCGCGATCGAAGAAACCCGGCGGCACCAGCGACAAATCCTCCGCGGCCTTGCCGGCGAAGAATTCCGACAAATGCACGCGGTCGTAGGCGGGTCGCGGCTCCTCGCACAACACGGTGACCTCGGCGTGGTGAATGCCGGCCTCCACCAGGCTTTCCAGGAATTTCTGTCCCACCATGCCGTGGCCGATAACGAGGATTTTCATGGGTTTCTCGATGCGTGGGTGATGAACAACGCCAGCCGAACTGGTGCGCGAAGAGGGCTCCGAACCCGGCCGCTGTCAAAAGCCCATGCGGCGGCGCAACCGGCCCATCGGACGGTTATCAATGCAGTGCGGGTTCGGGAATGGGCAATGCCCTTTGTCGTCGTGACGCGGGCGGGCGCACGTCGTTGTGGCCCGGGAGGTTGACCGGCAGAAACTGCGGCGCCTCGATGCATTGCGATGGAAGTGCCTGGGCTTTCGCAATAGCCGTGCCAACCAATTCCACCGTGCACACCGGCCACCGCGGGCCATTTCGCTGCACCAAGCCGGCCCTGGCGCACCAAGGCGACGCATGAGGGCACCACGCCGCACAGGCCGTGGGCACCGGCATGGCGCCCGCGCGAGAGCCGGCGAGGCTCAGCGGCATCAGGGACGCCAGTGGCGCGGCGGCAACGATGGAAAGCCGTGGCGCCGGCATGCGGGCGGAAGCCCTTGGCCCATACCCGAGCCCGCAATTCGTGAAATACCTGACACCTTGGTTCTCAAATCCGGCGTCAACATGCCGCTAAACCATGAATTGATGGCGCAAACGGCACCTCGCGTGCCTGCCCTGCGACCACCCGGCACAGGGTTTCAAGCGCTGCGAGTCGATGCTCCCCATGAATCAAAAACCCACGCCCACCCTTTTCCAGAAACTGAAGTTGCCCAAGCGCGTCTGGGTTCTTGCGGCGCTGTACTGGCTGGCCAGCCTGGGCCACTCGGCGCACAACGCGGAATTTCTGGTTTTCTATCCCAACCTGCCGCAGGAAATCACGCGGGAAACGGTCTATCTGGGCTGGGCGCTCATGACGGCCATCGGCCTCGTGGCCGGGGCCTTCTCGGTACTGGGACTGGGCGTGCTGGCGGGACTGTGCCTGGGCTTCTACGGCGCGCTGGGCACCGGCGTGCTGGCGTACTACGCCCAGGCGCACTGGTCGGAATACACCCTGGGCGCCAACATGACGATCTGGGCCCAGGCGCTGCTGGGCGCGGCGGTGGCCACCGCCGCGCTGACCGTCGCCATCCGGGCGGTCGTGCGCGGGCCCCGGCGGCACCGCTCCCTGGCGGCGCGGCAGCACTCCAGCCGCTGAGCGGGTCAGGGCTCACAGCCCCCCGCGCCGCCGTGAGCGGCCTGCAACCGTGGCGGCCGACCGGGCGCCTCAGCCGCGCACGGCCATGGGCTCGCCCAGCTTGATGAGGTGCAGCGGCTTCCACAGCGGGTTCCACTTCAGCCCGCGCTGCGGGAACAGCATCACCACCGTGGAGCCGAGCAGGAAGCGGCCCATCTCCTGCCCCTGCTTGAGCTCGATGGGCGCGCCGTCGCGGTAATTCCACTCGCGCACCCGGCCCGGACGCGGCGGGTTGACCACGCCGTGCCACACCGTGGCCATGCTGCCCACGATGGTGGCGCCCACCAGCACCAGCACCCACGGACCGTGCGCGCCATCGAAGACGCACACCACGCGCTCGTTGCGCGCGAACAGCCCCGGCACGCCGCGCGCGGTGACGGGGTTCACCGAGAACAGCTCACCCGGCACGTGCACCATGCGCACCAGGCGCCCGTCGCAGGGCATGTGGATGCGGTGATAGTCCTTGGGGCTGAGGTACAGGGTCGCGAAGCTGCCGCCCTCGAAGGTCCGCGCCAGCGCCTCGTCGCCGCCCAGCAGTGCCGTGGCGCTGTAGTCGTGGCCCTTGGCCTGAAAGATCCGGCCGCGCTCGATGGCGCCGAACTGGCTCACCGCGCCGTCCACCGGGCAGATCAGGTCCGCCACCGCCAGCGGCCGCGCGCCGGGCTTCAGCGCCCGGGTGAAGAACTCGTTGAAGCTGCGGTAGCTGGCGATGTCAGGGTTCACCGCCTCCGACATGTCCACCCCGTAGCGGCGCACGAACCAGCGGATGATCCGCGTCGTGGCCGCCCCACCCTCCCAGGAGGCCACCCGCCCCGCGAACACGGTCATCGCCTGCTTGGGCAGGAGGTACTGGATGAGGACGGAGAGGCGGTCGATCAAGGCGGTGTTCCGAGGAAGTCAGGGCAAACCGGAAAGTGTAGCGAGGGGTTTCTCACACACCGGGCTACGGAAGCTTCCGGTGCATCACGGAGCAGAAGCGCCGCGCTCCCTACTCCGTCATTCCCGCGCAGGCGGGAATGACGAAGCAGGGGGCGTGCCGCAACAGCTGCCGGGCTACCGCAGCCCTGCCTGCATGCAGCCCGCCAAGCTCAACTGGAAAGCTGCGCCCACGCCTTGTCCAGCCGCTTCACGCTCACCGGCTGCGGCGTGCGCAGCTCCTGGGCGAAGAAGCTCACGCGCAGCTCTTCCAGCAGCCAGCGGTACTCGTCCAGCCGCGCGTCGTGCTGGCCTTTCAGCTCGGCCAGCCGGCGCAGGAAACGCTGCTCCAGTGGGCGCAGCTCGGCCAGCCGCTGGGCGTCGCGCGCGGGGTCGGCGCGCCACTTGTCCAGCCGCATCACGATCGCCTTGAGGTAGCGCGGCAGGTGCTGCAGCGCGTTCCAGGGCGTCTGCACGATGAAGCGCTTGGGCACCAGCCGCTGCAGCTGGGCCTGGATGTCGTCCGCCGCCTCCTTGGGCAGGTTGCGCGTGTCCTTGAGCTTGCGCGCCGCGGCGGCGTACTCGGCCAGCACCGCGCCGGCCTGGCGCGCCACTTCCTGGGCAATGAGGTTGAGGCGGCTGCGGCCCTCGTCGATGCGGCGCTTGAAGCCGAACTCGTCGGTGGGCAGCGGCTCGCCCAGGAAGGCGCGGTCCAGCGCCACGTCGATGATCTGCTCGCGCAGCTCCTCCTGCGTGCCCAGCGGCATGAAGTAGACCGCCATCTTCTGCAGGTCCGGGATGTTCTTCTCCAGGTACTTCAGAGGCTCCTTGATCTGCAGCGCCACCAGCCGACGCAGGCCGGCCCGGTGCCTGGAGGCTGCCACGTCGGGCTCGTCGAAAACCTCGATCTCGACGTGCGTGCCCTTGTCGATCAGCGCCGGGAATCCCACCAGCGTCTGGCCGCCCTTCTTCAGCTCCATCAGCTCGGGCAGCTCGCCGAAGGTCCAGGCGGTGTACCGGGCGGCTTCGGCGGGCGCCGCTTCCGGCGCCGGGGCCTTGGCCGCCGCACGCTCGACCCGTGCGCCGCCGCCCGCAGGCGCGGACGCGGGTGCAGGCGCCGCCGCGGGCGCGGCCGGGGCCGCCTTCACCTTCAGCGCCGCCAGGGCCTGGAAGGCCGAGCGCGCCTGCCCGCCCAGCTCGGCCTTGAGCGTGGGCAGGTGCCGGCCCATGCCGAGCTGGCGGCCGTGCTCGTCCACGACCTTGAAATTCATGAACAGGTGCGGGCTGAGCATGTCGAGCTTGAAGTCATTGCGCTGCACCGCCAGCTGGGTGCGCTCGCGCACGAATTTCAAGAGCGTGTCGGTCAGGCCGCCCTCGCCGAAGGGCGTGAGCTCCACGAACTCCGCTGCCGTTTCCGGCAGCGGCACCAGCCGTGCGCGCGGGCGCTGCGGCAGGCTCTTGAGCAGCGCCTGCACCTTGGCCGCCAGCATGCCGGGCACCAGCCATTCGCAGCGCTCCTCGCTGACCTGGTTGAGGGCGTAGATGGGCACCGTCACCGTCACGCCGTCGCGCGCGTCGCCGGGCTCGTGCAGGTAGGCGGCGCCGCAGTCGATGCCGCCCAGGCGGATCGTCTTCGGGAAGGCCTCGCTGGTGACGCCGGCGGCCTCGTGCCGCATCAGCTCTTCCTTGCTGATCTGCAGCAGCTTCGGGTCGGCCTTGGACGCATGGCGGAACCAGCGTTCGAAAGTGGCGCCGCTGTACACGTCGCCGGGAATGTGGCGGTCGTAGAAGGCGAAGATCAGCTCGTCGTCCACCAGCACGTCCTGGCGCCGCGACTTGTGCTCCAGCTCCTGCACCTGGCGCACCATCTTCTGGTTGTGGGCCAGGAAGGGCAGCCGGGTGTCCCACTCGCCCTCGACCAGCGCCTGGCGGATGAAGATCTCGCGCGCGCCCACCGGGTCCAGCTTGGCGTAGCTCACGCGCCGGTTGTTGTAGACCACGATGCCGTAGAGCGTGGCGCGCTCCAGGGCGATGACCTCGGCGGCCTTCTTCTCCCAGTGCGGCTCCAGCAGCTGCGTCTTGAGCAGGTGGCCGGCGATGCCCGGAATCCACTGCGGCTCGATGGCGGCGATGCCGCGGCCGAACAGCCGCGTGGTCTCCACCAGCTCCGCCGCCACGATCCAGCGCCCGGGCTTCTTGCTCAGGTGCGCGCCGGGATGGCGCCAGAACTTGATGCCGCGCGCGCCCAGGTACCAGTCGTCCTCGTCGCTCTTGAGGCCGATGTTGCCCAGCAGGCCCGAGAGCATGGACAGGTGCACCTGGTCGTAGGTGGCGGGCGTGTCGTTGAGCCGCCAGCCGTGCTCGGCCACCACGGTGTGCAGTTGCGAGTGGATGTCGCGCCACTCGCGCACCCGGCGCGGGCTGATGAAGTTTTCCCGCAGCAGCGCCTCGTGCTTGCGCGCCGAGAGCCGGTGCGCCTGGCCGTCGCCGCCGCGGGATTCGCCCAGCCACTTCCACAGCTTCAGGTAGCCGTTGAACTCGGACCTCTCGTCGTCGAAGGGCTTGTGCCTCTGGTCGGCGGCCTGCTGCTGCTCCAGCGGGCGGTCGCGCACGTCCTGCACGCTCAGGGCGCTGGCGATGACCAGCACCTCGGTGAGCGCATGGCGCTGGCGGGCCTCGATGATCACGCGGCCGATGCGCGGGTCCAGCGGCAGCTTGGACAGCTCGCCACCGACGGGCGTGAGCTCGTTGCGCTCGTCCACCGCGCCCAGCTCGGCCAGCAGCGCGTAGCCGTCGGCGATGGCCTTGCGCGGCGGCGGCTCCAGGAACGGGAAATCCTCGACCGTGCCCAGGTGCAGGCTCTTCATGCGCAGGATCACGCCGGCCAGCGAGCTGCGCAGGATCTCCGGGTCGGTGAAGCGGGTGCGGCCGGCGAAATCGGTCTCGTCGTAGAGGCGAATGCACACGCCGTTGGAGACGCGGCCGCAGCGGCCGGCACGCTGGTTGGCGGCGGCCTGGCTCACCGGCTCGATCTGCAGCTGCTCGACCTTGTTGCGGTAGCTGTAGCGCTTCACGCGCGCCAGGCCCGAGTCCACCACGTAGCGGATGCCGGGCACGGTCAGCGAGGTCTCGGCCACGTTGGTGGCCAGCACGATGCGCGGGCGCGCGCCGGTTTCAAACACGCGGTCCTGCTCCTGCTGCGACAGCCGCGCGAACAGCGGCAGGATTTCCACGCCCGGCGGGTGGTGGCCGCGCAGGTGCTCGGCCGCCTCGCGGATCTCGCGCTCGCCGGGCAGGAACACCAGCACGTCGCCCGGGCCCTCGCGCCAGAGCTCGTCGATGGCGTCGGCGATGGCGTCGTTGAGGTCGAAGTCCTTGCCTTCCTCGAAGGGGCGCCAGCGCTGCTCCACCGGGTACAGGCGGCCCGAGACGTGGATCACCGGCGCCGGGCCCTTGGCGGACTCGAAGTGCCTGGCAAAGCGCTCGGCGTCGATGGTGGCCGAGGTGACGATGACCTTGAGGTCGGGCCGCCGCGGCAGCAGCTGGCGCAGGTAGCCCAGCAGGAAGTCGATGTTGAGGCTGCGCTCGTGGGCCTCGTCGATGATCAGCGTGTCGTAGGCGCGCAGGTCCGGGTCGCCCTGGGTCTCGGCCAGCAGGATGCCGTCGGTCATGAGCTTGACCGAGGCGCCGGGCTGCAGCCGGTCCTGGAAGCGCACCTTGTAGCCCACCACCTCGCCCAGCGGCGAGTTCAGCTCCTGCGCGATGCGCTTGGCCACGCTGGAGGCCGCGATGCGCCGCGGCTGGGTGTGGCCGATCAGGCGCCCGCCGTTGCCGCGCCCGCGGCCCAGGGCCAGCGCGATCTTGGGCAGCTGCGTGGTCTTGCCCGAGCCGGTCTCGCCGCTGACGATGACCACCTGGTGCTCGCGCAGGGCGCGCGCGATCTCGTCGCGCCGGGCACTGACGGGCAGGCTCTCCGGGAAGGTGATGGGCGGGATCGGCGTGGCCGGGCGCGCGGCGGACGGCTCGCGCGGCGGGCGCGGCGCGGCGTCGGGGCGGCGCTGCGCGGCAGCGGGCCGGGGCTGGCCCGGCACGGCGGCGTTGGGGCGGCGCGGGCCGTCGGGCTTCGTCCCGGCGCTGGGCGCGGCCGGGGCCTTGGCCTGCGGATTCACGCTCGTATTCAAATTCGGCTGCGCCGGCGCGCCGGGTGCGGCAGGTTTCTTGGCCGGGCGGTTCTGGGCCGGTGCGGCGGAGGGGCGGGTATCGGAAATGGGGGGCATCGCGGGGCGGGATTATCCGCAGCCCCCTGACGGCAACCCGGCCATGCCGGGTAAAGCCCTGGCCGCTGAAGATGCGCGCGGGGCACGGTGCGTGCCATCCGGCGGCAAACCGGGCATCCCGTCGCAAGCCCTGCTTTCAGGGGCATGCAAGAATTCCGGATTAACCCGCACGCCCTGCCGCCGCCGTGAGCCTCGTCTTTCCGCACACCTTCGTCCCCTGGTTCCGGGCAGTCGCGCCCTACATCCACGCCTACCACGGCAAGACCTTCGTCATCGGCCTGGCCGGCGAGGCCATTGCCGCGGGCAAGCTCAACCAGTTCGCGCAGGACCTGGCCATCCTGCATGCCATGGGCATCAAGCTGGTGCTGGTGCACGGCTTCAGGCCGCAGGTCAACGAACAGCTCGCGGCCAAGGGCCACACCTCGCGCTACAGCCACGGCCTGCGCATCACCGACGAGGTGGCGCTGGACTGCGCGCAGGAGGCCGCGGGGCAGTTGCGCTTCGAGATCGAGGCCGCCTTCTCGCAGGGCCTGCCCAACACGCCCATGGCCAACGCCACGGTGCGGGTGGTGTCGGGCAACTTCCTGACCGCGCGGCCCGTGGGCATCGTCGATGGCGTGGACTTCATGCACAGCGGCGTGGTGCGCAAGGTGGACGCCGCCGCCATCCGCCGCGCCATCGACTCCGAGACCCTGGTGCTGCTGAGCCCCTTCGGCTTCTCGCCCACCGGCGAGGCCTTCAACCTGGCGATGGAAGAGGTGGCCACCGCCACCGCCGTCGCGCTGCAGGCCGACAAGCTGCTGTTCCTCACCGAAATGCCCGGCATCCGCGAGAACCTGCAGGACCCGGAGAGCCCCATCGACACCGAGCTGTCGGTGGCCGAGGCCGAGCGGCTGCTGGCCTCGCTGCCGCGCCCGACGCTGCCCACCGACACCGCGTTCTACCTGCAGCACTGCGTGCGCGCGTGCCGCGGCGGCGTGGAGCGCTCGCACATCCTGCCCTTCTCGGTGGACGGCGCGCTGCTGATGGAGGTCTTCACTCACGACGGCATCGGCACCATGGTGGTGGACGAGAAGCTGGAGAGCCTGCGCGAGGCCACCAGCGACGACGTGGGCGGCATCCTGCAGCTCATCGAGCCCTTCGAGCGCGACGGCACGCTGGTGCGGCGCGAGCGCACGGAGATCGAGCGCGACATCGCCAACTACACCGTCATCGAGCATGACGGCGTGATCTTCGGCTGCGCGGCGCTGTATCCGTACCCCGAGGCGCGCACGGCCGAGATGGCCGCGCTGACCATCTCGCCGCAGGTGCAGAGCCAGGGCGACGGCGAGCGCATCCTCAAGCGCGTGGAGCAGCGCGCCAAGGCGCTGGGGCTGGAGAGCATCTTCGTGCTCACCACGCGCACCAAGCACTGGTTCGTCAAGCGCGGCTTCCAGCAGGTCGATCCGGACTGGCTGCCCGAGGCGCGCAAGCGCAAGTACAACTGGGACCGGCGCTCGCTGGTGCTGGTCAAGAAGCTCAACTGAGCCCCACATTCCCGAAGGAGAAAACCCATGGCACGCATGGTTCAGTGCATCTATCTGAAAAAGGAGGCCGAGGGCCTCGACTTCGCGCCCTACCCCGGCGAGCTGGGCAAGCGCATCTACGACAACGTCAGCAAGGAAGCCTTCGAGCTTTGGAAGCGGCACCAGACCATGCTGGTCAACGAGAACCGCCTGAACCTGGCCGACGCCCGCGCCCGCCAGTACCTGGCGCGCCAGATGGAGCGCTTCTTCTTCGGCGAAGGCGCCGACCAGCCCACGGGCTTCGTGCCGCCCTCGGCCTGAGGCCGGCCCCGCGCGGCGGCCGTCCGGACGGCCGCCGCGCGGATCTCGCGTCTCCCAGGGCTGCCGCCCGGCAGCCCGCGCACCCGCTCCGCAGCCGCAGCGCTGCGTCTGACAGCGCGAGCAGCCCGCCTGGCGCCAGCCGCAGCGTTGCGGCGCTTGGCGCTCTCGCTCCAGCTTAACGCGAATCATTCTCGTTGACGGCTATACTGGCCTGATCATCCGAGGAGTGATCGCATGCTCAAGAAATTCCGCCCCATTCTGGCTGCGCTGAGCGCCGTGACCGTTCTGGCCTTTCCGGCGCAGGCACAGGAAAAGGTGCTCAACCTTTACTCGGCGCGCCATTACCAGACCGACGAGGCTCTTTACAACAACTTCACCAAGGCCACCGGCATTCGTATCAACCGGGTGGATGCCGACGATGCCGGCATTCTGGCGCGGCTCAAGAGCGAGGGTTCCTCCAGCCCGGCCGACGTGATTCTGCTGGTGGATGCGGCACGGTTGTGGCGTGCCGAGGTGGATGGTTTGTTCCTGCCCGTCAAGAGCGAGGTGCTGGAAAAGCGCATTCCCGCCAACCTGCGCGGCAAGGATGAAGGCCAAGGTTCCCAGTGGTTCGGTTTTTCGACCCGTGCCCGCGTCGTCGTCTACAACAAGCTGAATGTCAAGCGCGACGACGTCGATACTTATGAGGAACTGGCCGATCCGAAGAACAAGGGCAAGTTCTGCATGCGTTCAGCCTCGCATCCCTACAACCTCTCGCTTTTCGGCTCGGTGGTTGAACATCTGGGCGATCAGCGCGCCGAGCAATGGCTCAAGGGACTCAATGACAATATGGCGCGCCCGCCCAAGGGTGGCGATACCGACCAGATCAAGGCCGTGGCCAGTGGCGAATGCCAGATTGCGCTGACCAACAGCTACTACCTGGCCCGGATGATGCGCTCCGAGAAACCCGAAGACCGCACGGTGATGGAGCGCGTGGGCGTGGTGTTCCCGAACCAGCAGAGCTGGGGCACGCACCTCAACATCGCTGGCGGCGCGGTGGCGCGCCATGCCAAGCACACCGAGGAAGCGCGCCGCTTCCTGGAATACCTGTCCAGTGACGAGGCGCAAGGCTATTTCGCCAACGGCAACAACGAATGGCCCGTGGTGCCGGGGCTGAAACTGGGCAATCCGGCACTGTCGGCTTTTGGCAACTTCAAGAGCGAAACCATTCCGGTGTCGGTGGTCGGCATGAACCAGGTGCGCGTCCAGCAGATGCTCGACCGCGTGGGTCTGCGCTGAACCGATTTTTGCCTTTGAATATCCCGGCCGCCGGGCCGGCCGGGATGCGGTGATATATTCGCGACTCAGCATCATAATGAGGAGCTTGAATTGACCACCCTGCAGGAACTGCTGAACCAACGCGCCGAGCTGGAGCGTCAAATCGCGGAAACCCAGCGCCAGGAACGCGTCGAGGCCATTGCCACGATTCGCCAGCTGATGAGCGACCATGGTTTGACGGTGGAAGACCTGAGTTCCGTGCGCGGTGGCGCGCGCGCCGCCTCCAATGGCGAAGGCAAGCGCGGCAAGGTGCCGGCAAAATACCGCAATTCGGCCACGGGTGAAAGCTGGACCGGCCGCGGCCTGCAGCCCAAGTGGCTCAAGGCGGCCCTGGCCGAAGGCAAGCAGCTGTCGGATTTCCTGATCGCCGCCGCCTGAACATTTTTCAGGCGTATTGCCGCATTCAAAAAGCCGCCTTGGGGCGGCTTTTTTCGTGAAATTAACCCCACAAATATTCGATATACCGGCCCTCACCCGCCGTGTGCTCAAAGGCTCGCCACGGGCCGGCCACGTCGTGCCTGGTGCTTTCGTGCCGGGCGGCGACGCGGGGCGGGGCTTGGCTAGACTCGCCGCATGATCCCACCCGGCTTCGTTCAGGAATTGCTGTCGCGCGTGGACCTCGTGGAGCTCATCGGGCGCCAGGTCCAGCTCAAGAAGACGGGAGCCAACTACGTCGGCCTGTGCCCTTTCCATGGCGAGAAGAGCCCAAGCTTCACCGTCAGCCCGAGCAAGCAGTTCTATCACTGCTTCGGCTGCGGGGCCAACGGCGACGCCATCCGCTTCCTCACCGAGCAGCATGGCCTGGGCTTCGTCGAGGCCGTCAAGGAGCTGGCGCAGCAGGTCGGCCTGACCGTGCCCGAGGACGAAGCCGACCCGCGCCGCAAGGAGCTCGCCGCCCAGCAGCGCGAGCGCGAGGCCACGCTGGCGGACGTGCTGGCGCGCGCCGCGGCCCACTACCGCAAGCAGCTCAAGGCCAGCCCGCGCGCCATCGACTACCTCAAGGGCCGAGGCCTCTCGGGCGAGATCGCCGCGCGCTTCGCGCTGGGCTACGCGCCCGATGGCTGGCGCGGCCTGGCCAGCGTCTACCCGCGCTACGACGACCCGCTGCTGGTGGAGGCCGGGCTGGTGATCGTGCAGGGCGAGGACGGGCCGGAACAGAAGCGCTACGACCGCTTCCGCGACCGGATCATGTTCCCCATCCGCAATGTCAAGGGCGAGGTCATCGCCTTCGGTGCGCGGGTGCTGGACAAGGGCGAGCCCAAGTACCTGAACTCGCCGGAGACGCCACTGTTCGTCAAGGGCCGCGAGCTCTACGGGCTGTTCGAGGCGCGTAGCGCGTTGCGCGACAGCGGCTACGTGCTGGTCACCGAGGGCTACATGGACGTGGTGGCGCTGGCACAGCTGGGCCTGCCGCATGCGGTGGCCACGCTGGGCACGGCCTGCACGGCCGAGCATGTAGCGAAGCTTTTGCGCTTCACGGACCAGGTGGTGTTCGCCTTCGACGGCGACGCCGCCGGGCGCCGCGCCGCGGCGCGCGCGCTGGAGGCGGCGCTGCCGCACGCGACCGACACGCGGGCGTTCCGCTTCCTGTTCCTGCCGCCGGAGCATGACCCCGACTCCTTCGTGCGCGAGCACGGGCGCGAGGCCTTCGAACAGGCCGTGGCGCAGGCGGTGCCGCTGTCGCAGCAACTGCTGGAGCTGGCGGCGCAGGACTGCGATCTCGCCAGCGTCGAGGGCCGTGCGCGCATGCTGGCGCAAGCCAAGCCGCTGTGGAACGCGCTGCCCGAAGGGGCGCTGCGGCTGCAGCTGCTGGCCGAGCTGGCGCGCCGCGGCGCGCTGCCGCTGGAGGAGCTGACGGCGCTGTGGCAGGCGCATCCGGCTGGGCGCGGTGCGCCGCGCGCTCCTGCCCCGGCGCCCGCCGAACCCGGCGTGGACCGGCCCGCTCCTGGCTTCAACCGGCCGCGCGGCGCCGCGCGCCGCAGCGGCGGCCGTGTCGCCCCCAGGCAGCGTGAGGACCGCGTGCTGCAGATGCTGCTGGCGCATGCCGAGTGGTGGGACCAGCTCTCGCCGCAGGCGCATGACCTGCTGCATGGCCTGCCCGCCCCGCATGGCGCACTGGTGGCCTGGCTGGAGCGCGAGCTGCACGAGCATGGCCCGCGTCCCTGGGCCGCGCTGCGCGTGGCGCTGGAGCAGGAGCCGCTGGCCGAGGAGGCCCGCGCGGCCCTGCCCGGCGACGAGCCCGGCGAGGAAACGCTGGCGGACCTGGAGCGCGCGGTGGAGGCGCTGCATCTCAAGGAGGTCCAAGCCGAGCTCGAAGCGCTGGCCATGGATCTGCCCGTCGATCCGGCGCAGCGCGAGCAGCACATGGCGCGCATCCGCGAGCTCACGGCCCTGAGCCAGGAACTGCGCAAGCGCGTAATGGCTTCCAGCTGACACTTTTTTGGGCTTGACAAAGCCTTGACTTTTGACCTTCGCCCCCACATGGGGGATAATTGAAGGTTCGTTATCAGCGGCAAGAGTGACAGCAGCGTCATTGGATACCGGATCCGGCCACCCGCGACACGGGTCAGAACCAGAAGGCCATATTTCCGCCCAGGGCTGCGCTATTCCCGAAGTCCACGCGAGCTTGCCCGTCCGAGCCTTTTGCGACCGCGATGCCGGCCGTGCCGGCGCGTCCTTGTGGCGCGCGCACGCCGCGTGCTCGCCATTCCAAAGCCGGACGTTTGACGCTTTCACCATCCGAGGAATTGCATGACCGCCAAGAAGACCGCGCCTGTCCAAGACGATCTGGAAGAGGACAAGAAGCCCGCCGCCAAGGCCAAGCCCGCCGCCAAGAAGGCCAAGCCCGCGGCCAAGGCCGCCGCTGCCGAGGACAAGGGCAAGCGCGGTCGCAAGCCCAAGGCCGCGGAAAAGGAAGAGGCTGAAGAAGACTTCAGCGACATCGAAGCCGACCTGGAAGGCGACGTTGAGGCCGAAGGCGCCGACACCGTCGAGGCCGCCGAGGCCACGGTTGACGACACCGTCGCCGACAAGCCCAAGGCCAAGCCGCTGCGCATGAAGGTCAGCCGCGCCAAGGAGCGCGCGCTGATGCGCGAGTTCGGCCTGGACGAGACCGCGCTGACCGAAGAGGAAGTCGCCAAGCGCCGCCAGGAGCTCAAGACGCTCATCAAGATGGGCAAGACGCGGGGCTTCCTGACGCACCAGGAGATCAACGACCACCTGCCCGAGAAGCTGGTGGAAGCCGAGATCTTGGAAGCCATCGTCTCGATGCTCAACGACATGGGCATCGCCGTGTACGAGCAGGCGCCCGATGCCGCCACGCTGCTGATCGCCGGCGGCGCCACCACCACCGCCACCGAGGAAGAGGCCGAGGAGGCCGCCGAGGCGGCGCTGTCCACGGTGGACTCCGAGTTCGGCCGCACCACCGACCCGGTGCGCATGTACATGCGCGAGATGGGCACGGTGGAGCTGCTCACGCGCGAGGGCGAGATCGAGATCGCCAAGCGCATCGAGAAGGGCCTGCAGGACATGATGCTGGCCATCTCGGAGTCGCCCACAACGATCGCCGAGATCCTGGCCATGGCCGACAAGATCGCCGCCGGCGAGATGGCGATCTCGGAGGTGGTGGACGGCTTCGTGGCCGAGGACGAGGCCGACGACTACGTCGCCGAGGAAGACTTCGACGAGTTCGACGAGGACGACGACGACGACGGCCAGGGCGGCTCCAAGGCGCTGACCAAGAAGCTCGAAGAGCTCAAGCGCCAGGCGCTGGAGAAGTTCAACGCGATCCGCGCCGACTTCGAGCAGCTGCGCAAGGTCTGCGAGAAGGAAGGCGCCAAGGGCTACAAGTCGCCCGCCTACAGCAAGGCGCAGGAAGCCATCAGCAACGAGCTGATGACGATCCGCTTCACCGTCAAGACCATCGAGAAGCTGTGCGACATGCTGCGCTCGCAGGTCGATGACGTGCGCCGCTACGAGCGCGAGCTGCGCCGCATCGTGGTGGACAAGTGCGGCATGCCCCAGGAGCACTTCATCAAGACCTTCCCGCCGCGCGCCCTGGACCTGAAGTGGGCCGAGGACGAGATCGCCGCGGGCAAGAGCTACAGCGCCGTGCTGGGCCGCAACCTGCCCGCCGTGCAGGAGCTGCAGCAGAAGCTCGTTGACGTGCAGAACCGCGCCGTGGTGCCGCTGGAAGACCTCAAGGCGATCAACAAGAAGATGAACGAGGGCGAGAAGAGCTCTCGCGACGCCAAGAAGGAGATGATCGAGGCCAACCTGCGCCTGGTGATCTCCATCGCCAAGAAGTACACCAACCGCGGGCTGCAGTTCCTGGACCTGATCCAGGAGGGCAACATCGGCCTGATGAAGGCGGTGGACAAGTTCGAATACCGCCGCGGCTACAAGTTCTCGACCTACGCCACCTGGTGGATTCGCCAGGCCATCACGCGCTCGATCGCCGACCAGGCGCGCACCATCCGCATCCCGGTGCACATGATCGAGACCATCAACAAGATGAACCGCATCTCGCGCCAGCACCTGCAGGAATTCGGCTTCGAGCCGGACGCGCCGACGCTGGCCGAGAAGATGGAGATCCCCGAGGACAAGATCCGCAAGATCATGAAGATCGCCAAGGAGCCGATCTCCATGGAGACGCCGATCGGCGACGACGACGACTCCCACCTGGGCGACTTCATCGAGGACACCAACAACACCGCGCCCATCGAGGCGGCCATGCAGGCCGGCCTGCGCGACGTGGTCAAGGACATCCTCGACAGCCTCACCCCGCGCGAGGCCAAGGTGCTGCGCATGCGCTTCGGCATCGAGATGCAGTCGGACCACACGCTGGAGGAAGTCGGCAAGCAGTTCGACGTCACCCGCGAGCGCATCCGCCAGATCGAGGCCAAGGCCATCCGCAAGCTCAAGCACCCGACGCGCTCGGACAAGCTGCGCACCTACCTGGACAACCTGTAAGACAGGAAAAGCGGGCCACCTTTGGTGGCCCTTCAAGGTGGCGCGGGCCGCCGCTGCGGCGGCCCGGTGAAAACCGCAGCGGATTCGCCCCTGGCAGTCCCGCGCACGACAAGACGGCCCCGGTCCTCCCGGGGCCGTCGTCTTTGTCAGCGGCTGGACACGGGGGCACGGCTAAACTGCCACAGCCCATGGCTCGCATCCTCGAACGCACCGTCCTGTTTGCCGATCTGCGCGGTTCCACCGGGCTGTTCGAGCGCCTGGGCAATGCCGCGGCCAGCACGCTCGTCACCGGCGCGGTGACGCAGCTGGGCGAATGCGTGGAGCGCGGCGGCGGCCATGTGGTCAAGACGCTGGGCGACGGGCTCATGGCCGTGTTCGAGAACGCCACCAGCGCCGTCGCCGCCGCCGACGCCATGCACCAGGCGCTGCAGCGTCTGTCGCGCGGCAGCAACGTGCCGGCCGCCAGCGCGCTCAAGCTGCAGGTGGCCATGGCGCGCGGCGAGGTGGTGGAGATCGAGAGCGACTGCTTCGGCGACGCCGTCAACGTCGCGGCCCGGCTGCTGGACCACGCCGGCGACAACGAGACGCTGGTGACGGTGGACGTGCTCGCCGGGCTGCAGCCGGCGCAGCAGATGCGCTTCCGGGCCCTGGACCGCCTGCAGCTGCGCGGGCGCGCCGAGCCGGTGCAGGTGCACCTGCTGCAGGGTCGCCAGGCCATGGCCGACGGCGCGGCCACCCAGTTCGGCGACGCGCTGCCCATGCCGGGCCAGCCCGAGGCGCTGCGCCTGGTGTGGGGCGGGCAGGAGCGCATCTTCGCCACCGCCCAGCTGCCGCTGGTGCTGGGGCGCAGCCCGCAGGCCGCCTGCTGCATCGACGACTCCCGCGTCTCGCGCTCGCACGCGCGCATCGACTGGCATGGCGGCGCCTTCCAGTTCACCGACCTCAGCTTCAACGGCAGCTACATCCGCTTCACGCATGACCGCGCCGTGCTGAGCCTGCGCCGCGGCAGCTGCACGCTGCACGGCAGCGGCGAGATCGGCCTGGGCGTGCCCCCGGGCGATACCCGCACCCCGGTAGTGCGCTTCGAGGTGCTGCGCCTGGCCGAAGACACCCTGCCCGCCCCTGGCACCGGCATCACGCGCTGACGCGCCGTGCCCCGGGGCCGGCCGCGGGCCCCTGAAGCCTTCCACCTGCTTCGGGGACAATTTGCGGATGACCCCTACCTCCTTCCGCCACGGCACGCCGGAGCGCACCGCGGTGCTGCTGGTCAACCTGGGCACGCCCGACGAGCCCACGCCCGCGGCGCTGCGCCGCTACCTGGCCGAATTCCTGGGCGATCCGCGCGTGGTGGAGATCCCGCGCGCGGCCTGGCTGCCGATCCTGCACGGCGTGATCCTGCGCACGCGCCCGGCCAAGTCCGCCGCCAAGTACGCCAGCATCTGGACGCCCGAGGGCTCGCCGCTGGCGGTGTGGACGCAGCGCCAGGCCGCGGGGCTGCAGCAGCGCCTGGGCGCCGGCGTGCTGGTGCGCCACGCCATGCGCTACGGCAATCCGGCCATCCCGCAAGTGCTGGACGAGCTCACGGCCGCAGGCGCCACGCGCGTGCTGGTGCTGCCGCTGTATCCGCAGTACGCCGCCTCCACCACCGCCACCGCCAACGACGCCGTGGGCGCCTGGCTGGCCCGGCAGCGCCGCCAGCCCGAAGTGCGCTTCGTCAACCACTACCCGGACGACGCCGGCTACATCGCCGCGCTGGCCGCGCAGGTGCGCTCGCACTGGCAGCAGCATGGGCGCGGCCAGAAGCTGGTCATGAGCTTCCACGGCGTGCCCAGGCGCACGCTGGAGCTGGGCGACCCCTACCACTGCGAATGCCACAAGACGGCGCGGCTGCTGGCCGCGCAGCTCGGCCTGGGCAAGGACGAGTGGGTGGTGACCTTTCAGAGCCGCTTCGGCAAGGCCGAGTGGCTGAAGCCCTACACCGAGCCCACGCTCATCCAGCTCGCGCGCGACGGCCTCAAGCGCGTGGACGTGATGTGCCCCGGCTTCCCGGCCGACTGCCTGGAGACGCTGGAGGAAATCAACATGGAGGTGCGCGCCGCCTTCGTGCAGGCCGGCGGGCGCGAGTACCACTACATCCCCTGCCTCAACGACGCGCCGGTCTGGCTGGACGCGCTGGCCGATCTGGCGCAGCGCCATCTGCAGGGCTGGCCGCTGGCGGAAACGCCCGCGGCCGAGCGGGCGCTGCAGCGCGAGCGTGCGCTGGCCATGGGCGCCGCGGCCTGAGTCGGGGACGGGGCCGGCATTGTCCTGAAAACCCGAACAATGCCTTCAATGTTTGCGCTATTTATCCAGCCGTGCTGACCAATCCACCCCGGCAGGAAGCAATGCCGGCCTGAGGACTCAAAAAAACGGCCGCCCCGGCGCGGGCCGGGGCGGCCGCCGAAAGCCTGCGCTGCAGCCCGACCCTGGCGACGGGCTGCGGGAGCGCGCAAGCGAAGCGTTGCGGGCGCCGGGTCAGAAGCGGTGCTGGATGCCCACCGTCACGCCGGTCTGGGTGTCGGAGAAGCCGGTGATGCCCACGCCCGGGCTGGCCTGGGTACCGGCGTTGTCGCGCAGCAGGCCGACGCTCTGGTTGTCCTTGGCGCGGGCATGGCCCGTGGCCGCGTACAGGTCGGTGCGCTTGGACAGCGCGTACTTGGCGCGCAGCACGTACAGCGTGCGGTCGGCCTCGCTGGCGGTCACGCCGGTCTTGACGTTCACGTGGTAGACCGCGCCGGTCAGGCTCCAGGCCGGGGTGATCTGGTAGGTGGCGCCGCCCCACCAGACATCGGCGCGCGGGTCGCGCGTGGCCGGGTTGGCGAAGTCCTTGCGGTAGTTGCGGTAGGCCGCCTTGAAGGTCAGCGCCTTGGACAGCTCGTAGGCGGCGCCCACGTGGTACACGGTGGTCTCGTCACGGGGCGAGGCGGTCTGGCCGCCATTGAGGCGCTCGGCGGTGACGGCCGCGCTGAACGGGCCGGCGGCGTAGGCTGCGGCCAGCGCATAGAAGGCGCCGGCGGCCGTGCTGCCCGTCGTTTCGCCGAAGCCGTAGGAGGCGCCCAGCGTGACGGGGCCGAAGCTGCCCTGGTACTTGAGCAGGTTGCTGTTGCGCGAGCGCAGGCCGTACTGCGCGGGGGACGAGGCGTCGGTGTTGGTCGCCCACGAGTAGTTGGCCGAGTAGCCCATCGGGTCGAAGGGCAGCATGAAGTCGTACACGGTGGTGAACGAGCGGCCGGCCACGATGCGGCCGAAGCTGCCCTGCAGGCCCACGGTGGCCTGGCGGCCGAACAACGTGCCGTCCTCCATCGCGCCGGTGTCGGCCAGCAGCCCGCCTTCGAGCTGGAACACAGCCTTGAGGCCGTTGCCCAGGTCCTCGCTGCCCTGCAGGCCCCAGCGCGAGGTGTTCATGGCGCCGGAGGTGGCCCGGGTGATCGAGTCGCCGTTGGCGTTGGCGTGGTTGGTGTGCTCCACGGCCATGTCCACGCGGCCATAGAGCGTGACGTTGGACTGGGCGTGCACGGCCGCGGCCGCGGGCAGCGCGGCCAGCAGGAAGGCGAGTTTTTTCATCGGAGTTCTCCTCGGGGTGGTGGAACAGCGGGACGGGACACCGCCCTCTTGCGGGGCGGTCTGGAACCCCATGGCGATGTCGGGCGCCATGGGCTGGAAGCCGGCATGCCCCCGCCGGAAGGCGGCATGTCGCGGCGACAGCGAAGCTAAAAGCCGCAGGCCCGGCCTGACGGTAGCCGGCCCGCCGGCGTGCGGTGCATGCCGGCGGGCCGTTGTTGCAGGCACGCGTCAGGCGTGCGGGATCGGTGCCGGCGACTGCGGCCCGCTCTTCATGCGGCGGCGCCAGGCCAGGAAGCGCGGCAGCACCAGCACCAGCACCACCACCGCCATCAGCGTGGCCGACATCGGGCGCTCGATGAGCACGCTCCAGCGCCCTTCGCCGATAGACAGCGCGTTGCGCAGCTGCGCCTCGGCCAGCGGGCCCAGGATCATGCCCACCACCACCGGCGCGGTGGGGAAATCGAAGCGCCGCATCACCACGCCCAGCACGCCGATGGCGTAGAGCAGCACCAGGTCGAAGGCGGACTGGCGCATGCCGTACACGCCCACGGTGGCGAAGATCAGGATGCCGGCGTAGAGCTGGGGCTTGGGCACCTTGAGCAGCTTCACCCAGAAGCCCACCAGCGGCAGGTTCAGGATCAGCAGCATGACGTTGCCGATGTAGAGCGAGGCGATCAGCGCCCACACCAGCGCGGCGTTGTTGTCGAAGAGCTGCGGCCCGGGCTGGATGCCGTAGTTCTGGAACGCGCCCAGCAGGATCGCGGCGGTGTTGGAGGTCGGGATGCCCAGCGTCAGCAGCGGAATGAGCGTGGCCGTGATGGCCGCGTTGTTGGCCGCCTCGGGGCCGGCCACGCCCTCGATGGCGCCGCTGGTGCCGAACTCCTCCTTGTGCTTGGAGAGCTTCTTCTCGGTGGCGTAGCTCAGGAAGGTCGGGATCTCGCTGCCGCCGGCCGGGATGGTGCCGAAGGGGAAGCCGATGAAGGTGGCGCGCAGCCACGCCGGCCAGGAGCGGCGCCACTCGTCACGCGTCATGTGCACGCGGCTGAGCTTGTTCTGCGTCTCCTGGGTGCGCCCCTCGTAGAGCACGGCGTACAGGCACTCGGCCACGGCGAACAGGCCCACGGCGATGAGCACCACCTCCAGCCCGTCCATCAGCTCGGGCATGCCGGCGGTGTAGCGGGCCTGGCCGGTGATCTGGTCCATGCCCACCAGGCCCATGGCCAGGCCGATGAACAAGGCGGTGAGGCCGCGCAGCGCGCTCTTGCCCAGCACCGCGGTCACGGTGCAGAAGGCCAGCAGCATCAGCATGAAGTACTCGGGCGGGCCCAGCAGCACGGCGTACTCGGCCACCAGCGGCGCGAACAGCGTCACCAGCACGGTGGCGACGGTGCCGGCCACGAAGGAGCCGATGGCCGCCGTGGCCAGCGCCGCGCCGGCGCGGCCGCTGCGCGCCATCTTGTTGCCCTCCATGGCCGTGACCATGGAGCCGGCCTCGCCGGGCGTGTTCAGCAGGATCGACGTGGTCGAGCCGCCGTACATGGCGCCGTAGTAGATGCCGGCGAAGAAGATCATCGACGCCGTCGGGTCCACCTTGAGCGTGATGGGCAGCAGCATCGCCACGGCGGTGGCCGGGCCGATGCCCGGCAGCACGCCCACGGCCGTGCCGATGGTGCAGCCCACCAGGGCCCACAGCAGGTTCACCGGCGTACCGGCGGTGGCGAAGCCCTGCAGCAGAGCGTTCCAGAGTTCCATTTACAGCCACCCCGTGGTGGTGAGGCCCGGCAGGTTGATGGCCAGGCCCTTGGTGAACATCCAGTACACCGGCGCGGCGATGGCCAGGCCGACGAGCAGGTCCTTGACGAAGGAGGCCGGCGAGCGGTCGCGCCGCCCCTCGGCGGACTTGAAGCCGCGCACGGCCAGCATGAAGCACAGCGCGCAGCTCAGCACGAAGCCCAGGCGCTCGATCAGCGCCGCGTTGGCCAGCAGCCCGGCCGAGACCCAGACGAAGCCGGACCAGAAGGCGCTTTCCTCGGCCGCGGGCTCCTCCAGCTGGCGAAAGCCGCCGCTGGCGGCCTCCCACAGCAGGAAGGCGCCACAGGCCAGCAGCGCCACCGACACCAGCCAGGGCAGGAAGTTGGGGCCGACGCCGGCATAGCCGGCCTCCGACGGGATGGCCGAGGCACCCCAGGCCAGCAGCGCGCCGCCGGCCAGCGTCGCCAGGCCCACCAGGCTCTGTGCGGAACGCGCGCTCATCACACCATCCCGGACTTGACCATGATTGCGCGCAGGTTCGCGAACTCGTCGTCCACGAACTTGCCGAAGGCATCACCCGTGAGCAGCGCCGGCGTCCAGTTGTTCTGCGCCACGGACTGCTTCCAGCTGTTGGTCTGGGTGGCCTTGGTGATCATGTCGATGAGCGCCTTGCGCTGCTCGGCCGTGATGCCCGGAGCGCCGTAGACGCCGCGCCAGTTGCTGATCACGACGTTGTAGCCCTGCTCCTTGAGCGTGGGCGCGTCCACGTCCTTGAGGCGCTGCTCGGCGGTCACGCCGATGGGCTTCATCTTGCCGGTCTTGATGTACTCGCCGAACTCGGTGAAGGCACTGGCGCCGACCGTGACGTTGCCGCCCAGGATGGCCGCCACCGCCTCGCCGCCCCCACGGAAGGCCACGTAGTTGATCTTGGTGGGATCGACACCGACCTCGCGGGCGAGCATGGCCACGGCAATGTGCTCGGTGGAGCCGCGCGAGCCGCCGCCCCATTTCACGCTGCCGGGGTCCTTCTTCATCTGCTCGACCACGTCCTTCATGGTCTTGAAGGGAGAATTGGCGGGCAGCACGAAGACCTGCGACTCGCTCAGCAGCCGCGCCAGCGGCGTGGCCTGCGTCACGTTGACCGGGGGCTTGCCGGTGATGATGCCGCCCAGCATGACGGCGCCCATCACCATCAGCGCATCCGGATTGCCCTTGTTGCTGTTGACGAACTGCGCCAGGCCGATGGCGCCGGCGGCGCCGCCCTTGTTGTCATAGTTCACCGAGGAGGCCGCGCCGGCTTCCATCAGGGCCTTGCCCAGGGCGCGGCCGGTGGTGTCCCAGCCGCCGCCGGGGTTGGCGGGAATCATCATCTTGAGGTTGGCGGCGGCGCGGGCCGACAGGGGCAGCGCGCCAGCGGCAGCCAGCGCGAGCAGCGAACGCAGGAAGGTGTCTCGACGCATGCTTGTCTCTCCTGTTGTCTTTGCAAGCGAGGCGATTCTTGGCACGGGCGCTGTCAGTCGGCTGTCAATGACATCAGGGGAAGTACGGAGAACAAAGCACATGAAGGTGCTGCTGGTGGAAGACGACGCGGCCATGCAGGCCGCACTGCAGCGGGCGCTGGAGCGGCGCGGCATCCAGGTCAGCGTCTGCGGCGACGGCGCGCGCGCGCTGGAGCGCTGGCGCGCCGCGGTGCCCGACGCGGTGGTGCTGGACCTGAGCCTGCCGGGCGTGGACGGGCTGGAGGTGCTGGCGCAGGCCCGCGCCGAGGGGCAGGAGGCGCCGGTGATCATCCTCACCGCGCGCGGCACGGTGGGCGACCGCATCCTGGGCCTCAACACCGGCGCGGACGATTACCTGCCTAAACCTTTCGACCTGGACGAGCTGGAGGCGCGGCTGCGCGCGCTGGTGCGTCGTCGCGGTGGCGCCGGCGGCGAGCCGGCGAGCTGGTGCGGGCTGCGCGTGGACGCGGCCAGCGGCGCCGTCTACCACCTGGACCGGCCGCTGGAGCTGGCCCCGCGCGAGGCCGCGCTGCTGCGCGCGCTGCTGGCCAAGCCCGGGCACGCCGTGGCCAAGGAGCGGCTGTTCGAGCTGGTCTTTGCCGGCGACGCCACGGTGCAGCCCGAGGCCATCGAGGTGGTGGCCTACCGGCTGCGCAAGAAGCTGGCGCCCACCGGCGTGCAGCTGGTGACGCTGCGCGGGCTGGGCTACCTGCTGCAGGCACCGGCGTGAGCGAGACGGGACACACCGGCGGTCCCATGGCGCGGCTGTCGCTGCGGGCGCGGCTGCTGCTGGGCCTGCTGGTGCCGGTGCTGGCGCTGGTGAGCTTCAATGCCTGGAGCCTGTACCGGCAGGCGCTGCGCGCGGCCAACCAGGCCTACGACCGCACGCTGCTGGCCACCGCCAAGTCCATCGGCGAGCTGCTTTATCTCAGCAACGAGGGCGGCAAGCTGCGCCTGAACGCCACGGTGCCCTACGCCGCGCTGGAAGCCTTCGAGGCTGACAACCGCAGCCGGCTCTACTACCGGGTCACGGGCTTCGAGGGCGAGGTGCTGTCCGGCTACGCCGACCTGCCGCGCTGGCAGGGCCGCATCCCGGACCGCCCGGCCTACGCGGCGCTGGTGGATTTTTACGACGACCACTACCACGGCGATCCGGTGCGCATGGCGGTGCTGCTGCAGCCGGTGGCCTCGCCGCTGGGCCAGGGCATGGCGACGATCCAGGTGGCCGAGACGCTGGAGCTGCGCCGCGCGCTGGCGCGCGAGCTGCTGCTGGACACGCTGTGGCGCCAGGCGCTGCTGGTGGCGGTGATCGCGCTGGTGGTGGTGTGGGTGGTGCAGCGCGCCACCGCGCCGGTGCGCCGGCTCAGCGAGGACGTGGCCGCGCGCGACGAGGACACGCTCGCGCCCATCCATGCCCCCGACGCGCCGCGCGAGCTGCAGCCGCTGATCCGGGCCACCAACGAGGTCCTGGCGCGCCTGGGTCAGGCGGCGGCGCAGCAGAAGCGCTTCGTGCGCGACGCCTCGCACCAGCTGCGCACCCCGCTGGCGGTGCTGCGGGTGCAGGTGCAGTCCGCCCGGCGCGGCGACCTGCCGCCCGAGCAGGCCCTGCGGGAGATCGGCACCACGGTGGAACGCGCCACGCTGCTCGTGAACCAGATGCTGGCGCTGGCCAAGGTCGAGCAGCTGCGCCAGCAGGGCGACGCGCCGGTGAGCGACTGGGCGCCGATCGTGCAGGGCGTGGCGCTGGAGCTGTCGGCGCTGATCGCGCAGCGCGGCCTGGACTTCGAGCTGGACCTGGGCGACGGCCCCGCCCCGGTGCGCGCGCACGAGTGGGCGCTGCGCGAGCTCACGCGCAACCTGCTGCACAACGCCATCCGCCACACGCGCTCGCTGCTGCTGGTGCGCCTGCAGCACCTGGACGGTCAGGCCGTGCTCACGATCCGCGACGACGGCCCCGGCATCCCGGCCGAGCAGCGCCGGCATCTGTTCCAGGCCTTCGCGGCTTCCACCAGCGCCGGCGGCTCGGGTCTCGGGCTTGCGATTTGCCACGAAATCGTCATGTCGCTGGGTGGCCGCATCGAGCTGCTGGACCGGGGCGCGGCGGAGCGCCTCGAAGGCCTGGACGCCGTGGTGCACCTGGCACTGGCTGACAATCGCGCCCCATGATCGAACTGCCCCTCCAAGAACGCGTACGGCTGGACAAGTGGCTGTGGGCGGCCCGCTTCTTCAAGACGCGCGGCCTGGCGGCCGAGGAAATCGGCAAGAACCGCATCAGCGTCAACGGCCAGGTGGCCAAGGCCTCGCGCGAGCTCAAGGCCGGCGACCGCGTGTCGTGGCGCCAGCAGGGCGTGCTGCGCGAGGTCGAGGTGCGCGCCCTGAGTGAAGTGCGCGGCCCGGCGCCGCTGGCACAGGCCCTGTACGTCGAGACGCCCGAGAGCCTGGAGGCCCGCCGCGTCGCGGCCGAGCAGCGGCGCCAGGGCATCGAACCGGCCCACAGCATCACGCAGGGCCGCCCCACCAAGCGCGACCGCCGCGAGCTCGAACGCGAGCAGCGCGGGCGTGTCGAGTGGGACCGCTGGAGCGCCAAGCTCGACGAGTGATCCCCATGCCGCCGCAGCTTCACTGATCGCGGCGCCCGCGGCGGCCAGCCCGTGCAGGCGGCCGTTTCTTTTTTTCGTTGACCCTCTTGAAGCCCGGGGGATAGCCCCCAGGTGGCGAGGCGATGGAGTTCACCACACCCATGAACCAGACCGACAACACCACGACTCAGGACGCGGCTGCCGTGCCGCCGGCTGCCGACACTCCCGCCACCGCTCCCGAAACCGCGCCGGTCGATGCGGCCAACGGCGCCGCCACCGAGGCCACGCCTTCGCTGGAGCAGCGCCTGAGCGAGCTGGAAGCCCGCCACGCCGAGGTTTCCGAGGCCTACCTGCGCGCCAAGGCCGAGACCGAGAACGTGCGCCGCCGCGCCGAGGAGGAAGTGGCCAAGGCGCGCAAGTTCGCCGTCGAGGGCTTTGCCGAGAGCCTGCTGCCCGTCAAGGACAGTCTGGAAGCCGCCCTGGCCACGCCCAATGCCACCACTGAGCAGGTGCTCGAAGGCGTACAGGTCACGCTGCGCCAGCTGAGCCAGGCGCTGGAGCGCAACAAGGTGGTCGAAGTGGCACCGCCCGCGGGCACGCGCTTCGACCCCCATCAGCACCAGGCCATCAGCATGGTGCCGGCCGACCAGGAAGCCAACACGGTGGTCAACGTGCTGCAAAAGGGCTACCTGATCGCCGAGCGCGTGCTGCGCCCGGCCCTCGTCACGGTGGCCGCCCCCAAGTAAAGACCAGGGCGTACGTGCGGTCTTGAAAGCCGGCCGCGCGACCACACCTCCAGAACAAGCAGACATCCCTGACATAACAGGAGCAAGACATGGGCAAGATCATCGGCATCGACCTCGGCACCACGAACTCGTGCGTGGCCGTGATGGAAGGCAACACCACCCGCGTCATCGAGAACAGCGAAGGCGCGCGCACCACCCCCTCCATCGTCGCGTACCAGGAAGACGGCGAAATCCTGGTCGGCGCTTCCGCCAAGCGCCAGGCCGTCACCAACCCGCGCCACACCTTCTACGCCGTCAAGCGCCTGATCGGCCGCAAGTTCACCGAGAAGGAAGTGCAGAAGGACATCGACCTGATGCCCTACAAGATCGTCGCCGCCGACAACGGCGACGCCTGGGTGGAAGAGCGCGGCAAGAAGCTGGCGCCGCCCCAGGTCAGCGCCGAAGTGCTGCGCAAGATGAAGAAGACGGCCGAGGACTACCTCGGCGAGGAAGTGACCGAGGCCGTGATCACGGTGCCGGCCTACTTCAACGACAGCCAGCGCCAGGCCACCAAGGACGCCGGCCGCATCGCGGGCCTGGACGTCAAGCGCATCATCAACGAGCCCACCGCCGCGGCCCTGGCCTTCGGCCTGGACAAGCACGGCAAGGGTGACCGCAAGATCGCCGTGTTCGACCTCGGCGGCGGCACCTTCGACATCTCGATCATCGAGATCGCCGACGTGGACGGCGAGAAGCAGTTCGAGGTGCTCTCCACCAACGGCGACACCTTCCTGGGCGGCGAGGACTTCGACCAGCGCATCATCGACTACATCGTCACCGAGTTCCGCAAGGAGCAAGGCGTCGATCTGACCAAGGACGTGCTGGCGCTGCAGCGCCTCAAGGAAGCTGCCGAGAAGGCCAAGATCGAGCTGTCCAACAGCACGCAGACCGACATCAACCTGCCCTACATCACGGCCGACGCCTCGGGTCCGAAGCACCTGAACCTGAAGCTCACCCGCGCCAAGCTGGAAGCGCTGGTCGAGGAGCTGATCGAGCGCACCATCGAGCCCTGCCGCATCGCCATCAAGGACGCGGGCGTCAAGGTCGGCGACATCGACGACGTGATCCTGGTCGGCGGCATGACCCGCATGCCCAAGGTGCAGGAGAAGGTCAAGGAGTTCTTCGGCAAGGAGCCGCGCAAGGACGTCAACCCTGACGAGGCCGTGGCCGTCGGCGCCGCGATCCAGGGCCAGGTGCTGGGCGGCGAGCGCAAGGACGTGCTGCTGCTGGACGTCACCCCGCTGAGCCTGGGCATCGAGACCCTGGGCGGCGTGATGACCAAGATGATCAAGAAGAACACCACGATCCCGACCAAGTTCTCGCAGGTGTTCTCCACCGCCGACGACAACCAGCCGGCCGTGACGATCAAGGTCTACCAGGGCGAGCGCGAGATGGCCTCGGGCAACAAGAGCCTGGGCGAGTTCAACCTGGAAGGCATCCCGCCGGCGCCGCGCGGCCTGCCGCAGATCGAGGTGACCTTCGACATCGACGCCAACGGCATCCTGCACGTCTCGGCCAAGGACAAGGGCACGGGCAAGGAGAACAAGATCACCATCAAGGCGAACTCGGGCCTGTCCGAGGCCGAGATCGAGAAGATGGTCAAGGATGCCGAGGTGAACGCGGCCGAGGACAAGCGCAAGCTCGAACTCGTGCAGGCGCGCAACCAGGCCGACGCCCTGGTGCACTCGGTGCGCAAGAGCCTGACCGAGCATGGCGACAAGCTCGAGGCCGGCGAGAAGGAGAAGATCGAGGCCGCGCTGAAGGACACCGAGGAAGCGCTCAAGGGCGACGACAAGGATGCCATCGAGGCCAAGACCGAGGCCCTGATGACGGCCAGCCAGAAGCTGGGCGAGAAGCTGTATGCCGACGCCCAGGCCGCGGCCGGTGCCGACGCCGCCGCGGGTGCCGCCCCGGGCGGCGAGGCGCCGCAGCAGCAAGCCGCCTCGGGCTCGCGTCCGGCCGACGACAACGTCGTGGACGCCGAGTTCAAGGAAGTCAAGGACAAGAAGTGACGCGCCGCTGAGCCCGACTGACTTCTAAGTTCTAAAAACACCCCCGTGTGGGCTCTGAGGCGCACACGGGGGCTTTTTGCATCGACGCAGCAATTGCCATGGCGAAGCGTGATTACTACGAGGTCCTCGGACTGGCCAAGAACGCCAGCGAGGAGGACATCAAGAAGGCCTACCGCAAGCTGGCCATGAAATACCACCCTGACCGCAATCAGGGTGACGATGCCAAGAAGGCGGAAGAGAAATTCAAGGAGGCCAAGGAGGCCTACGAGATGCTCTCCGACTCGCAAAAGCGGGCCGCCTACGACCAGTACGGCCATGCGGGGGTCGATCCCAACATGGGCGCCGGCCGTGGCCCGGGCCCGGAAGGCTTCGGCGGCTTCGCCGAGGCTTTCGGCGACATCTTCGGCGACCTCTTCGGCCAGGCCGGCGGCGGCGCGCGCCGCGGTCCGGGCGGGCAGCAGGTCTACCGTGGCGGCGACCTCAGCTACACGATGGAGATCACGCTGGAGGAGGCGGCCAACGGCAAGGAAACGCAGATCCGCATCCCGAGCTGGGAGAGCTGCGACACCTGCCACGGCAGCGGCGCCAAGCCCGGCACCTCGCCCAAGACCTGCCCGTCCTGCGGCGGCTCGGGCACGGTGCACCTGCGCCAGGGCTTCTTCAGCATCCAGCAGACCTGCCCGCACTGCCACGGCAGCGGGCGCATCATTCCCGAGCCCTGCCCCACCTGCTCCGGCGCGGGCAAGCTGCGCAAGCAGAAGACGCTGGAAGTGAAGATCCCGGCCGGCATCAACGAGGGCATGCGCATCCGCTCGGCCGGCAACGGCGAGCCCGGCACCAACGGCGGCCCGCCGGGGGACCTGTACATCGAGATCCGCATCAAGCCGCACGAGATCTTCGAGCGCGACGGCGACGATCTGCATTGCAGCGTGCCGGTGGGCATGACGCTGGCGGCGCTGGGCGGCGCGGTGGAAGTGCCCACCCTGGGCGGCAAGGCCGAGATCGAGCTGCCCGAGGGCACCCAGCACGGCAAGACCTTCAGGTTGCGCGGCAAGGGCGTCAAGGGACTGCGCTCCAGCTACCCCGGCGACCTGTACTGCCACATCGCGGTGGAGACCCCGGTGAAGCTCACCGAGCACCAGCGCAAGCTGCTCAAGGAGCTCGACGAGTCCTTCAAGAAGTCCGGCGACCGCCACTCGCCCAATGCCAAGAGCTTTACCGATCGCATCAAGGACCTCTTCAAGTGAGTGCGTGACGCGTTCTGAGCCTGATCCGAGTGCTCGGTCAGCGCGCAAGGCCTCAAGCCAAAGCCCCGCAGGTGTCGAGCCTGCGGGGCTTTTTTGCAGGCGGCTCGGAAGAGATCGAAGCCGGGGACGCCCCGCTCAGCGCGAGGCCGCGGCCAGGCGCAGCTCGCCGCTCTTGTAGGCCGAGGCCGCGACCTGGTAGTAGGCGATGGCTTCCTCGCGCAGCTGCTGGCTCAGCGCGTCATCGGGCAGCTCGCGGCCGGTGTCGGCATCGACCACGCGCGAGCGGCCGCCGGGCTTGAGCTCGACCACGCGGCCGTCCTGGTAGTAGCCCACCGTCTGGTAGTTGGCCAGCAGCGCGCGCTGGTGCTGCTGGCCTTCGCGCAGGATGTCCTGCCCGAAGAAGCGGCTGTGGTAGCTGAAGTTGAGCAGCCCCAGCAGCGTGGGCGCGACGTCGATCTGCGAGGCGATGCTGTCCACCCGCCCGGCCGCCACATGCTTGGGCGCGTAGATGAGCATGGGGATGTGGTAGTTGTCCGGCGGCAGCTCCTGGCGGCCGCGGCCGTTGTGGGTGTGGTCGGCCACGATCACGAACACCGTGTCGTCGAACCAGGGCTTCTTCCTGGCGCGCTCGATGAAGTCGCCGATGGCCCAGTCGGTGTACTTCACGCCGCCCTCGCGCCCGGTCTTGGACGGGATGTCGATGCGCCCGTCCGGGTACGTGAAGGGCCGGTGGTTGGAGGTGGTCATCACGTGCGCGAAGAACGGCTTGCCGGCCGCGGCGCGCTGGTCCAGCTCGCGCAGCGCCAGGCTGAACAGGTCCTCATCCGTCACGCCCCAGATGTTCTCGAAATGGATCTCGTCGGACTTGAGCGCCGTGCGGTCCACCACGGTGTAGCCGTTGCCGCCGAAGAAGGCGTTCATGTTGTCGAAGTAGCCGTAGCCGCCGTAGATGTAGAGCGGCTCGTAGCCCTTGCTCTTGAAGACCTCGCCCACCGTGTAGAGGTTGGCATTGTCGGGGCGCTTGACGATGGAGTGCCCCGGCGTGGGCGGCACGCTCAGGGCCAGCGCCTCCAGCCCGCGCACCGTGCGCGTGCCGGTGGCGTACAGCCGCGTGAACAGCAGCCCGTCCCGGGCCAGGCGGTCCAGGTTCGGCGTCAGGCCCTCCTGGTTGCCGAAGACGCCCAGAAAGCTGGCGGAGAGGCTTTCCACCGACACCAGCACCACGTTGAGCCGCTTCTCCGGCCCGGCGTGCACCACTTCGCGGTCGAAGGGATGGGCCGCGGCCGGGCTGCCCAGCTCCAGCGCCAGCTCGGCCGCGGCATCGCGCGTGGGCAGCGTGCTGTAGAAGCGGTCGTAGTCGATCTCGTTGTGCCAGAAGGCGTACCAGAAGTCGTAGTAGCCGTTGCCCGCCAGCTCGTTGGCCTGCGCATCGGCGGAGAACTCCTTGTAGCGCTCGTCCAACGCGACATAGGACAGCACCGGCGCCGCGGCCAGCAGCAGCGCCACGGCGCCGCGCCGGCGCCAGCTCATGCCGTCCGCGGCCCAGCCCTGCTGGCGCGCCAGCCGTCGCGCCAGCAGGGCCCAGATCGCCAGCGCCACCACGCCCACGCCGCCCAGCAGCAGCGGCAAGTTGTAGGACTCGCGGATGTTGCCCAGCACCTCGGAGGTGTAGACCAGGTAGTCCACGGCAATGAAGTTGAAGCGCGAGGCGAACTCGTTCCAGAAGGTGAATTCGGCCACGCCAACGAAGACCATCAGCACGCACAGCGGCAGCAGCAACGCCAGCATCGTCCAGCGCAGGCCGCGCGCACGCCGCGCCGGCCAGACCAGCAGCAGCCAGCCCAGCGGCGGCAAAAAGAAGGCGGCCACGCCCAGGTCGAACAGTGCGCCGATGCCCAGGATGGGCAGCAGCCGCCAGGGCAGCGCCAGCGACCACTGGCCGTTGAAGGCCAGCAGGCCCAGCCGGACCAGCGCATTGAAAACCAGGAAAGCCACGAGCACGGGCAGCAGCGGCTGCAAGCGCCGGGGCAGCCATCGCGCCGGGCCGGCGGTCGGTGATGCAAACGACATAGGTGGGACGGCCGACGGAGGAGCCGCTGAAAGCGTCTGGTGGGAGCGCAACAGGAGCTGCGCATCGGGTGGGGCGCAATCTAGTACCGGGAGCTGAAGCCGGCATTAAGGCGCACGCTGCGTCGGTACTTGGACCGCGCGAGCGGAGCGTGCCCCAGCCAGTCCGGGACAATCGCGCCCCAAATGAAATCCCGCGTGCTCTTTTCCTCGGAAATCCGAAACTCGCGCCAAGCCTGGAGCCCCCAGGGTTTGGTCGTGCTCACGGCACTGTGGTGCGCCGGTCCGGGCAACTGGCCGCTGTGGCAGCGCCTGATGTCGCTGCCGGAGCTCGCAGGCTGGCGCTTGCCGGTGTTGGGCCTGTCGATGGGCCTGGGCATCGCCGGCGTGCTGGCCGCGCTGCTGGCGCCGCTGGCTTGGCCGCGGCTGGTCAAGCCGCTGCTGAGCCTCGTGCTGCTGTGCCTGGCGGGAGCGGCGCACTTCATCGGCAGCTACGGCGTGGTGCTCGACCCGACGATGATGGTCAACGTGCTGCAGACCGACGCGCGCGAAGTGCGCGACCTGCTGGGCCTGCCGCTGCTGCTGAGCTTCCTGCTGCTGGCGCTGCTGCCGATGGCCTGGCTCTGGCGCCAGCCGCTGGCGCGCCCGGGCCTGCCGCGCGGGCTGCTGCGCAACCTCGCGCTGCTGGTGGGCGGACTGGCGCTGGCGGCGGGGCTGATCTACGCCACCTTCGCCGACTTCTCCTCGCTGATGCGCAACCACACCACGCTGCGCTACATGATCAGCCCGATCAACGGCTGGTACTCGGTGGCGCGCGCGACCACGCGCTCCGCTGCGGCGCAGCGCAACGTGCCGCCGGCACCGGTGGGCCGCGACGCGGTGCTGGCGGCGCGGCCCCAGGGCGCCCCGCCGCCGCTGATGGTGCTGGTGGTGGGCGAGACGGCCCGCGCCGACCATTTCGCCCTCAATGGCTACGGCCGGCCGACCAACCCGGGCCTGTCAGGCCTGCCGGTGGCAAGCTTCACCGACGTCACATCCTGCGGTACCAGCACCGCGGCCTCGCTGCCGTGCATGTTCTCGCTGCTGGGCCGGGAGGGTTTCGAGGCGCAGCGGCAGCCCCAGGAGAACCTGCTGGACGTGCTGCAGCACGCCGGGCTGGCGGTGTTGTGGCTGGACAACCAGTCCGGCTGCAAGGGCCTGTGCGACCGCGTGCACAACGCCATGGCCAGCGATCCCGTGCCCGGCGCGCCGCCGCTGCCGCCGGGCCTGTGCAAGGACAACGGCGAATGCCTCGACATGGCGATGCTGCACGGCCTGGACCAGCGCCTGGCGCAGCTGCCCGCCGAGTCCCGCGCGCGCGGCGTGGTGCTGGTGCTGCACCAGATGGGCAGCCACGGTCCGGCCTACCACCTGCGCTCGCCGGCCGACGGCAAGCCCTTCCAGCCCGAGTGCACCAACACGGCACTGCAGCATTGCGACCGGCAGGCGTTGGTGAACGCCTACGACAACTCCATCGTCTATACCGACCGGCTGCTCACCGCGCTGGCGGCCTGGCTGCAGCACAAGACGCCTGCCTGGACACCGGCGCTGCTGTACGTGTCGGACCATGGCGAGTCACTGGGCGAAAACAACCTGTACCTGCACGGCCTGCCCTACAGCGTGGCGCCGCGCGCCCAAAAGCATGTGCCGCTCATCGCCTGGTGGCCCAAGGCTACCGAGGCCGCCACGGGCCACGACCTGGGCTGCCTGCGCGGCCGGCGCCAGCAGCCGCTGTCCCATGACCATCTCTCGCACAGCGTGCTGGGCTGGCTGCAGGTGAAGACGACGGAGTACCGGGCTGATCTGGACGTCTTCGCGCCCTGTCGTCGGCCAATGGACGCGACCGCCCACTGAGCTCCAGACCCAAGGCGAGCAACTGCAGACGGAACGATTGCCGGGCACTCCCACGGTCATCTGCGAAGCCGGCGCCATGGCGCATGCCTCAAGCCAACGACAAGGCAGTTGGTGCCCAGCATCCCCTGTTGTTTATGCCGGGTTCACATTGAGACGATCTCCCTCCACTCAATGAGAACTTTGTTGCTCCAGAGTTGACAGTGGCACGCAAGAAGACAGCTCCCTTTGGCCGGCTCGGGCGGAGGTGGGCGACGTCACTGCCCACCTCCGCCCCGGCCCTGCTCTCCCCCCGTGGACCTGTAGGCTCTTCTCAGAACAACTCGCCCTGCAGGTTGTCCAACTGCGTCGTCAAGGCACTGGCCGGTGCACCCCGGCGTACCGCTGCGGCCTGGCGCGCGGGCGCGGCCGGGCGGCGGAACTGCGTCAGATCCAGCTCCAGCGGCTGCCGGTTGAGGCCCAGCCGCGCGCAGGCCTTGTGCAGGCGCTGCGACAGCAGCTCGGCCCAGACGCCCTGCCCGCGCATGCGCCGCCCGAAGCGCGCGTCGTTGTCACGCCCGCCACGCAGCTCGCGCATGCGCGCCATCACGTGCGCCGCGCGCTGCGGGAAGTGCTGTTGCAGCCACTGCTGGAACAGCGGGTTCACTTCCCACGGCAGGCGCAGCAACACGCTGAAGGCGCGGCTGGCGCCGGCGTCGCGCGCGGCCTCCAGGATGCGCTCCAGCTCCGGCTCGTTGAGCAGCGGGATCAGCGGCGACACGCTCACGCCCACCGGCACACCGGCGCGCGCCAGCGTTTCAATGGTGCGCAGCCGCCGCGCGGGCGCGGCGGCCCGGGGCTCCATCAGCCGCGCGAGCTTCACGTCCAGCGTGGTGATGGAGACGTACACCGCGGCCAGCCGCTGCGCCGCCATCGGCGCGATGAGATCCAGGTCGCGCTCGATGCCGGCGGACTTGGTGACGATGCTGAAGGCGTGGCGGTGCTCGGACAGCACCTCGATGAGGCCGCGCGTGATGCGCAGCTGCCGCTCCGCGGGCTGATAGGCGTCGGTGGCCGAGCCCAGGCTCAGCAGCGCCGGCTCGTAGCCCGGGCTGGCGAAAGCCTCGTGCAGCTTCTCGGCGGCGTTGGTCTTGGCCACGATGCGCGTCTCGAAGTCCAGCCCCGGCGAGAAGTCGAGATAGCTGTGCGTGGGGCGCGCGAAGCAGTAGATGCAGCCGTGCTCGCAGCCGCGGTAGGGGTTGATCGACAGATCGAAGGGAATGTCGGGCGAGTCGTTGCCCGACAGGATGGTGCGCGCGTGCTGCTCGATGAGCTGCGTGCGCGGCGCAGCGCGCTCCTGCAGCGCCGCCTGGGCCAGCGTGCCCCAACCGTCATCGAAGCCTTCGCGGTCCAGCGCCTCGAAACGGGACGCGATGTGGCCCGACGCGCCCCGCCCCTTGTAGGGCATGAAGCGCAGGGGCACGGCGGCAGGAGTGTGGGCGGTACGCATACTGTGGTTTTATACAGTAGTCGTACCGGTCTGCACAGGGGTGCGTTCCGGGGGGCCGTGGCCGCCGTGCCACGGCTGCAAGGCGGTGGCGTCAGTAGTCGGCCACGCTGCCGGGGGCGAGGTTGTCGAACTTGGTCAGCGGCTTCAGGAAGGTCAGCTTCACCGTGCCCACCGGGCCGTTACGCTGCTTGCCGATGATCACTTCCGCCACGCCGGGCTCCTTGGACTCCTTGTTGTAGTACTCGTCGCGGTAGATGAACATGATCACGTCGGCGTCCTGCTCGATGGCGCCGGACTCGCGCAGGTCGCTCATCATCGGCCGCTTGTCGGGCCGCGTTTCCACCGAGCGGTTGAGCTGCGACAGCGCGATCACCGGGCAGTGCAGCTCCTTGGCCAGGGCCTTGAGGCCGCGCGAGATTTCGCCGATGACGGTGGCGCGGTTCTCCTCGTTGCCCGCCGAGCCGCTCATGAGCTGCAGGTAGTCGATGACGATCAGGCCCAGGCGGCCGCACTGGCGCGCCTGGCGCCGGGCACGCGCACGCAGCTCGGCGGGATTGAGGGCCGGCGTCTCGTCGATGAAGACGCTGGCCTTGCTCAGGCGGTCCACGGTCTCGGTAAGGCGGCTCCACTCGTCGTCGCGCAGTGCGCCGGTGCGCAGGTGCTGCTGGTCGATGCGGCCCAGCGAGCCCACCATGCGCAACGCCAGCTGCGCCGCGCCCATTTCCATGGAGAACACCACCACCGGCAGGCCCTCGTGCACCGCCACATGCTCGGCGATGTTCAGGGCGAAGGCGGTCTTGCCCATGGAAGGGCGCGCGGCCAGGACGATGAGGTCGCCCGGCTGCAGGCCCGCCGTCATGCGGTCCATGTCGTAGAAGCCGGTGCGCACGCCGGTCACCTCTTCGGCACCGTTCTCGGCCAGCTCGGTGACGCGGTCGATGAGCTGCATCACCAGGTGGTCCATGCCCTGGAAACCCTGCTTCTGGCGCGAGCCTTCCTCGCCGATCTTGAAGATCTTGCCCTCGGCCTCGTCCAGGATCTGCGACACCGGACGGCCCTGCGGATTGAAGGCGTTGGTGGCGATCTCGTCGCTGGCCTCGATGAGCTTGCGCAGGATGGCGCGCTCGCGAACGATCTCGGCGTAGCGGCGCAGGTTGGCCGCGCTGGGCACGCTCTGCGCCAGGGCGTTGAGGTAGGCCAGGCCACCGCACTCCTCGGCCTTGCCCAAGCTCTGAAGCTGCTCGAAAACGGTGATGACGTCAGCGGGCTTGCTGGCACTGATGAGGCCGCCAATGGCGGCGTAGATCAGCCGGTGCTCGTAGCGGTAGAAGTCGCCTTCGGCGAGCGTGTCGCCGGCACGGTCCCAGGCGCCGTTGTCGAGCAGCAGGCCGCCGAGCACGCTTTGCTCGGCCTCGATGGAATGCGGGGGCACGCGCAGGCGTGCCACTTCCTCGTCACGCGGGGCGGGAGAGGCGTCACGGGGGGGAAATACAGCAGGCATCGGGCGATGATACGGTGCCCCCCTACCGCCGCTGACGTCACGGTGCCGGCAACCGTGACGTCCTCATGCCAGCTGTGGCGGCCAGCCCACGCGGCCCGAAATCAGCCCACCCGGCCACTTCAAACCACCTTGAAGAGCCAAAAACTCCTCGCGCCAGCGTAAACCCTGGCGCGCTTGGCAATCCCCGGTTCAAGGCAGTCAACTACACTTTTAGCAACAAATTAGACATACAGAAAGAGTGTCATGCTGGCTATCACACTGCTCGGCTTGATCGTCGGGATCGCGGCAGTGCTCACGGGCCAGGCGATGGAAGGCGGCAAGGCCTCTTCTTTGATCCAGCCTTCGGCATTTCTCATCGTGATCGGCGGCACCCTGGGTGCCGTGCTGGTGCAAAGCACGCCGGGCTGCGCGCTGCGTGCAGTGAAGATGCTGGCCTGGCTGGTGATTCCGCCCAAGGGCATCACGCCTGAAGAAATCAAGACCTGGACGGCCATGGCCGAAATCGGTGCCAAGAAGGGTCTGCCGCGCCTGGAAGACACGGCCCGCGTCACGCAGGACCCGTTTCTGAAGAAAGCGCTGGAGTTGGTGGCCGACAACCACCGGGCCGATTTCATCCGCGAGCGACTGCTGACCGAGATCAAGATCCGCGACGCGCAGCTGCGCGTGGGCGCACGCGTGTGGGAGGCCGCCGCGGGCTACGCGCCGACCATCGGCATCCTGGGCTCGGTGCTGGGCCTGCTGCACGTGATGGAGAGCCTGAAGGACCCGTCGCGGCTGGGAACGGGCATCGCGGTGGCCTTCGTCGCCACCATCTATGGACTGGTGACGGCCAACCTGCTCTACCTGCCCATCGCCGGCAAGCTCAAGGTGATCATCAGCGCCATGACCTTGCGCGACGAGATGCGCATGGAAGCCGCTGCGGCCATTGCCAGCGGTGAGAGTCCGTCCAGGGTGCGCGAGCGCCTGACAGCCTTCGTCAACGGCGTGGCGAGCTGAGCATGCGGTCCGCAAGCAGCGAGCTGTGCGACACCGCCCAGGACGAGGACGCTCGCGGCACCGGCTCGACCGGTTTCCGCGCCTCCGAAGCCACGGACAGCGCACTGGAAAAGGCGCTGGCCGACATCGGTGCCCACGCACCCGGCCATCAGGCGATCGAGGCCCTGCAACAACGCGCCAGCCGCTCCGCCAGCCACAACAAGCCCGCACCGATGCTGTTCGCGTCCGCAGCCGAGGGCGAAGGCAGCGCTTCGGTGGACCGCTGGATGGTGTCGTACGCCGACTTCATCACGCTGATGTTCGTGTTCTTCCTGGCGCTGTACACGCTGCTGCCCAAGGAGACGCACGAGGAGCTGCTGGGGCGCGTGGTGCCGCACGACCAGCCGCAGGCGGCTTCGCAGGTGGCCCCACCGGCGAGCCAGCTCATCGGTGCGCCGGAGTTGCTGCTGTCCGAGATCGAGGAGGCGCTGGCGCCCTTGATCGACAGCGGCGACGTGCGCGCTCGGCGCGTGCCGCGCGGCGTGCAGGTCGAGATCCGCGACACGGCGCTGTTCGAGGTCGGCACGGCCGACATCAACCAGCGCGCCCGCAACATCGTGGCGCAGGTGGCGCGCATCTTCGTCTCGCGGCCCAACCTGCTGCAGGTCGAGGGCCACACCGACCCATCGCCGATCCAGAGCGCGCTGTACCCGAGCAACTGGGAGCTTTCCGCGGCCCGCGCCTCGCGCGTGGTGCGGCTGCTGCAGGAATACGGCGTGCGCGCCTCGCGGCTCAGCGCCGTGGGCATGGCCGACACCAAGCCGGTCGGCGACAACGCCACCGCCGAGGGCCGCTCGCGCAACCGGCGCGTGGCCATCATCGTCGTCGCGCCCTGAGCCTGAACGGCAACGACCCGCAGGCTGAACCCTCAGCCTGCCGCCCCAACAAAAAGCCCCTCGCAGCCGAAGCTGGAGGGGCTTTTGAGTTGAGGAGCCTGGTCAGCCGGCGAGAAGCGATCCGCGGGGTGCGACCGCTCCTGCTCCGCAGGCCAGGCTCGCCGAAGCTGAAGGATCGCCAGGGCGCTCCGGACAGCCTCGCCGGGGCGTCACTCCGCCTCGGGAACGACCTTGACGGTCAGTTCGACCACCACGTCGGTGTGGGCAGCCACGGCGACGGGGAACTCGCCCACGGCCTTGAGCGGACCGTTGGGCAGGCGCACCTGGGCCTTGGCGATGTCGAAGCCCTTGGCCTTGAGGGCCTCGGCGATGTCGGCGTTGGTCACCGAGCCGAACAGACGGCCGTCCACGCCGGCCTTCTGCGCGATCTGGACCGTCAGGCCCGAGATGCGCTCGCCCAGCGTCTGGGCGGCGGCCAGCTTGTCGGCGGCGGCCTTTTCCAGTTCGGCGCGGCGGGCTTCGAATTCCTTGATCGCGGCCTCGGTGGCGCGGCGCGCCTGCTTGGTCGGGATCAGGAAGTTGCGGGCGTAACCGTCCTTGACCTTGATGACGTCACCCAGGTTGCCCAGGTTGGCGACCTTTTCGAGCAGGATCACTTGCATGGTGCTGCTTTCCTATCAGAGCTTGTGCTGGTCGCTGTACGGCAGCATCGCCAGGAAGCGCGCGCGCTTGATGGCGGTGGTGAGCTGACGCTGGTAGAAGGCGCGCGTGCCGGTCAGGCGCGCGGGCGTGATCTTGCCGTTCTCACCGACGAAATCGCGCAGCACGTCGATGTCCTTGTAGTCGATCTGCTCAACACCGGCGACGGTGAAGCGGCAGAAGCGCTTGCGGCGGAACAGCAGCGACTGTTGGTTGCGCTTGGGCTTGCGGTCCTTCGAGAAGCGACCTTTTCCACGGGGCGGGGCCATGTTTGACTCCTTGAATCCAGATTCGAAATTGCGAACAGTGCAGCTCAACCGGCGGGGTCGAGTGCCGTGACATGGAAGAGCAGTCCGCGTCCGTTGCGTCCGGCGCTCAGGAAACCGGCGAATTCACCGCTGTCTCCCAGCTCCAGCGCCCCGACGCGCCGCGTGATCTCCCCGATCGCCACGGCCCGGATCTCCAGCGAGACCCGGCGCGGCAGGCCGTCTTCCAGGACCTGCGACTCGTGCTTGAGCCCCAGGTCGAAAGCCGGCAGTCCGGCGGGGGTATAACGCAAGGCGCCGCGCTCGACGAGCTGGGCATGGAGCACCAGCCGGTTCGCGCTGACGGCGGCCTGCGGCAGCGGCGCAAACGCGCCCGCGCTCATCAGGCGGCGCTCTCCTGAGCGGCCTTGCGGGCTTCTTCCTTCTCGACGGCCTTCATCATCACCGACGGGGTCGTCTCAGCCTTGTCCTTGGCCACGGTCAGGTGGCGCAGCACGGCGTCGTTGAAGCGGAAGCCCGTCTCCAGCTCGGCCAGCGTTTCCTTGCTGCACTCGATGTTCAGGCACAGGTAGTGCGCCTTGGCCAGCTTCTGGATCAGGTAGGCCAGTTGACGGCGGCCCCAGTCCTCGACGCGGTGCACCTTGCCACCAGCGTTGGTGACCAGGTTCTTGTAGCGCTCCAGCATGGCCGGAACTTGTTCGCTCTGATCCGGGTGGATCAGCAGCACGATCTCGTAATGACGCATGAATGCTCCTTGTGGGTTCCAAAAAACGGAAGCCGTCCCGCTGCGTCAACATGCAGGGACGGCAAGGCAAGCCGGCGATTATAGCAGCCGAGCAGGATTGACCGCCAGGGCGGCAGGCTCAAAGCCTGAGCCTCATGGAAAAAGCCCAAGCGGGGCTTGGGCTTTTTCTCGGGTCGCGTGACCGTGCGCGGGCACGGCCTTGCAAGGCTCAGCGCTTGGCCAGGCGCTGCCAGGTGTCGACCACGGAGTCCGGGTTCAGCGAGATCGAGACGATGCCCTCCGATGCCAGCCAGTCGGCGAAGTCGGGGTGGTCGCTGGGGCCCTGGCCGCAGATGCCGACGTACTTGCCCGTGGCGCGGCAGGCCGTGATGGCGCGCGAGATCAGCGCCTTCACGGCCGGGTCGCGCTCGTCGAAGTCGCTGGCCAGCAGCTCCAGGCCGGAGTCGCGATCCAGGCCCAGCGTCAGCTGCGTCAGGTCGTTGGAGCCGATGGACATGCCGTCGAAGTGCTCCAGGAACTGCTCGGCCAGGATGGCGTTGCTGGGCACCTCGCACATCATGATGAGCTTGAGGCCGTCCTGGCCGCGCTTGAGGCCGCGGCTGGCCAGCATCTCGCCCACGCGCTGCGCCTGCGCCACGGTGCGCACGAAGGGCACCATGATCTCGACGTTGGTCAGGCCCATGTCGTTGCGCACGCGCTTGAGCGCTTCGCACTCCATGCCGAAGGCGTCGCTGAAGTCACCGCTGATGTAACGCGAGGCGCCACGGAAGCCCAGCATCGGGTTCTCTTCGTCCGGCTCGTAGCGGGTGCCGCCGATGAGCTTGCGGTACTCATTGGACTTGAAGTCCGACAGGCGAACGATCACCGGCTTGGGCCAGAAGGCCGCCGCAATGGTGGCCACGCCCTCGGCCAGCTTGTCCACGTAGAACGCACGCGGCGAGGCGTGGCCACGGGCCACCGACTCCACCGCCTTCTTCAGGTCGTCATCGACGTTGGGATAGTCGAGGATGGCCTTCGGGTGCACGCCGATGTTGTTGTTGATGATGAATTCCAGCCGCGCCAGGCCCACGCCCGCGTTGGGCATCTGGGCGAAGTCGAAGGCGAGCTGCGGGTTGCCCACGTTCATCATGATCTTGATGGGGCAGTAGGGCATTTCGCCGCGCTGCACCTCGCTGATCTCGGTTTCGAGCAGGCCGTCGTAGATGAAGCCGGTGTCGCCCTCGGCGCAGGACACCGTCACCAGCGCGCCGTCGGGCAGCGTCTCGGTGGCGTCGCCGCAGCCCACCACGGCCGGAATGCCCAACTCGCGCGCAATGATGGCGGCGTGGCAGGTGCGGCCGCCGCGGTTGGTGACGATGGCCGATGCCCGCTTCATCACCGGCTCCCAGTTGGGGTCGGTCATGTCGGCCACCAGCACGTCGCCGGGCTGCACGCGCTCCATCTCGGCGAGGCTGCGCACCAGGCGCACGGGGCCGGTGCCGATCTTCTGGCCGATGGCGCGGCCCTCGGCCAGCACGGTGCCCTTGCCCTTGAGCTTGTAGCGGTGCTCGACCTTGCCTTCGGCCTGGCTCTTCACCGTCTCGGGGCGGGCCTGCAGGATGTAGAGCTGCCCATCCTGGCCGTCCTTGCCCCACTCGATGTCCATCGGGCGGCCGTAGTGCTCCTCGATGATGAGCGCGAACTTGGCCAGCTCGATCACGTCCGCGTCGTTCAACGAGTAGCGGTTGCGCTGCTCGGGGGGCGTGTCCACCGTGCGCACCAGGCGGCCGGTGGCGGCCTTCTCTTCAGGGCTGGCGAACTCCATGCGGATGAGCTTGGAGCCCAGGTTGCGGCGGATGACCGAGAACTTGCCGGCCTTGAGGGCAGGCTTGTGCACGTAGAACTCGTCAGGGTTGACGGCGCCCTGCACCACCGTCTCGCCCAGGCCGTAGCTGGCGGTGATGAACACCACGTCCTTGAAGCCGCTTTCGGTGTCGATGGTGAACATCACACCGGCGGCGCCGAGGTCGGAGCGCACCATGCGCTGCACGCCGGCCGACAGCGCCACGTCGCTGTGCGCAAAGCCCTTGTGCACGCGGTAGCTGATGGCGCGGTCGTTGTAGAGCGAGGCAAAGACCTCCTTCATCTTGTGCAGCACGTCTTCGATGCCGCTGACGTTGAGGAAGGTCTCCTGCTGGCCGGCGAAGGACGCATCGGGCAGGTCCTCGGCCGTGGCCGAGGAGCGCACGGCGAAGCTGGCACCGGGGTGGTCGCCGGTCAGCCGCACGAACTCCTCGCGCACCGCCGCCTCGAAGGCCGGCGGGAACGGCGCGTCCGTGACCCAGCCGCGGATCTCGGCGCCGGCCTCGGTCAGCGCACGCACGTCATCGACGTCCAGCGCCGACAGGCGGGCGTTGATCTTCTCGGTGAGGTTGTTGAACTTCAAAAACTCGCGGAACGCGTGGGCCGTGGTGGCGAAGCCACCGGGCACGCGCACACCGGAGGCGGCGAGCTGGCTGATCATTTCGCCCAGCGAGGCGTTCTTGCCGCCGACCGACTCGACGTCGGTCATGCGCAGCTGCTCGAAAGGCAGGACCAGAGCGGTTGCGGCTTGAAGGTTGGACATGGAAAAGCTCCGTGATGATGGGAAAGCTGGAGCCCTGCGCAGCCGCCGACACGAAAACGTGCCCGGTGTGGATTTGTTCTTGATGTTCTTGGATTTGGAGATCCCGGGCAGTCGTGCCGTCGGGGCCGCAAGGCGAATTGGGCGTGATTCTACGCAGCCGCCACCTATGATCGTCACAACACTCCATCTTGCTGTACGTCATGCCCAACCGAACCGTGTTCTTCGTCTCCGACGGCACCGGCATCACCGCCGAGACTTTCGGCAATTCGATCCTGGCGCAGTTCCCGGCCAAGCACCGGCATGTGCGGCGGCCCTTCATCGACACCGAAGAGAAGGCCGCGCAGGTGGCCGCCGAAATCGAGGCCACCGCGCTGCGCGAGGGCAAGCGCCCCATCGTGTTCATCACGCTGGTCAACGAGGCCGTGCGCCGCATCGTCAAGGAGTCGCCGCACGGGCTGATGCTGGACATGTTCAACACCTTCGTCGAGCCGCTGGAGGCTGAGTTCGGCGTGAAGTCCAACCACCGCGTCGGCCGCTTCTCGGACGTGGCCAAGAGCGAGGAGTACAACGAGCGCATCGAGGCCATCAACTTCTCGCTGGCGCACGATGACGGGCAGTCCGCGCGCAACCTGGAGAGCGCCGACGTGATCCTGGTGGGCGTGAGCCGCAGCGGCAAGACGCCCACCTCGCTCTACCTGGCCATGCAGCATGGCATCAAGGCCGCCAACTACCCGCTCATTCCCGAGGACTTCGAGCGCGGCCAGCTCCCCTCCTCGCTGGCGCCGCACAAGCGCAAGTGCTTCGGCCTGAGTATCGACCCGGAGCGTCTCTCGCAGATCCGCAACGAGCGCCGACCGGGCAGCAAGTACGCGGCGCTGGAGAACTGCCGCTGGGAGGTGCGCCAGTCCGAAGCCATGATGCGCCGCGAGGGTATCGGCTGGCTCAGCTCCACGCACAAGTCGATCGAGGAGATCGCCACCACCATCCTGCGCGACATCCGCCCCGACCGGCTCATCTACTGAGCCAGCGGGCAACCTGGCGCGGGCTGCCCGGGAACCCGCGCCGAAGCCCGTCAGCCGGTGCGCCGCCGCGCCGACTCGTGCAGGCAGATCGCCGCCGCGGCGGCAACGTTGAGCGACTCCTCGCCCCCGGGCTGCGCAATGCGCACGGTGAGGTCGCAGCGCTGCAGCAACTCCTCGCGCACGCCCTGCCCCTCATGCCCCATCACCCAGGCACAGGGCCAGGGCAGCGGGGCCTCATGCACCGCCTGCGCCGCATGGGAGCTGGTGGCCACCAACGGCAGTTGCAGCGCCGTCAAGGTTTCGGGCTCGATACCCTCGACCAGGCGCAGGTTGAAATGGGCGCCCATGCCGGCGCGCACCACCTTGGGCGACCACAGCGCGGCGCTGCCCTTGAGCGCGATCACCTGCCCAAAGCCCAGGGCCGAGGCGCTGCGCAGGATGCTGCCGAGGTTGCCCGCGTCCTGCACCCGGTCCAGCACCACGCTGGCCTGCCCGGCGGCGATGTCGGAGAGCGCCGGCGGCACCCAGGTGAAGCCGATGCGTGCGGGCGATTCCAAGGCGCTGATGCCGGCAAAGAGCGCGTCCGGCAGCACCATGGCCTTGGGCGCCGCGGCGGCGAGCTCGCGCAGCGCCGGCTGCAGCCAGCCTGACTCGCTCACCACGGCCTGTGCCGGGCGCTGCCCGCGCGTGAGCAGCGCCCGGCACAGGTGGTCGCCTTCCAGCCACACCAGGCCGAGCTTGCGGTACGCCGACGGATCCTGCGTGAGCTTGCGCAGTTTCACCAGCAGCGGGTTGTCGCGCGAGGTGATGCGTACCGGCTCGCCCATCACGCCACCTCCCGGCCGCCGGCGGCCAGCGCCTCGCGCACGGGCCTGAAGCTGCGCCGATGCACGGCGCTGGCGCCATGCGCGCGCAGCGCCGCCAGGTGCGCCGGCGTGGGATAGCCCTTGTGCACGTCGAAGCCGTAGTGCGGGTACTCGGCATGGAGTTGCGCGCACAACCGGTCACGGTGCACCTTGGCCAGGATGGACGCGGCCGAAATGGAAGCCACCAGCGCGTCGCCGCGCACGATGGCCTCGGCCGGAATGCGCAGCGGCGGCAACCGGTTGCCGTCCACCAGCGCCTTGGCCGGCTTCAGGCGCAGTCCCTCCACGGCCCGCTTCATGGCCAGCATGGTGGCGTGCAAGATGTTGAGGCGGTCGATCTCCTCCACGCTGGCCTCGGCGATGCAGAAGCTCAGCGCGCGGGCGCGCACCTGGTCGAACAGCAGCTCGCGCCGCCGCGCGGTGAGCGCCTTGGAGTCGGCCAGGCCCTCGATGGGATCGTCATCGTCCAGGATCACGGCCGCGGCCACCACCGGCCCCGCCAGCGGGCCTCGCCCGGCCTCGTCCACACCGGCCACCAGGCCGGGCACGTCAAAGCACAGCGCCATCTGCTCAGGCCCGATCCAGCAGTCGTGCAATCGCATCCGTGGCCGTGCGGGCCGTATCGCGCCGCAGAAGGTGATGAAGTTCCATGAATCGTTGTTCCAGCGCGGCCGCGCGCTGCGGCGCATCGAGCCACTGCAGCACCGCGTCGGCCAGCGCGCGGGGCGTGGCATCGTGCTGCAGCAGCTCGGGCACCACGAAATCGCGGCACAGGATGTTGGGCAGCCCGACCCAGGGCTGATAGCGCATGCGCTTCATGATCTGCCAGCTCAGCGCGGCCATGCGGTAGGCGATGACCATGGGCCGCTTGAACAGCGCCGCCTCCAGCGTGGCGGTGCCGCTGGCAATGAGCGTGACGTCGCAGGCGGCCAGCGCCTCGTGCGAGCGGCCGTCGAGCAGCGTCAGCGGCAGCCCGGCGCCATGGGTGGCGATCTGCGCATCGACGAGCCCGCGCAGGCCCGGCGCCACCGGCAGCACGCAGCGCAGGTCGGGCCGCGCCGCATGCAGCAACCTCACCGCGCCCAGGAAGGTCGGCAGCAGGTTCGCGATTTCGCCGCGGCGGCTGCCGGGCAGCAGGGCCAGCACGGGCGCGCCGTCGCTCAGACCCAATGCCGCGCGCGCCGCGGCGCGGGGCACCTCCAGCGGGATGGTGTCTGCCAACGGGTGGCCCACATAGCTGGCCTCGATGCCATGGCCGCGCAGCAGCTCGGGCTCGAAGGGAAAGAGGCACAGCACATGGTCCGTGCTGCGCGCCAGGCGCTTGGCACGCCCGCCGCGCCAGGCCCAGATCGACGGGCAGACGAAGTGCACGGTGCGCACGCCCGCGGCCTTGAGCCGCGCTTCCAGCCCGAGGTTGAAGTCGGGTGCGTCCACACCGATGAACAGGTCGGGCCGCTCCTGCAGCAGCCGCGCGGCCAGCGCCTCGCGGATGCCCGAGATCTCGCGGTAGTGCCGCAGCGCTTCCGCATAGCCATGCACGGCCAGCTTCTCCGAGGGCCACCAGGCGGTGAAGCCCTGTGCAGTGAGCTTGGGACCGCCGATGCCGGTGGCCGAAAGCCGCGGCCAGCGCTGCCTGAGCCCGCCCAGCAGGAGCGAGGCCAGGAGGTCGCCGGACGCTTCGCCGGCGACCATCGAGAAGCGAGGATCGCCTGCGATGGATGCCATGGCGGTCAGCGCACGATGCCGCGTTTGGCGCGTTCCAGGAATTCGAGCATCAGCCCCAGGTCGGCGTCGCCGTCCGCGTCGGCGCCGCCGCGCAGCGCCTCGATCTGGCCCCTGGCGTTGTCCAGCGTCAGGCCTTCGCGGTAGAGCAGCTTGTGCATCTGCTTGACCTGCGCGATGCGGGCCCGGCTGAAGCCGCGCCGGCGCAGGCCCTCGATGTTGAAGCCGCGCGCCTGCGCGGGGTTGCCGTCGATCATCATGAACGGCGGCACGTCCTGCGACAGCGCCGTGGCGAAACCGATCATGGCGTGCGCGCCGATCTGCACGAACTGGTGCACACCGGTGAGGCCGCCCACGATCACCCAGTCGCCCACATGCACATGGCCGGCCAGCGTGGCGTTGTTGGCCAGGATGGTCTTGTGGCCCAGCTGCACGTCGTGCGCGATATGCACGTAGGCCATGATCCAGTTGTCGTCGCCCACGCGCGTAACGCCCACATCCTGAGCCGTGCCGCGGTTGAAGGTGCAGAACTCGCGGATGGTGTTGCGGTCGCCGATGTGCAACTCGGTGGGCTCGCCGGCGTACTTCTTGTCCTGCGGGGCGGCGCCCAGCGAGGCGAACTGGAAGATCCGGTTGTCGCGGCCGATGGTGGTGCGGCCCTCGATCACGCAATGCGGCCCGACGGTGGTGCCCGCACCGATCACGACCTGGGGGCCAATGAGCGTGTAGGCGCCGACGCTGACGTCCTCGGCCAGCTCGGCCGCCGGGTCCACGAGCGCGGTGGGATGGATCAGGGCCATCGGTGCGTCAGGCGATCTTGCGGATCGTGCACATGAGCTGCGCCTCGGTGGCGAGCTCGCCGTCCACCAGGGCACGTGCGGTGAACTTGGCGATGCCGGCCTTCATGCGGTCCAGCGACACCTCCAGGCGCAACTGGTCGCCCGGCTCCACCGGGCGCTTGAAGCGCGCGCCGTCGATACCGGCAAAGTAGTAAACGGTGTTCTCGTCAGGCCCCGTGTCGTCGCTGGCGAAGGCCAGCAGCGCCGAGGCCTGCGCCAGCGCTTCGAGGATCAACACGCCCGGCATCACCGGGCGGTGCGGGAAATGGCCCACAAAGTACGGCTCGTTGATGGAGACGTTCTTGAGCGCCACGATGCGCTCGCCCTTCTCCACCTGCAGCACCCGGTCCACAAGCAGGATCGGATAGCGGTGGGGGAGCTTCTTGAGAATCTGGTGGATATCCATCATGAAATCTTTTTCTCGAGGGCCTTCAGGCGCTCGCGCAATGCATGCAGCTGACGCAGGGTGGCTGCGTTCTTTTCCCAGCTCGCATTGTCGTCGAAGGGGAAGGAGCCGCTGTAGCGGCCCGGCTGGCGGATCGAGCGGCTCACCAGCGTGCAGGCCGAGACATGGACATGGTCCACGAGCTCGATATGGCCAACGACGCTGGAGGCGCCGGCAATGGTGCAGTGCCGCCCGATGCGGGTGCTGCCGGCGATCGCCACGCAGCCCGCGATGGCAGTGTGCGCGCCGATGTGCACGTTGTGGGCGATCTGGATCAGGTTATCGAGCTTTACGCCGTCTTCAATGACGGTGTCGCCCAGCGCCCCGCGGTCGATGCAGGTGTTGGCGCCGATCTCCACGTCGTCGCCGATGCGCACCGCGCCGAGCTGTTCGATCTTTTCCCAGCGCCCCTGGTCCGGCGCAAAGCCGAAGCCGTCGGCGCCGATCACCACGCCGCTGTGCACGATGCAGCGTTGGCCCAGCGTGCAGCGCTCGCCCAGCACCACACGGGCGGCCAGGCGCGAGCCCGCGCCGACTCGGGCCGCGCGGCCCACGAAGGATTGCGCGCCCACCACCGTGCCGGCCTCCACCACCGCGCCGGCACCGACGAAGGCCAGGGCCTCGACGCGCGCCGTGGGGTCGATGTACGCCCCCTCTTCCACCACCGCGCCGGGATGCACGCCGGCCGGCAGGGCCGCGCGCGTGCGCACGGCCCACCATTGCGTCAGGCGCGCGAAGTAGAGATAGGGATCAGGCGTGACCAGCGCGGCGCCACGCGCGGCGGCCTCATCGCGCAGCGCCGGGGCCACGATCACGCAGCCGGCCCGAGTGCTGCCGAGCTGGCTGCGGTAGCGCGGGTTGGCCAGGAAGCTGATGGCCGAGGGGCCGGCGCCGTCCAGCGGCGCGATGGCGTCGATGCGCGCCGACGCATCGCCCAGCAGCTCGCCGCCAAGTGCGGCCACAATGTCGGAAAGCGCGACGCTCATGGTTGCAGGCTCAATCAAAAAACAAAGGCTGCGGCCGCCCGAAGGCGGCCGCAGCACTGGCAATGATGCCCGCTGCGCCTGGCCCGCGCGGCTTGGCGCAGGCCCGGCGCCGCAGGGCGCCTCACTTGCCGGCGTTGAGCGCGTCGATCACCTTCTTGGTGATGTCCACGCGCGGACCAGCGAACACCACTTCCTGCAGGATCAGGTCGTACTTTTCCTGGTCGAAGATCTGCTTGATGACCTTGTTGGCACGCTCGACCACGGAGGCGAGCTCCTCGTTCTTGCGCTGGTTGAGGTCTTCCTGGAACTCGCGGCGGCGACGCTGGAAGTCGCGGTCCTGCTCCACGAGGTCCCGCTGGCGCCGCGTACGCTCGGCCTCGGCCAGCGTGGGCGCGTCCTTCTCCAGCTTGTCAGACGCCGCCTTGAGCCGGTTGGCCATGTCGGCCAGTTCGCGCTCGCGCTTGCCGAACTCCGCCTCCAGCTTGCTCTGCGCCGCCTTGGCCGGCGTCGCCTCACGCAGCACGCGCTCGCTGTTGACGTAGCCGATCTTCAATTCCTGGGCCTGCGCGCCAGCACCGGCAGCCGCCAGCGCCGCGGCAAGAACCAGCGACTTCAATCCACCCATGTTCATCAAAACGCGGTCCCGATCTGGAATTGGAAACGTTGAATTCTATCTGCCGGCTGCTTGCGCACCGGCGCGCCCACGCTGAGCTTGAGCGGACCCACCGGTGAGATCCAGCTCAAGCCCAGGCCAGCGGACACCCGCAGGTCATCGAGCTTGACCTTCTCCTCTTCGCCCCACACGTTGCCCGCGTCCACGAAACCGAACAGGCGCAGCGTCTTGTCGTTGCCCGAGCCCGGCACGGGCACGTAGAGCTCGGCATTGAGATTGATCTTGCGGTTGCCGCCCAGATAGGCACCGGTGGGATCGACCACACCCAGCGAGCTCTGGTCGAAGCCGCGCACCGAGCCCAGGCCACCGCCGTAGAAGTTCTTGAACACCGGGTACAGCCGGCCGCCCAGGCCCTTGCCGTAACCCAGCTCGCCATTGAGACCCAGCGTGAAACGCGGGCCCAGCGCAAAGTACTGCTGGACCTGGAAGTTGCTGCGCAGATAGCGGGCATCGCCCCCCGGCGACAGCTCGACGTTGACGCGCTGGTAGCGCCCGCGCGTGGGTACCAGGGCGCTGTCGCGCTGGTCCCGCGCCCAGCCCAGCGTCAACGGCACCGACAGCGCCGTGTCGCCAAAGCGCTCGCGGTACACGAAGTAGGCGTTGGGCAGCGCGCTGCCGCGGATCTCGGTGCGCTCAATGCCGACGCCGAAGTAAACCGTGTCGTATTCGGAGAACGGCACGCCGAAGCGCACGGCGGCACCGGGGGTGACGAGTTGGTAGTCCTCGCCCTGGCTGTTGATCGGGCGGCTGGTGCGGTAGTACAGGTCCACCGCGCGCGAGATGCCGTCGATCGTGAAGTACGGATCGACGGTGGAGAACACCAGCTGGCGGTTGTAGCGGCTGGTGTTGACTTCCACACCCAGGTAGTTGCCGCTGCCGAAGACGTTCTCCTGCCGGATCGAGCCCGAGAGCGTGAGCTTCTCGGCACTGGAGAAGCCCGCGCCCAGCATCAGGTTGCCGGTGGGCTTCTCGGCCACATTGACGGTGAGGTCCACCTGGTCCAGCGCGCCGGGCACCTCCTCGGTGTCGATGGCGACTTCCTTGAAGTAGCCCAGGCGGTCGACGCGGTCGCGCGACAGCTTGATGCGCTGGCCGTCGTACCACGACGACTCGAACTGGCGGAACTCGCGCCGGATCACCTCGTCGCGCGTGCGCGTGTTGCCCGCGACGTTGATGCGGCGCACGTACACGCGGCGCTGCGGCTCGGCCGACAGCACCACCGCCACCTGGCCGTTGGCACGGTCGATCTCGGGCCGCGACTCCACGCGCGCGAAGGCGTAGCCGTAGAAGCCGAAGCGCTCGGTGAACTGGCGCACCGTCTCGGCCACGTCCTCGCTGCGGTACGGCTCGCCGGGCTGAATTTTCACCAGCGAACGGAACTCGTCTTCCTTGCCCAGCAGGTCCCCTTCCAGGCGCACTCCGGTGACGGTGTAAGGCTGGCCCTCGCGGATGGAGATCGTGATCGAAATCTCCTGCTTGTCCGGCGAGATCGTGACCTGCGTGGACTCGACGTTGAACTCCAGGTAGCCGCGGTTGGTGTAGTAGGCGCGCAGCGTCTCCAGGTCGGCGTTGAGCTTGGCGCGCGAGTAGCGGTCGGTCTTGGTGTACCAGGTCAGCCAGCCGCCGGTGGTCTGCTCCAGCAATCCCAGCAGCGTGCGCTCGGAGAACGCCTTGGCACCGACGATGCGGATGTCCTTGATGCGCGCGGTTTCACCCTCGACGATCGTGAAGGTGACGTTGACGCGGTTGCGCTCCTGCGGCGTGATGGTCGTGACCACCTCGGCGCCGTAGAGGCTGCGCGAGAGGTACTGGCGCTTGATCTCCTGCTCGGCGCGGTCCACGGTAGCCCGGTCGAACGGCAACCCCTCGCCGATGCCGGCGGACTTCAGCGACTTGAGCAGCGTGTCCTGATCGAACTCCTTGAGGCCCACGAAGTTGACGTTGGCAATGATGGAGCGCTCATCGACCACCACCACCACCACGTCACCCTCGACCTCCAGCCGCACGTCGCGGAACAGGCCCGTGGCGAACAGCGCGCGCAGCGCCGCCGAGCCCTTCTCGTCGGTGTAGGTGTCACCGATGCGGAACGGCAGCGCCGCGAACACGGTGCCCGGATCGGTGCGTTGCAGGCCCTCGATGCGGATGTCCTTCAACACGAAAGGCTCGGCCGCCATGGCCGGCAGGGCACAGGCAGCAACCGCCACCGCCACGCTGGCCGCCACGGGGCGCAGCGGGCTCACAGATAAGGGAAACAGCATCGGAAGCGCGCGTCAGTGCTGGCCCAGCAGGCGGGCCAGATCGTTGGACAGGGCAAGGGACATCAGCAGCAGCAGAATCAGCGCGCCGCCACGCTGCAGCCACTTGAGCCACAGCTCCGAGACCGGGCGTCCGGTCAATCCCTCGAAAAGATAATACATGAGGTGTCCGCCATCGAGCATGGGCAGCGGCAGGAGGTTCAGCACCCCCAGGCTCACGCTCACCAGCGCCAGAAAGCCCAAGTAGTAGGACAGGCCCTGGTTCACGGACTGGCCGGCGTAGTCGGCGATGGTCAACGGGCCCGAGAGGTTCTTGAGCGAGGCCTCGCCCGTGAGCATGCGCCCCATCATCTGCAGCGTCAGCACCGACACCTCCCAGGTGCGCTGCGCGCCCTGCACCAGCCCGTCCACTGGGCCGCGGCGCACCAGCACCATCTCGGGCGGTTGGCCGACGTAGGCGTCAACACGACCGATGGCGCGCGGGCCTTCGCCATGCAGCCGCGGCTGCACGCTCAATTCCAGCGTCTGGCCTCGGCGTTCGATCTGCCAGCGCATGGGCTGCGGCACACCGTTGCGCACGCTGGCGGCGATGCGCTCGCGCAGGCCCGCCGCGTCCATTACCGGCACGTCGTCCACGCGCAGCACCCGGTCTCCGGCGCGCAGCCCCGCGCGCGCGGCCGGGCCGTCGCTCTTGACCTCGCCGAGCACCGGCTCGCTGTAGGGCGCGCCCAGCCCGATGCGCTGCATCAGTGCCGCATCGACCTCCTGCCCGGCCACGCTCTGCAGATCCAGCACCAGCGTGCGCGTGGCCTGACCCTGCGCATTGCTGGCCATCAGCTGCAGCCGCTCGCCCGCCAGCGCGGCCTGCGTCACCTGCCAGCGCAGCTCGGTGACCGATGCCACGTCCTCCCAATCGGTTCCGTCGCGCGAGACGGCGCGCACCCAGTCGCCCGCGCGCAGCCCGGCACGCTCGGCCAGGCTGCCCGCCGCCGGCGCGCCCAGCACCGGCTTGGCCTCCTGCGTGCCGATCCAACTCGCCGCGGCGTACAGCAGCACCGCCAGCAGCAGGTTGGCCATCGGGCCGGCCAGCACGATGGCGGCGCGCTGCCACAGCGGCTTGTTGTTGAAGGCTTCGCCACGCTCGTGCGGCGCCACGGGTGTCTCACGCTCGTCAAGCATGCGCACGTAGCCCCCCAGCGGCAGCAGCGAGACCACGAACTCGGTGTCGCCCTTCTGGCGCCGCCACAGCACCTTGCCGAAGCCCACCGAGAAGCGCAGCACCTTGACGCCGCAAGCCCGCGCCACGCGGTAGTGCCCGTACTCGTGCACCACCACGAGCACGCCCAGCGTCAGCAGGAAGGACAGCAGCGTGCTCATCTCGCTAGTCCCCTGACGAATTGCCGCGCCTGCGCGCGGGCCCGCTCGTCCAGTGCCAGCAAGTCCTGCAGCGCCGCCTGCGCGGGCAGTTGCGGCAGCACACACTCGACGGTCGCGGCGTTGACGCGGTGGATGTCCATGAATCCGATCGTGCCGCCAAGGAAGGCGGCCACCGCCTCCTCATTGGCGGCATTGAGCACCGCGGTGCTGCCCTCCGGCCCCTTCAAGGCGTCGAAGGCCAGCTGCAGGCCCGGGAAGCGTTGCGCATCGGGCGGCTCGAACGTGAGGGCCGAGAGCCGCGAGAAGTCCAGCAGCCCGGCGCCGGACTCGATGCGCTGCGGATGCGCCAGCCCCACGGCAATGGGCACGCGCATGTCGGGCGTGCCCAGCTGCGCCAGCACCGAGCGGTCGCGGCACACCACCATCGAGTGGATGATGCTCTGCGGGTGGATGACCACGCGGATCTGCTCGGGCGTGAGGTCGAACAGCCAGCGCGCCTCGATGACCTCCAGCGCCTTGTTCATCATGGTCGCGGAGTCCACCGAGATCTTGCGCCCCATGACCCAGTTCGGATGCGCGCAGGCTTCCTGCGGTGTCACGGCTGCAAGCGTGGCCGGATCGCGCTGCCGGAACGGCCCGCCGGAAGCGGTGAGCACAATGTGATCGATGCGCGCGGCCCAGGCGGCACGGTCGTCGGGCAGGCACTGGAAAATGGCCGAGTGCTCGCTGTCGATGGGCAGCAGCGTGGCGCCGCCGGCCTGCACCGCCTCCATGAACAGCGCACCGCCCACCACCAGCGCCTCCTTGTTGGCCAGCAGCAGCCGCTTGCCGGCACGCGCCGCGGCCAGGCAGGGAGCCAGTCCGGCGGCGCCGACGATGGCAGCCATCACCGCGTCCACCTCCGGATGCGCGGCCAGCTCGCACAACGCCTCGGGGCCGGACAGCACCTCGGTGTCGCAGCCCGCGTCGCTCAGCAGCGCACGCAGACGGCGGGCGCCGGCCTCGTCGGCCACGGCGGCGAAGCGCGGCCGCCACTGCAGGCACTGCGCCGCCAGCTCCTCGATGCGCTGGTGCGCGCTCAGCGCGAAGACCTCATAGCGCTGCGGATGGCGCGCCACCACGTCCAGCGTGCTGGTGCCGATGGAACCGGTGGCGCCCAGGATCGTGAGCCGCTGCTTGCTGCAAGTCATGACGATGATTTCGTGTGGAGCCCGGCGCGCACGAGGCGTTGGCGATGCGCGGGCGGGTCAGAGCGCGGCCAGCGCCAGCGCGATGGGGAAGACCGGCAGCAGCGCGTCGACGCGGTCGAGCACACCGCCGTGGCCGGGCAGCAGCGCGCTGCTGTCCTTGGCGCCGGCCGCGCGCTTGACCAGCGACTCGAACAGGTCGCCCACCACGCTCATGCCGGCCAGGAGCAGCACGCCCGCCACCAGCAGGACCGGGCCATGCGCGTTCGCCAAGCGGCCGTAGAGGCTGCTGCCTTCGCCGTCGAGCAGCAGCCATACCAGCGCCAGCACCAGCACGCCGAGCAGGCCGCTGATGGCCCCCTCCCAACTCTTGCCCGGACTGATGGCCGGTGCCAGCTTGCGCCGGCCAAAGCGCCGGCCACCGAAATAGGCCGCGATGTCAGCCATCCACACCAGGCAGAAGACGGACAGGATGAAGTTCAGGCCCAGCGCGCGCGCCTGCGCCAGCGCCAGCCAGGCCAGCCACAGCAGCACCAGGCCCAGCGCGCCGCGCAGCACGCGCGGCAGCCGCGGCCAACCGGCCACGCCGCTGCGCAGCGCCAGCGTGCCGCCGAGCACCCAGGCCACGGCAGCCAAGCCCCAGGCCGGCGTGGGCTCACGTTGCGTCCAACCCGCGGCCAGCGCGCCGGCGCAGGCCGCGGCCAGAGCCACGCCCAGCACGATGGCCAAGCCCGAGCCGGCGCCATTGAGGCGCATCCACTCCCAGCCGGCCGCGCCGATGAAGGCCAGCGTCAGCAGGGCGAACCAGCGGGGGTCGGAGGCCAGCAGCGCCGGGATCAGCAGCCCCAGCAGGACCAGCGCCGTGATCACACGCTGCTTGAGCATTGGCGCTTCAGGCCTGCAGCGCCTGGGGTTGCGCGTCGGGCACGCCGCCGAAGCGGCGCTCGCGCGAGGCGTAGGAGCGCAGTGCGGCATCGAGCTCGGCCTCGCCGAACTCGGGCCACAGACAATCGGTGAACACCAGCTCGGAGTACGCCGCCTGCCACAGCAGGAAGTTGCTGATGCGCATCTCGCCGCCGGTGCGGATGAAGAGATCGGGATCGGGCGCGTGGCTCAGTGCCATGAACTGGTTCAGTCGCGCCTCGTCCAGTTCCTCGGGCCGCAGCCCCAGCGCCAGGGCGCGGCGGCAGGCCTGCACGATGTCCCAGCGGCCGCCGTAGTTGAAGGCCACCGACAGCGTGATGCGGGTGTTGTGCGCGGTGGCGTTTTCGGCCTGCTGCCAGGCCGAACGCACGCGCTCGGAGACGGCGTTGCGGTCACCCACGATGCGGATGCGCACGCCTTCCTTTTCCAGCTTGGTGAGGTACTTCGACACCGCCACCAGCACCAGGCTCATCAGCCCGGACACCTCGTCGTTGGGCCGCTTCCAGTTCTCGGAAGAGAAGGCAAAGACCGTGAGGTACTCGATACCCCGGTCGGCGCAGGCCTGCACCGTGCGCACCAGCGCATCCACACCGTGCTTGTGGCCAAAGATGCGCGGCATGAAGCGCCGCTTGGCCCAGCGGCCGTTGCCGTCCATCACGATGGCCACGTGGCGCGGGATGCGCGGGTCTTGCTGCACGAGCGATTTCAGCATCACAAGGACATGCCGGACTGAGGTCAGACCGCCAGGATCTCGGCTTCCTTGGCCGCGACGAGCTTGTCGATCTCGGCCACGGTGCGGTCGGTGAGCTTCTGCATCTCGTCGAGGCTGCGGCGCTCCTCGTCCTCGGTGATGGCCTTGTCCTTGAGCAGCTTCTTGGCGTGCTCATTGGCGTCGCGGCGCAGGTTGCGCACGGCCACCTTGGCATCCTCGCCGGCGTGGCGCACGACCTTGGTCAGCTCCTTGCGGCGCTCTTCGGTCAGCGCCGGCATCGGCACGCGCAGCAGGTCGCCCTGCGACGACGGATTGAGACCCAGGTCCGACTCGCGGATGGCCTTCTCGATCTTGGCGCCCATGCCCTTTTCCCAGGGCTGCACGCTGATGGTGCGGGCATCGAGCAGGCTGACGTTGGCCACCTGGCTCAGCGGCAGCATCGAGCCGTAGTACTCCACGTGCACCTGGTCCAGCAGGCCCGGGTGGGCGCGGCCGGTGCGCACCTTCTGCAATTCGTTCTTGAAGGCCTCGATGGTCCTGGCCATCTTCTGTTCGGCCGTCTTGCGGATGTCGGCAATGCTCATCGATCGCTCCTCTTACACATGCACCAGCGTGCCCTCGTCCTCACCCAGCACCACGCGCTTGAGCGCGCCGGGCTTGAAGATCGAGAACACCTTGATCGGCAGCTTCTGGTCGCGGCACAGCGCGAAGGCGGTGGCATCAAGCACCTGCAGGTTGCGCACGATGGCCTCGTCGAAGCTGATGCGGGCGTAACGCGTCGCGCTGGGGTCCTTCTTGGGGTCGGCGGTGTAGACGCCATCGACCTTGGTGGCCTTGAGCATCACTTCGGCGCCGATCTCCGCGCCGCGCAGTGCGGCGGCGGTGTCGGTGGTGAAGAAGGGATTGCCGGTACCGGCGGCGAACACCACCACCTTGCCCTCTTCGAGGTACTGCAGCGCCTTGGGCCGCACGTAGGGCTCCACCACCTGCTCGATGTTGATGGCCGACATCACGCGCGCGGTCATGCCTTCCTGGCGCATCGTGTCGGCCAGGGCCAGCGAGTTCATCACGGTGGCGAGCATGCCCATGTAGTCGGCCGTGGCACGGTCCATGCCCACGGAGCCGCCGGCCACGCCGCGGAAGATGTTGCCCCCGCCAATGACTACCGCCACCTCGCAGCCCAGCTGCGTCACCTCCTGGATCTCGCGCACCATGCGCACGATGGTGGCGCGGTTGATGCCGTAGGCGTCGTCGCCCATGAGGGCTTCGCCCGAAAGTTTCAGCAGGATGCGCTTGTAGGCCGGCATGCGGCGTTTCTCCCTGAAGGATGGAAACTGCGAGAGTCTAAGGGGCCACCCCAGGGCGGCCCCGGGTGCCTTCCACGCTCAACGCGCGGAAGGCACATCGGGCTTACTGCCCCTTGGCGGCGGCGACCTGCGCGGCCACCTCGGCGGCGAAGTCGTCCGCCTTCTTCTCGATGCCCTCGCCGACCACGTACAGCGTGAAGCCCTTCACGGTGGTCTGCTTGTCCTTGAGCATCGCGCCCACGGTCTGCTTGCCGTCGGCGGCCTTGACGAAGACCTGGTCCAGCAGCGAAACCTCCTTGAGGAACTTCTGCACCGAGCCTTCGACCATCTTGGCCACGATCTCGGCCGGCTTGCCGCTCTCGGCGGCCTTCTCGGCGGCGATCTTGCGCTCCTTCTCGACCAGCTCGGCCGAGACTTCGGCGCCGGACAGCGCCGCGGGCTTCATGGCCGCCACGTGCATGGCCACGTCCTTGGCCGCCACGTCGTCGCCCTCGAACTCCACGACCACGCCGATGCGCGTGCCGTGCAGGTACGAGGCCAGCTTGCCGCCGCCCTCATAGCGCTTGAAGCGGCGGATGGACATGTTCTCGCCGATCTTGCCGATCAGGCCCTTGCGCACGTCTTCCACCGTCGGGCCGAAGCCGTCCTGGTCCAGCGGCAGCGCGCCGATGGCGTCCACGTCGGCCGGGTTGTGCTGAGCGATCAGCCCGGCGATGTTCTTGGCCAAGGCCAGGAACGAGTCGTTCTTGGTGACGAAGTCGGTCTCGCAGTTGACCTCGACCATGGCGCCGGTCGTGCCGTTGACGACCGCGGCGACCACGCCCTCGGCGGTCACGCGCGAAGCGGCCTTGCCGGCCTTGTTGCCGAGCTTGACGCGCAGGATCTCCTCGGCGCGGTCCATGTCGCCGTCGGCCTCCGTCAGCGCCTTCTTGCACTCCATCATCGGCGCGTCGGTCTTGGCGCGCAGCGAGGCGACCATGCTTGCGGTAATTGCGGGCATATGAATCTCCGTAGATTGTGAAAAGGGGGCTGAAACAGCCCCCTTCGTCAGGCCGGTCGCATCCGGCGCGTGACGGATCAGGCTTCGGCGTTGACCTCGACGAACTCGTCGCCGCCAGCGGACACGGCCTGCACCAGATCGTTGGTGGCGTTGGCCTTGCCTTCCAGCACCGCGTCAGCCACGGCGCGCGCGTACAGCGCGACGGCCTTGGCGGAGTCGTCGTTGCCCGGGATCACGTAGTCGATACCGTCCGGAGAGTGGTTGGTGTCCACCACGCCCACCACCGGGATGCCCAGCTTCTTGGCCTCGGCCACGGCGATCTTGTGGTAGCCCACGTCGATCACGAACAGCGCGTCGGGCAGCGCAGTCAGATCACCAATACCGCCGATGTCCTTTTCCAGCTTGGCGATCTCGCGCTGGAACATCAGCGCTTCCTTCTTGATCGCGGGCTGGGTGCCGGCCTCGACCTGGGCCTGCATGTCCTTGAGCTTCTTCAGCGAGCCCTTGACCGTCTTGAAGTTGGTCAGCATGCCGCCGAGCCAGCGCTGGTCGACGTAGGGCATGCCGGCGCGCTGGGCTTCCTGGGCGATGATGTCGCGCGCCTGGCGCTTGGTGCCCACCATCAGGATGTTGCCGCGCTTGGCCGAGAGCTGGCGCACGAACTTCATCGCTTCCTCGAACAGCGGCTGCGTCTTCTCGAGGTTGATGATGTGGATCTTGTTGCGATGGCCGTAGATGTACGGGGCCATCTTGGGGTTCCAGAAGCGCGTTTGGTGGCCGAAGTGGACACCGGCTTCCAGCATTTCACGCATGCTGACGGACATGGAAAGCTCCAGAAGGTTGGGTCTTGAAGGCCGGCGAGAATCCCTGTGAGAGAGGCTTGAGCGCCTGAAGGGACACCTTGGACCGCCGGCTTCGCGAGTCGTTTTTCTCCGCGCGCCAGGCACCATTGCCCGGCCGGGGAAAAACCCGAAGATTGTAGCACCGACGCCAACCCGGCCGCCGCGTTGCCCCCCTGCCCCGCTTGGACTAGCCTGCGCCGCGCCATGCAACTCATCACTTCTCCCGGTCGCAACCTCCCTCTGCACGACCTGCCCGCCACGCGGCGCCTGGAACAGCGCGCGCTCGCCGCAGTGCCGCCGGGCACCCTGGTGGCACGCGCCGGATTGGCCTTGGCGCGCCTGACGCTGGCCCTGGCGCCGCACGATCGGTGCTGCTGGGTGCTGGCCGGGCCCGGCCACAACGGCGCCGACGCGCTGGAAGCCGCTTGGCACTTGGCGCGCAGCGGCCGCGCCGTGACGGCCAGCGTCTTCGCCGCGGACCTGCAGGCGCTGGTGCCCGCCGCCGCGCAGTCGCTGCAACGCGCCCGCGAGGCCGGCGCCACCATCCTGCTGAACAGCCCCACGCCGCCCGCGGACTGCGCGCTGGCGCTCGATGGGCTGCTGGGCATTGGCAGCGCACGCGCCATCGAGGGCGCCATGGCCCGGGCAGTGCAGAGCTTCAACGCCATCACCGGCACGCGGCTGGCGGTGGATGTGCCCTCGGGCCTGGACGCCGGCACCGGCCGCACCGTGGGCAGCGCCGTGGCGCAGGCCACCGACACGCTGACCATGCTCAACCTCAAGACCGGCCTGTTCACCGGTGCCGGCCGTGCGCACTGCGGCCGCCTGTGGCTGGCCTCGCTGGACGTGGTGGACGATGAGCCCCCACAGGCCTGGCTGGCCGGCCGCGCGTTGCGCGACACCGCGCGTGCTCCGCGTGCTCATGCCCAGCACAAGGGCAGCTACGGCGACGCGCTGGTGATCGGCGGCGCGCAGGGCATGCACGGCGCGGCGCTGCTGGCCGCGCGCGCCGCCTTGAGCGCCGGCGCGGGCCGGGTCTACATGAGCCTGCTCGAAGGCACGCTGGCCCTGGACCCGACCCGGCCCGAGCTGATGTTGCGCGACGCGCTGTGGCGCGCCGGCGTCGAACGACTAAGCAGCGCCACCGTGCTGTGCGGTTGCGGCGGAGGCCAAGCCGTGGCCGCGGCGTTGCCGCTGCTGCTGGAACAGGCCGTGCGGCTGGTGCTCGATGCCGACGGCCTCAATGCCGTAGCCGCGGACCCGGCCCTGGCGCAGGCGCTGCGTGCGCGAGCCGGCCGCAACCAAGCCACAGTGCTGACGCCGCACCCGCTGGAAGCGGCGCGACTGCTGGGCTGCAGCGCGGCCCAGGTGCAGGCCAACCGGCTCGCCGCAGCCCAGCGTCTGGCCGACGATCTGGGCGCCGTGGTGGTGCTCAAGGGCTCGGGCAGCGTGGTGGCCGCGCCCGGCGCGCTGCCTTACGTGAACCCCACCGGCAACGCGGCGCTGGCCAGCCCCGGCACGGGCGACGTGCTCGCGGGCTGGCTCACCGGGCAGTGGAGTACCCAGGCCGGGACCGGCGCGCTGCAGGCGCTGGTAGCTGCCGGCGTGCAACTGCACGGTGCCGCCGCCGATGCCCACGTGCTGCACGGCCCGCTGCTGGCACTGGACTTGATCGACGCCATGCGGCGCCTGGCCTGAAACGCGCGGAGCATGGACGACGGCGGCCACACCAGGGCGTACCCAGAAGCTCATCGCACCGTCTGCCTTCCACATCAAGCCTCAGCCAAACCGCGACACGCCTCTGAGTCAAACCAGGATTGCTGCCCTCAGCAGCACAATCCATCCGATGAGTACCGCCCAACGAGCGGATTGCGAACCACCGGGAAACAATCTTCTGACTACCTCTTCGGGCAGGGAGGACGGCCACAGCCAGTGAGTCCGGCTGCCCCATGGCCACCCCGTCCAGCGCCTCAACCCGTCCGGGCGCAGCGCCGAAAGAAAAAGGGAGCAGCCCCGGCGCTTGGCTGCCGGTGGAAAGCACCCAGCCATACCCCGAGGCCAGCCCCACCGCGCGCCCGGCGTGCCGGCGCGCGGTGGTTCAGCCGCGCGCCTTGCTCTTGCGTGCCGCGGCCTTGGCAGCGGTCTTGGCCGACGCCGTCTTGCGGGCCGCGCTCTTGCGTGCGCCGGTCTTGCGCGCGGTGCGCGCGGCGGCCTTGTGGGCGCGGCTTTCCTCCTTCAGGGCCTGCAGCTGTTCCACGGCGCTGGGAGCCTGCTCCTCCTGGCCGCCACTGTCTGAAACGGCCGCTCCCCTGGTCGCCTCGCCACCCATGGGTGCCAGCGCATGCGGCCGGTCCACGGGCGGCGTGTCGGCCGAGGGCATGTCGGCCTCGCCCAGGCCAGAGAAAGCCTGGGGCACGGTTTCGCGCGCTGTTTCGCCGCCCTTGCGGCCACGGCGAGCGCGAGCGCGCGCCTCGCCCTCCACGGCCTTGCCCTGCACACCGCGCCGTCCGGTCACGCGCAGTTGGGCACCCTCGTGTACCAGGCGGAAGTCGATGCGGCGGCCGTCCAGGTCGACGCGGCTGACCTGCACGCGCACGCGCGAGCCCACCACGTAGCGCACGCCGGTGCGCTCGCCACGCAGCTCCTGGCGCGCCTCGTCGTAGCGGAAGTACTCGCCGCCGAGCTCGGTGATGTGCACCAGGCCCTCGACGTAGAGCGCGTCCAGCGTCACGAACAGGCCGAAGCTGGTAACCGCGGTGACGGTGCCACTGAACTCCTCGCCCAGCCGGTCGCGCATGTAACGGCACTTGAGCCAGGCTTCGACGTCGCGCGAGGCCTCGTCGGCGCGGCGCTCGTTGGCGCTGCAGTGCGCGCCCGCGGCCTCCCACAGCTCCATCTCCTGCGGATGTGCCTTGGCCGCCTTGCCGCCGGAGCGGGTCTTGGGCGCCTCCTCCAGCGCGCCGCTGGCCAGCCGGTAGCGCTTGCCCGCCAGCAGGGCCTTGATGACACGATGCACCAGCAGGTCGGGATAGCGCCGGATCGGGCTGGTGAAGTGCGTGTAGGCCTCGTAGGCCAAGCCGAAATGGCCCGAGTTGCTGGCGGTGTAGATGGCCTGCTGCATCGAGCGCAGCAACATGGTGTGGATCTGCTGCGCGTCGGGACGGTCCTTGGTGGCCTCCGCGATGGCGGCAAATTCGCCCGGCGTGGGTTCGTCGCTCACCGACATCCCCAGCCCCAGCGCGCGCAGGTAGTTCTGCAGCGTCACGCGCTTCTCGGGCGTGGGGCCTTCGTGCACGCGGAACAGCGCCGGATGTTTGTGCTGCTCGATGAAGTCGGCGGCACAGACGTTGGCCGCCAGCATCGCCTCCTCGATGAGCCGGTGCGCCTCGGTGCGCACGCGCGGCACAATCTTCTCGATGCGTCCTTGCGGGTCACACACGATCTGCGTCTCGGTGGTCTCGAAGTCCACCGCCCCGCGGTTGCCGCGGTGCTTGAGCAGCGCGCGGTAAACCTCGTGCAGGTGCAGCAGGTGCGGCACCAGGTCGGCGCGCCGTGCCGCCTCGGGGCCGCGCGTGTTGCCGAGGATCGCCGCCACCTCGGTGTAGGTCAGCCGCGCATGCGAGCAGATGACGGCCGGGAAGAACTGGTAGGCCTGCACCTCGCCGTCCTCGCGCACGAGCATGTCGCACACCATGGACAGCCGATCCTGCAGCGGATTGAGCGAGCACAGTCCGTTGGAGAGCTTCTCCGGCAGCATCGGAATGACGCGGCGCGGGAAGTACACCGAGGTGGCGCGCTCGTAGGCGTCCTCGTCCAGCGCGTCACCCGGCTTGACGTAGTGGCTCACGTCGGCGATGGCCACCACCAGCCGCCAGCCGCTGAAGGCGTTCTTGCCCCGACCGCTCTTGTGCGGCTCGCAGTAGACGGCATCGTCGAAGTCGCGCGCATCCTCGCCATCGATAGTCACCAGCGGCACGTCGGTGAGGTCGATGCGGTGGCGACGATCGGCGGGGCGCAGCTTGTCCGGCAGTGCCGCGGCCTGCGCCAGCGTCTCGGGCGAGAAGCGGTGCGGCACCTCGTACTTGCGCACCGCGATCTCGATCTCCATGCCCGGGTCGTCGATCTCGCCCAGCACCTCGGTGACGCGGCCCACAGGCTGCGAGTACATCGAGGGCTCCTCGGTGAGCTCGATGGCCACCACCTGCCCGGCCGTGGCGCTGCCCGTGGCATTCTTGGGGATGAGGATGTCCTGGCCGTAGCGCTTGTCCTCGGGGGCGACCAGCCACACGCCGTTCTCGTGCAGCAGCCGCCCGATGATGGGCGTCCGCCGTCGCTCCAGGATCTCCAGCACCCGTCCTTCAGGCCGGCCCTTGCGGTCATAGCGCACGATGCGCACGCGCACTCGGTCGCGGTGCAGCACCGAGCGCATTTCCTGCGGCGAGAGGTAGACGTCGCCGTCCCCATCGCGCAGCACGAAGCCATGGCCGTCGCGATGGCCCTGCACTACACCCTCGACTTCGCTCATGAGCGCTGTGCCGAGGCCGGCATTTGCTTTCTGCTTTGTTTTGATGATAGAATCTCAGCTGTTTTCGAAACGACGGAAACAAAGCCCAGGTGGCGGAATTGGTAGACGCACTAGTTTCAGGTACTAGCGGGTAACTCCGTGGAGGTTCGAGTCCTCTCCTGGGCACCACAACATCATAAAGGCCAGCGCAATGCGCTGGCCTTTTTCGTTGGGCACTTCGTTTTTGAACGCGTCCTTACGCGCACCATCCTTGGACGCCGCCTCGGACACCTTGCCCACCCCGGCGCACCCCGTCGACCAACCAGCAGTTGCTCGCGCAACGGGAGCAAACGCCGTGCCGTGCCACGTAACCGCAGCCTTGCCGCGCAGCACCGCAATGCGTGCGGCAACGAGACCAGCACTGGTGAAAAAAACTAGGACGGCAGAACTTGCTGAGGGCTGAAGCGTCCAAGAGGAGTTGTTTGCTGCCACGCGGAGGTATGCGATGGCGCGGCTCATCACCAGAGGATCGCCCGAGCAAGTTCAGCTGCTGACGGCGCTGAGGCAGCAATGCCCGGCGTGCGGTGAGTCGATGCGCTGGCGCTATGAGAACCGCCGCACGGTGGCGACGCTGGGCGGCATGCTGGGGTTGCGCATGAGGATCGCGCGTTGCGAGAACGCATCGTGCGAGCGCTACCACCGACCCTACCGTCCAGAAGCCGAAGGCGCGCTGGTACTGCCGCAGCACGAGTTTGGATTGGATGTGCTGGCACTGGTGGGCGCGCTGCGCTACCAAGAGCATCGCAGCGTGCCGGAGATCCATGCGAGCTTGGTGGCGCGTGGCGTAGCCATCTGCGAGCGCAGCGTGACGAATTTGGTGGACCGCTACGACGAGTTGCTGGCCACGGCGCTGGGCGACAGCGCGCGGCTGCGCCAGGAACTCGTTGCCCAAGGCCGCGTGGTACTGGCGCTCGACGGGCTGCAGCCTGACGTGGGGCACGAGGTGCTGTGGGTGCTGCGCGACTGCCTCTCCAGCCAGGTGCTGCTTGCGCACAGCTTGCTCTCCAGCACGTGCGAAGACTTGGCCCGGTTGCTGCGCCAGGCGCTGCAGCCGCTGGGCAAGATACCGGTGGTAGGTGTGATCAGCGACGGGCAGGACACGATCCGGCGGGCGGTGGCGCAGGAGCTGCCCGGGGTGCCCCACCAGCTGTGCCAGTTCCACTTCCTGCGCGAGGCGGCGCTGCCGGTGTTCGAAGCCGACCGCCACGCAAAGAAGCTGCTGAAGGCGCAAGTCAGGGGCGTGCGTCCTATCGAGCGTTCGGTTGAAGGGCGTGACGACGCCGAGGCCCAGGTCGTGCGCGGCTACTGCTCGGCCGTGCGCAGCGCGATCACCGATGACGGTCACCCGCCGTTGGATGCCGACGGAGTGCGCCTGAAGCAGCGGCTTGAAGCCGTCAGCCAGAGCCTGCAGCGGGTGGCGCAAAAGGGGGGACGCGGTGCCCCGCACCGCTGACGAAGCTGCAGGGGCTGCTTGAGCGCGCGCTGCAACGCACGGCCGCGCTGTGGCCTGACGTGATCTACGCCTGGCACTGGGTGCACAAGGCCGCTCACATCCTGGGCAATGAGGACGGGGCCAATGCCCGAGTGGTGCAGCGACGCTTCGATGGACTGCTTGGGGCCATGAGCCGCCACGGCCATCACGCGGGCACGCTGGCCCCGGCGCTGGAGCGCTTCGCGCACGTGGCGCGCTGCTGGCACGCGGGACTGTTCCACTGCTACGACAACGCCGAGCTGCCGCGCACCAACAACGATCTCGAACAGCTGTTTGGCTCGTACCGCTATCACGAACGGCGCACTACGGGCCGCAAGGCTGCCAGTCCTGCTACGGTATTGCGTGGCGCGGTGCGACTGCTCGCGGCCACTGCCACACGGGGGCGCTTGGTCACGCCACGCGAACTCGCCCGTGCCAACCGACAACGCTGGCAGGAGTTACGGGCACAACTGGAACGGCGTCGCTGCGCACGCGTGCAGCGCACCCGGTTCCGGCGCAATCCCGAGCAGTACCTCGCCAACTTGGAGCAACTGGCTGATCAGCTGGCTTTGCCGTCCTAGAAAAAAAGGCCTGCAGTCGCAGGCCTTTTTGCTGGGGTCGTCAAACCGCGAACTTGCGTGCCAGTCCGTCGGGGCGCAGGTTGTCGTACTCCTCGAACGGCTGGTGAATCCACGGACTCGTGGGCAGCAGCTCGACGAAATAGTCGGGCGTGTAGCAAGAAACGCCCTTGGTCCAGATCACGGCCGAGCGCAGCTCCTTGATGGCCGGAATGCCGCGCAGCCGCTCCACCACCGCCTTGAGCGTGACGCCGGAGTCCGCCAGGTCGTCCACCAGCAGTACCCGGCCGGCGAGCTCGCCCTTGGGCATGGTGATGTACTTGGCCATGTCCAGGCGGCCCTGCAGCGTGCCGCCCTCGTCGCGATAGGAGCTCGTGGACATGATGGCCAGCGGCTTGTCGAACACGCGCGAGAGCACGTCGCCCGGGCGCAGGCCACCGCGCGCCAAGCACAGGATTTGGTCGAACTCCCAGCCTGAAGCCGCCACCTTCAGGGCCAGGCGCTCGGTGAGCAGGTGGTACTCGTCCCAGGAGACGTAGAGATGCTTGCCGTCGTCAGTGAGCATGGGATGGCGTCCTTGCAGTTCAGCGCTGGTAGGGATGGCGCAGCACGATGGTGTGCTCGCGGTCAGGGCCGGTGGAGACCATGTCGATGGGCGCACCGATGAGCGCCTGTACACGCTCCAGATAGGCACGCGCGTTGGCCGGCAGCTTCTCCCACACAGTCACGCCGAAGGTCGATTCGCTCCAGCCGGGGAAGGTGTCGTAGATCGGCACGCAGTCGGCGATGTCGTCGGCGTCCAGCGGCAGGATGTCCACGCGCTGGCCGTGCAGCTCATAGCCAGTGCAAACTTTAATTTCCTTGAGCCCGTCGAGCACGTCGAGCTTGGTGATGCACAGGCCCGAGATGCCGTTGATGATCACCGAGCGCTTGAGCGCGGCGGCATCGAGCCAGCCGCAGCGGCGCGCCCGGCCCGTGACGGTGCCGCGCTCCTGCCCCACGCTGGAGAGGTGATGCCCCACGGTGCCCTCTTCGTCGATGGGCAGCTCAGTCGGGAACGGGCCCGAACCCACGCGCGTGGTGTAGGCCTTGGTGATGCCCAGGATGTAGTGCAGTTGGTCCGGCCCCACGCCTGCGCCGGCGGCGGCGTTGCCCGCCACGCAGTTGCTGGAGGTCACGTACGGATAGGTGCCGTGGTCGATGTCCAGCAGCGTGCCCTGCGCGCCCTCGAACAGGATGTTGGCCCCCGCGGCATTGGCGGCATGCACGCGATAGCCGACGTCGGCCATCATCGGCTTGAGCACCTCGGCCAGTGCCATGGCTTGGTCGAAGATGGGCTGGAACTCCAGCGGCTGGCCCTTGAGATGGCCCACCAGCGCCTCGTTGTGCAGCGCCAGCAGCTCGCGCAGCTTCTTCTCGAAACGCTGCGGATGCTTCAGGTCCTGCACGCGCAGGGCGCGGCGCGCAACCTTGTCCTCATAGGCCGGGCCGATGCCCTTGCCCGTGGTGCCGATCTTGCCGCTGCCGCTGCGCTCGCGCAGCGCCTCGCGGGCACGATCCACCTCCACATGGAAAGGCAGGATCAGCGGGCAGGACTCGCTGATGAACAGGCGCGAACGCACTTCCAGGCCAGCCTTTTCCAGGCGCTCGATCTCGGACAGCAGGTGTGCCGGATCGACCACCACGCCGTTGCCGATGTAGCAGGCCACGCCGTCACGCATGATCCCCGAGGGAATGAGCTGCAGCGCCGTCTTGATGCCCTTGATCACCAGCGTGTGGCCGGCGTTGTGACCGCCCTGGAAGCGCACCACGCCTTGGGCGTGATCGGTGAGCCAGTCCACGACCTTGCCCTTGCCTTCGTCGCCCCACTGGGTGCCGACCACGACCACGTTGCGACCGCGCGCGGCGGCAGGATTCACTTGTGCCATCTTGAGTTGCGTTGAACGGTGAGCGCCACCCCTCAAAGGGCGCGCAGCACCCATTGACCATCGACCGCGACCAGCTCGCGGTCGCAATCGAACTCCTGTCCCTCGTGCTCGTGTCCGGGCAGCACACACAGCACGGTTTCGCCCTGACGACGCAGGCTGCGTACCGCCTCGCGCAGCGTCTGTGCTTCGCCCCAAGGGGCTCGCACGGCGGAACGGGCCGGCACAGACGCAGTGCGCTCGGCCAGCGCCTTGAGATCCAGGCTGAAGCCGACGGCGGGCCGGTTGCGGCCAAACACCGCGCCGACTTCGTCGTACCGGCCACCGCGCACCAGCGAATCGCTGGCGCCGGCACCGTAGATCGCGAACCGGGCACCGCTGTAGTAGGCATGCGTACCTACGTCGCCCAGGTCAAAGCCCAGTCGGACCTGGACATGCGTGCGCTGTACATGGCGCGCCAGCCAAGCCAAGTCGTCCAGTGCGGCACGGATGCCGGGCAGATCAGGCAGCACGGCACGTGCTGCCTCCAGCACTTCCGGACCGCCATAGAGCTGTGCCAGTTGGCGCAGTGCCCGTGCCGTGGGCTCCGCCAGCCCGTCAGTGAGCGCGGTCAGCGCCGCAGCGTCCTTGCGTGCCAGCGCCGCGGCCAGTTCCTCATGCCGCCCACGCTCCACGCCCTGCAGCAGCGCGCGCAGGATGCGCGCGTCGCCCAGGTCCAGCACGGGAGTTTCGACACCGGCGGCGCCCAGGCCGTCCAGCGCCAGCTCCACCACCTCCAAGTCTGCTTCCAGGCCGGCGTGGCCGTAAATCTCAGCGCCGAACTGCAGCGGCTCACGCGTGGCGCGCGGCCCGGCAGGACGGGTGTGCAGTACGGGGCCGCAATAGCACAGGCGCGTCACGCCGGCACGATTGAGCAGATGGGCGTCGATGCGCGCCACTTGCGGCGTGGTGTCGGCGCGCACGCCCAGCGTGCGGCCGCTGAGCTGATCGATGAGCTTGAAGGTCTGCAGGTCCAGCGCATGGCCGGTGCCCGAGAGCAGCGACTCCAGGTACTCCAGCAGCGGCGGCATCACGAGCTCGAAGCCGTAGCTGCGCGCCATGTCCAGCAGACCCCGACGCAGCTCCTCGATGCGCCGCGCCTCGGAAGGCAGCACATCGGCGATGTGCTCAGGCAGCAGCCAGGCAGAGGACATGGAAAACGAGCGGGGGATTAAAAACGGGATTGTACCCAGCACGGCAGACATCCCCCGCGCCCGGGTGCTTCAACCCGAGCCGGTGACAGCCGGCGACGCCGCCGGCATGCCGTCCCGTTTGAGGCCTGTCAGCGGGATGCCGGCGCGGTGCCGGGGCTGCGCAGGGCGCGGAAGAAGTCGCTGCCGGGCTCCAGCACCATCACGTCGCTCTTCTGGCGGAAGCTGGCGCGGTAGGCCTCCAGGCTGCGATAGAACTGTGCGAACTGCGGATCCCGCCCGAAGGCGTCGGCGTACAGCGCCGAGGCCTGGGCGTCACCCTCGCCCTTGATCTTCTGCGCGTCGCGGTAAGCCTCGGCCACGATCACCTCGCGCTGCCGGTCGGCGTCGGCACGGATGCGTTCTGCCTCGGCGGCGCCGGTGGACCGCAGCTCATTGGCCACCTGCTTGCGCTCGGATTCCATGCGGCGATAGACCGCATCCGTGATGTCGGCCACGAAGTCGACGCGCTTGACGCGCACGTCCACGATCTCGATGCCGAAGGCCTTGGCCTCGTCGGTGAGCCGTGCCCGCACGTCGTTCATCACGCGCTCGCGCTCGGTGGCAAGCACGCCGCTGACGCTGCGCCGCGTCACTTCCTCGTTGAAGGCCGCCTGCACCACCGGCGCCAGCCGGTTCTCCAGGTTGCGCAGGTCGGTGCCGTTGTTGCGGATGAACTGGCGCGGCTCGGCGATGCGCCACTTCACCAGCCAATCGATCACCAAGCTCTTCTTCTCGGCCGTGAAAATCGGCCGCGATTCGGGGCTGTCCAGGGTCTGGATGCGCCGGTCGAGGAACACCACGTTCTGGAACGGCGGCGGCAGCTTGAGCTTGAGTCCCGGCGCGGTGATGACTTCCTTGATCTCACCCAGCGCGTACACCACCGCCACTTGGCGCTGATCGACGATGAACAGGGTCGAGGCCGCCAGCATCAGCGCAATCAGCGCGCTGGCCACAATGAGTCCGATGCGGTTCATTGCTTGTTGTCTCTTTCTCGCTGCGGTCAGCGGCTTTCGCGCTCGCGGCCGCGTGCGTTCTCGCGTGAACGCACGTCAGCCACGTTGCCTGCCGTGTTGCTGTTGTTGTCGGGCGTGGGCACGTTGGATGCCGCAGGCGGCGGCGCCACCGCGGTCGCTGCCCCGGCCTGCTGCATCAGCTTGTCCAGCGGCAGGTACAGCAGATTGGAGCCATTGCGGCTGTCCACCAGCACCTTGCTGACGTTGGACAGCACCTGCTGCATGGTGTCGATGTAGAGGCGGTCACGCGTGACAGCGGGCGCCTTCTGGTACTCAACCAGCACCGAGCGGAAGCGCTGGGCATCGCCCTCGGCCTGCGCCACCACGCGGGAGCGGTAGCCCTCGGCCTCCTGACGCAGCCGTGCGGCCGTGCCCTGCGCCTTGGGAATGACATCGCTGGCGTAAGCCTGACCTTCATTCTTGAAGCGGTCACGGTCGGCGCCGGCCTTGACGGCGTCGTTGAAGGCCGCCTGCACCTGCTCGGGCACCTGCACGCTGCCCATGTTGACGTTGGCGACCACGATGCCAGCATTGAGCCGGTCGAGCTGGCCCTGGATGGACTTGACCAAATCCTGCGCCACCGCGTCGCGCTGCTCGTACAGCACCGAATCAACCTTGCTGCGGCCCACGATCTCGCGCACCGCCGATTCCGCAGCCTGCACCACCGCCTCGTCGGGATTGCGGTTCTCGAACAGGTAGGCCCGCGCGTCCTTGAGCCGGTACTGCACCGTGAAGCGGATGTCCACGATGTTCTCGTCCTGCGTGAGCATCGAGGAGTCGCGCAGCCCGGTGGCCTGCACCACCGTGTTGCGTCCGACTTCCACCGAGCGCAGCTGCGTCACCGGCACCGTCTCATGGGCCTGGAACGGATACGGGAAGCGCCACTGAATGCCGGCATCGGCCGTATAGGCATAGCGGCCGAAAGAGGTCACCACCGCCTGGTGGCCTTCCTGCACGATGAACACGCCGCTGCCCAGCCAGATCAGCAGCACCACGCCGGCAATCAGCCCGGCGCCGATGCCCGCGCTCTTCATGTCGGGCTGGAAGGACGGGCCGCCATTGTTATCGCCACCGCTGGGCCCCGGCCGGCCCGACTTGCCGCCGAACAGGTTGGAGAGCTTGCGGTTGAAATCGCGCCACAGCTCGTCGAGGTCGGGCGGCCCATCGTTGCGGCCGTTACTCATCAGGAGCGGCCGCGCCAGCCCTCGCAGCAGTGCCCGCGCGGCACCGGCCACGGAGCGCAAAGGCGATGGCAGGGAAGAGTCAGGGTGGATGCTCATGCTTGCATCGATCGAGGAGAGGAGTCGTCGTCATCACGGGCTGCGGGCCCGGACGGCGAAGGCAGAGGGGCTTCGTCATCAGCGACGCCGGCATCCTGCGTCATCTGGGTGTCGGCCGGTTCGGTGCCTGTGGCGGCCTGCGCGATGAGGTCACGCAGTGCATCCAGTCCCTGCCCTTGCAGCGCGCTGGCGAACACGCGCGGCGTGCGTACCCCGGGCATCCGTTCCAGCGCATCGACCGCCTGGCGCGGGCGCTGCGACTCGGGCAGTGCATCGACCTTGTTGTAGACCAGCACTTGCGGAATGTCCGCGGCGCCGATCTCGACCAGCACGCGGTCCACCTCTTCCATCTGTTCCTGCAGCACCGGGCTGGCCGCATCGACGACATGCAGCAGCAGGTCAGCATCGGCTGCCTCCTGCAGCGTGGCCTCGAAGGCCTCCACCAGCTTGTGCGGCAAATCCCGGATGAAGCCCACGGTGTCGGAGAGCGACACCGCGCGTCCCGCCTGCTCCAAAAACATGGAGCGCGTGGTGGTGTCCAGCGTCGCGAACAGCTGGTTGGCCGCGTAGGCGCGTGCCTTGACCAGCGCATTGAACAGCGTGGACTTGCCTGCGTTGGTGTAGCCCACCAGCGAGACGCGGAAGGTGCCGCTGCGCGCGCGCGCTCGGCGTTGTGTGCCGCGCTGGCGCTTGACCTTGTCCAGCCGCACCTTGAGCGCCTTGATGCGCTCGCCGATCATGCGGCGGTCCAGCTCGATCTGCGCCTCGCCCGGGCCACCGCGAGTGCCGATGCCCCCGCGCTGGCGCTCCAGGTGGCTCCAGCGCCGCACCAGCCGGGTCGAAAGGTATTGCAGCCGCGCCAGCTCCACCTGCAGCTTGCCCTCGTGGCTTTGGGCGCGCTGGGCGAAGATTTCCAGGATCAGCGCCGTGCGGTCCGCCACCGGCACGCCGAGGTGGCGCTCCAGATTGCGCTGCTGCGCGGGGCTGAGAGCCTGATCGAAGATCACGCCATGCGCCTGGTGCATGTCCACCAGGAGCTTGATCTCGTCGGCCTTGCCGGAACCGACGAACAGTGCGGCATCAGGCGCCTTGCGGCGGGCGATCACGCGCGCAACGACTTCGTCACCGGCCGATTCAGCCAACAGTGCCAGTTCGTCGAGCGTGGGATCGAAGGAAGCGTCAGGGCCCAGATCGACCCCGACCAGAACCGCCCGCGCCGGCTGCTGGGCAGACGACGCGGCGGCGGAGGTGTCGGAACTCAAGGTGTTAGTAATGGTGAACGCTGCTTTGAAGGGCCGCCACCGCAATAGTGGCGGGTCAGGAAGCTTCGTTCTGTTCTTGGGCGTGGAAGTTCACTGCGCGCCCAGGCACGACGGTAGAAATCGCGTGCTTGTAGACCATTTGCGTCACCGTGTTGCGCAGCAGCACCACGTACTGGTCGAAGGATTCGATGTGACCCTGCAGCTTGATGCCGTTGACCAGGTAGATCGAGACCGGCACGTGCTCTTTGCGCAGCAGGTTCAGGAACGGGTCTTGTAGGAGTTGCCCTTTGTTGCTCACGTGTTCTCCGTGATGAAAGTCCAGAAAGTCTGCACGTTAACACAGGGGCGTAAAGGCCCGCCGGGCACGGTTCATGCAGACGATCAACCCCCTCACTCCTTGTCGACGAAGGGGTTGTGCGAGGACTTCATCTCGATGCGCAACGGGGTGCCCACGAGCTTGAAATGGTCGCGAATGCGGCCTTCCAGAAAGCGCTTGTAGCTGTCGGTGACATGCTCCAGCGAGTTGCCGTGCACCACCACCACCGGCGGATTCATGCCGCCCTGGTGCGCATAGCGCAGCTTGGGCCGGAAATGGCCGGCGCGCTTCGGAGCCTGGTGCTCCACCGCCTCGTGCAGCAGCCGCGTCAGCACCGGAGTGGGCATCTTGCGCGTGGCCGAGGCATGGGCGTCCGCGATCGCCTTCCACAGCGGCCCCAGGCCCTGCCGCTTGAGCGCGGAGATGTGCAGGATGGGGGCGAACTTCAGGAACGCCAGCCGCTGCGCGATGGAGCGTTCCACCATCTCGCGCTGGTAGCCGTCCACCGCGTCCCACTTGTTGATGGCGATCACCACCGCGCGGCCCGAGTCGAGCACGTAGCCGGCGATGTGCGCGTCCTGCTCGCTCACGCCCTGCATGGCGTCCACCAGCAGCAGCACGACATTGGCGTCGGCGATGGCCTGCAGCGTCTTGACCACCGAGAACTTCTCGATGGCCTCGAACACCTTGCCCTTGCGGCGCAGGCCGGCGGTGTCGATGAGCTCGAACTTCTGCCCCAGCCGCTCGAAGGGCACGCTGATGGCGTCGCGCGTGGTGCCCGGCATGTCGAAGGCCACCAGCCGCTCCTCGCCCAGCCAGGTGTTGATGAGCGTGCTCTTGCCGACGTTGGGACGCCCGGCCACGGCCAGCCGGATCGGCCGGTTGGCGGCTTCTTCCTCGCTCTCCGCCTCGTCCTCGTCGCCGAAGTCGAAGGTTTCCAGCACCGCTTCGAGCAGGCTGCGGATGCCCTGCCCGTGCGCCGAGGAGATCGGGTGCGGCTCGCCGATGCCGAGTTCGTGGAACTCGGCCAGCAGCGGCGAGTCGGCCATGCCCTCGGCCTTGTTCACGGCCAGGAACACGCGCTTGTTGCACTGGCGCAGGTAGCGCGCGATGTCATGGTCCTGTCCGGAGACACCGTTGCGCATGTCCACGACGAAGACCACGGCGTCGGCCTCGGCCACCGCCTGCTTGGTCTGCTTGGCCATCTCCGCCACCACACCGGAAGGCTTGTCGGGTTCGAAGCCGCCGGTGTCGATGACGATGAACTCGCGCGAGCCCAGCCGCGCGTCGCCATAGTGGCGGTCGCGCGTGAGCCCGGCGAAGTCGGCCACGATCGCGTCGCGGCTCTTGGTGATGCGGTTGAACAGCGTCGATTTGCCGACGTTGGGTCGGCCCACCAGGGCCACCACGGGTTTCATCAACGTTTCCTCATTCAGGTCGGAAGGCGAACACGCCGCCTTTGCGCGTGAGCACCACCACGGCGTCACCCGCGCGCAGCGGCTTGCCCAGGATGGGCGAGCCGTCGGTGGGCAAGCGCTGCAGCGTCCGGCCACCATCACGGGACAGGAAGTGCACGTAGCCTTCCGCGTCGCCAAAGACAACGGCGCGCTCCAGCACCAGCGCGCCGCTCAGGTCGCGATTGAGCAGCTTGTCACTGGTCCAGGCCGGCTCGCCGCTGGCGGCGTTCCAGGCACTGATGCGGTCGCTGGTATCGGCACCGAACACCTGGCGGGCATCGCCGCCCAGCGGAGCAGTGCCGTTGGCGTTCTTGGCCCACAGCAGCGCACCGCGCTCGGCATCGACACAGCCCACGGCCGCCTGGAAGGCGCGCGCGCAGACCACGTCGCCCGTGCGCTGCACCGGTCCCACCAGGTCGGCCAGCCGCTCCACCTCGTTGCTGCCGCGCGGCAGCGCGATCGGCACTTCCCAGCGCACCGTGCCCTGCAGCGGATCGACGCCCACCAGGCGCGGCCCCAGCCCCACCAGCAGTGTGTCCTTGAACGGCGCCAGCACGCCCGGCTGCAGCAGCGTCAGCGGCTCGCCCGGGCGCTGCAGCTTCCACAGCAGGCGGCCGTCGATGGCATCGAAGGCCTGCACCGCGCGGTCCAGGCCCAGCACGAACACGCGCTCGCCGGCCACCAGCGGCGCGGTGACGATGCGCGAGCCCAGGCGCTGGCGCCACAGCAGCTTGCCGGCCTCGAAGGTCAGCAGTTCGTTGTCCCGCGTCACGACACTGGCAAAGCGCCCGTCGCTGCCCACACCGGCAGACAGCGGCGCGCCAGCGCCGGCGCGCCAGAGCTCGCGCCCGCTGTCGGCCGCCAGCGCCAGCACCTGGCCATCGCTGCCGGCCAGCACCAGCGTGTTGCCGCTCAGGGCGGGCGTGAGCGCGAAGTTCAGCGTGCCGACACTGGTGTTCCACAGCGGCCGGGCAGCCAGCTGCGCCGTGAAGCTTTCCAGCGGCGCCGGCTTGGGCTTGTTGCTGGAGGCGCAGCCCGCGGCCAGTACCGCCACGGCCAGCGCGGCGCTCAACAGGCGGCGGCTCATTGCGCCACCCCGCTGGCGGCGGAAGCCGCGTTGGCCGGCGTGGGCGCCGCGCCCAGCGCGGTGAGCTTGGCCTCGACCAGCTGGCGGTATTCGATGGCCGGGTCCATGCCGGCCCAGGCCGTCTGGTAGGCGCTCTTGGCCTCGGCGGCCTTGCCCTGCAGCTGCAGCACATCGCCGCGGCGGTCCGCCGCCAGGGGCTTGAATTCGTCGCCCTTGACGCCGTCAAGCGCCTTGAGCGCCTCGTCGTACTGCTTCTGGTCCATCAGCAGCGCCGCCAGGCGCAGCCGCGCGATGTCGCGATAAGCGTCGCCATCGGCCTTGTCCGCAGCCCAGGCCAGCGTGGCGCGGGCCGCATCGGCCTGGCCCTTGTCGGCCTGCACCTTGGCCGCCAGCAACGCACCCTGCGCGGCGTAGGCCGTGCCGCCATGGCGCTCGCGCAGGTCATTGAAGGCCCGCGCCGCCTTGTCGGCCTCGCCGGACTGCGCCGCGCGCTCGAGCTCGCCGTACAGCGCGCCGGCCTTGAAGCCCTGCTCGCGCTGCCACCAGTTCCAGCCGTTCCAGGCCGCGAAGGCGCCCAGCACCACGATCAGCACCCAGGTGATGAGGTTGCCGTACTGCTTCCAGAACGCCTTGAGCTGGTCGATCTGTTCCTGTTCCTGCAGGTCGAGTGAGGTGGCCATGAGGCTGAAGGCTGTCAAAACGCGGGATTATCGTGCAGCAGGTGCGACGCCCAAGCCGCCACCTCCGCCAGCGCCAGGCTGCGCTGCGGCAGCTGCGAACCATCGGGCAGCGCGCGCAGCGCCTTGAGCGCCACCTCGCCGCGGGCCAGCTCCTCGTCGCCGAAGATCAACGCCCATTGCGCCCCGGAGGCGTCGGCGCGCTTGAACTGCGACTTCATGCTGCCCTGCCCCGGGTGCATCAGCGCCGCCACGCCGGCGGCGCGCAGCGCCTCCAGCGCGACGAAGGCCTGCGGCAGCGCCGCCGCCGAGGGAATCACCGCGTACACGCGCGGCGGCGGGGGCGGCGGCAGCACGCCGGCTTCTTCCAGCAGCAACAGCAGCCGCTCCATGCCCAGGGCCCAGCCCACGGCCGGCGCCGGCTTGCCGCCCAGCTGCGCGATCAACGGGTCGTAGCGCCCGCCACCACACACCGTGCCCTGTGCGCCCAGGCGCGTCGTGACCCACTCGAAGACGGTCAGGTTGTAGTAGTCCATGCCGCGCACCAGGCGCGGATTGACGCGGTAGGCCAGCCCCGCGGCATCCAGGATCGCGCACAGCCCATCGAGGTGCGCGCGCGACTCGGCGCCCAGGTAATCCATGAGCTTGGGCGCCGCCTCGATCACCGGCTGCATCGCCGGGTTCTTGCTGTCGAGGATGCGCAGCGGGTTGCTGTGCAGGCGGCGCCTGGCGTCCTCGTCCAGCAGCTCGGCATGGGCCTCGAAGTGGGCGATGAGCGCCGCGCGGTGCGCGTTGCGCTCGTCGGGCTGACCCAGGCTGTTGAGCTCCAGCGTGACGTCGCGCCCTTCCACCAGCCCCAGCTCGCGCCACAGCGCCCGGCACATCAGGATCAGCTCGGCGTCCACATCCGGCCCGGCGTAGCCCAGCGCCTCGGCGCCGGCCTGGTGGAACTGGCGGTAGCGCCCTTTCTGCGGTCGCTCGTGGCGGAACATGGGGCCGATGTAGAAGAGCCGCTTGCCGCCGTCGTGCAGCAGCGCGTGCTCGTTGACGGCACGCACCATGCCGGCGGTGTTCTCCGGGCGCAGCGTCAGCCGGTCGCCGTTCATCGAGTCCTCGAAGGAGTACATCTCCTTCTCGACGATGTCGGTGACCTCGCCCAGGCCGCGCACGAACAGCGCCGTGGGTTCGACGATGGGCGTGCGCGCGTTGAGGTAGCCGTAGCGGCGCATGAGCGAACGCAGCTTGTCCTCCAGCCACTCCCAGTGCGCGGACGTGGGCGGCAGGATGTCGTTCATGCCCTTGACCGCGCGCAGCGGCTCGACCTTGTTTTTCGGTTGTTCAGCCATGTGTGTTGTCGTGGCCGCTGCACCGGCAGCGGCCGGGAAATAGGTTTCCGCTCGCCCTGAGCCCTTCGACAGGCTCAGGCCAGGCTCTGTCGAGGGGCCGCGGCCCAGCCGCGCGGCGGGGCTTCGACAAGCTCAGCCCAAACGGGAAAAGAAGCAGCCTCCGCGGGCCGGGCCGGCGCGCTCAGCGCACCTCGGCCGCCGCGCCGAAGCGCTTCTCGATGTAGTCCTGGACGATCTTCTGGAAGTCCGCGGCGATGCCCTCGCCGCGCAGCGTCAGCGCCTTCTCGCCGTCGATGAACACCGGCGCGGCCGGCGCCTCGCCGGTGCCGGGCAGGCTGATGCCGATGTCGGCGTGCTTGCTCTCGCCGGGGCCGTTGACGATGCAGCCCATCACCGCGACCTTGAGGTTCTCCACCCCCGGGTACTGCGCCTTCCACACCGGCATCTGCGCGCGCAGGAAGTCGTCGATCTGCTTGGCCAGTTCCTGGAAGGTGGTGCTGGTGGTGCGGCCGCAGCCCGGGCAGGCCGTGACGCTGGGATTGAAGGCGCGCAGGCCCAGGGCCTGCAGGATCTCCAGCGCCACCACCACCTCCTGCGTGCGCGGCTCGCCCGGCTGCGGCGTGAGGCTGACGCGGATGGTGTCGCCGATGCCTTCCTGCAGCAGCAGCGACAGCGCCGCGGCGGAGGCCACCGTGCCCTTGGTGCCCATGCCGGCCTCGGTCAGGCCCAGGTGCAGCGGATGCCGGCAGCGCGCGGCCAGGGCGCGGTAGACGCTCACCAGGTCCTGCACACCGGAGACCTTGCAGCTCAGGATCACCTGCGCCGGGTCCATGCCCATTTCCACGGCGAAGGCGGCGGAAGACAGCGCCGACTGCACCAGCGCCTGGTACATGACCTGCTTGCCGTCCCAGGGCTGGGCGCGCCGGGCGTTCTCGTCCATCAGCGCGGCCAGCAGCTCCTGGTCCAGGCTGCCCCAGTTCACGCCGATGCGCACCGGGCGGTCGTGTTTCAAGGCGGCCTCGATCATCTGGGCGAACTGGCGGTCGCGCTTGTCGCCCTTGCCCACGTTGCCCGGGTTGATGCGGTACTTGGACAGGGCGGCGGCCATGTCCGGGAACTCGCTCAGCAGGCGGTGGCCGTTGTAATGGAAGTCGCCGACCAGCGGCACCGAGAGGCCCATGCGGTCGAGCTGCTCGCGGATGTGCGGCACGGCCTGCGCCGCCTCGGGCGTGTTGACGGTGATGCGCACCAGCTCCGAGCCGGCCAGCGCCAGTTCCTTGACCTGGATGGCGGTGCCGATGACGTCCACGGTGTCGGTGTTGGTCATCGACTGCACGCGCACCGGCGCGTCGCCGCCCAGCGTCAGCACCCGGCCGCCCCAGGTCACGCGCGCCTGCAGCGAGCGGCGAGCGGCGGGCTGGGCCACGGCAATCGGTTCCAAAGGCGTGTTCATCGGATCGGGGCTCACTTCAGTTCGAGACGCGCCACGTTGTCACGGGCTTGTGACCGCAGATCCAGCGCCTGGCCGCGGAAGCTCACCGCGGTGGCGGCGGCGTTGCCGATGGTGGCGCGCAGCGGCGGCGCGCCGTCGAGGTTGACGGTTTCACCGGCCTGCAGCGCACGCGACAGCAGCACCTGGTTGGCGCTGTTGCGCACCTCCACCCAGGACTGGGCGCTGGCGCGCATCACCAGCAGGCCACTGGTGGCGGCGGCCACCAGCGTCGTATCCGCCGTGACCGCCGGGGTCGCGGCGGCCGCCGGGGTCGAGGCCGGGACCGAAGCCGGCGTCGCCGGGGCCGGCGCGGGAGCGGTCGTATCGGCGGCCGGCGGCGTGGACGGCGTGATCAGCGTCTCCACCACGCCCGAAGCAGCCGGGTCCGCGCCGGTCGTGGCCGCCGCTTCGGGCGTTTCCGAGGTGGCTCCGCTGCCGAACCTGAACCATTCGGCCGGCATCAGCACGATCGCAGCCGCCCCCAGCAGCAGCAGCGCCACGGCCCACAGCAAGGGGCGCTTGAGCGGGCCCCAGTCACGCGTCTCATGCCGGCCCGCACGCTCGCGGAACGGCGTGTTCAGCCCGGTGGCCACCTGCTCCAGACGCTCGCCGTCGATGCTGGAGGGCAGCCCGGCCAGCACCGGCGCGGCGTCGATCTTGAGCGTGCGGCACAGCGTCTTGGCCAGCGCGCGCGTGAACGCCATGTCAGGCAGTTGGTCGTAGCGGTCGCTTTCCAGCGCCGCAAGCTTCTCCGGCCGCACCTTGATGGCGGCGGCCAGCGTGTCCAGTTCCACGCCCTGCTGCTGGCGCGCTTGGCGCAGCAGCGCACCGGGGGAATCACCACGCGAGGGCGATGCGCTCGGCTCAGTCATCAAAACGTCCTTGGTCCAGGGCAAGCGTCTGTGGCGCCTGCGGATAACGTTGGCGCAATTCGCGCCCGAAGGCTTCCACGGCCGCGTGGCGGCCCAGCCGGTGCTCGATGCGCGCGGCCAGCCACAGCGTCTGCGCATCGGCCGGCGTGCCCGAGCGGCTGACGCGCTCGACATGCCAGCGCGCGCGCTCGGCGTCACCACGGCGCAGCAGCACCTCGGCCAGGCCCAGTGCCGTGGCGGTGTTGGCCGGGTCCAGCTCAAAGGCACGCGCCAAGCTGTGCTCGGCCGCCTCCCAGCGCTGCGCCCGCCCTTGGCACACGCCCAGCGCCAGCAGGCTGCGCGCCGTGCCGCGGTAGTCCGGCTGCGCCAGCGCCTGCTCGAAGCGGGACTGCGCCTCGTCCCAGCGCTGCTGCTGGCACAGGAACCAGCCGTGGTTGTGCAGCGTGTCGGCGTCGCGCGGCGCCAGCTCCAGCGCCCGGGTGAAGCTGGCCTGCGCCGCCACGTTCTGGCCCAGGCTGGCCTGTGCCAGGCCGCGCAGGCCATGGGCCGGCGCCAGCAGCGGATCGGCCGCCAGCGCCCGATCCACCTCCTCCAGCGCCGTTTCGGCCTGCCCCTGCTCGAAGTAGGCCGTGGCCAGCGCCAGCCGGGTCTGCGCGCGGCGCTGGTCCGCATCAGGCTCGGCCACGCGCGCCGGCCCCGCGGCGCAGCCGGCCAGCAGCAGGGCCGCGCTCAGCAGGCCGGGCAGCAACGGGCTCGGGCGGGCGAGAGGCATCGAGTCGGGCTGGACGTCTGGCGGCCGCGCGGCCTCAGGAGCGCGCGGTCGGGGCGGCAGCGTGGATGCGGATCGGCGCGCGCGTCATGCGCTCGGCCGCGCGCGTGCGGTCCTGCACCTCGCCGGCGAGCTGGCCGCAGGCGGCGTCGATGTCGTCACCGCGCGTCTTGCGCACCGTGGTGACGATGCCGGCGTCCGCCAGCACGCGCGCGAAGGCCTGCACCCGCTCGCGCGGCGAGCGCTTGAGCCCCGAGGCCGGGAAGGGGTTGAAGGGAATGAGGTTGAACTTGCAGCTGATGCCGCGGCTGCCGTCGGCACGCGGGCTGCGGCGCACCAGCTCGATGAGCTGCCGCGCGTGATCGTCAGTGTCGTTGACGCCGTCGAGCATGCAGTACTCGAAGGTGATGAAGTCGCGCGGCGCGGCGCTGAGGTACGCGTGGCAGGCGTCCAGCAGCTCGGCGATCGGGTACTTGCGGTTGAGCGGCACCAGCTCGTCGCGCAGCGGGTCGTTGGGCGCGTGCAGCGACACGGCCAGCGCCACGGGGCAGTCCTCGCGCAGCCGCTCGATCATCGGCACCACGCCCGAGGTGCTCACCGTCACGCGGCGGCGCGACAGGCCATAGCCATGGTCGTCGAGCATGGTGCGCAGCGCGGGCACCAGCGCCGCGTAGTTCTGCAGCGGCTCGCCCATGCCCATCATCACGACGTTGTCGATGGCGCGTTCGCCAACACCGAGCTTGAGCCGGGCGCGCAGCTGATGTTCCGCATGCCACAGCTGGGCCAGGATCTCGCCCGTGCTGAGGTTGCGGCTGAAACCCTGGTGGCCGGTGGAGCAGAAGCGGCAGCCCACGGCGCAGCCGGCCTGCGAGGACACGCACAGCGTGCCGCGGTCCTCCTCGGGAATGAACACGCTTTCCACCGCGTTGCCGCCGCCCACGTCGAACAGCCACTTCACGGTGCCGTCGCTGGAGACATGCTCGCTGAGCACGGACAGCGGCCGCACCTCGGCGCGGGTGGCGAGCTTTTCGCGCAGGGACTTGGCCAGATCGGACATCTGGCCGAAGTCGCGGGCACCCTTCTGGTGAATCCACCGGAAGAGCTGCACGGCCCTGAAACGCTTTTCGCCCAGGCCCTCGCAGAAGGCGGTGAGGCCTTCGAGGTCGAAATCCAGCAGGTTGACGAGGCTCATGGCTGCGGGGCCTGTTCAGGCGGTCAAGCGGTATTCAGCCTTGTATCAGCGGCTGAAGACCTGCATGCCGGGGAAGAAGAAGGCCACTTCCACGGCGGCGGTTTCGGGGGCGTCGGAGCCGTGCACGGCGTTGGCGTCGATGCTGTCGGCGAAGTCGGCGCGGATGGTGCCCTTCTCGGCCTTCTTCGGGTCGGTGGCGCCCATCAGCTCACGGTTCTTGGCGATGGCGCCTTCGCCTTCGAGCACCTGGATCATCACGGGGCCGGAGACCATGAAGTCCACCAGGTCCTTGAAGAAGGGACGCGCGGCGTGCACCGCGTAGAACTGCTCGGCCTCGCGGCGCGACAGGTGCGCCATCTTGGCGGCGACGATCTTCAGGCCGGCGCCTTCAAAGCGGGCGTAGATCTGGCCGATCACGTTCTTCGCCACGGCGTCGGGCTTGATGATGGACAGGGTGCGTTCGATGGCCATGTAGGTTCTCCTTGAAGGCGATTGGGCAAAACCCGCGATTGTAAGGGGGCGCCTATGGCCGGTCCCGGCGCGCGGATGTAAGCGCGGCCGGGACGGCATGGGCAGGGAAGCTGCCGGCAGGCGCGGACCGCACGCCTGCCGGCAAGGTCAAGGAATTCAGCCGGGCAAGAGGCACCTCGCCCGGCACGCCGGCATGCCGGCTTGGCGTCAGCGACCGCCGCGGCCGCCCCGGCCGCCGCCGCGGCCCTTGCCGCGCAGGAAGGCATCGGCGCCGATGTAGCCCACGGAGGTCTGCATCGGATCGGGCTGGCGCGGCTCGCCGCCCTTGCCCCGGTTGCCGCCCTTGCCGCCGCGCGGGCCGTTGCCCTGGCCGCCGAAGCCGCCGCCGCCGCCGCCGGGGCCACGGTTGCGGTTGAAACCACCGCCACCGCCACCGCCCGGCCCCTTCTGCACAAAGCGCTTGTCGAAGGTCTGCTGCAGCGGGTTCGGGATCGGGCCATCCTCGTTGCGCTCGCGCCGCTGGCGCTCGGCCTGCAGCGCGCGCTTGTCGTAGGTCTGCTGCAGCGGATTGGGGATCGGCCGGTTGTCGTCGTCCTCCCAATCGGCGCTGCGGCTGCGCGCGCGCTCGCTCTGGATCGCGCGCTTGTCGTAGGTCTGCTGCAGCGGGTTCGGGATCGCGCCGCCCTCGCGCAGCGGGCCCTCGCGCAGCGGGCCCTCGCCGCCACGCCCGCGCTTGCCGCGGCGGTTGCGGTCCGGACGATCGCCACCGCGGTCGGGCCGGTCGCCGCCACGCGGTGGCTGCTCGGCATCACGACGCGGGCCGCGCGGCTCGCGGGCTTCGCGCGCCTCCTGCGGCAGCGGCGTGCCCTCGCCCTGTCGGCCACCGCGGCGCTTGCCGCGGCGGTTGTTGCGCCGGTCGTCGCCGCCCTCGCTGCGGCGCTGCTCGCCGCCCGGCCCCTGGGCCAGGCGCCGGATGGTGCGCACGTCGTTCTCGTCCAGGTCCACCCAGGTGCCGCGCTTGAGGCCGCGCGGCAGCACCACGGTGCCGTAACGGATGCGGATGAGGCGGCTCACGGCCAGGCCCACGGCGTCGAAAAGCTTGCGCACCTCGCGGTTGCGGCCTTCGGTGATGACGACGCGGTACCAGTGGTTCACGCCCTCGCCGCCGCCGTCCTCGATGGACTTGAAGGCCGCGCTCTGGCCGTCGATCTCCACGCCTTCGAGCAGCTTGGCGCGCGCCTCGGGCTCGAGCGTGCCCAGCACGCGCACCGCGTACTCGCGCTCCACGCCGAAGCGCGGATGCATCAGCTGGTTGGCCAGTTCACCGGAGTTGGTGAACAGCAGCAGGCCTTCGGTGTTGATGTCGAGCCGGCCCACCGACTGCCACTTGCCCTGCTGCAGCCGGGGCAGGCGCCGGAACACGGTCGGGCGCTGCTGCGGGTCGTCGTGCGTCACCACTTCGCCCACGGGCTTGTGGTAGGCGATCACGCGCGCCGGCGGCGGCGCGATGCGCACGCGGATGGGCTTGCCGTTGACCTGGATGCGGTCGCCCCAGGAGATGCGCTGCCCGGTGTGCGCGGGCTCGCCGTTGACGGTGATGCGGCCCTCGACGATGAGCTGCTCCATGTCGCGGCGCGAGCCGATGCCGGCCTGCGCCAGCACCTTGTGCAGCTTGGGCGCATCGGGCTCGGCGGCCAGCACGCGCTTGGGCGGCACGGCGGCCTCGGTCTCTTCCGCGGCCGGCTCGACGTCGAAGGCGCCGGACAGCACCTGCTCGAACACTTCCTGCGTGTTGGGCACCACCTCCGGCGCAGCGGCCTGGGCCGCCTCGCCCTGCGCAGCCTGCGGCGCGCCTTCGGTGGCGGCCTCGCTGCCCTCACCGCCCTCGGCGGCCTGATCGCGCTTGGCGCCGCGCCCGCGGCGGTTGCGGCCTTCGCGGCGCTGCTCCTTGCCCGGCGCGGCCAGCAGCGCACCGTCCTCACCCAGCGGCACCACGGCTTCGGCCGGCGCGCCCTCGCTCACGTCCTGGCCCGCACCCTCGGCCCCCACTTCGGAAGCGGTAGCGGCCTCGGCCGCCGGCTTCTCGCGGCGGTTGCGGCGGCGGCGCGGACGCTCGGACGCCTCGGCCCCGCCCTCGGCAGCGACACCCGCCGTCTCGCCCTCGCCACCCGCAGGCCCGGCCGGCGCCGCTTCAGCAACAGCATCCGTCGAAGCGGGCTGCACGGCCGCGGTCTCGGCCGCAGCCGCCACCGCGGGAGCCACGGCTTCCAGCGTGGCGGCAGACACCTCGGCCGCCACGACGGGCACCACGGGCAGCGCGGCTTCCGGGCTGGCGGTTTCGGCCGCCGTCTCGGTCACCGCCTCGGCCGCCTTCTTGCGGGGCGCACGGGGTGCGCGGGCGCGGCGCGGCGCGGCCGCCTCTTCGGCCGGCGCCGCCTGCTCCGGGGCCGCGGCCGCCGGCGCCTCGCTGCCCGGCTCGGCCGGCGCGACGGCTTCAGCCGCCTCGGCCGCCGCCTTGGGCGCGGCGCGCTTGCGCGGGGCGCGCCGGCGCACGGAGGCGGCAGCCTCCTGCGCAGCCGGGGCGCCGTCCTCTGCGGCGGTGGGGGGGGTCAACGGGTTGTCAGCGTCTTCTTGGGAGTTCATGGCTGCGAGGGGGTGTGATCGGCCCCGTGGGCCGATGAGGGTTCGGTGGTGGCGGCAGGAGCCGACGCATCGGGCACTGCAGCGGCGTGGGTTTCGGAGGACGCGTCCAGCAACGGCAACTGCTGCGCCAGGGCCGCCTGGAGCGGGGACTCCAGCGCCTGCGGCAGCGCGCCGGGGGCATCCAGGGGCGGCAGGCCATCCAGGCCGCCCAGCCCCAGGTCGTCCAGGAACTGGCGCGTGGTGGCGTACAGGGCGGGCCGCCCCGGCGCCTCGCGGTGGCCGATGACCTCGACCCAGCCGCGCTCTTCAAGCTGGCGAATGACCTGGGTGCTCACGGTCACGCCGCGGATGTCCTCGATGTCGCCGCGCGTCACGGGCTGGCGGTACGCAATGATGGCCAGCGTCTCCATCACGGCGCGCGAGTAGCGCGGTGGCTTCTCGGGCTGCAGCCGCGCCAGGTAGGGCTGCATCTCGGGGCGGCTCTGGAAGCGCCAGCCCGAGGCCAGCGTCACCAGTTCCACGCCCCGGCCCTGCCAGTCGCGCGCGATCTCGTCGAGCAGCGTGCGCAGCGTATCGGCGCCCAGCTGCTGGTCGAACAGCAGGCGCAACTCGCGCAGCGGCAGCGGCTGCTGCGCGCAGATCAATGCGGTTTCGAGGACGCGCTTGGCATCCTGGGTGTTCATCAAGGTCTCGGAGTGCCGCGTGCGGCAGCGTCGGACATCACGACGGTCAAGGGTCGAAGGACGGGCGCCCGGAAAGGGGCTGCCGGCGTTGGGTTCGGACCTGGGGCCGGACCCGGCTGCTGCGGCTCACGCCGGCGCTCGGGTGCGGGGCTTCAAGGGCTCGGGTCGGGCGGCAGGGCGGGCTGCTTGATGCCTGCCGCGCGCAAGGACATGTTGATTGTAACCCCCTTGCACGGCCTTCCCGTCCTTGCAAGGGTCCGAAGCGGGCCGCAAGGGCTTTTCCCGGGCGACTTGCGCACGCTTTTCTAGCCTTGCAAGGCGTGCCAGGCCGCGGCCAGGTCCGCCGGTGGCGCCTGCTCGAACGCCAGCTCGCCGCCCAGCACCGGATGCGTGAAGCGCAGCCGCGCCGCATGCAGCGCCTGGCGCTCCAGGCCCAGCAGCGGCGTGCCGCCGTACACCGCGTCGGCCAGCAGCGGGTGCCCGCGCGAGGCCAGGTGCACGCGGATCTGGTGCGTGCGCCCGCTGTGCAGCGTGCAGCGCAGCGCGCAGGCGCCGTGCCCGGCGACCAGCACCTCGAAGTCGGTGCGCGCGGGCTTGCCCGAGGCCACGATGGCCATGCGCACGCGCGAGCGCGGGTCGCGGCCGATGGGCGCGTCCACGGTGAATGAGGCCTCCTTCGGCACGCCATGCGCCAGCGCCAGGTAGTGGCGGCTCACCTCGCGCGCGGCGATGGCGCGCACCAGCGCCGTCATGGCCGGCAGCGTCTTGGCCACCACCATCAGGCCCGAGGTGTCCTTGTCCAGCCGGTGCACGATGCCCGCGCGCGGCAGGCGCGCCGCGCCGGCGTGGTGCGCCAGCAGCGCATTGAGCAGCGTGCCCGACCAGTTGCCCGCCGCCGGGTGCACCACCATGCCCGCCGGCTTGTCCAGCACGATCAGGTGCTCGTCCTCAAACACCACGGTGATGGGCAGCGCCTCCGGCTTGAAGGCCCGGCTCTCCGCCGTGGGCACCAGCTCCAGCCGGATGCGCTGGCCCAGCCTCACGCCGCGCGACGCGGTGCGCGCCACCTGGCCGTCGAGCCGCACATGGCCGCGCTCGATCAGGCCCTGCAGATAGTTGCGTGAGAACTCGCCCGCCATGAGCACCAGCGCCTTGTCCAGCCGCAGGCCCTGCAGCGCGGCATCGACCTCGCGCTCGCGCCACTCGTGTTGTTCGTCGTCGGGGCCGTCGTCCTCGGTCGCCGGGTCGGACAAGGGGTCAACCATACAATTCACGTTTTCTTGGACCTACGGACGACGCGCGCGGCGCGCGCCGCTGCATCAGATGAGCTTTTCTTCTTGGAGGCGCCGCTGGGCGCATCAAACGCCGGCGGCCTGTGCGGCGGTGCTGGCGGGGGCCCTGCTGATCTCGGGCTGCGGCACCACGAAGGAGGACCCGCTGTCCACCGTGGCGGTCGAGAAATTGTACGCAGACGCCAAGGACGACATCGGCGCGGGCAGCTACGAGCGTGCCATCAAGACCCTGGAGCGCGTCGAGGGCCGCGCCGCCGGCACGCTGCTGGCGCAGCAGGCCACGCTGGACCTGGCCTACGTGCGCTACAAGACCGGCGAACGCGCCGAGGCCCTGGCGACGCTGGACCGCTTCATCAAGCTCAATCCCTCCAGCCCGGCGCTGGACTACGCGCTCTACCTGCGCGGCATCGTCAACTTCAACGACAACCTCGGCATCCTGGGCCGCTTCGCCAACCAGGAGCTCTCCGAGCGCGACCAGCAGGCCTCGCGCGACGCCTACCAGTCCTTCAAGCAGCTGGTGGACCAGTTCCCGGAGTCCAAGTACTCGGTCGAGGCGCGCACGCGCATGGACTACATCGTCAACGCGCTGGCGAACTACGAGCTGCACGTGGCGCGCTACTACTTCCGCCGCGGCGCCTACGTGGCCGCGGCCAACCGCGCGCAGACGGCGGTGAAGGAGTACCCGCAGACGCCCGCGTCCGAGGAGGCGCTCTTCATCATGGCGCGCAGCTACGAGCGCCTGGAGCTGCCCCAGTTGCGCGACGACGCCGAGCGCGTGCTCAAGCAGAACTTCCCGCAGAGCCGCTTCATGTCCGATGGCGTGCAGGACAAGAAGAAGCCCTGGTGGCAGGTCTGGTGAGGCACCGGCCCTGAAGCCCGGAGGCCAGCCGCGAGGCTGGCCTTTTTCTTGAGGCTGGCCCGCGCTCAGCCGCCGGCCGCGGCGGCCGGCGTTTCGCCCGCCTCGCCAACCGCATCGTCCCCGCCGCGCGCATCGACGGTCTCGCGCTCGGCCGCCAGCTGACGCAGCCAAGCCAGCGCCTCGCCCTCCTCCTTCAGCCGCGCCATCGGCGGCAGCGCCTTGCGCAGCCGTCCGCCATAGCTCTTGAGCGCCAGGCGCGGGTCGCACACCACCAGCAGCCCGCGGTCGCGCTCGCTGCGAATCAACCGCCCCGCGCCCTGCTTCAGCGAGACAGCCGCCTCGGCCAGGAAATACTCGTTAAAGGGCTTGCGGCCCTGCGCCTCCAGCTGCGCCACGCGCGCCTCCACCAGCGGGTCGTTGGGTGGCGGGAACGGCAACTTGTCGATCAGCACGCACTGCAGCGCGTCGCCGGGCACGTCGATGCCCTCCCAGAAGCTGGCCGAGCCCACCAGCACCGAGGCCGGCCGCTCCAGGAAGCGTTTCACGAGCTGCCGCTTCGGCGCCTCCCCCTGCACCAGCACGTCCAGCGCCACGCCGCCCTCGGCCAGCGCCTCGCGCAGCGCGCCGGCCACCGCCTGCAGCGCGCGCAGCGTGGTGGTGAGCACGAAGGTGCGTCCGCCCAGCGCGCTGGCCAGCCGCGCCGCCACGCGGCCCACCGCCGGCGCATGCGGCTCGCTGCCCGCGGCCGGGAAGCGCTCGGGAATCCACAGCCGCGCGTGGGCGGCGTAGTCGAAGGGACTGTCCAGGCGCAGCACGCGCGCGTCCTCCAGCGCGGTGCTGCCGGTGAACCAGGAGAGCTTGGCGTCCGCGCCCAGCGTGGCCGAGGTGAAGATCCAGGCCTTGCGCCCGGCCTCGCGCTGCTGCATCAGCGCGCTGCGGATGTCCAGGGGTGACTCCACCAACCGCACCTGCGTCGGGCCGACGTCGATCCAGCGCACCTGGTCCGGCGCGTTGGGCGCGGCAAAGCGCGCCGCGCGCTCGGCCAGCAGCTGCGCGCGCTGCGACAGCCGCATCAGGTCCGGCCCGTTGCCGGCCAGCGGCTCCAGCGCGGCCGCCGCCGCCTTGCACGCCGCCTCCACGCCGTCCAGCGCGGCCTTGAAGGCACCGTCCTCGGCGCGGTCGGTCCAGGCCAGGCGCAGCGACAGGCGCGCCTGGGCCTGCGCCCCGGCCGCGCGCAGCCGCAGCTCGCGCGCGGCGCTCTCGCAGCGCGAGGCCAGCTCGTCCCAGGGCGCCAGCCCGCGCGCGGGCTGGGTGGTCTCCATGCGCAGGTCGCGGCTGAAATCCAGCAGCTGCGCGCTGCCCAGCGTGGTGCCCAGGAACTGCACGCCGGCCTCGACCAGCTGGTGCGCCTCGTCGAACACCGCCACGTCCACCGTGGGCAGCAGCTCGGCCACGCCGCTGTCGCGCAGCGCCAGGTCGGCGAAGAACAGGTGATGGTTGACCACCACCACGTCGGCCGACACCGCCTCGCGCCGCGCCTTCATCACGTGGCAGCGCGTGAACTGCGGACACTCGCCGCCCAGGCAGTTGTCGCGCGTGGAGCTGACCAGCGGCAGCAGCGGCGAGCGCTCGTCGAGCAGGTCCAGCTCGGCCAGGTCGCCGCTGACGCTGGCCTGCGCCCACAGCTCGATGCGCGCCAGCGCGCGCTGTGTGCGCGCCTCGTGCTCGGCCTCGCGCGCCAGCTGCAGCCGGTGCCGGCACAGGTAGCTGGCGCGGCCCTTGAGCAGCGCCAGGCTCACCGGCTGGCCCAGCGCGGCGCGCAGCCGCGGCAGGTCGCGCAGGAAGAGCTGATCCTGCAGGCTCTTGGTGGCCGTGCTCACCAGGGCGCGCGCGCCCGACAGCAGCAGCGGCACGAGATAGGCGAAGGTTTTCCCAATCCCGGTGCCTGCCTCGGCCACCAGGGCCTCCCGGTTCTCGATGGCTTGAGCGACGGCCAGCGCGAGCTGCTGCTGCGCCGGGCGCTGCACGTAGCCCGGGTCGGCCTGCGCCAGCGCTCCGTGGGCACCGAAGGCCTTTTCAACGGCCTGGGCCAGCGCGCCGCCGCCGGTGTCGTGATCAGGCCCGGCCAGCGGGGCGGAGTCTTGGGATGGGGTGTTCGCCATGGGGGCGCGCAGTGTAGGCCGGGCGCCCGTGGCAACCCCGAGTCAGCCCCTTTTCCGTTCGCCCTGAGCTTGTCGAAGGGCCTGCAGCTCGTTCGGGCTACAGGGCTTCGACAGGCTCAGCCCGAACGGATTGCTTTGCTGCATGCCGGGATCAGGTCAGCGAGGTATCGACCTCGCGGTGCTCCAGCTCCAGGAACTCCCTGGACTGCATCTCGTTGAGGCGCGACACCGTGCGCGGGAACTCGTGCGCCAGCGGGCCGTCCGTGTAGAGCTGCTCCGGCGGCACCGCGGCCGAGACGATGAACTTGCAGCGCCGGTCGTAGAGCACGTCCACCAGCCAGGTGAAGCGCCGGGCCTCGCTGGCCATGCGCACCGGCATGTGCGGCACGCCGGAAAGCATCACGGTGTGGAAGCGGCTGGCGATCTCCAGGTAGTCGTTCTGCGAGCGCGGGCCGCCGCACAGCGTCTTGAAGTCGAACCACACCACCCCGCCGGCGCGGCGGCGCGCCTGCAGCGTGCGCTTCTCGATGTGGAGCACCGGGTCCTCTTCCTTGGCCTCGGCCAGCTCCTCGAAGGCGCGCGTCATGGCCGCGTCGGCCTCCGGCCCCAGCGGGCAGTGGTAGAGCTGCACATGCTCCAGCGTGCGGCGGCGGTAGTCGGTGCCGGCGTCCACGTTGAGCACCTCCATGTGGGCCTTGAGCAGCTCGATGGCGGGCAGGATGCGGTCGCGGTGCAGGCCGTTGGGATAGAGCCCGTCGGGGTGGAAGTTGGAGGTGGTGACGATCGAGACCCGGTTGGCGAACAGCGCCTCCAGCAGCCGGTGCAGGATCATCGCGTCGGTCACGTCGGCGACGTGGAACTCGTCGAAGCAGATCAGCCGATAGCGCCGCGCGATGCGCCGGCCCAGCTCGTCGAGCGGATTGACCGTGCCCTTGAGCTCCTGCAGCTCGCGGTGCACCTCGCGCATGAACTCGTGGAAATGCAGCCGCGTCTTGCGCTTGAGCGGCACGGACTGGAAGAAGCAGTCCATCAGGAAGCTCTTCCCGCGCCCCACCCCGCCGTACATGTAGACGCCGCGCGGCAGGGGCGGACGCCGGATCAGCTTGGTCAGGGCGTTGCTGCGCCGCGCCTTGTAGGCGATCCACTCGTTCTCGCAGCGCTCCAGCGCCTCGATGGCACGCAGCTGCGCCGCGTCGGCCTGGTAGCCGCGCTCGGCCAGCGTCTGTTCGTAGAGGGCTCGGACGGCCACGACTTCCTCGATTGCTCTTTCCGTTCGCCCTGAGTCCTTCGACAAGCTCAGGGGAGCCCTGTCGAAGGGCTCAGCCCGAACGGGTGATTCGGAAAGAGGCCCCGCAGGGCCCCTGATTCAGCACAGGGCTCAGAAGTTGAGCGTGCGCTTGTCCACCGCCAGGGCGGCTTCCTTGGTCGCTTCCGACAGCGAGGGGTGCGCGTGGCAGATGCGCGCGATGTCCTCGGCGCTGGCCTTGAACTCCATCGCCACCACGGCTTCGGAGATCAGCTCGGAGGCCATCGGGCCCACGATGTGCACGCCCAGGATCTCGTCGGTCTGCGCGTCGGCCAGGAACTTCACCATGCCCGTGGTGTCGCCCAGCGCGCGGGCGCGGCCGTTGGCCAGGAACGGGAAGGTGCCGGCCTTGTAGGCGCGGCCCGCGGCCTTGAGCGCCTGCTCGGTCTGGCCCACCCAGGCGATTTCCGGGCTGGTGTAGATGACCCAGGGGATGGTGTCGAAGTTGACATGGCCGTGCTGGCCGGCGATGCGCTCAGCCACCGCCACGCCTTCCTCCTCGGCCTTGTGCGCCAGCATCGGGCCGCGCACCACGTCGCCCACCGCCCACACGCCGGGCAAGTTGGTGCGGCACTCGGCGTCCACCACGATGGCGCCGCGCTCGTCGAGCTGCAGGCCCACGGCTTCCGGATTGAGGCCGATGGTGTTGGGCACGCGGCCGATCGACACGATCAGCTTGTCCACCGCCAGCGTCCGCTCGGCGCCCTTGGCGTCGGCGTAGGCGATGCTCACGCCCTCGCCCTCGGTCGAGATGGCGTTGACCTTCACGCCCAGCTCGATCTTGAGGCCCTGCTTGGTGAAGGCCTTGTGCGCTTCCTTGGCGATCTGCTCGTCAGCGGCGCCCAGGAACACGGGCAGGCCTTCGAGGATCGTCACGTCCGCACCCAGGCGGCGCCACACCGAGCCCATTTCCAGGCCGATCACGCCGGCGCCGATCACGCCCAGCTTCTTGGGCGTGGCGCCGATGCGCAGCGCGCCGTCGTTGGAGAGGATCTTCTGCTCGTCGAACGGGACGCCGGGCAGCGCGCGGGCGTTGGAGCCGGTCGCCACGATCACGTTCTTTGCCGTGAGGGTCTCGGCGGTCTTGCCGGCGACGCTGATCTCGTAGCCGCCCTCCACCGCCTTGCCGAAGGAGCCGCGGCCGTGGAAGAACGTGACCTTGTTCTTCTTGAACAGGTACAGGATGCCGTCGTTGTTCTGCTTCACGACGCTGTCCTTGCGGCCGACCATCTTGGCCACGTCGATCTGCAGGTTCTCCAGGCTGATGCCGTGGTCGCCGAAGTGCTTGGCGGCATGCTCGAAGTGCTCGCTGGACTGCAGCAGCGCCTTGGAGGGAATGCAGCCGACGTTGGTGCAGGTGCCGCCGGGAGCGGGGCCGCCCTTGTCGTTCTGCCACTCGTCGATGCAGGCGGTGTTGAAGCCCAGCTGGGCCGCGCGGATGGCGGCGATGTAGCCGCCGGGGCCACCGCCGATGACGACCACGTCGAAGTTCTTGCTCATGAGTTCCGGATGCGTTTGAGCCCTCACTCGCCCGCCCTGGGCCCGGTCGGGGGCAGGCGCGCGGGTGAAGGCTGCGGGTGAAGCTGAAGCAGGAGCCGGCGCGGGCCGCCGCAGCGGCCGCGCAACCGGCGTGAGGCGCCGATCAGATGTCGAACAGCAGGCGCGCCGGGTCTTCCAGCGCTTCCTTCATCGTCACCAGGCCCAGCACCGCCTCGCGGCCGTCGATGATGCGGTGGTCGTAGCTCATGGCGAGGTAGTTGATCGGGCGCACCACGACCTGGCCGTTTTCCACCACGGCGCGGTCCTTGGTGGCGTGCACGCCCAGGATGGCCGACTGCGGCGGGTTGATGATCGGCGTGGACAGCATCGAGCCGAAGGTGCCGCCGTTGGAGATGGAGAAGGTGCCGCCGGAGAGCTCGTCCAGCGACAGCTTGCCGTCCTTGGCCTTCTGGCCGAAGGAGGCGATGGTCTTCTCGATGTCCGCGAACGACAGCTGGTCGGCGTTGCGGATGATGGGCACCACCAGGCCGCGCGGCGAGCCCACCGCGATGCCGATGTCGAAGTAGCCGTGGTAGACGATGTCGTTGCCGTCCACCGAGGCGTTGAGCACCGGGAACTTCTTGAGCGCGGCCACGGCGGCCTTCACGAAGAAGCTCATGAAGCCCAGCTTCACGCCGTGCTCCTTCTCGAACCTCTCCTGGAACTTCTTGCGCATCTCCATGACCGGCGCCATGTTGACCTCGTTGAACGTGGTCAGGATGGCGTTGGTGGACTGCGACTGCAGCAGGCGCTCGGCGACGCGGGCGCGCAGGCGGCTCATCGGCACGCGCTGCTCGGGGCGCTCGCCCAGGTTGGCGGCCACCGGGGCGGCCACGGCGGGCAGCGGCTTGGCCACCGACGGGGCCACGGGCGCGGCCACCGGCGCGGGCACGGCGGCCTTGGCGCCGGCGATCAGGTTCTGCAGCACGTCGCCCTTGGTGACGCGGCCGTCGCGGCCGGTGCCGGCCACGGAGCCCGGGGCCAGGCCGTTGTCGGCCATCAGCTTGGCGGCGGCGGGCATGGCCACGTCGGACTTGCTGCCGCCCACGGCAGCGGCGGCGGCGACAGGAGCGACCGGGGCAGCGGCGGCGGCGGCAGGAGCCGCGGCAGCGGCCGGCGCGGCGGCGCCGGCGGTGGCCTCGGTGTCGATCCGGGCGATAACCTGGTCGCTGACCACGGTGCCGCCGTCGGCCACCACGATCTCGCCCAGCACGCCGGCGGAGGGCGCGGGCACTTCCAGCACGACCTTGTCGGTCTCGATCTCGATCAGGATCTCGTCCTGCGCCACGGCCTCGCCGGCCTTCTTCTTCCACTGCAGCAGCGTGGCCTCGGCCACCGACTCGGACAGCTGCGGAACCTTGACTTCAACGATTGCCATTTGAGTTCTCTCGGAATTCTGGATAGGGGTGTCTGCCGGGCACGCGCCCGGCTGCCGCACGGCCCCTTCCGGGGGCCGCGCACAGCAGGAAGCGGCGCGCTCACGCGCCGCGGTTCACGTCACTTGTTGAGCACGAAACCCTTGAGCTTGGCGAAAGCCTGCTCCAGCAGCGCCTTTTGCTGCTCCTGGTGCAGGTGCGCGTAGCCCACGGCCGGAGAAGCCGAGGAGGGACGGCCGGCGTAGCCCAGCTTCTGCCCTTCGCTCATGTTCTCGTGGATGTAGTGCTGCACGAAGAACCAGGCGCCCTGGTTCTGCGGCTCGTCCTGGCACCACACGATCTCGGTCGCGTTGGGGTACTTCTTCAGCTCGGCGGAGAAGGCCTTGTGCGGGAACGGGTAGAGCTGCTCGACGCGGATGATGGCCACGTCGGCGGCGCCCTTCTCCTCGCGCTTCTTGACCAGGTCGTAGTAGACCTTGCCCGAGCAGGCGATCACGCGCTTGACCTTGGCCGCGTCGATGTCGGCCTTGAGCTCGCCGATCACGGTGCGGAACTCGCCCGAGGTGAACTCGCTCAGCGGCGAGGTGGCGTCCTTGTTCCGCAGCAGCGACTTCGGGGTCATGATGACCAGCGGCTTGCGGAACTGGCGCACCATCTGGCGGCGCAGCAGGTGGAAGATCTGGCTGGCCGTCGTGGGCTGCACCACCTGCATGTTGTTGTCCGCCGACAGCTGCATGAAGCGCTCCAGGCGCGCCGAGCTGTGCTCGGGGCCCTGGCCTTCGTAGCCGTGCGGCAGCATCAGCACCAGGCCGTTGGCACGGCCCCACTTCACCTCGCCCGAGGCGATGAACTGGTCGATCACGACCTGCGCGCCGTTGGCGAAGTCGCCGAACTGCGCTTCCCAGATCACCAGCGTGTTGGGGTCGGAGCCGGCGTAGCCGTACTCGAAGGCCAGCACCGCCTCCTCCGACAGGATGGAGTCGATGACGACGAACGGGGCCTGGTTGTCGGCCACGTTCTGCAGCGGCACGTAGGTGCCCTCGTCCCACTTCTCGCGCTTCTGGTCGTGGATCACCGCGTGGCGGTGCGTGAAGGTGCCACGGCCGCAGTCCTCGCCCGACAGGCGCACGGCGTAGCCGCTGGCCACCAGCGAGGCGAAGGCCATGTGCTCGCCCATGCCCCAGTCCACGTTGGTGTCGCCGCGGCCCATGCTGGCGCGGTCGTCGTACACCTTCTTGACCAGCGGGTGCAGGTTGACGCTCTCGGGGAAGGTCGTCAGGCGCTCGGCCAGGCGCTTCCACTCGGTCAGCGGGATGGCGGTGTCGGCGGCGTCGGTCCACTTCTTGCCGATGAACGGCGTCCAGTCGACCGCGTACTTGCTCTTGAAGTTGCTGAGCACCGGATCGACGGTGTGGCGGCCCGCATCCATGGCGGCGCGGTAGGCCTTGGCCATGTCGTCACCCAGCGTCTCGCCCAGGCCCTGCGCGGCCAGCTTGTCGGCGTAGAGCTTGCGGGTGCCGGGGTGCGCGGCGATCTTGCGGTACATCAGCGGCTGGGTCAGCGCGGGCGTGTCCTGCTCGTTGTGGCCCAGCTTGCGGAAGCAGATGATGTCCACCACGACGTCCTTGCGGAACGTCATGCGGAACTCCAGCGCCAGCTGCGCGGCCAGCACCACGGCTTCCGGATCGTCGCCGTTCACGTGCAGCACCGGCGCCTCGACCATCTTGACGACGTCGGTGCAGTACAGCGTGGAGCGCAGGTCGCGCGGGTCGGAGGTGGTGAAGCCGATCTGGTTGTTGATGATCAGGTGCACCGTGCCGCCGGTGGAGTAGCCGCGCGTCTCCGACAGCGCCAGCGTCTCCTGGTTCACGCCCTGGCCGCCGAAGGCGGAGTCGCCGTGCACCAGCACGGGCAGCACCTGGGCGCCGACCTTGTCGTCACGGCGGTCCATGCGCGCGCGCACCGAGCCCTCGACCACCGGGTTGACGATCTCCAGGTGCGAGGGGTTGAAGGCCAGGCTCAGGTGCACCGGGCCGCCGGAGGTGGCCACGTCGCTGGAGAAGCCCTGGTGGTACTTCACGTCACCCGCGGGCAGGTCCTCGGGGGCGGTGTGCTCGAACTCGGCGAACAGGTCCTTGGGCATCTTGCCCAGGGTGTTGACCAGCACGTTGAGGCGGCCGCGGTGGGCCATGCCGATGACGATCTCCTGCACGCCCTTCTGGCCGGCCTGCTGGATCAGCTCGTCCATCGCCGCGATGAAGCTCTCGCCGCCTTCGAGCGAGAAGCGCTTCTGGCCCACGTACTTGGTGTGCAGGTAGCGCTCCAGGCCCTCGGCCGCGGTCAGGCGCTCCAGGATGTGCTTCTTCTGCTCCACCGTCAGGCTCGGCTTGCTGCGGATGCTTTCGAGCCGCTGCTGCCACCAGCGCTTTTGCGACTGGTCGGTGATGTGCATGAACTCGGCACCGATGGTGCTGCAGTAGGTCTCGCGCAGCGCCTGCACGATCTGCCGCAGCGTCATCTGCTCGGCGGTCGTGAAGTAGGTGTTCGTGGCGCTGAACGTGATGTCCATGTCGGACTCGCTCAGGTCGTAGAACGCCGGCTCCAGCTCGGGAATCCTGGGGCGCTCCTGGCGCTTGAGCGGGTCGAGGTCGGCCCAGCGCGAGCCCAGCGAGCGGTAGGCCGCGATCAGGCTCTGCACGTGCACCTGCTTGCGCGCCACGGCCAGGTCGGCGCTGCTGGCCTTGGCCGTCAGGGCATTGGACTTGGCGCGCTGCGCGAAGGATTCGATGACGGGCGCGTGGGGGACGTCCGGACGCTCGCTGCCGTCCACCGCGGGGACGTGCTGCAGGGCGTCGAAGTACTGGCGCCAGTTCTCGGGCACGGAGCCCGGGTTGTCGAGGTAGGCCTCGTAGAGTTCCTCGACGTAGGGCGCATTGCCCCCGAACAGGTACGAGTTCGACCTGTACTGCTGCATCATTTTTCGCTCACCTTTCGCCTCGTCCACGAGGCTGTTGGCTGGTTCAAAAACCTTCCGCGACACGGCTTGACCGGTTGGCGGATTGCGACCCGCCTTCACTAGGATTTCTGGTGAAAGAAACCAGCAAAGGGGACGGGAAGGACCACTTCAAGAACGGCGGACTGTACCATCCTGCGATCCCGGGGTGACACCAATCTGACGGTACCGGTCTTGCCAGTGTCATTTTTTGTCCCTGGCAGTCACGCTGCCTTTTCAGGTTGCCTGCTCAGCCACCGAGCAGCCGCCGCCGCGTCGCCTCGTACTCCGCCTTGAGCTGCGCCACGCGCTCGGCCGCCGGCACCACGGCCCGCACCGCGCCGATGCCCTGGCCCGCGCCCCAGATGTCCTTCCAGGCCTTGGACCGGCCGCCGCCGAAGTTCATGGCGCTGGGGTCGCTCTGCGGCAGCGCGTCCGGGTCCAGCCCGGCCGCGACGATGGAGCCGCGCAGGTAGTTGCCGTGCACGCCGGTGAAGAGGTTGGTGTAGACAATGTCGCAGGCCCGCCCTTCGACCACCGCCTCCTTGTACGCCGGCGTGGCGCGCGCCTCCTCGGTGGCGATGAAGGCCGAGCCCATGTAGGCCAGGTCCGCGCCGCAGGCCTGCGCCGCCAGGATTGCCCCGCCGTTGGCGATCGCCCCCGACAGCGCCAGCGGCCCGTCGAACCACTGCCGGATCTCCTGCACCAGCGCGAAGGGGTTGATCGTGCCGGCATGCCCGCCCGCGCCCGCCGCCACGGCAATGAGGCCGTCGGCGCCCTTCTCGACGGCCTTGCGCGCGAAGCGGTCGTCGATCACGTCGTGCAGCACGATGCCGCCCCAGCCGTGCACGGCCTGGTTGATCTCCTGGCGCGCGCCCAGCGAGCTGATGACGACGGGCACGCGGTACTTGGCGCACAGCGCCATGTCGTGCTCCAGCCGGTCGTTGCTCTTGTGCACGATCTGGTTGATGGCGAAGGGCGCCGCGGGCGCCTGCGGGTGCGCGCGGTCATGCGCGGCCAGCGCCTGCGTGATCTCGTCCAGCCACTCGTCGAGCTGCGAAGCCGGCCGGGCATTGAGCGCCGGCATGGCGCCCACGATGCCCGCGCAGCACTGCGCGATGACGAGCTTGGGGTTGCTGATGATGAACAGCGGCGCGCCGATCACCGGCAGCGACAGGTGGGACAGGACGGGCGGCAAGGCCATGCGCGGGCTCCGGAGGCGGGTGGTTGCGGCGGGGATCAGTAGGCTTCCAGCGGCATCGCCGCCAGCGCGTCGGCGCCCTCGACGATGGCGTCGCGCCGGCCGGGCAACGCGCCCAGGACGTGGTCGGCAAAGAAGCGCGCCGTGGCGATCTTGGCGCGCAGGAAGGCCGCGTCCTCGCCCTGCGCCGACGGCAGCCGGTGCTCGGCCGCCAGCAGCGCGCGCGCCATCTGCCAGCCCGCCACCAGTGCGCCGGACAGCATCAGGTAGGGCACCGAGCCGGCATAGACGGCATTGGGATGCGCCTTGCCGTGCTCCAGCACGAACTCCACCACGTCGATGAAGGCCTTGCGCGCGGCCGTGAGGCGGCGGTGCATGGCGCGCGCGTGCGGGCTGCCGCTGCCCGCCAGCTCGGCCTCGGTCACCTCGATCTGCTGCGCGATCCAGCGCGCGGTGGCGCCGCCGTCGCGCAGCGTCTTGCGCCCGACCAGGTCGTTGGCCTGGATGGCGGTGGTGCCCTCGTAGATGGACAGGATCTTGGCGTCGCGCAGGTACTGCGCCGCGCCGGTCTCCTCGATGAAGCCCATGCCGCCGTGCACCTGAATGCCCAGCGAGGCCACGTCCAGGCTGACCTCGGTGCAGTAGCCCTTCACCAGCGGCACCATGAACTCGTAGAAGCGGCGGTTGGCCTCGCGCTGGCCCGGGTCCACATGCGCGTGCGCCGCGTCGTGCGCGGCCGCCGCCACCAGCGCCATGGCGCGCGAGCCTTCGGTCTGCGCGCGCATGGTCATGAGCATGCGCTGCACGTCCGGGTGCTGAATGATCGGCACCGCCGCCGCCGTGCTGCCGTCCACCGGGCGCGACTGCACGCGCTCGCGCGCATAGGCCGCCGCATGCTGGTAGGCGCGCTCCGACAGCGCCACGCCCTGCACGCCCACCGCGTAGCGGGCGGCGTTCATCATGATGAACATGTACTCCAGGCCGCGGTTCTCCTCGCCCACGAGGTAGCCCACCGCGCCTTCCTCCTCGCCGTACTGCAGCACGGCGGTGGGGCTGGCCTTGATGCCCAGCTTGTGCTCGATGCTCACGCAGTGCACGTCGTTGCGCACCGTGGCCTGGCCCTGCGCGTCGGGCAGCATCTTCGGGACGATGAACAGGCTGATGCCCTTCACCCCTTCGGGCGCGCCGGCCACCCGCGCCAGCACCATGTGCACGATGTTCTCGGCCAGGTCGTGCTCGCCCCAGGTGATGTAGATCTTGGTGCCGAAGAGGCGGTAGCTGCCGTCGCCCTGCTTCTCGGCGCGGGTACGCACCAGCGACAGGTCGGAGCCGGCCTGCGGCTCGGTAAGGTTCATGGTGCCGGTCCAGCGCCCGTCGATCATGGGCGGGATGTAGGCCGCCTGCTGCTCGGCCGAGCCCGCCGTGAGCAGCGCCTCGATGGCACCGTCGGTCAGCAGCGGGCACAGCGCGAAGCTGAGGTTGGCGCTGTTGACCATCTCGCTGCAGGCCGCGCCGATGAGCTTGGGCAAGCCCTGCCCGCCGAAGTCCGCCGGATGCTGCAGCCCCTGCCAGCCGCCCTCGGCGTACTGCCGGAACGCCTCCTTGAAGCCGGGCGTGCTGTGCACCTGGCCGTTGTCCCAGCGCGAGGGGTTGCGGTCGCCGGCCACGTTCAGCGGCGCCAGCACCTCCTCGCACAGCCGGGCGCATTCCTGCAGCACCGCCTGCGCGGTTTCCGGGCCGGCGTCCTCGAAGCCCGGCCAGCGCGCGATCTGGTCCAGCCGCGCCAGCTCGTTCATCACGAACAGCTGGTCCTTGATGGGTGCCTTGTAGGCCATGGTCTCGTCTCCTTGTGGCTGTCGTTATGCGAAAAAAAGGGCGCCAGCGGCGCCCAGGAACTCGTTCGGCTTACAGCGCCTTGACCAGCGCCGGCACGGCCTCGAAGACATCCGCCTCCAGGCCGTAGTCGGCCACCGAGAAGATCGGCGCCTCCGGGTCCTTGTTGATCGCCACGATCACCTTGGAGTCCTTCATCCCGGCCAGGTGCTGGATCGCACCCGAGATGCCGCAGGCGATGTAGAGCGTCGGGGCCACGATCTTGCCGGTCTGGCCCACCTGCCAGTCGTTGGGGGCGTAGCCGGCATCCACCGCGGCACGCGAGGCACCCAGCGCGGCGCCGAGCTTGTCGGCCAGCGGCGTGAGCACTTCGGTGAACTTCTCGGCCGAGCCCAGGGCCCGGCCACCCGAGACGATGATCTTGGCCGCCGTCAGCTCGGGGCGATCCGACTTGGTCAGCTCGCGGCCGACGAAGGCGCTCTTGCCGCTGTCGGCCACCGGCGCCAGGGTTTCCACCGCGGCGCTGCCACCCGTGGCCGGCGCGGCGTCGAAGCCGGTGGTGCGCACGGTGATGACCTTCACCGCGTCGCCGCTCTGCACCGTGGCGATGGCGTTGCCGGCGTAGATCGGGCGCTCGAAGGTGTCCGGGCTGTCCACCTTGGTGATGTCGCTCAGTTGCGCCACGTCCAGCTTCGCAGCCACGCGCGGGGCGGCGTTGCGGCCGTTGGCGGTGCTGGGGAACAGGATGTGGCTGTAGGCCGGTGCCACGGCCAGCACCTGCGCCGCGACGTTCTCGGCCAGCTGCGTGGCGAGCGCGGGCGAGTCGGCGTGCAGCACCTTGCTCACGCCCTGGACCTGCGCGGCGGCCTGCGCCACGGCAGCGGCGTTCTCGCCGGCCACCAGCACGTGCACTTCGCCGCCGCAAGCCAGCGCGGCGGTGACGGTGTTGAGGGTCGCGCCCTTGAGGGTCGCGTTGTCGTGTTCGGCAATGACGAGGGCGGCCATGTCAGATCACCTTGGCTTCGTTCTTGAGCTTCTCCACGAGGGTGGCCACGTCGGGCACCTTCACGCCGGCGCCGCGCTTGGGCGGCTCGCTGACCTTGACGGTCTTGATGCGCGGGCTCACGTCCACGCCCAGGTCGGCCGGCTTGACGGTCTCCAGCGGCTTCTTCTTGGCCTTCATGATGTTGGGCAGCGTCACGTAGCGCGGCTCGTTCAGGCGCAGGTCGGTGGTCACCACCGCCGGCAGCGTCACGGAGACCGTTTCGAGACCACCGTCCACTTCACGCGTGACCTGGGCCTTGCCGTCCGCCACTTCGACCTTGGAGGCGAAGGTGGCCTGCGGCAGGTCCGCCAGCGCGGCGAGCATCTGGCCGGTCTGGTTGCAGTCGTCATCGATGGCCTGCTTGCCCAGGATCACCAGGCCCGGCTGTTCCTTGTCCATCAGGGCCTTGAGGAGCTTGGCCACGGCCAGCGGCTGCAGCTCGGCATCGGTTTCCACCAGGATGGCGCGGTCCGCGCCGATAGCCAGGGCGGTGCGCAGCGTCTCCTGGCACTGCGTGACGCCGCAGGACACGGCGATGATCTCCGTGGCGACGCCCTTTTCCTTGAGCCGCACCGCCTCTTCGACAGCGATCTCGTCGAAGGGATTCATGCTCATCTTCACGCCGGCGAGGTCCATGCCCGAGCCGTCGGACTTCACCCGCACCTTCACGTTGTAGTCCACCACCCTTTTCACGGGCACCAGCAGCTTCATTTGCGCTCCTGTCATCTGATTGAGGCTTGACGGCGGATTTTAGAGTGCCCCCTGCACCGGGCCGGGGCGAGGGATGCCGGCGGCTACACTGCCGCCGCCATGACTCCTGCCTCCTGCGCCGGCTGCTGTATCGGCGTGTTCGATTCCGGCGTCGGCGGCCTGTCGGTGCTGCCCTCGCTGCGCGCAGCGCTGCCCGGCGCGCGGCTGCTGTACGTGGCCGACAGCGGCCATGCGCCCTACGGCGAGCGCAGCGAGGACTTCATCGTCCAGCGCTCGCTGCACATTGCCGCCTTCCTGCGCGCGCAGGGCGCGCAGCTGCTGGTCGTCGCCTGCAACACCGCCACCGCCGCCGCGGTGGAGGCGCTGCGCCAGGCGCATGGCGACATCCCGGTGGTGGGCATCGAGCCCGGCGTGAAGCCCGCCGTGGCGCTGACCCGCAACGGCCGCGTGGGCGTGATGGCCACCGCCGGCACGCTGTCCAGCCGCAAGTTCCAGCGCCTGCTGCAGGCGCAGCCCTCGCAGGTGAGCTTCACGCTGCATGCCTGCACCGGCCTGGCCCTGGCCATCGAGCGCGGCGACCTGGGCTCGGCCGAGCTGCAGGCGGTGGTGCGCCGCCACTGCGCGCCGCTGCGCGAGGCCGGCTGCGACGTGGTGGTGCTGGGCTGCACGCACTACCCCTTTGCCGCGCCGCTGATCCGCAATGAACTGCCCGGCGTGACCCTGGTGGATACCGCCCAGGCCGTGGCGCGCCACACCGCCGCCCTGGCGGCGCGGTTGCCGGCCTCGACGCTCGATCTGCCCCCGCTGCAGCTGTGGAGCAGCGGCGAGCCGGCGCAGCTCGACGATTTCATGCAGCGCTGGCTGCAGTGGCCGGCGAAAAAGGCGCGGGTACTGGGTTGAGCCGCGCCCGGCTCCTCAAACCGCTGCCGCCTGCCCCCTGCGCAGGTCCAGCGGCCGCAGCAGCACCAGCCCCAGCACGAAGAACAGCCCCGTGACGCCGATGGCCAGGCGGTGGTTGCCGCCGGTGAGCCAGGTCACCAGGCCGTAGGTGACCGGCCCGGCGATGGCCGCCAGCCGGGTGGCGAAGGTCCACAGCCCGAAGAACTCGCCCAGCCGCGCCGGCGGCGCCAGCAGCCCCACCAGCGCGCGCCCGGCCGACTGGCTCGATCCCATGCACAGCCCGGCCAGCAGCGCCGCGGCCCAGAACAGCCCCGGCGTCGTGGCCGCCAGGGCCAGCGCCGTCATGCCGATCCAGCCCACCAGCGTCCAGCCCAGCGCGCGCTTGTGGCCGACCCGGTCCTGCCAGTAGCCGAAGGCGAAGGCCCCGGCGGCGGAGGCGATGTTGACCACGAACAGCAGCGTCATGGTCTGCGTCTGCACGAAGCCCAGCGCCTGCTCGGCATAGACCGCCGCCAGCGCCACCACCACCGCGATGCCTGCCTGGTAGGCCACGGTGCAGGCCAGCAGCTGGGCGAAGTCGGGGTAGGCGCGCGCGGTTTGCCAGGTGGCGCGCAGCCGCCGCAGCGAAGCGGCGATGCCCTCGCCCTGGGCCGCACCGGGCTGCGGCCGGGCCCGCTCCTTGAGCAGCGCGAAGGTCACCAGCGAGGCCAGGCCGTAGACGCCGGCGGTGATCCCCATGGTCACCGGCACGAACTGCGTGGCCGGCTGGCCCTGCCCCTGTGCCCACAGCACGTAGGCCAGGCACAGGCCCAGGGTCAGCATCCCGCCGCAATAGCCGAAGCTCCAGCCCCAGCCCGAGACGCGGCCCATCGCCTCGCGCGTGGACAGCTCGGGCAGGAAGGCCGCGCACAGCGACTCGCCGGCGCTGTAGAAGGCGTTGGACAGCAGCACCGCCGCCAGCGCCAGCGCCACGTCGCCCCTGCCGCCGGCGGCCAGCAGCGCGGTGGCCAGCACGCAGCCCGCGGTGACGGCGGCCAGCAGCCGCTTCTTGGCGCCATGCCGGTCGGCCCAGGCGCCCAGGGCCGGCTGCAGCGCGATCACCAGCAGGTTCGACCCCGCCAGCGCCAGCGTCCAGGCCAGCGTGGCCCAGGGTGCGTTGCCCGCCACCACGCCGACGAAGTAGGCGTTGAACACCGCCGTGAGCACCACGGTCGTGTAGCCCGAGTTGGCGAAGTCGTACATGGCCCAGCCGAACACCTCGCGCTTGCGCACGCCGGGGTTGAGCAGGGTCTGGTCGAAGAGGGACATGGCGCGGGCCGCGGCCGGCGCCGGGTGTGAACCAGGGTCGGGACCGCGTGGCAGTGACGGAACGAGGCCGAAGTGTGCGGCCTGCGCGCACGCGCGCCGGCCTGGACAGGCCACGGCAGGCCGCTCGCCGTCCAGGCGGGAAGGAATCAGAGGCTGAGGCGCGGGCTGCGCCCCAGCTCAGCAAGGCGCTTGCGTCAGCGCCCGGTGCTGCCGGAAGAGCCCGTGCCGGAGCCCGAGCTGGTGCCACCCATGCCGGAGCCCGTGGCCGCGCCGGCGCTGGGGGTGCCGCCGGTACCGGAGCCGGCACCAGGAGTGGCCTCGGTGCCCGGGGCGGGGCCGCCCTGGGTGCCGCCCTGGGCCGGTTTCTTGGCCGGGCCCGCGCCCGACTGGGCCGCGGCGGCCACCGGCGGCTTGGCGGCCTTGTTGCCGCCGGCGGGCGTGCCCGAGGCCGAGGGCTGCGCCGGCGACGCGGCGCCCGCGCCGGTGGTGGAGTCGGAGGTGCCGGTGCTGGTGCTGGTGCTGCCCTGCGCCAGGGCGGCCGGGACGAGGCAGGCGGCGAGCGTCAATCCGCCCAGCCAGCGCGCGAGCGGCACCGGGCGGGCATGGCGGTCGGTGGAAGCGGTCATGGCGAGATCTCCTCTTTGTGCTGGCTCACGGCCCGTTCACGTGCGGCGCACGGGGTGGGCGTGCCGTTTCAGGCGTGGGCAAGCGAGGGTCCCGGAACGAGAGACGAGTTCAAAGCCCGGCCGTGGCACGCAGCTCGACGCGGCAAGAGGAGATGAAAGGGAACGGGAGCGGATTGATCAGGGAGCTGGCGCCCCGCTGCGGACGCTGCGAACGTCGTCCGCCGTGGTGCCCGGAACGGGACTCGAACCCGTAAGCCTGTTGAGGGCGGCGGATTTTAAGTCCGCTGCGTCTACCGATTTCGCCACCCGGGCCACCGCCGCATGAGCTGCGGCGAGCCGCGCATTATCGCGGCAAGGCTGCCCTCTTCCTTACGGGATGTTGAGCAGCTTGTGCGTCTGCAGCCCCAGCCGCCACTTGGGGTGTGCCAGGCAGTAGTCCAGCGCCAGCCGCGTGTTGCGCTCGCGCTCCGGGCCGTCCATGGGCTGCAGGATGAAGTGCTTGAAATCCAGGCCTTCGAAGCGCTCGGGCCGCGCCTCGGCCTGCGGGAACACCAGCTTCAGCTCGTCGCCGCGCGTCAGCATCACGGGCGCGTCGGCCTTGGGGCTGACGCAGATCCAGTCCAGCCCGGCCGGCGCCGGGTGAGTGCCGTTGGTTTCCACCGCGATCTGGAAACCGCGCGCGTGCAGCGCCTCGATCAGCGGCACATCCAGCTGCAGCAGCGGCTCGCCGCCGGTGCACACCACCAGCGGCTGGCCGCCGCCGGGCCAGTGCGAGGCCACCGCATCCGCCAGCGCCTGCGCGTCGGCGAACTTGCCGCCACCCGGGCCGTCGGTGCCGACGAAGTCCGTGTCGCAGAAGCGGCACACCGCCTGCGCCCGGTCCGCCTCGCGCCCGCTCCACAGGTTGCAGCCGGCGAAGCGGCAGAACACGGCGGCCCGGCCGGCCTGCGCGCCCTCGCCTTGAAGCGTGTAGAAGATTTCCTTGACCGCGTATGCCATCGCGCCGCCCTCCCGCTCAGATCGGCAGCGCCGGCGTATCGGTGCCGAGGTGCAGCGTGGCGCCGCAGCCTGGCGTCTCGTAGAGGTCCACCCGGTCCACCTGCGGCAGCCGCTCGCGCGCCTGGGCCAGCACCCAACGCGCCAGCGTCGCCGTGTCGCAGTCGGCCAGGCCGTCGATCTCGTGCAGCGGCTGGTGGTCCAGGGAGCGGAACACCGGGTCGAACAGCCGCTTCACGTCGCCGAAGTCCAGGGTCCAGCCCATCAGCTCGTCCAGCGGCGCCGCCAGGTGCAGCCGCAGCGTGTAGGTGTGGCCGTGCAGCCGGGCATGCAGGCTGTCCGCGGGCGCGCGCTTCAGGCGCAAGGCGCTGTCCAGCGTGAACTCCTTCCAGGTGCGCCAGCCGCGGCCGTCGAAGCAGGCGCCGCAGGAAGCGGTCTCGAACACCGTCACATGCGCCAGGCCGGGCAGCGTGGGTTGCAGCTCGCGCCAGATCCAGCTGGACAGCATCTCGCTCGTGGGGTTCTCCAGCCCGGGCAGCTCGTTGAGGCAGGCGTGATGCAGCAGCGACTGCAGCGGGGCCCAGAGGGCGTCGAGCTGGTCGTGGCTCACGCCCTGGGCGTGGATCAGTGCCTCGAAGCCGTGGCCGTGCATGCGCCCGCACTTGTGGCCCTCCGGCACGTTCGGCAGCCGGTGCGCGGACTGGAAGGCATAGCGCCGCCACACATGCGCGCGGCCGGCGCCGTCGAGGTCCACGCCGCGCGTGGGCATGCTCTGCACGCCCACTTCGAGCGGCAGCCCCAGCTCGGCGCCGATCCAGCGCGCCAGGCGCTCGTCGCTGGGCTCCTCCAGCACCTCGTTGAGCAGGTGGTGGTCCAGCGCCGCGACGACCTCGCCCAGCTGCGCCTGCAGCCGCTGCACCTCGCCGCCGGGGAAGTCGGCCCAGCCCGACGGCAGCGCGCCGCGCACGCGCACCTGGAAGCCATGGCCGTGCAGGTTGCGGGCGCGGTGCCCCTCGGGCACCCCTTCCAGCCGCCGCGCCGCCTCGAAACCGGCCGCCGCCGCATGCCACACCTTCCCGTCCATCACGTCCTCAACTCCTTGCTGCCCGAGGCGCGCCACACCGGCGCGCAAAAAGCGCGGCAGTCTACGGGCTGGGTCGGCGCCTTACCGACTCATGCCGCGATGGCCTTGCAGCGGGTGCGGCGTGGTGCGCATTCCGCCACGCTGGTGGCGACTCAAGCCGCCCCTTGCCGCCACGGCGACGGCCGCTCTCAACGCCGCCCATCCTCTCGGCGCTCCATGAAAATGTCCCAGGCGGCCATGAACATGGCGGCAATGACCGGGCCGATGACGAAGCCGTTGAGCCCGAACACCGCCAGCCCGCCCAGCGTGGAGATCAGCACCAGGTAGTCGGGCATCTTGGTGTCCTTGCCGACCAGGATCGGGCGCAGCACGTTGTCCACCAGCCCGATCACGACCACGCCCCACACGATCAGCCCGACGCCCTTCCACAGCGCGCCGGTGACGATCAGGTAGACGGCCACCGGCGCCCACACCATGGCCGCGCCCACGGCCGGCAGCAGCGACAGGAAGGCCATCACCACGCCCCACAGCAGCGCGCCGTGGATGCCCAGGAACCAGAAGGCCAGGCTGCCCAGCGCGCCCTGCGCCAGCGCCACCAGGATGTTGCCCTTGACTGTGGCGCGGATCACGGTGGCGAAGCGCGCCAGCAGCGCGCGCTTGTCCTCCTCGTCCAGCGGAATGGCGCGCCGCACCCGCGCCGCCAGCCCGACGCCGTCGCGCAGCAGGAAGAAGAGCAGGTACAGCATCACGCCGAAGGCGACCAGGAAGTTGAAGGTGTCCTGCCCCACGCTCAGCGCCCGGCTGGCCAGCAGTTGCGTGCCGGCGGTGAGCCGCTCGCCCAGCCGGGCCTTGAGCGCGGCCAGGTCGGCCAGCCCGAAGCGGTCCAGCAGCCCGGTGAGCCAGTGCGGCAGCGCGGCGTAGATCTGCTCGGCGTAGCGGGTGAAGTTGATCTCGCCGCTCTGCACCCGCTGCAGCACCCCCATGGCCTCCTGCACCAGCATCGACATCACCAGCGCCGCCGGCAGGATGACGATGAACAGCACGATCAGCAGCGTCAGCAGCGCCGCGGCGTTGTCGCGGCCCTTGAGATTGACGCGGATGCGCCGCTGCACCGACGAGAACAGGATCGCCGTCACCACCGCCCAGAACACCGCGCCGTAGTAGGGCAGCAAGATCCAGCCGAAGGCCAGCGTCACCAGCACGAGCAGCCACAGCAGCGTGCGGTATTCCAGCGAGTGGCTGCGGGTGCGGGAGGCGACGGACGGTTCTTCGGGACGTGGCGGCATCGGGTTTTTCATGGGCGGCAACGGGCCGCCGCGGTGCGTGACGGCCCCTTAGCAATCCGCACGCCTCCCCGGCCTCACTCGTGCCGCAGCGCCTCGATCGGGTCCAGCCGCGCCGCGCGCCGCGCCGGGAAGTAGCCGAAGAGCACGCCGATGCCCGCCGAGAACAGGAAGGCCAGCAGGTTGATGGGCACGTCGAAGCTGTAGGGCACGTCCATCAGCCGCGCACCGGTGATGGAGAAGATGGCGGCCAGCACGATGCCCACCACGCCGCCCAGCGCCGCCAGCGCCACGGCCTCGATCAGGAACTGCAGCAGCACCTCGGCCTCCAGCGCGCCGATGGCCAGGCGCACGCCGATCTCGCGCGTCCGCTCGGTCACGCTCACCAGCATGATGTTCATGATCCCGATGCCGCCCACCAGCAGGCTCACCGCCGCCACGGCGCCCAGCAGCATCGTCATCACGCGCGTGGTGCTGGAGAAGGTCTGCGCCAGCTGCGCGGTGTCGAGCACGTTGAAGTTGTCCTCCTCGCCGGCGCCGAGCTTGCGGCGCTCGCGCAGCAGGTCGCGAATGCCGGCCTTGACGCGCTCGGCGTCGCTGCCCTCGGCCATGGACACCAGGATGGTCTGCACCCGGGTGCTGCCGGTGACGCGGCGCTGCACGGTGCTCAGCGGCAGCAGCACCACGTCGTCCTGGTCGTTGCCCATGGCGCCCTGCCCCTTGGAGCCCAGCACGCCCACCACCTCGCAGGAAAACTGTTTTACTCGCAGCCGCTGCCCCACCACCGCGGCGGCGTCGGCGCCATTGAACAGCTCGCGGCGCAGGGTCTCGCCGATCAGGCACACGGCGGCGCCGGCGCGCTCCTCGGCCTCCTCGAAGCCCCGGCCGGCGCCGATGCTCCAGTTGTTGGTGAAGAAGTAGTCGCTGGTGGTGCCGGTGACGCTGGTGCTCCAGTTGCGGCCGTTGGCCACCACCGTCACGCCGGAGCGCACCTCCGGCGCCACGGCGGCCACGCCGCCGATCTGGCTGCGGATGGCCTGCACGTCCTCCACCGTGAAGCTGGGCGCGCCGGAGCTGCCCGGGCCCAGGCGCTGGCCCGGGCGCACCATCAGCAGGTTCGTGCCCAGGCTGGTGATCTCGTTCTGCACCGCCTGCGTGGCGCCCTTGCCCAGCGTCACCATGGTGATGACGGCGCTGACGCCGATGACGATGCCCAGGATGGTCAGGAAGCTGCGCAGCAGGTGGCGGCGGATCTCGCGCAGCGCCAGCAGCAGGCTGTTCCACAGCATCAGTGCGCTCCTTGCACGGCGGTGGCGGACGCGGCCGACGCCGCGGCGCCGGCCGGGTGCGGGTTGCGCACGTCGCTGTCCACCTGTCCATCGACGAAGCGCACGATGCGCCTGGCGTAGGCGGCCATATCGCTCTCGTGCGTGACCATCAGCACCGTGATGCCGCGCTCGCTGTTGAGCCGCCACAGCAGCTCCATGATCTCGCGGCTGCGCTGGGTGTCGAGGTTGCCGGTGGGCTCGTCGGCCAGCAGCACCTTCGGGTGCGTCACCAGCGCGCGCGCGATGGCCACGCGCTGCTGCTGGCCGCCCGAGAGCTCGGCCGGCGTGTGCGAGGCCCATTGCGCCAGGCCCACGGTGTCCAGCGACTCCAGCGCCAGCCGCCGCCGCTCGGCGGCCGGCGTGCCCCGGTACAGCAGCGGCAGCTCGACGTTCTCCTGGGCCGAGGTGCGAGCGAGAAGGTTGAAACCCTGGAACACGAAGCCGAGCTGTTCGCGGCGCAGGCGGGCGCGCTGGTCGCGATTGAGCTCGTGCACCGGCAGGCCGCGAAAGAAATATTGGCCGCTGGTGGGCACGTCCAGGCAGCCCAGCAGGTTCATCACCGTGCTCTTGCCCGAGCCGCTGGGGCCCATCACGGCGACGAACTCGCCTTCGTCGATGTCGAGGTCCACGCCCTTGAGCGCCAGGAAGGAGGCTTGGCCCTGGCCGTAGCGCTTGGTGATGCCGCGCAGGCGGATCAGCGGCAGGCGCTCGGCGGGCATGGCGGTGGGTTGGGGGCTCATCGTCGGCTCACTCCTGCGTCATCGCGGCTGCGAGCGCTGGTCCACGATCACCGCCATGCCGGGCTGCAGCTGCTCGCTGCGCACCTCGGTGCGGCGGCCGTCGCTGGCGCCGGTGGTCACCGTCACGGCCTCGGGGCGGCCCTCGCGCAGCAGCCACAGCGTCTTGGTCGCGCCGCCGGCGGCGGACTCGGTGGCCTGCTTGCGCCCGCCGCGCGGCATGCGCGGCATCAGCACCGAGGCCACGCCGCCCCCGCCGCCCGGGGCGGCGCCGTCCTGCGGCGCGGCGGCCATGGCCGGGGTGAAGCGCAGCGCCTGATTCGGCACCAGCAGCACGCCGCGGCGCGGCTCGCTGTGGATGGTGGCGGTGGCGGTCATGCCCGGGCGCAGGCTCAGGTCCTCGTTCTCCACCTCCAGCAGCGTCGGGTAGGTGACGACGTTGTCGGTGGTGGCCGAGCCGAAGGCCACGCGCGTGACGCTGGCCGGATAGCGGCGCTGCGGCCAGGCGCTGACGCTGAAGTCCGCCTTCTGCCCCACCTGCACCGAGCCCACGTCGGCCTCGTCCACGTTGACCTGCAGCCGCATGCGGCGCAGGTCCTCGGCCAGGGTAAAGAGGGTCACCGCCTGCAGCGAGGCGGCCACGGCGTTGCCCGGGTCCACCGCGCGCGTGAGCACCACGCCGTCGATGGGCGAGCGGATGGCGGTCTTGCCCAGGTTGGTCTCGTCGATGAGCACCTGCGCCTGCGCGTCGGTCACCGAGGCGCGGGCGGCGGCCAGGTCCGACTGCGCGCGCGACACCGCGGCGCGGGCGCTGTCGAGCTCGGTGGCCGAGGGCACCTTGCCGCCGGACAGGCGCGCCACCTCCTCGAAGCGCGACAGCTGCGCCTGCGCCTCCTTGAGCGTGGCCTCGACCTGCGCGACCTTGGCGCGGTTGGAGGCGAGCGTGGCGCGCGAGCGCTCCAGCTGGCCCTTGAGCCGGGTCTGGTCCAGCTCGACCAGTACCTGGCCCTTCTTCACCTGGTCGTTCACGTCCACCAGCACGCGGGCGACGGTGCCGGAAAGTTCGCTGCCGATGTTGACGGTGCGGGTGGGCTGCAGCGTGCCGTTGGCGCTGACGCTGAGCTGCAGGTCACCGCGCGTCACCGGCTCGGTGACGAACACCGGCGCGGCCTGCTGGGCCTGGCGCGACTGCCAGACCAGACCACCGGCCACCGCCGCGGCCAGCAGCCCGGCCGCGATCCAGGTGGCACTGCGCCGCCACCAGGGCCGCGGCGTCGCGCCGGGGCCGAGCAGCGCTTCGAGGTCCGGGGCGGGGGCTTTGTCTTGGGGTTTCATGGCGTTGGAGGGCAATTCGGAGATCCGGGGCCGGCCGCGGGTTTCAGCATCGCGCGGCCAGCGAAAAAGTCAGGGCGCCGCCGGGGCGCCGTCCGGCTGCCAGCCGCCGCCCAGCGCCTTGTAAAGACGCACATGGGCGATGGCGGCGTCGGCCTGCGCGGCGGCCAGGTTGTCCTGCAGGGCAAGCTGGGTGCGCTGGGTCTGCAGCACGGTCTGGAAGTCCACCAGGCCGCTGCCGTACTGCTGCGTGGCCAGCAACGCGGCATTGGCGGCGGCCTCGGCGGCGCGGCCCAGCGTGGCCTGGCGCTCGCGGCTGCTGCGCAGCTCGACCAGCGCGTCCTCCACTTCCTTGAGCGCATTGAGCGCCACGGCCTGCAGGCTGGCGGCCGACTGCTGCGCGGCGGCCTGCTGCGCGCGCACCTGGGCGTCGATGGCACCGGCGTCGAACACCGGCAGCGACAGCCCGGCCAGCAGCGAGCTCACCACCGTGCCCGGGCCGGTGAGGCTGCCCAGCGTCAGCGCGCTCAGGCCCAGCGAGCCGCTGAGGCGGAAGGTGGGGTAGCGGGCGGCGTCGGCCTGGGTCACGCGCGCCAGCGCGGCGCGCACCCGGGTCTCGGCCGCGCGCACGTCGGGGCGCTGGCGCAGCGTGTCGGTGGGCAGGCTCTGCGCCAGGCCTTCGGGCGCGACCGGAATGGGCGCCACTTGGTTCAGCCGCGGAAGGGCCGGCGGGCGGCCGGTGAGCACGGCCAGCGCGCTGGCGAACTGGGCCATGGAAAGCTGCAGCGCCGGGATCTGCGCCTGCGTCTGCTCGGCGGCGGCGCGCGCCTGCTCGGCTTCCAGCGAGGTGGCGAGACCGGCCTGCAGCCGCCACTGGGCAATCTGAAAAGTCTCCTGCTGGCTCGCCAGGTTGGCCTGGGCCAGGGCCAGGCGCGCCTGCAGGCCGCGCAGCGTGATCAGGTCCACGGCGACCTCGGCCGCCAGCGACACCTGCACGTCGGCCAGCGACAGGCGGCTGGCCGCCACGTCGGCCTCGGCCGCTTCGACACCGGCGCGGGTGCGGCCGAACAGGTCGGGCTCCCAGGCCGCGTCGAAGCCGGCCTGGAACTGGTTGCTGCTGACGTTGCGCGCGCGGTTGCGGCCGGCCGAGGCCGAGGCGCCGACGTTGGGATAGAGCCCCGAGGCCGCCAGGTCGCGCAGCGCGCGCGCCTGGCGCAGCGCCGCCTGGGCCGAGGTGACTTGAGGATTGGCGCGCAGCGCCTCCTCGACCAGGCCGGGCAGCAGCGGATCGCCGAACTGGGCCCACCAGGCCGCCGCGGCGCGGTCGGCGGCCGTGGCTTCGGCGGGTTGCGCGACGGTGGCCAGCGGCGCGGCGGCCTCGGCCGAGGGGCGCACGCTCGCGCAGCCCGCCAGCAGCGCCACCGCCGCCAGCGCCACGGCCTGGCGCAGGGGACGGAGGGATGTCACTGATTGCTTCACATGCTGGAGTCTGCCAGCCGGATGTGACGCGGCCGATGCGGCTCCTTTGCTGCCGCGTAAAGCGTGGGGACAGTGCGGGGACGGCTCAGGGCTGCGCCGCAGGCTGGTATTTCCACGCCCCGTTCTCGATGCGCACCATCACGCGCGCGCGCTGGTCCAGGCCGAGGTGGTCGCCGGGCGTCATGTTGAAGATGCCGTGCGCGCCGGGCAGGTCGCGCACGTTCTCCAGCGCGTCGCGCAGCGCGGCGCGGAACTCGGCGCTGCCGGGCTGCGCCTTTTTCAAGGCCACCGGCACGGCCGCGGCCACCAGCAGTCCGGCGTCCCAGGCATGTGCGCCGAAGGCCGAGACGCTGCCCTTGCCGTAGGCGGCCTCGTAGGCGGCGACGTAAGCCTGGGCGCTCTTCTTCACCGGGTGCGTGGCTGGGAGCTGGTCGGCCACCAGCACCGGGCCGGCGGGCAGGTACGTCCCTTCCACGTCGCGGCCGCCCACGCGCAGGAAGTCGGCGTTGGCCACGCCGTGCGTCTGGTAGAAGCGGCCGGTGTAGCCGCGCTCGCGCAGCGCCTTCTGCGGCAGCAGCGCCGGGGTGCCGGCGGCGGCGATGAGCACCGCGTCGGGCTTGACCGCGAGCATCCTGAGCACCTGGACGGCGACGGCGGTGTCGGTGCGGGCGTAGCGCTCGTTGGCCACCACCTTGATCTTCTTGAACGCGGCGGCCTTGCTGAACTCCTGGAACCAGCCCTCGCCGTAGGCGTCGGCGAAGCCGATGAAAGCCACGTTCTGCACGCCCGCGGCGGCCATGTGCTCGGCAATCGCCACGGACATCGCGATGTCGTTCTGCGGCGTCTTGAACACCCAGCGCCGCCGGGCGTCCACCGGCTCGACGATGCGGGAGCTCGCGGCCAGGGAAATCATGGGCGTCTGCGACTCGGCGGCCACGTCGATCATGGCCAGCGAGCCCGGCGAGGTGGTGGAGCCCAGGATCACGTCCGCCTTGTGCTCGTTGACCAGCCGGCGCATGTTTGCGACGGCGGTGCCGGTGTCGGAGGCGTCGTCGAGCACCAGGACATTGACCTTCTGCCCGGCCATGGTCGTGGGCAGCAGCGCGATGGTGTTCTTCTCGGCGACGCCCAGCGTGCCCGCCGGCCCGGTGACCGACAGCGTGACGCCGATGTTGACGTCGGCCTGAGCCAGCGCGGCGGCCAGCAGCGCAGCGGCCAGGACGACGAGTCTTGGCGTCGGATGCTTCATGGCTTGTCTCCTGGGCCCGGGAAGCGGCCTGTGCTGGGCCAGGCGCCCCGGCGGTCTTGGGCTAGAGCGCCATTGTCGCCGCAGGGCCCCGCCCCCCACGACTGGACGGTGCGCCCGGCCATGGGCGTGGCGGTTGCTGCACTGCACACAGGACACACCGCCGCATGCCCGCACTCCTGATCTCACCCCATCTCGACGACGCCGTCTTCAGCTGCGGCGAATGGCTGCAATCTCATCCGGGCACCCGGGTGCTCACCGTCTTCGCCGGGCTGCCGCCAGACCCCGGGCAGCGCACCGACTGGGACGCGCAATGCGGCTTCTCCAGTGCTGGCGAAGCGGTGCGTGCCCGGCGCGAGGAGGATCGCGCCGCGCTGGCGCTGCTGGGCTGCGAGCCCTGCTGGCTGAGCTTCGGCGACAGCCAGTACGGCGCCACGCCGACGGTGGACGCCGTGGCGCGGGCGCTGGAGGCCGAGCTGGAGCGGCACGCGGCACAAGACCCGCTGCTCTTCCCTATGGGCCTGTTCCATTCCGACCACCGGCTGGTGCACGAGGCCTGCATGGCGGCTTGGCGGCGCCGGCCGCGCCCGGCCCTGATGTACGAGGACGCGCTCTACCGCGGCATTCCGGGGCTGCTGCAGGAGCGGCTGGCCGAGCTGCTGCGGCAAGGTTGCACCCTCACACCGGACAAAGAGATGACCCCGCGCGCCGAGGCGCTCAAGGCGCGCGCGGTGCAGTGCTATGCCAGCCAGCTGCGGGCCTTCGGCCCCGGCGGCCATGACGACACGGCGCGGCCGGAGCGGCGCTGGCGTTTCGACGCCCGGCCCGACGCGGCCTCCGCGCCCCAGCAGGAGGACGACCGATGAATGCCCAAGACCCGCGCGTGAGCGTGGTGGTGCTCACGCACGAGCGCCCGCAGGAGCTGGAGCGCACGCTGCAGCGGCTGCAGGCGCTGCCGGAGCGGCCAGCGCTGATCGTGGTCAACAACGGCAGCGCGCCGGCCGCGGCCGAGGTGGTGCGGCGCTTCGAGGGCGTCACGCTGGTGCAGTGCCCGCGCAACCTGGGCGCGGCCGGGCGCAACCTGGGCGTGGCGCGGGTGCGCACGCCCTATGTCGCTTTCTGTGACGACGACACTTGGTGGGAGCCCGGCTCGCTCTCGCGGGCCGCGGCGGTGCTGGACGCCCATCCGCGCCTGGCGGTGCTGAACGCGCGGGTGCTGGTGGGGCCGGAGAACCGCGTCGATCCGGCCTGCGAATGCATGGCCGCCAGCCCGCTGGACTCGCGCGGGCTGCCCGGGCCGCGGCTGGTGAGCTTCATGGCCGGCGCGGTGGTGATGCGGGTGCAGGCCTTCCGGGAGGCCGGCAGCTACGAGCCGCGCTTCTTCCTGGGCGCCGAGGAGGTCCTGCTGGGCCAGGACCTCATGGCCGCGGGCTGGGACATGGCCTATGTGGCGTCGGTGTGCACGCACCACCACCCTTCCCCGGCGCGCGATCGCCGCGCACGGGCACTGGTCACGACGCGCAACCGGTTGTGGCTGGCGTGGCTGCGGCTGCCGTGGCCGCTGGCCTGGCACGAGACGCGCAAGGTGTGGCGCGACGGCGTGGCGCAGGGCGTGGCCGGGGCGGCGCTGCGCGCGGCATTGGCCGGCCTGCCCTGGGTGCTGGCGCGGCGGCGGGTGCTGCCGCCGCCGGTGGTGGAGCTGATCGTGCAGGTGCATGGCGGGCCGCCGCCGGCGCGGCGCCGCGTCCACGTCACGCCCGGAGTGCAGCGCTGATGGCGGCCCCGGCACACGACATGGCAGCGCTGGACATCGCGCAGCCCACCGCCGAGCCCTCACTCGCGCCGGCCGGCGCCCAGGCCCTTGGCACAGCCGTCCCGCAGCCGCCCGCGGCAGCTGCCGGGTCGGGAACGGCGTCCGTGGAGCTGCACCCGCCGCTGCCGCGTTTCGCGCAGATCGAGCCGGTGGGCCGCTGCAACCTGGCCTGCCGCATGTGCACGGTCAATGAGCGCGGCGACACGGTGGCGGAGTTGCCGCTGGAGCGCTTCGTCGAGCTGCTGGACCAGATGCCCGGGCTGGAAGAACTGCACCTGCAGGGGCTGGGCGAGCCGATGCTGCATCCGCAGTTCTTCGAGATGGTGGAGCTGGCGGCGGCGCGCGGCATCCGCGTCTCGGCCAACACCAACCTCACCCTGCTGACGCCCAAGCGCGCGGCGCGCTGCGTGGACAGTGGCCTGAGCGCCTTGTCGGTGTCGTTGGACGGCGCCACTGCCGCGACCTACGAGTCGATCCGGCGCAAGGCGTCCTTCGCCAAGGTGGTACGCAACCTGGGCCGCCTGATGCAGGCGCGCCAAGAGGCGGGCAGCACGCTGGAGGTGCGCGGCGTGATGGTGCTGATGCGCCACAACGCCCCGGAGCTGCCGGCGCTGCTGCGTTTGCTGCACGCGCATGGGGTGGCGGAGCTGCTGGTGCAGCGGCTGTCGAGCGACCTGCAGCAGCCGGAACTGCCGGCGCGCTACATCCCGATTCGCAGCTACGTGAACGAGCACGAGATTCCGGAAACTGAGCTGCCAGCACTGGAGGCGCTGTTCGCGGAATCACGGACGCTGGCATCGGCGCTGGGCATCCGGCTGCACTTGCCGCGACTGAGAGCGCGCACCACGCGCTCATCGAACGGGCCGCGCTGCGACTGGCCCTGGGAGCAGCTCTACATCACCGCGGCCGGCCAGATGCTGCCCTGCTGCATGGCCGCCAGTGCGGACCGTGCCACTTTCGGCGACGTATTCACGGACCCGCAGGGGCTGCAGGGACGTTGGCACGGCGAGCAGGCCGTGCAGCTGCGCGCCGCGCTGGTGGCCGATCAGCCGCCAAGCCTGTGCCGCTCCTGCGCGCTGTACCGGGGCATGTTCTGACGGGAGTGGCTGGCGCTGCGCCCTGCCGGGCGCTACACGATCACATAGCCATCCGTGTGGCGCAAAAAAAAGCGGCCCACCTGGGGCCGCTAAGTACTTGATTTCTTTAGAGTTCTTTGGAGGCGCGGGGCGGAGTCGAACCGCCCTGGACGGATTTGCAATCCGCTGCATAACCGCTTTGCTACCGCGCCGCTGCATGAAAAAGGGAAGCCTGGGCTTCCCTTCGGGAGATGGAGCGGGAAACGAGGCTCGAACTCGCGACCTCAACCTTGGCAAGGTTGCGCTCTACCAACTGAGCTATTCCCGCGTGGTCTTCGCTTTGCATTGCTGCTCAGCGAAGACTCGCAGTATACACCGCTTTTTTTGATTCGCGCAAGCCTTTTTTCAGTGCTTGATCGCGTCGCCGGTGGTCGCGGCTGCGGGTTCGGGCTTGGCCGCGGCGGCTTCCGCCTTGGCGGGCAGCTCTTCCTCGGGCAGTGCTTCGGGCGCCGCCTCCAGGGCCACTTCGAGCACGCGGTCGATCCAGCGCACGGGGACGATTTCGAGCTGGTTCTTGACGTTCTCGGGGATGTCCTGCAGGTCCTTGACGTTTTCCTCGGGGATCATCACGGTCTTGATGCCGCCGCGGTGAGCGGCCAGCAGCTTCTCCTTGAGGCCGCCGATGGCCGTGACCTCGCCGCGCAGCGTGATCTCGCCCGTCATCGCCACGTCCGCGCGCACCGGGATGCCGGTGAGCGAGGAAACGAAGGCGGTGGTCATGGCAATGCCCGCGCTGGGACCGTCCTTGGGCGTGGCGCCGTCGGGCACGTGGATGTGGATGTCGCGCTTCTCGAACATCTCGTCCTTGATGCCCAGGCGCCGCGCCCGCGAGCGCACCACCGAGCGTGCCGCCTCGACCGACTCCTTCATCACGTCGCCGAGCTGGCCGGTGCGGATGATGTTGCCCTTGCCGGGCATCACCACCGCCTCGATGGTCAGCAGGTCGCCGCCCACCTCCGTCCAGGCCAGACCGACCACCTGGCCGACCTGGTTTTTCTTCTCGGCACGGCCGAAGTCGAACTTGCGCACGCCCAGGAAGTCGTGGAGGTTCTCCTCGGTCACGACCACCTTGCCTTCGTAGGTCTTGAGCTGCAGGCCCTTGACCACCTTGCGGCAGATCTTGGAGATCTCCCGCTCCAGCGAACGCACACCGGCTTCACGCGTGTAGTAGCGAATGATCCCGCGCAGCGCGCTTTCCGTGACGTCCATCTCGTCGTCGCGCACGCCGTTGTTCTTCTGCTGCTTGGGCAGCAGGTAGCGCTGGGCGATGTTGAGCTTCTCGTCCTCGGTGTAGCCGGACAGGCGGATCACCTCCATGCGGTCCAGCAGCGCCGGCGGGATGTTCATGGAGTTGGAGGTCGCCACGAACATCACATCCGAGAGGTCGAAATCGACCTCGACGTAGTGGTCGCCGAAGGTGTGGTTCTGCTCGGGGTCAAGCACCTCCAGCAGTGCCGACGACGGGTCGCCCCGGAAGTCCATGCCCAGCTTGTCGATCTCGTCGAGCAGGAACAGCGGATTGCGCGTGCCGACCTTGGTCAGGCTCTGCAGCACCTTGCCCGGCATGGAGCCGATGTAGGTGCGGCGGTGGCCACGGATCTCGGCCTCGTCACGTACGCCGCCCAGCGCCATGCGCACGAACTTGCGGCCCGTGGCCCGGGCCACGCTCTGGCCCAGCGAGGTCTTGCCCACGCCCGGGGGGCCGACCAGGCAAAGGATCGGCGCCTTGACCTTGTCCACGCGCTGCTGCACCGCGAGGTATTCCAGGATACGGTCCTTGACCTTCTCCAGGCCGTAGTGGTCCTCGTTGAGCACTTCCTCGGCGTGCGCCAGGTCATGCTTGATCTTGGTCTTCTTGGACCAGGGCAGGTTGATCAGCGTGTCGATGTAGTTGCGCACCACGGTGGCCTCGGCCGACATGGGCGACATCAGCTTGAGCTTCTTGAGCTCGCTGTCGGCCTTCTTGCGTGCCTCCTTGGGCATCTTGGCCGCGACGATCTTCTTTTCCAGCTCCTCGAGGTCGGCACCTTCCTCGCCGTCGCCGAGCTCCTTCTGGATCGCCTTGACCTGCTCGTTCAGGTAGTACTCGCGCTGGCTCTTCTCCATCTGGCGCTTGACGCGGCCGCGGATGCGCTTTTCCACCTGCAGGATGTCGACCTCGTGCTCCAGCAGCTCCAGCAGCTTCTCCAGCCGCTTGTCCACCTCATGCAGGTCCAGCACCGACTGCTTGGCTTCGAGCTTGAGCGGCAAGTGCGCGGCGATGGTGTCGGCCAGGCGGCCGGCGTCGTCGATGCCGGCGATGGAGGTGAGGATCTCCGGCGGAATCTTCTTGTTGAGCTTGACGTACTGGTCGAACTGCTGCGTCACGGCCCGGCGCAGCGCCTCGACCTCGGGCTTGGTGTCGGCTTCAGGCGGGATCGGGCGCACCTCGGCCACGAAATGCTCGCCGTTGTCGGTGATCTGGGTGGTGCGCGCGCGCTGCGTGCCCTCCACCAGCACCTTCACCGTGCCGTCGGGCAGCTTGAGCATCTGCAGGATGCTGGAGACGCAGCCGATCTCGAACATGTCGTCCGCCTTCGGCTCGTCCTTGCCGGCAGCTTTCTGCGCCACCAGCATGATCTGGCGCCCGGCCTCCATGGCCGCTTCCAGCGCCTTGATCGACTTGGGCCGCCCCACGAACAGCGGGATCACCATGTGGGGAAACACCACCACGTCGCGCAGCGGCAGCAGCGGCAGCGTGGTCGATTCGGCGGGCAATACAGGATGTCCTGACATGGGTTCCTCTCTTTCTCAGGCCCACATGAGGCCCGAGCACTGATTTGCAAGCGGGAACGGCCGCCGCCGTGTCGGGGAAGGGATGCGCGGGAGAGGCACCGCCTCAGGCACTGGCCTTCTGCTCGCGGTAAACGAGCAGCGGCTTGGCCCCCTCCTCGATGTTGTGTTCGTCGACCACCACCTTGGCCACGCCGTCGAGAGTAGGCAGGTCGAACATCGTGTCGATGAGCGCGTGCTCCATGATCGAGCGCAGGCCGCGGGCACCGGTCTTGCGCGCCAGCGCCTTGCGGGCAATGGCCGACAGTGCCGAAGGCCGGATCTCCAGTTCCACACTGTCCATGCCGAACAGCCGCTGGTACTGCTTGACCAGCGCGTTCTTGGGCTCGGTAAGGATCTGCACCAGCGCGTCCTCGGTCAGTTCGCCCAGGGTGGCAACCACCGGCAGGCGGCCCACCAACTCGGGAATGAGGCCGAACTTGATCAGATCTTCCGGCTCCGCCTCGCGGAACAGGTCCGACACCCGCTTCTCGCTCTTGCTGTGTACGGTGGCGGCAAAACCAATTCCCGATTTCTCGGTGCGGTTCTGGATTACCTTTTCCAGCCCGTCGAAGGCACCGCCGCAGATAAACAGGATGTTGGTGGTATCGATCTGCAGGAAATCCTGGTTCGGATGCTTGCGCCCACCCTGCGGCGGCACGCTGGCCATGGTGCCTTCCACCAGCTTCAGCAGAGCCTGCTGCACGCCCTCGCCCGAGACATCACGCGTGATGCTGGGGTTGTCCGCCTTGCGGCTGATCTTGTCGATCTCGTCGATGTAGACGATGCCGCGCTGGGCGCGCTCCACGTCGTAATTACAGTTCTGCAGCAGCTTCTGGATGATGTTTTCGACATCCTCGCCCACGTAGCCCGCCTCGGTCAGCGTAGTGGCGTCGGCGATGACGAAGGGCACGTTGAGCAGCCGCGCCAGCGTCTGTGCCAGCAGCGTCTTGCCCGAGCCGGTGGGGCCGATGAGTAGGATGTTGCTCTTGCTGAGCTCCACCTCCTCCTTGCCACCACCCATGTGCTTGAGCCGCTTGTAGTGGTTGTAAACCGCCACGGCCAGCGTGCGCTTGGCCACTTCTTGACCAATCACGTACTGGTCGAGGCTGGCTTTGATCTCGCCCGGGGTGGGCAGGTCGGACTTGGCGGACTTGGCAGTGCCTTCAGGCGGCACCTCGTCACGGATGATGTCGTTGCACAGCTCGATGCATTCATCACAGATGAACACCGAGGGGCCGGCGATGAGCTTCTTTACCTCGTGCTGGCTCTTGCCGCAGAACGAGCAATACAGCACCTTCTCGCTCGAAGCGCCTTTTTTGTCGGCCATGGAATTTAGGGTCGCAAATGCGCGTTAAGGGGTCGGGACAATGATAGTGCAATGGGAAACGGGGCTCTCCGAGTCCGGAGAGCCCCGTCGCCCAAGGTGCTTAAGAAGCCACGCTGCCCGCCGGTCCGCGCTCTGGCGGCGGCGTCCGGGGCATGTCTTCAGGGCCGGCGGTCAATGACCTGGTCGATCAGGCCATAACCCTTGGCCTCAGCCGCAGACATGAAGTAGTCACGCTCGGTGTCGGCCTGGATCTTCTCCAGCGGCTGCCCGGTACGTTCAGCCAGGATGCGGTTGAGCTGCTCGCGGGTCTTGAGGATCTCGCGTGCGTGAATTTCTATGTCGGTAGCCTGACCCTGCGCGCCGCCCAACGGCTGGTGGATCATGACCTTCGAATTGGGCAGGGAGAAGCGCTTGCCCTGGGCACCCGCCGCCAGCAGGAAGGCGCCCATGCTGGCCGCAATACCCATACAAAGCGTGGACACGTCAGGCTTGATGAACTGCATCGTGTCGTAGATCGACATGCCCGCGCTCACACTGCCGCCCGGCGAGTTGATGTAAAGCGAGATGTCCTTGTCCGGGTTCTCACTCTCCAGGAACAACAGCTGCGCCACCACCAAGTTGGCCGTCTGGTCGTTGACCGGCCCCACCAGGAAGATCACCCGCTCGCGCAGCAGCCGGCTGTAGATGTCGTAGGCACGCTCGCCGCGGCCCGATTGCTCAATGACGATGGGCACCATGCCCAGGTTGTTCGTATCCAACGCACTCATGAGGATTGTCCTTGCAGGGGGAGGTTCCGCGACGATTATGTCGTGAAGAAAACAAGGGCGCCGGCCTTGCGGCACGGCGCCCTGCGACCCGCTAGAAGGCGAGGCTTAACCAGCCATCAGCTCCTCGAAGGGCAGCTGCTTGTCGGTGACCTTGGCCTGGCCCAGCACGAAGTCGGTGACGTTGTTCTCGATCACCACCGCCTCCACCTCGGCCATGCGCTGGCGGTCGCTGAGATACCACCGCACCACCTCAGCCGGGTTCTCGTAGCTCTGCGCCATCTCCTCGATGTGCGCCTGCAGCTGCTCGGGCTTGGCTTGCAGATTGTTCGCACGCACCAGCTCCGCTACGACCAAACCCAGGCGCACGCGCTTCTCGGCTTGCGGCTGGAAGATCTCGGCCGGGATCGGTGCCTTGTCGGCATCCTTGATGCCGCGCTGCTTGAGGTCGGCGCGGGCGCTTTGCGTCATGCGCTCGATCTCACTTTCCACCAGGGCCTTGGGCAGGTCCAGTTCGGCGGCAGCCACCAAGGCGTCCATTACGGCCGCCTTGTTCTTGGCCTGGACGCGGAACTTCACTTCGCGCTCCAGGTTCTTCTTCACGTCGGCACGCAGCGCCTCGACCGTGCCTTCAGCAATACCCAGCGACTTGGCGAACTCCTCGTTCACCTCGGGCAGGTGCTGCTGCTCGATCTTCTTCATCGTGACCAGGAAGTCGGCTTCCTTGCCCGCGACGTCCTTGCCGTGGTAGTCCTCGGGGAACTGCAACGGGAAGGTCTTGCTCTCGCCGGTCTTCATGCCGCGCACCGCCTTGTCGAACTGCTCCAGCATCTGGCCTTCGCCGATGATGAACTGGAAGCCTTCAGCCTTGCCGCCGGCAAAAGGCTCGCCGTCGATCTTGCCTTCGAAGTCGATGGTGACGCGGTCGCTCTCGGCAGCGCCCTCCTCAGCGGCACGCTCGGAGAAGCTACGGCGCTGCTTGCGCAGGATGTCGATGGTCTTGTCGATAGCGGCGTCGCTGACCTCGGTGGAGACGCGTTCGACCTCGGCGGCCGACAGGTCACCGATCTTCACCTCCGGGTAGACCTCGAAGGTGGCGTCGAAGGCCAGCTGGCCCTCGCCCGCTTCTTCTTTCTGCGTGATCTTCGGGGCCCCGGCCACGCGCAGCTTGGCCTCGGTGGCGGCGTTGGCGAAAGCCTCGCCAACCTTGTCGTTCATGACCTCGTACTGCACCGAGAAACCGTAGCGCTGGGCCACCACGCTCAGCGGCACCTTGCCCGGGCGGAAGCCGTCGGCCTTGACGGTGCGCGAGAGCTTCTTCAAGCGCGACTGCACCTCGTTGTTGATGGCGTCCGCGGGCAGCGTCAGCGTGATGCGGCGCTCCAGCTTGTCGAGGGTTTCCACTTGGACGGTCATGATCTCGTGCTCTTTCGTTGCTTGTGTGGTGCGCGGGGCCGGACTCGAACCGGCACGCCATCGCTGGCGTCAGGACCTAAACCTGGTGCGTCTACCAATTTCGCCACCCGCGCCGTTGTCCCAGCAGTGCCGCCCGAGCGAGGCCGGCATTGCGCAGTGATTCGGGGAGGGTAAAGACAGGCCATTGCTGACCCGTCCTCCCTAAGAACCGAACGTGCGGCTTTCACCGCATTCGGCTCAAGCACAGCAAAGGCGTTCGGATCGAACCCGCGATTCTAGCGGACCCGACGAATGCCCTATGCCTCAAGCCGAAGCCGGCCTCGCAACCGATAGCCCGAGGGCGCGCAGTCGCGTAGGGCAGCCGGGGCAACTGCGCTTGGTTGGATGGGGAATCCACCCCGCCCGCCACCCGGGGGAGCAGAGGGTGGCCGTGCTACCCCGTCTGCGCTTGCCGCACAGGTCCTCGCCAGACGCGTCCCATTTCGGTCCGAAGGGGTTGAAGTCTTTTCTGACGTTCACGTGCCGGTCGATCTGCGTATCGGCCAACCGGTACAGATGCAGCGACACCGGTTCTGCATCCACAAACCGCCTGCCGGGCGCAAAGAACTCGGCATGGACAATCGCGGCCGTGAGCATCGACCACTACGAGAATTTTCCTGTCGCCTCCGTGCTGTGTCCGCCGGCGCTGCGCCCGGCTGTGATCGCCATCTACATCTTCGCGCGCACTGCCGACGACCTGGCCGACGAGGGCGACGCGTCACCCGCTCGACGCTTGGCAGACTTGGCCGCCTACCGCACCGAGCTGGAGCGCTGCGCCGCTGGCGAAGCGCCAAACGATGCGCGCTGGCGCAATGTCTTCGAGTCGCTGGCCAAGCAGATGCGGCACTTCTCGCTGCCCGCACAACCGCTGCGCGACCTGCTCACCGCCTTCGAACAGGACACGGGCAATCCCCGCTATCCGGACCGCGCCACGCTACTGGACTACTGTCGCCACTCGGCCAATCCGATCGGGCGGCTGCTGCTTCATCTCTACGGCGTACAGGACCGCGCGGCGCTGGCGCAGTCCGATGCCATCTGCAGCGCGCTGCAACTGATCAATTTCTGGCAGGACCTGAGCGTGGACCTGCCGCGCGGCCGGCACTACGTGCCGCTGGCCGACGCGGCGCGCCATGGCTTGACGCTGGAACTGCTGCAGGCCCAACGCGACACGGCCGCCACGCAGGCTCTGGTGCGCGAGCTCTGCGGCTGGGCCCGGACGTTGATGCTGTCGGGCGCGCCGCTGGTGCACCGCCTGCCGGGGCGTGCGGGCTGGGAGTTGCGGCTGGTGGTGCAGGGTGGGCTGCGCATCCTTGAGAAAATCGAACGGATGAATCACGCCACCCTCGCCCGCCGCCCCAAGCTGGAGGCTTTCGATGCGCCGCGCCTGCTGTGGCGCGCCCTGGGCATGCACGCCTTCGGCTCGGCCGGGAGCCGAGCATGACGCCGCAGCAGTACGTGCATGACAAGGCGGCAGCCAGCGGCTCGTCTTTCTATTACGCCTTCCGTTTCCTGCCGCCGGCGCGGCGCAAGGCCATCACGGCCTTCTATGCCTTTTGCCGTGAGGTGGACGACGTGGTGGACGAGGCGCACGACCCCGGCGTGGCTGCCACCAAGCTGGCTTGGTGGCACCAGGAGGTGAAGTCCTCCTTCGCCGGCAAGCCGTCCCACCCGGTGATGCGCGCACTCATGCCGCACGCGCCGGATTACGGCATCGAAGCGCAGCAACTTCATGCCGTCATCGAGGGCTGCGAGATGGACCTGCAGCAGACGCGCTACCTCGATTTTCCGTCGCTGCAGCGCTATTGCCACCTGGTGGCAGGCATCGTCGGCGAAGTAGCTGCCAACATCTTCGGCCGCACGCAGCCGCAGACGCTGCAGTACGCCCACCGCCTCGGGCTGGCGATGCAGCTCACCAACATCATCCGCGACGTGGGCGAGGACGCGCGGCGTGGCCGCATCTACTTGCCCGTGAACGAGCTGCAGCGCTTCGATGTGAAGGCCCACGAGCTTCTCAAGCGCGAGGCGCCATGGGGCTACAGCGACCGCTTCACGGCGCTCATGCGCTTCCAGGCCGAGCGCGCGCACAGGCTTTATGACGAGGCCCTGGCCCTGCTGCCCGGCGAAGACCGACGGGCGCAGCGGCCCGGGCTGATGATGGCCCACATCTACCGCACGCTGCTGCGTGAGATCGAAGCTGCGGACTTCCAGGTGCTGCACCAGCGCATCTCGCTCACACCCTTGCGCAAAGTCTGGATCGCCATGCGCACCAACTGGCAGGCGCGCTGATGGCCGCAGCATCTCGGCCTCACACCGCAGTGCGGCCGCTGGATGTGGGCGTCATCGGTGGGGGCTGGGCCGGCATCGCAGCGGCCGTCGAGGCAGTGACGCTTGGGCATCGCGTCACGCTGTTCGAGATGGCGCCACGACTGGGCGGTCGGGCCCGCGCCCTGCCCGATGGCGTGCTCGACAACGGCCAGCACATCCTCATCGGCGCCTACCGGCAGACGCTTTCGCTCATGCGCTGCGTGGGTGTGGAGCCCGAGCAAGTGCTGCAGCGCCTGCCGCTGGCGTTGGTGACCCCGGATGGCCGCGGCCTGCGCTTGCCACCAGGCCCGCCGCTGGCGACGTTCGGCTGGGCCGTGCTGCGCCGCCAAGGCTGGAGCGCCGGAGAGCGGCTACGGCTGCTGGCCACGTCGCTGCGCTGGATGGCCCTGCGCTTCCGCTGTTCGCCGTCCTGGAGCGTGGCCCAACTCTGTGCCGGGCTGCCGCGGCGGGTACGGACTGACCTGATCGATCCGCTGTGCGTGGCCGCGCTCAATACGCCGGCCGAGCGTGCCAGTGCCGCGGTGTTCCTGCGCGTGTTGCGGGATGCGCTCTTCGGTGGGCAGGGTGCGGCCGACCTGCTGCTGCCGCGGCGCCCGCTGTCCGCGCTGCTGCCGGACCCAGCTGGCCACTGGCTGCGCCGCCGGGGCGCCACACTGCATGTCGCCACCCGCGTGCAGAGCCTCGCACGCGAAGCGGATGCCTGGCATGTGCAGGGCCAGCGCTTCGATGCGCTGGTGCTGGCGGCCAGCGCAGCCGAGGCCGCACGACTGGCGCAGCCGCTGGCACCGGACTGGGCGACACGCACGGCGGCATTGCGCTATGAGCCCATCGTCACCGTGTACTTGGAAAGTCGGGGCAGCCGGCTGGCCCTGCCCATGGTGCAGCTGCACGAATCGGCCAGTGCTCCAGCACAGTTTCTGTTCGATCACGGCGCGCTGAGCGGTATGCCGGGCTGTTTTGCCGCCGTCATCAGTGGGGCAGCTCCCTGGACCGAGCGTGGGCTTCCGGCAACAGGTGAAGCCGTGCGCGCCCAATTGCAACGTGACTTCCCGGCCGGGACTTGGCACGAACCACCCCGCGTGAAGCGGATCGTGGCCGAACGGCGCGCTACCTTTGCATGCACGCCCCTGCTGCAACGCCCACCGGCCCGTATCGCACCCGGGCTTTGGGCTGCCGGCGACTATGTGGAGGGTCCCTATCCGGCCACGCTGGAAGGCGCGGTACGGGCCGGCGTCACTGCTGCTCAAGCCCTCGACGGCGCACATTGACACGCCAAGACCCAGGCGTGACCGGCTGCACACCCGGGAAAGCCCTGGGCTGCCATATCAGGCAGCAAAGTGAATTTTCGCGATGCAAAATATCGCCATCCCAAGCACAATCGGCGCCATGCAGAAGAAGGAAGTCCAGACGCCCACCATCCAGGTCCTGGAGCGCAGTTTTGCCCTGCTGGATGTACTGGCGGCGCATCGCGACCCGGTTTCGCTCAAGGAAATCAGCGAGCGCACCGGACTGCATCCGTCCACGGCGCACCGTATCCTCAATGACCTTGCGGCTGGACGCTTCGTGGACCGGCCCGAGGCGGGCAGTTACCGGCTGGGCATGCGCTTGCTGGAACTGGGCAACTTGGTCAAAGCACGGCTGGACGTCAGGGATGCGGCGCTGGGTCCGATGCGCGAGTTGCATCGGCTCACGCACCAGACGGTCAATCTGTCAGTACGCCAGGGCGACGAAATTGTCTATATCGAGCGCACCTACAGCGAGAGATCCGGCATGCAGGTGGTGCGTGCCGTAGGCGGACGGGCACCGCTGCACCTGACCTCCGTCGGCAAGCTGTTCCTGGCTCACGATGAGCCTCAGCGTGTGCGGGCCTATGCGGCACGTACGGGCCTGGCGGGTCATACGCGCAACAGCATCACGGAGCTGACACGCCTGGAGCGCGAACTTGCCAACGTGCGCCAGCAAGGCGTGGCGCGCGATGATGAAGAACTGGAGCTGGGGGTGCGCTGCATGGCTGCCGGTATCTACGACGATCAGAACCAGCTCGTGGCGGGACTGTCGCTGTCAGCACCCTCCGATCGGCTGGAAGAAGGTTGGATCGAGCGTATCAAGTCCACCGCCGCCGAGATTTCCCGCGCGCTGGGCCAGCAGTCCAGACAGAGCTGAGCCGCCACCGCGCCGGTCCGCAGCACCGCTGGAAATGAAAAAGGCCTGTCCATCTAGACAGGCCTTTTGCCAGGAAACAGAACGGCTCGCGGCCGGAAACCGGCTCGCTGTGCTCGTCAGCCGCCGGTCGGCACCACGGCCTTGATGCCGTCAGCGCCCTGCATCAACCATTTGCGCAGGCGCTCGGCATCGCCGATCCGGGAATATTTGCCCGCGGAATCCAGCAGCACCATGATGAGCTTGCGGCCGGCCAGATCAGCCTGCATCACGAGGCAGCGGCCGGCCTCAGAGATGTAACCCGTCTTCTGCAGGCCGATGTCCCAGCTGCCGCTACGCACCAACCCGTTGGTGTTGTGGAACTGAATCTGGCGGCTGCCGACCGCCACTGCATGTTCGGGCGAGGTTGAGAATTCACGCAGGATTTGGTGACCGTGCGCGGCCTTGACCAGCACGGCCAGATCCCGGGCGCTGGACTGATTGCGGCTGGACAGCCCGGTCGGCTCAGCGTAGTGGGTGTCGTCCATACCCAGCTCGCGGGCCTTGCGGTTCATGGCCGCCACAAAGGCTTCCAACCCACCGGGGTAGTGCCGTCCGAGCGCATTGGCGGCACGGTTCTCGGAGGCCATCAGTGCCAAATGCAGCATCTCGCCCCGCGGCAACCGGGTACCTACGGCCAGACGCGAGCTGCTGTTCTTTTCGGTGTCAACATCGTCCTGCGTGATGGTCAGGACCTCATCCAGCGACTGCTGGGCCTCCGTCACGATCAACGCCGTCATCAACTTGGTGATGGAGGCAATGGGCAGCACAGCTTGCGGGTTCTTGCTGAACAAGACCTCATTGGTGTCCTGATCCATCACCAGCGCGACGCTGGATTTCAGCTCCAGCGGATCGCTGGTGCTGTGCAGCCCATAAATCTGCCCGAAAGACTGGCGTGCCGGTGCGACCTCAGCCTCGATCACGCTGCGACGGGCGACTACCGTCCGCACCGCACGCGCCGTCTTGGACTTCTCCAGCTTCGCCTCCACGCGGGCCGCCGCCTTGCGCACCGGTTTTCGCCCAGCGGCTTCAGCGTCATGAGGCAGTGACAAAGTTGCACTGGCCAGCAAGGCCAGCGACCAACTCATCAGGCGAAGATTGTTAAGGCGACGCACGGTAATGCTTCCGGACTGCGGAGGCCGCAGAGTTTACGAGATGGAAAAAACATATGCAATATCAAAAACTTAGAGCAACTTCCTCAAGTTGAACATGCACATGCTTCGGTCTCTGCAGGCCAGCCGCCCCCACGCTAACCCTGTGCTGCTACGCGCTCCGCCTGACTGTGCAGCTTGTTCAGAGCCGACAGATAGGCCTTGGCCGAGGCGATGACGATGTCGGGGTCCGCCCCGACCCCGTTGACCACCCGGCCACCGAGTTGCAGCCGCACCGTCACCTCTCCCTGCGATTCTGTGCTGCCTGAGGTGATGGCATTGACCGAATACAGCAACAGTTCGGCACCACTTCTTACTTTCGACTCAATGGCTTTGAGGCTGGCATCCACCGGTCCATTGCCTTCGCTCTCCGCATGGTGCTCCTGCTCTCCGGCGGCGAACACCACACGAGCGCAGGGCCGCTCGCCAGTTTCGGAGCGCTGAGCCAACGAAAGCAGCCGGTAATGCTCATGCTCGCTGGTAACGCTCTCGTCGCCCAGCAGCGCGATGATGTCCTCGTCGAAGATCTCGCTCTTGCGGTCCGCCAAGTCCTTGAAACGTGCGAAGGCGGCATTGAGCTCGGATTCCGACTCCAACTCCACGCCCAGTTCCTGCAACCGCTGGCGGAAGGCGTTGCGGCCTGAGAGCTTGCCCAACACGATCTTGTTGGCGCTCCAGCCCACATCCTCGGCGCGCATGATTTCGTAGGTGTCGCGCGCCTTGAGCACGCCGTCCTGGTGGATGCCGCTGGCATGCGCGAAGGCATTGGCCCCCACCACCGCCTTGTTGGGCTGCACCACGAAGCCGGTGGTCTGCGCCACCAGGCGCGAGGCCGGCACGATCTGAGAGGTGTCGATGCCCACGTCCAGGCCGAAGTAGTCGCGCCGCGTCTTCACGGCCATGACCACTTCTTCCAGCGAGGTGTTGCCCGCGCGCTCGCCCAGGCCGTTGATGGTGCACTCCACTTGACGCGCGCCGCCGATCTTCACGCCGGCCAGCGAGTTCGCCACCGCCATGCCCAGGTCGTTGTGGCAGTGCACCGACCACACCGCCTTGTCCGAATTCGGCATCCGCTCGCGCAGCGTGCGGATGAAATCGCCGTAGAGCTCGGGAATGGCGTAGCCCACCGTGTCCGGCACGTTGATCGTGGTGGCGCCCTCCTCGATCACCGCTTCCAGCACGCGGCACAGGAAGTCCGGGTCGGAGCGGTAGCCGTCCTCGGGCGAGAACTCGATGTCCGGACACAGGTTACGCGCAAAGCGCACCGCCAGCCGCGCCTGCTCCAGCACCTGCTCGCGCGTCATGCGCAGCTTCTTCTCCATGTGGAGTTCGCTGGTGGCAATGAAGGTGTGGATGCGCGAGCGCGGCGCCTCCTTCAACGCCTCGGCGGCACGGGAGATGTCGCGGTCGTTGGCACGCGCCAGCGAGCACACCGTGGCCTCACGGATGTGCGAAGCGATGGTGCGCACGGCCTCGAAGTCCCCCGGGCTGGCGGCGGCGAAGCCGGCCTCGATCACGTCCACGCGCAGGCGCTCGAGCTGGCGTGCGATGCGCAGCTTCTCGTCACGGGTCATGGAGGCGCCGGGCGACTGCTCGCCGTCGCGCAACGTGGTGTCAAAAATGATCAGCTTGTCGCTCATGTCCGTGCCTCCTTCAGGCAGCCTGTTCCTGCACCGCTCCGGCGTCTGCCACGACACCGGCGCGCGCCAGCCCCGACAGCAGCGCCTTGAGCGAGGCGTTGACGATGTTGGCGTCGATACCCGCGCCGAAGAACACCTGCGTGCCCGCGCGCAGCTCGATGTAGGCGGCCGCGCGCGCCTGTGCGCCGGCGCCCAGCGCATGCTCGTGGTAGTCCAGCACCTGCAGGTCCGCGCCGGTGTGGGCGCGCAGCGCAGTCACGAAGGCGTCCACCGGGCCGTTGCCCTCGCCATGCAGCAGCAGCGCCCGGCCTTCGAGCGCGGCCTGGGCCTGCACGTGCATCCGGCCCTCACCCGCCTCCTCCAGCCGCACGGCGCCCAGCGCCACGCGCTCCAGGCGGTACTCGCGGTCGAACAGCGACCACAGGTCAGCGGCGCTGAGCTCACGGCCTTCAAGGTCCATCACCTGCTGCACGCGGCGGCTGAACTCCATCTGCAGCCTGCGCGGCAGCACCAGGCCATATTCCTTCTCCAGCAGGTAGGCGATGCCGCCCTTGCCCGACTGGCTGTTGACGCGGATCACCGCCTCGTAGCTGCGGCCCAGGTCCTGCGGGTCAATCGGCAGGTAGGGCATGTCCCACAGGTCCCCTTCCTGGCGCGCGGCGAAGGCCTTCTTGATCGCGTCCTGGTGCGAGCCGGAAAAGGAGGTGTAGACCAAGTCGCCCACGTAGGGATGGCGCGCGGGTATCGGCAGCTGGTTGCAGTGTTCGACCGTGCGGCGGATGTCGTCGATGTCCGAGAAGTCCAGCTGCGGCGCCACGCCCTGCGTGTACAGGTTGAGCGCGACGTTGACGAGATCCAGATTGCCCGTGCGCTCGCCGTTGCCGAAAAGGCAGCCTTCTAGCCGGTCGGCGCCGGCCATGAGGGCCAGCTCCGCCGCCGCGGTGCCGGTACCGCGGTCGTTGTGCGGGTGCACCGACAGCACGATGGCATCGCGTCGCGCCAAGTGCCGGTGCATCCACTCCACCATGTCGGCGAAGACGTTGGGCGTGGAGTGCTCGACGGTGGAGGGCAGGTTGATGATGCACCTGCGCTGCGGCGTTGGCCCCCACTCGGCGGTGACGGCATCGACCACGCGCTTGCAGAACTCCAGTTCGGTGCCGGAGAACATCTCGGGCGAGTACTGGAAGGTCCAGGCCGTCTCGGGCCGCGCCTCGGCCAGCTCGCGCACGAGCCGCGCGTGGCTGGCGGCCAGTTCCACGATGCCGTCCTCATCCAGCCCCAGCACCACGCGGCGCATCAGCGGCGCAGTGGCGTTGTAGAAGTGCACGATGGCGCGCGGTGCACCGGCCAGGGCCTCGAAGGTGCGGCGGATCAGCGGCTCGCGCGCCGGCGTGAGCACCTGGATCGTGACGTCCTCCGGAATGAGCTCCTGCGCGATGAGCTGGCGCACGAAGTCGAAGTCCGCCTGCGAAGCCGAGGGAAAGCCCACCTCGATCTCCTTGAAGCCGATGTCCACCAGCGCGCTGAACAGGCGCAGCTTGCGCGCCGGGTCCATGGGCTCGATCAGCGCCTGGTTGCCGTCGCGCAGGTCCACGCTGCACCACACCGGCGCGCGGGTGAGTACCGCGTCCGGCCAGGTGCGGTCGGCCAGCCGCACGGGTGCGAAGGCACGGTATTTCCGGGCGGGGTCAGACAACATCGGCATCGGGATCTCCTGGGAAAACGAAGACTCGCAGCCACGGAAAAATGCAAACGGCCCGCTGCGAGACGCTGGCGGGCCGTTGATCCGTAGGTAGGGACGAAGTCGATCAGCGCGCCCGCGGCACTCCTAGAAGCAGTAGCGAAAAAGCGCGGCGGGACGACATCGAACCAATATAGCACGCCCCTTCGGGGGCACCCCGAATGGGGTTGTCTATCGCGCCCATAACGTGCAGGACACGCGACGGCGGCTAGCGGTGCAACCCGGCTTCGTCCGGCTCGTCGGTGGAGGTGGCGATCACGCTCACCGGCTTGCCCTTGCTGCGCTTGTAGACGTACACCGCGTAACCCGAGAAGCCGTACACCACGAACAGCGCGAACAGCACCATCGGCGGGTGGATGTTGATCACCGCGATGCCCAACGCGATGGCGACGATGACGATGAAGGGCACCGTGCGTTTGAAGCTCACGTCCTTGAAGCTGTAGAAGGGCACGTTGGTGACCATGGTCAGCCCCGCGTACAGCGTCAGCGCGAAGGCGGTCCAGCGCAGCCACTGCACGCTCCAGGCGTCGCGCCAGCCGGCCGAGTCCATGACCCAGATGAAGCCGATGATCAGCGCCGCCGCGGCCGGACTGGGCAGGCCCTGGAAGAAGCGCTTGTCCACCACGCCGATGTTGGTGTTGAAGCGCGCCAGGCGCAGCGCCGCACCGGAGCAGTAGACGAAGGCGGCGATCCAGCCCAGCTTGCCCAAGCCCTTGAGCGCCCACTCGTACACGATGAGCGCCGGCGCGGCGCCGAAGCTGACCATGTCGGAGAGGCTGTCCATCTGCTCGCCGAAGGCGCTCTGCGTGTTGGTCATGCGCGCCACGCGGCCGTCCAGGCTGTCGAGCACCGCGGCGCAGAAGATGCCGATGGCCGCCTGCTCGAAGCGGCCTCCCATGGCCATCACCACGGCGTAGAAACCGCCAAACAGTGCCGCCAGCGTGAACAGGTTGGGCAGGATGTAGATGCCTTTGCGGCGCGGGCGCGGCGGCTCGTGCACTTCCGCGTCCTCCATCTCGCGATCGGGCAACGCGTCGCTCATGCGGCGGCGGCGCGGCCGCCCGGGCCACGCTTGGGGGATCGATTTTTCATGCGCGGGAGGATACCTGAACGAAAAAAGCCGCCCGAAGGCGGCTTTCATATCGTGGAATGAGGACCGCGATCAGTTGCGGCTCTTGTCCACCATCTTGTTGGCCTTGATCCAGGGCATCATGGCGCGCAGCTTCTCGCCGACCTGCTCGATCGGGTGCTCGGCGGTCAGGCGGCGGCGCGAGATCAGGGTCGGGGCGCCGGCCTTGTTCTCCAGGATGAAGCTCTTGGCGTACTCGCCGGTCTGGATGTCCTTGAGGCACTGGCGCATGGCGTTCTTGGTCTCCTCGGTCACCACGCGCGGGCCGGTGACGTACTCGCCGTACTCGGCGTTGTTGGAGATCGAGTAGTTCATGTTGCCGATGCCGCCTTCGTAGATCAGGTCCACGATCAGCTTGAGCTCGTGCAGGCACTCGAAGTAGGCCATCTCGGGCGCGTAGCCGGCTTCCACCAGCGTCTCGAAGCCGGCCTTGATCAGCTCCACGGTGCCGCCGCACAGCACGGCCTGCTCGCCGAACAGGTCGGTCTCGGTCTCTTCGCGGAAGTTGGTCTGGATGATGCCGGCCTTGCCGCCGCCGTTGGCCGCGGCGTAGGACAGGGCCAGGTCGCGCGCGCGGCCGGTCTTGTCCTGGTACACGGCGATCAGGTGCGGCACGCCGCCGCCCTGGGTGTAGGTGTGGCGCACGGTGTGGCCGGGGGCCTTCGGAGCCACCATCCACACGTCCACGTCCTCGCGCGGCACGACCTGGCCGTAGTGGACGTTGAAGCCGTGGGCGAAGGCCAGCGAGGCGCCGGGCTTGAGGTTCGGGGCCACCTCGGCGTTGTAGACGCCGGCGATCTGCTCGTCGGGCAGCAGGATCATGACCACGTCGGCTTCCTTGACCGCGTCGGCGATCTCGGCCACCTTCAGGCCGGCCTTCTCGGCCTTGACCCAGGACGCGCCGCCGCGGCGCAGACCCACCGTGACGCGCACGCCGCTGTCGTTGAGGTTCAGCGCGTGGGCATGGCCCTGCGAGCCGTAGCCGATGATGGTGACGTTCTTGCCCTTGATCAGGCTCAGGTCCGCGTCCTTGTCGTAGTAGACGTTCATGTGGTGCTTCCTAGGTGGGGTTCTCGAAGGCGTGAAGGGTGAGACGTGAAGCGTGCGGACGCTGGAACAGCAAGGTGCGAAGCGCGGCGGCTCCGCTCACCCTTCACTCTTCACGCTTCACAGGGGAAAAGGCTCTGGGCCCGTGCGGACTCAGACGCGCAGGATGCGCTCGCCGCGGCCGATGCCGCTGGCGCCGGTGCGCACCGTCTCCAGGATGGCGCCACGGTCCAGCGCCTGCAGGAAGGCGTCGAGCTTGCCGCTGTCGCCGGTGAGCTCCACGGTGTAGCTCTTGTCGGTGACGTCCACGATGTGGCCGCGGAAGATGTCGGCGGTGCGCTTGATCTCCTCGCGCTCCTTGCCCACGGCGCGCACCTTCACCAGCATGAGCTCGCGCTCGATGAAGCTGCCCTCCGTGAGGTCCACCACCTTCACCACCTCGATGAGGCGGTTGAGGTGCTTGGTGATCTGCTCGATCACGTCGTCGCTGCCGGTGGTGACGATGGTCATGCGCGAGAGCGAGGCGTCCTCGGTGGGCGCGACGGTCAGGCTCTCGATGTTGTAGCCGCGCGCCGAGAACAGCGCGACGACGCGCGACAGGGCGCCGGGTTCGTTCTCCAGCAGCAGCGCAATGATGTGTTTCATGGCTTCGTTCCTCGTGCTCTTCAGCGCCGGCGGCGGTAACCGACGGGCCTTGGCGACGCTTCTCGAATCAAAGGAAAGGAAAAGGCAGACCGGTGCCGCGACGCCGGCGGCAGCAGAAGCGCGGTAACGCCCTGCCCCGCGCGCGGCGCGCGTCAGCGCCGGTCCATCACAGGTCTTCGGAGCCCAGCAGCATCTCGGAGATGCCCTTGCCCGCCTTGACCATCGGCCAGACGTTCTCGGTCGGGTCGGTGCGCACGTCCAGGAACACCGTGCGGTCGGTGAGGCGGATGGCCTCGCGCAGCGCGGGTTCCACGTCCGAGGGGCGCTCGATCTTGAGCCCCACGTGGCCGTAGGCCTCGGCCAGCTTCACGAAGTCGGGCAGCGCGTCCATGTAGCTGTGCGAGTAGCGGCCCTCGTAATCGAGCTCCTGCCACTGCCGCACCATGCCCAGGTAGCGGTTGTTGAGCGAGATGACCTTGACCGGCGTCTTGTACTGCTGGCAGGTCGAAAGCTCCTGGATGCACATCTGGATCGAGCCTTCGCCCGTGATGCAGAACACGTCGCTCTCGGGCTTGGCCAGCTTGATGCCCATGGCGTAGGGCAGGCCCACGCCCATGGTGCCCAGCCCGCCGGAGTTGATCCAGCGCCGCGGCTCCTCGAAGCCGTAGAACTGCGCGGCGAACATCTGGTGCTGGCCCACATCGGAGGTGATGTAGGTGTCGCGCCCGCGCGTGAGCTCGGCGAGCTTCTGCACCACGTACTGCGGCTTGATGACCTCGGTGCTGTTCTTGTAGGCCAGGCATTCGCGCTGGCGCCAGCCGTTGACCTGGCTCCACCACTGCGCCAGGGCCTGCGCGTCGGGACGCTGCTGGGCCTCGCGGATCTGGGCGATCAGCTCCTGCAGCACCTCCTTGACGTCGCCGACGATGGGGATGTCCACCTTGACGCGCTTGGAGATCGAGGACGGGTCGATGTCCACGTGGACGATCTTGCGCTCCACCGACGCGAAGTGCGCCGGGTTGCCGATCACGCGGTCGTCGAAGCGCGCGCCCACGGCCAGCAGCACGTCGCAGTGCTGCATGGTCATGTTGGCCTCGTAGGTGCCGTGCATGCCCAGCATGCCCAGGAACTTCGGGTCGCTCGCGGGAATGGCGCCCAGGCCCATGAGCGTGTTGGTGCAGGGAAAGCCCAGCAGGTCGGCCAGCTCGCGCAGCTCGGCCGCCGCGTTGGCCAGCACCACGCCGCCGCCGCTGTAGATGTAGGGACGCTTGGCCTGCAACAGCAGCTGCACCGCCTTGCGGATCTGCCCGCCATGGCCCTTGCGCACCGGGTTGTAGGAGCGCATCTCGACCTTGTCGGGATAGACGAAGGGCGCCGTCTTCAGCGACACGTCCTTCGGAATATCAACGACCACCGGGCCGGGACGGCCGGTGCGCGCGATGTGGAAGGCCTTCTTCAGCGTCAGGGCCAGGTCGCGCACGTCCTTCACCAGGAAGTTGTGCTTGACGATCGGGCGCGTGATGCCCACGGTGTCGCACTCCTGGAAGGCGTCCAGGCCGATCGCGGCCGTGGGCACCTGCCCGGTGATGATCACCATGGGAATGGAATCCATGTAGGCCGTGGCAATGCCGGTGACGGCATTGGTCACGCCCGGGCCCGAGGTCACCAGCGCCACGCCGACCTCGCCGGTGGCGCGGGCATAGCCGTCGGCCGCGTGCACGGCCGCCTGCTCATGGCGCACCAGCACGTGCTGGATGCTGTCCTGCTTGTAGAGCGCGTCGTAGATATAGAGCACCGAGCCGCCGGGATAGCCCCAGAGGTACTTGACACCCTCGGCCTGCAGGCTGCGGACGAGGATTTCGGAGCCGTTGAGCTCGGCGGAGGGGGATTGCGGTTGGGCCCGGAGGGCACCCTTGACTTCCGCGGCAGACATGTCCATGGAGAACCTTTGCGAATTTCTCTGACGAAAAACCATCGGTGTCCCTCCTCGCACCCTCGTGGGGCGGATTCGGAACCTGCGCGGTCAAAAACGAGACACCCGGGATCGGGCGGCGGCTTGAGACCAAAGAGCGTTGTGCGAACCGTCGATTATGGCATCACCGCTGCGTCAGGGTCTTGACTAACGGTTAGGTAGTGCTCACCGGCAGGCATAATCGCGCGCGTTTTGCCGCCGCCGGCTCCTTGCGTCTTGGCCTCAGACAAAGAACTTTCCGACTTCCTCGCCAGCGTCGAGAAGCGCGCTTTCAAGCGCACCGCCTACACCGTCCGTGACGAGGACGCGGCGCTCGACATCGTGCAGGACGCCATGATCCGGCTGGCGGAGAAGTACGCGGACCGGCCCGCCGCGGAGCTGCCGCTGCTGTTCCAGCGCATCCTCTCCAACGCCACGATGGACTGGTTCCGCCGCCGCAAGGTGCGCTCGGCGGTGGAGCACAACTTCTCGGCTTTCGAGGGCGGCGCGGATGACGACGACTTCGACCTGCTGGAGATGCTGGAAACGCAGGACGGCAGCCTGGGCGCCGATGGCGCGGACACCGAGGCGTCGCGGGCGCAGATGTTGCAAGTCATCGAGCACGAGGTGGCGCAGTTGCCCGCGCGTCAACGGGAAGCGTTTCTGCTGCGTTACTGGGAAGAACTCGATGTCGCCGAGACCGCGACGGTCATGGGCTGCTCCGAAGGCAGTGTCAAAACGCACTGTTCCAGAGCGGTGCATGCGCTGGCCAAGGCTCTGCGCGCCAAGGGAATTGCGCCATGAACGACTCCAGACCCCTCACGACCCTGCTTGACGCGCAAGCGCTCGAAGCACGCTTTGCGCTGCGCGTGACGGCCCGCCTGAGCGAACGGGCGTCCCACCAGCCCCACGCCATCGAAGAACGGTTGCGCTTTGCGCGCCAGCAGGCGCTGGAGCGCGCGCGCGCGCGGCGCAAGCCCGCGCCGGTCACCGCGCCGAGCGTGCAAGTCGTGGGCTCCACGCTGGCCCTGGGTGGCGGGGGCCCGCAGCGCAGCAGCTGGTGGGAGCGCGCGATGGCCACGGCGTTGCCGCTGGCGGTGCTGCTGGGCGGGCTGGCCTTGATCCAGTGGAACCAGACGCATGCCGAGATCGAGGCCGCCGTGCAGATCGACGCGGAGCTGCTGGTGGACGACCTGCCGCCCACGGCCTACAGCGACCCCGGCTTCGTCGAGTTCCTGCGCAAGCAGCAGGATCGCTGACACCGTGCCCATGCGCCCTCGCCGCAGGCATCTCGCTGTGCTGGCCGCGCCCGGCCTGGCGTGGGCGTTCGCCGTCGCCGCTCAGACCACGCCCACGCCGCCGGCCGCTGCCTCGACGGCACCGGGCGTGAAGACTCCGAGCGGAGAACGCTCGTCGTCCTGGGCCTCGCTGACGCCGGCGCAGCGCGCCACGCTGGCGCCGCTGCAGCGCGAGTGGGGCAGCATCGATCCGTCGCGCCAGCGCAAGTGGCTGGAGATCGCCATGCGATTTCCCCGGCTCTCGCCCGAGGAACAGCAGCGCGTGCAGCAGCGCATGACCGAATGGGCGCGCATGACGCCCGAGGAGCGTGGCCGCGCCCGGGTGCAGTTCCAGGAGACGCGCCAGCTCAGTCCCGAGCAGCGCCAGGCGGGCTGGGAGGCCTACCAGGCTTTGCCGCCTGAGGAAAAACGTGAATTGGCCCAGCGCGCCGTTCCGACGGTGCCGCGCGCCGGCGCGCCGGCCTCCGGACCCAGTACAAAATCGAACATCGTGCGGGTGCCGAGCGCGCCGCCCGTGCTCAAGCCGGTCGGACCGACGCTGATGCAAGTGGCGCCCGGCGCCACCACCACCAGCGTCACGCGCCCGCCCGCGCCGCCGCTGCACCAGCAACCCGGGCTGCCCAAGATGGCCGCCACCCCGAACTTCGTGGACAAGAACACCCTCCTGCCCAAGCGCGGCGTCCAGGCCGCCCCCGTCAGCGCACCGGCTGCTTCCCCAGCGGCAAGCCCGCAGTGAGCGCGGCCGCTCCCGCCGCGCCGCAGACCCCCGGTCTGCCGCGCCGCCTGGCCTGCATGGTCTACGAAGGCGTGCTGCTGTTCGGGGTGCTGATGCTCGCCGGCTTCGTCTATTCGACGCTGGCGCAGCAGCGCCATGCCCTGCAGGGGCGCCAGGGCCTGCTGGCCTTCCTGTTCGTGGTGCTGGGCCTGTACTTCGTGTGGTTCTGGTCGCATGGCGGCCAGACCGTGGCGATGAAGGCCTGGCACATCCGCCTGGTGGACGCCCACGGCCAGCCCGTGTCGCCCAAGCGGGCCCTGTGCCGCTATCTGTTGAGCTGGATCTGGTTCCTGCCTGCCCTGGTGGCGGCACAGCTGGCCCACCTCACTCATTCCGCCGGCACGATCTTCGGCTTGCTGAGCGCCGGCGTGCTGGCCTATGCCCTGCTGGCACTGGTGCAGCCGCGGCGCCAGTACTGGCATGACCATCTGTGCGGCACGCAACTCGTCATCTCGCGCCCGGCGCCGCGCAAGAAACGCTGATGGACACCCAGGACCCCTCCCCCGCGCCCGGCACAATCGCGCCGATGACCAACCCGCACAAGGGACGTACCGGCCTGGACCGGGTGCTGCGCGCGACCCGCCACTCCCTGGAAGGGCTCAAGACCGCCTACCTGGGCGAACAGGCCTTCCGCCAGGAAGTCTGGCTGGCCGCGGTGCTGCTGCCGCTGGGACTGTGGCTGGGCCGCACCTGGGCCGAGACCGCGCTGCTGCTGGGCTCGGTGCTGCTGGTGCTCATCGTCGAGCTGCTGAACTCGGGCATCGAGGCCGCCATCGACCGTGTCTCGCTGGAGCTGCACGAGCTCTCCAAGCGCGCCAAGGACCTCGCCAGCGCGGCGGTGTTCCTCTCGCTGGTGCTGTGTGCCGGCGTCTGGCTGTCGGCGTTGTGGCGTGCCGCCCTGGGCGGCTGAGGGCCGCCAGACCCTGAGCGGCAGGCCGGTTCGACCGGCCTTTTTCATGCCCCCATCGTCCGCCCGGCTCACCCGCAACAGGCGGCCCGCCCATCAGCCGGCCCGAGACAGCGGCCTCTGCTCGCGCGCGGAGCCGGAGGGCTGCGCACGCACGACCTCCAGTTGCTGCAGTGGCAGGCGCAGCGAGCGGCTGCGCGCCGCCGGCCCGGCGCCGACACGCCCCATGAACACCGCCTGGCGCAGCGCCTGCGGCCCCAGCAGCGTCTCCAGCCGCTGCACGGCGCGGGCGGTTTCGGCCTCCAGGCCGGGCTGCGTCGTGAACGGCCGCTGCTCGCGCAGGTAGCGCCCGAAGATCAGCGGCGTGGTGGCCGGTTGCAGGTTCAATCCCAGGTGGGTGGCCGTCAGCCAGAAGCGCTGCACGGCCCGCCCGGCCGCGACATGGTCGTCGATGGTGCGCGGCTCGCGCGAGGCCAAGAGCACGAAGTGCGCCGCGCAGGCCACGCCGGGGAGCAAGTCCATCTGCAGCCGCGGCGCCGCGGTGCCCGCCAGGTAGCGGTTGAAGAAGCGCACCCGCTCCCAGCTGCCCAGCACGAAGCGCATCAGCCTCGCCGTGACGGCATCCACGCCCAGGGCCTGGTCCGGCACCCGGTCGATGCTGAAGCGCGCCTTCCACTCGATGATGTCGCGGTGCACCCGGTAGGCCTCGGGCATGCTCAGCCGCACCTTGGCGATGGCACTCAGCAGCCGGGCCATGGCCAGCCGCTGGCTGAAATCCTCCCGCCACAGCACGCGGCCATGCGGCGCCACGGCCGCTTCGAGCGCCCGCTTCTCCTGCGCCGTCAGCCGCCGCGTGCTCATGGCGCGGCGCTGCACGCTGCGCCGCTCGATGCTGCCCAGCAGCGGATCGGGCCGCACGCCGGCATCGGGCGTGAAGCGCAGCTCGAAGGTCGGGCGCCCGGTGGGCGCCTCGCTGCGGCGCCGAGCCTGCATGGCCAGGCCCTGCCCGGACGCGGCGATGGCCATGGTTTCGAGCAAGGTCCCCAGCGAGAGCTCGCTGGCATGGCCGTCCAGGTCGTAGACGCAATGTCCGCGGGTGTCGAAGCCGTGCACCACCACGTGATGCGCATCCACCACCTCGAAGCGCCAGGGCTGCGTGTTGTCGCCGCTGGGCGCCCAGCGTGCGAGATCCAGGATGGCGCGGAGATTGTGTTCAGTGGGCATGCTGCACCCTCAATGCCGCCATGCGGCGGCGTCCGATCGACAAGGCCAGGCGCTGCAGCGGATGGCGGTGGCCTCCCGGGCGCCAAGTGCGCACGAAACGGCCCAGATAGGCATCGAAATGCAGGCCGTGGGGCGCAGCCCAGACCTTGCCGCGTCCCAGCAGGATCTTGAGCGCCTCGGTGGCCGCCATCCCGGCCGCCAACTGGCAGCCGATGATGGTGGACGGGCCGCGCCGCTCGGCCAGGTTCAGCGCCGTCGGGTCCACCAGGTAGCGGCTGTGCAGCCCGGCCGGCGCCAGGCCGACCAGGAAGCGCAGCGCCTTTTCATCCTCGTCGTGCGCACCCCAGCCGAAATAATCCTCAAAGGACATGCCACCCGGCGTGAAATTCAATACCGCCGAACCCATGCCCAAGGGTGCGGCGGTACAGGCTGGAATATTTTTCTCCCGGCAGGCCGCAAATACCATTTGACGCGCCGAGAATGCGAAAAAATCCAGCCCATCGATATACAAATCGATGCCTCCCAAAAAGTCCCCGATATTGTCGCTATTCACCCCCTGGCCGAACACCTGAATATCCAGGGCCGGGTTGATGTCGAGCGCCATGGCCTTCAGCACCTCGGCCTTGGGCCGCTGCAGACTGGACACCGTGGCGCCGACCTGGCGATTGAAATTCACGACGTCAAAGACATCGAAATCGGCAATATGGAAGGACCCGATTCCCAGACGCGCCAGCGTCAGCAAATGCACGCCCCCCACACCGCCCATGCCGGCAATGGCCACCCGTTTGCCGCGCAAGGCGGCCTGCTCGGACCGCGTCACCCAGCCTATATTCCGGGAAAAGGCATTCTCATAATCGAACTGAGCATCCATACTTCAAGCGGAACTCACCGGCTTATTTTCGCAGCGGGCACTGTAGGCCAGGAGGCCGCTGTAACAAGCCCGATAAAGGCCAAGGAATTCACGCTTGAGGCCGCCAAGCCGGCGCAGGGCTCCGTCCTGCAGGTCGTGCGCTCGCACAGCCCGCGCCCTTCACCGGGCGCGCCGATGTGCGCAGGCACATCGGCTGGTCCTGGCTCAACCGACCACGCGCAGCGCCTTGACGAAGCCTTCGACCTTGCGGCCGCGCTTGGCGCGCTTGGCCACATAGGAGGCCACGCCCGCCCAGCGCAGCGTCTCTTCCTTGGCCTTGCCGCCTCGGCCGCTGCCCATCACGGTCAGCGACTCGCCGAAGGTGGCCGCCGACAGCAGCGGCTCCTTGGCATCGACCTCCATGAGGATCAGGCCCCGCCCGCCGCCGGGCTGCAGCTTGAGCTCGTCGCGCCCGAACACCAGCAGCCGCCCGTCCAGGCTCAAGCAGGCGACCTGCTTGTGCTGCGGCTGCACCACCGAGGGCGGCAGCAGGAGCTCCTGGTCCTCCAGCGTCAGGAAGGCTTTGCCGGCGCGGTTGCGGCCCTGCAGGTCGCTCACGCGCGCCATCAGCCCGAAGCCGCCGGTGTGGGCCAGCAGCAGCGTGGTGGCGGCGGCCCCGGCGAAGTAATGCGCCGGCTGCGTGCCCGGCTCCAGGTCGATGAGGCTGGTGATGGGCACGCCGTCGCCGCGCCCGCCCGGCAGCTGCGACACCGCCACCGAGTACACCCGCCCGCTGCCCTTGGCCGCGCTGCCGAACACCAGCAGCGTGTCCACGCTGCGGCAGGGGAAGACGCCGTAGAGCGAGTCGCCGGACTTGAAGCCCAGCGTGGCGGCGTCGATCTCGTGGCCCTTGAGCGCGCGCACCCAGCCCTTGAGGCTGACCACCACCGTCACCGGCTCGTCGGCTACCTTGAGCTCGACGCTGGCGCGCTTGTCGGCCTGGATCAGCGTGCGGCGCTCGTCGCCGAAGGTTTTGCTGTCGGCCTCGATCTCCTTGATCACCGTGCGCTTGAGCGCCTGTGGCGTGGCCAGGATGCCTTCGAGCTTTTCCTGCTCCGCGCGCAGCTGCTTGAGCTCCTGCTCGATCTTGATGGCTTCCAGCCGCGCCAGCTGGCGCAGCCGGATTTCGAGGATGTCCTCGGCCTGCCGGTCACTGAGTCTGAAACGCTCGATCAGCGCCGGCTTGGGCTCGTCGGCGTGGCGGATGATGCGGATCACCTCGTCGATGTTGAGCAGCACGAGCTGCCGGCCTTCGAGCACGTGGATGCGGTCCAGCACCTTGTCCAACCGGTGCCGCGTGCGCTTCTGCACCGTGTCGAGGCGGAAGCCGATCCACTCCAGCAGCACCTGGCGCAGGCTCTTCTGCGTGGGGCGGCCATCGGCGCCGACCATGGTCAGGTTCATGGGCGCGCCGCCTTCCAGGCTGGTGTGCGCCAGCAGCACGGTCATGAACTCCTGCTGCGACACCGTGCGGCTCTTGGGCTCGAACACCAGGCGCACCGGCGCGTCCTTGCTGGACTCGTCGCGCACCGTGTCCAGCACCCCCAGCACGGTCTGCTTGAGCTGCAGCTGCTCGGCCGTGAGCGCCTTCTTGCCGGCCTTGACCTTGGGGTTGGTCAGCTCCTCGATCTCTTCGAGCACCTTCTGCGCGCTGGCGCCCGGCGGCAGCTCGGTGACGACGATCTGCCACTGCCCGCGCGCCAGGTCCTCGACCTTCCAGCGCGCGCGCACCTTGAGGCTGCCGCGGCCCGACGCGTAGGCGTCGCGGATCTCGGCCGGGCTGCTGATGATCTGGCCGCCGCCGGGGAAGTCGGGGCCCGGCAGCAGCGTGAACAGGTCCTCGTCGGACAGCGCCTCGTTCCTGATCAGTGCCACCGCGGCGGCCGCCACCTCGCGCAGGTTGTGGCTGGGCACCTCGGTGGCCAGGCCCACGGCGATGCCCGAGGCGCCGTTGAGCAGCACGAAGGGCAGCCGCGCCGGCAGCTGCTTGGGCTCGGAAGTGGAGCCGTCGTAGTTGGGCACGAAGCTGACCGTGCCCTCGTCGATCTCGTCGAGCAGCAGCCGCGTGATGGGTGCCAGCCGCGCCTCGGTGTAGCGCATGGCGGCGGCACCGTCGCCGTCGCGGCTGCCGAAGTTGCCCTGGCCGTCGATGAGCGGGTAGCGCTGGGAGAAGTCCTGCGCCATGCGCACCAGGGCGTCGTAGGCGGCGGTGTCGCCGTGCGGGTGGTAGCGGCCCAGCACGTCGCCCACCACGCGCGCGCTCTTCACGGGCTTGGGGCCGGCGGCGGTGGTGAAGGACAGCCCCATGCGCTGCATCGCGTACAGGATGCGGCGCTGCACCGGCTTCTGGCCGTCGCACACGTCGGGCAGGGCGCGGCCCTTGACCACGCTGAGCGCGTACTCCAGGTAGGCCTGCTGCGCGTAGTGCGCCAGGGTGATGGCGTCGCCCGCGGCACCGCCGCCGTCGCCGCCGCCGCTGTTGAAGTCAAGCGTGCTTTGATCCATCTCGTTTTCAGTCAGCCCTCGCAGGCCACGGGCCGCGGGTGCCACAGCACTCGCGGCCGGTCATTAAGTCGGAAGGGGCCGGGCGTCAGACGTCGACTTCGACCGCATCCCCATGCAGTTCCATGAGTTCGCGCCGTGCCGCAGCTTCCCCTTTGCCCATCAGCTTGGTCAGCCACTGGGTGGTGGCGGCGAAGTCGAGCTGGCCCAGGGCCGCGGGCAGCAGCCGCCGCGTGTCCGGGTTGAGCGTGGTTTCCCACAGCTGCTCGGCGCTCATCTCGCCCAGGCCCTTGAAGCGGCTGATGGCCCACGAGCCCTCGCGCGCGCCTTCCTTGCGCAGCTTGTCGAGCATGGCCTCGAGCTCGCCCTCGTCCAGCGCGTAGAGCTTGGCCGCGGGCTTCTTGCCGCGCGCGGGCGCGTCGATGCGGAACAGCGGCGGCTTGGCCACGAACACATGCCCCTTCTCGATGAGCTTGGGGAAGTGGCGGAAGAACAGCGTGAGCAGCAGCACCTGGATGTGCGAGCCGTCCACGTCCGCGTCCGAGAGGATGCAGACCTTGCCGTAGCGCAGCCCGGAGAGGTCGGGCTCGTCGCCCGGGCCATGCGGGTCCACGCCCACGGCCACGGCGATGTCGTGGATCTCGTTGTTCTTGAACAGCAGGTCGCGCTCGACCTCCCAGGCGTTGAGCACCTTGCCGCGCAGGGGCAGGATGGCCTGCGTTTCCTTGTCGCGGCCCATCTTGGCGCTGCCGCCGGCGCTGTCGCCCTCGACCAGGAACAGCTCGTTGAGCGTCAGGTCGCGGCTCTCGCAGTCGGTGAGCTTGCCCGGCAGCACCGCCACGCCGGAACCCTTCTTCTTCTCGACCTTCTGCGCCGCGCGCTGGCGCGTCTGCGCCTGCTTGATCACCAGCTCCGCCAGCTTCTTGCCGTGCTCCACATGCTGGTGCAGCCACAGCTCCAGCGCCGGCTTGACGAAGGCCGACACCAGCCGCAGCGCGTCGCGCGAATTGAGCCGCTCCTTGGTCTGGCCCTGGAACTGCGGGTCCAGCACTTTGGCCGAGAGCACGAAGCTCGCGCGCGAGAACACGTCGTCGGGCATGAGCTTGACGCCCTTGGGCAGCAGGCCGTGCAGGTCCACGAAACCCTTCACGGCGCCGAACAGGCCGTCCTTGAGGCCGGCCTCGTGCGTGCCGCCGGCCACGGTGGGAATGAGGTTGACGTAGCTCTCGCGCAGCGTGCCGCCCTCCTCCGTGAAGGCCACGCACCAGGCCGCGCCCTCGCCCTCGGCGAAGTTCTCGGTTTCGGCCGGCGTGGCGTAGCGCTCGCCCTCGAACAGCGGGATCAGCGGGTCCGCGGCCAGGCTTTGCTGCAGGTAGTCGCGCAGGCCGCCCTTGTAGAGCCACTCCAGCGTCTCGCCGCTCTTTTCAATGTGCAGCGTCACGCTCACGCCGGGCATCAGCACGGCCTTGCTGCGCAGCAGGTGAATGAGTTCCTGGCGCGGCAGCTCGGAGCTCTCGAAATACTTGGGATCGGGCCACACGCGCACGCGCGTGCCGGACTTCTTCTCGGCCGCCACGGCCTTGCGCAGCGCCAGCGGCTCGATGACGTCGCCGCCGCTGAAGGCCAGGCTCGCCGCCTTGCCCTCGCGCCAGACCTCGACCTGCAGCCGCGTGGCCAGCGCGTTGGTCACGCTCACGCCCACGCCGTGCAGGCCGCCGGAGAAGCTGTAGGCGCCGCCGGCGCCCTTGTCGAACTTGCCGCCGGCGTGCAACCGGGTGAAGACGATCTCCAGCACCGGCACGCCCTCCTCGGGGTGCAGGCCGAAGGGAATGCCGCGGCCGTCGTCCTCGACGGAGACGGAGGCGTCGGCATGCAGCGTCACGGCGATGCGTTTGCCATGGCCGGCCAGGGCCTCGTCGGCGGCGTTGTCGATCACCTCCTGCACGATGTGCAGGGGGTTGTCGGTGCGGGTGTACATGCCCGGCCGCTGCTTGACGGGCTCCAGCCCCTTGAGCACACGGATCGAGCCTTCGCCGTAAGTCGCGGCGGGGGTCGTGCTTCTTGTTGCCATCGGGCGATTGTAGGGAGGCCCCTGCAGCCGCCTGGCCCGGCGTTGCCGTGAGCTTTGCAGTGGTCGGACACCACGCGGTGACCTATAAAGCAAAGTTTCAGACTTATTCTCATGTAACTTTCTTTCACCAATGCGCTCGCCTTTTCGGTGGCGCGACTTCCCACAAGGGCCCTTCCGACATGGCTTCCATCACCCTTTCCCCCTGGTTCGACCCGTATGCCCACAACGACGATACGGAGTGGACCTTGAGCTCCGTGTTGCCGACGCGGCTCGTGTTCGAGACCGCCGACACCATGGTGGTGCTGGGCGGCACCGGCTTCGCCATCAACGGCGCACAGTTCGCCGGCAGCATCACGTCGTTCCAGGTCTTCCAGCTGGACACCAGCGGGGCGGCGCTGGTGTCGCGTCCTCTGGCACAGACCACCACGGCATTGACCGGGTTGACCTTGCAGGGCTTGGTCACCGCCATCTCGTCGGCCGAGTACAGCTACAGCTGGGCTGGCTTCGACTACCTGCTGTCGGGCAACGACAGTGTCACGGGCTCGGCCGCGGATGACGAGTTCGAGGGCGGCGCAGGCAACGACACGCTGATCGGCGGCGACGGCAACGACTACCTCCAGGGCGACAGCTACAGCTACTACGGCAGCATGAACGGCGGCCGCGACTCGCTGGTCGGCGGCAATGGCGACGACCACCTGGACGGCGGCGCCAACATCGACACCATGGTGGGCGGTGCGGGCAACGACTCGTACTTCGTGTCCCAGGCCGGGGACCTGGTGATCGAGGCGGCCGCCAGCGGCGGCTACGACCGCGTGATGGTGAACGGAGGCAGCAGCGGCCTCACCAGCTACACGCTCACGGCCTACGTCGAGAACCTCGACATCAGCAACTACAACTACAGCGGCTACCCCAACGCTTCGGCGACGCCCTTCGTGGGCCGCGGCAACGAGCTCGCCAACAAGATCTCCACCGTCAACAGCAGCGCCGGCAGCATCGAGTACCTGTACGGCCTGGGCGGCAACGATCGCCTGTCCAGCGGCGACGGCAACGATGTTCTGGACGGCGGCACGGGCATCGACACCATGCTTGGCGGCTCCGGCTCGGACACCTATGTCGTGGACTCCCTGTCCGACGTGATCAGCGAAAACGTGCTGGGCACCAGCGCTGCCGACCTCGACACCGTCGTGGTGCAGATCGCCAGCGCCGGCACGTACTCGCTGGGCGGCGCCGCGGGCGGCCTGACGGTGACCAAGGCCTGGACCGGCATCGAGAAGATCACGCTGGGCGGCACGCTGGCGCAGAACGCCGTGGGCAGCGCCGCCGCCAATACGCTCACCGGAAACTCCGCCGCCAACAAGCTCTACGGCCTGGGCGGCAATGACATCCTGCTCGGTGGCCTGGGCAACGACACGCTGGACGGCGGCACGGAGAACGATGCCCTCACAGGTGGCCTGGGAAGCGACTTGCTCACCGGCGGCGCGGGCAACGACTTCTTCACGTTCACCGGCATCGCCGACATGGGCCTGGGCCTCGCGCGCGACACGATCAGCGACCTCGCTACCGGCGACAAGCTCGACTTCAGGACCTTCGACAACAACGCGACGCTCGCCGGTATCCAAGACCTGAATTTCACTTTCCTCGGCACCGGCGCCTTCACCGCGAACAGCGCCACCGGTCAGCTGCGCTTCCAAAGTGGTGTGCTCTACGGCAACACCGACGCCGATACGGCAGCGGAATTCGAGATCGCCCTGACCGGGCGGACCACGCTGTCACTGAGCGACTTCCTGCTCTGACGCCCGAGGCCGCGCGCCCCTGGCCCGGCGCGCGCGGCCCGGCCTCGGTACAGTCGCGCGATGAGCAGCAGCGCCCCGACGACCCCACTCCGCCTTTCCATGACCCAGGTGCTGCTGTGCGGCGCCGCCATCGTCACGCTGTCCATGGGCATCCGCCACGGCTTCGGGCTGTGGCTGCAGCCCGTGACCATGGACCGGGGCTGGACGCGCGAGGCTTTTGCCTTCGCGCTGGCGGTGCAGAACATCGCCTGGGGCTTGGCCGGGCCCTTCGCCGGCGCGCTGGCCGATCGCTTCGGCGCCTTCCGCGTGCTGGTGGCGGGCGCGCTGCTGTACGCGCTGGGGCTGGTGCTGATGGGGCTGTCCACCACGGCCCTGGCCTTCACCGGCAGCGCGGGGCTGCTCATCGGCATGGCGCAGTCGGGCACGACTTACGCCGTGATCTACGGCGTGATCGGCCGCCACGTGGCCCCCGACAAGCGCAGCTGGGCCATGGGCGTGGCCGCCGCGGCGGGCTCCTTTGGCCAGTTCCTGATGGTGCCGGTGGAAAACGGCCTCATCGGCGCGCTGGGCTGGCAGAACGCGCTGTTCGTGCTGGGCTGCGCGGCGCTGGCGATCGTGCCGCTGGCCTTCGGCCTGCGTGAACCGCGCGCCATCGCTCCCGCCAGCGGCGCGCCGCAGCAGAGCGTGGGCGCAGCACTCAAGGAAGCCTTCGGCTCGCGCAGCTTCCAGCTGCTCACCGCGGGCTACTTCGTGTGCGGCTTCCAGGTGGTGTTCATCGGCGTGCACCTGCCCAGCTACCTCAAGGACCACGGCCTGGAGCCGCAGGTCGCCACCACCGCCCTGGCGCTGATCGGCCTGTTCAACGTCTTCGGCACCTACGCCGCCGGCGTGCTCGGCCAGCGCCTGGCCAAGCGCCACATCCTCTCGGCCATCTACCTGCTGCGCGCGGTGGCCATCACCGCTTTCGTGACGCTGCCGCTCACGCCCATGAGCGTCTATGTCTTCGCCTCGGTGATGGGCGTGCTGTGGCTGTCCACCGTGCCCCCCACCAACGCCGTGGTGGCGCAGATCTTCGGTGTGCGCTTTCTCTCGATGCTGGGCGGGTTCGTGTTCCTGAGCCACCAGGTGGGCTCGTTCCTGGGCGTGTGGCTGGGCGGCAAGCTCTACGACGCCACCGGCAGCTACGACATCGTGTGGTGGCTGGCGGTGGCGCTGGGCGTGTTCGCGGCGCTGGTGAACCAGCCGGTGCGCGAGCAGCCCATCGCGCGGCCCGCGGCGGCCCCGGCCTGACGCTCGCCATGACACCGCGCGCGGCCCGGCTCCGGCGGCTGCTGGCCTGGGCCGCGGCCCTGCTGGCGCTGGCGCTGGTCTTCACGGCCTACCTGCAGCCGTCGATGGCCTTCAGCATCGCGAGCCAGCTCTGGAACTGCTTCTGATTTCCCGGCGCGCCCGTGCGCCGGGCCCGCGCCTCACCCGACTGCCTCATTGACCATGCACCCTGGTTTCTCTCCCGCCGACGCCGCCTCGCCCTGGGTCCGCCGCTGGACGCCGCTGCTGCGCCCGGGCGCGAGCGTGCTCGACGTGGCCTGCGGCGGCGGCCGCCACGTCCATTGGTTCGCGCAGCACGGCCATGAGGTCGTGGCGGTGGACCGCGACGCCGAGGCCGTGGCTCCGCTGCGCGGCCTGGCGCGCGTGGTGGTGGCCGACCTGGAAAACGGCCCCTGGCCGCTGCCCGGCGAGCGCTTCGGCGCCGTGGTGGTGACCAACTACCTGTGGCGCCCGCTGCTGCCGCGCCTGGTGGACAGCCTGGAAGACGGTGGCGTGCTGCTGTACGAGACCTTCGCGGTGGGCAACGAAACGGTGGGCCGGCCGCGCAGCCCGGAGTTCCTGCTGCGGCCCGGCGAGTTGCTGGCCACGGCCCAGGGGCTGCGCGTGGTGGCCTACGAGGACGGCTTTCTGGACCACCCGCCGCGCTTCGTGCAGCGCATCGCCGCGGTGCGCGAGGCTCCCGGCAGCGCGGACGCCGCGCCGGCACGCCGATCGCTGTAGCCCCCGGCGCCAGGGGTCGAAATCGGCCCAGCTAGAATCCCGTGATTAAAGGAAGCTCCTGCCCCATGAAACCGATCACCGGAAGCATCGTCGCACTGGTCACGCCCATGCACGAGGACGGCAGCGTGGACTATCCCGCGCTGCGCCGCCTCATCGATTGGCACATCGCCGAAGGCACCGATTGCATCGGCGTCGTGGGCACCACGGGCGAGTCGCCCACGGTGTCGGTGGAGGAGCACTGCGAGATCATCCGCGTGGCGGTGGAGCAGGCCGCGGGCCGCGTGCCCATCATGGCCGGCGCCGGCGCCAACTCCACGCGCGAGGCCATCGAGCTGTCGAAGTTCGCGCGCAAGGTCGGCGCCGACTGCACGCTGCAGGTGGTGCCTTACTACAACAAGCCCACGCAGGAAGGCATCTACCGCCACTTCCGCGCCATCGCCGAGGCGGTGGACATCCCCGTGGTGCTCTACAACGTGCCGGGCCGCACCGTGGCCGATATGGCGCACGACACCGTGCTGCGCCTGGCCCAGGTGCCCGGCATCGTCGGCATCAAGGAAGCCACCGGCAACATCGACCGCGCTGCCTGGCTCATCAAGCAGGCGCCCGAGGGCTTCAAGATCTATTCCGGTGACGACCCCACCGCCTTCGCGCTGATGCTGGCGGGCGGCCACGGCAACGTCAGCGTCACGGCCAACGTGGCGCCGCGCGCCATGGCCGAGCTGTGCCAGGCCGCCATGGCCGGTGATGCCCGGCGCGCCGTCGAACTGCACATGCAGCTGCTGCCGCTGCACAAGCAGCTCTTCGTCGAGCCGAACCCGATTCCCGTGAAGTGGGCGCTGGCGCACCTGGGCCGCACGGGCCCGGCGCTGCGGCTGCCCCTCACGCCGCTGTCCGAAGGCGCCCAGCCGCTGCTGGAGCAGGCGCTGCGCGACAGCGGCCTGCTCTGAGCTGAAACCGGCCTGCCGCCTTCCGCCCTTTTCGACCCTCTCCGTCCGCCGCGCGGCGGCAGCCTTTTCGATGTCTGACATGAACCGTTTCGTCGTCCCGTCCGCGCTGGTGCTGGCCCTCGGACTTGCCGGCTGTTCCACCGTCGAGAACGTGCTGTCCGGCGACAAGCTGGACTACCGCAGCCAGGCCGCCAAGACCGCCCCGCTCGACATCCCGCCCGACCTGACGCAGCTGGCGCGGGAGCAGGCACGCTACCAGCCGCAGAACGGCCCGGTGAGCGCGGCCAGCTACCAGCAGGCTGTGCCGGCGGCCGTCTCCGGCGCCGCACCCGCGGCGGCCACGACCGCGGTGGCGCCCCAGTCGCTGGGCGACATGCACATCGAGCGCGCGGGCAACGAGCGCTGGCTGGTGACCTCGGCCACGCCCGAGCAGCTGTGGCCGCAGCTGCTGGCCTTCTGGGAGGAGCGCGGCTTTGCCATCGCCACCCAGGATGCGCAGGCCGGCGTCATCGAGACCGAGTGGGCCGAGAACCGCGCCAAGATCCCGCAGGACTTCATCCGCCGCACCATCGGCAAGTTCATCGACGGCGTCTACTCCACCGGCGAGCGCGACAAGTTCCGCACCCGCATCGAGCGCACCTCCCGCGGCACCGAAGTCACCATCACGCATCGCGGCATGGAAGAGGTCTTCGTCAGTCAGCGGGAGGATCAGACCAAGTGGACCAACCGGCCGAGCGATCCGGCGCTGGAGGCCGAGTTCCTCAGCCGCCTGATGGTCAAGCTCGGCAGCAAGGAAGAAGCGGCCCGTGTCGCCGTCGCGCAGGCGGCCCAGGCCCCGACGCAGGCACCGCGCGCTCGCGTGCTTGCCGGCCAGGGCGCCGCGCTGCAAGTGGACGACGGCTTCGAGCGCGCCTGGCGCCGCGTGGGCGTGGCCCTGGACCGCAGCGGTTTCACGGTCGAGGACCGTGACCGCAGCAGCGGGCTGTACTACGTGCGCTACATCGATCCCAAGGAAGCCCAGCGCGAGGAGCCCGGCTTCTTCGGCCGCCTTTTCGGCCGCGACGACAAGCGCGCCACCACCGACCGCTACCGCGTCGCCGTCAAGTCCGAGGGCAACGCCAGCACGGTATCGGTGCAGAACGCGCAGGGCGCGCCCGACAGCGGCGCCGTGGCGCAGCGCATCGTGCAGGCGCTGCTTGACGATCTGAAGTGACGCCGCTGCGGATGCACCGCGCGTGATGCGCTTCAGCAGCCTGGGCAGCGGCAGCTCGGGCAACGCCACGCTGGTGGAGGCCGGCGATGCCGCGCGGCCCACGCGGCTGCTGGTGGACTGCGGCTTTTCGCTGCGCGAGCTCGGCCGGCGCCTGGGCGCGCGCGGCGTGGAGCCTGGGCAGATCGATGCCGTGTTCATCACCCATGAGCACGGCGACCATGTCGGCTGCGCGCTGACCCTGGCGCGCCGCCACGGCGTGCGGCTGTGCATGAGCGCCGGCACCTGGGCCGCATTGGGACAGGACGACGCGCCGGCCTCGCTGCACCTGATGGCCTGCGGCGACATGCTGGACATCGGCGCGCTGCAACTCAAACCTTTCGCCGTGCCGCACGACGCCAGCGAGCCGCTGCAGCTGCGCGTGCACGATGGCCACCACCACTTGGGCGTCCTTACCGACCTGGGCGAGGCCGGCGATGAGGTCGCGCAGGCCCTGGCCGGCTGCGACGCGCTGCTGCTGGAGGCCAACCACGATCGCGAGCTGCTGCAGTCCGGGCCCTACCCCTGGTTCCTCAAGCGCCGCATCAGCGGCCGTCTCGGTCATCTGGAAAACAGCCTGGCCGCGGCACTGCTGCAGCGGCTGCACCACGATGGTCTGCGCCATGTGGTGGCGGCACACCTGAGCCGCCAGAACAACCGGCCCGACCTGGCCGCGCAGGCCTTCGCCACCGCGCTGGGCACCTGCGCGCAGGACATCGTCGTGGCCGACCCGGCCCAGGGCTGCGGCTGGCTCGATCTTCACTGAAGCCCGCAGCGCACGTGCGGGCCCCGGCGGCGCGGCCAGCCCATCAGGCCGGGCTTGGATGCGCAAGCAACCTGATGCTGCCCGCCTTCACTTCCTGATCTCGGCCACCCGCGCCGCATGCGACGGCATTTTCACAAGCCCCGACGGGCACAAAAAAAGCCGCCTGAGGGCGGCTTTTCGAGATCCGTATGCGCTGGATTACTGCGAGGCGGCCGAGGCGGCGTTGGCAGCGGCGTCAGCAGCACCCGAGGCGGCCGAGGCGGCGGCTTCAGCGGCGCCAGCCACAGCGGAGGCGGCAGCCGAGGCGGCGTCGGTCGTGGCGGCGGGAGCCGGGGCCGTCGTCGTGGCGGCCGGAGCAGCTTCTTCCTTCTTGCCGCAAGCGGTCAGGGCGGCAGCGGCCACGATGGCAGCCAGCAGGAGCGACTTGTTCATTTGTGTGTCCTCGAATTCGAAAAGTGGTCGAACAATTACCAATCGGCTGGGGTGTTCGAAGCCCCGACTCACGTAGACGCGGAACGTTACTAGTGAACCTTGTCTAACCCCAAATTATACCGGCGCACTAGGGAAGGCCCTTACACACGCCCAGCGGCACCGCCCTGTGACGGTGCAAGCGTTGCGGGGACGCATCACTTCTGTGCCACGCCGCCACGGCAAGGTTACGGACGCCGTCTCAGGCCCGCAGAGGCTGCACCCAGCCGGCCGCGGCCCAGTCCTCCAGCAGCCCGCGCGCATCGCTGCTGAGCGCGGCAACCTCGCGCGCCGACAGCGTTCCCGCATCGGCCAGGCGGCGCATCAGCCGCGCGTCGCGCCCGCCGGCGTGGAAGGACTCGCCGTTGATGAAGACGAACTTCTCGTCGTACATCATCCGGCTGCGCCGGTGCAGCGCGACGCCAACCTCCACTTCGGCCTCGCCGTCCTGCTCGAACCAGACATTGGGCTTCGGCTCGCTCAGGATCTCCCCCAGCGCCGCCTGCAGCAGTTCGGGGTCCTTCAGCGCGCGCTCCAGCGCCCGGCGCGCGAAGTCCGCCAGCGCCGGCGGAACCAGCCCCGGCGTGTCCGTGGCCGGCTGCTTCGGGTCGCGGTAGAGGCGGCCCTTCTCCTCCTCGTCCATCAGCTCCGGCAGGCGCTGCAGCAGCTCGCGCGCGAGCTCGTCCTCTCGCGGCACCCGGAAGCCCACCGAGCAGGTCATGCATTCGCCGTCCACGGCAATGCCGTCGTGGCCCCAGCGCGGCGGCAGGTACAGCATGTCGCCCGGCTCCAGGACGACGTCCTCCTGCGGCTCGAAGTTGGCCAGGATCTTCAGCGGCACGCCTTCCACCAGCGTGTCGTCGGCCACCGGGCCGATGCGCCAGCGCCGCTTGCCGTGCACCTGGACCAGGAACACGTCGTAGTTGTCCATGTGCGGGCCGACGCCGCCGCCCTCGCTGGCCCAGGAGATCATCAGGTCGTCCAGCCGCGCCTGCGGCACGAAGCGAAAGCGCGACAGCATCTCGTGCGCCGCCGGCGCGTGCAGGTCCAGGCCCTGCACCAGCAGCGTCCAGCGCGGCTGCTTCACCGCCGGCAGCGCCTGGCGCGGCAGCGGGCCGTGGCGCAGCTTCCAGGCCTCGCCCTTGGCGACGATGAGGCGCGATTCCACGTCCTCCTGCTGCGCCAGGGCGAACATCTCGGCGCGCGTCACCGGCGGCTGCACGCCGGGCAGCGCCTGGCGCACCAGCAACGGCTTCTTCTGCCAGTGGCGGCGCATGAAGGTGGCGGGCGAAATGCCGCCGAGCAAAGTCATGGGTTGGTCAATCTGCATCCCCGGGATTGTCATCGGCCTTGTGGCATCCTCCACCGATGAACATCAACGCACCTTGCGTGGTCAGCCTCACCTGGACGCTGGCCGACGCTCAAGGCCAGACCATCGACGAGCTGGCCGATCCGGTCGAATTCTTCTTCGGCGGCGACGACCTGCTGCCCAAGGTCGAGGAAGCGCTCGCCGGCCAGGAAGTGGGCCACGAGACCTGGCTGAAGCTCGACCCCGAGCACGCTTTCGGCGACTACAAGCCCGAGCTGGTGTGCTTCGAAGCGCGCTCGCTCTTCCCCGAGAACATCGAGCCCGGCATGGCCTTCGAGGGCCTGCCCGAAGGCAGCGCCACCACCGACATGCCGCCCGACGCGATCTACATGGTCACCGAGGTCTACCCGGAACACGTGGTGCTGGACGCCAACCACCCGCTGGCGGGCATCGGGCTGCAGATGCACATCAAGGTGCGCGACGTGCGCGAGGCCACCGAGGAAGAGATCGAGGCCGGCAGCGTCGGCGGCAGCGTGCTGGCGCTGATGGCGCCGCCCTCGGGCGCACCGCGCGACGAGACGCTGCACTGAGCGGCGCGAGCCCGCGATGGGTGAAGGCATCCAGTGGGGCCTGTTCCTGGCCGCGTGCCTGGCGCTGGCCTGCACGCCGGGGCCGGACATGATCTACGTGGTCTCGCGCGCCCTGGCCCAGGGGCGCAAGGCCGCGCTGATCTCCGCCGCCGGGCTGTCGCTGGGGCTGGCGGCGCACACGCTGTTCGCGGCCTTCGGCGTGTCGGTGCTGCTCCAGAGCTCGGAGCTGGCTTTCACGGCGCTGAAGGTGGCGGGCGCCTGCTACCTGCTGTGGATGGGCATCCAGATGTGGCGCGCGGCGCCGCGCATCGACATCCACGCCGCCGGCGACCGGCTCGACCCGAAGGCGCTGTTCCTGCAGGGCTCGCTGTCGGCCCTGCTGAACCCCAAGCTGGCGCTCTTCTTCCTGGCCTTCCTACCGCAGTTCGTGCCCGCCGAGAGCGCCTCTGCGGCGCTGGACACCGTGCTGCTGGGCCTGGCCTTCAGCGTGATCGGCATCGGCGTGCAGGGCATCGCCGGCTGGGTGGCGGGCTCGCTGACCCAGGCGCTGCGCCGCAACGAGCGCGCGGTGTGCAGCGCCTTCCGCTTCAGCGGCGCGCTGATGCTGATCCTGGGCCTGCGGCTGCTGGTGGCGCCGCGCTGAACAAGTCCCGCTGACAACGAAAACGCCGGCCCAGGAGCCGGCGTTTCTCATTGAGGGCGTCCCGGAGCGTTCACGCCGCCGTCGTCCCCGGCGCCCGCTCTCCCTGCTCCGGCGCCGTGATCGGCCCCTTGCCGCTGAAGCGGTCCAGCGCCAGGTAGATCACCGGCGTGATGTAGAGCGTCACCGCCTGCGAGAACAGCAGGCCGCCCACCACGGCCAGGCCCAGCGGCTGGCGCAGCTCGGCGCCGGCGCCGATGCCCGCGGCGATGGGCAGCGCGCCCACCAGCGCCGCCAGCGTGGTCATCATGATCGGCCGGAAGCGCAGGATGCAGGCCTCGCGGATCGCCTGCAGCGGCGCCATGCCCTGCTCGCGCTGCGCCTCCAGCGCGAAGTCGATCATCATGATCGCGTTCTTCTTGACGATGCCGATCAGCAGCAGGATGCCGATGGTGGCGATCAGCGTCAGGTCCTGCCCGAAGAACTTCAGCATCAGCAGCGCGCCCACCGCCGCCGAGGGCAGGCCGGCCAGGATCGTCAGCGGGTGGACGTAGCTCTCGTAGAGCACGCCCAGCAGCACGTAGATCACCAGCAGCGCCGCCACGATCAGGATCGCCTGGCTGCCCTGCGAGCTCTTGAACACCGCCGCGTCGCCGCCGTAGCGCGTGATGATCGACTCCGGCATGCCCAGCGCCGCGCGGTACTGCTCCAGCCGCTCGGTGGCGTCGCCCAGCGCCGCGCCGGGCGCGAGGTTGAAGGACACCGTCACCGCCTGCAGCTGGCCGACGTGGTTGATGGCGATCGGCCCCACCGTGCGCGACACGGTGGCAAAGGCCGACAGCGGCACCAGCCCGCCGTTGGACGAGCGCACGTAGATGCGCGAGAGGTCGCCCTCGTCCTGCTTGGCCTCGGGCGCCGCTTCCATGATCACCTGGTAGCTGTCGGCGCTGGTGTAGATGGTGGACACCTGCCGCTCGCCGAAGGCGCTGTACAGCGCGGTGCGCACCGCGTCGATGGACACGCCCAGGGTGTTGGCGCGGTCGCGGTCGATGGACAGCGAGGCCTGCAGCCCGCGCAGCTGCGCATCGCTGGTGACGTCGCGGAACAGCGCGTCGGCGCGCAGCTTCTCCTGCAGCTTCGCGGCCCAGTCGTTGAGCTCGCCGGCCTGCACGCTCTGCAGGATGTACTGGTACTGCGCCTTGCTGGAGCGGCCGCCGAGCTGCAGGTTCTGCACCGGGCGCATGAACACGTTGATGCCCGCCACCGCGCGCACCTTGCGCCGCAGCCCGTCCACCACCTCCTTCATCGGCCGGCGCTCGCCGCGCGGCTTGAGGTTGATGAACATGCGCCCGGTGTTGCTGGCGTTGCTGCCGCCCAGGAAGGAGTTGACGCTCAGCACGTTGGGATCGTCGCGGATGATGCCCGCCACCCGGTCCTGCAGCTGCACCATGGCGGGGAAGGAGATGTCCTCCGCGGCCTCGGTGCTGATGCTGATCTGGCCGATGTCCTCCTCGGGGAAGAAGCCCTTGGGGATGGTGATGAACAGCCAGGCCGTGGCGGCGAAGGTGCCCAGCGCCACCAGCATCACCACGCCGCGGTGGCGCAGCGCGGCGTCCAGCGTGCGGGTGTAGACGCGCAGCACCGCGTCGAAGCCGCGCTCGAAGCTGCGCACCACCAGCCCGGGCGGCTTCTTGTGCGCCTCGTCGCTGAGGAAGCGGCTGGCCATCATCGGCACCAGCGTCAGCGACACGAAGGCCGACACCACGATCGCCAGCGACACCACCACGGCGAACTCGTGGAACAGCAGCCCGATGACGCCCGGCATGAAGAACACGGGGATGAACACCGCGATCAGCGAGGTGGAGATGGAGATGATGGTGAAGCCCACCTCGCGCGAGCCGCGCAGCGCCGCCTGGAACGGCGGCACGCCCTCCTCCACGTGCCGGATGATGTTCTCCAGCATGACGATGGCGTCGTCCACCACCAGGCCCACCGCCAGCGTCAGGCCCAGCAGCGAGATGTTGTCCATCGAGTAGCCCAGGCCCCACAGCAGCGACACCGCGCCCAGCAGCGACACCGGCAGCGACAGCGAGGGGATGACGGTGGCAATGAAGCGGCGCAGGAACAGGAAGATCACCAGCACCACCAGCACGACGGTGCCCAGCAGCGTGAGGTTGACGTCGTGCAGCGCCTCGCGGATCGACACCGAGCGGTCATTGACGAGGTTGACCTTGACCGACTGCGGCAGCTGTTCCTGGAAGGTGGGCAGCGCCGCGCGCACCGAGTCCACCACGCGCACGGTGTTGGCGTCGGGCTGGCGCTGGATGGCCAGCGTGATGGAGCGCTCGCCGTTGAAGCTGGCGTAGGTGCGCAGCGTCTCGTAGCTGTCCTCGACCTGCGCCACGTCGCGCAGCCGCACCGGGTTGCCGTTGCGGGCGGCGACGATCACTTCCGCGAACTCCGCCGCGTTGCGCAGCTGGCGGTTGGCCTGCAGGGTGAGCGTCTGGCTGGGCCCTTCCAGCGTGCCCACGGGCGTGTTGGCGTTGGCCGCGCGCAAGGCGCCCGCCACCTCGTCCAGGCCGATGTTGCGCGAGGCGAGCTGGTCGGGCAGCACGCGCACCCGCACCGCGAAGCGCTTCTGGCCGTAGATGTTGACCTGCGCCACGCCCGGCAGCGTCGAGAGGTTGGGCGCGATCAGGTGCTCGGCGTAGTCGTTGAGCTCGGAGAGGCTCATGGCCGGCGAGGTCAGCGACAGCAGCAGCACCGGGGCGTCGGCCGGGTTGACCTTGCGGTACGAGGGCGGCTGCGTCATGTCCTGCGGCAGCTGGCGCTGCGCGCGCAGCAGCGCGGCCTGCACGTCCACCGCCGCGGCGTCGATGTCGCGGCCCTCGTCGAACTCCAGCGTCACCGAGGTGCTGCCGAGCTGGCTGGTGGAGCTGATGACGGCCAGGCCCGGGATGGTCTGGAACTGCTTCTCCAGCGGCAGCGCCACCGAGGTGGCCATGGTCTCGGGGCTGGCGCCGGGCAGCGAGGCCGAGACGTTGATGACCGGCGTGTTGTAGCTGGGCAGCGCCGCCACCGGGATGCGGCCGTAGGCCAGCACGCCGGCCACGATGATGGCCAGGTTGAGCAGCACCGTCATCACCGGACGGCGGATGAACAGTTCCGACAGGTTCATCGCAGCGCCTATTCCTTCGAAGCCGCCGTGGCCACTGTCACGCCCTGGCCCGGCGCCGCCGCACCACTGCCGTTGCCCGGGCCGGCGCCGCTGCCCGCCCCGCCGCCGCTGCCGGCACCGTTGCCGCCACCCTGGCCGGCGCCGCCGCCGGGCTGGCCGCCCTGGCCGCCGGCACCGCCGCTGCCCGCGGCCGCGCCGCCGGAGCGCTCGGCCACGCTGGCGCCGGGACGCAGGTTCTGCTTGCCCTCCACCACCACGCGCTCGCCGGGGCGCACGCCCTCGACCACGGCCTCGGTGCCGGCCGAGTGCAGGACCTGCACCTGCCGCTGCGCCGCCTTGTTGTCGGCCTCGACCACGAACAGCGTGGGCCCGCGCGGGCTCTGGATCAGCGCGGCCTGCGGCACCACCACCACGCCCTGCAGCGTGCGCACGGTCAGGCTCACGTCCACGAAGGCGCCGGGCCACAGCGCCCGCTGCGGGTTGTCGAACACGGCCTTGACGCGCACCGTGCCCGAGGCCAGATCGACGGCGTTGTCCACGAAGTCCAGCCGGCCTGCCAGCGGCTTGCGGCCCTCGGGCAGCACCGCCTGCACCTGGCCACCGCCGCTGCCCAGCAGCTGCAGCAGCGCGGGCAGCTCACGCTGCGGCAGGTTGAAGGACACGGCGATGGGATCGATCTGCGTGAGCGTGAGCAGCGCCGCTCCGGTGGGCGACACGGAGCTGCCGGGATAGACGCTGATGGCGCCGATGCGCCCGTCCCCCGGCGCCGCGATGCGGCTGTAGGACAGCGCCACGCGCGAGGCCTCCAGCGCGGCGCGGTCGGCCGCCACCAGCGCCGCCTGCGCCTCGGCCTGTGCCCGTGCCGTGTCCACCGCGCCCTGCGACACAAAGCCCTTCTCCAGCAGTTCCAGGCTGCGCGCGAGCTGGCGCTGGGCGTCGGCGGCGGAGGCCTGGTCGCGCAGCAGCTGCGCCTGGGCGCGCGCGACGTTGGCCTCCTCGGTGCGGGCGTCCAGCGTGAACAGCAGCTCGCCGCGCTTGACGTTCTGGCCCTCGCGCACATGCACCTGGCTGACCACGCTGGCGATCTGCGGCTTCACCTCGACGCTGCGCAGCGCCGTGACGGTGCCGGGCGCCTGCAGCTGCACCGGCACGTCGCGCTGCTGCGCCGCCACGCTGGTGATGCTCACCGCCGGCGCCGAGGCCGCGCTGGCGGGCGCGCCGGCGGCGGCGACCTGCGCCCCCGCGGGCGCCTCCCGGCGGCTGCTGTTGAACCACCAGGCACCGGCCAGGCCGGCAACGACAAGGACCGCCGCGAGGGCAGCCGCTCTGGGCTTGGACATGGATCGCAACGGTCCGTGGGAAGAGAAGAAATTGCCGGTTTGCGAGGCTGTCAGCAAGCCGACAGCCCGGGTCGGCGTGGGTGTTTATCGGCCGGCCGGTCGGTGGATTCAAGCGCCCGCGCCGTGCCGCCGGCCGCTCAGGCCCGACCGGTGGAACCGAAGCCGCCCTCGCCGCGCTGCGAGGCGCCGAACTCCTCGACGCGGCGGAACCGGGCCTGCACCACCGGCACGATCACCATCTGCGCGATGCGCTCCATCGGCTGCACGGTGAAGGACTCCTTGCCGCGGTTCCAGCAGCTCACCATCAGCGGGCCCTGGTAGTCGGCGTCGATGAGGCCGACCAGGTTGCCCAGCACCAAGCCGTGCTTATGGCCCAGGCCGGAGCGCGGCAGCAGCATGGCGCACAGGCCCGGATCGCCGATGTGGATGGCGATGCCGGTGGGAATCAGTGCCGCGTCGCCCGGCGCCAGCACCAGCGGCGCGTCCACGCAGGCGCGCAGGTCCAGCCCGGCGCTGCCCGGCGTGGCGTAGCGGGGGGCAAGCTCGTCATAGCGCTCGGCCACGCGGGGGTCGAGGATCTTCAGGTCGATGGTGGTCATTCGGGTTCTGAATCAAGGAAAGACTTCGTCATGCCCGTATAGGCGGGCATCCACGATCACCGAAGCGCGGCCCAGGAGCGAGATTCCGGGGCCGACATCACGGCATGCGTGGATGCCCGCCTGCGCGGGCATGACGGGGAAACGTTGTGGCGCTGGCGCGGCGACAGCCGTCAGCCTCGGGCTGCGAGCCGCCCCGCGATCTCCCGCACCAGCTCCTGCGCCAGCGCGCGCTTGGAGGCGCAGGGCACTTCGCGCTCGCCCTGGGCGTCCACCAGCAGCAGCGCGTTGTCGTCGCGGCCGAAGGTCGCCGGGCCCAGGTTGCCCACCACCAGCGGCACATTCTTGCGCTGGAGTTTTTCTCGCGCGTGTCTGGCCAGGTCGTGGCTCTCGGCGGCGAAGCCCACGCAATAGGGCGCGTCGGGCAGCCGCGCCACCGCGGCCAGGATGTCGGGGTTCTCGACCAGTTCCAGCACCGGCACGGCACGGTCGGCCTGCTTCTTGATCTTGGCGTCCGAGGTGCCCGCCGGGCGCCAGTCCGCCACCGCGGCGGTGGCGACGAAGACGTCGTGCTGGGCGGCCAGCGGCAGCACCGCGTCGAACATCTGCTGCGCGGTGCGCACGTCGATGCGGCGCACGCCGGCCGGCGTGTCCAGGTGCACCGGGCCGGCCACCAGCGTGACCTGCGCCCCCGCTTCCTGAGCGGCGCGGGCCATGGCGAAACCCATCTTGCCGCTGGAGAGGTTGGTCAACCCGCGCACCGGGTCGATGGGCTCGAAGGTCGGGCCGGCGGTGATCAGCAGGCGCCGGCCTTGCAGCAACTTCGGCTGGAAGAAGGCAATGAGCGCGTCGCGCAACTCGACCGCTTCGAGCATGCGCCCGTCGCCGACCTCGCCGCAGGCCTGGTCGCCATGGGCCGGGCCCAGCAGCACCGCGCCGTCGGCCGCCACCTGCGCCGCGTTGCGCTGCGTGGCCGGGTGCGCCCACATCTCGCGGTTCATGGCCGGGGCCAGCAGCAGCGGCACGCGCTCGTGGCCGGAGGCGAAGGGCCGCGCCAGGCACAGCAGGCTCAGCAGCTCGTCGGCGCGGCCCTGGGCCAGCTGGGCGATGAGGTCGGCGCTGGCCGGGGCGATGAGGATGGCGTCGGCCTCGCGGCTGAGGTTGATGTGCGCCATGTTGTTGGGCTCGCGCGCGTCCCACTGGTCGCGCACCACCGGGCGTCCGGAGAGGGCCTGCATCGTCACCGCGGTGATGAACTGCTCGGCCGCGGGCGTCATCACCACCTGCACCGTGGCGCCGGCGCGGGTGAGCTCGCGCACCAGCTCGGCAGACTTGTAGCAGGCGATGCCGCCGGAGAGGCCGAGCACGATATGCCGGCCGGCGAGATCGGGGGATTGCTTCATAAGGCGCGCACTCTAGCAGGGGCATGCCGCTCGCTATGCTGGGCCGATGCCGGCCCTTTTCCCGCTGAAAAGCTCTTCCCTGGAGAGGCTTTGATGAAGCTGCTGCTGCGCCTGTCCCCGCTCTTCCTGTCGCTGGCCGCCTGCGCCGGCATGCCGCCGCCGCAGGCGCGCGTGCTGCTCTACGGCGAGCAGCACGACCAACCCGACCAGCAGCGCCAGGTGGCGCAGGCGGTGCGCGACCTGGCCGCGCAGCAGCGCCTGGCCGCCGTGGTGCTGGAGATGGCCGAGCAGGGCGGCAGCACGGCGCGGCTTGCCGCCGGTGCCGACGAGGCCGCCGTGCAGGAGGCATTGCGCTGGAGCGCCGCGGCCTGGCCCTGGGACAGCTACAAGGACGTGGTGATGGCGGCCGTGCGCGCCGAGGTGCCGGTGCTGGGCGGCAACCTGCCGCGCAGCGGCATGCGTGCAGCGATGCAGGACGAGGCGCTGGACGGCCTGCTGCCCGCGGCCGTCAATGACCAGCTCAAGACCGCCATCCGCGAGGGCCACTGCGGGCTGCTGCCCGCCGAGCACGAGGGCGGCATGCTGCGCATCCAGCTCGCGCGCGACCAGAGCATGGCGCGCGCCGTGGCGCAGGCCGCGCACGACGCCTCGCCCGGGCAGCAGGTGCTGCTGCTCTCCGGCGCGCAGCACGCGGCGCGCGACCGCGGCGTGCCGCTGCACCTGCAGCGCCTGGGCTTCAAGGCCGACGAGCTGTTCGTGACCATGTTCGGCGCGAGCGACGGCGCCCTGCCCTCCGACCGGCTGCTGCCGGCGACCCACTCGCCCGGGCCGGACCCGTGTGAACCGTTGCGCAAGAGGCAGAAGGATTGAGGGTGCGCCTTCTGGACGACCGGAAAAGCCTCTCCCAACAAAAAACCCGTCCGCACCAGCGAGACGGGTTTTTTCATGCAGCGACCTGATGGGGTGTCACCCGTTCAGGCGCGACGCATTGTTCACTAGTAGTTCACAGCCCACTCACTTGAGGCATCCGAGTGAGAGGACTGTTGCACTGCAGCCAACAATCCCGGCTTACAGCCGCTCGGCCACCCAGCCCTGCACCGAGGCCAGGGCCTGGGGCAGCCGGGCGGCGTCGCTGCCGCCGGCCATGGCCATGTCGGGCTTGCCGCCGCCCTTGCCGCCCACCTGCTGGGCCACGAAGTTCACCAGCTCGCCGGCCTTGACCTTGGCAATGGCGTCGGCCGTCACGCCTGCGGCCAGCTGCACCTTGGCGCCCTCGACCGCCGCCAGCACGATGGCCGCGCTCTTGAGCTTGTCCTTGAGCTTGTCCATGGTGTCGCGCAGCGTCTTGGCGTCGGCGCCGTCCAGCGTCGCGGCCAGCACCTTCAGGCCCTTCACTTCCACGGCGCGCGCCAGGAGCTCGTCGCCCTGCGAGGAGGCGAGCCGGCCCTTGAGCGCGGCGATTTCCTTCTCCAGCGTGCGCACCTGGTCCAGCACCTGGGTCAGGCGCGGCGCCACGTCGGCGGGCGTCACCTTCAGCGTGCCGGCCACGGTGCCGACCGTGGACTCCAGCGACTGCAGGTAGGCCAGCGCGCCCTCGCCCGTGACGGCCTCGACGCGGCGGATGCCCGCGGCCACGCCACCCTCGGCCACGATCTTGAACAGGCCGATGTCGCCGGTGCGCTGCACGTGCGTGCCGCCGCACAGCTCCTTGGTGGAGCCGATGGTCAGCACCCGCACCTGCTCGCCGTACTTCTCGCCGAACAGCATCATCGCGCCCGACTTCTGCGCGTCCTCCAGCGCCATCACGGTGGCGTCGGTGGCGTGGTTGGCCAGGATCTCGGCGTTGACGATGGCCTCGACCTTGCGGATCTGCTCCGCCGTCACCGGCGCGTTGTGGGTGAAGTCGAAGCGCGTGCGCTCGGCGTTGACCAGCGAACCCTTCTGCTGCACGTGCGCGCCCAGCACCTCGCGCAGCGCCTTGTGCATCAGGTGCGTGGCGCTGTGGTTGCGCATGGTGCGCGCGCGCTGCTCGGCGTCCACGCGGGCGGTGAACACGTCGCCCACTTCCACCTCGCCCTCGACGATGCGGCCGTGGTGGCCGAAGACGGCGGCCTGGATCTTGAGCGTGTCCTCCACCAGCACATGCGCGCGCAGGTTGCGCAGCTCGCCGCGGTCGCCGACCTGGCCGCCGCTCTCGGCATAGAAGGGCGTGTGGTCCAGCACCACCACCACGTCGTCACCGGCCACGGCGCGGTTCACGGGCGTGCCGTCCACGTACAGCGCCACCACCTTGCTCTGCTCGGTCAGCAGCGCCTCGTAGCCGCGGAACGTGGTGTCCGCACCGCTGTACTCCAGGCCCTGCGCCATCTTGAACTTGCCCGCGGCACGGGCCTGCTCGCGCTGGCGCGCCATGGCGGCGTTGAAGCCGGCCTCGTCCACGCTCACGCCGCGCTCGCGGCAGACATCGGCGGTGAGGTCCAGCGGGAAGCCGTAGGTGTCGTGCAGCTTGAAGGCCAGCTCGCCGTCGAGCACCGCGGGCTTCTGGGCCAGCGCGGCTTCCAGGATCTCCATGCCGTTGGCGATGGTCTGGAAGAAGCGCTCCTCCTCCTGGCGCAGCACCTCGGTCACGCGCAGCTGGGCCTGGCGCAGCTCGGGATAGGCGTCGCCCATCTGGAACACCAGCTCCTCCACCAGCTTGTGGAAGAACGGGGTGCGCGCGCCGAGCTTGTAGCCGTGACGGATGGCGCGGCGCGTGATGCGGCGCAGCACGTAGCCGCGGCCGGCGTTGCCGGGGATCACGCCGTCGGTCACCGTGAAGGCGCAGGCGCGGATGTGATCGGCGATCACCTTCAGCGAGGGCGACTCCGGGTCGCAGTTGCCCGCGCCGGCGGCGTCCACGATCTGCTTGGCCGCCTTGAGCAGGCTCACGAACAGGTCGATCTCGTAGTTGGAGTGCACGTGCTGCAGCACCGCCGCGATGCGCTCCAGGCCCATGCCGGTATCGACGCTGGGCTTGGGGAGCTTGTGCATCACGCCCGCCTCGTCGCGGTTGAACTGCATGAACACGTTGTTCCAGATCTCGATGTAGCGGTCGCCGTCTTCATCGGGCGACCCCGGCGGGCCGCCGGCGACCTCGGGGCCGTGGTCGTAGAAGATCTCGGTGCACGGGCCGCAGGGGCCGGTGTCGCCCATCATCCAGAAGTTGTCCGAGGCGTAGCGCGCGCCCTTGTTGTCGCCGATGCGCACGATGCGCTCGGCCGGCACGCCCACCGTCTTGTTCCAGATCTCGTAGGCCTCGTCGTCCTCGGCGTACACCGTCACCCAGAGCTTGTCCTCGGGCAGCTTGAACACCTTGGTCAGCAGCTCCCAGGCGTAGCTGATGGCGTCGCGCTTGAAGTAGTCGCCGAAGCTGAAGTTGCCCAGCATCTCGAAGAAGGTGTGGTGCCGCGCGGTGTAGCCCACGTTGTCGAGGTCGTTGTGCTTGCCGCCGGCGCGGATGCACTTCTGGGCCGTGGTGGCGCGGGTGTAGGGCCGCTTGTCGAAGCCCAGGAACACGTCCTTGAACTGGTTCATCCCCGCGTTGGTGAACAGCAGCGTGGGATCGTCGCCGGGCACCACCGGGCTCGACGCCACGATGGTGTGACCCTTGGACTCGAAGAACTTCAGGAACGACTGGCGGATTTCGGCGGCTTTCATCCGGTGCTTTCTGGTCAGCGGGCGACTCTGCCCGGGACATGCGTGCGTTGTGGCGGCCCCCGTCGGAAGCCGCCGCCCCGGCCGGCGCCGGCGACCGGCTGCGGGTCGCCAAGTGCTTGATTCGGCTGGTATTTCGAGGAACCGGCAATTATAGGTCGGCGCTATCGGCCCTTGGCCGGCGCGGCGGACGGGCCGCGGGGCGCGCCTATCATGTTTGTCCCATTGCGCACAACCGCCGCCATGAACGACAACACCCCCCTGCAAGCCCTCCAGGACCCCAGCCTGCTCAAGACCGACGCGCTCATCAACGGCCAGTGGATCGTCGGCGAGGCGCGCTTCGAGGTGCTCGATCCCGCCACCGGCCGCGCGCTGGCCAGCGTGCCGAATCTGGGCGCGGCCGAGACGCTGTCAGCGATCCAGGCCGCCGAGCGCGCCTGGCCGGCTTGGCGCGCCAAGACCGCCAAGGAGCGCGCCGCCATCCTCATGCGCTGGTACCAGCTGCTGCAGCAGCACGCCGAGGACCTGGCCCGGCTGATGACCGCCGAGCAGGGCAAGCCGCTGACGGAGGCGCGCGGCGAGGTCACCTACGGCGCCAGCTTCATCGAGTGGTTCGCGGAAGAGGCCAAGCGCGTGTACGGCGAGACGGTGCCCACCACCGACAACGGCAAGCGCTACCTGGTGCTCAAGCAGCCCGTGGGCGTGTGCGCGGCCATCACGCCCTGGAACTTCCCGATCGCCATGATCACGCGCAAGGTCGCGCCCGCCCTGGCCGCCGGTTGCCCGGTGGTGATCAAGCCGGCCGAGGCCACGCCGCTGTCGGCGCTGGCGGTGGCCGAGCTGGCGCAGCGCGCGGGCATGCCCGCGGGCGTGCTCAACGTCATCACCGCCGACGCGCAGCGCTCCATCGAGGTCGGCCAGGTGCTGTGCGACAGCGACGTGGTGCGCCACCTCTCCTTCACCGGCTCCACCGAGGTCGGCCGCATCCTGATGAAGCAGTGCGCGCCGACCATCAAGAAGCTCAGCCTGGAGCTGGGCGGCAATGCGCCCTTCATCGTCTTCGACGACGCCGACCTGGACAGCGCCGTCGAGGGCGCGCTGGCCAGCAAGTACCGCAACGCCGGCCAGACCTGCGTCTGCGCCAACCGGCTGTACGTGCAGGACGGCGTCTACGACGCCTTCGTCGCCAGGCTGGCCGAGCGCGCCGGGCAGCTCAAGGTGGGCAACGGCTTCGAGCCCGGCGTGCAGGTGGGCCCGCTGATCGAGCCCGCGGCGCTGGAGAAGGTGGAGGCGCATGTGGCCGACGCGCAGGCCAAGGGCGCGCGGCTGCTGGCCGGGGGCACGCGCGTGGCGGGCCTGGGCAGCGAGCTGTACTACGCGCCCACGGTGCTGGCCGACGTCACCAGCGAGATGCTGTGCACGCGCGAGGAGACCTTCGGCCCCGTGGCGCCGGTGCAGCGCTTCGGCACCGAGGCCGAGGCCATCGAGCTGGCCAACGCCACCGAGTTCGGCCTGGCGAGCTACTTCTACAGCCGTGACATCGGCCGCATCTTCCGCGTCGGCGAGGCGCTGGAGTACGGCATGGTGGGCGTCAACACCGGCATCATCTCGACCGCCGAGGTGCCCTTCGGCGGGGTCAAGCAATCCGGCCTGGGCCGCGAGGGCTCGCGCCACGGCATCGAGGATTACATCGAGCTCAAGTACCTCTGCCTGGGCGACATCCAGAAGTAATCCGGCCCGTCTTCGGGCCCGCTCCGGGCGGCGCGGCAACCGGCTTGGGCCGGGGCGCGCCGCCCTTTCGTTTGACAACAACGTCATGAACCTGGCTCTTGAACCGCGGCACTGGGTGCTGCTCGTCTTCGTCGCCTCGGCGCTGTACGCGCACTTCCGCGGCCGTGTGCGTTTCAGCCTGGTGCGCGCGCTGCTGGACTTCACGGTGCTGATCGCGCCGGTGAATGCGCTGATCTACCTGTTCTCGCGCACGCCGCGCAGCCCGTACCTGCCGCTGCGGGACTTTCCGGAGCTGAAGGTCCTCACCGACAACTGGCAGCAGATCCGCGAGGAGGCGCTGCGGCTCAACGACGAGGGCTTCATCCGCGCCGCCGCCGGCCACACCGACATCGGCTTCAACAGTTTCTTCCGCACCGGCTGGAAGCGCTTCTACCTGAGCTGGTACGGGCAGGACCTGGAGTCGGCGCAGCGGCTGTGTCCGACCACGGTGGGGCTGCTCAAGGGCATCCCGTCGGTGAAGGCGGCGATGTTCGCCTCGCTGCCGCCGGGGGCCACGCTGGTGCGGCACCGTGACCCCTACGCCGGCTCGCTGCGCTACCACCTGGGCCTGGCCACGCCCAACGACCCGGACTGCTTCATCGAGGTGGACGGCCAGCGCTACCACTGGCGCGACGGCGAGGCGGTGATGTTCGACGAGACCTACATCCACCACGCCGCCAACACCACGCAGCAGCAGCGCGTGATCCTGTTCTGCGACGTGGAGCGCCCGCTGTGGACGGCGCCGGTACGCTGGTTCAACCGCCTCTTCGCGCGCCACGTCATGGCCGCTGCCGCGACGCAGAACGTGCCCGGCGAGCCCGTGGGCGCGCTCAACCGTTTCTTCCAGGGCTTCTACGCCGCGCGCAAGAAGGCCAAGGATCTCAAGGCGCGCAGCCGCACCACCTACTACGCGGGCAAGTGGGCGCTGATCCTGGCCGCGCTGTGGGCGCTGTTCTGGTGAGCGGCTGCACGCCGCATTCGTGACGAGGGCCGCGACAGCGGCCCTTTCTCATTGCGGTGCGGCGTCAACGATGCCGCCTGTGGTGGCCACGGCGGCGGGCTCACTCCTCGTCGTTGGCGGCCGGCACGGCACCGCGCTCGGTGAAGTTGGCGAAGCCGGCACGGCCCAGCGCGGGCGCCACGGCGGCCAGCGACACCGAGCGGCGCAGCAGCTCGTTGGCGTCGCGGCCGTCCTCCGGGCACAGGCTCACGCCCACGGCCACGCCCACCGCCACGGCCTGCCCCTGCAGGCTGAACGGGCGCTGCAGCGCCGCGCAGAGCTTGTCGGCCACCTTGCGCGCGTCGCCCGGCGCGTCGATCCAGGCCAGCAGCACGGCGAAGCTGTCGGCGCCGATGGAGGCGACCACGTCGCTGGCGCGCAGCCCCGCGCGCAGCCGTACCGCCACCTTGCGCCGCAGCACATGGCCCGACTCGCCGCCCAGCCGCGCCTGCACGCTGGCGAAGCCCTCCACGCGCACGGCCAGCAGCGCCATCGGCGCGGGCTCGCGCTCGCGCAGCGCCAGCAGGTGGCTGACGTGCTCGATGAGCTGGGTGTGGTTGGGCAGTCCGGTGGCCATGTCGGTGGCCCAGGCCCCGCGCGCGGCCTGCTCCAGCCGCTTGCGTTCGATGCCCAGGCGCAGCGCGCGCGCCACCTCGGCCGGCGGCGCCTGCAGCGGCAGCAGGTCCTGCACGCCGCGCCCCAGCAGCGCCAGGCCCTGGGCCGGCTGATCCAGCGTGGCCACCAGCGCGCAGTCCAGCACCGTGGCCGACAGCGCCGGCCAGTGCAGCAGCGCGCGCAGCGCCGGCCCATCGGGCAGCGCCACCCACAGCGCATCGGCCGAACGCTGCTGCTGCAGCACCGCCGCGGCGTCGAGGTCGGCGCAGGAGCGGACGTCGAATTCGCCCCAGCCCGCGGCCTCCAGCCCGGCAGGGTCGGCACCGACGACGATCAGGCGGCAGGGATTCATGGCGGCTCCGGACGCGGACATGGCAGGCATGGTACGTCGGGCGCACAAGCGATCAGGGCCGCACGCGGCGGCCCTGAGCTGGAATGTTGGAGCGGGCGAAGGGAGTCGAACCCTCGTCTTTGGCTTGGGAAGCCAAGGTAATAGCCGTTATACGACGCCCGCGAAGCTGCTCATTATAAGCACTCGAATTGGGGCTTTCGCCGCGCCAAGCGGCTCTTTCTGCCCTGCGGCGGACGGGCGCGGCACACGCGGCACAATGCGGCCCCTTTTGACGCCGCCTCCCGGCGCCCGACTTCCCCGTTTTCCGCCATGACGACCGACGACGCCACCGCCCCGCCGCCGCCCTCTTCTCCCACGCACGAGCGCGCCATCCGCAGCTACGTGCTGCGTGCCGGCCGCATGGGCACGGGCCAGCAGCGCGCGCTGGCCGAACTGGGCCCGCGCTTCGTGCTGCCCTATGCCGACGCGCCGCTGGACCCCGCCGCGGTGTTCGGCCGCCAGGCGCCGCTGGTGCTGGAGATCGGCTTCGGCATGGGCGACGCCACGGCGCAGATCGCCACGACGCTGCCCGACCACGACTTCATCGGCGTGGAGGTCCACACCCCCGGCGTGGGCGCGCTGCTCAAGCGCATCGGCGAGCAGGGCCTGAGCAACCTGCGCATCGTCCAGCACGACGCGGTGCAGGTGCTGCAGCACATGATCGCCCCGGCCTCGCTGGCGGGCATCCACATCTTCTTCCCCGACCCCTGGCACAAGAAGAAGCACAACAAGCGCCGGCTGATCCAGGGCCCGTTCGTGGCGCAGTTGGTCACGCGGCTGGCGCCCGGCGGCTACCTGCACTGCGCCACCGACTGGGAGCCCTACGCCGAGCAGATGCTCGAAGTGCTGTCGGCGGAACCGGCGCTGCAGAACACCGCCGAGGGCTACGCGCCGCGGCCCGACTACCGGCCGCTGACCAAGTTCGAGGCCCGCGGCCTGCGCCTGGGCCACGGCGTGTGGGACCTGGTGTTCAGAAAGCGCTGAGGCCCCGTTCAGCCACGCGAGGCGCGGTACGGCTCCTCGAAGTCCAGGAAGTCTTGTTCGGCCAGCGCGTCGCGCACCCAGTCCGCGACGCCGGGCGCGGTCCACACCCGCGCCATGTAGTCGGCGATGTCCTGCGGCACCGGCAGCGCGTAGGTCTGCAGCCGGCTCACCACCGGCGCGTAGTAGGCGTCGGCCGCCGAGAACTCGCCGAACAGGAAGGGCCCGCCGCTGGCCTGCAGCGCGTCGCGCCACAGCCCGACGATGCGGTCCAGGTCGCGCCGCACGCCCTCCTCGGCCAGCACGCGCTGGCCCACCTCGGGCAGCCGGGCCTCGATGTTCATCCCGCAGTTGCCGCGCAGCGCCGTGAAGCCCGAGTGCATCTCGGCGCAGATGGAACGTGCCCGTGCCCGGGCCTTCACGTCGCGCGGCCAGATCGCGTGCTGAGTGAAACGCTCGGCCACGTATTCGGTGATGGCCAGCGTGTCCCACACCGCGAGGTCGCCATCGAGCAGCACCGGCACCTTGCCCGCGGGCGTGACGGCGGCAAGCCGCCGGTAGAAGTCCGAGCCGGGCGCGAAGTCCAGGCGCAGCTTCACCTCCTCGAAGGGGATGCCGAAGTGCTTCAGCAGCACCCAGGGCCGCATCGACCACGAGGAGTAGTTCTTGTTGCCGATCACCAGACGCATGCGAGGCTCCTTCTCTTCTCTGTAGGGGGAAACCGGTGCGCGGGCCGCGGCGCGGTCGCGGCTCAGGCGGCCCACTCCACCCAGCCCGTGTAGGCCGTGAGCAGCACGATGCCGCCGAAGACGATGCGATACCAGGCAAAGGGAATGAAGTCGTGGCTGGAGACGTAGCGGATGAGCCAGCGGATGCACAGCAGCGCGCTGACGAAGGCCACCGCGGTGCCCACGGCGAAGAGCGGCAGGTCGTGCAGGAACAGCGCGTCGCGCTGCTTCCATACCGAGTACGCGCCCGCGCCCATCAGCGTCGGGATGCCCAGGTAGAAGCTGAACTCGGTGGCCGCCTTGCGCGAGAAGCCCAGCAGCATCGCGCCCATGATGGTGGCGCCCGAGCGGCTGGTGCCCGGGATCAGCGCCAGGCACTGCAGCAGCCCGACCTTGAGCGCGTCCAGCCCGCTCATCTGGTCCACCGTCTCCACGCGCGCCACGCGCTGCCCTTCCATGTCGGCCTGGCCGTAGCGGGCGCGGTGGATGCGCTCGACCCACAGGATCAGCAGCCCACCCACCACGAAGGCCAGCGCCACCGGCACCGGATGGAACAGGTGGCTCTTGATGAGCTTGCCCAGCGCCAGGCCGAACACCACCGCGGGCAGGAAGCCCACGAACACGTTGAGCGCGAAACGGCGTGCCACCGGGTCGTGCCCCAGGCCGCGCACCGTGCCCAGCAGCCGCTGGCGGTACTCCCACACCACGGCCAGCATGGCGCCGGTCTGGATGGCGATGTCGAAGACCTTGGCCGTCTCGCCCTGGAAGTCCAGCAGCGAGGCGGTGAGGATGAGGTGCCCGGTGGAGGAGATGGGCAGGAACTCCGTGAGGCCCTCGACCACGCCCATCACGGCGGCTTTCAACAGCAGCATCCAGTCCAAGACAGCTCCACGCAGCACAAAGCCCGGGATCATACCCAGCGCCCGTGGCGCGTCCGCAACGGTTGCGCCGGCAGCGGTCAGCGCGGCGCCAGGGGCGTGAAGCGCGCCACGAGGCCTTGCTCCGTGACCTCGATCGGGCCCACCGTGAGGCCGGCGCGCTGCAGCCGCCGGTGCTGCTCCTCGGGCATCTGCCACAGCGTGAAGCCTTCGAGCAGCTGCTCGGCCAGCAGCCGGCCCAGGCGCTGGCCCTGCGCCGAGAGCGCGCGCGGCGCGGTGTCGAGCTCCAGCCGTTGCACCGTCACCTGCGACAGGCGCAGCGTGGCGTCCGAGGGCTCCCAGCGCAGGCCGGTGTCGAAGCCGATGCGCCCGGCGTACTGGCTGTCGAAGAGCCGGTCGCGCAGCCCCAGCGCGAAGTCGCAGGCCAGGCGGTTGCTCTGGGGCAGCAGCGCCACGCGCGGCGCGCTCAGCGTGAGCTCCAGCACCTCCAGCACGCGCTGCGTGCGCGGGAAGCGCCGCGCCAGCCGCTCGTCGAGCTCGGCCTGCGTCAGCGTGAGCTGCGAGGGCAGCCCCAGCCCGGCGCAGCCCGCCAGGCCCAGGAACGGAAAACTCAGCAGCAGGCGGCGTCGGGCGGTGTTCATCCGGAAATTCTAGGCATCGCGCCGATGCGCCTGCCGCGCCTGCGCAAGCCCCACGCCATGGGGCCCGCCTAGAATCCGCGCCGTCGATTCACGCCGTCTAACCCACACAACCATGAACGTCGAACAAGCCCGCTTCAACATGATCGAGCAGCAGATCCGCCCCTGGGACGTGCTGGACCCGGACGTGCTCTCTCTGCTGGCGGTGATGAAGCGCGAGGACTTCGTGCCCGCCTCGCAACACGCCCTGGCCTTCGTGGACATGATGGTGCCGCTGCGCGAGGGCGGCGCCGCCGGCCAGTGCATGCTCGAACCCAAGCAGGAGGCGCGGCTGCTGCAGGAGCTGCGGCTGCAGCGCCACGAAAAGGTGCTGGAAGTGGGCGCCGGCTCGGGCTACATGGCCGCGCTGCTGGCGCACCGCGCGCAGCAGGTGATCACGCTGGAGCTGGTGCCCGAGCTGGTGGCGCTGGCCAAGGCCAACCTGCAGCGCGCCGGCATCATGAACGTCACCGTGCGCCAGGCCGACGGCTCGCAGGGCCTGCCCGCTGAGGCGCCCTTCGACGCCATCGTGCTGTCGGGCTCGGTGGCTTCGGTGCCGCAGGCGCTGCTGGAGCAGCTCAAGATCGGCGGCCGGCTCATCGCCATCGTGGGCGAGGAGCCGGTGATGCGCGCCACGCTGTTCACGCGCACCGGCGAGCGCGAGTTCGGCCAGGTCGTGCTGTTCGACACCCTGGCACCGCGCCTGCTCAAGTTCCCCGAGCCGACCCGCTTCTCCTTCTGATGAACCGCCTGCGCGTGACCGAGCTGCAGGACTTCCTGCAGGCCCACGCCGCCCAGCCGCCGGTGCTGCTGGACGTGCGCGAGCCCTGGGAGCTGCAGCGCGCGGCACTGCGGCTGCCCGGCACACGGGCGCTGGACATCCCGATGCAAGAGCTGCCCGCGCGGCTCAACGAGCTGCCCGACGACGCGCCCATCGTGTGCCTGTGCCACCACGGCGTGCGCAGCGCCCATGTCGCGGCCTACTTGGCGCGCGCGGGCTTCGACGAGGTCTGGGACGTGATCGGCGGCATCGACGCCTGGTCGCAGGAGATCGACCCCACCCTGCCGCGCTACTGAGCGCTTTTCTTTTCCGTGCCGGCCGCCCGCCCTTCGGGTGGCTGCCGAACGCGACACCCACGCCATGCCGTCCCCGATCAAACTCCGCCGCCTGGCCGGCCTGCTGCTGGCGCTGGCCGGTGCGGCGCAAGCGCAGGGCCTGACCGAGCTGTACCAGGCCGCCCGCGGCTTCGACGCCACCTACCTCAGCGCGCGCGCGCTGGCCGAGTCGGCGCCCTACCGCGCCGCCCAGAGCAAGGCGCTCAACCGGCCCAACGTGGCGCTGGCCGGCAGCGCCACCCGCACCGACGGCAGCGTGAGCAATGGCGCGTTCGACCGCTCGCGCGATGCCAACACCAAGCAGCTCGCGCTCAACGCCCGCCAGCCGCTGTTCAACCGCGCCAACGACGCCACCATCGCCCAGGCCGAGCAGAGCCTGCAGGCCTCGCTGGCCGAGCTGCAGGTGGCTGAGCAGGACCTGCTCGTGCGCGTGGCGCAGGCGTACTTCGACGTGCTGGGGGCGCAGGACACCCTCACCACCACGCGCGCGAGCAAGCAGGCCATCGCCGAGCAGCTGGCCTCGGCCAAGCGCAACTTCGAGGTCGGCACCGCCACCATCACCGACACGCGCGAGGCGCAGGCGCGCTTCGACCTGGCCACGGCGCAGGAGATCGCCGCCGACAACGACCTGCGCACCAAGCGCAACGCGCTGGACCAGCTCGTGGGCCGCAGCGGCGTGGAGCCGCTGCCGCTGCGCCAGCCGGTGCGCCTGCCGCAGGAACTCGCGCCCGAGCGCATCGAGCCGTGGCTGGAGGCCAGCCGCACGCAGCATCCGCAGGTGCAGCGCGCACAGGCTGCACTGGAGATCGCGCGGCTGGAAACCGACAAGGCCCGCGCCGGCGCCCTGCCCACCGTGGAGCTGGTGGGCGCGGTCTCGCGCAGCAACAGCAACGGCGCCAGCGTGGTGGGCACCAGCAGCGACGGCACCACGCAGACCCGCAGCATCGGCGTGCAGCTCAACCTGCCGCTGTACGCCGGGGGCTCGATCCAGAACCGCGTCGAGGAGACGCTGCGCCTGGAAGAGCGGGCCCGCAACGACCTCGAAGCCGCGCAGCGCGCCGTGGCGCTGCAGACGCGCCAGCTCTGGAGCGCCGTGTTGTCGGGCCGGGCCCAGGTCGGCGCACTGGAGGCCGCCGAGAGCTCCAGCCGCCTGGCGCTGGAAGCCACGCAGCTGGGCTACCGCGTGGGCGTGCGCGTGAACCTGGACGTGCTCAACGCCCAGACCCAGCTCTACACCACGCAGCGCGACCTCGCGCGCGCCCGCTACGACCTGCTGGTAGGCGCGCTGAAGATGCGCCAGGCCGCCGGCCTGCTGGAGCCCGGCGACCTGCAGCCGGTGGAAGGGATGCTCGGTGCCCAGTGAGGCAGCCTGCGCGGGACGGATGGGGCCGCCACCGCAGCTCTCACCCGCGCCGCGATTGTTTCCTACAAGTTGACTTCCGGCTCATACCGAATCGCTCATTGAGTTCGTTGTCGCACCGGGGTTGACAATGCGGGCCTTGGGATGCGACGCGGTGGCGCCGCAGCCCAAGCCCTTGCCTTCTCAGAGCACCGCTGGCAGCAGCCCGACGATGCGCTCGGCCATGCGCTCGGTGGCGCCGCGGTGGCGGCTGGCGAAGGTCAGCGCGCGATCGACCCAGCCGTTGCGCTGCGGGTCGATGGCCAGCGTGGCGGCGTAGACCACGCCCTGGCGGATGTCCGCGGCGCGCATGGCTGCGCGCGCCTGCACCGCCAGCTCAGCGGCCTCGGCGAAGTTGAAGGTGTGCGGCCCCAGCACCAGCGGGCAGCCGCAGGCCGCGGCTTCAATGAGGTTCTGCCCGCCCAGCGGCTCGAAGCTGCCGCCCAGCAGCCCGGCGTCGGCGCAGGCGTAGTACAGCGCCATCTCGCCGATGGAGTCGCCCAGCCACACGTCGGCACGCGCCGCCTCCTCGGGTGGGTCGCCCTCGCCCCAGCTGCTGCGGCGCACGCCGCTGAAGCCGGCCTGCGCCACCAGGCCCGCCACCTCGTCGAAGCGCTGCGGATGGCGCGGCACCAGCAGCAGCAGCGGCCGCGGCTGCGGCAGCTCGCGCCAGGCCGCCAGCAGCGGCGCCTCCTCGTTCTCGCGCGTGCTGGCGGCCAGCACCACCGGGCGCTGCAGCCGCGCGCGCCAGCGCTGCCCGCGCTCTAGCAGCGCCTTGGGCGGGGTGATGTCGAACTTCAGGTTGCCGCAGACCTCGACGAAGGGCGCGCCCATGTCGCGCAGGCGCTGCGCATCGTCCTGCGTCTGCGCCAGCACGCGCAGGAAGCGCTCGGCCGCCGGGCGCAGCAGCCAGGCGAAGCGCTCGCCCTGGCGCAGGCTCTTGGGGCTCAGCCGCGCGTTGGCCAGCACCAGGGGCACCTGCTCCCGGGCGGCGATGTGCACCAGGTTGGGCCAGACCTCGGTTTCCATCAGCACGCCCATGACCGGGCGGTGGTGGCGCAGGAAGCGGCGCACGGCACCGGGCGTGTCGTAGGGCAGCCAGGTGTGCACGTCGCCGGGGCGCAGCAGCGCGTGGCCAGCGCTCCAGCCGGTGGCGGTGGAGGTGGTCAGCAGCAAGCGCAGGTCCGGGCGCTGCGCGCGCAGCGCCGCCACCAGCGGCGCGGCGGCGCGGGTCTCGCCCAGCGACACCGCGTGCAGCCACAGCAGCCGCCGCGGCTGCGGCGCGGGGTACTCGTAGCGGCCCAGCCGCTCACCCAGGCGCTCGCGGTAGGCGGGCTCCATGCGGCCGCGGCGCCACAGGCGCAGCAGGTAGGCCGGCGTCAGCGTCCACAACAGCGCGCCATAACCCCAGCGCGCAAGCGCCTGCACCACCGCAGCGGCTCCGCGGCTCAGTGCGCCGCCGCGGCGATGCGGGCCTCGGGCTTGACGGCGCGCAGCGCGGCCATGAAATCGGCCTCGATGCGCTCCAGCGCCTCAGGCGTGTGGCCCTCGAAGCGCATCACCAGCACCGGCGTGGTATTGGAGGCGCGGATCAGGCCGAAGCCGTCGGCGTAGTCGGCGCGCAGCCCGTCGATGGTGACGAGCTCGCTGCCCGGGAACTGCGCCGTCTCGCGCAGCTTCTCGATCAGCGCATGCGGCTCGCCCTCCTCGCAGGCGACGTTGAGCTCGGGCGTGTTGAAGCTCTGCGGCAGCGCGTTGAGCACGGCGCTGGGGTCGGCCTCGCGCGAGAGGATCTCCAGCAGCCGCGCGGCGGTGTACATGCCGTCGTCGAAGCCGTACCAGCGCTCGGCAAAGAAGATGTGGCCGCTCATCTCGCCGGCGATGGGCGCGCCCGTCTCTTTGAGCTTGGCCTTGACCAGCGAGTGCCCGGTCTTCCACATCAGCGGCTGGCCGCCGGCCGCGCGCACCGCCTCGGTCAGGCGCTGGCTGCACTTGACGTCGTAGATGATCTGCGCGCCCGGCTGGCGCGAGAGGATGTCGCGCGCGAACAGCATGAGCTGGCGGTCGGGGTAGATGATCTGGCCGTCGCGCGTGACCACGCCCAGGCGGTCGCCGTCGCCGTCGAAGGCCAGGCCCAGCTCGGCCTCGGTGGCGTTGACGACCTTGATCAGGTCGGCCAGGTTCTCGGGCTTGCTGGGGTCCGGGTGGTGGTTGGGGAAGTCGCCGTCCACGCGGCTGTAGAGGTCGATGACCTCGCAGCCCAGCGCGCGCAGGATGGTCGGGGCGCTGGCGCCGGGGATGCCGTTGCCGCAGTCCACCACGATCTTCATCGGGCGCGCGAGCTTGCAGTCGCTGACGATGCGGTGCGTGTACTCGGGGACGATGTCCATGGCGCCGATGCGGCCCTGGCCCTGGACGTAGTCCTCGGCCTCCATGCGCCGGCGCAGGCCCTGGATCTCGTCGCCGTAGATGGCGCGCCCGGCCAGCACCATCTTGAAGCCGTTGTAGTCCTTGGGGTTGTGGCTGCCCGTGACCTGGATGCCGCTGTGGCAGCCGTACTGGCCGCGCGTGGCGGCCACGTAATAGAGCATGGGGGTGGTGACGGCGCCCAGGTCCACCACGTCCAGCCCCGTGGAGGCCAGGCCGCGCATCAGCGCCGCCGCCAGGCCCGGGCCGGAGACGCGGCCGTCGCGGCCCACCACCACGGCGCGCTCGCCGGCATTGATCGCCTCGGTACCGAAGGCGCGGCCGAGGTGCTCGGCAAAGGTTTCGTCGATGCTCTGTCCCACGACACCGCGGATGTCGTAGGCCTTGAACGCGGAAGCGGCTGTCTGCATGGATGTCCTCCTGGCGGGGGATTGTAGGCAGCCACTGCGGCCGTCCCGCGGGTTGGCAACGGGCCCGCGGCGCGCCGTCCCGCCCCGGGGGACGGCGCCCGCGCCCTGCCTATGATCCCGCGATGAATAGCTTGTCGTTCCCTGCTCAACCTGGCCGGCGCCCCGCCGTGCCGGCCACCATCCCAGACGCCGCACCGGACCCGGCCTCCCCCATCGGGGTGAGCGCCGCGCCGCGGCGCTCGGGAGCGGCGGCATGAAGGGACGCGACCGGCTGGAGCTCATCGTCCTGGCCGCGCTGTGGGGCGGCTCCTTCCTGTTCATGCGGCTGGCCGCGCCGGCCTTCGGCGCCTCGGGGCTGGCGGCGGTGCGGGTGGCCGTGGCCACTGCGGTGCTGCTGCCGCTGCTGGGGCTGACCCAGCCCGGCGCCCTGGCGGCCTGCCGCGGGCGCTGGGGCGCGCTGACGGTGGTGGGCCTGCTCAACTCGGCGCTGCCCTTCCTGTGCTACAGCTTCGCGGCGCAGTCCATCAGTGCCGGGCTGGCGTCGATCTTCAACGCCACCACGCCGCTGTGGGGCGCGCTGGTGGCATGGATCTGGTTCCGGGAGCGGCTGGACGGGCCGCGCCTGCTGGGCCTGGCCCTGGGCTTTGCCGGCGTGCTGGGGCTGGCCTGGGACAAGGCCAGCTTCAAGGCCGGCGCGCAGGACACGGGGCTGGCGGTGCTGGCCTGCCTGGCCGCCACGCTGATGTACGGCGTGGCCGCCAACGCCACGCGGCGCTGGCTCACGGGCGTGCCGGCGCTGGCGCTGGCCACCGGCAGCCAGGGCGTGGCCACGCTGGCCCTGGCACTGCCCGCGGCGCTGGCCTGGCCGGCGCAGCCGGCGGGCCTCACCGCCTGGAGCGCCGCGCTGGCGCTGGGCGTGCTGAGCACCGGCGTGGCCTACGTGCTGTATTTCCGGCTCATCGCGCGCGTCGGCCCAGCCCGGGCCACGACGGTGACGTACCTGATCCCGCTGTTCGCGGTGCTGTGGGGCTTCCTGGCGCTGCAGGAGGCGCTGACGCTGTCGATGCTGCTGGGCGGCGCCGTCATCCTGCTGGGCACCAGCCTGGCCACGGGCTGGTGGCGGCCCTTCGGCACCGCCGCGAAACCCAGCGCCTGAGCCCGGTACCTTCCCTGCCCCCAAACGCACCAACCCGCCGCGGCGGGTCGGACCCAAGGGGAAAGGGAGAAAAGGGCGACCTACTTCTGCTGCTGCTTGCGCTGCTGGCTCTTCTGGTCCTGCTGCTTGCGGCTGGAGCTGGACTGGTCCTGCTGCTTGTTCTGCGACTGCTTGCCCTGGCCTTGCTGCTGCTGGCTGGAGCTGCCCTTCTGCTGGTTCATGGCCTGCCTCTTTGGGGAATCGGCGACATTGCCGACACGTGCAGCGGGCAATCCCAATGCCCGCGAACCGGGGGGTGGCAGCGAGGCATGCCGCCTGCCGCAAGCCGCGCATGCATCCCTTCCGGAACGCCCGGCGCCGCTGGCTGTGCGCGGCCTCAACCGCGCTGCTGGCCCCGGTGGCGCGTGGCGCGCAGCCGCCCTTCACGCTGCTGACCTTTGGCGACTCCATCCTCGACTGCGGCCGCTACAACGCCCATGGCGTGCACCCGGGCGCCCTGCTGGTGCGCAATGACGATGCGCTGTTTCCCGAGTTCAAGGGCCGCGACCTGCAGCACCGCCGCGGCGCGGCGCGGCTGGACCACCGCGCGGTGGACGGCGCCACGGTGGCAGGCCTGCAGGCGCAGGCGCGCGGGCTGCGCCCGCCCAAGGAGCCCGCGGCCGCGCTGCTGACCGTGGGCGGCAACGACCTGCTGCGCGGCCTGGCCGGCGACGGCGGCGCGGGGCTGCGCGCCTTCGAGGCCGCGCTGGCGGAGTTCCTGCGCACCCTGCCGGTGCGCCCGGTGCTGCTGGGCACGGTGTACGACCCGACCTTCGGCGACGACACGCGCAACTTCCTGGGCGTGCCCGCGGCGCTGGCCCGCGCCAACCACCGGCGCGTCAACGACATCCTCGGCACGCTGGCCGCGCGCCACGGCCGCCTGGTGGACCTGCATGCGCATTTCCTGCGCGGCGATCCCTCCTGGTTCGTGCGCACCATCGAGCCCAGCCTCGTGGGCGCCTCCGAAGTGCGACGCGCCTTCTGGGCCGCCCTGTGAACCGGTGGCCGGACGGCGCCAGGCATGGGCACCCCGGTTGCACGCCGCCCCACTCACCGCGAAGACTCCCCATACAACCCCCCAGGAGGCCCGACGCCCATGAGCTCCACGCCCCAAGCCGCCCGGCGCGGCAAGCAAGCTCCCTCCCGACACGACGGCGCGGTGCCCCCCGCGCCGCTGGCGGCCCTGCCCGAACAGAGCGTGGTGCGGACCTACGACCGCTTCTCCTCGCTCTACGACCTGGTGTTCGGCCGCGTGCTGGAGCCCGGGCGCCGCGCCATGGCGCAGGCCGCCGCCGCGCTGCAGCCCGCCTCGGTGCTGGAAGTGGGCGTGGGCACCGGGCTGACGCTGGCCAGCTATCCGCAGCACACCCGCGTGGTGGGCGTGGACCTGTCGGCCGAGATGCTGGAGCGCGCGCGCCAGCGCGCCGCGGCGCTGCCCGGGCGCGACATCGCGCTGCACCTGATGAACGCCGAGGCCATGGACTTCGAGGACGACAGCTTCGACTGCGTCACCATGCCCTACGTGCTGTCGGTGACGCCGCAACCGTCGCGCCTGGTGGCCGAGGTGCGGCGCGTGTGCCGCCCCGGCGGCACCATCCTCGTCGTCAACCACTTCAGCGGCAGCCGTTTCTGGTGGCTCATGGAGCGCGCCGTGCGCTCGATGGCGCAGCGCGTGGGCTTCCGCTCCGACTTCGGCTTCGAGGAGAACATCCTCGTGCACGACTGGCAGCTGCAGGCCGTGCAGTCGGTCAACCTGTTCGGGCTGTCGCGCCTGGTGGTGCTGCGCAACACCAAGGGCTGAGCCGCCGTGCCCCGGCGGCTGCAGGGCGCTGGTAATTTCTTCAGCAACCGTCTTGCAAGGCTCCCGGGGCCAGGCCCGGGAGAAGCCCCTGGCGGCTTCGCGCGAACCTTCAGCGGCCGCGCAGCGGCGCGTGGTCGTGGGCCGTGCCGGAGTCGCGCAGTGAGCTCGCGGCATTGAGCCCGGCGTTGTCCGAGACGCCCACACCCAGCCGGCTCACCAGCTCGCCGCCGAGCCAGGCCGTCACCAGCGCCAGCGCCCCGGCGGCAAAGGACAGCACGAAGGCGCCGGACTCGGGCGCCTCGGGCGTGCCGTGGCGCAGCAGCCAGCTGCCCAGGAAGATTCCCATCACCACCAGGTTGCCCACGCCGTGCAGCAGCCCGATGCGCTTGGCGCGCGTGCCCGAGGGAATGGCCAGCCAGTCGATGGTGCCGAAGGGCGCGGCCACCAGCCCCGTGACCAGGCCCACGGAGATCAGGCAATAGGACACGAAGGCCATCGTGCCGTTGCCGCCGACCAGGTAGATCAGGTCGAACAGCAGGGCCGTGGCCAGCAGGCCCAGCGGGAAGGCAATGAGCTGCTGGTGCACGGGATGGCCCAGCAGGCGGGCGCGGCTTTCCATGACGAGACTCCTTCGGCGCCGGGGCGCCGTGCAAACGGGCGTGGAACCAAAACCACCGGCAGAGCGCACGGCAAGGCTTGCGGTAAAGGCCTGGCCAGCCAGGCCGGTGGGCTGCGCATCGCGTCGCAATCGGGATGCCGGCCCCGGCCCGGTGGCGGGCTTCCCCAGGGCATGGCCCGGGCATGGGCTCGGGAACCAACCTTGCCGTGGCAGCCGTATCGACATGACGGGAGTACGGAGCATGAGGAAGCTGAGCGGGCGCCTGGCGACCCTGCTGGCGGGTGCGGTGCTGGCCGGTGCAGCCTGGGCCGCGCCACGGGCGGATTTCGGCACCGAGCGCGTCTCGACGGCGGCACGCACCGTGGCCGACTGGGTGGTGACCTCGGGCGACGCGGCGCAGCGGCCCTTCCTGATCGTGGACAAGCGCCAGGCCCGGCTTTACGTGTTCGAGCCCGGCGGGCTGCTGCGCGGCGCCGCGCCGGTACTGCTGGGCTTGGCGCGCGGCGACGACACGGTGCCGGGCATCGGCGAGCGGCCGCTGGCGCAGGTCAAGCCGCACGAGCGCACCACGCCGGCCGGGCGCTTCGAAGGCGAGATCGGCCGCAACCTGCGCGGCGAGGACGTGCTGTGGGTGGACTACGACGCCGCGGTGTCCATGCACCGCGTGCTCACCACCAACCCGGTCGAGCGCCGGCTGCAGCGCCTGGCCAGCCCGGGCGTGGCCGACAACCGCATCTCCTATGGCTGCATCAACGTGCCCACGAAGTTCTTCGAGACCGTGCTGATGCCGGTGAGCCGCGCCGGCCAGCCGCCGGTGGTGTACGTGCTGCCCGACGTGCGCCCGTTGCGCGAGGTGTTCCTGCGCATGCCGGCGGCCCGGTCGGCACTGGCCCAGGGCTCGGACGGCGCCCGGCGCCTGCGCTGAGCCGGGCGGCCATCGGGCCCTCGGCGCCACCCCACAGGGCAAAGGGACCGCGCGCGGCGGTCCCTTTGTCGCTTGTGCCCGGGGCCCGGCGGGCCCGGGATCAATGCCGGGGGTTCAGTTGCGATCGGCGCGCGGGGTGCGCGTGCCGGTGCCGTAGCTGCCGCCCGACGAGCCGGTGCTGCCGGACATGCCGGTGCTGCCCGAGGAGCCCGTGCCACCGGTGCCGCTGCCCATGCTGCTGCCCGTCGTGCCCGTCGTGCCCGACGCGTTGTTGCCCATGGTGCCCGGGGTGGTGCCCATGTTGCCGGAGGTGTTGTCGCCGGTGACCCCGGTGCTGCTGGAGCCCGTGCCCGACCCCGAGCCCATGCTGCCGGAGCTGGAGGTACCCGCGCCGGTGGTGGAGCCGGTCGAGCCGCTGGTGCCCGTGCTGCCGGCGCCCGCGCCGGTGACGCTGGGGCTGGTGGCGGTGTTGGGACCGCTCGGCGGCGGTGCGCCGACGGAGGTCGCGCCCGTGCCGGTGCTGCTGGGGCTGCTGCCGGTAGCGCCTGAGCTGGACGACTGCGCGTGGACGACGCCGACGGCCGCGACCGCGGAGATGGCTGCGGCCAGAAGGCTCTTGCGAAGGATGCTCATGTGATGGACTCCTGTGTGACGCCGACGCCGACGTCCGGCGGTGCGGAGCGTGTCGCTCCGCACCATCGGACGTCCCGTCTTGGCGCAACGGAGTTGGCAACGCACGTGCCCGGTGCACGGCGCTGCGGCTCCCGCCCTGTCGGCCGCTCCCGCTCAGGCGCGCACGAACAGCGTCACCAGCGGCTCGTCGCCGAGGGCGCGGCTGCGGTGGCCGTGCAGCGCCGGGTCGAACACCGTGCCCTCGGGCAGCGTGTCGGCCGAGTAGAAATGTTCGCCCGGGCCGAAGACGCGGCTGCTGCCGTCCTGCAGCCCGATCTCCATGCGCCCGCGCAGCACGAACAGCCACTGCGGATGGCCGGTGCAGTGGAAATCGCTCTGGAAGCCCACCGGGCTCTGGCGCAGTTGCAGCGCGGCGGCGGGCAGCAGCGCGGACAGCCGCGCCGCGGGCGTGCCCTCGCTCAGCGGAATCTGGACCTCGCGAAAGCGCGCGCGGCCGTCGGTGTCGGTGAAGAGTTGGACTTGGGTGAAGGTGCTCATGGCGCCGATTGTGGCCGTGCGCCGCTCCCCGGCCGGAGCCCCCTGGACCCTGCTGCATACTGCCGCCCCACCCCGGCGGCCGGGGCCCGTCGATGGCGGCGCCCGCGGCCGGCCCGTTGCTTCACCAGCCTTTCACGAAACTCATGAACAGCACTTCTCCCCACGACAAGGTCGCGCTCGTCACCGGCGCGGGCAGCGGCATCGGCAAGGCCTGCGCGCAGGCGCTGCTGCGCGACGGCTGGCGCGTGGTGCTGGCCGGACGGCGGCTGCAGCCGCTGCAGGACGCCATCGCCGAGGCGGGCGATCCGTGGGGCGACATCGGCACGCGCGCCCTGGCCGTGAGCGCGGACGTCGCCGACGCCGTGGCTGTTGAGCAGCTCTTCGACACACTGCAGCAGCGCTTCGGGCGGCTGGACCTGCTGTTCAACAACGCTGGCGTCTTCACCGCGCCCACGCCGCTGGAGGAGCTGTCGCCGGCGCAGTGGCGCTCGGCGCTGGACGTGAACCTGAGCGGCCCCTTGCTGTGCACGCAGCAGGCCTTCCGGCTGATGAAGCGGCAGGCGCCGCGCGGCGGGCGGATCATCAACAACGGCTCGATCTCGGCGCATGTGCCGCGGCCGCTGTCCTCGCCCTACACCATCACCAAGCACGCCATCAGCGGCCTCACGCGCGCGGCGGCGCTGGAGGGGCGCGCCTTCGACATCGCGGTGGGGCAGATCGACATCGGCAACGTCGCCACCGACATGACCGAGCTGATGGCCCAGGGCGCGATGCAGGCCGACGGCAGCGTGCGCCCCGAGCCGCGCATGCGCATGGACGCCGTGGTCAGCAGCTTCATGGCCATGGCACGGCTGCCGCTGGAAGCCAACGTGCTGACCATGACCGTGATGGCCACCGGCATGCCCTACGTGGGCCGGGGCTGAACGGACCCCGCAGCCCGCGCGCGCACGAAAGCCACGGCCACGCGCAGTGGCAGGCATAAAGAAAAAAGCCCTGCCGGGGAGGCAGGGCTTTTTCGGGATTGGTGGAGCCGGGGGGAATTGAACCCCCGTCCGCAAGCCATCACCGGACAGTTCTACATGCTTAGCTGGCTGATTTGAGTCTCGCCTCGCAGGTCGCGCAGCAGCACGCTACCTGCGAAGCCAGTCACTTGATCTCGCTACCGACCGAGTGACCCGGTCAGCAACCAGCCGATGTGAATGACCTCTCAGCCCTTGCGGGCCCGGCCCATCGGCCTGCCGTTGAGAGGCTCACCGGTGTTAAGCGGCGAGAGCGAAACGTTCGTCGTTCGCAGTTACTTTGTTCCAGTGGATTTACGAGCGAACTGGTGCTCGGCATGCCCTGCGCCGGATCCGCACCCACGTCGAAACCGGGTCGGCCCCTTTGCAAAGGAAGCTGGGATTTTAAGGCAGTCCCAGCCAGTTCAAGAGGTCAAAGGGCTTTTTCAGCACGACATCGGCGCCCCAGTCGTCAATGGGCTCGCGTTCGCCCAAATAGCCCCAGGCAGCCGCCAGCGTGCGCATGCCGGCGCTGCGGCCGGCCTGCACGTCGCGCAGATCGTCGCCGACGTAGATGCAGTTCTGCGGCGCCACGCCAATGCGGCGCGCCGCCTCCAGCAGCGGCTCGGGATGGGGCTTCGAATGCGGCGTGGTGTCGCCGCAGATCACCGCCGCGGCACGTTCATGCAGCGCCAGCCCCTGCACCACGGGCAGGGTGAAGCGCTCGTGCTTGTTGGTGACGATGCCCCAGGGCAGCGCCGCACGCTCCAGCGCCTGCAGCACGGGCACCATGTCCGCGAAGACGGCGGTGCGCTGCAACAGGCCCTGGGCGTAGCGCTGCAGGAACTCGTCACGCAGCGCCTCGAAATCGGTATCGCCCGGACTGACGGCGAAGGCCGCGTGCACCATGCCGCGCGCGCCGCTGCCCACCATGGGACGCAGCCGCTCGTAGGGCAGCGCGGACAGGCCGCGCGCCGCGCGCATGGCGTTGGCCGCGCCGGCCAGGTCGGGGGCGCTGTCGATGAGCGTGCCGTCGAGATCGAAGAGCACGCAACGAATGGAAGCGGTCATGGGCAGCCTCGTGGAGAGCATGGCGCCGCGGGCGGCAGGGCCCGCAGCCTGCGGCGTTCAGGCCGGCTTGCGCAGGGCGAAGAGGTAGTTGACGCTGGTGTCGTGCGTCAATGCGTAGCGGCGTGTGAAGGGGTTGTATTCCAGCCCGCGCGTGCGCTGCAGATCCAGCCCGGCATCGCGGCACCAGCGCGCGAGCTCGCTGGGACGGATGAACTTCTCGTACTCGTGCGTGCCGCGCGGCAGGAGGTTGAGCACGTACTCCGCGCCCACGATGGCGAACAGGAAGGCCTTGGGATTGCGGTTGAGCGTGGAGAAGAACAGCCAGCCGCCAGGCTTGACCAGCGTGGCGCAGGCGCGCACCACGGACTCCGGCGCGGGCACATGCTCCAGCATCTCCATGCAGGTCACCACGTCGTAGCGCGCCGGCTGCTCCGCCGCCAGCGCCTCCACGGCCACTTCACGGTAGTCCACGTTGTGCACGCCGGACTCCAGCGCATGCAGCTGCGCGACCTTCAGCGGCTTGGTGGCCAGATCGATGCCCAGCACCTGCGCGCCGCGCTGGGCCATGGCTTCGGCCAGGATGCCGCCGCCGCAGCCCACGTCAAGGACCTGCTTGTTGGCCAGCGGCACCAGCGACTCGATCCACTGCAGCCGCAGCGGGTTGATCTGGTGCAGGGGACGGAATTCGCTGTCAGGGTCCCACCAGCGGTGGGCGAGCTCGCTGAACTTGGCCAGCTCCTGGGGGTCGGCGTTGATCATGGCGCCCATCGTAGCCCTTCAGAAAAGCACAAACCCCGCCGGGGCGGGGTTTGCGACTCGACGGTCCGTGGACCGGATTACTTGGCGCGCGTGCCGACCACTTCGATCTCGACGCGGCGGTTCTTGGCGCGGCCTTCCGCGGTCTTGTTGTCGGCCACGGGCTGCTTCTCGCCCTTGCCTTCGGTGTAGACGCGGTTCTTTTCGACGCCCTTGCTCACCAGGTAGGCCTTGACGGCTTCGGCGCGGCGCACCGACAGGCGCTGGTTGTAGGCATCGGTGCCGACCGAGTCGGTGTGGCCGACGGCGATGATGACTTCCAGGTTCACGCCACCGGTCTTGGACACCAGGTCGTCGAGCTTGGCGCGGGCTTCGGGCTTGAGCACGGCCTTGTCGAAGTCGAAGAACGCGTCAGCGGCGTAGGTGACCTTCTCGCTCACCGGGGCCGGCGGCACGGCCGGGGCGGCCGGAGCCGGCGTGGGCGCCGGGGCCGGCGTGGTGACCGGAGCCGGAGCGGCGACCGGCTTCAGGGCGCCATCGCACTCCTGGGCCGCGGTGGCCGGCGTCCAGGAAGAGTCGCGCCAGCACAGTTCGTTGGTGCCGTTCTTGACCACCGTGCCATCCGTGGCACGCCAGTTGTCGACCGTCTGGGCAAAGGCGCTCGACAGCGGGGCAGCAAGCGCGGCGGATGCAAACAGCACCGCCACGGCGTTCAGTTTCTTCATTGATTCTCCTCTCAAGGAAAGCCGCAGGACTCTGCGAAACGTCCGAATCGGAAGCAAGAAAACCCGGCAAACACCCGGTCTCGCGAGCGATCACCACCGACGACCCATTGTGCCATCGGGGGCTTCTTGACCTGCCCATTTTGGCCCGGGCGCCCCAGCGCGGCGGCTCACCCTGTTGCGCCGGTGCTACAGGCCGCGCGGCTTAGAATCCTCGATCCGCTGCTTTCGCGGAGCCGGCCTTGCGCCCGCGCGCCTGCTGCCGCGCCCGTCGCCTCATGACCCAGTTCGCCAAGGAAACCCTGCCCATCAGCCTCGAAGAGGAGATGCGGCGCTCGTATCTCGATTACGCCATGAGCGTGATCGTGGGCCGCGCCCTGCCCGATGCGCGCGACGGCCTCAAGCCCGTGCACCGGCGTGTGCTCTACGCCATGCACGAGCTCAACAACGACTGGAACCGCCCGTACAAGAAGTCCGCCCGCATCGTCGGCGACGTCATCGGTAAGTACCACCCGCACGGCGACAGCGCCGTGTACGACACCATCGTGCGCATGGCCCAGGACTTCTCCCTGCGCCACATGCTGGTGGACGGGCAAGGCAACTTCGGCTCGGTCGACGGCGACAACGCCGCGGCCATGCGCTACACCGAGATCCGCCTCTCCAAGATCGCCCACGAGATGCTGGCCGACATCGACAAGGAAACCGTCGATTTCGGCCCCAACTACGACGGCTCCGAGAAGGAGCCGCTGGTGCTGCCCACGCGGCTGCCCAACCTGCTGGTCAACGGCAGCGCCGGCATCGCCGTGGGCATGGCCACCAACATCCCGCCGCACAACCTCAACGAGGTGGTGGACGCCTGCGCGCACCTGCTGGCGCACCCGCACGCCACGCTCGACGAGCTCATGGAGATCATCCCGGCGCCGGACTTTCCCACCGCCGGCATCATCTACGGCCTCTCCGGCGTGCGCGAGGGTTACCGCAGCGGCCGCGGCAAGGTGGTGATGCGTGCGCGCTGCCACTTCGAGGACATCGGCAAGAACGGCGAGCGCCAGGCCATCGTCGTCGACGAGATTCCTTACCAGGTCAACAAGAAGACGCTGCTGGAGCGCATCGCCGAGCTCGTCAACGAGAAGAAGCTCGAAGGCATCAGCCACATCCAGGACGAGTCCGACAAGTCCGGCATGCGCGTGGTGATCGAGCTCAAGCGCGGCGAGGTGCCGGAGGTCGTGCTCAACAACCTCTACAAGCAGACCCAGCTGCAGGACAGTTTCGGCATCAACATGGTCGCCCTGGTGGACGGCCAGCCCAAGCTGTGCAACCTCAAGCAGCTGCTGGAGATCTTCCTGGAGCACCGGCGCGAGGTCGTCACGCGGCGCACCGTGTACGAGCTGCGCCGCGCGCGCGAGCGCGGCCACGTGCTCGAAGGCCTGGCCGTGGCGCTGGCCAACATCGACGACTTCATCGCCATCATCAAGGCCGCGCCCACGCCGCCGCTGGCGCGCACGGAGCTGATGGCGCGCAGCTGGGACTCGTCGCTGGTGCGCGAGATGCTCGTGCGCGCCCAGGCCGACACGCCCGGCGGACGCGAGGCCTTCCGCCCCGAAGGCCTGCCTCTGCACTACGGGCTGCAGCCCGACGGCCTGTACCGGCTCTCCGACGAGCAGGCCGGCGAGATCCTGCAGATGCGGCTGCAGCGCCTCACGGGGCTGGAGCAGGACAAGATCATCGGCGAGTACCGCGACGTGATGGCCACCATCGCCGACCTGCTCGACATCCTGGCCAAGCCCGAGCGCGTGACGGCCATCATCGGCGGCGAGCTCAAGGCGCTGCGCGAGGAGTTCGGCCAGACCAAGGTCGGCGCGCGGCGCAGCACCATCGAGCACAACGTGCAGGAGCTCGGCACCGAGGACCTGATCACGCCCACCGACATGGTCGTGACGCTCTCGCACACGGGCTACATCAAGAGCCAGCCGCTGGCCGAGTACCGCGCCCAGCGCCGCGGCGGCCGCGGCAAGCAGGCGGCGCAGACCAAGGAAGACGACTGGATCGACCAGCTCTTCATCGCCAACACGCACGACTGGATCCTGTGCTTCTCCAACCGCGGGCGCGTGTACTGGCTCAAGGTCTACGAGGTGCCGCAGGGCGGGCGCGCCTCGCGCGGCAAGCCCATCGTCAACATGTTCCCGCTGCAGCCCGACGAGAAGATCACCGTCGTGCTGCCGCTCACGGGCGAGTTCCGCACCTTCCCCGGCGACCACTACGTGTTCATGGCCACCGCGCTGGGCACGGTCAAGAAGACGCCGCTGGACGAGTTCAGCAACCCGCGCAAGGCCGGCATCATCGCCGTCACGCTCGACGAGGGCGACTACCTGGTGGGCGCGGCGCTGACCGACGGCCAGCACGACGTGATGCTGTTCTCCGACGGCGGCAAGGCGGTGCGCTTCCCCGAGGACGACCTGCGTCCCATGGGCCGCGCCGCGCGCGGCAACCGCGGCATGAACCTGGAGCCGGGGCAGAGCGTGATCGCGATGCTGGTGGCCGAGGACGAGTCGCAGAGCGTGCTCACCGCCACCGAGAACGGCTACGGCAAGCGCACGCCCATCACCGAGTACACGCGCCATGGCCGCGGCACCAAGGGGATGATTGCCATCCAGCAGAGCGAGCGCAACGGCAAGGTCGTGGCCGCCACGCTGGTGCGCGAGGCCGACGAGATCATGCTCATCACCGACCGCGGCGTGCTGGTGCGCACCCGCGTGTCCGAGATCCGCGAGATGGGCCGCGCCACGCAGGGCGTGACGCTGATCGCGCTGGACGACGGCGCCCGCCTGGGCGGGCTGCAGCGCATCGTCGAGAACGATGCCAACGTGGACAGCACCGCGCCTGTCGAGGCCGGCGACGAGAACGACAACCCGGCCGCGCCCAAGGCCGGCGAGGAGAACAGCTGATGTGGAAATCGATCGCGCTGGCCGCGGCGCTGGCCGTGGCCGGCAGCGCCCATGCCCAGACCAAGAGCGAGCTGGTGCAGAAGGCGGTGCAGCTGCAGCTGCAGGGCGCCGAAGGCGTGGGCCGTGCCATCGCGCTGCAGACCGCCAACCAGCTGCTGCAGGCCGTCATCCCGGCGCTGCAGGCCGCCCCGGCCGACAAGCGCGAAGCCGCCGCCAAGGACATCCAGGCCGAGGTGCGCAAGTTCCATGACGAGATCGAGCCGACGCTGCGCAAGCGCGCCGCCGAGCTCGCGCCCTCGACGCTGGGCGCCATCCTGGACTCGCGCTTCAGCGAGGACGAGCTCAAGACCATCATTGCCTGGATGGAATCGCCGGTGTCGAAGAAGTTCGAGCAGGCGACGCCCGAGATGCAGCAGGCCCTGACGCAAAAGCTGGTGACCGAGACCAAGTCCACCGTCGATCCGCGCATCAAGACCCTGGAAGGCAAGATCCGCAAGCGGCTGGAAACCGCCGGCGTGAGCCTGCCGCCCTCGGCCAGCGCCCCCAAGAAGTAAGCCAGCGATGAAGCAGCGTCCCTACAACTTCTCCGCCGGCCCCGCGGCGCTGCCGGCCGAGGTGCTGGAGCAGGCCGCCGCCGAGATGCTGGACTGGCATGGCAGCGGCATGGGCGTGATGGAGATGAGCCATCGCGGCAAGGAATTCATCGCCATCGCCCACCAGGCCGAGGCCGACCTGCGCCGGCTGCTGGCGGTGCCGCCGAACTTCCACATCCTGTTCATGCAGGGCGGCGGCCTGGCCGAGAACGCCATCGTGCCGCTGAACCTCTCGGGCGGCGCCGCGGCGGACTTCGTCGTCACCGGCAGCTGGTCGCAGAAGTCGTTCAAGGAGGCGAAGAAGTACTGCGACGCGCAGCTCGCCGCCGCCAACACCGCCGCCGACGGCAGCCACACCACCCTGCCCGACCCGGCGACCTGGAGGCTGCGCCGCGAGGCGCGCTACCTGCACCTCTGCAGCAACGAGACCATTCACGGCATCGAGTTCCACGAGCTGCCCGACCTGAAAAGCCTGGGCAGCGACGCGCCGCTGGTGGTGGACTGCTCCTCGCACATCCTCTCGCGCGCCATCGACTGGTCGCGCGTGGGGCTGGCCTTCGCCGGCGCGCAGAAGAACATCGGCCCGGCCGGGCTGACCATCGTCATGGTGCGCGAGGACCTGGTCGGCCACGCGCTGCCGGTGTGCCCCTCGGCCTTCGACTACAAGACCGTGGCCGAGCACGGCTCGATGTTCAACACGCCGCCGACCTACGCCATCTACATCGCCGGGCTGGTGTTCCAGTGGCTGCTGCGCCAGGGCGGCGTGGCGGAGATGGAGCGGCGCGCCGTCCAGAAGGCCGAGCTGCTCTACGGCGCCATCGACGCCTCGGGCTTCTACAGCAACAAGGTCGAGCGCAGCTGCCGCTCGCGCATGAACGTGCCCTTCTTCATGCCCGACGAGCGGCTGTACGCCCCGTTCCTCGAAGGCGCGGTGGCGCGCGGGCTGCTGCAGCTCAAGGGCCACAAGTCCGTGGGCGGCCTGCGCGCCTCCATTTACAACGCCATGCCGCTCGAAGGCGTGCAGGCGCTGGTGTCCTACATGACCGAGTTCCAGGCCCGCCATGGCTGACGCTTCCCTGCCCCAAGACCTGCCCGGGCTGCGCGCCCACATCGACGCGGTGGACCGCGAGCTGCTGGCCCTGATCAACCGCCGCGCCGCGCTGGCGCAGGCCGTGGGCGAGATCAAGAAGAAGGAAGGCTCGCCGGTGTTCCGCCCCGAGCGCGAGCAGCAGGTGATCGAGGGCCTCAAGGCCGTCAACCCGGGCCCGCTCAAGAACGAGAGCCTGGCCCCGATCTGGCGCGAGGTGATGGCGGCTTGCCGCGCGCTGGAAACGCCCACGCGCGTGGCCTTCCTGGGCCCGGCGGGCACCTTCACCGAGGAAGCCGCGCTCAACTACTTCGGCAGCACCATCGTGCGCGTGCCCTGCGCCAGCATCGACGAGGTGTTCCGCGCCACCAGCGCCGGCTCGGCCGACTTCGGCGTGGTGCCGGTGGAGAACTCCACCGAGGGTGCCGTGGCGCGCACCATGGACCTGTTCCTCACCACGCCGCTGACCATCGTCGGCGAGACCAGCCTGCTGGTGCGCCACAACCTGCTGCGCCTGCGCGAGGAGCTGGACGGCATCCAGGCCGTGTGCGCGCACCCGCAGGCGCTGGCGCAGTGTCACGAATGGCTGTCGCGGCACCTGCCGGGCGTGGAGCGGCGTCCCGTCAGCAGCAATGCCGAGGGCGCGCGCATGGCGGCCCAGGACCCGTCGCTGGCGGCGCTGGCCAGCACGCGCGCGGCCAACGAGTTCGGGCTGCACGTGCTGGCCCCGGGCGTGCAGGACGACCCGCTCAACCGCACCCGCTTCGTGATGGTGGCCGACCCGCAGCGCCAGAGCCTGCCCGCCCCTTCCGGCATGGATTGCACCAGCCTGGTGGTGGCGGTGGCCAACCGTCCCGGCGCGATGGTGGACCTGCTGGTGCCGCTCAAGGAGGCCGGCGTGTCGATGAGCCGCTTCGAGTCGCGCCCGGCGCGCTCGGGCCAGTGGGAGTACTACTTCTACATCGACCTGCAGGGCCACCCCGAGGAGCCCCATGTCGCGCAGGCGCTGCAGGCGCTGCGCGCGCATTGCAGCTTCTTCAAGCTGCTGGGCGGCTACCCGCTGGACCGGCACTGACATGCGCATCGAGCGGCTGGCGCTGGTGGGCTGCGGCCTGATGGGCGGCTCCTTCGCCCTGGCGCTGCGGCGCGCGGGCCTGGTTCACCACGTCGTGAGCTGCGGCCCGGACACCGCCGCGCTGGAGGAAGCCCGCCGCCTGGGCGTGATCGACGAGATCGCGCCCTGCGCCGCGCAGGCGGCGCAGGGCGCGGACCTGGTGCTGGTGGCCGTGCCGGTGAAGGCCGCCGAAGGCGTGCTGGCCGAGGTCGCCCCGGTGCTGGGCCCGGACGCGCTGCTGATGGACGTGGGCAGCACCAAGCGCGACGTGGCCGCCTCGGCGCGGCGCGTGCTGGGCGAGCGCCTGGCCCGTTTCGTGCCCGCGCACCCCATCGCCGGCAAGGAAACCGCGGGCGTGGCCCATGCCGACGCTGCGCTCTACGCCGGGCGCCAGGCCATCCTCACGCCGCTGCCCGAGAACCCGCCGGCCCTGGTGCAGCGCGCCGCGGCGCTGTGGGAGGCCATCGGCGCACGCGTGCGCTGCATGCGCCCCGAGGCGCATGACGCCGCCTTCGCCGCCGTGAGCCACCTGCCCCACTTGCTGGCCTACGCCTTCTTCGACGGTGTCGCGCAGCAGCCCGAAGGGGCGGATTTCCTGGCCCTGGCCGGCCCGGGCTTCCGCGACTTCACGCGCATCGCCGCCAGCGACCCGGCGGTGTGGCGCGACATCCTGCTCACCAACCGCGACGAGGTGCTGCGCCAGGCCCGGCAGTTCCGCCAGGCGCTCGACGGCTTCGAGCAGCTGCTGCGCTCGGGCGATGCCGTGGCGCTGGAAGACCACATCCGCCAAGTGGCGCACGCGCGTGCGCGCTGGCACCTGGGCGCGCCGCCCTCACCCTCCCGCTGAAACACCTTGGCGCGCCGTGTCGCCGCGGCGCGCAACTGACGCGATCCGCCGCATGTACGACATCCCCTTCCTCGACCTGCCCCCGCTCACCGGTGCCGCCGGCACCGTGCGCCTGCCGGGCTCCAAGAGCATCTCCAACCGCGTGCTGCTGCTGGCCGGCCTGTGCGAGGGCCAGACCCTGGTGCACGACCTGCTGGACTCGGACGACACCCGCGTGATGCTGGAGGCGCTGCGCCGCCTGGGCTGCGGCGTGGAGGCGGATGCGAAGGGCCCGCTGCGCGTCACCGGCCTGGGCGGCCGGCTGCGCGAGCACGCGGCCGAGTTGTTCCTGGGCAACGCCGGCACGGCGATGCGCCCGCTCACCGCGGCGCTGGCGCTGCTGGCGGCCACGCAGGGCGGCAGCTTCGAGCTCTCGGGCGTGCCGCGCATGCACGAGCGCCCCATCGGCGACCTGGTGGACGCGCTGCGGCAGCTGGGCTGCGGCGTGGACTACCTGGGCCAGGACGGCTACCCGCCGCTGCGCCTCAAGGGCAGCGCCGGCGGCCGGGCGCACACCGCCGCGCCCATCCGCGTGCGCGGCGACGTCTCCAGCCAGTTCCTCACCGCGCTGCTGCTGGCGCTGCCGCTGGTGAGCCAGGACGCACCCGTCACGGTCGAGGTGCAGGGCGAGCTGATCTCCAAGCCCTACATCGACATCACGCTCAAGCTGCTGGCGCGCTTCGGCATCGCCGTGCAGCGCGAGGGCTGGGAGCGCTTCACCATCCCGCAGGGCAGCGCCTACCGCTCGCCGGGCGAGATCTACGTCGAGGGCGACGCCTCCTCGGCCTCGTACTTCGTGGCGCTGGGCGCGATCGCGGCCACCGACAAGCCGGTGCGCATCGAGGGCGTGGGCAGCGAGTCGATCCAGGGCGACGTGGCCTTCGTGGACGCCGCGCGCGCCATGGGCGCGCGGGTGACGCTGGAACCCAACGCCATCGAGGTGCAGCGCGGGCAATGGCCGCTGCGCGCGATCGAACTGGACTGCAACCACATTCCCGACGCGGCCATGACGCTGGCGGTGATGGCGCTGTACGCGCGCGGCAGCACGCGGCTGACCAACATCGCCAGCTGGCGCGTCAAGGAGACCGACCGCATCGCCGCCATGGCCGCGGAGCTGCGCAAGGTGGGCGCTACGGTGGTGGAAGGCGCCGACTTCATCGAGGTCACGCCGCCGGCACTGTCGGGCTGGCGGCCCGCGGCGATCCACACCTACGACGACCACCGCATGGCGATGTGCCTGTCGCTGGCGGCCTTCAACCCGCTGGCCGACGCGGAGCCGCCGGTGCCGGTGCGCATCCTCGACCCGAGGTGCGTGGGCAAGACCTTCCCGGACTATTTCGAGACGCTGTTCCAGCTTGCCGGCACCGAACGCGCGCTGGTGCCGGTGATCACCATCGACGGCCCCACCGCCTCGGGCAAGGGCACGCTGGCGAGCTCGGTGGCGCGGGCGCTGGGCTACCACACGCTGGACTCGGGCTCGCTCTACCGCGTCACGGCGCTGGCGGCGCTCGCCCGCGGCGTGGACACCACCGACGGGCCGGCCATGGCCGCGCTGGCACGCGGGCTGAACCTGCGCTTCGAGGGCGAGCGGCTGTGGCTGGACGGCCAGGACGTCAGCGGCGAGCTGCGCCGCGAGGAGGTCGGCACCACGGCCTCGCGCATCTCGGCGCTGCCCGAGCTGCGCGCCGCGCTGTACGCGGTGCAGCTGGCGTTCCGGCGCGCGCCGGGGCTGGTGGCCGACGGGCGCGACATGGGCACCGTCATCTTCCCGGACGCGCCGCTGAAGGTCTTTTTGACCGCCAGTCCGGCCATGCGCGCCGAGCGCCGGTATAAGCAATTGATTTCAAAAGGAATTTCTGCTAGTATCGACGAGCTCCGGGCCGACCTGGAGGCGCGTGACGAGCGGGATCGCAACCGCCAGATCGCGCCGCTGAAGCCGGCCGAGGACGCGCTGCTGCTGGACAACTCGGCGCAGACGGTGGAGGCCTCGACCGCCATCGTGCTGCAGTGGTGGGCACAGCGCGGACCGTTCGCGGACGGCGGCACGCCGCAGTCCTGACGACACCGGAGCACCCGGGCCCGCTGGCCCGCTGCCTTCGCACCGCCTGGGCAGTTTCCCCGCACCGCAAGGCGCGCCGGGGCAGCGGATTCGCAACCTAACCCCGCAACGGCAGTTGCAAGCAAACGCCGGCACCGCTTCCGACGCGGCCCCCGGCCAGGAAACACCCACATGATGGATACCCAAACCGCCACCCAGGGCGGCGAGTCTTTTGCCGCCCTGTTCGAAGAAAGCCTGCAGCAGCGCGACATGCGCGCCGGCGAGGTGATCTCTGCCGAAGTGGTGCGCATCGAGCACAACTTCGTGGTGGTCAATGCCGGCCTCAAGTCCGAGGCCTACGTTCCCATCGAAGAATTCAAGAACGACCAGGGCGAGGTCGAAGTGCAGGTCGGCGACTTCGTGTCGGTGGCCATCGACGCCCTGGAAAACGGCTACGGCGACACGATCCTGTCGCGTGACAAGGCCAAGCGCCTGGCCTCGTGGCTGTCGCTGGAAAACGCCCTGGAGTCCGGCGAGTTCGTCACCGGCACCGTCTCCGGCAAGGTCAAGGGCGGCCTGACCGTGCTGGTCAACGGCATCCGCGCCTTCCTGCCCGGCTCGCTCATCGACACCCGCCCCGTCAAGGACCTGACTCCTTACGAGGGCAAGACGATGGAGTTCAAGGTCATCAAGCTCGACCGCAAGCGCAACAACGTGGTGCTGAGCCGCCGCGCGGTGGTCGAAGCCTCGATGGGCGAAGAGCGCGCCAAGCTGCTGGAGACGCTGACCGAGGGCGCCATCGTCCACGGCGTGGTGAAGAACATCACCGAGTACGGTGCCTTCGTGGACCTGGGCGGCATCGACGGCCTGCTGCACATCACCGACATGGCCTGGCGCCGTGTGCGTCACCCGAGCGAAGTGGTCCAGGTGGGCCAGGAGCTCGACGCCAAGGTGCTGAAGTTCGACGCCGAGAAGAACCGCGTCTCGCTGGGCCTGAAGCAGCTGGGCGACGACCCCTGGCACGGCGTGTCGCGCCGCTACCCGGCCGGCACCCGCCTGTTCGGCAAGGTCACCAACATCGCCGACTACGGCGCGTTCGTGGAGATCGAGCCGGGCATCGAAGGCCTGGTGCACGTCTCCGAGATGGACTGGACCAACAAGAACGTCGCTCCCGCCAAGGTCGTGTCCCTGGGCGAGGAAGTCGAAGTCATGGTCCTGGAGATCGACGAGGATAAGCGCCGCATCTCTCTGGGCATGAAGCAGTGCAAGCCCAACCCCTGGGAAGAGTTCGCCGAGACCGTCAAGCGCGGCGACAAGGTCAAGGGCCCCGTCAAGTCGATCACCGACTTCGGCGTGTTCGTCGGCCTGGCGCAGGGCATCGACGGCCTGGTGCACCTCTCCGACCTGTCCTGGAACGAGCCCGGCGAAGCCGCCGTGCGCAACTTCAAGAAGGGCCAGGAAGTCGAGGCCGTGGTGCTGGCCGTGGACGTGGAGCGCGAGCGCATCAGCCTGGGCATCAAGCAGCTCGACGGCGACCCGTTCGCCACCTTCACCACGCTCAATGACCGCGGCTCGCTGGTCAGCGGCAAGGTGAAGACGGTCGACCCGCGCGGCGCCGAGATCCAGCTGACCGAGGACGTGACGGGCTACCTGCGCGCTTCCGAGATCAGCCGCGACCGCGTCGAGGACGCGCGCAACGTGCTCAAGGAAGGCGACGACGTCAACGCCATGATCATCAACATCGACCGCAAGACGCGTTCGATCCAGCTGTCGATCAAGGCCAAGGACAACGTCGAGCAGCAGGAAGCCATGCAGCGCCTGTCGCAGAGCAACGAGCGCGAAACCGCCGGCACGACCAGCCTGGGCGCCCTGCTGCGCGCCAAGCTGGACAACCGCGACAACGGCTGAGACTGAAGGCGCCCGACGGTCATGACCCGTTCCGACCTCGTGGCCGAGCTGGCCGAGCGCTTCGGCCAGCTCACCCACCGCGACACCGAGTTCGCGGTCAAGACCATCCTCGACGCGATGTCCGACGCCCTGGCGCGCGGGCACCGCATCGAGATCCGGGGCTTTGGCAGCTTCTCGATCAACCGGCGCCCGCCGCGCATGGGGCGCAATCCCCGCAGCGGCGAGCCGGTGCTGATCCCCGAGAAGCTGGTGCCGCATTTCAAGCCCGGCAAGGCGCTGCGCGAGGCGGTGGACGCCAACGTCCCCGTCGCGCCGGAGCCCGCCGAGCTCGCGGCCGGCTGATCCAGGCCCGGCCCCGGTCCGGTCCCTCATTCGCACCAGCGGCGCCTTCGGGCGCCGTTTGCTTTTGGGCACCGCGCCGGCCCGGCACGGGCCTGCCGCGGCGCAAAGGCCGCCCGTGAGCGCTCGCTAGAATCGCCCGCCCATGCGCCTCCTCGTCTGGCTCCTGCGGGCCTTCCTCTTCTTCGCGCTTTTCGCGTTCGCCCTCAACAACCGCCACACCGCCACCGTGCACTGGTTCTTCGGCCAGGCCTGGCACGCGCCGCTGGTCATCGTGGTGCTGGCGGCCTTTGCCGCGGGCTGCGCCGTGGGCGTGCTGGCCATGGTGCCGTCCTGGTGGCACCACCGGCGCCAAGCCACGCGCCAGACCGACACCGCCACGCCCGCCGCGGCCGCCACCCCGGTGTCGGGCGTGGCCGAGCCGATCCCCGAACACCCGCCGCGCGAGGGACTCTGAACATGGTGCTCGACCCCCTGTGGCTGCTGCTGGCGCTGCCGGTGGCCTTCGCGCTGGGCTGGCTGGCCTCGCGGCTGGAAATGCGGCAATGGGTGCGCGAGCAGCGCGACGCGCCCAAGGCCTATTTCAAGGGCCTGAACCTGCTGCTCAACGAGCAGCAGGACAAGGCCATCGACGCCTTCGTCGAGGCGGTGCAGGACGACCCGCACAGCGCCGATCTGCATTTCGCCCTGGGCAACCTGTTCCGCCGCCGCGGCGAGTTCGAGCGCGCCGTGCGCGTGCACCAGCACCTGCTGCGCCGCGGCGACCTCTCCACCGGCGAGCGCGAGCGCGCACAGCACGCGCTGGCGCAGGACTTCATGAAGGCGGGCCTGTTCGACCGCGCCGAGGAGGCCTTCCGCGCGCTGGAGGGCACGCCCTTCGACACGGAGGCCCGGCTGGCGCTGCTGACGCTGCACGAGCGCTCGCGCGACTGGCGCGCCGCCGCCGAGGTGGCGGCGCGGCTGGAGAAGAGCGGCATCGGCTCCTTCGCCACGCGCATCGGGCACTACTGGTGCGAGGTGGCGCAGGAGGCCGACGCCCGCGGCGATGCCGAGGGCGCGCAGGCCGCGCTGCAGCGCGCGCGCGAGGTGGCGCCGACGGCGCCGCGGCCCTGGCTGCTGGAAGGCGAGCGGCACCTGCGCGCCGGCCGCGTGGCCCAGGCGCTGCAGGCCTGGGACGAGCTGCGCGCCCGCCATCCCGGCACCTTCCCGCTGGTGGCCGCGGCCTACGCCCAGGCGGCGCTGACGGCCGGACAGCGCGCCCATGCGCGCGAGCAGCTGGAGCTGGTCTACGCCCAGCAGCCCGACACCAACCTGCTGGCCGCGCTGCGCAAGCTCGACACGCCCGAGCAGGCCGCGCAGCGGCTGCTGGACCACCTGCGCCAGCAGCCGGCGCTGTCGGTGGCGGCGCAGGTGCTGGAGCTGCCGCCGGCCGACTGGGCCGAGGACACCCGGCCGCAGCTGCAGGCCAGCGTCGCGCGCGCGGCGCAGCCGATGCAGCGCTACCGCTGCGCCGCCTGCGGCTTCGAGGCCCGCAACTATTTCTGGCAATGCCCCGGCTGCCAGGGCTGGGACACCTACCCGCCGCGGCGCATCGAAGATCTTTGACACGCCTGCCTTTTTCCACGAACTACTACAACCATGAGCCAGCAGCGCGTCATCCTGTGCATGAAATGGGGCACCAAGTACGGCCCCGAGTACGTCAACCGCCTCTACGCCATGGTGCGCCGGTACCTGCGCGGGGACTTCAGCTTCGTCTGCCTTACAGATGACGGCGCGGGCGTCAGGCCCGAGGTGCGCTGCCTGCCCATCCCGGACCTGGCGCTGCCCGCCAGCATTCCCGAGCGCGGCTGGAAGAAGCTCACCACCTTCGAGGCTGACCTGCACGGTCTGCGCGGGACGGCGCTGTTTCTGGACCTGGACGTGGTCATCGTGGACGACATCACGCCCTTTTTCGAGCTGCCGGGCCGGTTCCTGATCATTCACGACTGGAAGCGGCCCTGGCGCGTCACCGGCAACTCCTCCGTCTACCGCTTCGAGCTTGGCGCGCATGCGGACGTGCTGGCGCAGTTCCGCGCTCGGCCCGAGGAGGCGCGCGCCAACTTCCGCAACGAGCAGGCTTTTCTCTCCGACGTGCTGCACAAGCAGGGCAAGCTGGACTACTGGCCGGCGCCCTGGTGCGCGAGCTGGAAGTACCACTGCATTCCGCGCTTTCCCACCAACTACTGGCGCGAGCCGGCCATACCGGCAGGGGCGCGCATTCTCATCTTCCATGGCGTGATGAACCCGCCCGACGCGCTGGCCGGCCGCAGCAACGGCAACTGGCGCTACGCCCGGCCGGCCCCGTGGATTGCCAAGTACTGGACCCAATGAGCGCGCTGCCGCAGGACATGGGCGCACCCGCAGCATCTCCGGCGCGCCCGCTGCGCGTCATTCATTTCGTCACCGGCGGCTTCTCCGGCGCCACGCAGGTGGCGCTGGACCTGGTGCGCGCGGCGCTTGACGGCGGCACCCAAGCGCCGCTGCTGGCGTTGAGGCGCAAGCGGCAAACGCCGCTGGCACGCGTGGCGCAGCTGCAGCGCGAGGGCGTCCCGGTGCGGTTGGTGCCGGGCTGGTCGCATGCCGCCACGGTCTGGTCGCTGGCGCGGCTGTGCCGCGAGTTAGAGCCCGACGTGCTGGTCTGTCATGGCTTCAGCGACCACCTGTGGGGCCGCTACGCGGGCCTGCTGGCCGGCGTGCCGGTGCTGGTGCACGTGGAGCACAACTCGCGCGAGCGCTACACGCGCTGGCGTCTGGCGCAGGCGCACTGGCTGGCGCGGCGCACGGCGGCCATCGTCGGCTGCTCCGAAGGCGTGCGCCGCCAGCTCCTGGCGCTGGGCTTTCCCGCCGAGCGCACGCTGGCCATCAGCAATGGCATCCGCACCGCGCCCTTTGCCGATGCCGAGCTCCATCCCTACGCAGCGCGCACGCCGGGCATCGTCATGGCGGCCCGCTTCGCGCGTCAGAAGGACCATCCGACGCTGCTGCGCGCGCTGGCGTTGCTGCGCCAGCGCGGCCTGTGCCCGCCGCTGCTGCTGGCCGGACAGGGCAGCCGGCGCCACCTGCAGACGGCCCAGGCGCTGGCGCAGGAGCTGGGCGTGCAGGACCAGGTGCGCTTCCTGGGCCACTGCCCCGACGTGCCCGGGCTGCTGATGAGCCATCAGATCTGCGTGCTGAGCTCGCACTACGAGGGCATGCCGCTGTCGCTGGTGGAGGGCATGGCTGCCGGCTGCGCCGTGGTGGGCAGCGCCGTGCCGGGCATCCAGGAGCTGATCGAAGACGGCGTCACGGGCCGGCTGGTGGCGCATGCCGACGCCCCGGCCCTGGCCGACGCCCTTGAGCAATTGCTGCGCGACCCGGCCGCGGCCGCGGCCCTGGCGCGCCGGGCTCGTGAAGAGGTGATGCACCGTTATCGCCTTGAGGACATGACCGGCGCCTACGAGCGCCTGCTGCTGTCGCTGCGCCCGGCAGCCCCGACCCGATGAGCACCGCCCCCCTGCCCGTTTACGTCATCAACATGCCCTCGGCGGTGCAGCGGCGCCGCCGCATGCAGGCCGAGCTGCAGGCCGCGGGCATCAGGCCCGAGTGGGTCAATGCGGTGGTGGGCCGCGAGCTCGCGCCGCAGGCGCTGGCCCGGCTGTACGCGCCCGATCTGAACCGGCGCTGCTTCTTCCGCCCGCTGACGCCCGGCGAGATCGGCTGCTACGCCAGCCATCTCAAGATCTGGCAACTGATGGTGCAGCGCGGCCAGCCTTGCGCGCTGGTGCTGGAAGACGACGTGTCACCCGGCGCCGAACTGCCCGTGGTCCTGGAGGCGCTGGCACGGCGCAGCGACGAATGGGACATGGTCAAGCTCGTCGGCCGCGAGCGTGAGGCTCCCCGGCAGCGCTGGCCCCTGGTGGCCGGCGTGGACCTGGTGCGCTACCGCCGCGTGCCCAGCCTGACGGGTGCCTATGCCATCAGCCTGGAAGGTGCTCGCAAGCTCACGCGGCACCTGCCGCCCTTTGGCCGGCCGGTGGACGTGGATCTGCGCCACCATTGGGAGCATGGACTGCGCCTGTTCGGCGCCTTGCCCTACCCGGTGCAGCTCAACGAGGAGAGCTTCACCTCGACCATCGGCGTCAATCACCGCGGCCTGAGCTGGCTCCAGCGCCTGCGCAAGTGGCGCTACCAGCTCGAATACTCCTGGAACAACTTTCTCGCCGGCCGTCAGCCGCTGTGACCGCCTGCTCTCTGGTGTCGTTTGCATGTCCGAAGTACCGCCCGCGCCCGTCGCCCACCCTGTGGTCCTCTTTTCGTGGGACGGCAGCAGCCCGCCATTGCGGATGCTGCATCTCGACGCCGTGCCCGAGTTCGAGCTCATGCTGTTCGACTACTCGGGCCGCGTCACCGCGGCCGAGCAGCGGGTGGGCAAGCTGCGCTGCCGCGTGCTCTCGGGTGCCACGGAGTGCAAGGGCGAGATCTACAGCGCGCTGGCACGACACCTGGGAGAACGCGCCGAGCCGCCCGAGTACGTCGCCCTGATCGACGACGACGTGGTACTGACCGTGAGCGGCATCAACTACGCGCTGCACCTGGCGCGCTGCATCGGGATCGACTGCTTCTCGCCCGCTCTGAGCCACGACAGCGAGTACACCCACCGCTGGACGCTGCGCCTGCCCAACCGGCTGTTCCACGCCACCGACTGGGTTGAGGTCATGATGCCCTTCTACCGCGGTGCGCTGTTCCTGGCCGGCGCGCCGTACTACGAAGGCAACGTCTCGTCCTGGGGCATCGACAAGTACCTCATGCCCACGCTGCAGCAGCTTCTGGGCACGGAGCGCACCGTGATCGTCGATGCCGTCATGGCCACCCACACGCGGCCCATCACCAGCGGCATGAAGGTGTACCGCAACGGACTGACGGCCGAGCAGGAGAAGCAGCACATGAAGCAGCTCTGCCTGGAGCTGATCGAACAGCGCCGTCCCGAGCTGATGCAGGGCGAGTGGTTCAAGCGCATCTTCAGGCAGCGCCACAGCCGCACGCTGGGGCAGCGCGTGCTGCTGGGTATCGGCCGGCCGATCCGGCGCTGGCTGGAGCGCAGTACCTGAGGCACGGGCCACGAATTCTTGTAGGCAGCGCCAGCCGGTCTGGCAGAAGCCGACGGGCCAACAAAGCGCTGGAGCACCAGGAAGCCCTGCAGAAGCGTTCCGCACCCTGAAGGCGCTCAATGCGAAAAAGCCCACGGCGGGGTGCCGTTTACACTGGAGGCCGCACGCGCCTGCCCGGCCGGTGGTACACGGCAACGCGCTTCCCACGTCAACCTCTGTCGTTTTCGCCCCCGCGTGCGTCGCTGCGGGCAGCAGCACGAGCGTGACGCCAAGGGCCTCTCACGGAATCGGATCTCGAAGTCCAACGCCTCTCCACGCGCCTCCCTCCCCCGCTTGATACCTGCTGTTCCGCTCAGCGCTCTCAGGCCGTTTCTCAGCGGGCCGGGTCGATCATGGTGTTGCAAGCCCCACGGCAGCTCGCTCGTTTTCAATACCGTTCTTTATGAAAAGTTTCCGCACGGCCCCCAAGCATCACGAGCCCTCTCGGCTGAACCACCTGAAGACAGCGGCTGCCGCGAGAGGTCACAGGCTGCAGGTGGCACGCAGGCCCCAGAACACCTCGTGGCTCGATGGCGTACGGCGCTCAGCCCACGCCTTGTTCCAGGACTTAGTGCTCCGAGTCCGCATTGCGAACCGGGCTCGCTTGATGCGTCGCCGCGCCAAGCAGGGGCGCACAGCTTCGCCGTTGGTTGTGCAGGTGTCGCGTTTGGACTTGCCAGTGCCGAAGAACGCGCGCATCGATCCCCTCATGATCAGGCTGGCGACCACCGAGACTCCTGAGGTCTCCATCATCATCCCGGCTTACGGCAAGGCGGATATGACCTTGCGCTGTCTGGCTTCGCTGCACTTGGCTGCCCCGGACGTGCCCTATGAGGTCATCGTGGTGGAGGATGCTTCGGGCGAGGCTGGCGCCGAGCGCCCGGGACTGGTGCCAGGCGTGCGCTTCATCGCCAACGAGCAGAACCTGGGCTTTCTGCGCAGTTGCAACGCGGCGGCACGGATGGCGCGCGGACGCTATCTGTTGCTGCTCAACAACGACACGCAGGTCTTACCCGGCGCCGTGGAGGCCCTGCGGCACACCTTCGACATTTATTCCGATGCCGGCCTCGTGGGCTCCAAGCTGGTGTACCCCGATGGCCGTCTGCAAGAGGCCGGTGGCATCGTCTGGAGCGACGGCTCGGCGCGCAACCATGGCCGCTTCGGCGATCGCCTTGCACCCGAGTACAACTACCTGCGCGAGACAGATTACGTGTCAGGTGCTTCGATCATGGTCGATGCCGCGCTGTGGCGGCAGCTCGGCGGCTTCGACGAGCGTTTCTGCCCGGCCTACTACGAGGACACCGACTTGGCGATGCAGATTCACCAAGCCGGTCGCCTGGTGATCTACCAGCCCGCCTCGACGGTGGTCCACTTGGAAGGCGTTTCCAGCGGCACCGACACGAGCGCGGGCGTCAAGCGCTTCCAGGACATCAACGCTGAGAAGTTCCTCGACAAATGGCGCGAGGTACTGCAGCGCGATCACTACGCCAACAGCCCGCACAACATCTTCCCGGCCTGCAACCGCGCCCGTCACCAGCCTATCGTGCTGGTCACCAACGACATGGTGGTGCAGCCCGATGTTGATGCCGGCTCCAGGGCCATCGCACAGTCGATGGAGGCACTGCTGGCCATGGGCTGCGTGATCAAGTTCTGGCCGGAGAACCCGTTCGAGTTCAGCCAGTATGCCGAGCAGCTGCGTCAACAGGGCATCGAAGTCATCGCCGGGGCGCGCCGTCCTGCCTTCAAGGCGTGGATTCAGGCGCATGGACGCCACATCGATCACGCCATCCTGCACCGGCCCGAGCAGACGGCCGTGTTCCTGCCACTGGTACGCCAGCACGCACCCCAGGCGCACATCGTGTACTACGGCCATGACCTACACTACCAGCGCATCCAGGCGCAGGCCGAGCTGCAAGGCAGCGCACAGTTGAAAGCGGCTGCAGCCCAGCATCACGCCATCGAGGTCAAGATCTGGAAGAGCGCCGATGTCTCGGTGTACTTCTCGCAAGAGGAAGTCGACACCGTGCAGGCGCAGTGTCCACAAGCCAACGTGCGGGCCGTGCAGGCCTATTGCTTCGATGAAGTGGTGGTGCCGCAGCGCCCCATCGCCAGCCGACAGCTCATCTTCGTGGCCGGCTTCGGTCATCCGCCCAACGTCGATGCCGCACGATGGCTGGTCAAGGAAGTGATGCCCAAGGTATGGGCGCGGGAACCGGACGTGCAGCTCAGCCTGGTGGGCTCCAAGCCCACGGCCGAAGTCCAGGCTCTGGCTTCGGCGCAGGTGGCGGTGACCGGCTGGGTCAGTGACGAACAGCTCGCCGAGCTCTACACCCGCAGCCGCGCCGCCGTGGTGCCGCTGCGTTTTGGCGCGGGCGTCAAGCACAAAGTGGTGGAAGCCATGTCACGTGGCGTGCCCTTGGTCACGACCTCCGTGGGTGCGCAAGGCCTGCCCGGCCTAGAACACGCCAGTGCCATCGCTGACGAGGCCGACGCGCTCGCACAGCACATCGTGACACTGCTGCGCGACGACGCTGCGTGGATGAGGCTGGTGGAGCGTGCCGCCGCCTACATTCACGACCATTTCTCGCGTGCCAGCCTGCAAGATCAAATGCTGCGGCTGCTCCACACGGCACACTGACCCGAAAACATCACAGGCAGCGCCTGTGGCTAAGGTCATGGGCCCGCGTTCTCCACGGCACCCAGGAAGGCCTTGCAGGTACACGCTGCCGAGACTCATAGCAACAGCCCCGACGGCGACGCAAAGCTCACATGAAGGAAAACCGCAACCCGGTACGGCTCCGACCGCGCGCAGCTGTCACCGTTCGACACCAAGGATCTGTGTCTACTGCCGCGCGCAAGCAGCCCTGGTTGAAATCGGCCCGGACCTCTGCAGCCAAGAACATGCGCGACCTTGTGCACTGGGTTCGCATCAAGAACCGCTCGCGCGTGATCCGCAGGCGCATGAAGCGCGGTGATTACGTCATCGTGACGCCCCCCACGCCTCCATCGATGCTGGAGCTGCCAGTCTTGGAAAGCGCCCGCATTAACCCGGCAACGCTCGGATTGGCTACCAGTGAAGCACCGGACGTGTCGATCATCATCCCTGCCTACGGCAAGGTGGACGTGACGCTGCGCTGCTTGGCCGCGCTGCACCGTTTCCCGCCGACCATGCCTTACGAGGTGATCGTGGTGGAGGACGCCTCGGGCGAGGCTGACGCCGAGCGCGTCGGCTTGGTGCCCGGGGTGCGTTTTGTCGTCAACAAGCAGAACCTGGGTTTTTTGCGCAGTTGCAACGCCGCCGCACAGATGGCGCGCGGGCGCTACTTGCTGCTGCTGAACAACGACACGCAGGTCATGGCCGAAGCGGTGGACGCGCTGCGCCGAACTTTCGATGCCCACCCCCAGGCCGGCCTCGTAGGTTCCAAGCTGATCTACCCTGATGGACGGCTGCAGGAAGCCGGCGGCATCGTCTGGAGCGATGGCTCGGGCCGTAACCACGGCCGCATGGGCAACCGCTTCGCCCGCGAGTACAACTACCTGCGCGAGACGGACTATGTCTCCGGCGCCTCGATCATGGTCGAGGCAGCGCTGTGGCGGCAGCTCGGTGGCTTCGACGAGCGCTTCTGCCCGGCCTACTACGAGGACACCGACTTGGCGATGCAGATCCGCCAAGCCGGCCGCCTGGTGATCTACCAGCCCGCCTCGACGGTGGTGCACCTTGAGGGCGTTTCCAACGGCACCGATGCCAACCCGGGCATCAAGCGTTATCAGTACGTCAACGCCGGAAAGTTCCTCGACAAATGGCGCGAGGTGCTCAAGCGCGACCATTTCCCCGACAGCCCGGACAACATCGCCTTGGCGGCCGACCGTGCCCGCCATCGACCTATCGTGCTGGTGACCAACGACTTGGTCGTACAGCCTGACGTCGATGCCGGATCGCGCGCCATCATGCAGTCGCTGGAGGCCCTGGTGTCGCTGGGCTGTGTGGTCAAGTACTGGCCCGAGAACTCGAATGATTTCGGGCACTACGCCGAGACGATGCGCCTGAGCGGCATCGATGTGATCACAGGCCCGCAACGCAGCGATTTCGGCAGCTGGGTCCAGCGCTATGGCACCCACCTGAGCTACGTCATCATGCACCGCCCGCATGTCACGGCTCATTTCCTGTCGCTGGTGCGCCAGTACGCACCCCAGGCGCATGTCATCTACTACGGCCATGATCTGCACTACCAGCGCGTGCGGGCACAGGCCAAAGTGCAGGACGACATCGGCATGCGCAAGGCCGCAGCGGAGCTCCACGAAGTGGAGGCCGGCATCTGGCAGCGCGTGGACGTATCGGTGTACTTCTCGCAAGAAGAAGTGGACTCGGTCCGTTCCCAATGCCCATGGGTCCAGGCACAGGCCGTGCAGGCCTATTGCTTCGATGAAGTGGTGGTGCCGCAGCGCCCCATCGCCAGCCGACAGCTCATCTTCGTGGCCGGCTTCGGTCATCCGCCCAACGTCGATGCCGCGCGATGGCTGGTCAAGGAAGTGATGCCCATGGTGTGGGCGCAGGAGCCGGACGTGCAGCTCGGCTTGGTGGGCTCCAAGCCCACACCGGAAGTTTTGGCCTTGCAATCGAAGCAGGTGGAGGTCACCGGCTGGGTCAGCGACGAGCGATTGGCCGAGCTCTATGCCGCCAGCCGTGTCGCCGTCGTACCGCTGCGCTTCGGAGCGGGTGTAAAGCACAAGGTAGTGGAAGCCTTGTCCCAGGGCGTGCCGCTGGTCACGACCTCGGTCGGTGCACAGGGCCTGCCGGGCCTGGAAAAGGCCTGCGCCATCGCCGACGAGGCACAGGCTCTGGCCCAGCACATCGTGACGCTGCTGCGCGACGAGGCCGCATGGATGGACCAGGCACGCGGAGCAGCCGCCTACATTCATGAGCATTTCTCGCGCAGCAGCATGCAGCGCCAGTTGGCCGAACTGCTGCAGGCTGCGGCGGATTGAGCGCCACGCCATCGGTCCCGTTGCCGCTGGCCGGGTGAGGCTGAGGAAGCCGCTTTTCAAGGAATATTCATGCGTCTTGGTTTAGGCGGTTGGCGGTTTTTTCTCGCATTCCTCGTCGCGATATCGCATCTCTACAAGGACATGATCCATGGACCAGCCGCCTATGCGGTCTGGGGGTTCTTTGTCCTGAGCGGTTACCTGATGACCTTCGTGCTGACCACGAAGTACGGCTTCGACCGTAAAGGCCTCAAGAGCTACGCCTTTAACCGTTTCCTGAGGATCTACCCCGGCTACATCGTGGTGCTGGTCCTGGGCGTGATCACGCTCACGGCTCTGCGAGCCGCGCAGGTCGATCCGGCACGGCTCAATCCCCAGTTCAACATGCCCCAGACGGCCGGGCAGTGGCTCAGCAATATCGCCATGGTCCCGTTCGTGTCCCTACCGGCCTTGCCCGTACCAGTGGCAGGCGCGTTGTTTGTCGAGGTATGGGTGTATGCGCTGATGCCGTTGTTTGCCCGCAGCCGGCACGCGGCCATCCTGGCGCTGCTGGTGGCCTTGGCAGCCAATCAGCAGTTCGGGTTTGGGGTCCAGACGTTTGCGGTGCGCTATTCCGGTTTCGGCACCTGCCTAGTGGCTTTTGCGGCGGGTTCGGTGGTGTGCCATTACCGAGCAGCCCTGGCCCGCTATGCGGCGCCGGTGCTCAGTGTCGTCATCTGGTGCCTGCACGGCCTGTACTGGCTGCATGACAGCAGTTGGCCCTGGAACTGCGGCATTCTCGTGTCGGTGCCCCTGTCGGCCTGGGTGGTCGTGTCGCTGGCCGAGATCAGGACCGGCACCTTTGACCGGTGGCTCGGCGACCTGTCCTACCCCATGTACCTGCTGCACACGACTGTGGGCGCTTGGTTCCTGTCCGGGTACGGCTATGACCGCCCACTGAGCTTTTTCGCCGTGTCGTTCGCGGTGACGCTGCTGCTGTCTTGGCTGATGGTCGTGTTGATGGACCGCCCGCTGCACGGCAAGAAGGTCAATCCCGTGAAGGCGCCCGACGACGAGAAGCTGGCGCAACCGCTTCACACTTGACCGGCCGCCTGCGGTCCCGTGGGAAACCGGGACCTACCCTGTAACGCGTCAAGCGGCCTGCTGGGCCTGCACCATCGCCGCGTAGCGCCCGTGCTGTACCAGCAGCTCGGCATGAGTTCCCTGCTCCACAACGCGTCCGTTCTCCATCACGCAAATGGCATCGGCATTGCGGATGGTGCTCAGCCGGTGGGCGATGACGATCATCGTCTTCTGGCCCTGCCACTGCTCCAGCGCCTGCTGGATGGCGCGCTCGCTCTCGGTGTCCAGCGCCGAGGTGGCCTCGTCCAGGATCCACACCGGTGCGTCCTTGTAGAGCGCGCGGGCGATGGCCAGGCGCTGGCGCTGGCCGCCCGAAAGCCGGCTGCCGTTGACGCCGATGGGCGTCTGCAGCCCTTCGGGCAGGCTGCGCACGAAGTCCCACAGCGCCGCGGCGCGCAGGCAGGTTTCCACCCGCGCGGCGTCGAAGGGCTGGGCATAGACGACGTTGGCCGCGATGGAACCGTCAAAGAGCACGATCTCCTGCGACACCACGGCGAACTGCCGTCGCAGCGAGGCCTTGGTCAGCTCCTGCACCGGCACGCCGTCGAGCAGCAGCTGCCCTGACTCCGGCTGGGCAAAGCCCAGCAGTGCGTTGACGACACTGGTCTTGCCCGCGCCCGAGCTGCCCACCAGCGCCACCGTGGTACCGGGTTGCACCGTCAACGACAGCGCCTTGAGCGCCGGCTGCTCGGTGCCGGGATAGCGCACCGTCACGTCCTCGAACGTGATTGTCCCCTGCGCCCGCTCCAGCGTGCGCTGTCCCAGGTCGGGTTCCGGCGGTGAGTCCATGAGTTCGAAGCTCGCACGCGCACCGATCAAGGCGCCCACGATGGATTGGGACACGTCGGTAAGCGGCCGTGTCTTGGACACCAGTAGCAGCAGTGCCGCCACGTAGGCGGCGAACTCACCCACCGTGGCGCCTTGCTGCTGTGCCTGGTAGAGCGCCAGCGTCACGATGGCGGCCACGCCCAGGCTGGCCACCAGCTGCGACATCGGCGTCATCATGGCCGAGGCCGCGGCGCTCTTGACGGCATAGCGCTGCACCACGCGCGCCTGGCTCGCAAAGCGCCCCGTCTCGAAGTCCGCGGCGTCGAAGGTGCGGATCACGCGCCAGGCGCGCGCCAGGTCGTCGACCACGGACACCAGCCGGATCTGCTCCTGGTAGCCCGCCGAGCCAACATGCAGGATACGCCGGTGCACCGCGCGCACGCCAAAGCGCAGCATCGGTACCGTGACCAGTGCCAGCAGCGTGAGTTGCCAGTTCAGATAGAACAGATAGCCCAGCAGCGCGATCGCGGTGGTGCCGTCGCGCAGCACGGTGATGATGGCGCCGCCCAGCTGGCCGGCCACGTTTTGCGGATCGTTGATGACCTTGGTCACGATCACGCCCGGGGGGAACTGCGAGAACAGCGGCGCGTCGGCCCGCAACACCGCCGCAGCCAACTGCCGGCGCAGCTCCAGCACCACGTGCGAGACGCTGCGTTGAAGCATGTAGGTGCCCGCGAAACTGAGCCCGCCCCGCACCATGAACAGCCCGATCAACGCCACGGGCACCGACCACAGCGGAAAGGCCGGCTTCTCCAGAAAGCCCTTGTCCAGTGCCTGCTGCAACAGCCACGGAATCAGCGGCTCGGTGGCCGAGCCGGCAAAGAAGGCCACGATGGCCACCGCCAGGCCGTAACGCTCGGGCCAGAAATAGCGGGCCAGCCTCTTGGCGATCTGCTTGTTCGTCGTCGGAGTACTGCTCATGCCGTTCTCCGAGCGGGGCGCGGCCGGAGGAAGTGCGTTGTCATCAGGGCCGCGATGCTAGCGAAGTTTTGCAGGCCGCCAGCCGCGAAAAGCCGCTTCGCCAGCACGCCTGAGCGCGCACGTGCACAAGGTGGCGGAATGAAGGGATTTTCCAGCGTCACCCCGCACCCGCCGCCCGGAAAACGCGGCGCCAGGCAGGGCGCGTGTGGAGCGCCGGGGGTGCTACCTTGGACGCCCGCCTTCTCCGGAGCGTGCCCATGTCCCTCTTGCCTGCCCTGCGCACGGCCAGCCGCCGCGCCGCCGTCCTGGCCGCCACGCTGACCGCGCCGCTTGCCCTCGCGGCCGTGGACGTCAACACCGCCACGCAGGCGCAGCTGGAGCAGCTGCGCGGCATCGGCGTGACGATGTCGGAGAAGCTGCTGGCCGAGCGCGCACGCCAGCCCTTCGCCGACTGGGCCGACCTGATCAAACGCGTGCCCGGCGTCAGCGCCAAGAGCGCCGCCCGGCTCTCCGAGCAAGGGCTGCGCGTGGGCGAGCAGCCCTACGAGGCGCCGCCGCCGCGCTGAGCAGGCCGCGGCGCGGCGCCGCGCCCGTCAGTCCTTGTGCTTGCCGTGGCCGTGACCATGGCCATGACCGCGGCCGGGGTGGTCGTCGCGACGGTCATCCCAGCCGCCCCGATCGCCCCAGTCACCGCGGTCGCGGCGGTCGTCGTCGCGGTAGCCGCCGCGCTCGCCGCGGTACGGCAGCACGTGCTGGCGGTACCAGCGGTCCTGCACGAAGTACACCGGCACGCCGCAGGCGTTGTAGCGGCCGCAGTAGCTCTTCCAGCTCTTCTGGTGCCCCGGCGGCACCCACAGGTACACCGGCTGCGGCTGCGCCACCACGTAGGCCGGCTGCTGAACGACCACCGGCTGCGCCACCACCACGGCGGGCTGCGGGAAGCGGCCGATGTCGATGCGGCCGTACACACCCGGGTCGCTGATCTGCACCGACACGCCCACGTCAGCCGCGCGCGCGGGCGCCAGGGACAGGAGCGAGACGGCGGCCAGCGTGGCGCAGAAAAAGGACTTCATTCGGTTCCCGTGCTTATGGTTGGACATGTCCAACGTGCCGCGCGCCCGCAGCGGCGACAGCATCCAGCCTTGGAGTTGAATCAGCTTGTAGCTTCGGCGCCGTACACCAGGCGGCTCAGGCCATGCGTGCCGCGCGACCAGCACGCCAGCGCCTCGTCGCTGGGATAGAAGCGCGCGGCGTCGCCCAGGTCCAGCTCGGCCTGCGCGCCCTCGCGCTGCAGCAGCAGCCGCACCGTCAGGCCCTGCAGGTGCTCGCCGGCCTCGTCCTCCAGGCGCCGCGCCGGGAAGTCGCGCAGCACTTCCTCCACCGGCGGCGTGGTGCCGTTGACGGGCACGCGCAGGTAGCGCGCGAAACGGCAGCGCGCGGCGGCCAGGTCCCACACCTGCTGCACATTGAGCCGCAGGCCGCCGCTGAAGCGGTCGGGCTGGGCCTTGCCCTGCACGATGACGAGCTCGTCGTCGCGCAGCAGCTCCTTGTTGGCGTCGAGCAGCCGCTCGTCGGCCACGGCCTCGATGAAGCCGCTGCGGTCGTCGAGCTTGAAGATGCCCACGCGCCCGCGCGCGCCGTTGACGATGCGCAGCTCGGTGACGATGCCCGCGAGCAGCTGCGGCTCGCGGCTGTCCTGCAGCTCGGCCACGCGCAGCCGCGCGAAGCGCCGCACCTCCTGCTCGCACTGGTCGAAGAGGTGGCCGCTGAGGAAGAAGCCGATGGCCGTCTTCTCGTGCAGCAGCCGCTCCTTGATGCTCCAGGGCTCCACCGCCACCAGCGGCGGCTCCTGGGTGCTGGCGCCATGGGCGTCGTCGCCGAAGTCGAACAGGCCGCCCTGGTCGGCATGCGCGGCCTGCGTGTTGGCCCACTCGAAGGCCAGCGGCACGCTGGCCAGCAGCGAGGCGCGCTGGTCGGGATGCAGGGCATCGAAGGCGCCGGCCTTGACCAGCGCCTCCGCCACGCGCTTGTTGACGCGGCTGCGGTCCACGCGGGCGCAGAAGTCGAACAGGCTCTTGAAGGGGCCGCCCTCGTTGCGTGCGGCGACGATGGCCTCGATCGCCCCCTGCCCCGTGCCCTTGATCGCGCCCAGCCCGTAGCGGATGCGCTTGTTCTCCACCGGCTCGAAGCGGTACACGCTGTGGTTCACGTCCGGCGGGTCGAACTCGATGCCGAAGTTGCCGCGCGCATCGGCCAGCAGCACCTTGAGCTTGTCGGTGTCGTCGAGCTCGATGGTCATGTTGGCCGCGAAGAACTCGGCCGTGTAGTGCACCTTGAGCCAGCCCGTGTGGTAGGCCAGCAGCGAGTACGCGGCGGCGTGCGACTTGTTGAAGCCGTAGCCCGCGAACTTCTCCATCAGGTCGAAGACCTCGTCGGCCTTGGCCTGGTCGATGCCCTTCTCTTTCGCACCGGCGCGGAAGATCTCGCGGTGCTTGGCCATCTCCTCGGGCTTCTTCTTGCCCATGGCGCGGCGCAGCATGTCGGCGCCGCCGAGCGAGTAGCCGCCGAGCACCTGCGCCACCTGCATCACCTGCTCCTGGTAGACCATGATCCCGTAGGTCTCGGCCAGCACCGGCTCGGTGAAGGGATGCGGGTACTCCACCGGCTCGCGGCCGTGCTTGCGCGCCACGAAGGTGGGGATCAGGTCCATCGGGCCGGGACGGTACAGCGCGTTGAGCGCGATCAGGTCCTCCAGCCGGCTGGGCTTGGCGTCGCGCAGCATGCCCTGCATGCCGCGGCTTTCGAACTGGAACACCGCCTCGGTCAGGCCCTTGGAGAACAGCTCGTAGACGCGCCGGTCGTCCAGCGGGATGGTTTCGAACGCAAAGTCCTTCCGGTCCGGGTGGCGGCTGATGATGAACTGGCGCGCCAGCTCCAGGATGGTCAGCGTGGCCAGGCCCAGGAAGTCGAACTTCACCAGGCCGATGGCCTCCACGTCGTCCTTGTCGTACTGGCTCACCGCCGAGTCGCTGCCGGGCTGCTGGTAGAGCGGGCAGAAGTCGGTGATCTTGCCCGGCGCAATGAGCACGCCGCCGGCGTGCATGCCGATGTTGCGCACCAGGCCTTCGACGTTCATGGCCAGCTTCAGCAGCTCGGCCACCTCTTCTTCCGCGGCCTCGCGCTGCTCCAGCTCCGGCGCCTCCTGGCGCGCGTAGATGACGTTGGACTCGGGCTTGTCCGGCACCTTGGCCAGCGTCACCGTCTTGCCCGGCGGCGCGGGGATCAGCTTGGCGATGCTGTCCACGTGGCCGTAGCCCATGCCCAGCACGCGGCCCACGTCGCGCAGCGCGGCCTTGGCGGCCATGGTGCCGAAGGTGGCGATCTGGCTCACCGCCTCGCGGCCGTACTTGTTCTTGACGTACTCGATGACCCGGTCGCGGTTGCCTTGGCAGAAGTCGATGTCGAAGTCGGGCATCGACACGCGCTCGGGATTGAGGAAGCGCTCGAACAGCAGGTTGTATTGCAGCGGGTCGAGGTCCGTGATCAGCAGCGCGTAGGCCACCAGCGAGCCCGCGCCCGAGCCCCGGCCCGGGCCGACGGGGCAGCCGTTTTCCTTGGCCCACTTGATGAAGTCCGAGACGATCAGGAAGTAGCCTGGGAAGCCCATCTTCAGGATGGTGCCGATCTCGAACTCCAGCCGCTCCACGTAGCGCGCTCGCTCGGCCTCGCGCTGGGCCGCGTCGGGGAACAGCAGTTGCAGGCGCTGCTCCAGGCCGTCGAAGGAGGCCTGCCGGAAATAGTCCGCGATGGGCATGCGGCTGCCGTCGGGCAGCAGCGGCGTGGGGAAGTCGGGCAGCTGCGGCTTGCCCAGCACCAGGCTCAGGCTGCAGCGCTTGGCGATCTCCACGGTGTTGGCGATGGCGCTGGGCACGTCGGCGAACAGCTTCTCCATCTCGGCCTGGGTCTTGAAGTGCTGCTCGCGGCTGAAGCGCTTGACCCGGCGCGGGTTGCCCAGCGTCTCGCCCTCGGCAATGCACACGCGCGCCTCGTGCGCCTCGAAATCCGCGGGCTCCAGGAACTGGACCGGGTGCGTCGCCACCACCGGCAGCTGCAGCTGCGCCGCGAGCTGCACCGCCGCGCGCACATGCGCCTCGTTGCCGGGCAGCCCGGCGCGCTGCAGCTCCAGGTAGAAGCGCTGCGGGAACAGCGCCGCCAGGCGCTGCGCCGCCGCCTTGGCGCGGCGCAGGTCGCCGGCCGTCAGCGCCAGGCCGACGCAGCCGCAGTCGGCGCCGGAGAGCGCGATCAGCCCCTCGCCCAGCTCCTGCAGCCACTCCCACTTCACCCAGGCCTGCGCGCGCTGGGTGTTGCGTGTCCAGGCGCGCGCCAGCAGTTCGCTGAGGTTGTGGTAGCCGTCGATGTTCTGCACCAGCAGCGCCAGGCGGCTGGGCTGTGCCTGCCCCTCCTCGGGCTCCATCCACACGTCCACGCCGATGACGGGCTTGAGGCCCTTCTTGCGGCAGGTGTTGTAGAACTTGACGGCGCCGAAGAGGTTGTTGAGGTCGGTGATGCCCAGCGCCACCTGGCCGTCGGCGCGTGCCGCGGCCACGGCCTCGTCGATGCGGAGCGTGCCGTCGACGACGGAATATTCGGTATGAGTGCGCAGGTGAACGAAAGGCATCCCGGGATTTTACGAAGCCCCCCCTGCCAGAATCCCGGCCGTGAACGCCGTACTGAACATCTCCGCCTACAAGTTCCTGCACCTGCCCGACACGGCCGCCCTGCGCGACAAGCTCCACGCCGAGGCCTTGACACGGGGCCTCAAGGGCACCGTGCTGCTCGCCGAGGAAGGCATCAACCTGTTCCTGGCCGGCGCCCCGGAAGCGGTGCGCGGCTGGGTCGCGCAGCTTCAAGCCGACGCGCGATTTGCCGATATCGCTCCCAAGGAAAGCATCAGCGACACCGTGCCCTTCAAGCGACTGCTCGTGAAGATCAAGCGCGAAATCATCCGCATGAACCGCCCGGCGATCCGGCCGGCGCAAGGCCGCGCGCCCGCGCTGCCGGCGCCCACGCTGGCGCGCTGGCTGGAGCAGGGCCACGACGACGAGGGCCGCCCCGTGGTGATGCTGGATACCCGCAACGCCTTCGAGGTCGATGCCGGCGCCTTCGAGGACGCCATCGACTGGCGGCTGCAGAAGTTCAGCGACTTTCCCGCCGCGCTGCACGAGAACCTGGACGGGCTGCGCGACAAGACCGTGGTGAGCTACTGCACCGGCGGCATCCGCTGCGAGAAGGCGGCGCTGCTGATGCAGGACGCCGGGCTGCCCCGTGTGTGGCAGCTCGAAGGCGGCATCCTCAAGTACTTCGAGGAAACGAGCGCCCCGCGCTGGCGCGGCGCTTGTTTCGTGTTCGATGAGCGCATCGGCCTGGCGCCGGACCTCCAGCCCGCCGCCTGAGCGCAGCCTGCGCGCCAGGCTGCTGCGGCTGGTCGGCCTCACGCTGATGGCCGGCGCCGCGGCGGCCGCGTGGTGGCGCGCTCCCGAGTGGCCGGTGCAGACGCTGGTGGAACGCTGGGGCATGCCGCCCTCCACCTTCGTCGAGCTCCAGGGCGCCGCCGTGCACCTGCGCGACGAGGGCCCGCTGCAAGACTCTGCCCCCCTGCTGCTGCTGCACGGCGTGGGCGGCAGCCTGCACGACTGGGAACCCTGGGCCCAGGCGCTGAAGGCCTCCCACCGCGTGATCCGCCTGGACCTGCCGGGCAACGGCCTGTCCGACGCAGCCCCGGGCGACGACTACCGCAGCGAGACCGAAGCGCGCCGCATGCTGGCGCTGCTGGACCAGCTGGGCGTGGCGCGGGTGCGCGTCGTGGGCCATGGCCGCGGCGGCGAGGTGGCGGTGCAGATGGCGCTGCTGGCGCCGCGGCGCGTGCAGCGGCTGCTGCTGGTGGCCGCCGCGCCGCTGGCGGCCGAGGTGCTGCCGCCGGTGCTGCGCCTGGCGCCGTCGCTCCCCTGGCCGCAATGGGTGGTGAGCTCGATGCTGCCGGGCCCGCTGGTGACCGGCGCGCTGCAGTCGCTCTACGCCGACCCGAGCCGCCTCACGCCGGAACAGGTCGAACGCCGCCTGGTGCTGCTGCGGCGCGAGGGCAACCGCTGGGCGCTGCTGCAGCAGTGGCGCCAGGACCAGTCCACGGCCGACGCCGACGCGACCTTCGCCCGGCTGCGCCTGCCGGTGCTGCTGCTGTGGGGCGAGGCCGACGCGCTGGCGCCGCCGGCCCAGGCGCGGGCGCTGCAACAGAAGATTCCCGGCAGCCGGCTGCAACTGCTCGACGGCGTGGGCCACCTGCCGCAGGAGGAGGCGCCGGCGCGCAGCCTGGCGGCGGCGCAGGGGTTCATCGAGGGGCGCTGATCTGTAGGGCTGCCCGGGAGCAGCTGTTGGGATGCAGGCCGTGAGCTGACGCGTTCCGCACACCGGTTTCGTCATCCCCGCGCAGGCGGGGACCCAGGCGGCCCCCTGTTGGCCGTAAGTAGAGGCGCAGGCAGGCCGATGCCAGAACTACCTGGGATGCCGACTGATCATCCCTGGCTGACTTGGGGACCGCCTGGGTTCCCGCCTGCGCGGGAATGACGAAATGGAAGGCGTGACATCTCAGCCTTCGGGCCATTGCGGCGCCACGACGCCCCTCACCCCCGCAGCGCGTCCAGCACGTCCGAGTGGAACTCGCGCTGGTACAGCACCCACAGCACGCCCGCCGTCGCCAGCATGAACACCAGCGGCGAGAAGAACCAGCCCACCACGGCAAAGGCCATGTAGTAGCCGCGCAGCCCGTCGTTGAAGGCCTCGGCGGCCAGGCCCATGACGCGCCCGGCACGGTCGGCAAAGGCCTGGCGCTCCGCAGGCGCCTTCTCGCCCATGGCGGCGAACACGTCCCGGTCCGGCGCCGCGCCCACCAGCAGCGCGCCGAAGCTGTACTGGCGCAGGCTCCAGGTGAAGCGGAAGAAGGCGTACACGAAGATGCCCGTGAGCAGCACGAGCTTCATGTCGAACACCAGCACGCTGGTGCGCGCGGCGAAGGGAATCTCCTTGACCAGTTCCGCCACGCGCTCCGTGGTGGAGAGCATCGCCAGCAGGCCGCCGATGATCAGGATGGTGGTGGAGGCGAAGAAGCTGGGCGCCGAGGACATGTTCTGCACCACCACGCCGTCGAGCACGCGGTTGTCGCGGAAGGTGGCCTGCACCATCCACTGCCGGCGCACGCGGTTGCTGGTGGCCAGCAGCGAGCGCTCGGCCAGGCCCTGGCGCCGCGCGAAGCTGGCGTAGCCACTCCAGCCGGCCACGAAGGCCACCAGCGCCAGCCAGTCCAGCCAGGGCAGCTGCGCCAGCACATCGAGCACGTTTTTCATGGGGCGCCACTGTAGCGGCGCCCCGGCGCGCTCCCGGGTCGGCACGGCCCGGGAAGTGGGACGCTCAGGGTGCGAGATCGAACACCAGCACCTCGGCGCCCTGCCCGGCGCGCAGATCGAGCCGCGCCTCGTCGCGCAGCATGGCCGCGTCGCCCGCGCGCAGCCGCTGGCCATTGAGCTCCACGCTGCCGCGCGCCACGTGCACGCAGCCCAGGCGGCCCGGCGCCAGCGGCAGCGTGGCGGCCTCGTCGCCGTCGAAGCAGCCCGCGTACAGCCGGGCGTCGGCATGCCAGCGCAGCGCGCCCTCCTGCGCGTCGGGCGCGGCCACCAGCGTCAGCCGGCCGCGCTTGCGCTCGGGCGCGATGGCGCGCTGCCCGTAGGCGGGCTCGATGCCCAGCTCGGTGGGCATCAGCCAGATCTGCAGGAAATGCGTGACCGTGCCGGTGGCGCCGTTGACCTCGCTGTGCCGCACGCCGCGGCCCGCGCTCATCACCTGCACCTCGCCGGGCAGGATGATCCCGGCGTGGCCCATGCTGTCCTTGTGCGCCAGCGCGCCTTCGAGCACGTAGCTCAGGATCTCCATGTCGCGGTGGCCATGGGTGCCAAAACCGGTGCCGGGGGCGATGCGGTCCTCGTTGATCACCCGCAGGTTGCCGAAGCCCATGTGGGCCGGGTCGAAGTAGTCGGCAAACGAGAAGGTGTGAAAACTCTTGAGCCAACCGTGGTCGGCGTGACCGCGGTCCTCGGATTTGCGCAGCGTCATCATGCGGGCCACTGTAGGCGGCAGGCTGATCCCATAAGGGCTTAGAGGCTTGAAGCGCCCATTCAAATAAGATGAAACGATGATGAAGCGGCACAACGCCCTGACGCCGGACGCCCTGGCCATGATGGACGCCATCGCCCGCTGCGGCAGCTTCGCCGCGGCGGCACGCGAGCTGGGCAAGGTTCCTTCCGCTCTGACCTACAGCGTGCGCCAGCTCGAGGACGCGCTGGACGTGCTGCTCTTCGACCGCCGCTCCGGCCAGGCCAAGCTCACCGCCGCCGGCGAGGAGCTGCTCAGCGAGGGCCGGCGCCTGCTGGCCGAGATGGAGGCCGTGGCGCACCGCGTGCGCCGCGTGGCCGGCGGCTGGGAGACGCAGCTCACGGTGGCGATGGACGGGATCATCTCCAGGCTCACCATGTTCGAGCTGTGCGAGGCCTTCTTCGCGCTGCGCCCCACGCCCGGGCAGGACGGTCCGGGCACGCGGCTGCGCCTGCGCACCGAGGTGCTGGCCGGCACCTGGGAGGCGCTGGTGTCGGGCCAGGCGGACCTGGCCATCGGCGTGGACGTGGACCACGCCGTGCCGGCAGGCATCGAGCTGCGCACGCTGGGCGAGCTGGATTTCGTGTTCGCCGTGGCGCCGCACCACGCGCTGGCCGGCCACGACGGCCCGATCAGCGACGCCGAATTGCTCAAGCACCGCGCAGTGGCCGTGGCGGACTCGGCGCAGCGCCTCACGCCGCTGACGGTGAACCTGCTGCCCGGGCAGGACGTGTTCACGGTGGCGAGCCTGCAGGCCAAGATCGAGGCGCAGCTGCGCTGCCTGGGCTGCGGCTTCGTGCCCGAGCCGCTGGCGCGCGAGCACATCCGCGCCGGGCGGCTGGTGGTCAAGGCCACGCAGCGCAAGCAGACGCGCGCGCGCGTGGGCTACGCCTGGCGCGCCTCGGCCGCGCCGCAGCCGCGCAAGGCGCCGCAGGGGCTGGCGCTGCAGTGGTGGCTGGACCAGCTGCAGAGCCCGGCCACGCGGCAGGCGCTGCTGGAGCGCCATGCCGGCATGGTCACGCCGGTGGACTGACCGGCCCGGCGCTCATCGAAGACGAGAAGACGAATCCTGCAGTGACAGTGAAACCCTACATCGGGCGCTTCGCGCCCTCGCCCACGGGCGCGCTGCATGCGGGCTCGCTGGTGGCCGCGCTGGCGAGCTGGCTCGATGCGCGCGCGCATGGCGGGCGCTGGCTGCTGCGCATCGAGGACACCGACACGCCGCGCTGCGTCTGCGGCGCGGACCGCGAGATCCTGCGCCAGCTCGACGTGCTGGGTCTGCATCCGGACGAGCCGCCGCTGTGGCAGTCGCAGCGCGAGGCCTTCTACCAGCAGGCGCTGGACGGCCTGGTGCAGCGCGGCCTGGCCTACGCTTGCGGCTGCACCCGGCGCGACATCGACGCGGCGCTGCAGGCCCAGGGGCACGCGCACCAGCGCCACGAGGAGCGCGTCTATCCCGGCACCTGCCGCGACGGGCTGCACGGCAAGCCGGCGCGCGCGTGGCGGCTGCGCTGCGGCACGGAGGCGGCGCCGGTGCGCATCGCCTGGCACGACCGCCGGCTGGGCGCGCAGGCGCAGGACCTCACACACCAGGTGGGCGACTTCGTGCTCCGGCGCGCCGACGGCATCTGGGCCTACCAGCTCGCGGTGGTGGTGGACGACGCGCTGCAGGGCGTCACCCACGTGGTGCGCGGCGAGGACCTGGCGGACAACACCCCGCGCCAGATCTGGCTGCAGCGCCAGCTGGGCGCGCCGCAGCCCGCGTACCTGCACCTGCCGCTGGTGCGGGACGCGCGGGGAGAAAAGCTGTCCAAGCAGCATGGCGCGCCGCCGCTGGCGCTGGACGACCCCCTGGCCGCGCTGCAGGCGGCGGCCCAGGCACTGGAGTTGCCAAGGGTGGAAGCCGGTGAGGTGGTGAGCTGGCTGTCCGGGGCGACCGCAGCCTGGGCCCGGCGCTGGGCGATCGAAACGTAGGCTGTCGGTAGGAGCCCTCCTACAGACAGCAGCCGCGCGCGACTACAGCCAGCGCACCAGGCCGGGGCCTAACATGCGCGCACGCCGATCAGGGCGAGCACCACGGCATCCGGCCCATGTCATCACCACTGAGCACGTACATCGTCGAGGACAGCCCCGTCATTCGCGAGAACCTGATTGCCACGCTGGAGGAGCTCGTGCCTTTGCAGGTCGTGGGCTCGGCCGAGGACGAGTCCACCGCGCTGCGCTGGCTGGCCGAGCAGGGCAAACCGTGCGACCTGATGATCGTGGACATCTTTCTCAAGGGCGGCACCGGCCTGGGCGTGCTGCAGGCGGCGCAGAAGCTGCGCCCGCTGACCAAGAAGGTGGTGCTGAGCAACTTCGCCACGCCCGACATGCGCCGGCGCTGCCTGGAGCTCGGCGCCGACGAGGTGTTCGACAAGTCCAACGAGATCGACACGCTCATCGCCTGGTGCATGCAGCTCGCCGGCGCGTCCTCCACCAACAACTGAAGGCCCTGCCCTTCACGCCGCCACGGCGCCGGCCCGGACCGCCGCGCCACAGCCCCCCACCCGGCCGGAGCCGGGACGCAGGCTCACTGGATGAGCCCGTGCTTGAGCGCGTAGTAGGTGAGATCGCTGTTGGAGGAGAGGTTCATCTTCTCCATCACGCGCGTGCGGTAGGTGCTCACGGTCTTGACGGAGAGGGCCATGTGGTCGGCGATGTGGCCGATGGTCTCGCCCTGGGCCAGGCGCAGGAAGACCTGGAACTCGCGCTCGGACAGCAGCTCGTGCGGGGCCTTGTCGCCGCCGCCGTCGAGCTGGTCGGCCAGCAGCTCGGCCACCGCCGGCGTGATGTAGCGCCGCCCGCGCGCCACGGTGCGGATCGCCTTGACGATCTCCTCGGGCTCGCACTCCTTGTTGAGGTAGCCGGCGGCGCCCTGGCGCAGCAGCGTGGTCGCGTAGTGCTGCTCGGGGAAGCCGCTGAGGATGAGCACCGGCAGCTCCGGCGCGCGGGCCTTGATGGCCTGCAGCGCATCGACGCCCCCATGCCCTGGCATCGACAGGTCCATCAGCATCACATCAACCTCACCCTTGCGCAGCAGCTCCAGCGCCTCGCGCCCGTTGGCAGCTTCGCCGGTGACCTGCAAGTCCGGCTGCTCGGCCAGGAACTGCTTGAGCCCGGCACGCACGATGGCGTGATCGTCAACGATGGCAACGCGGATCATGGCCTTACCCACTTCTAGCCCTGCGATAAAACACATCTTAGCCACGATGCCGCGGCTGGCCGTCTGGTTCGACCGCTTCAGCCGCAGTGCATTCAGCTTTCCGCTGGCGCTGATCGCGGCTTTGGGCTTGCTGGTGATCAGCGAACTCTCCTACCGCCACGCCGTGCAGTCCATCGAGGCGCTGCGGGTGCAGAACAGCGCGCGCGTGGCCACGCACCGGCTGCTGCTGGCCGTGGTGGACGCCGAGAGCGGGCAGCGCGGCTACCTGCTCACCGGGCGGCCCGAGTACCTGCAGCCCTACCGCAAGGCGGTGGCCGACATCCGCGAAACCACCCGGGCGCTGCAGCAGCGCTACGAGAACGAGACCGCCCAGAAGGCGCAGCTGACACGGCTGCTGCAGCTCGTGACCAACAAGCTCTCCGAGCTGGAGACCACGCTCAAGCTGCACACCGAGGGCCGCGACGCCGCCTGGCGCGAGCTGATCGGCAGCGGCATCGGGCGCGAGGCCATGCAGGCCATGCGCGACGCCGCCGAGCAGCTCATCGCCAGCGAGAACGAGGCCATCGAGGCGCAGCGCGAGGACATCCGCGAGACGCTGCAGATCAACCGCATCGGCGTGGGCACCGTCACCGCCATCAGCCTGCTGGCCTTCTTCATGTACCTGCGCCAGAGCATGGCGCTGGACCAGGAGCGGCAGCTGCGCCAGCAGGCGCTGCAGGAGGACCGCGACCGGCTGGAGGCGCAGGTGCGCGAGCGCACGGCCGACCTCACCCACCTCACGCAGCACCTGCAAAGCGCGCGCGAGGACGAGAAGAGCCGCCTGGCGCGCGAGCTGCACGACGAGCTGGGCGCGCTGCTGACGGCGGCCAAGCTGGACCTGGCGCGCATCCGCTCGCGCCTGGGCGGCGCCGCGCCGGAGCTGACCACGCGCATCGAGCACCTCACGGCCACGCTCAACAGCGGCATCGCGCTCAAGCGCCGCATCATCGAAGACCTGCGCCCCTCGGCCCTGAGCAACCTGGGGCTGGTGGCGGCGCTGGAGATCCTGGCGCGCGAGTTCGAGCAGCGCTCGGGACTGAAGCTGCAGTGCGCGCTGCAGGCGCTGCGGCTCACGCCCTCGTGCGAGCTGACGGTGTACCGCCTGGTGCAGGAGGCGTTGACCAACGTCGCCAAGTACGCCAAGGCGCGCGAGGTGCGCATCGCGCTGCAGCCGCAGGGACCGTGGGCGCTGGTGAGCGTGCAGGACGACGGCACCGGCTTCGACACGAGCATCCAGAAGACCTCGGCGCACGGGCTGCTGGGCATGCGCTACCGCGTCGAAGCCGAGGGCGGGCGGCTGCAGCTGCACAGCACGCCGGGCCAAGGCACGCGCATCGAGGCCGTGCTGCCGCTGCGCGCCGAGGAGCCGACGCCGGCCCTGGCCGATCCGGCAGCCTGACAGCAGCATCAGCCCAGCATTGGTCAGAAAAGCCGAACAAAGTGTGCACAGAGTGACAACACTGTTCAGCTTTGCCGGACAAACCTCTACCGCCTTGGCTTGATCGGGCCGCGTCCCGGGCCACGGCCCCGGTGGCGCCCTGTGGGCGGCGTCCTACAGACGGATACCGCCGGGACCGACATGGGCTGGCTGCGGTGTCCCATGCCGCCCCCTGCTTCAGGGATCTACGCTGTGGTCAACGTGATGTCGCGCGTCACGGGCTTCACCACCACCGTCGTTGGAATCCCGAACATGCTTCCCTACGCCATCGTCTTTTTCATCATCGCGCTGCTGGCGGCGCTCTTCGGTTTCGGCGGCATCGCCGCCGGGGCGGCCGGCATTGCCAAGGTGCTGTTCGTGTTGTTCATCGTGCTGGCGCTGGCCAGCTTCGTGATCGGGCTGTGGCGCCACAGGGGTTCGTGAGGCGCTGGCATGATGCGCGCCTCGTTTTGGAGAAAGCTCTCATGATCACCACCGATTCCGGCCTGCAGTACGAAGACACCACCGTGGGCAGCGGCGAGACCGCGCGCGCGGGCACCCCCGTCACGGTGCACTACACCGGCTGGCTGCATGACCCGTCGAAGCCGGACGGCCGCGGCCGCAAGTTCGACTCCAGCAAGGACCGCCGCGATCCCTTCCGCTTCGACCTGGGCGCGGGCATGGTGATCCAGGGCTGGGACGAGGGCGTGCAGGGCATGCAGGTCGGCGGCACGCGCGTGCTGGTGATTCCGCCGCAGCTGGGCTACGGCGCCCGCGGTGCCGGCGGCGTCATCCCGCCCAATGCCACGCTGGTGTTCGAGGTCGAGCTGCTCAAGGCCTGATCGCTCCCATGAAAAAACCCGCCGGGCTCGCGCCGGGCGGGTTTTTTGTTGGGTGTCAGCGCTTCAGTGGGACGGCCTGGGCCGTCCCGGCTTCAGGCTTCAGCGGTCCCAGCCGCCGTCGCGGCGCGGGCCGCGGCCACGCTCGCCGCCGAAGCCGCCGCGGTCGCCCTGGCGCTGCTCGCCGAAGCGGCCGCCACGGTTGCCCGGACGCTCAGCGCGGTCGAAGCCACCGTGGCCCTGCGGCGCATCGGCGCGGCGCTCGAAGGGGCTGCGGTCGCGCGGAGCGCCGTGGTGGCGATTGCCGTCGCCATGGCGGCTGAAGGCGCCCTCCGGACGGCGCTGCTCGAAGCGGCCTTCCGGACGCGGGCCACCGAAATGGCCACCGCCCTCATGGCGCGGCGCGAAGCCCTCGCGCGGCGCGGCGAAGCGCTCGCCACGCCCCTCGAAGCCGCCTTCACGGCGCGGCTCGAAACCGCCTTCGCGGCGCGGACCACGCTCGAAGCCGTCGCGGCGCGGGCCGCCGAAGGACTTGCCCTTGCCGAAGGGCTTGCCGCCACGGCCGCCGTCCGGGCGGCCGGGGTAGATGCGCGGCTCGGGCTGGCGCGGCTCCAGGCCCTCGACGGTGGCCACGGGGATGGTCTGCGTCGTGAACTGCTGGATGCGCTTGATCATCACCACGTCGCGGCGCTCGGCCAGCGTCACGGCCAGGCCGGAGCGGCCGGCACGGCCGGTGCGGCCGATGCGGTGCACGTAGTCCTCGGCCTTCATCGGCAGGCCGAAGTTGATGACGTGGCTGATGGTGGGCACGTCGATGCCGCGGGCGGCCACGTCGGTGGCCACCAGCACGCGCAGCTGGCGGTTGCGCATGCCGTTGAGCACGCGGTTGCGCCGGCCCTGCGGCATGCCGCCGTGCAGCGCGGCCACCGAATGGCCCATTTCGCCCAGGCGGTCGGCCAGGCGGTCGGCGTCGACCTGGGTGCTGGTGAACACCACGGCCTGCTCGACCTCGCGGCCGGTGAGCAGGTGGTCCAGCAGCGCGTTCTTGTGCGCGACGTCGTCGGCCCAGTGCAGGCGCTGCTCGATGTTCTCGTGCGTGTCGGTGTGCGAGGCGACGTCGATGGCCTGCGGCTCGCGCAGCAGCTCGTCGGCCAGGCGGCCGACGTGGCCGGCGAAGGTGGCGCTGTACATCACCGTCTGGCGCGTCTTGGGCGTGCACTCGGCGATGAAAGTGATGTCGTCGATGAAGCCCATGTCGAGCATGCGGTCGGCTTCGTCGAGGACCAGCATCTCCACGTGCTCCAGCAGCGCCTTGCCGCTTTGCACGTGGTCGATGAGGCGGCCCGGGGTGGCGATGAGGATGTCCACCGGACCGCGCAGCGCCTTGAGCTGCGCGCCGTAGGGCACGCCGCCGACGACGGTGACCACGCGCAGGCCCTGCACATGGCGGCCGTAGTCCACGGCGGACTTGGCCACCTGCTGCGCCAGCTCGCGGGTGGGCGCCAGCACCAGCACGCGCGGGCCGGTCATGCCCTTGTCGCGGCGCTTGGTGTTGTCGCCGCGGGCGGCCAGTACGCGCTGCAGCGCGGGCAGCACGAAGCTGGCGGTCTTGCCGCTGCCGGTGCTGGAGGACACGCGCAGGTCGCGGCCTTCCATCGCGGGCGGGATGGCACGGGCCTGCACGTCGGTCGGGTTCTCGTAGCCGGCGTCGGACACGGCACGGATCAGGGCGTCATGGAGGCCCAGGGAATCAAAAGTCATCAGAGTCTTTTCTTCAACGCCGGCAGACAGCAGCCGGCCAGGCAGCGCCCTACACAGGCCCTGCCAGATCCAAGTCGCGGAAGGAACATTTCCACCTGCCGAGGAAAGACGTGGCAGGTGCACCGGTCCGAAAGCGACGGCATCGCCGCCGACCGGTCCCGCAGGCCGAGCGGCCTGCCGGGAGAGAAATCAAGTTCCGCCACGCGCTGTCGTGCGGGAGAACTCGATGAAGGTCAGAGGGGATGAACGAACGGTGCCAGAACGACACCGAGCGCGCATTGTACGGCCTCCGTGAAAGCCCTTATTTTTGGGCTTTGCAAGGCCCTGGCAGTGCGCGCCTCAGACGGCCAGGAAGTGCTGGCGGTAGTGCAGCAGCTCGTCGATGGACTCGTGGATGTCGGCCAGCGCGGTGTGAGCCTGGGCCTTCTTGAAGCCTTCCAGCGCCGAGGGCTTCCAGCGCCGCGCCAATTCCTTGAGCGTGCTGACGTCGAGGTTGCGGTAATGGAAGAAGGACTCCAGCTGCGGCATGTAGTTGGCGAGAAAGCGCCGATCCTGGCAGATGGAGTTGCCGCACATCGGGCTCTTGCCGGCGGGCACGTACTGCTTGAGCCACGCGATGACCTCGGCCTGCGCCTGCGCCTCGTCCACCGTGGAGGCCTTGACCCGGTCGATCAGGCCGCTCTTGCCATGCGTGCCCTTGTTCCAGGCGTCCATGGCGTCGAGCGTGGCGTCGCTCTGGTGGATGGCGAACACGGGCCCTTCGGCACGCACGGTGAGCTGGGCGTCGGTGACGACCACGGCGATCTCGATGATGCGGTCGCGGTCGGGAAAGAGGCCGGTCATCTCCAGGTCGATCCAGATCAGGTTCTGGTCGGCGATGGCGAGCTCGGTCGTCATGAAAAATCCTCGTGGGCTGGCTTAAAGGGGGGCGATTGTCGCAGCCCTACACTTGCCGCCATGTCTGCCTTGACCCTGCTGTTTGCAGGCGCCGTGCTTGTGGCGCTGCTGCTGAAACTCTGGCTCGCCACGCGCCAGATGCGCCATGTGGCGCTGCACCGCGACAAGGTGCCCCCCGCCTTCGCCGGCGCCGTGTCGCTGCACGCGCACCAGCGCGCGGCCGACTACACGCTGGCGCGCGGCCGCTTCGGGCTGCTGCAGGCCGCGTTCAGCTCGGCGCTGCTGCTGGGCTGGACGCTGCTGGGCGGGCTGGACGTGCTCAACCTGCTGGTGCGCGACGCCGTGCAGCCGGTGCTGGGCGACATGGCCTACCAGCTGGCGCTGCTGACGGCCTTCGTCGTGATCAGCGCGCTGCTGGACCTGCCCTTCGAGCTCTACCGCACCTTCGTGCTGGAGCAGCGCTTCGGCTTCAACCGCATGACCTGGAAGCTGTACCTGGCCGACCAGCTCAAGGGCGTGGCAGTGGGCGTGCTCATCGGGCTGCCGCTGGCGGCGCTGGTGCTGTGGATCATGGGCGCGACCGGCTCACTGTGGTGGCTGTGGGCCTGGGTGGCGTGGACGCTGTTCCAGCTGCTGGCGCTGGTGCTGTACCCGACGCTGATCGCGCCGCTGTTCAACCGCTTCACGCCGCTGCCCGAAGGCGAGCTCAAGCAGCAGGTGCAGGCGTTGATGAAGCGCTGCGGCTTCGCTGCCAAGGGCCTGTTCGTGATGGACGGCAGCCGCCGCTCGGCCCATGCCAACGCCTATTTCACGGGCCTGGGCGCGGCCAAGCGCGTGGTGTTCTTCGACACGCTGCTGTCCAAGCTCAACGGCCAGGAGATCGAGGCCGTGCTGGCGCATGAGCTGGGCCATTACAAGCACCGGCACGTGCTCAAGCGCATGCTGCTGGCTTTCGGCCTGAGCCTGGCCGGTCTGGCGCTGCTGGGCTGGCTCTCCAGCCAAGTGGGCTTCTACACGGGCCTGGGCGTGCGGCCCAACCTGGACGCACCCAACGACGCACTGGCGCTGCTGCTGTTCATGCTGGTGCTGCCGCCGTTCATGTTCCTGCTGTCGCCGCTGGGGGCGCGGCTGTCGCGCCGCCACGAGTTCGAGGCCGACGCCTATGCCTGCGCGCAGGCCGACGGGCGCGACCTGGCCACCGCGCTGCTCAAGCTGCACGAGGACAACGCCTCCACGCTCACACCCGATCCGCTGTACGCCCGCTTCTACTACTCGCATCCCCCGGCCACCGAGCGCCTGGCGGCCCTGCGGGCGCAGTCCTGACATGGCGCGCCAGACTGAGCTCGACACCGGGCTGGTGGTGGCTGCGCACGGCCGCCACGTGGTGGTGGAGACGCCTGAAGGCCGGCGCATTCAGTGCCACCTGCGCGGCAAGAAGAGCGAGTGCGTGGTCGGCGACCGCGTGCGCTGGCAGGCCAGCGGCGACGAGGGCGTGGTCGAGCATGTGGAGCCGCGCCGCAACCTGCTGATGCGCCAGGACGAGTGGAAGACGAAGTCCTTCGCGGCCAACATCGACCAGGTGCTGATGCTGGTAGCCGGCGAGCCCATGTTCAGCGAGTCGCAGCTCAGCCGCGCGCTGATTGCCGCCGAGAGCGCCGGCATTCCGGTGCGGGTGCTGCTCAACAAGGCTGAGCTGCCGCAGGCCGAGGTGGCGCGCGAACGGCTGCAGCCCTATCGCGCCATGGGCGTGGAGGTGCTGGAAACCTCTCTCAAGACCAGCCCGGATGCGTCGCGCGCGCTGCTGACGCCGCTGCTGCAGGATGCCGCCACGCTGGTGCTGGGCCCCAGCGGCACCGGCAAGAGCACGCTGGTGAACCTGATGGTGGAAGACGCGCAGGCGCAGGTGGGCGACATCTCGCAGGCGCTCAATTCGGGGCGCCACACCACCACCAGCACGCGCTGGTACTGGCTCGACGCGGCGGCGCGCCGCGGGGCGCTGCTCGACTCGCCCGGCTTCCAGGAGTTCGGCCTGCGCCACATTGAGGCGGACCAGCTGCCCATGCTGATGCCGGACCTGCGCGCCCATGTGCCGCAGTGCCGCTTCTACAACTGCACGCACCGCCATGAGCCCGGCTGCGGCGTGCGCGCCGCGGTGGAGCGCGGCGAGATCAGCGCCAGCCGCTACCGCATCTACGGCGAGATCCGCGAGGAGCTGGAGCGCACGAAGTGGTGAGCCAAGAGCCGGGCACGCCCGGCACGCTCACTCTTTTTAGCCAAGGACATTGGCCAGCGTCAGCAGCGCCAGCAGCAGCAGCCACAGCACCATCGAGCGCCACACCAGGCCGACGATGCTCTGCAGGTGCCCGGGCTGGGGCGGCAGCCCCGGCGTGGAACCCAGCGAGCCCTCGATCTCCCCGCCCGCGCCGACCTGGAAGGTCTTGCTGCGATCGGGCGTGACGCCCGGCGCGGCGCTGCCGCCCAGCTGCACGCCCAGCGCACCGGCGGCGGCGGCGAGGATGATGCCTTCGTTCTGGTGCACCCACAGCCCGGCGTCGCGCCGCCAGCCGTTGACGGCCTCCTCGAAGTTGCCCACCACCGCGAAGCCGAAGGCGGTCAGCCGCGCGGGCACATGGTCAATGCCGCTGAACAGCTGCTGCGACAGCGTCATGAGCCGCTCGTTGGCCGGCGCGCCCAGGCTGCGGCTCTTGAAGCTCCAGTAGCGGCCCGCGAACTCGGCCATGCGGTAGAGCACCGCCCCGGCCGGGCCCAGGCCCAGCGAGGACAGCAGCACGAACCAGAAAAACACGCCGAACACATGCCGGTGCGCCGCCAGCAGCGCATGCTCGATCACGTGGCGCAGCAGCTCGGTGCGCGGCAGCTCGCTGGTGTCCAGATGCCGCCACTCGGCCAGGAGCCGGCGCGCCGCCAGCTCATCGCCACGGTCCAGCGCGTCGCGGATGTCGGTGAAGAAGTGGCTGAACTGCCTGAAACCCAGCGTCAGGTAGAGCACCAGCACGTCGAAGGCCAGGGCCAGCAGCATGCTCAGCTGCGCCACGCCCGTGTACAGCGCCGCCACCAGCAGCGTGGGCGCCAGCACCGTCACGCCCCAGACCACCCACGCATGATGCTCACGCCCGGCGTCGAAGTTGCGCCCGGCCCAACGCACCCAGGAAATCAGCGTGTCGTGGATGCGGTTGTCACGAGGCAGCGGCTTGAGCTGCTCGATCAGCAGGGCCAGCAGGACGGCGAAGAAACTCATTGCCGCGGATCATACCGACGGCAACGCGCCGTTCCGGTGCGCCGGCGACGGCATCCTCAGGCGGCCAGGAAGCGGTAGAGGTTACGCAGCATCGCCGCCGTGGCGCCCCAGATGAAGTACTCGCGCTGGCTGCCGGCAGCGGTCCAGGGCATGGACAGGAACTGGCGCGGCGCGCCGTCAAGTTCGATGCGGTGGTGACGATGGTGTGCCGGCGTCATGAGCCAGCCCAGGGGCACCTCGAAGGCCTCAGCCACCTCGAACGGATCGACGCGCAGCTCATAGGGCGCGCTCAGCAGGCCCACCACGGGGGTGACGCGGAAGGCGGTGATCGTCGTGTACGCGGGCAGTGCACCGATCACCTGCACCCACGCCGGCTCCAGGCCTACTTCCTCCTGCGCCTCACGCAGCGCGGTGTACACCGCATCGGCGTCGCCGGGCTCGGCCCGGCCGCCAGGGAAGCTGATCTGCCCGGCATGCGCCTTCAGGTGCGCCGTGCGCTGCGTCAGCAGCACATGCAGCGAGCCATCGGCGTGCTCGACCAGCGGCACCAGCACGGAAGCGTCGGCCTTGGCCTGGATCGCCTCCCGGCCGTCGGCACGCGTCTCGGGCTGCCAGGGCGGCGGATGGGCGAAACGCTGGCGTAGCGCCGGCGCCGTCAGCCGCTCGGGCGGCACCGGCGGCAGGTGTTCGTCCATGCCGATGACCGGCACGGACTGGGGATCAAGGATCAAGGTGGCCATGACCTCAGCATAGGCCCGCGCCACAAAAGCCGCCGGCACGCGGCCTCAGCGCGCCTGTGTGCCAAGACTCCAAACAAAAAAACCGCCCGAAGGCGGTTTTTGCAGACTGGCCGGGAGCCAGCGGTGGAGGCGGCGGCTGGGCCGGGACGCCTCGGAAGCGGCACTCAGGCCAGCTTTTCCTTGATGCGGGCCGACTTGCCGCTGCGCTGGCGCAGGTAGTACAGCTTGGCGCGACGCACGTCGCCGCGACGCTTGACTTCGATGCCGGCGATCAGCGGGCTGTACAGCTGGAACGTACGCTCCACGCCTTCGCCGCTGGAGATCTTGCGCACGATGAAGCTGCTGTTGAGGCCGCGGTTGCGCTTGGCGATCACGACGCCTTCGTAAGCCTGCACGCGCTTGCGGGTGCCTTCGACGACGTTGACGCTGACGATCACGGTGTCGCCAGGGGCAAACGCCGGGATGGTCTTGTTCAGGCGAGCAATTTCTTCCTGCTCGAGGGTCTGGATCAGGTCCATGGGGTTCTCCAAGGGATCATGCCGGCACGGTGGTTGTTGGCCTGCGCCGGTCACCGATGACCAGCCCGGGCTGCGAAGAGATTTCGCCCGGCAGAGGATCGAAAAGCCTTTGATTATATCCCAAGCAAGCAACGTGCTCCGGGGAGACCGGCCCGGCAGTGGGATTAAGGCTTGGGCTCGATGTCCAGCGCCTGCAGGAAGCGCTCGTCCTCGCGGCTCAGGCGGCCGGCGGCGCGCGCGGCGGCAATGAGGTCCGGGCGGCGCCGCGCCGTCAGCTCCAGCGAGCGCTCGCGGCGCCAGCGCGCGATGCGGCCATGGTGGCCGGAGAGCAGCACCTGCGGCACGGCATCGACCCCGCCATCCGCGCGCGGCAACTGTTCGGGCCGGCTGTAGTGAGGGCAGTCGAGCAGGCCATCCTCGAAGCTGTCCTGCTGGTGCGAGGCTGCGTCCTGCAGGACGCCGGGCTGCAGCCGCGCCACGGCATCGAGCAGCACCAGCGCGGGCAGTTCGCCACCGGAAAGCACGAAGTCGCCCAGGCTCACTTCCATGTCCACATGGCGGTCGATGAAGCGCTGGTCGATGCCTTCGTAACGTCCGCACAGCAGCACGGCGCCCGGGCCGGCGGCAAGCTCGCGCACCAGCGCCTGGTCCAGGCGGCGGCCGGTGGGCGAGAAATGAATGAGCGGCGCGCGGTGGCCGGCGCCGGTACCCTCGCCTGCTTGCACACGCGCCGCGTGCACGGCGTCCAGCGCGCGCTCCAGCGGCGGCGCCATCATCACCATGCCGGGACCGCCGCCAAAGGGGCGGTCATCCACGCGCCGGTAGTTGCCCTCGGCAAAGTCGCGAAGCGGCCAAAGTTGCAATTGCAACTTGCCATCGACATAGGCACGCCGCGTCACGCCGACTTCCAGGTGCGGCGCGAACAGCTCGGGAAAGAGAGTGATGACGTCGAAGCGCAGCACGGCAGGTGTGCGCCGCGCGGGTGGCGGCGTCAGTAGTCAGCGCCCCAGTCGACCGTGATGCGCTTTTGCGCCAGGTCCACTTGGTCGATGTAAGCGGCAACGAAAGGAATCAGCCGTTCGGCTTCAAGCTCGCTCATGCCGGCAGGCAGTTCCTTGGGCTGCACGCGCAGCACGCTGTGCGGACCGGTGTCGAGCAGGTCGGAAACGGTGCCGAGGACGACGCCCTCGCGGTTCACCACCTCCAGCCCGATGAGGTCCACCCAGTAGTACTCGCCTTCGTCGGCGGTCGGGAAGCTGGCGCGCGAGATGAACACGCGCGCGCCCTTGAGGGCCTCGGCCGCGTTGCGGTCGGGCACTTCCTGCGCGCTGGCCACCACGGCGTCGCCCTGCTCTCGGGCACCCGTGATCTTCAGCAGCTTTGGAAAGTTGGCCGCGGCGGCGGCCGGCAGCCGCTCGGGCGGCTGCAGGAACCAGCGCCGCGAAGAAAACAGCGCCTGGGGATCGGAGGCATGAGGCTGGACCTTGATCCAGCCCTTGATGCCCCAGGCACCCGTCACGCGGCCGACTTCCACCGCGTCATCGGGCCAGGTCGGCTCGTCAGGCGCCCAGGACATCGGCACGTCGCAACGGAAGCGCCGACTTACTCGGCGGCGGCGGCAGCCGGCTCAGCGGCGGCAGCGGCCGGGGCTTGGCCAGCGGTGGCCTTCTTGGCCTGGTCCACCAGACGGGCCACGGTGGGCGACAGTTGCGCGCCCACGCCGGCCCAGTAGCTCACGCGCTCCAGCGCCACGCGCAGCGGCTGCTCGGCGCCGGAGGCCACGGGGTTGTAGAAGCCCACGCGCTCGATGAAGCGACCGTCGCGACGCTCGCGCGACTCGGCAACCACGATGTTGTAGAAGGGGCGCTTCTTGGAACCGCCGCGGGCCAGACGAATGACGACCATGTTGTTGACTCTCGATGTGCAGGAGAAACGATCGCCGCACCAGGGACACGGGCAGGCCAGGCAGATCGAAATGTTTGCCGCGGCGCCGGGCTTGACACCCGAAGCACGCACGCGGCTCGCTTGCTCGGTGCCGTTAGATACGCGCAGGCCTAAGGCCCGCCAGCACCGAAACCGCGCATTATAAACTGCCCGGCCCGCCTTCCTTGCACAGCCGGCCCAAGTCCGGCAATTCCAATGCCATGAGCCCCCTGACGATCCGCCCCAGCTCACCCGAAGACTTCCCCGCCGTCGCCCGGATCTACGCCCACCATGTGCTGCACGGCACGGCCACTTTCGAGACCGAGCCGCCCTCGCCCGAGGAGATGCTGCGCCGGCGCGAAGAAGTGCTCGCGCGCGGCTGGCCCTGGCTGGTGGCCGAGCGTGACGGCGCGATCCTGGGCTACGCCTACGCCAACCAGTTGCGCCCGCGCCCGGCCTTCCGCTTCTGCCTGGAGGATTCGATCTACCTCGACGAGAACGCCCGCGGCCAGGGCGTGGGCCGCGCGCTGCTGGTGGAGCTGCTGGCGCAGTGCGAGGCGCGCGGTGCGCGGCAGATGGTGGCAGTGATCGGCGATTCGGCCAATGCCGCCTCCATCGGGCTGCACCGTGCCTGCGGCTTCGAGCCCAGCGGCGGCTACGCGGCCGCAGGCTGGAAGTTCGAGCGCTGGATCGACGTGGTGCTGATGCAGCGCGCGCTGGGTGACGGCTCCGCCACGCCGGCACGGGAACACGCGTGAGCGGGAAGCCGGCCGGCCTGCCCGTCGCCGGGCATGGCCTGAGCCACTACAAATCCAAGACGCTGGCGACCTGGATCGCCATCCTCGGAGGCAGCCTGGGCCTGCACCGCTTTTACCTGCACGGCTGGCGCGATGGGCTGGGCTGGCTGCACCCGCTGCCCACGCTGGCCGGGCTGCATGGCGTGCGGCGCATGCTGGCCCTGGGGCAGGACGACCAGGCGGCCTGGGCGCTGATCCCGCTGCTGGGCCTGATGCTGGCGCAGGCCATGCTCTTCGCCATTCTTTACGGCCTCACACCCGACGAGCGCTGGGATGCGCGCCACAACCCGGGCCAGCCGGGGCAGGAAACCCGATGGGGCCCGGTGCTGGGCGCCATCGCAGCGCTGATGCTGGGCGCGGGCGTGCTCATGGCCACCATCGCCTTCAGCGGCCAGCGCTATTTCGAATGGCAGATCGAGCAGGCGCGCCAGATCAGCCAGTGACCAATGAAAAGGCCCGCCGGTGGCGGGCCTTGGGAGCGCTGAAGCGAAGACTTCAGAACAGCAGTTCGCTGAGCCAGTACGACAGCGCCGCCACCAGGGCCGCGGCCGGGATGGTCAGTATCCAGGCCCACACGATGTTGCCCGCCACGCCCCAGCGCACCGCCGAGGCGCGCTGCGTGGAGCCCACGCCGACGATGGCGCCGGTGATGGTGTGGGTGGTGGACACGGGCACGCCCAGCGAGGTGGCGAAGAACAGCGTCATGGCGCCGCCCGTTTCGGCACAGAAGCCGCCCACGGGCTTGAGCTTGGTCAGGCGCTGGCCCATGGTCTGCACGATGCGCCAGCCGCCGAACATGGTGCCCATGCCAATGGCGAGATAGCAGCTCCAGATCACCCAGTACGGCGGCATGCTGTCGCCGGCTTTGGCGTAGCCCGAGGAGATCAGCAGCAGCCAGATGATGCCGATGGTTTTCTGCGCATCGTTGCCGCCGTGGCCCAGCGAGTACAGCCCGGCCGACACGAGCTGCAGCCGCCGGAACCAGTTGTCCACGCGCAGCGGCGAGCTGCGCCGGCAGATCCAGGACACCGCCACCATCAGCAGCGAGCCCAGCAAGAAGCCCAGCGTCGGCGACACCACGATGAACAGCACCGTCTTGAGCACGCCGCTCCACACCAGCGGCCCGGCACCGGCCTTGGCCATGGTGGCGCCGACGATGCCGCCGATGAGCGCGTGCGAGGAACTCGACGGGATGCCGTAGAACCAGGTGACGACGTTCCACACGATGGCGCCCACCAGGGCGCCGAAGATGACGTGCAGGTCCACCACCGACGGATCGACGATGCCCTTGCCCACGGTGGCCGCCACCTTGAGCTGGAACACCATGATCGCCACCACGTTGAAGAAGGCGGCAAACAGCACCGCCTGCTGCGGCTTGAGCACGCCGGTGGACACGACGGTGGCGATGGAGTTCGCCGCGTCGTGGAAGCCGTTCATGAAGTCGAACACCAGGGCCAGCAGCACGAGCAGCGCCACGACCCAGAAACTGATCTGGATGGGGTCCATGAGAAAAGACGAGGCCGCGCGCTCAGGAGTTCTCGAGGACCACGCCCTCGATCAGGTTGGCCACGTCTTCGCAGCGGTCCGAGATGGATTCGAGCTGCTCGTAGATCGCCTTGAGCTTGATGAGCTCGCGCACATCGGGCTCCTGGCGGAACAGGCGCGACATGGCGCTGCGCATCACGCGGTCGGCGTCGGATTCGAGCTTGTCGATCTCCTCGCAGGTCTTGATGGCAGCCTCGGCCACCGCCGGCACGTTGAGCTTGGGCAGCAGCGACACCGCGTGCTGCACGCGCTCGCAGCACTTGACGCTGAGCTCGGCCAGCGAGCGCAGTTCGTCCGTGACGGCGTGCACGTCGTACAGCGCCATGGTCTCGGACGTGTCCTGCAGCAGGTCCAGCACGTCGTCCATGGCGTTGATCAGCGACAGGATCTGCTCGCGGTCGATGGGCGTGATGAAGGTCTTGTGCAGCAGCCGGTTGACCTCGGCCGTGACCTTGTCGGCATCGTGCTCGGCGGCATCGACCCCATCGGCATAGCGCTGGCGCAGTGCCGGATCGGCATAGTGCTCGATCATCTGCATGAAGGCCCGCGAGCCCTCGGCAATCTTCGCGCCGTGCTGGTTGAACAGCTCGAAGAAATTGCCCTCCTTGGGCAGCAGCTTGGAAAACAGCATGTCGTCCTCTCGTCCGGCCTCACGGCCGACGTGCCGGCGGCACTTGCGCCGCCATGGCAGGGTTCAGTTGGCAAACCCGCGATTCTACGAGGGGCACGGCGGATGCCCGGGCTCACCCGGACGGCGCAGCGTGACGACCGTGTGACATCTGCAAGGCGCGCGCAGGCGGCGCGGCGCCTGCGAGCCGTGCCCCTGAAGCTTCAGCGCCAGTCGCCCGGCAGCGGCTCGATGGCCTGATCCTGCACATCTTGCAGCAGTTGCGTCAGCGACCATCCCTGCCCCGGCCAGCACAACGCGGGCGCGATCTCATGCAGCGGCGCCAGCACGAAGGCACGCTCGTGCGCGCGCGGGTGCGGCAGCGTCAGTACCGGGTCGGACTGCTGCACGTCGCCGTACAGCAGCAGGTCCAGGTCCAGCGTGCGCGGCGCATTGCGGTAGGGGCGCTCGCGCCCATGCGCCAACTCGATGGCCTGCAGCTGGCGCAGCAGCTCCAGTGGTGCCAGTGTCGTGTCCAGCGCCGCCACGGCATTGAAGAAGTCCGGCCCCTGGGCGTCCACCGGCGCGCTGCGCCACAGCGACGACACGCCCGCCGGCACGCAGCCCGGCAGCGCCCAGAGGGCCTGCAGCGCCGCGCGCAGCGTGGCACGCGCGTCACCCAGGTTGGCCCCCAGCCCGACATAGGCCCGCACGGCCTGCGGCATGGCGCTCACAGCGAGGGTGGCGGCTCGGGCGTCACCACGTCGCTGCCGCCGGACGGCTTGCGGCGCCGGCGCCGACGCTTGCGCGCGGCCGGCGCATCGCCGGATTCGCCCGCCTCGGCGGGCGCGGCCTCGGCGGCGGCCGGACGGCTGCTTGCAGCGCCGGACGAGCCGCGACGACGACGCTGTTGCTGCGACGCCTCGCGCACCGCCTGCACCAGCGCGTCGCGCTCCTCGGACGTGCCCAGCGCGAAGTCCTCCCACCACTCGGCCAGCTCGGCATCGATCTGGTCCACGTCGGCGCGCAGCCGCAGGAAGTCGTAGCCGGCCCGGAAGCGCGGCTGCTCCACCAGCGCGAAGGGCGCGTTGCCGGTGCGGCGCTCGAAGCGCGGCTGCATCAGCCAGATCTCGCGCATGTCGGCCGCGAGCTTGCCGCGGCCGGAGATGTCGCCGATGCGCGCATCGAACACTGCGTCGATGGCCTGCTGCAGCGCCGGCACCGGGGCCTCGCCGGACTCGCGCAATTGGGCCCAGCGCGACTGCACGTCGTGCCACAGCATGCACGCCAGCATGAAGCTCGGCGCCACGGCGCGGCCCTCGGCCACGCGGCGGTCGGTGTCCTCCAGCGCCGCGCGGATGAAGCGCTCGCGCGCCTCGTCGGCGTTGAACACCACTTCCAGCAGCGGGAAGACGCGGTGCATGCCCTGCTTGCGCAGCTCGTCTAGGCTGCGCAGCGCATGCCCGGTCTGCAGCAGCTTGAGCATCTCGTCGAACAAGCGCGAGATGGGCACGTTCTCCAGCAGCTCCAGCATGCGCGGCATCGGCTCGCGCGTGCGCGCCTCGATGTCGAAGCCCAGCTTGGCCGCGAAGCGCACCACGCGGATCAGCCGCACCGGGTCCTCGCGATAGCGCAGCTCGGGCTCGCCGATGATGCGCAGCAGCCGCTTCTTGGCGTCGCGGATGCCGCCGTGGTAGTCCACCACGATGCGCGAGGTGGGGTCGTAGTACATGGCGTTGATGGTGAAGTCGCGCCGCGCCGCATCCTCGATCTGCGGCCCCCAGACGTTGTCGCGCAGCACCCGCCCGCTGGCGTCCACCACGTGGCTCTTGCCGGCGAGCTCGCTCTTGGAGGTCTTCTCGTTGCCTTCCACCTGCTCGGCCGCGCTGGCGTCGAGGTAGGCGCGGAAGGTGGACACCTCCACCACCTCGTGGTCGCGGCCGCGCCCGAAGATGACGTGCACGATGCGGAAGCGCCGCCCGATGATGAAGGCGCGGCGGAACAGCGCCTTCACCTCCTCGGGCGTGGCGTTGGTGGCGACGTCGAAGTCCTTCGGCGCCAGCCCCACGAGCAGGTCGCGCACCGCGCCGCCGACGATGTAGGCCTCGAAGCCCGCCTCCTGCAGGGTGCGCACCACCTTGACGGCACGCTCGTCGAGCAGCGAGGCGTCAATGCCGTGCTCGGACTCGGGCACCTCCACGCGTTCGCCCAACGGGATGCGCAGCTTGGGGGCGGACTTGCCGCCGCCCAGCAGCCGGCCAATGAGGGTCTTGATCATGCGAACAGCTTGAGGATGGGCCAGCCGCGCGCGCGGGCAATTGCCTCCAGCGCGGAACCCGGGTTGGTGGCCACCGGGGAATCGACCTGCTCCAGCAGCGGCAGGTCGTTGGTGGAATCGCTGTAGAAGTGCACGCGCGCGAAGTCGGCCTGCGTGCGGCCCAGGCCGGCCAGCCAGTCCCGCACGCGCTCGATCTTGCCCTCGCGGTACGAGGGCACGCCGTCGATGGCGCCGGTGACGCGCCCTTGCGCGTCGCGCGCCAGGCGCAGCGCGATGAGGTGCGGCACGCCGAAGGCCGCCGCGATGGGCGCGGTGACGAACTCGTTGGTGGCGGTGACGACGGCGCACAGGTGCCCGGCGTCGAGGTGCTTCCTCACCAGCGCCAGCGCCTGCGCGTGCATCTGCGGGCGGATCACCTCCTGCATGAAGCGCTCGCGCGCGGCCAGCTGCTCGGTCTCGGGGCGCGTGCGCCAGGCCGAGGTGGCGAAGTCGATGTACGCGGGGAGGTCCAGGCGGCCGGCCTGGTAGTCGGCGAAAAAGCCGTCGTTGCGCGCGCGCCAGGCGGCACCGTCCACCCAGCCGAGCTTGACCATGAACTCGCCGAAGGCGTGGTCGGAGTCGCCGGGCAGCAGCGTGCCGTCGAGGTCGAAAAGAGCCAGTTCCATGTGATCCATGTTGTTCTTGTGGGGGGTCGCTTCAGGCGCCCTCCTCGGCCAGCATGCGGCGCAGCAGCGGCACCGTCACGGCACGGCGCTGTGCCAGCGCGAAGCCGTCGAGACGGTCGAGCAGGCCCATGAGGTGCTTGAGGTCGCGGTCGAAGTGGTTCAGCAGGTAATCCATCACGTCGTCTGAGAGTTCGATGCCACGGCGCTGTGCCTCGTGTTGCAGCGTGGCGCGGGCCTCACGCTCGGTCAGCGGCTGCAGCGCGAACACGTCGCCCCAGCCCAGCCGGGTGCGCAGGTCCTCGCGCACGGGCAGGTCCACCGGCGGCACCCGGCCGGCGGCGGCCACCTGCACCTGGAAGGTCGCGGCATCGATGAACGCGGCAAACGCCGCCTGCTGGTGCAGCTCATCGAGCCGATCGCAGTCGTCCATGACGATCAGCGTCCAGCCCTCGTCCACCTCCCAGGGCACCGGGTCGGCGGCGTTGAACCAGCCCACGCGCTCGCCGGCCAGCTGGCGCTCGTGCACCAGCGCCTGCAGCAGGTGCGTCTTGCCGCTGCCGGGCGGCCCCCAGAGGTACAGCGGTGCCAGCGCGCCCGAGCCCGGGCCGAGCCGGCGCAGGTGCTGCACGGCGGCCGCGTTGGCGCCGGGCACGAAGCCGTCGAAGCTCGGCACCCGCTCGAAGGCGATCGGCAAGGGAATCTGTTTCATCCGGGTTCTGGTCCGGCCGGCGCACTCCGGCGCCTTGCCGGTGCGACCGGCGGTGAACCGGTTCCACCGGCCATGAGCGCCGGCGCGGTCAGCGGCGGGCCGGTGACACCAGTGGCGCACTGGCACGGCCGGCCCGCGTGGACTGCGGGCGCGATTGTAGGCGGGCAAGACAAGTACCCGGCGCAGCCGGGGACGCGCTGCAGCGCGCGCGGCCGCCTTCAGTGCAGCCGCGGCTGGCCGTAGCGGCGCAGTTCCTCCAGCCGCTCGGTGAGCGCTGGCGCGTCGGCCGCCTGGGGACGCTGGCGCAGGTACTGCGCCAGATCCTGGGCCGCGGCGGCGTACTGGCCCAGCTCGGCCTGGCACAGGCCGCGATCGCGGCGCTCTTCCCAGTCCTGGGGCAGCAGGATCACCAGGCGCTGCTCCACCGCCAGCAGCCGCACCCAGTCGCCGGCGCTGCGGTGGATCTCCTTGAGGTTGCGCAGCAGCCGTGCCAGCACCTCGCGCGGCGAGGCCGCCTGCAGGAACAGCTCCAGGGGGGCCTCGTAGTCGCCCACCAGCCCCTGCTGGCGGCGGTAGGGCTGCAGCCGCTCGTCGAGCTGCTCGCGCGACAGCGAGCGGCCGTTGAACGGGTCCAGCACCACTTCGCCTTGGGGCATGTGCAGCTTGACCAGGAAATGCCCCGGGAAGGAAATGCCGCGCGCTTGCAGCCCGATGTGCCCGGCCAGCTCGATGTAGAGCAGCGCCAGCGTGATGGGAATGCCCCGGCGCGTGACCAGCACCTGGTGCAGGTAGCTGTTGGCCGGGTCGTAGTAGTCGTTGACGTTGCCCGCGAAGCCCAGTTCCTGGAAGAAGTAGCGGTTGAGGCTGCGCAGCTTGAACATCGGCGCCGCATCGGCGGGCAGCCGGCGGCGCAATCGCTCCGCCAGCATGTCCACCTCGTGCAGCACGCCCTGGGCATCAAGCTGGGGATACTCGTCCTGCGCGATGCTCACTGCCGCCTCGAAGGCGGCGAGGCTGTCATCGTCTGCCACCAGCGCCGCGAAGTACTCCAGCACCGTCGGAGCCTGGAAATGCCGGGAATGCATGCCGCCGCTCATGCGGCCCAGTGTAGGCGCTTCACACGCGCCGCACGAATTGCCGCGGCCGGATTCCGCACAAAACCAGTGCACCGAAGTACAGCACCGCCGCGCCGCCGAGCACGGCCGCCAGCAACGCCACACGCAGCCCGGGCTGCGCGCGCAACCCGGTCCAGTCCAGCGCCTGCGCCACCCACGACAGCGCCGCCGCCAGCAGCAAGGTAGCGAACAGCACGCGCAGGAAGAAGGCCAGCCAGCCCGCGGCCGGCGTATAGGAGCCACGCCGGCGCAGTCCCACCAGCAGCCAGCCGGCATTGAGCAGCGCGCCCAGCCCGATCGACAGCGCCAGCCCCGCGTGCCCGATCCAGGGCACGAACACCAGGTTCATCGCCTGCGTCGCCGCCAGCACCACCACCGCGATGCGCACCGGCGTGCGGATGTCCAGGCGGGCGTAGAAGCCCGGCGCCAGCACCTTGGTGCCCACCAAGCCCATCAGGCCTATGCCGTAGCCCATGAGCGCCACCACCGTTTGCTGCACGTCGTTGGCAGCGAAGGCGCCGTAGTGGTAGAGCGTGGCCACCAGCGGGTGCGCGAACACCAGCAGCGCCGCCGCGCAAGGCAGCGCCAGCAGCAGCACCAGGCGCAGGCCCCAGTCCAGCAGCGCCGAGTAGGCCGCAGCGTCCTCGCGCGCCTGTGCCGCCGACAGCTGCGGCAGCAGCACCACACCCAGCGCCACACCCAGCAGCGCCGTGGGGAACTCCATCAGCCGGTCGGCGTACGTGAGCCAGGACACCGCGCCCGGCCCGAGCTGCGAAGCGATCTGGGTATTGATCAGCAATGACAGCTGCGCCACCGACACGCCCAGCAATGCAGGCGCCATCTGCTTGAGTACGCGGTGCACGCCCGGGTGGTGCCAGGCCGCGCGCAGGCGCGCCGGCGTGAGGCCGATGTGCGGCAGGTGCCCCAGGCGCGCCAGTGCGGGCAATTGCACGGCCAGCTGCAGCAGCCCGCCCAGCATCACGCCGGCGGCCATGGCGTAGATAGGCTCAATCCCCCAGGCCGCAAAGCGCGGCGCCAGCAGCACCGCCGCGCCGATCATGCAAAGGTTGAGCACCACCGGCGTAGCCGCAGGCACCACGAAGTGCTTCCAGGTATTGAGGATGCCCGCGGCCAGCGCCACCAGCGACATGCAGCCGATGTAGGGAAACATCCAGCGCGTCATCACCACGGCATCGTCAAAGCGTGCCAGGCCCGAGGCCATCAGCCACACCACCACGGGCGCAGCCACGACACCGACGACGCAGGTCACCAGCAACGCCCAGACCAGCACGGTGGCCACGGCGTCGATCAGCGACTGCGTCACCTCATCGCCCTCCTTGGCACGCGTCGCCGCCAGCAGCGGCACGAAGGCCTGCGAGAAGGCGCCCTCCGCAAAGAGCCGGCGCAGCAGGTTCGGAATGCGGAACGCGACGTTGAAGGCGTCGGTGGCAGCGCTGGCGCCGAAAGCCGAGGCAATAAGCAGCTCACGCGCCAAGCCCGTGATGCGAGAGGCCAGGGTGAACAGGGAGACAGTGGAGGCGGCCTTGAGCAGGTTCATGAGGCGGGCCGCGGCGCGCGCCCTGAACCGGCGCGGCAGGAGATCACGGCGGAAGCGGCAAAGCGGCGAATTATAGGAAGACCACCCGCGGCGCTCGGACCAGGCTTTCGGCCATCAACACATAAATGCTATACTCGTCGGCTTTCCACCCTGGACCAACCACACCAGCATGGCCACCTCTTCCAAAGCCAAGAAGAAGACCGTCCGCATCGCGTCGGGCCGCAAGCGCGCGCGCCAGGACGTGAAGCTCAACGCCGCCAACACCGCGCTGCGTTCGAAGTTCCGCACCGCCGTCAAGAACGTGCAGAAGGCCGTTGCCGCCGGTGACGCCGCCAAGGCCGCCGACGTGTTCAAGGCCGCCCAAAGCGTGATCGACTCCGTCGCCGACAAGGGCATCTTCCACAAGAACAAGGCCGCCCGCCAGAAGAGCCGCCTGGCCGCCAAGGTCAAGGCCCTGTCGCTGGCTTCCACCGCTGCTGCTGCCTGACAAGGCGGTTCCCAGGGGGATATGAAAAAGGCCTGCGCTGCAGGCCTTTTTTCATGGCCGGGCGCTTTTTGAAGCGCCGACCCTGGCAAAGGGTGCGTCCGCAAACGCACCGATCACCGTGCCTCTCTCAGCGCGCCCAGGCTGCGCGCCAGTCCTTCCTCACTTGACCTCGGCCGCCTTCCCGGCGCCCTGAGCCGCCGCGGGCTTCGGTGCCTGCGCCTTGTCCGGCTGCGGCGCGGCGGCCTTGTCGGGCAGCAGGCAGGCTTCGGCCACCTGCAGCTCGTTGTCGCGCGCAAAGTTCATGACGAAGTCCCAGGCGCGCTGGTCCACGTCCTTGAGCGCCTCGCTCACGATCACGCATTTGACGCCGTTGATGACGCGCGGCACGCACAGCGGCGAGTAGCCAATGTGCGCGCCCGGACCGGTACGCGCACCGCCGGGACGGAAGGAGGACATCGCACCCGCCAGCCGCTCGGCCCAGTCGCTGGGCCTGAAAGTGCGACCTTGGAGAGTGATCCCCTGGATGAAAACTTCTCGGGGTTTGGTCATGCGAACAGAAGGAATCCGGTGGGGCGCGAAGCCGCTTGGGCCACGCAACGGGGGCCGATATTGTGCCTGCTTACGGGTTTCCCCTGCCTGACGATCGGTCTGACCCGGCCGCGCGGGCAGCCGCGGCGCACGCTTCGCCCCCTGAAAAGGCCGCTTGCGGGCGCGTCTTAGAATCCCCCACTTGGCCGGCGCATGTCGCGCACTGACATGCCCGGCCGCCTTTTTTGTGCGGAGCCTGCCACCGATGAATGCCCCTCTCCCGACGCCCCTGATGAACACCTACGGCCGCCTGCCCTTTGCGCTGTCGCATGGCCAGGGCTGCAGGGTGTGGGACACCGACGGCAAGCAGTACCTCGACGGCCTGGGCGGCATCGCCGTCAACACGCTGGGCCACGCGCACCCCAAGCTCGTGCCGGCGCTGCAGGACCAGGTCGCCAAGCTCATCCACTGCTCCAACTACTACCGCGTGCCGCTGCAGGAGCAGCTCGGCGCCAAGCTTGCCGAGATCTCCGGCCTGACCAACGCCTTCTTCTGCAACTCCGGGCTCGAAGCCAACGAGGCGGCGCTCAAGATCGCGCGCAAGTACGGCCATGACCGCGGCATCGAGATGCCCGAGGTCATCGTCTACGAGAAGGCCTTCCACGGCCGCTCCATCGCCACGCTGTCGGCCACCGGCAATGCCAAGGTCCAGGCCGGCTTCGGCCCGCTGGTCGAAGGTTTCATCCGTGTCCCGCTCAACGACCTGGCAGCAGTCGAGGAAGTGGCCCGTTCCCGCCCCAATGTCGTGGCCGTGTTCCTGGAGACGATCCAGGGCGAAGGCGGCATCAACCCGGCGCGCTGGGAGTACCTGCAGGGCCTGCGCAAGCTCTGCGACGAGCGCCAGTGGCTGCTCATGCTCGACGAGGTGCAGTGCGGCATCGGCCGCACCGGCAAGTGGTTCGCGCACCAGTGGGCCGGCATCCAGCCCGACGTGATGCCGCTGGCCAAGGGCCTGGGCTCGGGCGTGCCCATCGGCGCCGTGGTGTGCGGCCCGCGCGCCGCGGGCGTGTTCCAGCCGGGCAACCACGGCACCACCTTCGGCGGCAACCCGCTGGCCATGCGCGCCGGCGTGGAGACGCTGCGCATCATGGAAGAGGACGGCCTGATGGAGAACGCCGCGCGCGTCGGCGCCCAGCTGCGCGCCGGCCTGGAGCGCGAGTTCGCCGGCCTCCCGGCCGTGGTCGAGATCCGCGGCCAGGGCCTGATGCTGGGCATCGAGCTCGACCGTCCCTGCGGTGAGCTGCTGGGCCGCGCGGCGCAGGCCGGGCTGCTGCTGAGCGTCACCGCCGATCGCGTCATCCGCCTGGTGCCGCCGCTGATCCTCACGGCCGCCGAGGCCGACGAGATCGTCTTGATCCTGTGTCCGCTGGTTCGCCAGTTCGTTGCCGAAACCACCGCGCCATGAAGCCCGGAATGAGCCTGATGAAGCACTACCTGCAGTTCAAGGACCTGCGCGCCGAGGAGTACTCGTACCTTCTGGAGCGCACCGCCATCATCAAGAAGCGGTTCAAGAACTACGAGAAGTACCAGCCGCTGGCCGACCGCACGCTGGCCATGATCTTCGAGAAGGCCAGCACCCGCACCCGCGTGAGCTTCGAGGCCGGCATGTACCAGATGGGCGGCTCGGTGGTGCACCTGACCACCGGCGACAGCCAGCTCGGCCGCGCCGAGCCCATCGAGGACAGCGCCCGCGTCATCAGCCGCATGGTGGACCTGGTGATGATCCGCACCTTCGAGCAGTCCAAGCTCGAAGCCTTCGCCGCGCACTCGCGCGTGCCCGTCATCAACGGGCTGACCAACGAGTACCACCCCTGCCAGATCCTGGCCGACATCTTCACCTTCATCGAGCACCGCGGCTCCATCGCGGGCAAGACGGTGGCCTGGGTGGGCGACGGCAACAACATGGCCAACACCTGGCTGCAGGCGGCCGAGGTGCTGGGCTTCACGGTGCACGTCAGCACCCCCAGCGGCTACGAGATCGACCCCTCCGTGGCAGGCATCAACGACGCCAGCTGCTACAAGGTCTTCGCCGACCCGCGCGAGGCCTGCCGCAACGCGCACCTGGTCACCACCGACGTGTGGACCAGCATGGGCTTCGAGGCCGAGAACGAGGCGCGCCGTCAGGCCTTCGCCGACTGGTGCGTGGACGCCGACATGATGGCCGTCGCGCAGCCCGACGCCGTGTTCATGCACTGCCTGCCCGCGCACCGCGGCGAGGAGGTGACGGCCGAGGTCATCGACGGACCGCAGTCGGTGGTCTGGGACGAGGCCGAGAACCGGATGCACGTGCAAAAGGCCCTCATGGAATACCTGTTGCTGGGCCGTATCGGCTGACACGTCCTTTTCCCGCGCTGCCGGCGCGGCGCACGGCAGCGTCGGGTAAGCCTGGGCGTGCAGCATCCGCAGCCCTGTTCCTGCCTGGTGCCCGATGAAATTCGCCCTGATCACCGACCTGCACGCCAACCGCGAGGCGCTGGAGGAAGTGCTCGCCCATGCCCGCGCCCATGGCGCGGCGCAATTCGCCTTCCTGGGCGACTTCGTGGGCTACGGCGCCGATCCGGGCTGGGTGGTGGACCAGGTGCGCGCGCTGGTGGACCAGGGCGCCATCGCCGTGATGGGCAACCACGACGCGGCCACCGTGCGCGGCGCGCAGCCCACCATGCGCCCCACGGCGCGGCTGGCGGTGGAGTGGACGCGCACGCAGCTCGACGCGGCGCAGCTGGAGTTCCTCGCCCGGCTGCCCCTGAGCCAGCAGCGCGGCACGGCGCTCTTCGTGCACGCCAACGCCCATGCGCCAGCGGAGTGGGAGTACATCCTGGGCCGCGCCGAGGCCGTGCGCAGCCTGCAGGCCACCCAGGCGCGGCATGTGTTCTGCGGCCACATGCACCTGCCCATGCTGTTCCACCTCTCGGGCACCGGCAAGGCGGGCGACTTCACGCCGGTACCGGGCGTGCCCATTCCCGTGCCGGTACACCGGCAGTGGCTGGCCATTCCTGGCGCCTGCGGCCAGCCGCGCGACGGCAACCCCGCCGCGGCCTATGCCCTCTTCGACGACGAGGCCATGACGCTGTGCTTCCAGCGCGTGCCCTACGACCACGAGGCCGCGGCGCACAAGATCATCGCCGCCGGGCTGCCGCCGGAGTTTGGAGAACGCCTGCACGATGGGCGCTGAGGGCGGCCGCGGCACGGACGACGAGGCGCATGCCCCGCTGCGCCCGGGCCGCGTCATCGACGGCTTCACGCTGCAGGAGCACCTGCACCAGGGCGGCATGGCGCATTTGTGGCGCGTCACGCACCCGCAGCATGTGCTGCCGCTGATCATGAAGGTGCCGCGCATCAAGGGCGGCGAGGACCCGGCCACCATCGTCGGCTTCGAGGTCGAGATGATGATCATGCCCATGCTCGCGGGCGTGCACGTGCCGCGCTTCATCGCCAAGGGCGACTTCGCGCGCCAGCCCTACATCGTCATGGAGCTGATCCCGGGCCCCTCGTTGCGCCCGCGACTGGATGATGCGCCGCTGCCGCTGGCCGAGGTGGTGGACATCGGCATCCGCGTGGCCACCGCGCTGCACGACCTGCACCGCCAGCATGTGGTGCACCTGGACGTCAAGCCCAGCAACATCCTGTTCCGCGCCGACCGCAGCGCCGTGCTGGTGGACTACGGGCTCTCGCGCCACGACCACCTCCCCGACCTGCTCGACGAGGAGTTCACGCTGCCCATCGGCACCGGGCCGTACATGTCGCCCGAGCAGGTGCAGTTCGTGCGCAACGACCCGCGCAGCGACCTGTTCGCGCTGGGCGTGATGCTCTACCACCTCGCCACCGGCGAGCGCCCCTTCGGCCAGCCCACCAGCGTGTCCGGGCTGCGCCGGCGGCTCTACACCGAGCCGGTGCCGCCGAGCGCGCTGCGCCCGGAGCTGCCGCCGTGGCTGCAGGAAGTGATCCTGCGCTGCCTGGAGGTGGACCCCGAGCGGCGCTGGCCCAGCGCGGCGCAGCTGGCCCTGGCGCTGCAGGAGCCCGAGCAGATCGAGCTCACCGCGCGCGCCCACAAGCGCGGCACGGCCGGGCGCTGGCGCACGCTGCGGCGCTGGCTGGCCTCGGTGGGCAACGAGCCGCGCGCCACGGTGAGCGCAGGCGAGCAGGTGGCGCGCAACCCGATCGTGATGGCCGCGGTGGACGTGGACAACGCCGGCGAGGAACTGCTGGAGCAGCTGCGCGAGACGGTGCGCCGCATCCTCTCCACCGAGCCCGGCGCGCGGCTGGCCTGCGTGAGCGTGATGCGCACCGCGCGCATCGGCATGGACCAGCTCGTGGACGAGCAGGGCCGCAGCCACCATGTGCGCCAGCTCGTGGGCCTCAAGCATTGGGCGCGGCCGATCTCGCAGGCGCTGCAACTGGGCCAGGGCCGGCTCACCTTCCACGTGTTGGAGGCGCCGGACCCGGCAGCGGCGATCATCGACTTCGCGCAGCGCACGCAGGTGGACCACATCGTCATGGGCGCGCGCGCCAATTCGGCGCTGCGCCGCTACCTGGGCAGCGTCTCCTCCCAGGTGGTGGCGCAGAGCGAATGCACCGTCACGGTGGTGCGTGCGCCCTCGCCCCAGCCGTGACACCGTGCACGCGGCCCTTGCGCCCCTTGCCTTCACCATCCGCGCCATGAGCAGTACCCCGATCAACGCCAGCGGTAACGCCTGCACCGACTGCGGCGCCTGCTGCGCGAGCTTTCGCGTCGACTTCGCGCGCGACGAGCTCGCCAGCGAGGGCGGCCACGTGCCCGACGGCCTCACCGTCGAGGTCAACGACGGCACCTGCCGCATGCGCGGCACCGACCATGCCCAGCCGCGCTGCGCGGCGCTGTACGGCACCGTGGGCCAGAGCGTTCGTTGCGGCATCCACGAATGGCGCCCCTCGCCCTGCCGCGAGTTCGGCATGCTCGCGCCGCTGGGCCTGCCCGACGACGCCTGCACGCGCGCGCGGCGCCGCCACGGACTGCCGCCGCTGGGCGGCGGCTGAACGGGGCCTTGTCGCCCACGGCTACAATGGCGGCTGTCATTGGGGAGTAGCCGCCCTCCGAGTCGCGAGAGGGACCTGCGTCAACAGACTTGCCTGCCTTGAGCGGGCATGGCGCAGGTGGTTCGTTTCAGCTTGGCGAGACCTTTGACCGCTGTACCTCCGGAAATGGCCGGGGAGGTGCGCGGTCAACGGTATCTGCTTGCCGGCCGGAGAACCTGTTTTGGAAGCTTTCCTCATTTCCACCGGCATCGTTTCCCTCGCCGAGATGGGCGACAAGACGCAGCTGCTGTCGCTGCTGCTGGCCGCGCGCTTCAAGCGCCCGCTGCCCATCATCCTGGGCATCCTGGTCGCCACCCTCTTCAACCATGCCGGCGCCGGCGCGCTGGGCACCTGGCTCACCGAATGGCTGGGTCCGGACGTGATGCGCTGGATCCTGGGCCTGGGCTTCATCGCCATGGCCGGCTGGATGCTCATTCCCGACAAGCTCGACGAGGACGAGAACCCGCGCGGCCACTTCGGCGTCTTCGGCACCACGCTGGTGGCCTTCTTCCTGGCCGAGATGGGCGACAAGACGCAGATCGCCACCGTGGCGCTGGCCGCGCAGTTCGACGCCTTCGCCTGGGTCGTGCTCGGCACCACCGTCGGCATGATGGTGGCCAACGTCCCGGCGGTGCTGCTGGGCGAGCGCGTCACGCGCAAGCTGCCCATCGAGGCCATCCACCGCGTCGCCGCGGCGATCTTCCTGCTGCTGGGCCTGGCGGTGCTGTTCCGGCTGGACAGCTTGTTCTGAGGCCGCGTGGCCGGCCCTGCCGCGGCAGGGCCGGCGCGGCTGTGAGCACAATCCCCGCACAGCTTTCAAGGACGCCCATGGACCAACCCCTCGTTGCCCCCCGCCTGCAGCGCCTGCGCGCGGCGCTGCAGGAGCAGGCGCTGGACGCGCTGCTCGTGCCCTCCAGCGACCCGCATCTCTCCGAATACCTGCCCGAGCGTTGGCAGGGCCGGCAGTGGCTCTCGGGCTTCACCGGCTCGATGGGCACGCTGGTGGTGGCGCGCGAGGCCGCCGCGCTCTTCGCCGACAGCCGCTATTGGGACCAGGCCGAGCGCGAGCTCGCCGGCAGCGGCATCGAGCTGGTGAAGATTCCCACCGGTGCCATCACGCATGTGTCGGACTGGGTGGCCAAGGCGCTGCCGCGCGGCGCCACGCTGGCGGTGGACGGCAGCGTGCTGGGGCTGGCCACGGCCCAGGCGCTGCGCCAGGCGCTGGAGCCCGAAGGCATCCAGCTGCGCACCGACCTGGACCTGCTCGACGCCATCTGGCCGGATCGCCCCGCCCTGCCCTCGGCCGCCGTGTACGAGCATGTCGCGCCGCATGCCGCCGTGGCGCGCGCCGACAAGCTGGCGCAGGTGCGCGACGCCATGGCCCAGCGCGGCGCGGCGTTCCACTTCATCTCCAGCCTGGACGACATCGCCTGGCTGCTGAACCTGCGCGGCGCGGACGTGGACTACAACCCCGTGTTCCTCGCCCACCTGCTGCTCGACGAGCGCCAGGCCACGCTCTTCATCGGCGAAGGCAAGGTGGACGAGGCGCTGCGCGCGCGGCTGGAGGCCGACGGCGTGCACCTCGCCCCCTACGGCGAGGCCGCCGCGGCGCTGGCCGCGCTGCCCGCCGACGCGCTGCTGCTGCTGGACCCCAAGCGCGTGACGCTGGCCTTCCGCGAGCAACTGCGCTGCCGCGTGGTGGAGGCCATCAACCCCAGCACGCTGGCCAAGAGCCGCAAGACGCCCGAAGAGGCCGCGCACGTGCGCGAGGCCATGGCCGAGGACGGCGCGGCGATGTGCGCCTTCTACGCCCGCTTCGAGCAGGCCTTGGCGCGCGGCGAGCGGCTGACCGAGCTGACGGTGGACGAGTGGCTCAGCGCCGAGCGGGCAATGCGCGCGAACTTCGTGGGCCTGAGCTTTCCGGTGATCGCCGGCTTCAACGCCAACGGCGCCATGCCGCACTACCGCGCCACCGAGGCCTCGCACGCCGTCATCGAGGGCGACGGCCTGCTGCTCATCGACTCGGGCGGCCAGTACCTGGGCGGCACCACCGACATCACGCGCGTGTGGGCCGTCGGCACACCCAGCGCCGCCATGAGGCGCGACTACACCCTGGTGCTCAAGGGCACGATGGCGCTGTCGCGCACGCGCTTTCCGCGCGGCACGCTCAGCCCGATGCTCGACGCCATCGCGCGCGCGCCACTGTGGGCCGAGGGCATCGACTTCGGCCACGGCACGGGCCACGGCGTGGGCTACTTCCTCAACGTGCACGAGGGCCCGCAGAGCATCAGCAAGGCGCAGCCCGATCCGAGCATGGCCATGGAGCCGGGGATGATCACCTCCATCGAGCCCGGCGTGTACCGCAGTGGGCAATGGGGCGTGCGCATCGAGAACCTGGTGCTCAACGTGCCGGCCGACACGCCCGAAGGCGGCGCCTTCGGCCCGATGCTGGAGTTCGAGACGCTCACGCTCTGCCCCATCGACACGCGCTGCATCGAGCGCGTGCTGCTGCGTCCCGACGAAGTCGAGTGGCTCAACGCCTACCACGCCACGGTGCGCGAGCGGCTGGCGCCGCGCGTGTCGGGCGATGCGCTGGCGTGGCTGCTGGCGCGCACGGCCCCGCTCTGAGCGCCGGGGGCCCCGGACAGCCGGCGGGCTGGGGCAACCCGTAAAAACACTTCCCCTGAACGGGGGAGGCTGTGGCGACTTGGGTACGGGCGCTGCCGGTGCCCCTCACCCGAAAGGAGGCCCACACTGGTGTGGAGCTTCGAGGGCACGCCGTCATGGACATCCCGCCGCTTGAACCCCCTTGCGCTGCCGCCGCCTGCCGGCCGCTTCTGGCCGCCTTGGTCACGCTGCTGGCCGCCACCAGCGCCGTGGCACAAAGCCGCGACCGATTGAGCACGACCACCTACGCGCTCAGCTCCACCACCGTGCCCAGCCAGGGCGACACCTCCGAACACTCCCAGGTGGAGCTGGTGCGCTGGGCTCCGGCGGGCCATGGCAGCTGGGGCATGGCGCTGGGCGCCAGCCGCGACGGCACCCACAGCGCGGTGCAGCCGGAAGTCGGCCTGCGCTGGCGCTCGCGCGTCGAGGGCAACCAGCGCCTGGACCTCTCGGCCTGGCGCCGCCTCAACACCAGCCTCGGCGACGCCGGCCCCGGACAGGCCGAAGACCCGGTGACGCTGCGCACCCGCATCGAATTGCAGTTCATCGCGCCGCGCAGCTCGGCCTCCTTGAGCGAGCTCGGCGCTGTCGGCCTGCAGCTGGGCAGCGACTCCAAGCTGTCCATGCGCATCCGCCGCGGTGGGCCGATGGTCTATTACCGGATGCAGTTCTAAGCCGGCGCCTTCATCGGCGCTGGAACCCTTCCCGCGTCATGCCCACGCAGCCGCAGCGCGGCCCGGGACACTGGCCCGACCCGGATTGTCTTTAGAGGCTGAACAATGACCCCACGCATTGGAGCATTGTCCAAAAAAGCTAAGCAATTCGCGCCCGGCTCAGCTTGGGAAATGCTCCAGCGCCAGCGCCTGTAGCGCGTCCTGCTCCATGGGCTCCACGCGGGCCACGGCCCAGAGATCGAAAACCGCTGGACGGCGGCGCAGGGCCAGGGCGGCAAAGCCCGCGGCGCGCAGCGTGTTGGCCAGCAGCTTGCGCGTGAAGCCGCAACGGTGGGCCATGTACAGGTTGCCGGCGGCCAGGGCGGGACGGTGCCCGTAGAGGATGTCCAGCGGCGTGATCGGGCCGGACGGGGAGCGGTACACCGGGTCGCCCAGCTTGTCCTCGGCCACCAGCGCGCACACCGACTGCAGATCCGGGCAGGTGATGACGGCAAAGCCGCCAGGTCGGAGCACGCGCTTGAACTCCGCCAGCGCCAGCGGGACCTCGTGCGGGTACAAGTGCTCGATGTTGTGGCTGGAGTAGACCGCGTCCACCGAGGCCGAGGCGACCGCCGACATGTCGGTCATGGTGCCCACCAGGTCGGGCTGCACGGCGGGGTCGATGTCCAGCCGCAGCTCACGCCAGTCGTCACGGTTGAAGCCGGCCGTCGTGCGGTCCTTGCGCTTGGAGCCGCAGCCCACGTGGAGAAAAGTTTTCATCGACCGATCGTGAAGGTGGGAAGGACAGGCCCGGGCAAGGGCCGGCGCCGGCATTGTGCAGTGCCCACTCCCCCGACCTGCGGCGTGCAACGCCTGCGGTGCGACCGGCCGAAGCTGCCGAGGCCGCGCCGCCCTGCCCTCGCGATCAGTTCACTCTCACGCCCCTGCCCGCTGCAGCCGCGCCGTGAGCGCCTGCGACAGCGTGTCGGCGCTGTCGAGCAGGTGGGCGCGCGTCTCGGCGCTCAGGTCGGTGCGCCTGGCCGCGGCCTGCAGGCGCGGCAGCAGCGCCAGGGCCTCGCTGCGCACCAGAGCGCGCGCATCCGCCCGCGACAGCGACTGCGGACGCAGCAGCTGCTGCGCCAGCCGGTTGACATGCTCGCGCTGCAGCTCGCGCCGCACCGCCGGGATGTCGCCGCGCCCCTGCAGCTCGCGCCACACCTCGCGCGTGAGCCGCGCGTAGAGCTCGGAGAGGCGGAAGCCCTCCTGCGCCCGCGCGAATTTCGCTTCGCTGTCGAGCAGCCGCTGCGCCACCTCGTCGCTCATGAGCTGCGCCAGCAGCGAGCGCTGCATGCCCACCACCATGGCCGTGACCGAGAAATCCGTCGCCACCGGCCCCTCGCCCGCGCTCAGCGCCTCGCCGCGCTCCTGGTAGTCCGGCGCCAGGCGCCGCTGCAGCGTCGGCGAGACGCGCAGCCCCTCGGGCGACAGCACCTGCGTCGCCAGCAGGTCCAGCGCCGCGCGCTGCGTGGCCGCCGGCACCGGCTGCAGCGGGTCGCGCCCGCTGCCGGGGAAGTCGCGCAGCGTGCGCACGCCGCCGATCTGGCGCGTCGCCAGCCCGGCGGCGCGCCCGGCGTCGCGCACCGCGTACACCACCGCGCGGCGCAGCACGGCGTAGTCCTCGTCGGCCTTGAGCGGGCGCGTCTCCAGCCGCTGCAGCAGCTCGTGCGCGATCTCGATGCGCTTGCGCGCGAACTCCAGCACGTCGGCGCCCAGGTCGAACATCAGCGACTCGGGATCGACGCCCAAGTAGTTGTCCTCGTCCGTGCCGAAGCTCAGGCCGGGCTCGCTGCTGCGCGCGGCCATGCGCGCCAGCGCCGCCTCTTCCTCCTTGGCCGGCGTGCCGGGCGGGAAGGTTTTATAGGCGTACTCGATGGCCCAGAAGTCGTAGGGGCCGAGCCGCGTCTGGAACGGCGTGCCGCCCTTCTGCCCCGGGCGCGGCAGGTTGATGGGCGCGTACTCCATCACCGAGCCGGTGAGCGCGTGGCTGCGCGTGAACACCGGGTCGGAGAGCTGGGCGTCGCTGTACAGGCGCGAGGCGCGGAAGTTGTGGCGCAGTCCCAGCGTGTGGCCGACCTCGTGCATGGTGGTGTCGGTGAGGTAGTCCAGCACGAACTGCTGCGCCTCGGGGCTGGCCGGGTCCAGCTCGCCGCGCGCCTCCAGCACGTCCAGCGCGTAGCCCAGCTGCTCGGCGGCCATCTCGGCGTGCTGGCAGTCGTCGGCGTGCGCGTAGGACAGCGCCGTGTGCACGCCCGGCTGCGCGGGCCGGTCCTGGGCGTCCGGGCCGGGGCCGGACTGCATCAGCGCCGGCCAGTCCTGCATCAGCTTGGAATTGAGCACCTGCGCGCGCAGCGTGCGGATCGCGCGCGAGGACAGGCTCTCGAAGCTGATGTCGGCGTCCAGGATCTCGCCCGTGCGCGGATCGACCTGGCTGGGCCCGATGGCGCCGAAGCTGGCCTCGGCGTTGGTCATCCAGCGCACCGAGGGCAGGCCCACGTCGAAGGTGTCGAAGTCCGCGCCCTCGGGCTGCACCTGCACGCGGATCGCGTCCTTGAAGCCCAGCGGCTCGAAGGCGGCATTCCAGGCCAGGATGCCGCGCGTGATGGCGTCGCGGTACTTCTCCGGGATGGTGCGGTCGAGCCAGAAGGTGATGGGCTTGACCGGCTCGGACAGCGCCGCCGCCGGGTCCTTTTTCTCCAGCCGCCAGCGGTTGACGAAGCGCTGGCGCGGCGTGCGCGCGAGGTCGTCGCTGAAGTCCTGCACCACGGTGGTGAAGTGGCCGATGCGCGGATCGGCCTTGCGCGGCGTCATCGGCTCCTCGGGCAGCTTCGCCAGCGAGTAGTACAGGCCGATGAACATGCTGCGCGCGTCGGGCAGCGTGTCCGGCGCGCTGGGCTGCGGCGCTCCCGGCGGCGCGCCGGGCGTGGGCGAGGCGATGGTGGCGGTGGCGAAATGCGCCTGCACGTTGAAGACCAGCTGCTCCGGCGTGCCGCGCACGCTGGTGAAGCCGGTGTGGCGCCCGTCCAGCGCGTAACCCTGGCGGTAAGCGCGCTGCAGCGACTGCGACAGCCCCAGCAGATCGACCAGGAACAGCGGATTGGCCTCCACCAGCACGCTCTTGCGCTCGGGATGGGGCTGGCTGGCCACGCTGGAGCTGGCCAGCAGGCTCTGCGCGAAGCCCGCCTCCACCGCGCGCGCCTGCGGCGTGCCCGGCCGCGCGACGTACTCGGGGTTCTTGGCCACCATCTGCACCTGGTTGTACACGCGGCGGAACTCGACGATCTGCGCGCGCCCGACCTTGCCGTTGCGGCTCACCATCATCCCGCCGAGCACGCCGCCCTCGCCGATGCCCTGCGCGATCTTCGGGGCCAGGAAGAAGGAGCGGTTGAAGTCCTCGGGCGTCAGTTCCAACCAGACCTTGTCGTCCTTCTGCCAGAGCGTGATGAAGCCCTCGATACGGTGCGCGCCGCGCACCACGCTGGCAAAGGGCTGCAGCCCGCCGGGCGGCGGCGCGGCGGCGGTGGCCAGCGGCGCGCCCGGGGGCTTGGGCGAGAGCTCGCTGGACGACGAGGAGGAGGACGACGAGACGATGCTCTGCAGGAACTGCGGCATCTGCAGCGACGCGCAGCCGCCCAGCAGCAACGGCAGCAGCGCCGGGGCCAGGGCACGGGGGAGGAAGGGGCGGGACGACATCGCGAGCAGGTACTGCGCAAGAAACACCAGCCTCTAAGTAGGCGACTGGCGGCAGAACAGGACTAGGACTTTCCCCGGGAGCTCCGGGTTCCGCGCCCGCGTGCGACGGGCGCGGAATCGTTCACGACCCCCGGGGGATTACTTCAGGGCCTTGAAGCGCAGGCGGTGCGGGCGCGCGCCCTCTTCGCCCAGGCGGCGCTTCTTGTCGGCTTCGTACTCCTGGTAGTTGCCGTCGTAGAAGTACCACTGGCTGTCGCCCTCGGCGGCCAGGATGTGGGTGCAGATGCGGTCCAGGAACCAGCGGTCGTGGCTGATGACCATGGCGCTGCCGGCGAACTCCAGCAGCGCGTCTTCCAGCGCGCGCAGGGTTTCGACGTCGAGGTCGTTGGACGGTTCGTCCAGCATCAGCACGTTGCCGCCCTGGGCCAGGGTCTTGGCCAGGTGCAGGCGCCCGCGCTCACCGCCGGAGAGGTTCTTGACCAGCTTCTGCTGGTCGTTGCCCTTGAAGTTGAAGCGGCCGATGTAGGCGCGCGAGGGCATCACGAACTTGCCCACCACGATGTTGTCCAGGCCGCCGGAGACGTCCTCCCACACCGTCTTGTCGCCGGCCAGGCCTTCGCGGCTCTGGTCCACGAAGGCGAGCTTGGCGGTCTTGCCGATGCTCACCTCGCCCGCGTCGGGCTTCTCCACGCCCTGGATCAGGCGGAACAGCGTCGACTTACCGGCACCGTTGGGGCCGATGATGCCGACGATGGCGCCGGCCGGGACCTTGAAGCTCAGGTTGTCGATGAGCAGCCGGTCGCCGAAGGACTTCGAGACGTTATTGAACTCGATGACCTCGTTGCCCAGGCGCTCCGCCACGGGGATGAAGATCTCGTTGGTCTCGTTGCGCTTCTGGTATTCGACGTCGCTCAGCTCCTCGAAGCGGGCCAGGCGCGCCTTGCTCTTGGCCTGGCGGCCCTTGGCGTTCTTGCGCACCCACTCCAGCTCCTGCTTCATGGCCTTCATGCGCGCGTCTTCGGTCTTCTGCTCCTGCTCCAGGCGCTTTTCCTTCTGGTCCAGCCAGTCGGAATAGTTGCCCTTCCAGGGAATGCCGTGGCCGCGGTCGAGTTCGAGAATCCACTCGGCGGCGTTGTCCAGGAAGTAGCGGTCGTGGGTGATGGCCACCACGGTGCCGCCGAAGCGCTGCAGGAACTGCTCCAGCCATTCCACCGACTCGGCGTCGAGGTGGTTGGTGGGTTCGTCGAGCAGCAGCATGTCGGGCTTGGACAGCAGCAGCCGGCACAGCGCCACGCGGCGCTTCTCGCCGCCGGAGAGGTTGCCGATGGTGGCGTCCCAGGGCGGCAGGCGCAGCGCGTCGGCGGCGATCTCCAGCAGGTGCTCGGTGTTCTCGCTGCCGGCGGCGGCGATGATGGCTTCGAGCTCGGCCTGCTCGGCGGCGAGCTTGTCGAAGTCGGCGTCGGGCTCGGCGTAGGCGGCATAGACCTCGTCGAGGCGCTTCTTGGCCTCCAGCACGCCGCCGATGCCCTGCTCCACCGCCTCGCGCACGGTCAGGGCCGGATCGATCTGCGGCTCCTGGGGCAGGTAGCCGATCTTGATGCCGGGCATGGGCACGGCCTCGCCGTCGATCTCCTTGTCCAGGCCGGCCATGATCTTGAGCAGCGTGGACTTGCCCGAGCCGTTGAGGCCCAGCACGCCGATCTTGGCGCCCGGGAAGAACGACAGCGAGACCTCTTTCAGGATCTGGCGCTTGGGGGGAACCGTCTTGGTGACGCGGTTCATCGTGAACACGTACTGGGCCATGGGCTTTTCTTCGCAGGGGTGACTGGAGGATGGCCGTGCGCTGAAGGCCGGCCGAATCCGTGATTGTCGCCGCTTGCCGCATAACCGCCCGATCCGAACGTCATTGGCGGCCCCGCCACGGGCACCAGCGCCCAGCTCACTACAATCCGCCCGCGGCGCCGCTTCCAGTCATGGCGCCGCAGTCGTTTCGGACCAATCTTTCCTTTGTGCCGCCTCCGACTGGTGCCCTGCCTCGGCGCAGCGGCAGCAGGCGCGCCCAGCGCCCCCCGCGGGGGCCCATTGCATGAACTTTCAAGACCTCGGCCTGGCCGAGCCCCTCCTGCGCGCCGTGCGCGAGCAGGGTTACGAAACGCCCACTCCCATTCAGGCCCAGGCCATTCCCGCCGTGCTGCGCGGGGGCGACCTTCTTGCCGGCGCCCAGACCGGCACCGGCAAGACCGCCGGCTTCACCCTTCCCATGCTGCACCGCCTGGCGGCGCAGCCCGCGGCCCGTGACGCGCGCGGCCGCATCCCGATCCGCGGTCTCGTGCTCACGCCCACGCGCGAACTGGCCGCGCAGGTCGAAGAGAGCGTGCGCGCCTACGGCAAGTACCTGAAGCTGTCGAGCATGGTGATGTTCGGCGGCGTGGGCATGCAGCCGCAGATCGACAAGCTCAAGCGCGGCGTGGACATCCTGGTGGCCACCCCGGGGCGCCTGCTGGACCACCACCAGCAGGGCACGCTGGACCTGAGCAAGGTCGAGATCTTCGTGCTCGATGAAGCGGACCGCATGCTCGACATGGGCTTCATCCACGACATCAAGAAGGTACTGGCCATCGTGCCGGCGCAGAAGCAGAGCCTGCTCTTCTCGGCCACCTTCAGCGACGACATCAAGGCGCTGGCCGAGCGGCTGCTCAACAGCCCGGCGCTGATCGAGGTGGCGCGGCGCAACGCCACGGCCGACACCATCGCGCAGAAGGTGCACCCCGTGGGCCGCGACGGCAAGAAGGCGCTGCTGGCGCACCTGATCCGCCAGGGCGACTGGCACCAGGTGCTGGTGTTCACGCGCATGAAGCATGGCGCCAACCGGCTGGCCGAGTACCTCAACGAGGCCGGCATCAGCGCCATGGCCATCCACGGCAACAAGAGCCAGGGTGCGCGCACCAAGGCGCTGTCGGAGTTCAAGGCCGGCACGCTGCAGGTGCTGGTGGCGACCGACATCGCCGCGCGCGGCATCGACATCGACCAGCTGCCGCACGTCGTGAACTACGAGCTGCCCAACGTGCCCGAGGACTACGTGCACCGCATCGGCCGCACCGGCCGCGCCGGCGCGCAGGGCGAGGCCGTGAGCCTGGTGTGTGCCGACGAGGAGCTGTTCCTGCGCGACATCGAGAAGCTGATCAAGCGCAGCATCCCGCGCGAAACCGTGCCCGGTTTCGAGCCGCCTGCGGGCGAGAAGGCCGAGCCGATCGTGCTGGGCCGCATGGTGATCGGCGTGGGCGCCAGCCGCGGCGGCCGTCCGGCCGGCGGCGGCGGCGGTGGCCGTCCCGGCAACGGGCGCCCGGGTGGCGGTGGCCAGGGCCGGCCGGCCGGTGGCCAGGGCAACGGCCAGGGCCGTCCCGCGGCCGGCGGCAATGCCAGCGGCCAGGGCCGCCCGGCCCCGCGTGCCGACCATGGCGGCGGCCACCGCCCGCATGCCGCTCCCGCGGGCGCGCCGCGCGCCGCCCATGCGCCGGCCCAGCCGCGCCGCGACGAGCCGCGCCGCTCCGCCCTCACCGGCGGCGCCCGCCTGACCCAGCCCAAGCGCTGAGCCGGGCGCGAGCTGTGCGAGCGCGCGGCCTGCAAGGCTGAGCTGCTGCCAGCTGCCAAACCTGCGCTTCGTTGCGCAGGCGACTGAATGCCCGCATGCGCGGGCATTTTTATTGGGCCGTGCGCCAGGACCGCGGCTTTCGACAAAGCAGGCCCGACTGCACACATGCGCATGAGCCGCCTGGATACTGGGCTCCTCCCGGGCCCCACTGCGCCGGACAAGACCGTCTTGATGCGCCTCAAGCCGCGGCGCAGCCCGTCCGCGCGGACGTCACGCGGACCGCTCAACGCCGGCCCCAAGCCCGGGCGGCAAGTCGGCGATTCTTTTTAGTGAAACGCGCAACTTTCACCGTGATATCCGTCACACGTAACAAGTAGTGCGCCGGGCAGCGCAAGTCCGCGTCGGCGAGGCTGTTGGAGACTCCCAAGTCATAGGCTGCATCAAAACCGGCTGCAGTCCTGCCCACATCCTTGCCAACGAGCATCAGCCGGCGACAACGGCTGAGCATGTCGCGGAGAAAGAGCTTGAGAACTCGTCCCCTTGCCCTGGCCGCCGCCACGGTTGCCGTCGCGCTGCTGGCCAGCGGTTGCGCGCAGCTGCAGCCCCCCAGCCCCAAGCCGCTGCAGGCCAGTGACATCCAGGCCCAGCTCGCGCAGGACCGCATCGCCGTGCAGCGCGACGTCCAGCCCCTGGGCCCGACGCTGACGCTGGACGAGGCCATCGCCCGCGCGCTGAAGTACAACCTCGACCGCCGTGCCCGGCTGCTGGAGCAGGCGCTGGCGGCCGAGCAGTTCGATGCCAGCAGCTACGACATGCTGCCGCGGCTGCTGGCCTCGGCCGGCTACACCGCGCGCGACAGCGACCGCATCTCGCGCAGCACCAAGCTCGACGGCACGCCCGTGGGCACCGACCCGTTGCTGTCGCAATCGCGCAACCGCGCGCTCTACCAGCTGGAGCTGAGCTGGAGCCTGCTGGACTTCGGCCTGGCGCGCTACAACACCGAGCAGGCCGGCGACCGGCTGCTGGCGGCCGTGGAGCGCCGGCGCAAGGCCACGCACCAGCTGGTGCAGGACACCCGCGTGGCCTTCTGGCGCGTGGCCAGCGCGCAGCGCCTGCACGACGACGTGCAGGCCAGCCTCAAGCTCGCCGACGAGGCCATGGCCGACGCGCGCCAGGCCGAGGCCGAGAAGCTGCGCTCGCCGCTGGAGTCGCTGCGCTTCCAGCGCCAGCTCACCGAGAACATGCGTCTGCTCGAAGCCATCGAGCAGGAGCTCACCACCGCGCGCTTCGAGCTCGCGGCGCTGATCAACGCGCCCGTGATGCTGGAAACCAAGCTGGCCATCGACGACGAGATGCCCTTGGGCGACCCGCTGGCGCTGTCGGCCGAGGCCATGGAGGACCTGGCGCTGTCGCAGAACGCCGAGCTGCGCGAGCACCTCTACCAGCGCCGCATCGCCGCCACCGAGGCGCGCAAGGTCATCGCCCGCTCCTATCCCAACCTCAGCTTCAACCTCGGCCCGCGCTACGACACCGACAAGTACCTGGTCAACAACGGCTGGACCGAGGCGGGCGTGCAGATTTCCTACAACCTCTTCAGCCTGCTGGGCCTGCCGGCGCAAAAGCGCGCCGCCGAGGCCGGCATCGCGCTGGCCGACCAGCGCCGGCTGGCCGCGCATGCGGCCACCGTGGCGCAGGTGCACGTGGCGCGCGAGCAGCTCGTCGGCGCCAAGCGCCAGTTCGAGCGCGCCGACGCGCTGTGGCAGCTCGACGACAAGATCACGCGCCAGCTCGCCAGCCGCGAGCAGGCCAAGGCCGGCTCCAAGCTCGAGCGCGTGGCCGCGCAGACCACCGCCATCGTCAGCCTGCTGCGCCGCTACCAGGCGCTGGCCCAGCTGCACGCCGCGCAGAGCAAGCTGCAGGCGACGCTGGGCGTGGACCCGCTGCCCGGCAGCAGCGACGACATGAGCCTGGAGCAGGTTGCCGCGCAGCTGCGCGCGCAGCTCGGCGCCACGCCGGCCGTGCCGGCTGCGCCCGCCACCCCCTGAAGCGCGCCGCCGTCTCTCCCACCGACCCGCAAGAAAGCATTCCGATGTTCACCAAGCTCCATCGCGGCGCCGCCGCTGCGCTGGCACTGGGCGGGCTGGCGCTGGCCCAGGCCGCGCCCGCCCTGCCGCCCGACAACACGCCCGAGATGCGGGCCCAGCTCTCGCCGCGGCGCTTCACCACCGTGGCCGCCGAGATCGGCGCGCGCGTGCAGCGCCTGGGCGCGCAGGAGGGCAGCGCCTTCAAGGCTGGCCAGACGCTGGTGAGCTTCGACTGCAGCCTGCAGCAGGCGCAGCTCTCGCGCGTGAGGGTCGCGCTGGACGTGGCCACCAAGCAGCTGGCGACGCAGTCGCGCCTGGCCGAGCTCAATGCCACCGGGCGCCAGGAGGTCGAGACGGCCGAGGGCGAGGTGGCCAAGCAGCGCGCCGAGATCGCGCAGATGCAGGTGATGCTGTCCAAGTGCAGCGTCGCCGCGCCCTTCTCCGGCCGCGTGGCCGAGCAGAAAGTGCGTGAGCAACAGTACGTGCAGCCGGGCCAGGCGCTGCTGGAGATCATCGACGACAGCGTGCTGGAGGTCGAGTTCATCATGCCCTCGCGCTGGCTGTCGCAGGTGCGCGTGGGCTCCACGGTGCAGATTGCCGTGGACGAGACGGCGCGCACCTACCCGGCCAAGGTGCTGCGCCTGGGCGCGCGCGTCGATCCGGTGAGCCAGTCGGTGAAGGTGGTTGCGGCCATCGACGGCCGCCCGAGCGAGCTCATGGCCGGCATGAGCGGCCGTCTTCTCATCAACCGCGCGCCCTGAACCCCGCCGCCGGGCACTGGCGGTCCTGAGACAACCCCACAAGAAAGAGCATCCGATGTCCGAGCCCACCTGGAACAAGAAGCCCCTGGCCTCCGCCCTGCCCCGTGCCTGGGCCCTGGAGCCGCGGTTGATGTTCGACGCGGCGGCCGTCGCCACGGCCGTCGAGCACGCGGCCGACGCCGCGGCGCGGGCCGTGGAGGCCCGCGGGGCGGCGGCCCAGGAGGCTCATGCGCAGACGGCGCACGACAGCGCCGTGGCGCACGCGGTGGATGCGGCACCGGCCGCGCGCCGGGAAGTGGTGTTCGTGGACTCCGGCATCACCGACTACCAGGCGCTGCTGCGGGCGCTGCCGGCCGGCGCGGAGGTGGTGATGCTCGACGCCCACCGCGACGGCTTCGCGCAGATGGCGCAGCACCTGCAGGGGCGCCAGGGCCTGGACGCCATCCACCTGATCTCCGAGGGCGACCGCGGCGCGGTCCATGCTGGCTCGACCGTGCTGGACCTGGGCACGCTGTCCACGCATGCGGCCGACCTGCAGCGCATCGGCGCCGCGCTGGGCGACAACGGCGACCTGCTGCTGTACGGCTGCAACGTGGGTGAAGGCGTGCAGGGCGCGGCCTTGCTGGACCGGGTGGCCACGCTCACCCGCGCCGACATCGCCGCCTCCACCGACTGGAGCGGCAACGCCGCCCGCGGCGCGGACTGGGAGCTCGAAGCGCGCGTGGGCAGCGTCGAGACCGCGGTGGCCATCGACCTGCAGCGCGTGCAGGGCTTCGGCGAGGTGCTGGGCGCCTCGTCCGCCATCACCAGCGCCGCCTACGACGCCACCACCGGCGTGCTCACGGTCACGGGCACCAATTTCACGGCCGGTGAGAGCATTGACGTGACCAAGCTCACGATCAAGGGCCAGGGCAGCGTCACTTACGCACTGACCTCCGGCTCCACCGCCACGGTTCTCGACGGAACCACGTTCAGGGTGACGCTCGGCGCCACGGACAAGACCCAGATCGACAAGCTGTTCAACAAGAACGGCACGACCTCGCTGGGCAACAACCCCGACAACGTCTCGGGCCTGGGCACCAACGCCCCCGTTACCTACAACATTGCCGCCGCAACGGGTTGGGCGGGCGCCGCCGTGGCTGACCTCACCGGCAACGTCGTGAACGTCAGCGGCCTGGCGGCTTACACGCCGCTGGTCTTCGACAGCACCATCGCCGGCAAGTTCGTCACCATTGCCGGCAGCGGCACCGGCAAGAACAACGGCGACATCATGCTCTACAAGGACGTGGTGACGGGGGTCGATGCCGTCGTCACCACCGTGCGGCCGGCTGGTGTGGCCTTCACCTCCGATACGGACGCCTTCGACAGCAAGACCGCGCCGGGAGCGGCGCTGAAGAATTTCCAGCCGCTCATCAACGTGAGCACGGCCGGCAGCGGCATCACCTTCAAGTTCGACTTCTACAAGAGCGGCACCTACACCGCCCCGGGCACCGGCACGTCGGCGACGCTGTACAACGTGCTGCTCAACTCCTACGACATCGACGGGGCCGGCACCGCCGGCTTCCAATACCAGGACTTCAAGGGCTTTACCCGCTACGAGCTCTCCACCGGCACGCAGCTCACTTCCGAGGCCCAGACCGACGGCTCGGTCCGTTTCCAGTCCAAGGTAACGTCCAACAACAGCAACCTCTATAACGGCGACTACCGCGTCCGGGTCTATTACGACTCGATGAGTTCGTTCGAGATCAAGACCGGTGTGGCCGTCGGCACGGGTACGGCCCACTTCTCCTTGGAGTTCAACGTCGGCCCGGACTGGACCACGGCAACGAATGCGACCGAAAGCCCGGTGCCCCGCCTGAGCTACAGCACCACCAGCTTCAGCGAGGCGGCCGCCAACAACGGCTCGATCACCGCCACCAGCACCATCACGCTGACCAACGGCACCTTCAGCGGCAGCGACGGCGCGGTGCTCTCGGGCGTGAGCTTCGGCAACGTGCCCGCCGGATTGACCGCGGTCGTGACGCGCGTGGACTCCACGCACGCCACGCTGAGCTTCACCGGCACCGCCACGGCCCATGCCAACGCCAACGATCTCTCCAACGTCACGGTGACGTTCGGCGATGCGGCCTTCAGCACCCTGAGCGGCGGCGGCACGGCTTCCTCCGTGACCGGCGCCACCCGCAACGACCTGTCCATCGACTTTGCCGACCCGGCGGCCTCCGCCCCACCCGTGGCCGGTGCCGACAGTTTCACGGTCAACGAAGATGCTTCCAACGTTTCGCTGGACCTGCTGGGCAACGACACCGACGCCGACACCCCGAGCTTGGGCCTGAGCATCAAGTCCATCAACGGCACGACGCTCACGCCCGGCACCGCCCAGAACATCGCCGTGACCAACGGCACGGTGCACGTCAGCGCCGCCGGCGCGGTCAGCTTCACGCCCGCGGCCAACTACAACGGCACGGTGAGCTTCAGCTACGTCGTCACCGACGGCACCTCCGACGCGACCGGCGCGGTCACCATCACCGTCGAGCCCGTCAACGACGCACCCACCATCACCGCCCCGGCCAGCATCGCCGTCACCGAGGACGTGACGCAGGTGCTCAGCGGCATCAGCTTCGCCGACGTCGATGCCGCCAGCGGCAGCGTCAGCGTCACGCTGAATGTCAATCGCGGCACGCTGGCTGCCACCGCCGGCGGCAGCGTGGCCGTGAGCGGCTCGGGCACGGGCAGCCTTACCCTCACCGGCACGCTGGCCGCCATCAACACCTTCATCGCCAACGGGGTGGGCTACACCACCGCGAACAACGACGCCAGCAACGCCACGCTGAGCATCGGCATCGACGACGGCGGCAACACCGGCACCGGCGGCAACAAGACCGCCGCCGCCACCGTCGCGCTCAACGTCACGGCCGTCAACGACGCGCCCGCCGTCACCGCCCCGGCCAGCATCGCCGTCACCGAGGACGTGGCGCAGGTGCTCACCGGCATCAGCTTCGCCGACGTCGACGCCGCCTCCGGCACCGTCAGCGTCACGCTCAGTGCCAACCGCGGCACGCTGGCCGCCACCGCCGCTGGCGGTGTGGCCGTGGCCGGCTCCGGCACGGGCAGCCTCACCCTCACGGGCACGCTGGCCGACATCAACGCCTTCGTTGCCGGTGGCGTGAGCTACACCACCGCCAGCAACGACGCGGCCAACGCCACGCTGAGCATCGGCATCGACGACGGCGGCAACACCGGCAGCGGCGGCAACAAGACCGCCGCCGCCACCGTCGCGCTCAACGTCACTGCCGTCAACGACGCCCCGGTGGCCAACGACGACGCCTTCACCGTGGCCGAGGACAGCGCGGGCACCGTGCTGAATCTGCTGGGCAACGACACCGATATCGACGGCGGCGCGCTGCGCGTGTCTTCCATCAACGGCACCGCCATCACTGCCGGCACCGCCTACACCATCGCCGTGACCAATGGCACGGTGAACGTGAGCACTGCCGGTGTCGTCACCTTCACCCCGGCCGCCAACTACAGCGGCACGGTGAGC